>NZ_VFVH01000003.1:147500-630170 GCF_006442685.1 Mesorhizobium sp. B2-4-7
GGGCTAAAGCCATACACCGAAGCTTAGGGTTCGTGAGCAATCACGAGCGGTAGCGGAGCGTTCTGTAAGCTGATGAAGCCATACCCGTGAGGGGTGGTGGAGGTATCAGAAGTGCGAATGCTGACATGAGTAACGTAAGGGGAGTGAGAGACTCCCCCGCCGAAAGACCAAGGGTTCCTGCTTAAAGCTAATCTGAGCAGGGTTAGCCGGCCCCTAAGACGAGGCGGAAACGCGTAGTCGATGGGAACCACGTTAATATTCGTGGGCCTGGAGGTAGTGACGGATCACACAAGTTGTCCAATCTTATCGGATTGAACGGGCAGCGGAGTGGTTCCAGGAAATAGCTCCTCCTTATAGACCGTACCCGAAACCGACACTGGTGGTCTGGTAGAGTATACCAAGGCGCTTGAGAGAACTATGCTGAAGGAACTCGGCAAATTGCACGCGTAACTTCGGAAGAAGCGTGACCCTTTTCTGCGCAAGCAGAGGAGGGTGGCACAGACCAGGGGGTAGCGACTGTTTATCAAAAACACAGGGCTCTGCGAAGCCGCAAGGCGACGTATAGGGTCTGACGCCTGCCCGGTGCTGGAAGGTTAAGAGGAGGGGTGCAAGCTCTGAATCGAAGCCCCAGTAAACGGCGGCCGTAACTATAACGGTCCTAAGGTAGCGAAATTCCTTGTCGGGTAAGTTCCGACCTGCACGAATGGCGTAACGACTTCCCCGCTGTCTCCAGCATAGACTCAGTGAAATTGAATTCCCCGTGAAGATGCGGGGTTCCTGCGGTTAGACGGAAAGACCCCGTGCACCTTTACTATAGCTTTACATTGGCATTCGTAGTGGCATGTGTAGGATAGGTGGTAGGCTTTGAAGCCTGGGCGCCAGCTCAGGTGGAGCCACCCTTGAAATACCACCCTTATCACTATGGATGTCTAACCGCGGCCCGTTATCCGGGTCCGGGACAATGTATGGTGGGTAGTTTGACTGGGGCGGTCGCCTCCTAAAGAGTAACGGAGGCGCGCGATGGTGGGCTCAGAACGGTCGGAAATCGTTCGCTGAGTGCAATGGCATAAGCCTGCCTGACTGCGAGACTGACAAGTCGAGCAGAGACGAAAGTCGGTCATAGTGATCCGGTGGTCCCGCGTGGAAGGGCCATCGCTCAACGGATAAAAGGTACGCCGGGGATAACAGGCTGATGACCCCCAAGAGTCCATATCGACGGGGTTGTTTGGCACCTCGATGTCGACTCATCGCATCCTGGGGCTGGAGCAGGTCCCAAGGGTATGGCTGTTCGCCATTTAAAGCGGTACGTGAGTTGGGTTCAGAACGTCGTGAGACAGTTCGGTCCCTATCTGCCGTGGGTGTAGGAATATTGAAAGGATCTGTCCCTAGTACGAGAGGACCGGGATGGACGGATCTCTGGTGGACCTGTTGTGGCGCCAGCCGCATAGCAGGGTAGCTATATCCGGACGGGATAACCGCTGAAGGCATCTAAGCGGGAAACCCACCTTAAAACGAGTATTCCCTGAGAACCGTGGAAGACGACCACGTTGATAGGCCGGGTGTGGAAGAGCGGCAACGCTTGAAGCTTACCGGTACTAATAGTTCGATCGGCTTGATCGTTCTCATTCCTTATGCCCATCGTGAAACACGATGGTCTGGCCAGCGCTCACGCATGAGCGGCCCTTACGGGCCTATGCTCCGCGAGGGCGCCGGACGACCGGCGACGCGCAGTCGCGCTTGCGGGCTTTGCCCGAAAGCAAACTGTGGATGTCGCTCAGGCACAAAAAGACAGGTGAAGAGCAACGAGCCAATAGTGAATAGGCATCCCCTATTCACTATTGCCTTCTGCCCAATCCCTAACCCAGCTTCTCGAATAACGTGCGTTTTGCCGACCTGGTGGTTATGGCGGAGCGGCTGCACCCGATCCCATTCCGAACTCGGCCGTGAAACGCTCCAGCGCTGATGGTACTTCGTCTCAAGACGCGGGAGAGTAGGTCGCTGCCAGGTCTGCCAAACGCACGTTAAACTCACATCCAATCGGATGGATGTGAAATCTTCTCTTCACGAACAGGCCCGCCAACGGGACAACGGGCCGCGTAAGCGGCCCTTTCAATTTGGCGGCGCGAAGCAGGCAATCGCCCGCTTCCAAACATCGAAGCAGAGACACCTGCTTCCAGAGATCGAAGCAGAAAACACCTGCTTCCAGAGGTCGAAGCAAGCTCACGCTTGCTCATAGGTGGCGCGGGGTGGAGCAGCCCGGTAGCTCGTCAGGCTCATAACCTGAAGGTCACAGGTTCAAATCCTGTCCCCGCAACCAAATCAAAACAGCCCGGCTCACCCCGGGCTGTTCTTGTATCCGGCTGATGGCCCCCCGCTGATTTGAGAACCCTCATCACAGCCCAGCAAACACCCAAAGCCGACGCCCAAGGTCAAAAACAAAGCCCGCAAAACCAAACACAATCCGCCCGCCAAAGCCCAGCCAAGCCAAAGCGACCAGGGGGGCGGGCAAGCCGGGCCACCGCACAAAAGACAGACCTGTCGCCGAAAATAATCCAGCCGGCAAAGCAATGGCGTCCGCAGTGTAAGCCGTCAACATCTCGACCTGAACCGGCGGGTGGGTTTGTCCAACCGCCGGCATAGGTGGTTCAACTCTTGATTTCGATCCGCTTTGCCTGCGCTTGCGCTTTCGCGGTCTTCGGCAATGTAACCGTCAGGACGCCGTTCCTGAAGCGCGCTTCGACATTGTCTTGCTCTACCTCGACGCCGAGCGGAATGCGGCGCTCGAAACGGCCGTAATAGCGCTCGGAGAACTGGCGCTCCTTGTCCTCGGTCTCGGACCGCTTTTCGCCCTTCAGGGTCAGCACGTCGTCATCGAGCAGGACCTCGATGTCCTTTTCCTCCATGCCGGGCACTTCGGCCGTGACACGGACCTCCTTTCCAGTGTCGGAGATCTCGACGCTTGGCCAGCGTGCGCCCTCGGCGGCAACGGCAGACAAGGATGGCAGCCCCGAACCGAAACCACGGAAAACATCGTCGAAAAGACGGTTGACCTCGCGGTGCAACGACATGAACGGATCACGTTCGCCATCGCGCAAAAGGCTGGGCACCTGTCCGCGTTCCCGGCCAAAAGGAATGAGATCACGTACGCTCATTGTCTTTCTCCTCTTTGCTTGCGTCTCCACCACCGGGCGACCGGCGTCCGGTTGGTGGAAGCCCTGACCCGAATTGCCTCACGCGGCCTGTTTTTCCACTTGCACGGGCTTTGCCGCGGATTTTTCCTTGGCTTTGGCCATGCTGGTGCCGATCTCGATCTTGCGCGGTTTCATCTCTTCGGGAATCTCACGCTGAAGATCGACGGTCAGGAGACCGTTGACGAGGCCGGCGCCGGTCACCTTCACATGGTCGGCAAGTTCGAAGCGTCGCTCAAACGGCCGTCCGGCGATGCCGCGATGCAGGTATTCGCCATTGTCCTCTCCGGCACGCTCGCCGGCGATGACGAGCATGTTGGGTTCATGCACGATGCTCAATTCGTCTTGACTGAAGCCGGCTACCGCCATGGTGATGCGGTAGGCGTCGTCACCGGTCCTGGAGATATCGTAGGGCGGCCAGTTGTCGACGTTCGCCGTGCGGCTGGCATTCTCCAGCAGGTCGAAAATACGGTCGAAGCCTATGCTCGACCGATAGAGTGGTGAAAAGTCGAAAGCGGTTCTCATAGCCATATCCTCCTTCGCTGAGCAACATGGGTACGAGGAGTGCCAAGGATGCGGCACTCCTTGACCTGCCGGCCCTTCCGGCGCCGGCGGAATCGATCTGGGAACTGACGGGCGTGGCGTCAAGAGGCCTGATCGAACGTCTCGTCGAGATTCCGGCGGCCCTTGACGCGGCCTGAACGGCTGACCATCTCGATCACGGATGGACGGTCGCCGGTGACGCCATCCGATTGCTTACTCGCAAAAAGACGTCAAAAAACGGAGGAAGTGATGAACGATATTCGGTTTCCCCAGCCGATTACCCTCGAATTGTCGGACGCCCCACGCAAGGTCGCCAGCAGCTTCGAGGCTCTGGAATGCCTGGATCAACAATGGCCGAAATGGGCGCGCGGACCAAGCTGGCGCGCCGCCGGCCGTGCATGCCGTGATGCGCTGGATGGCTGGCGCAGCGGGCGTGCCGCCTACAAGGCCTTCTTGAAGGCGGCCAAGCGAGCCGGCCTGACGAGGGGCCGCTCCGCTTCGCCCCAGCAATTCCGTTCCGCGGCGATGTCAAGGACGGCCCAGCCGATGGCTGTCAGAGCAGGATGACACGAATCCCATCACTCATCCTGCTCGGGAACTCTGATTTTAGGTATGCTCAATCGAGCCTTTGAGCGCGCCGCGTTGCAGGCGACGCGCTTCAGGTTTTTTGATCCGCTCAATGTGATCCGCTCAATGGATGGCAACGATGCCGTCAACGGCGCGCCATTCCGACGGTGTGATTAGACGATGATGTGCGACGCGCACGGAATGCAGCGCGCCGTCCAGTTCGCTTTCCCAATAGCCAAGGAAGCCCTTCAGCTCCGGGAAATCGGGAGCGAGGTCGTATTCCTGCCAGACATAGAGCTGCAGCAGGTTGGGGTAGTCAGGCATATGATAGTGAATCTCGGCCGTGGTCAGGCCGTAGCCATCCATCTGCAGGCGGAATTCTCTGCTGACCGCAGTCACCATATGTTTCTCCTTTCGCTTACGACCTTATGCATTCATCCTGGCGAAGTCGTGCCGGAATTCATCCGGCGTGGACCGCGGCGCCGGCACGTCGATGTCGAGCTTGCACAAGGCCTCCATGATGTGGTCGAAGGAAACCGGCCGCTCGACTCCCGGCGGCAGGCGCAGTTCCGGCATCGACTCCACCGCGCAGGCATCCGAGGCCCAAGACGACAGGATCGCCCGCTTTTCCCAGAGGTCGAGCGCGTCGTCTTCCAATACCTCGTCAGGATGTTTGAAGTGCCTCGCCGGCGAAAGCAGCCGGTCAAGCGAGGTGTCGGGCGTGTCAGTCAGGGAAGGCATGATCGGCGGAAATTTATGTCGGTCCATCGCTGTCCTCCGTCTGCAAAAACTCCTCGATAGCGTCCAGTTTCCGGCTGTGCTTCGGCAGCGCCGGCCAGGATAATCTTGTTGGCTCTTCACCAAAATTCAAGCGGTGAAATCGTCGACCTGGCGAGAATCCCTGCATGATAACAACGCGTTGGCACTCTCATGCGACGAGTGCCAAAATTTTTGCGCGGACCTCTTGAAACCGGAAAATTCCAAAACTAGCTCGATATGCGCGCGCGATGCCTGAACAAGGGTCGCGGCACCTCTTGCCGGGCCGATATTGCCGGTCCGGCGCGGAGGAACCTCAAAAACTGTTTGTCCTTGAAGGAGAACGACATGACGTTCCGCCCATTGCACGACCGTATCCTGGTCCGCCGCATCGAAGCCGAGGAGAAAACGGCTGGCGGCATTATCATTCCCGACACAGCCAAGGAAAAGCCGCAGGAAGGCGAGGTGATCGCCGCCGGCCCCGGCGCCCGCAACGAAGCCGGGCAGCTACAGCCGCTCGACGTCAGGGTGGGTGACCGCATTCTGTTCGGCAAATGGTCCGGCACCGAGATCAAGCTCGGCGGCCAAGACCTGATCATCATGAAGGAAAGCGATGTGATGGGCGTGATCGAGCAGACCGCGACCGTGAAGAAGGCCGCCTGACGGCTTCTTGCCAAGTTATCAGTCAACGAAAGCTGCCTAAATTGAAGGAGTGATCCAATGGCTGCCAAGGAAGTGAAATTCCATACCGAAGCCCGCGAGAAGATGCTGCGCGGCGTCGACATTCTGGCCAATGCGGTGAAGGTGACGCTCGGTCCCAAAGGCCGCAACGTCGTTATCGATAAATCCTTCGGCGCGCCGCGCATCACCAAGGATGGTGTGACGGTGGCCAAGGAGATCGAACTGGAAGACAAGTTCGAAAACATGGGCGCGCAGATGGTGCGCGAAGTCGCTTCGAAGACCAACGACATCGCCGGCGACGGCACCACAACCGCGACCGTTCTGGCCCAAGCCATCGTCAAGGAAGGCGCCAAGGCCGTCGCCTCGGGCATGAATCCGATGGATTTGAAACGCGGCATCGACAAGGCCGTGGAAGCGGTCGTCGCCGAACTGAAGGCCAACGCCCGCAAGGTGACGAAAAACGATGAGATCGCCCAGGTCGGCACCATTTCGGCCAATGGCGATCCCGAGATCGGCCGGTTCCTCGCCGAGGCGATGGAGAAGGTCGGCAATGAAGGTGTCATCACGGTGGAGGAGGCCAAGACCGCCGAGACCGAACTGGAGGTGGTCGAAGGCATGCAGTTCGACCGCGGCTATCTCAGCCCGTACTTCATCACCAACCAGGACAAGATGCGCGTCGAGCTCGAAGAGCCCTATGTGCTGATCCACGAGAAGAAACTGTCCAACCTGCAAGCCATGCTCCCCGTCCTCGAGGCAGTCGTGCAGTCGGGCAAGCCGCTGCTGATCATCGCCGAGGATGTCGAGGGCGAGGCGCTCGCCACGCTGGTCGTGAACAAATTGCGCGGCGGCCTGAAGGTCGCGGCAGTCAAGGCGCCCGGCTTCGGCGATCGCCGCAAGGCGATGCTGGAGGATATTGCCATCCTCACCGGCGGCACGGCGATCAGCGAGGATCTCGGCATCAAGCTCGAGAACGTCACGCTGCAGATGTTGGGCCGCGCCAAGAAAGTGGTGATCGAAAAAGAAAACACCACCATCGTCGACGGCGTTGGCCGCAAGGAAGAGATCCAGGGCCGCATCGCCCAGATCAAAGCGCAGATCGAGGAGACTACCTCCGACTACGACCGCGAGAAACTGCAGGAGCGGCTGGCGAAGCTCGCCGGTGGCGTCGCCGTCATCCGTGTCGGCGGTTCGACGGAAGTCGAGGTGAAGGAGCGCAAGGACCGTGTCGACGACGCGCTGCATGCGACCCGTGCGGCGGTCGAGGAAGGCGTACTCCCGGGCGGCGGCGTCGCGTTGCTCCGGGCCGCCAAGGCGCTCGATGCCTTGCCGATCGACAATGCCGACCAGAGGACCGGTGTCGAGATCGTGCGGCGTGCGATCGAGACCCCGGTGCGCCAGATCGCGGAGAACGCCGGCGCCGAGGGCTCGATCATCGTCGGCAAGCTGCGTGAGAAGAGCGAGTTCGGCTGGGGCTGGAACGCCCAGACCAACGAGTTCGGCGATCTCTACGGCCAAGGCGTCATCGATCCGGCAAAGGTCGTGCGCACCGCGCTTCAGGATGCCGCTTCCGTCGCTGGCCTGCTGGTCACCACCGAGGCGATGGTGGCCGAGAAGCCAAAGAAGGAGGCCGCGACCCCTGCCATGCCCGCCGGCGCGGGCATGGACTTCTAGGACGCCGGGAGGCCGCCCGCTCCCACAAGTGGGAGCGGGCGCTTCCCGGGGAAAGTTTGGAGAGAGACCACTATGACCGGTATCGGTTCCGTTTCGGCGCCCACGCATCCGGCAAACGAATTTCTCGCCTACGAGGCAGAATGCAGGAGCGTGCTGGGGCCATTGTTGATGCGCGTTCTCGACATGGCCGAGTCCGCAGGCTGGAGCCGCCGTACGGCGGCGTCGACGCTGATGTTCCTGGCCGCGCAGCATGTGTCGGCAGCCTCGGAAGGCTCCGGCGGCTCAACCAGGGATGGAGGACGCGATCATCGGAGCCCCACAGCAAACGATGGACCGATGTCCGGTTGGGAAGAGGACCGACATGATCGTGGGCCAATTGCGTGAATGCCTGAAAACGTTGAGGTGGAAAGCGGCAGACCTCGTCGACGAGCTTGGTTGCCCGCAAAGCCAGGTCGCCGCCTGGCTCGATGGGCGGGCGCTTCCGCCGCTTTCCGTCCTTGCCTGGCTCGAGGCGCTCGCCAGGGCGCATAGGGCGCTACCGGCGCCTGGCCGAGGCTCGCCGGTGCTCAAGCCAAGCCCGGTCGAGCCAGCCGAGATCAGGCTCGTGGCCGCCGGAAATCCGACGACACCGGCGCACCCGCCCTATCCGCGCCGACCTGTCTTCGCGCACCAGGCTGCCCGACATGCTTCGGTTCGTTTGCCATCGAATGGAGGTTTAAATCATGGCACAGATGCGCTTTGAAGAACCCGTGACGATCTTGGTCGGAATGGGGCTTCCGGTAACGATCGAGACTGCGATGGAAGCATATGCCGTGTTGCAGGACTGGCCCGTTGCCAGCCGAAACGGCGCCCATGCCGTCGCCCTCAACGCTTGCAAAGCCGGCATTGCCGGCAAGATCGATGCGGAAACCGTGCGGGCGACCTTGATCGCCTTCGCGCGCCGCAATGACATTCTGGTGCCGAATATGATCTCGCCTGCCAGTATCGCATCCGGTGGCCGCGCCGTGCGAGCGGATTGAGTATCTATTTGCGACCTATCGGTGAGCGCCCCGGCGATCCAAAATGATCGGCCCGTCAGCCTCGAGCTGGCGGGCTGTCTCGTCGCCTCAGGCCGTTTCGACGAGACGCGAGCGTTTCTTCTCGGCGGCCGCCAGCAACTCGACGAAGGCGCGGACCTTGGCTGGCCGGAACCGGGCCGGAGGGAAAACGGCATGGATGCCGCCGGCAGGCAACATCCAGTCGGCAAATACCGGCACGAGACGTCCCTCGGCGATATCGTCGCCGACACTGTAGTCGGGAAATACGCCCAATCCGATACCGGCGAGCACGCAGGCAAGAGCCGCCGGGCTCTTGTCGCACATGATGACCGGGTTGAGTTCGGTCAACACCGTTTCTCCCTCTCTTGAAAACAGCCATTGGCCGACGCCGCGCAGCTGGGCGTTGCCGACCCAGGCAAGCGATCTTGCCTGGCGCGGGGTGACATCGGGCGGCAGGCTTGCGGCGAAGCTCGGGTTCGCCACCACGACCTGCTGTATCGTGCCCAGGCGCCGCGCCTGATTGGACGAATCCGCAAGCCAGCCGACGCGGATGCCGAGGTCGATCTGCTCGTCCACCAGATTGCTGACGGCGTCATCGAAAATCGCCTCGACGCGCATATGCGGATAAGTTCGGAGATAGGCGGCCATGACCGGCGCAACGATCTTCGTGCCATAGTCGAGCGGCGCGGTCAGCCTCAGCATTCCCTTGGGTTCGATCGCCCCGTGCGAGATCTCGCCATAGGCCGCTTCGGCTTCGCGCAGGATGATCATCGCGCGGTCGTAGAACAGGCGACCCTCCTCGGTCGGCGTGACACGCCGCGTCGTGCGCCGCATGAGCGTCGCGCACAATTCCTGTTCAAGCCTGCCGATCTGGTGGCTGACCACGGCCTTGGCCACGCCAAGCCGGTCCGCCGCCGTGGTGAACGAGCCTGTCTCCATCACCGTGGTGAAATAGACAAGCCGATTGAGATTGAGGAGTTCGGTCACATGCTTTGTCTGATTAGATCAGACAGTTTGTATTATTGGGCACCATTTATTGCAAGACCATCACCTGCCACATGTAAGCCAAGACATTTGGCGGACGGGGCAGCTAATGCCACCGCAACGGAGACCGGGCGACCGTGGGCAATCCAGAAGTGACCTACCTTTTCGATCCGCTCTGCGGCTGGTGTTATGGCGCAAGCCCGATGCTCGAAAAACTGTCCGCCAGCGGCGTGCGCATCGAGCTCTTGCCGACCGGCCTGTTTTCGGGGGCAGGCGCCCGGCCGATGGATGGCGGTTTTGCCGCCCATGCCTGGGCGAACGACCAGCGCATCGAGCGCTTGACCGGACAGGTTTTCACGCAGGGCTATCGGGACAACGTGCTGAATGTTCGCGGCACGTTGCTGGATTCCCATGCCGCGACCCTCGCGATCACCGCGGCGGGCCTGGAAGATCCCGAGCGCCGGCTCGCCGCGCTGAAGGCGATCCAGAACGCGCGCTATGTCGATGGGCGCGATATCGTCACGGTCGGCGGTGTCGCCGAGGTGCTCGCCGACGCCGGCATGGCCGATGCCGGCGAACTGGTGAAGGCGCCAACCGAAGGATTGCTGACAGCTCACCGCGAACTGGTCGGCCGAGGCCGCGCGCTGTTCCAGCGCCTGCATTCCAACGGCGTGCCTTCGCTCGCCATCATGAGCAACGATGCGCCGCGCCTCATCGGTTCGAACGCGCTGTTCGGCAGTTTCGACAATCTCCTCGCTCATATCGCGGCCGCGTGACCCCCAACCGACCTCCAACAAGGAATGGAAAAAGACATGGCAAAAGTCGCTCTCATCGGCGCATCGGGCGCAGTCGGTTCGCGCCTGCTCAAGGAACTCTCCGGCCGTGGCCACACAGTCACCGGCATCGCCCGCAATCCTGAAAAAATCGCGGCGCTGCCTGGCGTGACGGCCAGGAAGGGCGATGTCTTCGACATGGAAGGCCTGGCCAAGCTGATCCGCGGCCATGATGTGGTGATCAGTTCGGTGCATTTCCTCGACAGCGATGCCGACACGCTGATCGCCGCGGTGCGAGCCTCCGGCGTGAAGCGCTACCTGGTCGTCGGCGGTGCGGGCAGCCTTGAGGTCGCGCCCGGCAAGCGGCTGGTCGACACGCCCGAATTTCCCGACATCTACAAGGCCGAGGCGCAGAAGGGCGCCGACTTCCTCGACAAGCTGAAGACCATCGATGACCTCGATTGGACGTTCCTGTCGCCATCCGCCATGTTCATCCCGGGCGAGCGGACCGGCAAGTTCCGCCTCGGCAAGGACACGCTTCTGGCTTCGGACAAGGGCAGCAGCATTTCCTTCGAGGATTACGCCATCGCGATGGTCGACGAGATCGAGAAGCCCGCCCACATAAAGCAGCGCTTCACCGTCGGTTATTGACTAGGCAGGCCAGGCCAGCTGCTTCTTGTCCACCAACATTCTAAACGTCGCCCGTCATCGTCGCTCGCAGCCATGCCGTGATGGCATCGAGGTCGATCGGTTTCGTCGTGTCGACGTCGAAGAGCGGGCCGCGCCGCAGCGGTTCGGCGCGCCTGGCGAGTTCGATCAGTTCGGGGATATAGGCCGCGCCTGGATGGCCGGGGAGACGCTGGCCGAGCCGGGCGCCGTAACGCTCGGCAAGGACTTCGCCGGGCGCATGGCACCAGATTTCGACGGTCTGTTCGACCCCGGCATTCCTGAGATGATCCTCGAGCAGCTCGCGCGGCTGGAAACCGAACCAGGCGTCGACGATGAATGTGGAGCCCGCTGGGGCTTCGCCGACGACTGACCAGATCGCCTGATAGCTGGCGCGGCCGAGCGTGCGGTTGAAGGCGCGGTCGCCGCCGCCGAGCACCTCGAGAAACGGATTCTTGATTGTGTCGAGCGCAAGCAACGGCCATCCCATGCGGTCGGCGATGCCGCGCGACACCGTGCTCTTGCCGCTGGCCGGGATGCCGTTGACCAGCACGGCGCGCCTTGCCGCGCCGGCTTGCACAAAATGCCGGCCAAAAATCGGCGCTGTCGCCATGTCTGTTCCGGCCAGCGCCTGCAATCCTGCCCCGATCACGCCGGCCTCGTCGCCGAGCTGCGCCGGCTCGACCGGGCACTGGTACCACGGCGCCAGGGCCGGCGCGCGGCCGAGCGCCTTGTGTGCCGCCCAGCCAAGACCGCCGCCGAGCAGGACGACACCGGGGTCGAACATGGCGACGCTGGTATCGATGGCGGCACGCAAAGGCATTGCCCAGGCTTCGAGTATAGCGCGCGCCTGGACGTCTCCGGCGGCGTCGCGGGCAAAGAGCTGGTCGACCGAAAGGTCGGGACGCAAGCCGGCCCGTGCGATGTGACGGCCAAGCGCGGTGCCCGAACTGGTGGTCTCGACACAACCGCGCCGGCCGCAGGCGCAGATCTCGCCATTGACGTCGACGGTGATGTGGCCGAGCTGCCCTGCCGTTGCCCGGCCACGCATGATCCGCCGATCTTGAGCGACGGCCCCGCCAATGCCCGTGCCGATGGTGAACATGGCGACGTCGTGATGGCCCCGGCCGGCGCCGAGCGCCATCTCGGCGACCAGTGCCATGTTGCAGTCATTGTCGATGACGACGGGCTTGCCGGCCATGTCCTCCAGGCGCTGCGCCAGCGAGACGGAGGCCAGATTGACGTAGCCGCCGGACAGGACCCCGCGGCGATGCGCGTCGACGCGACCGGGAACACCGATGCCGATGGCCGAAACCTCAGATGTATCGAGCCGGCGCACCATCCCGGCGATCCGCGAGAGCACAGCCTGCGGGTCTGGCGCGCTCTTTTCGGACAGACGTTCGAGGATTTCGCCGGTGCCCGAAATGCGGGCGGCCCGCAGATTGGTGCCGCCTATATCTATACCTATGCTGAGAGGCATGATGTCCTGCAGGTGCCGGTGATCCAAGGCAGATATCAGGCGGCGGCCTTGCGCCGGTGATACCCGATCACCGCCTGGATCTCACGCAATCGCGGCACCGCGATGGTCTTAAGCCTTTCGCGCTGAATGTCACGATCGAGCGAGATGCAGTCCTTCCACAGCGAGCGGCCGGCGATGACGCCGGAGGCGCCGTTCTGCATGGCAATCTCGACCTGGCCGAGGAAGGTGGCGTGGTTGACGCCGGCCGAAAGCACCGCCCACGGCACCTCGCCGGCCATTCTGGTGATGTTGGCGCAGGCTTCCGGCGTTCCGGGATACGGAAGCTTCAGCACCTTTGCCCCGCACTCCAGCGATATCCTTGTGCCTTCCTCGACGAGCCAGGGGGTCTTCGCCGCATAATCTTCCGGGCTTTCGTCTTCGAGCTGATAGGTCAGGAATTCGACGACGAGCAACAAATCTTCCTGCCCGAAATCGGCGATGCATTGGCGCAGGATGGCGATGTTGTGCTCATTCGCTTCGGGCTTGTCGGCCCGCAGATACACCATGATCTTGCCGCCCGTGCCACCCAGTTCGCGCACGCGGCGCGCATCGATGCCGGGGACAAGGCGCGACAGGCGATAGCCTTCAGGCGAGACGTCGAAACCTGAGGCGTCGAGGCCGATAAGCAGCGCGGTATCGCGGTTCAGCACGCCCTCCTCGACAACCCGCGGCACCGCGCAGAGCGGGTCGAGCAGCACGCAGGACGCGGCACTTGCAAGGTAGCGCGTGATGTCGGCCTTGGTGTCGCCGAGCATGTCGTTGGTGATCCTGGCCTGTTCGGCCGGATCCGACGCCAGCAAGGTGCGCATGCCGCCGCGCTGGTCGCAGGCGATGGCCAGCATGGCCCCGTCCTTGCCGCATATCTGCTGATAGCCGCGCAGCTCCGCGGTGGTCATCTTTGTCATGGTCTCTGTCCGATGTTGGCGCTCTCTGGCCGAGGGCGCGGATCCCGTGGAAACAAGAATGTTCAGTTTTCGCCCGCCTGCCGGCAGGGGAGAATTGCCGTCTTGATGCGCCGTCGATTGCCCGGAAAAGCACACCTTGCCGGCGCCTGGGCAGGACGGCCTCAAGTTGCGAGTTCGCCGGATTTGCGCGATAACTCCCATCGGCGTATACGTGTGTAACACGTTGCTGAAAGGAATTGCAAGCTGGCTGTCCCTCCCATTCAGGATGCGACCGCATCGCGCACGATGCTGCACACGGTCGCCAAACTGCATTACGAGGCGGAGATGTCGCAGGTCGATATCGCGCGGCAGCTTGGCGTCTCCACCGCGACCATATCGCGCCTCTTGCAGCGGGCGCGGGCGGAAGGGATCGTCCGTATCGAGGTTCTCGACCTGGCGGCACCTGAGGAGATCACCGGACAGCTGATCGATAGGCTAGGCCTGCGTGACGCAGCGGTGGTCGAGACGCCGGCCGCAGGCGCGCTGACGGCGCTGGCCGGCCCGCTCGGCGGCCTTCTCAAGCAGGCGCAATTGGTGGCCGGCTCCGTGGTCGCCATCGGCTGGGGGCGCGCGGTGCGCGAGGTGATCCGCGCCGGCCTGCCGCGCATTCCGGGCGTGCTGACCGTTGCCGCCACCGGCGGCATGCAGCAGCACGCGGCGCATTTTCAGGTCAACGAATTCGTCCGCCTCGCCGCCGAGGAGTTCGGCGGGACACCGCACTTCATTCATGCGCCCTATCTGCCTTCCAGTGAATTGCGTGAAGTCTTCCTTGGTGATGCCGCCATCAGCGATGCCGTCGCGCTGTGGGACAGGACCGATGTGGCGATCGTCGGCATCGGCCTGCCGCATGCCATCAATGCACCCGAGGCGAGCGCCGCCACGCCGAGCGAGCAGGCGCTGGTCCATGCGGCCGGCGATGTCCTTCGGCATTATTTCGATGCCGATGGCGCGCTGATCGCCTGGGAAGGAGAGGGCCGGATGATCGCTATGTCGCCGGCGCAGCTCCGCGCCGTGCCGCTGGTGATCGGTGTCGCGGCGTCGCCGGAAAAGGCGACGGCCATCATCGGCGCCGCTCGCGCTCAGCTGATCAACGCCGTGATAACGGATACGAAGACGGCGCAAGCCATCCTCGCTACCCTGCCGCCGCGATAGTGCCGCCCGCCGCCCCGCCGCCGCATTCCAGTTCGCGAGTGCGATTTTACGAAATCGGTTGTGCCGCCGAGAAGTCGAGGCAATAGTTCGCCGGGACTTTGTGGAGCAGTCGGATGTTGCGTGAAAAATCCGGCGTTGCGACCCGGAAAACCGAGTTGCAATTTATTTCTGCAAAGTGTTACAAGTTTGTGAACTTGGCGTGCAATGCATGCCGGGTGCTGTGGTTCTCTGACCTCGCGGAGGCGAGGAAGTGACCGTGGCTATCGTGCCGGTCGGCTGGACCGGCTGACATATCGACTGGAGGGCGCTTGGGAGGAGCTGCCCGCGAAAAGCAAACAGGCGTTCCCGGCCGTCTTGTCCCAAGCGGACGACGGCCATTCGATGTCACTTGCAACGGCAGATCTGCCAACACAATGAGGAGGATGTCATGAAGAAGATCGTTGCCGCGCTTGCGGCTCTCGCCGTCAGCGCGACGGTGCTTATCGCGCCCGCGCAGGCGCAGGACAAGAAATACACCATCGCGCTCGTTCCGGGCCTGACCACCGACGGTTTCTACATCACCATGCGCAAGGGCGCCCAGGCTGCGGCCGACGCCCTTGGCGTGAACCTGGTCTTCCAGGGCGCTCCTGAGTTCAATCCGGTCACCCAGGTGCCGGTGCTCGACGCGGTCATCGCCAAGAAGCCGGACGCGATCCTGATCGCGCCTACCGACAAGGTCCAGCTGGTCGAGCCGCTGCGCAAGGCCAATGACGCAGGCATTCCGGTCATCACCGTGGATACGTTCATCGGCACCGGCGCCTATCAGACCGGAGCGGGTGACGCCGATTTCCCGCTGGCCTACATCGCTTCGGACAATGTGCTGGGCGGCGAAATCGCGGCGCGGGCGCTTGCCAAGGCCGTCGGCGACAAGGGCAAGGTCTACGTCTCCAACGTCAAGCCCGGCATCTCGACCACCGACCAGCGCGAGGAAGGCTTCAAGAAGGAGATGGCCAACCATCCCGGCATCACCGTTCTCGAGACCCAGTTCAATGACGACGACGCCAACAAGGCGGCCTCGCAGCTGCAGGCGGTGTTCGCGCGCAACCCCGACCTCGTCGGCGTGTTCGGCGCCAATCTGTTCTCGGCGCTGGGCGCCGCCAATGGCGTCAAGCAGGCAGGGCAGACGGGCACCGTCAAAGTGGTTGCCTTCGATGCTCCGACCAGCATCGTCGACAACATCAACACCGGCCTTGTGGATGTGGCGATCGCCCAGCATCCCGCAGAGATCGGCTATTTCGGCGTCGTCTCGGCCTATGCCCACCTGACCGGCCAATCCATCCCGGTCACGATCGGCACCGGCTTCACGATCATGGACAAGTCCAACATCGCCGATCCGAACATCTCGAAGTATCTCTACTCCGAGTAAGTCCGGACCAGCTTGGCTCTTCCCGGTGCGCCGGGAGGAGCCTGTGCCGGTCCCGCCAGGGCGGGACCTGTTTGAAGGCAGCCGCGCCGCGGAGTACTCATGACCTCGACATCACCAGCACAGCCAGCCGAGAAGCATGTCGCCCCCCAGGCTGACCACGGCGATCCCGCCAGGAGCTGGATCGCACGCATCGCCGAGGGGCGCGCCTGGCTGTTTCTCGCCGGCCTGATCATCTGTTTCGAGATCTGGTCGCGGAGCGCCTTCGGCGCCACTTTCGTGCTCAATCCGTTCAATCTGCAATCCATCGCGATTTTCGCCGTGGCGCCGCTGCTTTTGGCGACCGGGCAGACCTTCGTCATCATATCAGGCGGCATCGACCTTTCGCTCGGCTTCATCATGGGCCTTGCCGCGGTCATCGCCGCGCATGCCACCAACATGGCGGGCGCCGCCATTCCGTTGCCGTTGGCCATGCCGGCCGGCATCCTTGCCGCGGTGATCGTGGCCGGCGTGCCCGGCGTCATCAACGGCTTGCTGATCTCGCGGCTCAGGGTTCCGCCCTTCATCGGCACGCTCGGCATGTTCGGCGTCGCCCGCGGTGTCGCCTTCCTGCTTGCCGGCGGCACGACAGTGCCGGTACAGAATTCCTGGTTCGCACTGCTCGGCAACGGCAAGTTCCATGGCGTGCCCTATCTGGTGATGATCGCTGCTGTCTTCGTCGTCGTGATGCACTATCTGCTCAGCCAGACCCGTTTCGGCCAGCACAATTACGCCATCGGCGCCAATGTGCAGGCGGCGCGCCGCGCCGGCATCGACATCAGGGGCCACATCCTGCGGCTCTACGTGCTGTCGGCAATGTGCGCCGGCCTTGGCGGCGCGCTTTATGCCGCGCGCTTCACGGCGGGGGCAGCGCAGGCCGGCGAACCGCTGCTGCTCGACAGCGTCGCGGCGGTGGTGATCGGCGGCGCCAGCCTGTTCGGCGGCTCCGGCACCATCTTCGGCACCGTCGCCGGCGCGCTGGTGATCGCGGTCATCCAATACGGGCTGGTCTTCGTCAATGTGGAGCCGTTCTGGCAGTTCATCGCCGTCGGCGTCGTCATCATCATTTCCGTTCTCATCGACCAGGCGCAGCGCCGGTTCAGTGGAGCCCGTCAGGATGAATAGCACCGAGCCCCTCCTCGAAGTCCGGAACCTTTCCAAGCACTTCGGTGCGGTACGGGCGCTCAACGATTTCTCCATGGCCGTGCGGCCGGGCGAAGTGGTGGCGCTTGCCGGCGACAATGGCGCCGGCAAGACGACCCTGATCAAGGCAATATCGGGCGTGTTCCAGCCGACGGGCGGAGAAATCCTGCTCAGAGGTCAGCCGGTGGCTTTCGCCACGCCGCAGGAGGCGCGCGAAAAGGGCATCGAGACGATCTACCAGGATCTCGCGCTGGCCGACAATCTGTCGATCGGTGCCAACATCTTCCTCGGCCGCGAACCGATGCGCAAGGCGTTCGGCTTCCTGCCGGTGCTCGACCGCAAGGCCATGGCCGAGGCCGCCAGGGAGACGATGAAGCGGCTGGACTTTCACGTCAGCCGGTTGAACGCGCCGGTCAGCAATTTCTCCGGCGGCCAGCGGCAGGCCGTGGCCATCGGCCGCGCCGTCTACTGGGACGCGCAGATCCTGATCATGGATGAACCGACGGCCGCGCTCGGCGTGCCGGAGCAGCGCAAGGTGATTTCGCTCATCCATCAGCTCAAGGCGCAAGGGCGCGGCGTGATCTTCATCTCGCATAATCTCCAGGACATCTTCGCCGTTTCCGATCGCATCGTCGTGCTGCGGCGTGGGATCCAGGCCGGCGAGCGCAAGATTTCCGAGACCAACCATGACGAGGTCGTCAGGCTGATGGTCGGCGGCTAAGGCCGTCGATTGCTAGCCGGCATCGCGGTTGGTCAGCGCGATGTGGCAGCAGCCGCTGCCGTGGCCGGGCGTCCAGGTGACATTGTCGAAACGCACGCCGGTCGCCTCGAACAGGCCACGGTCGAAGGCGCCGGCGATGCGGCAGAGCGTCGCGAGTTTTTCCTCGCCGACGCCGGCCTCGACCCAAGCATCCTTGAGGGGGCAGCGTTTCACCTTGAAGGCGATGCGGTCGGGCCCGCGTTCGACATCGGTCGGATACATCCGGCCGTCATCCGGGCTGACCGACAGGAAAGCTTCGCCGATTGAGCGCGCGTCGTTGGGACCGAATCCGGCGAAGGCGGCTGCTGCCACTTCCTTGCCGCGCTGCTCGATGGTCCGGGTCATTATCGCCTCGGCTCTTTCGGCGCCCAGCTCTCCGGTCAACTGATCCAGGAACAGGCGATAGAGGTCGGCCCGGTTGCGGAATGCGGAATCGAGTTCGCGCGACAGTTTCTCGGCTCTGGCTTCGGGGTCGATCATGATGCTTCCTGCGTGGTTCTTCTGAGCTTTGGTGCGGCTGCCACGAGCGCCTTGCCGATAGCCGATCGCGGCGCATCGATGACGGCGCGGGCATCGCCGCTCTCGGCAATCCGCCCGCCGTCGAGAAGGATGACGCGGTGGGCGACGGCCCTGACGACGCCGAGATCATGCGAAATGAAGAGATAAGCGATCCGTTCCTGGCGTTGCAGGTCGAGCAAAAGATCGAGGATCTGTCCGCGCACCGAAACATCGAGTGCCGACACCGCTTCGTCGAGCACGATCAGCGAGGGTTTCGTGGCCATGGCGCGGGCAATCGCCACCCGCTGCCGCTGGCCGCCCGAGATTTCGTGGATGGCGCGAGAGGCGAGCTCCGCCGTAAGCCCGACGCGCTCCAGCAGGGCGGCGATACGGCGCGGGCGCTCGGAACGGGAGGCGACGCCGTGGATGCGCAAAGGGTCGTCAAGCACGCGCGCCACCGTGGCGCGCGGATTGAAGGCGGCAAGCGGATCCTGGAACACCATCTGCAAGCGAGCGCGACGCGCACGCAAGCTGGCGCCGCCCAGAGCCAGGAAATCATGGCCTTCAAACTCGATCCGGCCGGCATCCGGCTCGATCAGCCGCAACACCAGCCGGGCGATCGTCGACTTGCCGCTGCCGGAGGGTCCGGCCAGCGCCAGCGTCTCGCCGGGCCCGATTTCGAAAGAAACGTCGTCGGCCGCGGTAACTGTCTTGCCGCCACGGCGGTAATGCCTGGTAAGGTTGGAAACCGCCAGCACAGGGGCGCTCATGCCATCACACCGTGGTGCAGCGGTTCGGCGTCGAGGCCGATATGGGCCTCGAGCAGCGCGCGCGTGTAGGCTTCAGTTGGCGCACTGACGATCTGTTGCGTGGCGCCAAGTTCGATCAATTCGCCATGCCGGAACACCGCAATGCGGTCCGCCAGCTCGGCGGCCAGCGCAATGTCGTGACTGATGAACAGCAGCGTCATGCCGTCTTCTTCCACCAGCCGCCGGATCAGTGCGACGATCTCGGCCTGCACGATGGTGTCGAGCGCGCTGGTCGCCTCATCGGCGATCAAAAGTCTTGGGCCGGCTGCGATCGCGGCTGCAATCGCCACACGCTGCTTCTGGCCGCCGGACAGCTGATGCGGATAGGCGCGCAGGGCGGAGTCCGGGTCGGGCAGGCGGACGCGTTCGAACAGGTCCTTCGCCTTGGCGTATGCCTGAGGCCATGTGAGACCGAGATGGGTCCGGGAGACTTCGGCGATCTGTTTGCCCACGGTCATGACAGGATCGAGGCTGGCGGACGGGTCTTGAAAGATGAAGCCGATATCGCGGCCGAGGAGGGGTGCCTTTTCGAGAAAACGGGAAGGTAGGCGTTCTGCCTTGGCACCCAACATCGACGGTCGCAAAACCCAATCGATACGTCCGTCAATCCTGGCGCTCGCCGGCAACAACCCCGCAATCGCCAAAGCCAGCGTACTTTTGCCCGAACCGCTTTCGCCGATGACGGCCAGCCGCTCGCCAGCCTTGATGTCGAGGCTGATGTCTCTCAGCGCCACCACCTCGCCGTCGTCACGGCGGTAGGTCACCGCGAGGTTGCGGATCGAAACCAGCGCGGTCACGACAGGCCTCTTCGGACCGCCGTGGTTTCAACGATGCCTTCACCGGCGAGATAGACGCCGAGCACCGTCAGGACCAGTGCTATGCCGGGCGCGATCGACAGGAAGGGCGCGGTGCGCAGCACGGCGCGGCCCTCAGCTATCATGCCGCCCCAGGTGACCCGATTGGGGTCGCCAAGGCCGAGGAAGGACAAAGCCGCCTCGGTGAGGATCGCCGCTGCCACGATCACCGAGGACAGCGCCAGCACCGGCGGCAAGGCATTGGGCAGCACCTCGCGAAAGGCGATTTCCAGCGGATGCATGCCGATGACGCGCGCGCCGGCGACGTAGTCGCGCTCGCGGATCGACAGCACTTCCGCGCGGGCCACGCGCGCGGGCCCGGTCCAGGTGCCGAGCGCTATTGCCGCCACGACGACGCCGAGCGAAGGGCCGACGACGCTGACGAAGGCTAGCGCCAGCAAAAAGCCCGGCACGGTCTGGAAGGCATCGGTGACGCGCATCAGCACCTCGTCGGTGAGGCCGCCGGCAAACCCGGCCACCGTGCCCACCATCGAGCCGATGGCCAGTGCGGCGGCGGCTGCCGCAAGGCCGACGGCAAGCGATGTGCGGGCGCCGTGGAAAAGCTCGGCCAGCACGTCGCGGCCGAGGCGATCCGTGCCGAGCGGCAGCGACCAGTCCTGGAAGGGCGGCAGCAGCGCCGGGCCGGCGATGGCTTGCGGGTCGCCCGGAAACAGCAGCGGCGCCGACAGGGCCATGGCGCACAATGCCGCCAGGAGTATGGCGCCGGCGACCGCCTCCGGCGTGCGCAGAAAGCGGCGGAGCGTGCTCATGTGCCGGCCTCGCTGGCGCCGACGCGCGGGTCGAGAAAGGCATAGGCGACATCGACGAGAAGATTGATGACGATGACCAGGACGGCGCTGACGAGAATGATGCCGAGCAGCAAGGGCGTGTCGCGCGCGGCCACTGCCTCCTGCGCCAGCCGACCCAGACCGGGCACGGCAAAGACACTCTCGATGACGATGCTACCGCCCAGCATCTGCGCCGACTGCAGGCCGAGCATCGTGACCAATGGCAGCAGCGCATTGCGGGCGACATGGGCAAGCACGATGCGGGGGCGCGACAAGCCCCTGGCGCGGGCGGCCAGCACAAAATCCTGCCGCCAGACCTCGGTCATGCCGGCACGCATCATCCGCAAATAGAGCGCCAGGTAGATGAAGCCGAGGGCTGAGACCGGCAGGACGAGATGGATGGCGATGTCGGCGGCGCGGTCGAGGCCGGCCTTGCCGGAGGCGATGGTCTCGATGCCGCCGATCGGCAGCCAGCGCAGGTCGACAGCGAAGACGACGATCAGCACCAGGCCGAGCCAGAAACCCGGCACCGCGTAGAGCGCCAGCGAACCGATGGAGAGAAAACGGTCGCGAAAACTGCCCGGCCTGGCGCCGGCATAGATGCCCAGCGCCGAGCCGAGGCCGAAGGAAAGCGCGGTGGCGCTGCCCATCAACCACAGCGTGGTCGGCAGGCGCTCGAGGATCACGTCGCGGATCGGCCGCGAAAAGGTGACGGACTGGCCGAGATCGAGATGCAGCAGCGCCCAGAGATAGTTGGCGAGCCGCGTCAGCTCCGACTGGTCGAGGCCCCAGCGATGGCGCAACAGCTCGATCATGCCGGCATCGCCGCCGGTAGAGACGATATAGGCATCGACCGCGTCGCCCGGGGCGGCCTCGAGCAGCAGGAACGTGCCGATGACGACGATCAAAAGCACGAAGACGCTGCCGACGAGGCGACGGCGGAGGAGCGTGAGGGCGCGGTTCATGCGGCCCTCGATGGGTTGGCGATACGTTGGTTAGGACCGCGCCTGGGCACCCCCCTCTGTCCTGCCGGACATCTCCCCCGCAAGGGGGGAGATTGGCTGTCATTTTTGGCTTCGCCAATCCCCAACATCGGAAAATTCGCGGGACAGACAAGTTGCCAATCTCCCCCCTTGAGGGGGAGATGTCCGGCAGGACAGAGGGGGGCCTCGTAGAACTCAACGCCTACGATGATTTCGCGAACGTTCATCCGCGAAATACTGTCACGATTCCAGATATGTGTCCGCCCAGTTCGATACCGCCCAGCGCGGATTGTTGGCGATGTTGCCCACAGTGTCGCGGGCGACGCTGATGAAGCTCCATTCGGCGACGTTGATCAGCGGCAGGTCGGCGGCCACCTCTTTCTGGAACTCCTTGTAAAGATTGGTGCGGGCCGATGTATCGAGCGTCTCGGACGCCTTGGCGATGAGCGCGTCCAGCGCATCGTTCTTGTAGCCGCCCTGGTTGGAGAACGGCACGCCGTCCGGAATGCCGCTTTGCACCAGGATGGTGGTCGAGATCGCCGGGTCGCCGCGGAACACCGGCGGGCCGACGGCGAGGTCGAAAGCGTGGTCGGTGTAGACGGCCTTGATATGCGCGGCGGAATCGTTGTTGACGAGCTCGGCGTCGATGCCGATGGCGGCGAGCGCCTGGCGCAGATAGTCGCCGAACTGCTTGGTTTCGTTGAAATAGGGAGCCGGCAACAGTTTCAGCGAAAAGCGCTTGCCGTCGGCGCCCTTCTTGTAACCCGCCTCGTCGAGCAGCGCATTGGCCTTGGCGACGTCGAAGGCATAGGTCGGGACGTCGGCGGTATAGAACTGCGGGTCGTTCTTCGGCACCGGGCCGGTGGCGGTGGCGGCATAGCCGAGGAACACCGTCTTGACGACGAAATCCTTGTCGATGGCATGCGCGATCGCCTGGCGCACCTTCAGGTCGGCGAGCTCCTTGCGACGATGATTGATCTCGACGACGAGCTGGTAGGTCAGTCCCTCATAGCCCTTGGTGATCACCTTCAGGCCCGGCACTTTCGAGATGCGGTCAAGATCGGCCAGCGGCACGGCGGAGAAGGCGGCGAGCTGGATCTCTCCTGCTTCCAGCGCGCTCGCCGCCGAAGTGCGGTCGGGCAACACCTGGTAGATGATCTCATCGAGATAGGGCTCGCCCTTGCCCCAATAATCCGTGTTCTTCGTCAGCCGGTAGTATTGGCCGGCCTTGTATTCGGCGAACTTGAACGGGCCGGTGCCGATGGGCGCGTTGTTGGCCGGGTTGTCCTCGATCTTGCCAACTTCGTAAACGTGCTTCGGCACCACGCTGCTCAGCGCCGGCAGAGCGTTGCGGATCAGCTGGAAGGGCGTCGGCTTGGCGAATTTGAACACGGCGGTCAATTCATCAGGGGTATCTACCGCGGCCAGATCCTTGAACACGGTGCGGCCGAGATTCTGCAGCGGCTTCCAGATCTGCAGCGCCGAGAAGGCGACGTCGGCCGAGGTAAACGGCGTGCCGTCATGCCATTTGACCCCTTCGCGCAGTTTGAAGGTCGCCGACAGCCCGTCGGCGGCGCCTTCCCAACCGACCGCCAGGCGTGGTGCAAGCCCGTCCTTGCCATCGAAGGAGGCTTCGGCCAGCGTTTCGACGATCTTGCTGGAGATGAAGAAGACGCCGTTGGAGGCGACGATGGCCGGGTTGAGGTTGCGCGGCTCGGAATCGGCGGCGAGCACCAGGCGGCCACCCTTCTTCGGCGTCTGCGCCCAGCTCAAGGGCGGCATCGCGGTGGAGGCCAGAAGCATGGCAGAGCCCGCAAGCACCGTGCGGCGTGAAATCCTGAACTCCGGCATCATCCTATTCCCCCTCTATCTCATATCTTCCACGGAGGCCTTTCGGGCGTTTCCATGCACGTTTGATTATGGGCCTTGCCGAGGCTTTCGCCAGAGACGGAATTGGCGCATCGTGGCGTGGCTTTGAAATTTTTGTTCGCTGGACCAGTTACGGGAGAGTGGTCGATAAACCTGACCTGGTAAGACCAGGCCATCCGATGCACCTCACATTATCGGCACCGGCGACGGCCATTCAGCTGGGGGAGCCTGTTTCTGGCTGGACCAGATGGGCGAAAATGGTGCAGATTTGACCCGAAGTCGGAAGACCATCGGGATCGGGCAGCCGGCGGTCCAGCCGATCCGCGCGGACATTCAGGCGGACATTCAGGGAGAGAGACAATGAACATAGCTCCGGGGAAGAGTGCCGTCGGCGACATCCCATTCGACCACGCCAGGGTCGATGGCCTGATGCAAGAGGCTGATATCGACGTCCTGCTCGCGACCTCCAAGCACAACACCCAATATCTGCTCGGCGGCTATAAGTTCATCTTCTTCGCCGCCATGGATGCGATCGGCCACAGCCGGTACCTGCCGATCGTGATCTACGAAAAAGGCGGACCGGACCACGCCGCCTATATCGGCAACCGCATGGAGGGTGGCGAACACCAGAACCACCCGTTCTGGACGCCGACGCTGCATGCCGCCTGCTGGGGCACGCTCGATGCCGCCAATCTCGCTGTCGAGCATGTGCGCAAGATCGGCAAGGGCGACGCTCGCATCGGCATCGAGCCGGGTTTCCTGCCGTCGGACGCCTATGCCCTGATCTGCAAAGCGCTCCCCGACGCCAAGCTGGTCGATGCCACCGGCATGCTGGAGCGCATGCGCGCCATCAAGACCGAGGCCGAGCTGGAGAAACTGCGGATCGCCTCCGAACTGATCACCGATTCCATGCTGGCCACCATCCAATGGGCGCGCGAAGGCACGACCAAGAGCGAGATGATCGAACAGCTTCGCCGCGAGGAGACCAATCGCGGCGCGCATTTCGAATATTGCCTGCTGACGCTGGGCTCCAGCCACAACCGCGCGGCGTCGCCGCAGGCGTGGAAGAAGGGCGAAGTGCTGTCGATCGATTCCGGCGGCAATTATCATGGCTATATCGGCGACCTCTGCCGCATGGGGGTTCTCGGAGACCCGGATGCCGAGCTGGAGGACCTGCTGGCCGAGGTCGAGGCGGTGCAGCAGGCGGCGTTCTCGAAGGTAAAGGCGGGTACGCTGGGTGGTGACATGATTTCCCATGCCGAAGGCGTGCTGAAAAAATCCAAGGTCGCGCCCTACACGGATTTCTTCGCTCACGGCATGGGGCTGATCACGCATGAGGCGCCGTTCCTGATGACCAACCATCCGGTGACCTATGAAGGCACCTATGCGGGCAAGCCGCTGGAGAGGAACATGGTGCTATCGGTGGAGACGACCATGCTTCACCCGACGCGCGGCTTCATCAAGCTGGAGGATACGGTGGCGGTTACCGATACCGGCTATGTGATGTTCGGGGATCGGGGTCGGGCATGGAACCGGGGTGGCATGTAACCTGCCACGTTACAAATGAGCGTGCCGGTCTCGATTGTCTCTAAGGCGCGTCGCGTCGAAACGAATTCATGCGCGGCGCTTTGCCGTTGCCGCTAAACAGAAGTCACTTTTGCGCGACAGGCACTAAACCATTCCAGTGCAGACGACTTCCAATCTTCCGTCGATCGTCTGGGTGCAGCATATGGTAAGCCCCTCGGATGCGGAGACGACGGCGCAATCGGATGCAAACGTTGACGCCCACGGACTGCCGGACTTGGCGTTGCGATGGAACCAGGAGAGTTGGCTCTGAAGCCCGGCGATGATCATAAGCAGGGCATTGATGTCACGTTGATCCGGCGAGGGCGGTGTAAAAGCGATCTTGACCAGCGGATGCTTGTGGTCTTTGCAGTTGACCGTCCGTACCTGCTCGACCGTCTGGATCAAGCTCAGCGGCACGGGTATCCAGGATTCGCAGGACAAATCGGTCGAAAAGAGAAGCGTTGACGGGTCGGCGTCGTTGGCCTTGACAATACCGCCAACCGTCATGGCCGGGTTGCCGTCCGGCAGGCTGCCCGTTGCGAGCTTTTCCACGAATTCCTGGGGACTGAAACGCGTCATCGCTTCTCTCTCAAGGAGGCATGCTGGACGATAGCATATCGGAAGGGCGCCTCAAAGTCGCGAGCGAGGGGAGTTCCCGGCCGGCAGCAACCTGAAATCCGGCAGTTCGCGCAATCCCAGTTCCGGCCCTGCCGGCGAATAGACGACGAACAGCTGCATCGGCCCGTCGCCGGTGTTGAGCGTCGAGTGGAAGCGGCTCTCCGGCACGTAAATGGTGCAGCCGGGGCCGACCTTCTCGACCACCGGATTGCCTTGCTCGTCCTCGACCATCTGCTCGCCATGGCCCGAAATGACAAAGATGATTTCCTCCGCGCCCGGATGGTTATGACGGGTATGGCCCTTGCCGGAGGGCAGGTCGACGACGCCGCCGGAAAAGCGGGTCGCGCCGTTCACTTCCGGAGCGACCGTCAGCGACAATTTTCCCCAGTCGAATCCGAAGGCGCCGACATCCTTCGGGTAGACGAACACCTTGCTCTTGTCGGTCATTCTCATGATCCCTTCTTTTTCTTCGTGGTCGTCTTCAGGCCGCCAAGCGTGACGGCCTTGAAATCGGCGGTCTGCCGGGCGATCGCCGCTTCCGCCGGCAGCCGCTCCATCGAGCTCGCGCCATAGAAGCCGTGCAGCCCCTTGCAGCGTTCGAGGATATAGCGGGCGTCGTCCGGCATCGAGATCGGCCCGCCATGGCAAAGCAGGATGACATCCTTGCGCACCGAACGGGCCGCTTCGGCGATCGCGTCGATGACGACCACGCAGTCGTCGAGCGACTTGGCAGAGGTGGCGCCGATCGAGCCCCCCGTCGTCACGCCCATATGAGCCACGACGATATCGGCGCCGGCCCTGGTCATGGCGCGCGCCTCGTCCGGGTTGAAGACATAGGGCGTGGTCAGAAGATCGAGCTTGCGGGCTTCGGCGATCATGTCGACCTCGAGCCCAAAACCCATGCCTGTCTCCTCGAAGCTCTGTCGCATGCTGCCGTCGAACAGGCCGATGGTGGGGAAATTCTGCACCCCGGAAAAACCCATCGTCTTCAGCTCGGAGAGCAGCAGCGGCATGATGACGAACGGATCGGTGCCGTTGACACCAGCCAGCACCGGCGTCTTCCTGACCACCGGCAGCACCTCGTAGGCCATCTCCTTGACGATCTCATTGGCATTGCCATAGGCAAGCAGGCCGGCGGCCGAGCCGCGACCGGCCATGCGGTAGCGGCCGGAATTGTAGATGATGATGAGGTCGATGCCGCCGGCCTCTTCGGCCTTGGCCGACAGGCCGGTGCCAGCGCCGCCGCCGACGATTGGCACGCCCTTGTCGATCATCCCCCTGAATTTCTTCAGTATGTCCTTGCGCGGTATTGCCGGCATGTCTTGGATCTCACTGTCTGGCGATTTCGAGGAAAGCCGCGACCGCGGCCTTGGCGAATCGGGGATCATTGATGTGCAGCGGCAGGCGTGTCAGCCGGCGCGTCGCGTTCGGCTTAATCGTGCGCTCAATGGCTTCGAACAGGGCGGCATCGGCTTGCGGGTCGAAGAAGGCGCCGCCTTCGATGTCGAGCGCCGAGACGCCTTTCTCCGGGACAAGGAAATGCACGGGCCCCTTGCAGCGGGCGAGCCTTGTGCCGATCCACTCGCCGATCTTGCGGCATTCCTGCGCCGTCGTGCGCATCAGCGTGACGTTCGGGTTGTGCTCGTAGAACAGCCGCCCGCGATAAGGGTCCGGAATGGTCGCAGGCGCCCAGAAATTGACCATGTCGAGCGCGCCGACCGAGCCGACATAAGGCAGGCCGGTGCGGGCAACGGCACCGAAACGGTCCTCCGTCGCCGGCAGCACGCCGCCGAACAGGAGATCGCAGACCTCAGTGGTGGTGATGTCGATGGCGCCGGACAGCAGGCCGCTGTCGGCCAGTTTCTCCATGCTGCGGCCGCCGGTGCCGGTGGCGTGAAAGACCATGCAGTCATAGGTCGAACGGAGCTGATCCGCGATTGCCGTCACGCACGGCGTGGTGACGCCGAACATGGTGAGGCCGATCGACGGCTTGCCCTCGGGCGGCGGCGGCGGTCTGGCGGCCATGCCCGATATCGCCTGGGCCGCATTGTGCAGAACGACACGCGAGAGCTGGTTCAGCCCGGCCATGTCGGTCACCGATGGCATCATGATGATGTCCGAGATGTCGACATAGGGCGCGGTGTCGCCGGAAGCGAGCGTCGAAACCATGATCTTGGGCAGGCCGAGCGGCAGCGTGCGCATGCCTGCGGTGACGATCGACGTGCCGCCGCCGCCGCCGATGCCGATCATGGCGGCAATGTCGTTTCGCGATTGGGCAAAGCGAGCGAAGGCGATGCCCATGGCGGCGACCGCAGCGCCGCGGTCGTCGCCGGCGAGCACCGCGTCTCGCCCGCCGGGATGGTGGCCTGCCACATCCCCAGCGGCAATGTCGACCGGCACGCTCGCGGCGCGCGTTCCGACGTCGACCCGGCAGACAGCGGCACCCGTGGCGGCGATCGCGTCGGCCAGGAAGGCGAGTTCCTCACCCTTGGTGTCCGCGGTGCCCACCACATAAATGCGCTTCATCGATGCCTCCCTCTGCCGGTCCAAGTCACCCAGAGGCTCAGTGCTCTACAGAGCGTCAACCTAGCCATTCCGAAAACGAGGAGGTCATTGCAATTTTTTGAGACGCGCGTATCATATTGGTATGGATGTCTCACGTCAACAAGCCGCAGCAAGCGACGACACCGCCGGGGGACCAGAGCGTGGACCCCGCGCGCGCACGAAACGGCTGATGCTGGAGACGGCGACGAGGCTGATGCAGGCAGGCGCAACACCTTCGGTCAGCGAGGTTGCCGAGGCGGCGCAGGTGTCCCGCGCCACCGCCTACCGGTATTTTCCGAGCCAGGCGGCACTGGTGCAGGCAGTGGTTAACGAGGGGCTCGGGCCGATCCTCACCTGGAAATCCACCTCTGCCGATGCCGAGCGCCGCGTTGCCGAGCTCTTCGACACGGCCATGCCGCGCATCGAGGCTTTCGAGGCGACCTTCAAGGCGGCATTGAAACTGTCGCTCGATCAGTGGGCGCGGCGCCAGGCCGGTACTTTGGGAAGCGAACCGGCCTTCAAGCGGGGCCACCGCGTCGAATTGCTTCAGGACGCGCTCGCTCCGCTCAAGGGCCGGCTGCCGCCGCGCGACCTCAAGCGGCTGGCGCAGGCGCTGTCGCTGATCTTCGGCGTCGAGGTGCTTATCGTGCTGAAGGACATCTGGGGACTGGACGGTCGCCGGACGATGTCCGTTGCCCAGTGGGCGGCGGTCGCCCTGGTGCGCGCGGCGATCGCGGAATCAGTCTCCGAAGCACAAGCGATCGAACCAACAAGGGTCACGAAATAGCAGGTATCTGGTTCTACCAGATTTGCATACTGGTTGCCGATATTAACCGCAATGCTGAAGCATGAACAAGGCCGATGTCTATCAATGAGTAGGAAAATTTAGGAAAAACAGGCAGATAAGGCTGGAATTCGAGACTTCGAGCTGTCACCATTGCTCAAGAAAGGGCTTGACGGAGCTTCAAAATTGGTAATACCAGATCAAAGGAGAAAAGCGGATCGAAAGTGAGGGCTGCGATCCATTTCCGGACGGGCGAGGAGGCTCCAAACCGGAAGGCGCGACCAAGGGAGGAACTACCAGGGCCGGCCCCGTTTGCCGGTTCGCTTGATACGGTAGAATGCGCACAAGGGAGGAAACATCATGCGCAAGATAGTGACCAGCTTGCTTGCTGGTATCGGCTTGACACTTGCCTGCGGAACATCCGTCTACGCCCAGGACAAATCGCTCACCATCTTCTGGGCGGAATGGGATCCTGCCAACTACCTCCAGGAACTCGGCAACGAGTACGAGAAGGAAACCGGCGTCAAGATCACGGTGGAGACCACGCCCTGGGCCGACTTCCAGACCAAGGCCTTCACCGAGTTCAACGCTCATGGCGATGCCTACGACCTGGTCGTCGGCGACTCGCAGTGGCTCGGCGCCGGCTCGACCGGTGGCCACTATGTCGACCTCACCGACT
Source organism: Mesorhizobium sp. B2-4-7 (assembly GCF_006442685.1). Lineage (NCBI taxonomy): Bacteria > Pseudomonadati > Pseudomonadota > Alphaproteobacteria > Hyphomicrobiales > Phyllobacteriaceae > Mesorhizobium > Mesorhizobium sp. B2-4-7. Next base: position 177,318 of record NZ_VFVH01000003.1, read on the forward strand.
TCTTCAACAAGCACAAGCTCGGCGAGGTGATGGCGCCGGCGACAGTGAAGTACTACGCCGAATATCCCGGCAACAGCGGCAAGTACTGGGCCATCCCGCTCGAAGGCGACGCCGTCGGCTGGTCCTATCGCAAGGACTGGTTCGAGGATCCGAAGGAGAAGGAAGCCTTCAAGGCCAAATACGGCTACGACCTCGACGTGCCGAAGGATTTCAAGGCGCTGCGCGACATCGCCGAATTCTTCCACCGGCCGGACCAGAAGAGATACGGCATCGCCATCTACACCGACAATTCCTATGACGCGATGGCGATGGGCTTCGAGAACGCGCTGTTCTCCTATGGCGGCGAACTGGGTGACTATTCGACCTACAAGGTCGACGGTTTCATCAACTCCGACAAGGCTGTCGCCGCACTCGACGCCTATAAGGAGCTCTACAAGTTCACGCCTCCGGGCTGGGCCAAGTCGTTCTTCGTCGAGGACAACCAGGCGATCACCGAAAACCTGGCCGCGATGAGCATGAACTACTTCGCGTTCTTCCCCTCGCTGATCAACGAGGCGTCGAACCCGAACGCCAAGAACACCGGCTTCTTCGCCAATCCTCCCGGGCCGAACGGCGACCAGTTCGCCGCACTCGGTGGCCAGGGCATCTCCGTCGTCTCCTACTCGCAGAAGCAGGACGAGGCGATGAAGTTCCTCGAATGGTTCATCAAGGACGAGACCCAGAAGAAGTGGGCGGCACTCGGCGGCTACACCTGCAGCGCAGCCGTGCTCAAGTCCGAAGAGTTCCAGAATGCGACGCCCTACAACAAGGCCTTCTACGAGACCATGTTCAAGGTGAAGGATTTCTGGGCGGTGCCGGAATACGCCGAACTGCTCCAGCAGCTCAACCAGCGCGTCTATCCCTACATGATCGGCGGCGAAGGCACCGCCAAGGAAACGCTCGACGCACTGGCCGCCGACTGGAACGCGACCTTCAAGAAATACGGCCGCGGCCAATAATCGTTCATGTCCCACGGAGGGGGCGCTCATGCCTCCTCCGTTTCTTTTTCTTCAAGCGGGAGCAGGGTCTTGGCGACCACGATGATCACCACGCTGGACAGATCTTCACGCGCGGCCGCGCGTGGCCTTAGCGATATTTCGATCCGCAATCTTTTCATCATCCCGACGATCCTGTTCCTGATCGTCTTCAACATCTTTCCGCTGATCTATTCGCTCGGCTATTCCTTCACCGATTTCCGCGCCTCGACCAACGCGCCGGCGAATTTCGTCGGGTTGCAGAACTACCGCGACCTGCTCAGCGATCCTTATGTCTGGTCCAACTTCGCCATCACCGCCAAATACGTGATCATCTCGGTCGCCGGACAGTTGCTGGTCGGCTTCGGCGTGGCGATGCTGCTCAACCGCGATATTCCGCTGAAGGGGCTGCTGACGACCCTGCTGCTGCTGCCGATGATGCTGTCGATGGCCGTCGTCGGCCTGTTCTGGAAACTGCTCTACGATCCGTCATGGGGCGTCATCAACTATGCGCTTGGGCTTGGCAATTTCGAGTGGCTGGCCGACCCCAAGATGGCACTCTACGCGGTGGCGCTGACCGACATCTGGATGTGGTCGCCCTTCGTCATGCTGCTGTCGCTGGCCGGCCTCTCGGCGGTGCCGAAGCACCTCTACGAAGCCGCCGCTATCGACCGCGCCGGTCCGTTCTACACCTTCTTCCGCATCACCTTGCCGCTGGTCGCGCCGATCCTGATGATCGCCGTCATCTTCCGCACCATGGAAGCGTTCAAGACCTTCGATCTGGCCTACATCCTGACCACCCAGCCGACGGCTGAACTGATCTCGATCCGGCTCTACAAGATGGCGTTCCAGGAATGGCAGACCGGGCGCTCCTGCGCGCTCGCCTACATCGTGCTGATCATGGTGCTGGCCATCACCAACATCTACGTCAAATATCTGAACAAAGTGAAGGAGCGCTGAGATGGCCGCCGTCCGCACTTCTTCCGAGATCGCCCTCAACCGCGTCGCAATCGTCGCCGTGCTGGTGGCGACAGTGATCTTCCTGGCACCGATCTACTGGATCGCCTCGACGGCGTTCAAGCCGCGCAACCTTGCCACCACCATCCCGCCGACGGTCGTGTTCCAGCCGGAGATATCGCCCTTCGTGAAGCTGTTCACCAAGCGCTCGCAATTGCGCAGCCCGCCTTCGCCCGAAGAATACGCGGCGGCGCCCTGGTGGGAACGCGTCGTCTTCGACGGCGGCGAAAAGATCGTGCGCGACGGCAAGGGCCAGGTGCAATGGTCGGGCTATCCGAACCGTTTCATGAATTCGCTGATCGTCGCGATCACCTCGACGGTGCTGGCGGTCGGCATGGGTACATTCACCGCCTATGGCTTCTCGCGCTTCAGGGTCAAAGGCGAGGCGGACCTTTTGTTCTTCATCCTCTCGACCCGCATGCTGCCGCCCGTGGTGGTGGCGATCCCGATGTTCCTGATGTACCGGGCGGTCGGCCTCAACGATTCCCATATCGGGCTGATCATCCTCTACACCGCCTTCAACCTGTCCTTCTCGGTTTGGCTGATGAAGGGCTTCATGGACGAGATCCCGAAGGAGTACGAGGAAGCGGCGCTCGTCGACGGCTATACGCGCATGGAAGCCTTCTTCAAGATCGTGCTGCCCGAAGCCGCCACCGGCATCGCCGCGACGGCCGTGTTCTGCTTCATCACGGCATGGAACGAATATGCCTTCGCGCTGATCATGACCAATCGCCGCGCCCAGACCGCACCGCCGTTCATCCCGAGCCAGGTCGGCTCCGGGCTGCCGGACTGGACGGTGATCGCCGCCGGCACTTTCCTGTTCCTGCTTCCTGTCGCCATCTTCACCTTCCTGCTTCGTAATCACCTGTTGCGCGGCATGTCCTTCGGAGCGATCCGCAAATGAGCTTTCGCGCCATCAACCAGAAATATCTGGAACCAGGCAGCCAGGTGCTGATGGTGCTCGGCATCGTTGCGCTCTGCCAGCCCTGGAACTTGCTGCTGCACAGCTATGGGCTGACCATCATCCTGATCGGCCTGATCGGCTTCAACATCACCTCCAAGATCGCACCGCAAGAGGAAGCCGGAACCGGCCAGTCAGGCGATCCGCAGCGAAATCCGGGAGCGCAGCATTGACCCAGATCGAGCTTCGCGGCGTCCAGAAGTTCTTCGGCGCCGTCCAGGTCATCAAGGACCTCAACCTCAAGATCGAAGACAACGAGTTCATCGTGCTGCTCGGCCAGTCGGGCTGCGGCAAGACGACGACGCTGCGCGCCATTGCCGGGCTGGAGACGATCGACGAGGGCGACATCCTCATCGACGGCAAGCCCATCCAGCATCTGAAGGCCGCCGATCGCGACATCGCCATGGTCTTCCAGTCGTTCTCGCTGTACCCGCATATGAGCGTCTACGAGAACATCGCCTTTCCCTTGCGCGCCACGCGAAAGAGCAAGAGCGAAATCGACCAGGAAGTTCGCTCGGTCGCCAAGACGCTGCAAATCACGGACCTGCTCGGCAAGAAACCGTCGGCGCTGTCGGGCGGCGACATGCAGCGCGTGGCGATCGGCCGGGCACTGGTGCGGCGGCCGAAAGCGATGCTGATGGACGAGCCGATCGGCGCGCTCGACGCCAAGCTGCGCGAGGAGATGCGGGCCGAGATCAAGCGGCTGCACATCAAGCAAGGCTCGACCACCATCTACGTCACCCATGACCAGATCGAGGCGATGAGCCTCGCCGATCGCATCGTCATCATGCATGAGGGGGTTCTCCAGCAGGTCGGCTCCCCCGACGAGGTCTATTCGCACCCGGCCAACCTCTTCGTCGCGCAATTCGTCGGCAGTCCGGTGATGAACGTGGCCGACGCGGCGGTGGCCGAAAAAGCCTCGTCGGCCTCGGTGACGGTGGGCGATGCGCCAACCGGTTTCGAATTCCCGCGCGCGCTCCTGTCGAAGCTGAACGGCCATGCGGGCGGCCGGCTGGCACTCGGCATCAGGCCGGAAGGCGTCCTCATCAGCCGTGAGGCGGCGGAGGGCTTCATGGCGGTCGAGACGCAGATCGTCGAGCCGCTCGGCTCGTTCGACATCGTCGACCTGAAAGTCGGCTCCAAGATGCTGCGCGCCCGCACCAAGAGCGGCTTCATTTCAGGTCCCGGCGAGAGGGTGTTCGCCAGGATCGATCCGACACAGGCGCATTTCTTCGACGCGGCGAGCGGCAAGTCGCTCGGAGTGAGACTCTGATGGCCCATATCCAGCTCAAGAATATCTCCAAGACGTTCGGCAATCACACGGCCCTGACCGGGCTCGACCTCGACATCGCCGATGGCGAGTTCTTCGTCCTGCTCGGCGAGACGGGCGCGGGCAAGACAACGACGCTGCGGCTGATCGCCGGACTGGAAAAACCGAGCGAGGGCCAGGTCTTCATCGACGGGATCGACGTTGCCGACTGGGGCGCCGCGGAGCGCGACGTGGCGCTGGTGCTGCAGCAATATTCGCTCTATCCGCGTTATACGGTGCGCGAAAACCTCGAATTCCCGCTGAAGCCGAAGATCCGGCGGCTGCCCGACGCCGAAATCAAGGACCGCGTCGATCGCGCGGCGCGGACGCTCAGGATCGAGCATCTGCTCGACCGCAAGACCGACCGGCTGTCGGGCGGCGAGATGCAGCGCGTCTCGATCGGCCGGGCCATCGTGCGCAAGCCGCGCGTGTTCCTGATGGACGAGCCGCTGTCGGCGCTCGACGCCAAGCTGCGCGAGGCGCTGCGCACGGAACTGAAGAACCTGCAGATGCAGCTCGGCGCCACCTTCCTGTTCGTCACCCACGACCAGATCGAGGCGATGTCCATGGGCGACAAGGTGGGCGTGCTCAACCATGGCCGCATCGTCCAGACCGGCACGCCGCATGAGATCTACAACAATCCGCGCGACACCTATGTGGCGAGCTTCGTGGGCTCGCCGCCGATGAACCTCATCGACGGCAGGGTGGTCAACGATCGTGCGGTCATGGCGCCGCTGAATTTCGAATTGCCGCTTTCAGGGGGAGCCAAGGCGAGTGCGGCGACCGACGGTCGCCCGCTCGTCTTCGGCATCCGCCCCGAGGACGTCTATCTCGAGAGCGGTGCGCCGGTCGAGGCGCGCGTCCACGACGTCGAAAACCATGGCGTGGAAAAGATCCTGACGCTGCGCGTGGGCGAGACCACGCTGCGCGCCACGGTGCCGGCGCGGACCGATGTCGCGATCGAGCAGCCGGTGCGCTTTGCCTGGAATCCGGACAAGGTGGTGCTGTTCGACAAGGGCAGCGGCGTGAGTTTGCGGCACGCCGGATGAGGCGAATATCGCGAATGCGATGTTCCGGACAGCGCCCTAAACAAAAAGCCCGCCTTGCGGCAGGGCAAGGAATCCGGGTTAACGGGTCCCTCCGGAGCCTTCGTCGGTGCGCTGTTGATGAAGCATTGAACGGAAAAACCCGCCTGTGCGGCGGGTCCCTGGCGCAACTCAGCACCATAACCAAATATCTACCATAGTTGCCTTCACCCAGTCAAGAAAAAATTCCTATCATGGGAAACTGGCACAGCGGGACCGGCTGTGGTCAGGTCTTGTCAACCCGAGTTCTGAGCCCCCGCAGCAATGTCGGCCGGACAGCCGTCCCGCACCTCTACTTCGGCAGGTAGGTCTCATAGGGCTCGGTGTTGATCAGCAGGATCACGCATTCCGTGTCCGAGAGGCAGGCGTCGTCATGCATCTCATTGGCCTTCTGGGTCCAGTAGGATCCGGGAGGCAGTTCGACCTTGCTCGCCTCGCCGCCTTCCATCTGCCAGTGCGCCCATAGGCCCTGGATCACCACGGCGCGATAATCGGCGGTGTGCGCGTGAACAGGAGCGCGCCAGTTGCCCGGGACTTTCAGCAAGGTTCCCGCGGGGCCCTTGGCCCTTTCTCCCCATAGCGGACCGAGGCGCTGCGGCTGGTCCGGCGCCTCGGAAACATAGGGAATCTTGCTGGCCGGCAGATAGCTGTCCTCAAGGGCGAAGGCACGGCCGGGGATAGTGAGCATTGCAGCCAGCGTCAGGATTTTTAAGTGATTTGGCATCGCTTCTCCTCTTCGGGCCGACTTGCCGCCGGCGCTCGTCTGTTGGATGACAAGCTATTGCAAATGGCCAAACCGGGAATGGCATTCTGTCCGGAACACTTGGCAATTCATCCAGGCCGGAAATCGCCACTGCAAACAGCGTTGATTTAGCCTTTTCCCGAGCCGCCGCCCGCGGCGCGCAAATGGCTGGGCGCGCTGCCGACGATGCGCTTGAAGGCCCGGCTGAACGACGCTTCCGAATCATAGCCCAATCTGGCGGCGATCACCGACACCCGCATCCCTTCTTCCTCGAGCCACCGTCTTGCCTGATGCATGCGCACCCCGGCGACATATTTTGCCGGCGTCTCTCCGACGACGGCCGTGAAACGTTCGGCAAAAGCCGACCGTGAGGCGCCCATCTCGCGGGCCAGCGCTTCGACGGTCCAGTTCCTGTCAGGCTGCCGATGAATGGCGACCAGCACGCGGCCGATGTCCCGATCCTTGATCGCCGCGATCCAACCCGTGATGTCACCGGCGCTGTTCTCCACCCAGGAGCGGATGATGGCTGCGGCCAATACATCGGCCAGCCGCGCCAGCATCATGCCGGAGCCGGCCCGGTTCCTCGTCGCCTCGTCGGCCATGGCTTCCAGCAAATGCGGGATGCCTGGCTCGCCGGCCATCAGCTCCTTCGCGCGCAGCATATCCGGCATCATGGCCAGCAGTGGATGCGAGCCATCGTGGTTGAAGTGCATGCTGCCGCAGAACAGCAGCGTTTTTGCACCATGGCCGCCGTTCGAGACGGCGTAGACATTGTCCTGCAGGGGCTCGACGCTGTAGCTTTCGAGCGGTTCGGCTTGTACACCGGGTGCGCTGGCAAGGATATGCTCGGCGCCGCGCGGCAACAGCAATGCATCGCCGGCTTTCAGTTCCATCCATTCGCCTAGTGGCGAAAGCAGCCAGCATCCGGCACGGCCGATGAAGTGAAACCGCGCCGCCTTCTGCACCGGAAAGAGCACGGCCCAAGGCGCGCCCAGTTCGCAGCGGCCATAGTCGACGCCCTCGAGGCGCAGCGCGCGCAACATCTCGGTCAACGCACCCCCCGGGGCCGGCACAGTGTCGTTGGGCGAGGTCAAGTCCATGCCGATTCCTACAGCAGTTCAGCGTCCCACGGAAACGCTGAACTGCTGTACCTCTTCGGGCAATTCCGGACGGAATTGCTCCAGCCTGGAGTCACGGCCTGGCGCTTCAGCCGGCCTGGCGGATCTCAGCATGTTCCTCGGCACGCAGGTGGCTGGGAGCCGAGCCGATGACGCGCTTGAAGGCCCGGCTGAAGGCGGCGTCCGACTCATAACCCAGGCGTGTGGCGACGACGGAAATCTTCTGGCGATCGCGCACCAGCCATTGTCGGGCCTGGTGCATGCGCACCTGGGTGACGTACCTGGCCGGCGTCTCGCCGACAATGGTGGCAAAACGCTCGGCAAAGCCCGATCGCGAGGCGCCCATCATCCTGGCGAGCGCCTCGACGGTCCAGTCGCGGTCCGGTTCGAGATGGATGGCGGCCAGAACGCGCCCGATGTCGGGATCCCTGACCGCCGCGATCCAACCGCTTGAATCGCCGCAGCCGCGCTCGACCCATGAGCGGATCACGGTGGCGGCAAGGACGTCGGCGAGCCGCGCCAGAATGCCGCCGGAGCCGACGCGCTCCATCGTCACTTCACGCGCCATCGAGTCCAGGAGATGCGGAATACCCGGCTCATAAGCTTCGAGTTCATGCGCGCGCATGACATCAGGCATCATGCCGAGCAGGGGATGCAGGCCATCGATGTTGAAGTACATGCTGCCGAAAAACAGCAGCGTGCCCGGACAGCGACCATCGGGGCACATGGCTTCATTGGACATGCAATAGACGTTCTTGCAGACTTCTTCGGCCGCGTAGCCCTGGATCGGCCAAGCCTTGGTGCCCGGTTCGCTTGCCAGCACATGCGCTGCGCCACGCGGCAGCAGCGCCGCGTCGCCCGCCTTGAGCTCGACCCACTCGCCCGAGGGCTGCATCAGCCAGCAGCCCTTGCGGCCGATGAAGTGGAATCGCGCCGCTGCCTGGGCCGGAAACTGGATGCCCCAAGGCTCCCGCATTTCGCAACGGGCGTAGTCGACGCCGTCGAGACGCAGCCCGCGCAATATGTCGGTCAGCGGATCGCCAGTGGTCGGAATTTTGGACGAACGGTCAAACATAATGGTGTTTCTAGCATGGAAACTCCAGGCCGTCACTCCCTATGTTGCAGTGCAGCCAAATGTTGCGCTGCAACTTCATCGGAGACTGACCATGGCCGAACCCGCGACGGGCGTCGTCGACGCCGCCCTATTGAACACTGTCGATCAGGAGGAACGAACAGAGCCGGCATGGGGCGCCGTCGTCTCGCTGGCGCTTGGTGTTTTCGGTCTCGTTACGGCGGAATTCCTGCCCGCCAGCCTGTTGACGCCGATGGCGAGCGATCTCGGCGTCAGCGAAGGCGTTGCGGGACAAGCGGTCACCGCGACCGCGATCGTCGGCGCCATTGCCGCCCCCACAATGGCGATCATGACACGGCGCATGGATCGCAGGCTGGTGATGTGGATGCTGACCGCGTTTCTGATCGCCTCGAACCTTTTGGCCGCCTTTGCCTCATCGCTGCCCATGCTTCTGCTTGCCCGCGTCGTGCTCGGCGTTGCGCTCGGCGGCTTCTGGGCTATGTCGGCGGCCATGGCGTTGCGGCTGGTGCCGATGCGGTTGATGCCACGCGCCATGTCGATCATCCTGACCGGCGTTTCGCTGGCCACCGTCACCGCCGCCCCTGTCGGCGCCTATGTCGGTGATATCTGGGGCTGGCGCACGGCTTTCATGATCGCCACGGTCGTCGCCGCGCTGGCGTTGTTGGTGCAGGTGGCCACCATTCCGAAACTGCCGCCGATGGGCGTGGCAAGTTTCCGCACCTTGCTCGAGGTGCTGGAGCGCCCGTCGATCAGGGTGGCGCTGCTGGTCGTGCTGCTGGTCGCTTCGGGGCACTTTGCCGGCTTCACCTATGTGCGCCCCTTCCTCGAGAAGATCCCGATGCTCGGCATCGAGACAATCTCGCTGGTGCTCCTGGCCTATGGCATAGGCGGCTTCTTCGGCAATATCGCCGGCGGCATCCTGGCCGAACGCAATCTCAAGGCCGCCGTCGCGCTGGCACCCCTGCTGATCGCAGTGGCCGCCGCCTTGATGCTGGTCTTCGGCGCCTCGCCGGCGATCGCCGCCGCCGCCGTGGCGGCCTGGGGCTTTGCCTTCGGCGCGGTGCCGGTCGGGCTGCAGACATGGCTGGTGCGGGCCGCGCCCGATCAAGCCGAGAGCGCCGGCGGCCTGATGGTCTCCACCTTCCAGGTGGCGATTGCGCTCGGCGCCGTCTTTGGCGGCCTGCTGGTCGATCATGCCGGCGTCGCCAGTGCCTTCGCCTATTGCGGCGTGGCGACTTTGCTGGCGGCAGTCGTGGTGTTTCTGCTCGGCCCAAAACGCGCCGAGTAGGCTCTCCCGACAAGCATCCCTGACTTGCGCAACGGCCCGAGAACCATCATGGTTCTCGGGCCGTTGCCTTTGCGATGGCGGCGTCGCTGACAGGCAGACGCGGCAGGCTGCCGGCGAAACTCAGGCTGAACGCCCATCGAAGTCGAAGATCGACAAGGCGGACGGATCGACATCGGTGACACAGTTGACGTTGATGTAGGCGCTGCGTTCACTCCCCTCGCGCACATCCTCGGCGAAAGGATGGATGCCGCAGGTGCGACAGAAGCGGTGCGCGATGGCGCAGTTGCCGAATGTGTAGGTGCCGATCTCGTCGCTCCAGGCCAGCACCCGCAGCGCCTGATGCGGAACGGCGCACAGCAAGGCGCCCTTGCGCGAGCAGATCGAGCAATTGCACCGCACGGCTTCGGTCAGTTCCGCCTCGAACTCGAAGGCGACCTTGCCGCAATGACAGCTGCCTTTGTAGAGCATCGTTCTCTTCCTTGCGTCCGCCAGGGGTGCAAAACCGCCCGCGCCGGGTTAAGTCTCGGCACGCCACGCGCTGGCTGCTAAGCTTAAGACGTCCCAGAGGTCCGGAGTCCGACACCGAAGATGCAATCCGTCCGCGATCACCTGGAAACTATCCTTGCGCGTCTCGCCGCCCGTGCCGGTGAAGAACGTGTGTTCACGAAACTCTATACCGAAGCCGCGCGAGCCGCAGCCGATGCCGCCGACGCGCGGCGGAGGGCCGGCGTGAGGCTCGGACCGCTCGACGGAACGATCATTTCGATCAAGGACCTGTTCGATGTCTGCGGCGAGGCGACCACGGCCGGATCACTGCTGCTCAAGGATGCTGCGCCGGCAATTGGCGACGCCATGATTGTGCGCCGGCTGCGGCAAGCCGGCGCGGTGATCATCGGCAAGACCAACATGACCGAGTTCGCCTTTACCGCCATCGGCGACAACCAGCACTATGGCACGCCTGGCAACGCGACCGATGCCGACCGCATTCCCGGCGGGTCTTCCTCGGGCGCCGGCGTTTCCGTCGGCGAGGGGACGAGCGAAATCTCCATTGGTTCCGACACCGGCGGGTCGATCCGTATTCCGGCGGCACTCAACGGCGTCGTCGGCTTCAAGCCGACGGCGCGGCGGGTGCCGCTCACAGGCGCCTTTCCGCTGTCGGCCACGCTGGACTCGGTCGGCCCGCTCGCCCGCACCGTGGCGCAATGCGCCGCGGCCGATGCGGTGATGGCGGGCGAGGACTTGGCGCTGCCTGCGCCACTCGCCCTTGCGGGGCTGCGCATCGGTCTCCCGCGCGGCGTGCTTTTCGGAGAGACTGAAGGCGCGGTGGCAGCAGCGTTCGAGCGCTGCCTCGGCAAGATCGAGCAGGCCGGCGCACGGGTCGCGGACCTGTCGATCGACGACCTGATCGCCGACCTTCGCGCGGTCACAAAACGCGGTTCGATCGCCGCGATGGAAGGGGCCGAAGTGCATGCAGACTGGCTGGCGGCGGGCTCTCCGGTGCCGGTTGACCCGCATGTGAGCGGACCCTTGTCGCGGGCGGCAATGCTGCCGACCCCGGTTTACATCAGGGCACTGCGTCGCCGTGCCGTGCTGGCCGCCGCCATGGATGAGCGGCTGACGTCGGTCGATGTGCTGGCCCTGCCAACCACGCCGGTGACAGCGCCGACCATCGTCTCCCTGGCGCAAGATGCCGGTCTGCGCGATCGCACGGAGGGCCTGCTGCTGCGCAACACGCAGGTGGCCAACCAGTTCGATCTCTGCGCGATCTCGCTGCCGATACCAGGCATGGCGCTGCCGGCCGGCTTGATGCTGGTGGCGCGCCACGGCCACGACCGCCGTCTGCTGAGCATCGCCGCTGAAGTGGAGAGATTGCTGGGCGGCTGATCGGGACTGAACCGAATGTCAGTGTGAAGAGCAGTGCTTGCGTTCGCTGTCCTTGGCGGCGCGCTCGACGGCCGTCGCGATCAGCCACGGCAGGCTGTATTGCTTGCCGGTGATGGTCTGGGTGCGTCGCTCGATCGATCCCCTGACGACAATCTTGCCGGCAGAGAGCGCATCCGACGCCTCGACCATCGCCTTGTCCTTCGTCGGCAATCCGCCGGTGTCGATCGACACGCCTTTGATGATCTTGCCGGTGGCGAGGTCGAGCACGCTGTTCGATGGGCAGGGAGCCTTGAAGCAGCGCAGCCCGTTGTCGCAATAGACATAGCTGCTTTCGGCCGCGGCGAGCGAGGGCAGCAGGCCCGCTGAAGTGGTGGCAAGGCACAGGAATGCGAGGCGGAGAACGGACATGGCTCCAGCGTCGCGAAGAATTGGGGCGAAACGGCGATGGTCTAGCTGTCGGCGGGAAACCGTCGCCGATAATGCCCGACCACTTCCGGGTTGCGCAGATTGACCGGCAATTTGCCTGCCAGGACCAGCAGGGCCTCGCCGGCCGCGCCAACGCCCATGCGCATCATCGATTCCTCGGTGATGCCGGCCATGTGCGGGGTGATGACGACATTGTCGAAGCTGAAATAGGGATGATCCGATGGCAGCGGCTGCGTCGAGAACACGTCGAGCGCGGCACCGCCGATGCGGCGCTCCCGCAAGGCCTCGATCAGCGCGTCGTCATCGACGACGGGCCCGCGCGACACGTTGATCAGCAGCGCGTTGGGTTTCATGCGCGATATGCGTTCGCGGCTGATCAAGCCGCGCGTTTCCGGCGTCAGCGGACAGCACAGGACGATGATGTCGCTCTGCTCGACCAGCGCGTCGATCGACAGGAAGCCGACCTTGTCCGGCGCCGGCTGCATGCTGCGGGTCGTTGCGACCACTTTCAGGTCGAACCCATGCGCGGCGATATGGCCAACGGCCTGTCCGACGGCGCCGAGACCGACGATGCCGATCGTCTTGCCGGCGAGCTCGATGTTGGAATTCGCGTGCTCGCGACCGGCAAGCCAGCCCTTGGCGCGCAGGTCGCGGTCGACGACACGAAACTGCCGAAGCAGGGCGAGGGCTGCAAACATCACATGCTCGGCCACCGAGCGTGCGTTGACCGCCGGCACGTTGGCGACCAGCACACCTGCCGCGGTCGCTGCTTCCATCGGGATCATGTCGAGCCCGGCGCCATGGCGGATCGCTGCCCGCAACCTGGTGGCACCCTCGAACAACAGTGGCGGCAGGGGCGCGCGCACAATGACGATGTCGGCATTCCTCGCCTCGGCGGCCAGCGTGCCCGGATCGATGGCCGAGGCGACGACAAGCTCACCCGCCCCCGCCAGCATGGCCGCGGCGCGCGGATGCAGTCTGTGCGTCGACAGGATGCGCGTCATCCCCGTCAGGCCTGTTCGAGCGTCGGGTTTTGCGGCGCCGCCCCGAGGCCTTCGATCAGCCCCTTCCAGTAGCTTTCCGCGCCCTGCAGGTGGGCGCTCATCAGCGCCTGGGCGAGATTGCCGTCGCGCCGCAGCAGCGCCTCGTATATCTGGATGTGTTCGGCATGCGAGCGCACGCTGCGCTCCGGATCGTTGAAGTAGATCGGCAGGCGCTGCTCGCCCATCAAATAGTAAACGCTGCAGATGTTGTGGAAGACGCCATTCTTGGTGGCGCGCACGATCTCGAGATGGAATTCGCGGTCCTCCTTGGCGAGGCCTTCGCCTGCCGCGATGCGTTCTTCCGAGGCCTTCAGGATCTCGCGCAGCCGTTCGAAATTCTCCTCGGTGGCACGCGAGCATGCAAGTTCGGCCGCCTTGATCTCATGGATCTTGCGCAATTCGACCGTCTCGTAGATCTGCAAGGGATCGAGCGGCAGGCCGGCGCGCGCGAACAGCGCCAGCGCCTCGACGCTGGCCTGCTTGGTGTCGATATAGATGCCGGACTTGGCCCTGCGCTCGACGATGCGCATGGCCTCGAGAATGGCCAGCGCCTCGCGGATCTGGCCGCGGCTGACGCCGAAATGCTCCGCCAGTTCGCGTTCCGACGGGGTTCGGCCCGTCTCCTTGTCGGAATGGGAGAACAGATAGGCGGCAAGCTCCGCGAGAAGGTTGTTTTCTTTCATCGTCAATTGCGTTGCGCGTGCGCCTCCAGGAATCGCTCCGAAATGGTGAATCCCAATCCGGGTTTTTCGGGGATCGCTATCATACCGTCCCTGGCTTCGACAGTCTCTTCGACAAGGTCGTGGATCATCGGATTGGCACCGAGCGAATATTCGACGGTGAAGCTCGACGGCGAGGCGGCGCAGACATGCAGCCCGGCGAAGAAGCAGGGCGCGCCGGCCCATAGATGCGGCGCAAAGCGCAGGTTGAAGGCGCTGGCGATGGTTCCGATCTTCATGGCCTCGCTGATGCCGCCGCAGAAGGCGGGATCGGGCTGGAAGATGTCGGCGGCCTTGAGCACGGCGAGGTCGCGGAAGGCATAGCGGGTCGCATCGCTTTCGCCGGTGGCGATCGGTATGGCGCCGGAAGCACGGACTTCGGCAAGGCCGGACTTGTCGTCGGCGATCACCGGCTCCTCGAACCAGGCAAGGTCGAGATCGCCGGCGAGATGGATGAAACGCTTGGCCTCCGCCACCGTATAGGTGCCATGGGCGTCGACCATCAACTCGACGTCGGGGCCGAGCGCCTCACGGGCGGCGCGAACGCGAGCGGCCGACACATGCGCGGCGCCATCCATGGCGCCGATGCGCATCTTCAGCGCCTTGAAGCCGCCCCTGGCGACATAGGATTTGAGCTGGTCGCCGATCGCGTCGGCGGACGCCCAGCCACCCGAGGCGTAGGCCGGCATGCGATCGAGCTTGCGCCCACCGATCAGCCGCCAGACCGGCTGCCCGAGCGATTTGCCCAGTATGTCCCAGAGCGCGATGTCGACGGCGCTGATGGCGGCCACGCTCATGCCGCGCCGCGCCAGCTGCGGCATGGCATGGCCGGCGCGCGCCGCGCTGTCGTGGCGCACGCCGTTGTAGAGCATTTCCCAGATGATGCCGATATCGGCCGGATCGCGGCCGACGAGCTGCGGCCCGACCTCGCGGTTCAGCATATGGACGAGCGCACCATAGCTGCCGGCGCTGCCGGCGGCGTTCTTGCCTTCGCCCCAGCCGACCAGCCCGTCATCGGTTTCGATGCGCAGGATGGCGGCGTCGAAGGTCGTCACCTGACCGAAATCGCTGCGGTGCTGCTTGGCCGCCTCGATCGGTATGCGAATCCACCAGGCCTGGACGCTTTTGATGCGCATGGTCTTCCCCGGCCCTGCCGCCGGATGGCGGGAGGGCTCATTCCCAATCGGATCGGCTACTTGATCAGCGGCAGCAACGTTTCGGCAGTGATCCGCATCTGGTCGGTGTAGAACTTTTCCGTCAGCACGCTGGAGCCGTGATCCTGGATGAATTTGAGCTGCTCGGGCGAGATGTCGACCGGGTGGCGTTCGACCATGTCGGGGTAGGGCGCGGCCGGGGTGCGGTCGACAGGCGCGACGAACTCGTTGGTCAGCGCCCCGTCATAGCCGACCTCCCGCAAGGTCGCCACGATCTTCGGCCAGTCGATCTGGCCAAGGCCTGCGGCGAAGCGGTTATTATCGGCGACATGGAAGTCGAACAGGCGCTTTCCGACCTTACGGATCGCGTCGTAAACGTTAAATTCCTCCATATGGAGGTGGTAGGCGTCCAGGCAGACGCCACATTCCGGGCTGACAGCGTCGGCCAATGCCAACGCCTGGGCGCCGCGATTGAACAGGTAGGTCTCGAAACGGTTGAGCGGCTCGACCGCGATCTTGACGCCGACCTTCTTGGCGTGGGTGAAGCACTCCCTGGTGGCATCGACCACCCACTTCCATTCCTCTTCCTCGGTGCCGTCCGGCACGACCTTGCCGACGGTCGCCGGAACCAGCGTGATGATCTCGCCGTCGAGTTCGCTGACCATGGTCAACACGTCCTTGACGTATTGCACGGAGCGCTCGCGCTGGCCCTGGTCCCGGGCGGCAAGGTTGCGTTCGCCCAACATCAAGGTCACGGCGCCCCAGCAGCGTATGCCGTGCTCCATCAGGAGCGCGCGCGTCTCCTTGGTCTTGTACTGGTCGGGCTCGCCGGAAATCTCGATCGACTCATAGCCGAATTTCTTGATGCGCTTGAGCGTCGTCTCCAACGGTTCCGCGCGCATCCAGTTGTGCGTCGAAAGATGCATGGTCTGTCCTTCCCGGATCGTCCCTAATGGTTCGCCTGCAACATGCCGTCACCGGATGTGACGGACGGTTCCTCCCCAAGGCGTTCCAGCATTTCTTCGCAAACTGGTTCGACCAATTGGGCCCAAGACGAGGTCTACAGCAATTTCCCACGCGCGGCAAGAACTGTGCGATGGCAACTTGATGTCTGGATTACTCCATTGATTATATTGGACTATGCTGCCCTCCCGTGGCACAGTGGAAGGCTCTGAATGTGAGTGGCAAGGCTTGACCAAATCGCCACTTTTGGTAATACCAGAATGACAATGCATGCAAGTGACCGTTGAGAACAGACCAAAGTGGCTGGCCCTGTCTTCAATCGGCGCTATGCTCGGGCGCGACAACAATGAGGGAGGATGCCGATGCCTACGACGATGAAGGGCCCTGGACTGTTCCTGGCGCAGTTCGCGGGCGATGCAGCGCCGTTCAATTCGCTTGCATCGATCACAAAATGGGCGGCCGGCCTCGGCTATAAGGGCGTGCAGATCCCGACCTGGGACGCGCGCTTGTTCGACCTCCAAAAGGCTGCGTCTTCCAAGGCCTATTGCGACGAGGTGAAGGGCATCTGTGCCGACGCCGGCGTTGAGATCACCGAACTATCGACGCATCTGCAGGGGCAATTGGTGGCGGTGCATCCGGCCTATGACGCGCAGTTCGACGGCTTTGCGCCGGCTTCGGTGCACAACAACCCCAAAGCGCGGCAACAATGGGCGGTCGAACAGATGCAGTTCGGGGCCAAGGCGTCGCGCAATCTCGGGCTCGACGTCTCGGTGAGCTTCAGCGGCGCGCTGGCTTTCCCCTACCTCTATCCCTGGCCACAGCGGCCGGCCGGATTGATCGAAGAGGCGTTCGCAGAACTGGGCAAGCGCTGGAAGCCGATCCTCGATGTCTATGAGGACAATGGCGTCGACGTCGGCTACGAAATCCATCCCGGCGAGGATGTGTTCGACGGGGCGACGTTCGAGATGTTCCTCGACGCGGTCGGCGGCCACAAGCGCTGCAACATCAATTACGATCCGTCGCACTTCCTGTTGCAGCAGCTCGACTATCTCGAATTCATCGACATCTACCACGAGCGCATCAAGGCCTTCCACGTCAAGGACGCCGAGTTCAATCCGACCGGGCGGCAAGGCGTTTATTCCGGCTACCAGAGCTGGACGAACCGCGCCGGCCGCTTCCGCTCGCTCGGCGACGGACAAGTGGATTTCGGCGGCATCTTCTCCAAGCTGACGCAGTACAATTATGATTCTTGGGCGGTGCTGGAGTGGGAGTGCTGCCTGAAGCATCCGGAAGATGGCGCGGCCGAAGGCGCGCCCTTCATCCAGCACCACATTATCCGGGTGACGGAGAAGGCGTTCGACGATTTCGCCGGCGGTGCCACGGATAAGAAGGTGCTGCGCGCCATGATGGGAATCTAGCGCGGGTTTTCCCTCTCCCTCGAGGGGGAGGTATCTCAGACACGAGGGAGACGACATGGTCGGTGCATCGAAGTCGGAAACGGGAGGCGGCCCGATCCGCTATGGCATGGTCGGTGGCGGGCAAGGCGCTTTCATCGGCGCGGTGCACCGGATCGCGGCGCGCATGGACAATGAGTTCGTGCTGGTCGCCGGCGCGCTGTCGTCCGATCCGGCGCGCGCCAAGGCCTCTGCCGCCGAGCTCGGGCTCGACCCTTCGCGCAGCTACGCGTCCTATGCCGAGATGGCCAAGGCCGAGGCAAAGCGCCCGGATGGCATCGAGGCGGTGGCCATCGTCACTCCGAACAATGTGCATGTGCCGGCGGCCAGGGCGTTTCTTGAAGCCGGCATCCATGTCATCTGCGACAAGCCGCTGGCGACGACGCTGGCCGAGGCAAAGAAGCTCGCGGCGATCGTCGAGAAGACCGGCAAGGTGTTCGTGCTGACCCACAATTACACCGCCTATCCGATGATCCGCCAGGCGCGCGAGATGGTGGCCAAGGGCGTGCTCGGCGACATCCGCATCGTGCAGTCGGAATATCCGCAGGACTGGCTGACGGAGGACCTTGCCGCCACCGGTCAAAAACAGGCGGCGTGGCGTTCCGACCCCAAGCAGGCCGGTGCCGGCGGCGCGCTCGGCGACATCGGCACGCATGCCTACAATCTTGCCCGCTTTGTCTCCGGGCTGGAACTCGACACTCTGTCGGCCGATCTCGACGCCTTCGTGCCGGGACGGCAGCTCGACGACAATGTCAACGTCATGCTGCGCTTCAAGCCGGTCGGCAAGACGCATGCGGCAAAAGGCATGATCTGGGCAAGCCAGGTGGCGCCCGGCCATGAGAACGGGCTGAAGCTGCGCATCTATGGTTCGAAGGGCGGGCTGGAATGGGTGCAGGCCGATCCGAACTATCTCTGGTATACGCCGTTCGGCCAGCCCAAGCAGCTGATCACCCGCAACGGTGCCGGCGCGTTGCCGGTTGCGGGCCGTGTCAGCCGCGTTCCTTCCGGCCATCCCGAAGGCTATCTCGAAGGCTTCGCCAACATCTACCAAGAAGCAGCGCGCGCCATCCGCGCCGCGCGGCGCAAGGGCGGCAAGCCTGCCAAGGACGTCGTGTTCCCGACCATTCAGGACGGCGTCGAGGGCATGGCCTTCATCGAGGCCTGCGTGAAATCGTCGAAGAAGAATGGAGCGTGGACGAAACTTTAAATTTGATCTCGCGGGGGGATCATTTTGGGGGAGGGGCGTCGATGAAAATCGGCATGTGCATGTTCTTGTGGACGACGGCGGTGTCGAAGAAGCACGAGCCATTGCTTCGCGACATCAAGGCCACCGGCTTCGACGGCGTCGAGATACCGATCTTTGCCGGCATGCCGGACGACTACAGGAAATTGGGCGAGTTGCTCGATCGCATAGGGCTTGAACGGACCGCCGTTTCAGCGATGGGCGATCCGGCGACGAACCTGATCTCGGCCGATGCGGCAACGCGCAAGGCCGGTGTCGACTACATGAAATGGGCGATCGATTGCGCAGATGCCCTCGGCGCCAGAACGCTGAGCGGCCCCTTGCATTCGACGCTCGGCGCCTTTTCCGGGTCCGGCCCGACCGCGGCCGAGAAGAAACGCTCCGTCGCCTCGCAGCGCGCCATCGGCGATCATGCAGGCAAGAGGAACGTCACCATCGGGCTCGAGGCGCTCAACCGCTTCGAATGCTATCTCCTCAACACGATGGCCGACCTGTCGGAGCATATCGATGCCATCGACCGGCCGCACATCAAGGCGATGTACGACACCTTCCACGCCAATATCGAGGAGGCAGACCCGATCGGCGCCTATACGAAGCATCGCAGGAATGTCGTGCATATCCATATATCGGAGAACGATCGCGGCGTGCCGGGGCGCGGCAACATCCCCTGGAAGGAAACATTCTCGGCCATCCGCAAGAGCGGCTACGACGACTGGCTGACGATCGAGGCGTTTGGACGTTCGCTGAAGGATCTCGCGGCGGCGACCAAGGTGTGGCGCGATTTTTCCGAGAGCCCGGAAGCGGTTTATCGGGATGGATATAAGCATATCAAGAACGGGTGGAAGAAGGCCGCCTAGGTGCCTTGGTCGGGCGATAGTGACGCGAACAAGACCTGCGTCGGCGACCTTTGGCGGATAGAAAGAAGCCTCGGCCTAGGGCGACAGGCGTCAGCCAGGACGGCCTGGCGCCATTCCTCTCCCCCGTTGATCGGGGGAGAGGTGTCGAGCGCAGCTCGACGGAGTGGGGGTCGATCCTTGGCGCGGCACTATACGATGCCCGTGCTTATGCGTCACAAGGTTAGCCCTGCTCGGCCTGCAACCTGTTGTAGTCGTGAATCGTCCGGCTCAGCCTGCGGCGCAGGAAATTGGAAATGTTGTCGAAGATGAAGACCACGACCAGCGTCAGCAGCACCATGTAGAAGACGTTGGCCCAGTTCGAATTGGTGCGCATCGCTTCCCACAGTTTCAGACCGATGCCGCCGGCGCCGACGGCGCCGATAATGGTTGCGCCCCTGGTGTTGGATTCCCACTGATAGAGCGTCTGGCTGATGAACACCGGCACCACTTCCGGCAGTACGCCGTAGCGCTGCACCAGAAGACGGTTGGCGCCTGTCGACACAACACCTTCGCGCGGCTTGTCATCGATGTTCTCCAGCGCCTCGGAATAGGTTTTGCCGAGCGTGCCGATCTCGGTGAAGAAGATCGCGGCGCTGCCGGCCAGCGGACCCGGTCCGAAGGCGCGCGTGAAGAACAGTGCCCAGATCAGCATATCGATGGAGCGCATGAAGTCGAAGAAGCGCTTGAGCAGCTGGTTTACCAGCCGGTTGGGGGTGATGTTGCGGGCGGCGAAGAAGGCGAGCGGGAAGGCGACGATGCCGCCGAGCGCGGTGCCGAGAAAGGCCATGACGATGGTCTGCAACAGCTTTGTCCAGACATCGCCATGCTGCCACTGCGCATTGTTCCAGATGTTGTTGCCGGCGAGCGCCAGATTGGAGGTGCCCGCTTTCAGCTCGGGGCCCGACGTGATCAGTGACACCACCTCGCCGGCGGATTTTCCGAAGAAGGGCGAGCGTGTGTCGAAGACGAAGTTCGCCCAGCCGAGAAAGCGCTTGCGGATCCTGACGCGATCGGGGGCGACGCGGACCTCGCCGGCGAAGCCCATGTCGGCGACGACCTCATCCTCATGCACGGTGACCC
This sequence comes from Mesorhizobium sp. B2-4-7, assembly GCF_006442685.1. Classification (NCBI taxonomy): domain Bacteria; kingdom Pseudomonadati; phylum Pseudomonadota; class Alphaproteobacteria; order Hyphomicrobiales; family Phyllobacteriaceae; genus Mesorhizobium; species Mesorhizobium sp. B2-4-7. The sequence continues at coordinate 197,806 of NZ_VFVH01000003.1, forward strand.
AGTCGGGAACAGGTCCCGAGACCAGCGGCTTGCCGCTGTCCAGCGCCACCGCCACGCTCGTCCCAGCGGCGACGATCGTTGCTCGTGCCTTGTCGAAGGTGACCGACTTCGCCGTGCCGTCGATCAGGACCGTCACCGAACCGTCGGCGTTGGTCTTGACCCAATCCGGGTGGGGATTGGGGCCGAGTACAGAAAAGCGGGGGTATTTGGCCGTTATCTGCGGCTCGTCGAGGCGGAAGATCGGCTGCACGTCGTAACTGATCCACTGGGTCAGGAACAGCGGCAGCCGCTCCCAATGCGATTCCCGCAGCACTTGCGGCAGATTGAAGAACCACAGCGCGTAGAGCAGGTAGAGCAAGATGCCGCCAAGCAGCAGCAGCGGCCCGAAACGCTTGTGGAACGGCCGGCGGAACACTTGCGGGAAGCGTTCCTCGATCGACTGGATTTCGGCGGCGGTCATGATCAGGCGCTCATCACAAAGGCCTGTTCGCCGACCAGCTTGCGGCGCAGCCAGGCGGAGAACTGGTCGACGATGAAGATGGTCGTGAACAGGAGCAGCACCAAGGCTATCGTCTTGGCGCCGAAGCCGCGCGAGATCGACAGCTTCAGCTCCTCGCCGATGCCGCCGCCGCCGACCGCGCCCATGATGGTGGAGATGCGCACGTTGATCTCGATCCTGAGCAGCGTATAGGACATGAAATTGGGCAGCACCTGCGGCAGGCCGGCAAAGCGTACCCGTTCGAACCAGTTGGCGCCGACGGCCCGCAGGCCTTCCTCGGCGCGCATGTCGATGTTCTCGTTGATCTCATAGAACAGCTTGCCCAACGCGCGATCGAATGCAGACCGATGGCGATGATGGCGGCGATCGGACCTATCGAGACGATGGCCGCGAACAGGCCGGCGATGACGATCTCGGGAAAAGCCCGCAGCAGTTCCATGAAGCGCTTGACGACAAGCCGCAGCAGCGGATGCGGCGTCAGGTTGCGCGCCGCGATGAAGGAGAACGGCACGGCGAAGACGAAACCAATTGATGTCGAGACCAGCGCCACGTTAAGCGTGGTCAGCATCAGCTCGAAATATTCGGGGATGTAGAAGCCGCCCCAGACATAGGCGCGGCCGAGCGGAAAGTTGAATTCCTGCGTGCCGGTGTCATGCGGGGAGGCGATGTCGAACAGCGCCCGCCAGACATCGTTCCAGTCCTTGGGAACGAGCCAGCTCAGGAAATCCAGTATGTGCGGAAGCCGGTCGAAGAAGTGTCCGGCATTGGCATCGTCGGCGAACCACATGGTGCCGCCGAGTGCGACCAACAGCAGGCCGACGCCGATGGCGGTGTAGAGCCGGCGCAAGGAGGTCTGGCGACGCCAGGCGTCGGCCATCTGGTGCGTGGCGCCGGAAGGAGCTGTCAGGGAAAAGGTCATGGTCGGAGATGCAAGAAGGGCGGCGTTTTCTCGACGCCGCCCTTCCTGACTTCTGCCTTTAGCCGCCGATGGCTGCCTTACGGGCTTCGACGATGACGTTATAGAAATCCGCCTTCACCGGAACGTAGCCGGTAAAATCACCGCCTTCGACGCCTTCGAAGCAAGCCTTGTCCTTCTTGGGCAGGTCGGTGAAGAAGGCCGCCAGCTTGGCCGTCATCTCGTCGCCGAGCGCCGTGCGCACGACCAGCGGACCGTTCGGGATCAGGCCCGAGCGCCAGACCTCGACGAAGTCGTTGGGGTCGACGGCGCCCTTGGCGACTTCCTTGTGGAAGGTGCCGGAGGTGTAGCCGTCCTTGAAGTCGCCGATGCCGGAGGAATCGTCCACCGCCACGTCGACCTTGCCGTCACGCACGGCGAGCACATTGTTCTCATGGCCGCCATTGAACTGGGTCGAGGCGAAGAAGGTCTCGTTCGACGCGCCCGTGTCCTTCGGAATCTGCGTCAGCGGGATCAGGTAGCCGGAGGTCGAATCCGGATCGGCGTAACCGAGCTTCTTGCCCTTGGCCGACTTGATGTCGGTGATGCTGGAGGACTTCAGCGCCAGGCCGATCGAATAGTAGCCGGTCGCGCCGTCGGTCTGCTGGGTTGTGAGGATCGGGGTTACCGCCTTGGGATCCTTGAGGACAACGCTGGCATAGCCGGAAGCGCCGAGTTCGGCAAAGTCGAGCGTGCCGCCGAGCAGGCCCTGGATGACGCCGTCATAGTCGGCGGCCGGGAACAGCGAGACCTTCTCGAAGCCGAATTCAGCCTTCAGGTGATCGGCCAGGCACTGGTAGTTGCGCAGCCGGTCGGTTTCGTTCTCGCCGCCGAGGATGCCGACGCGGAATTCCTTCATATCGGCGGCATGCGCCGCGCCGGTGGCCATTGCAAGCACCGAAACGGCGCTGAAAACCATTTTCCTGAACATCTGATTTCTCTCCTGTAGGTTCCGGCCCCGCGCCGGCGGCGTTGGTGATTTTGACGGGTGCCCTGACGCGGGCTGGCGATCCAGGTCGCTCTCAGTAACCCGGGAATGCGGGTTCGAGCGGTCCGGCGGATGCGGCGATCTTTTGCTTGAAGGCAACGCTGGTCGAGGTGATGGCCTCGGATATCTCGCCGCCATTGCTGTCGGCGCCATAGACGAGACGGACGGCCTCGCGGTTAAGCTCCTCCGGCGGCCCGTCGAACACGACCTTGCCCGCGGCCATGCCGATGATGCGGTTGCAATAGGTGCGGGCGGTGTCCAGCGTGTGCAGGTTGGTGACCACGGTGATGCCCTCGCGCAAATTGATGTCCTGCAGCGAATCCATCACCACCTTGGCGTTGAGCGGGTCGAGCGAAGCGATCGGTTCGTCGGCCAGGATCACCCGGGGCTGCTGCATCATGGCGCGGGCAATGGCGACACGCTGCTGCTGGCCGCCCGACAAGGTGCCGGCGGGCTGCAGCGCGGTACGGGCGATGTCGAGCCGCTCGAGGGCCGCGACCGCCTGCGCACATTCGGTTCGCGAGAACATGCCGAAAAGGTTCGACAGGGTCGGACGATGGTTCAGCCGGCCGAGCAGCACATTGGTCAGCACGTCGAGGCGCGGCACAAGGTTGAATTGCTGGAAGATCATGGCGCAGTCGCGCTGCCAGCGCCTGAGCGGCGAACCGCGCAATTGCGAGACCTCGGCTCCGTCGAAGAAAATCGATCCATGGCTGGGATCGATGAGGCGGTTGATCATACGCAGAAGGGTCGACTTGCCGGCGCCGGAACGGCCGATGACGCCGACCATCTGACCCTGCGGGATCGAGATGCTGACATCGTTGACGGCGGTGTTCTTGCCAAATCGTCGGGTGACGCCGCGGATTTCGAGCGTGGCTGACATGGTGCGTTCCCGTCCAGTCGCGGTTGAAGGTCCTGTTGACCCTCGCTAGCGCAGCGCCATGAACCTGCGGTGTCGGATTGATGTCAGTTTTGTTACCACCCACAGCCGCGTCGCGCGCGATCAGGCCAGGACCAATCAGTTCCTCGAAATGCTCCACGTCCCTGAAACTGCGGAAGGCAGGCGGCTTGAGAAGACAGCCCCCTGCCCGAACTCTATGTAAGGTGAGCAGCCCTATTCCATTCACCACCGTCATCCACCGTATTTTTCCAGGAAAGCTTCGGCCTCGAGCTGACGGAAATCGTCGAGTGCGGCGCGCAGCCTCGCATGGTCCCAATCCCACCAGGCAAGCGCCTGGTAGCGCTCGGCGGTGCGGCGGTCGAAGCGCTCGCGGATCGGCTTTGCCGGCACGCCGGCGACGATGGTGTAGGGAGCGACATCCTTCGATACCACCGCTCCGGCGCCGACGGCGGCGCCATCGCCGACGGTGATGCCGGGCAGGACTGTCGAGCCATGGCCAAGCCATGTGTCGTGGCCGATTGTGACGCGCCTGGCGCGGCGCTCAGCGAAAAATTCGCTCTCGTGTTCGGCATCGTCCCAATAGTCCGATGCGCGGTAGGTGAAATGGTGCAGCGTCGGCCGCCAGGTCGGGTGGTTGGTGGCGTTGATGCGCACGCTTGCCGCGATGTTGGAGAATTTGCCGATCGTCGCACACCAGACGGCGCAGTCCTGCATCATGTAGGAATAGTCGCCGAGTTCGCTTTCCGAAACCCGACAGCGGTCGGCGATTTCGGTCCACCGGCCAAGCGTCGAATTCTCCACGTCCGCCGTCGGGTGGACCAGCGGCGTCTCCGACAATTTCCTGCTCATGCGGCGAGCTTTCCCGGGGCGAAGGCGGTGACGTCGATGATGCGGTCGGCCACCGCTTCGCGCACATCATGGTCGTGGAAGATGCCGAGCAGGGCGACGCCTGCCGCCTTCTTGGCGGCGATGAGTTCGATCACCACCTCGCGGTTCCTGGCATCGAGCGAAGCTGTCGGCTCGTCGAGCAGCAGGATCGGGTGCCCGGTGATGAAGCCGCGCGCGATGTTGACGCGCTGCTGCTCGCCGCCGGAGAAGGTCGCCGGCGGCAATGCCCAGAGTTTTTCCGGCAGATTAAGCTGCGCCAGCAGGGCGCGCGCCTTGCTTCTTGCTGCTTCGCGATCCTCGCCGCGCTCTACGAGCGGCTCAGCGACGACGTCGAGCGCCGATACGCGGGGCACGGTGCGCAGGAACTGGCTGACATAGCCGATGGTCTGGCGGCGCACGGCAAGCACGGTGCGCGGGCTGGCGCTGGCGAGATCGATGAGCCCGTCTTCGTGCGTGACGATGATCTGGCCTTCGTCGACGGCGTAATTGCCGTAGAGCATCTTCAGGATCGAGCTCTTGCCGGCCCCGGACGGGCCGCCGAGCACGGTGCATTCACCGGCGCGGATCGAGAAGGAGACACCGGCGACGACAGGCAGTTTGATGCCGTCGCGCAGATGCATGGTGAAGCTCTTGGCGAGATCGGAGACAACGAGAGGCGTCGGCATCAGAAGGTACTCCAATCGTTATTCGTTTGCGGGCAGGACAGAGGGGGGGTGACTTGGCGCCATCGTCAAACCTGCAGAATCGAGGAAACAAGCAATTGCGTGTACGGCGCGCGCGGGTCGTCGAGCACACGGTCGGTGAGGCCGCTTTCGACGACGCGGCCGTCTTTCATCACCATCATGCGCTGGGACAAAAGCCGCGCCACCGCGAGGTCGTGGGTGACGACGATGGCGGCGAGGCCGAGATCGGTGACGAGGCCGCGCAAGAGATCGAGCAGGCGCGCCTGCACCGAGACGTCGAGGCCGCCTGTCGGTTCATCCATGAACACCAGCCGCGGGCCGGTGACGAGGTTGCGGGCAATCTGCAGGCGCTGGCGCATGCCGCCGGAAAAGGCGCGCGGCTCGTCGTCGATGCGGTCTTCCTCGATCTCGACGCGCGACAGCCAGTCAACGGCGGTGGCGCGGATCTTGCCGTAGTGGCGGTCGCCCACCGCCATCAGCCGCTCGCCGACATTGGCGCCGGCCGACACCGTCATGCGCAAGCCGTCGGCCGGATTCTGGTGGACAAAGCCCCAGTCGGTGCGCATCAGGAAGCGGCGTTCGGCCTCGCTCATGCGGTAGAGTTCGCGGAACTGGCCGTCGCGCATGCGGTAGCTGGCGGTGCCGGATGAGGGCAGCAGCCGCGTTGACAGGCAGTTGAGCAATGTCGTCTTGCCGGAGCCGGATTCGCCCACGACAGCCAGGACTTCGCCCGGCCACAGATCGAAGGTGACGTTGTCGCAGCCGACGCGCGAGCCGTAGAATTTCGAGAGCGCCGAAACGCGTAGCAAGGGTTCGTCGGTCATTGTATCTCCTTACCCTCCCCCTTGTGGGGAGGGTCGGCGCGCAGCGCCGGGGTGGGGGCTGCCGATGGGTCGCTACCCCCACCCGCGCCTTCGGCGCGACCTCCCCACAAGGGGGAGGTAGGGGTGCTGCGCCGCTTCTCGCAGTGGTCGGTGTCGGAGCAGACGAACATGTGGCCGCCGTGATCATCGAGGATGACCTCGTCGAGATAGACGTTCTCGGCTCCGCATAGCGCGCAGGGCTGGTCGAAGGTCTGCACCTCGAACGGATGATCCTCGAAGTCGAGGCTGACCACATCAGTGAAGGGCGGCAGCGCATAGATGCGCTTCTCGCGGCCGGCGCCGAACAGCTGCAAAGCCGGCGAGCGGTGCATCTTGGGATTGTCGAATTTCGGCGTCGGCGACGGGTCCATCACATAGCGGCCCTCAACCTTCACCGGATAGGCGTAGGTGGTGGCGATGCGGCCGTGCTTGGCGATGTCCTCGTAGAGCTTCACATGCATGAGGCCGTATTCCTCCAGCGCATGCATCTTGCGCGTTTCGGTCTCGCGCGGCTCGAGGAAGCGCAGGGGCTCGGGGATCGGCACCTGATAGACCAGCACCTGGCCCGCGGCGAGCGGATGTTCGGGAATGCGATGGCGGGTCTGGATGATGCTGGCGCTGGCCGTGTCGGTCGTCACCGCGACATTGGCGACCTTCTTGAAGAAGGCGCGGATCGAGACCGCATTGGTGGTGTCGTCGGCGCCCTGGTCGATGACCTTCAGCACATCGTCGGGGCCGATGATCGAAGCGGTAACCTGGACGCCGCCGGTGCCCCAGCCATAGGGCATCGGCATTTCGCGCGAGGCGAACGGCACCTGATAGCCGGGAATGGCGATGCCCTTGAGGATCGCGCGGCGGATCATCCGCTTGGTCTGTTCGTCGAGATAAGCGAAGTTATAGGCGGCGATGTCGGTCGGTTGCGCGCTCATTCCGCGGCCTCTTTCTTCTCTTCAATCTTGCTGGGATTTTCGCGGGCGTCGTACTCGGCGCGCATGCGGCGCACGAGGTCGAGTTCGGCCTGGAAGTCGACATAATGCGGCAGCTTCAGATGTTCGACGAAGCCGGTCGCCTGGACGTTGTCGGAGTGCGAGATGACGAATTCCTCGTCCTGGGCGGCGGCGACAATGTCCTCGCCGAGTTCGCTTGCACGAAGAGCGCGGTCGCAGAGTGCCATGGCCATCGCCTTGCGCTCGCTCTGGCCGAAGACCAGGCCATAGCCGCGGGTGAATTGCGGTGGTGCCTTTGCCGAGCCCTTGAACTGATTGACCATCTGGCATTCGGTGACGCGCACCGTGCCGAGCGGCACGGCGAAAGGCAGTTCGGGCACGTCGAGCTCCAGCTCGACCTCGCCGATGCGGATCTCGCCGACGAAGGGATGGTTGCGGGCATAGCCGCGCTGCGTGGAATAGCCGAGCGCCAGCAGGAACCCCTCGTCGCCGCGCGACAGCGCCTGCAGGCGGATGTCGCGAGCCATCGGGAACTCCAGCGGCTCGCGGGTGATGTCGCCGGGGACATGGTCCTGAGGCATGTCTCCGTCCGGCTCGATCAGCCCATCGCGAGCGAGGATCGCCGAGACGCGCGGCATTGCCTGCGCTTCCGTCTCGCGCCGCAAGGGCCCGGCGACATCGGCGCCGGCGGCAAGCTCGGGATCGAGCAGCCGGTGCGTGTAGTCGAAGGTGGGCCCAAGCAACTGGCCGCCGGGCAGGTCCTTGTAGGTCGCCGAAACGCGGCGTTCGACCAGCATGGTGGCGGTGTCGATGGCATTTGTATAGCCAAAGCGCGGCAGCGTGGTGCGGTAGGCCCGCACCAGGAAGATCGCCTCGATCATGTCGCCGCGCGCCTGCACGATAGCGAGTGCGGCGAGTTCGCGATCGTAAAGCGAGCCTTCGCTCATCACCCGGTCGACGCCGAGCGCCAGCTGTTCGACGATCTGGTCGAGGCGCAGTGCCGGTACCGAGCGGTCACCGCGCCGACGGTCGGCGAGCAGGCTGTGGGCGTTGGCGATTGCAGCTTCGCCGCCTTTTACCGCGACATACATGCTAGGCCTCCGTCGTCTTGATGCGTGTCGTACGCGGCAGGCAGGCGAGGCTGTCATGTGCCGCCAGGATGATGTCGACGCCGCGCGGAAAGCGGTTGATGTTCTGCTTCCACTGCTCGATGAAATGACGCGGCATGAGGGCCGGCGCGATCGTCGCCGTCTTCTCGATGCCAGGACCTTCGAGCAGCAGCGGCGTGCCTGACGTGAGATCGCCGACCTGCAGGATCAATGTGGTCGAGCGGTCGGGATAGTCCTGCGTGCCTTGCGAGAAACCGTCGAGCGCCATCATCTCGGCCGGCGAGGCCACAAAGGCGAAATGCGCGTCGGCCGGGGTGTTGGCCAGCGGCGCGCCGCTGTGAAAGCCGAGCCAGGACATGACCGCTGCCGAGGCGTGCAGGGCCGGGTCCAGCCAGAGCGGCGTGTCGTTGTCGCACAATGCCAGCGCAACCGCGCCCGATATCGCCGAAAGCGGCGCCGGCGGGCGGGCCAGGGCCGGCAAGGGTTGCACGCTGCCCGGCCGCGCCATTGCGTCCATGACGGCGCGAAACACCGTCTGGGCGTTGAACACCGGATCGGCGAACCCGCCCTCGATCGATTGCGCTGCGATATCCATCAATCTTCTCCGCGAACCATGGTGAAGAAATCCACCTTCGTTGCCGCCGTTTCGGCGCGGCGCCTTTCTCGTGCCGTGGTCAAGGCAGCCCGCAGCGGCGCGAGAAGGCCCGTTTCGACCGCCTCTCGGTGGGCGGGGTCCTGCCACAGCGCGTCGGCGATGGCCGCCAGCTTCGCCTTCTGCTTGTCGCGGCCGAGCGCATAGCAATGGCCGACCTGTCCGGACGGCAGGCGCACTGTGGCGCGGGTCACGGTGGCCTCGCCGACATTGAACGGCGCGCCGCCGCCGCCGATGCGGCCGCGCATGGTAACCAGGCCGGTCTCGGGACCGCGCAGCAGTTCGACCTCGGCAGGCAGGCCGGATTCGTTCCAGAGGCGAACGATGTCGTCGCCGCTGGACTGCGCCAGGGTTGCCATGGCCGCCTTGCGTTCGGCCTGGTCGCGCGCTTCCTGTCCTCGCATGAGCAACATCCTTGCTTCTAATTTGTCTATTGATATAGACAACCATACGAATTATACCCATTACCTAACGCGAGTCCATGACGGGTGCGTGACAGGGGCCGGCCAGGGGCGAAACCGTGAACGGAAAACACGTGGCTGACGGTATCGAGCGGCGCAGCGGCGTCTCGTTGTGGCGCCAGATCGCCGACCGAATCCTGCAATCGATCGCTGCCGGCGATTTTGCCGAGAATGCCGCGCTGCCGCCGGAGGTGGCGCTGGCCGAGCGCTATGGCGTCAACCGTCACACGGTGCGCAGCGCCATCGCGGCGCTCGTGCAAGACGGGGTACTGCGGGCCGAGCAGGGGCGCGGCACTTTCGTGCTGTCGCGCAAGCGGCTGTCCTATCCGATCGGCGCGCGCACGCGATTTTCAACCGGCTTGCAGGGCCAGGCGTCGGAGCGGCATATCGTGCTGCTGGCCTCATCGGTCGAGCCCGCCAGCCGGCGCGTCGCCGAAGCCCTGGGCGTTGCCAGGGGATCGGATGTGATTCGCCTGGAGACGCGCGGCGAGGCCGATGGGAAGCCGGTGTCGCGCGCTTCCGGCTGGTTCGACGCCAGGCGCTTCGCCGGCATCGATGTGGCCATGGCCGAGACCGGGTCGATCACCGCATCGCTCAAGCGTTTCGGCATAGACGATTATCTCAGGCAATCGACGGTGCTGTCGGCGCGTCACGCCGATGCTTCCGACCTTGCCGACCTCGATCTGCAGCCGGGCGGCATCGTGCTGGTCACGGTGGCCGTCAACATGACGCCGGACGGCCGGCCGATCCAATTCGCCGAGGCGCGCTTCCCGGCGGAGCGGGTGGAGCTGAAACTGTCGGCGCTGTAGGCGTGTCGGCCTAACGCTGGAATCAGACCAGCCCGGTCGCGCGCACTTGTCAGCGGCTTGGCGTTTGGGGGGCGACCTGCGCGGGGGTGTGGTCAATTCGGGCCGGGTTCACGGCCTGCCATGTTATGCCCCTACCTCGATCACGGCCTTGATCAGCCCGGATTTCTCATGCGCCCAGCGGGCGAGGTCACGTGGCGTGTCGGCAAGCGTGGTGCGGTGGGTGACGAGCTTGGCCAGCGGCACCGCGCCATCGCGGATCGAAGCGGCGACGTGGTCAAAGTCGGCCCTCAAGGCATTGCGGCTGCCGACAAGCGTCATCTCGCGCTTGTGGAACTCGGGGTCGGAAAAGGCGATGTCGTCCTTTACGACGCTGACCAGCACCAATGTCCCGCCATGCGCGACATGAGCGAAGGCCGACTGCACCGAGGCGGTGTTCCCGGTGGCGTCGAAGACCACGTCGAAGCCTTCGCCTGATGTCGCTTCGCTGACCAGATCGGATGCCGCGCCGCGCGACCCGTCGAGGGTCTTGAAGCCGAGTTCATTGGCGGCGAAGCCGAGCCTTTCGCTGCTCATGTCGAGCAGCGTCACGTCGAGCCCGGCGATGCGGGCGAAGATGGCGGTGCCGAGCCCGATCGGTCCGGCGCCGATGACGAGCGTCCGTGCGCCGGGATCGGCACGCGAGCGCCGCACCGAATGGGCGCCGATGGCCAGGAATTCGACGGCCGCGGCATCGGCCAACGACAGGCCGTTGGCTGGATAGAGGTTTTGTTCCGGGATAAGGATCTGTTCGCACATGGCGCCGTCGCGATGCACGCCGAGCACTTCGATCCGGACACAGCAATTGGGTTTACCGTGCCGGCAGGCGATGCATTTGCCGCACGCCAGATAGGGATTGATGATGACCGGCTCGCCCGTGGCAAGACCAACGCCTTCGCCCGCCTCGACGATGGTCCCCGACACTTCATGGCCCATGATGCGGGGGTAGGCGAGGAAGGGATGCTTGCCCTCGAAGATGTGGTAGTCGGTGCCGCAGATGCCGACATGGCTGACCGCCACCAGCGCCCAGCCGGGAGGCGGCGAGCCAGCCGCGGGACGGTCTTCCACGACAAGGTCGCCGGGCGAACGGCAGACAACGGCTTTCATGCTTCAATCCAGTCGGTTCATGGAATCGTCGGCCGATTTTCGACCCGGCCGGCGATCGATTTTACTTGCCACCTCGGCGGCGCAGGCCGTCGAAGTAGACGATGACGATGATCAACATGCCGGTGATGACGCGCTGCCAGAACGTGTTGACGTTGAGCAGGTTGGCGCCGTTGTTGATGGTGGAGAGGATGAACGAGCCGATCAGCGGCCCGTGCACCGAACCGATAGCGCCGAACAACGACGTGCCGCCGATCACCGACGAGGCGATGGCTTGCAGCTCGTAGGTGTCGCCCTGCGTCGGATTGCCGATGCCGATGCGGGACGCGAGCAGCACGCCGACGAAAGCCGCGCACAGGCCGGACAGCACATAGGCCATGTAGATCGTGCGCGGCACGTTGACGCCGGAGAGGCGCGCGGCTTCCGCGTTCGAGCCGACGGAGAAGAGATAGCGTCCCCATCGCGTGTGGTGCAGGAAGACGTAGGAGGGCAGGGCAACCACGATTACCATCCAGAACAGATAGGGGATCCCCAGCAGCGAGCCGCGCGAAAACGCCTGGAACGCGTCGCTGTTGATCGATATCGAATTGCCATTGGTCATCAGGAGACCGATGCCGCGCAGCGAGGTCATGGTCGCCAGCGTGATGATGAAGGGCGGCAGGCCCATCCTGACGATGCCGAAACCGTGGAACAGGCCGATGGCGACCCCCACCAGCAGCGTCGCCAGAACCGCGATCCAGACCGGCCAGCCGGCATTGATCAGCAGCGCGACGATGACGGTGGCGAAGCCGACGATGGCGCCGACGGAAAGGTCGATGCCGCCGGTGATGATGACGAAGGTCTGGCCGACGGCCAGGATGGCGATCAGAGAACCCTGGCGCAGCAGGTTGGTGATATTGAGCGCCGAAGCGAAGGACGGCGTGGCGACCGCCAGGATGACCCACATCAGAAGCAGCAGGCCAAGCAGCGTCAGCCCGAACAGGGCATTGTAGTTGCGCTTCGGCTTTTCGGCAGGGATCGCCTCGGTGCTCATGTCTGTCCTCCCGTCTTTTCTTGTTTCTCGGCCAGGGCCTGGCCCAGAATGTCCTCGTGATCGGCGGTGCGGAAACCATGCGTGGCCACCAGCTTGCCGCGCCTGAACACATGCAGCGTGTCAGCCAGTTCGTAGACCTCAGGCAGATAGGACGAGATCAGGATGATGCCCGCGCCCTTGGACAACAGCACACTGAACAGCCGGTAGATCTCGGCCTTGGTGCCTACATCGACGCCGACCGTCGGCTCGTCGAAGATGAACAGTTTGGCGCCGTGCGCCAGCCACTTGCCGATGACGATCTTCTGCTGGTTGCCGCCCGACAGGCTGGAGGCCAGCGCGCCGCGCGTCGGCGTCTTGATCCTGAGGTCGGCGATCTGCCGGTCCGCCTCGGCCTTCTCCTGCGCAGACGAGATCAGCAGATTTTTCGATATGCGCTTGTAGATCGGCAGGTTGAGATTCAATGCGACCGGCAGGTTGAGGCACAGGCCCTGGTCGCGGCGGCTTTCCGGTGCCAGCGCCATGCCGAGCTTGATGGCGTCGTGCTCGGAGTTGACCTGCACCTCCTTGCCTTCCCACAACACCTGGCCGGCCGATTTGCGGTGGCGGCCGTAGAGGGTGGTGACGAATTCGCTGCGGCCGGCTCCGATCAGGCCGTAGAGCCCGACGATCTCGCCCGCGCGCACCGACAGAGAGACATTCTCGAAACCCTTGCCGGACAGGTTCCGCGCCTCGGCGATGACGGCGCCCGGCGTGAAATGCTCCTTGTGATAGATCTGCTCGATCGAGCGGTTGATCATCAGCTTGACCAGCTCCGGCTCATTGGTCTCGGCGATGTTGCGGGTGCCGACCAGCGTGCCGTCACGCAGCACCGAGACGCGGTCGGCGAGCTCGAACACCTCCTCCATGCGATGGCTGATGTAGATGATGGTGACGCCTTCACCCTTCAGGCGGCGGATCAGCGTGAACAGCTGGTCGGCCTCCTTGCGGGTGAGGTAGGCGGTCGGCTCGTCGAAAATCAGGAATTTGGTGCCGCGCACGGTGGCTCGGGCGGCGGCGATCAGCTGCTGCTGGCCGATGGTGAGATCGCCGAGCACGACATGCGCCGGCAGGTCGAAGCCGAGACCGTCGATGATCTTCTGCGCTTCCCTGACCATGGCTCGTTGCTGGAGGATGCCGAAGCGCGAGTTCTCCTCGCCGAGGAACATGTTGGCGGCGACGGTCAGGTGGCGGCAGAGCACGACTTCCTGGTGCACGGCGTTGATGCCGAGCGCCATGGCTTCGTGCGGCGTCGCCAGGGCAGCCGGCTTGCCTTCCCACACAACCTCTCCGGAGGTGCGCGGGATGACGCCGGTCAGAAGTTTGATCAGGGTCGACTTGCCGGCACCGTTCTCGCCGACGATGGCGTGGATCTCTCCCGCCTTGAAGGCCAGGGTCACAGGCTTCAGCGCATGCGTGCCGGGATAGCGCTTTTCCAGACCCTGCAGCTCGAGGATGGTCCTACCGGGCTCCAGCACGGGGGCCGGATGCAGTTCCTGCGCGGTCGGCGTCATGGCAATCCTCCCTGTTGTTTCCGGGGCGCAGAGGCCCCGGAAACAGTTGCGCGTGCCGATGCTCAGTTGAGCTTCGGGTTGAGCAGCGCGTCGATCTTGGGATCCTTCATGTTGGCCTTGGTGACCAGGTTGGCGCCGGTGTCGACATTGGTCTCGACCTTTTCGCCCTTGGAGGCGGCAAGTGCGGTCTTGATGCCGTCATAGCCCATCCGGTAGGGATCCTGGACGACGAGGGCGGAAATGACGCCGTCGTTGAGGAACTTGATCAGCTTCTCGTCGCTGTCGAAGCCGACCAGCGCCAGCTTGCCGCCGAGGCTGTTTTCGGCGACAGCCTGCCCGACGCCCTGCGCCATGATCAGGTTGGAAGCGAAAATTCCCTTGAGGTTCGGATTGGCCGTGATCAGGTCGGTGGCGATATTGAGGCCGGTGGTGGCCTGGCCGTCGGCATATTTGTCGGCGACCAGCTTCAGGCCTGGATACTTCGCCTTGAGCTGTTCGATGAAGCCCTGCTTGCGCTGTTCGAGCGAGCCGGCGCCAGGCGTGTTGGTGATCAGGGCAACGTCGCCCTCGATCTTGCCGCCATTGGCTTCGCCGATGGCCGCTGCGAGGCCGTCAGCGGCGACGCGGCCGCCCTGGACGTTGTCAGTGGTCAGGAAGGAGGTGAAGGCCTTGGAGTCGGCGCCGGAATCGATGCCGATAACCTTGACCTTGGCGGCGGCTTCGTCGATCGGCTTGCCGAGCGCCTTGAACTCGGTCGGCGAGATGACGATCGCCGCCGGATTGCTGGCGACGGCGTTTTCGAGGATCGAGATCTGGCCGTTTACGTCGGTCTCTGCCTGGGCGCCGAGCTCCGGCACGTTGACGCCGAGATCCTTGCCGGCCTTGCGGGCCCCGGCCAGGACGATCTGCCAGTAGAAGGACGTGGTGTCCTTGACGATGATCGGAATGGTCACGTCCGCCGCCGAAACCGGCGCCGAGTGCATGACGCCGGCAAGCATCGACGCGGCCGCCAGCGCCATGACAGCGCGGCGATTGAGAATGCTGGTCACGAATTTCATGGAATTCCTCCCTAGGTCGCCCGGTGAACGATACGGAAGCTCGGTTCGGATAGGCGTAGCCAAACAGAACTTTATCAATAAAAAACAGTTGCAGCATTTTGATAGTGCATCGATCCGGTCGATGCAAGCGGTGTTTATGCCATCCTCGGGGCACGGCGGTCATGACCGCACTGGCGCCTTGCTCTCCCCACGCTGCCCGACGCTTCCGTTTCGCGTGACTAACGTATGGAATATTAATTCCATAAATTAGTCAACATAGAATGCCCGTTCCTTCTTCGGTTCGCGGGATCGTGAAGCCCCGCGATCGCACGCCTTCGCCCGGGCGGATCGGGCACTTCATGCCAATTCCTGCACTACGGTGTAGGGGCGGTATCTGGCGTAGTCCGCCTGAGGCACGTCGACATCAAGCAGTTCGAGATTGCGGGTCAGGTTCGCCAGCTTGGCGGTGCCGGTCAGCACGGTGGCGACCGAGGATTCCTGGAGGGGGAACTGGAACGCGGCGGCGGCGAGCGGGTAACCACCTTCGGCGGCGATCCGCTCCATCGCGCCGACGCGGTCGAGCACGTCACCGCTGGCGGGCTTGTAGTCGAAATGGGCGCCCTGCACCGGTCCGGTCGCCAATATGCCGGAGTTGAACACACCGCCGATGACCAGCGAAGTCTGTCGGGCGCGGCAGAGCGGCAAAAGTTCGGCTTCGGCGCTGCGATCGAGCAAGGAATAGCGGCTGGCGAGCAGGATACAATCGAGCGGCGCGCGACGCATCACGTCGAGACATATCCGGACTTCGTTGACGCCGAGCCCGTAGGCGGAAATGACGCCGGAGTCTTTCAGTTCTTCGAGCGCCTTGAGCCCACCGTCCATCAACTGGCGAAAGTGCATTTTGGTCTTCTCGACGCCATGCGTGTACACGCCGATGTCGTGCACAAACAGGATGTCTATCCTGTTTAGACCAAGCCGCGCATAGCTGAAGTCGACCGAGCGCATGATGCCGTCATAGGAATAGTCGTAGTCGAGCGCGAAGGGCAGCGGATCGACATAGGAGTGATCGGGAACCTGATCCTCCGGAACGGGCCGGAACAGGCGCCCGACCTTGGTCGACAGCACATAGGAATCGCGCGGCTTATAGCGCAGGAAGTCGCCGAAACGCCGCTCCGACAGGCCGAAACCATAGAAGGGCGCGGTGTCGAAATAGCGCAGGCCCGCCTCCCACGCGCCTTGCAACGTTTCCATCGCCGCCTCGCGCGAACAGGCGCGGTAGAGCCCGCCGATCGCGGCACCGCCGAAGCTTACTTCGGTGACCTCGAGCGCCGTCTGGCCGATGCGGCGTTTTTCCATGCACAACCTCCCCGTTGCCCGCCATTATCCGGCGCGGCAGATTCCAAGACCTCAAGCCGCAGCATTCCAGGAAAGTTCGTGGCCACTTTCCGGACTGCGCGACTTCAAAGAGCTAGAGCGTCGCGCCGAGATGCCAGGGCACGAACTCGTTGTCGCCGTAGCCGAAATCCTCGCTCTTGGTCTTGCGGCCGGAGGCCGTCTCGACGATCAGTTCGAAGATCTCGCGGCCCATGCCGGCGATGGTCTTCTCGCCGGAGGCGATGACGCCGCAATTGACGTCCATGTCCTCTTCCATCTGATGATACATGGTCGAGTTGGTGGCGACCTTGATCGACGGCGTCGGCCGGCAGCCGAAGCAGGAGCCGCGGCCGGTGGTGAAGACGATGATGTTGGCGCCGCCCGCCACCTGGCCGGTGGCGGACACCGGGTCGTAGCCGGGCGTGTCCATGAACACCAGCCCGCTGCCGGTGACCTTTTCGGCATAGCCGAAGACGCCGTTGAGCGGCGTCTGGCCGCCCTTGGCTACCGCGCCCAGCGATTTCTCCAGGATGGTGGTGAGGCCGCCGCGCTTGTTGCCGGGCGAGGGGTTGTTGTCGATCGAGGCGCCGTGCTTGGCGACGTGGTCTTCCCACCACTTGACGTAGCCATCGAGCTTCTTGGCGATCTCGGGCGTCGCGGCGCGATAGGCGAGCAGATGTTCGGCGCCGTAGATTTCCGTCGTCTCGGAGAGAATACCGATGCCGCCGACGCCGGCCAGAATGTCTACCGCAGCGCCCAGCGCCGGATTGGCCGTGATGCCCGACATGCCGTCGGAGCCGCCGCATTGCAGGCCGACGACGATCTCGCTCACGGGGATCGGTTCGCGCTTGAGCTCGCCGACTTCCTCGGCGATCTCGGCCAGTACGCCCATGGCCTTTTCGACCGATTTGCGCGACCCGCCGGCGTCCTGGATGTTGAAATGGCGCTTACCGGCGGCCGCACCCTTCTGGCCGTACAGCGTGAGCTGGTTGACCTCGCAGCCGAGCCCAACCATCAGCGCGCCGCCGAAATTGGGATGGCGGGCATAGCCGGCCAATGTGCGGTGCAGCACCATCATGCCGTCGCCGGTGGCGCTCATGCCGCAGCCCTGGCCGTGAACGATCGGGACGAAGCCGTCGATGCCGGGATATTTTGGCAGCAGCGTGCGGTTGGCCGCGTCGGCGATGGCGTGGCAGACGGTGGCCGAACAGTTGACGCTGGCGATGATGCCGATGAAGTTGCGCGTGCCGGCGCGGCCGTCGGCGCGGCGATAACCCATGAAGGTGCGGGCGCGGTCGGCCTCGGTCGCATGCTCGGCCTCGCTTGGCGGTACCACCGGCAGGCGGCCGGCCTCGAACACCAGATTGTGCGAATGGACATGCTCGCCGGGCGCGATGTCCTGCGTGGCGCGGCCGATTGCCTGGGCATATTTGACCACGGCGGACCCGGCGGGAATCGGCTTGATCGCCACCTTGTGGCCGGGCTCGATGATGGCGGCGGCAAGCGCTCCGCCGGGCAGCGCGGTGCCGGTCTCGATGCGGCCATTGGCGACCGCGACATTGTCGGCTGGGGACAGAAGAATTGAGTTGGAGGCGTTCACGGGCGTTTCCTGGGGTGATCCTGGGAGGCGCGGATTGACACGCGCCTGTTAAGAGTTAATGTCTTTTATCGTGAAAAAACAGTTTTGCGTCAATTGTTTTTTCCGGCAGTTCCTGTGCGGCTGGATGAGTAGCGGCGCTGCAACCGGTAAGCGAGCCCCTCGGCAAAGCGATTCCGCTTTCGAGGGCGATAGGAACGTCATATTGCGCTTCAAGCCGGCCGCCGCAAGCGCCGGCCAGCGATGGGTCAGGGCATGTCGAAGAGCAACAACGTCTACAAGGATGCCTATAACAGGTGCCTCAGGCTGCTCGACGAGACGCGCAGCCTGCCTTCGGAACCGGAGCTGGGTACGCTGCTCGGCGTCAGCCGCACCACTGTGCGCAGCATCCTTGCGCGCATGGAAGAAACCGGATTGATCGCCTGGAACAAGCGCGCCAAGACGGTGCTGCGCGAAACGCGCCCCGATGATTTCTTTCCCGAGGAAGAGACCGACACGCTGGCCGAGATCATCGAGCGGTCGTTCATGCGCAGGCTGCTCGCCGGCGGCGCCGAGGCCGGCATGCAGATCAATGAGCTCGAACTGGCGCGCGAGATCGGCGTCGGCACCACCAGCGTGCGCGAGTTCCTGATCCGCTTCTCCCGCTTCGGCCTGATCGAGAAGCGCCGCAACAGCCATTGGGTGCTGAAGGGTTTCACCCGCGCCTTCGCGCTGGAGTTGACGGAAATCCGCGAGATGTTCGAGCTGCGCTCGGCATCGGCGTTCACCGCACTGCCGCAGGACAGCGCGGTGTGGGCCGATCTCGACAATCTCGAAGAGGAACACCGCGGCCTCGCCCGTGACATCGCCACGCGCTTCAACGAATTCTCGGAGCTCGACGAGCGCTTCCATCGGCTGATCCACCGCGCCTCGCACAACCGCTTCATCGTCGATTTCTATGATGTCATCGCCATGATCTTCCATTACCACTACCAGTGGAACAAGGCGCAGGAGCGCGAGCGCAACGAAATCGCGATCGGCGAGCATCTGGCCTATATCGCGGCGCTCAAATCACGCGACCTGGGCAAGGTCGATGCCGCCTGCCGCAAGCATTTGAAGTCGGCGCGCCAGACGCTGCTGACCTCGATCCCCGAGAGCCGGCACCCACAGAGGCCCTGATCGCGCCGCGTTGCCGCAGCACCGATTTGCCGATTTTCCGTCTCTTGCTGCCGTGGTAGACATCTTCCGGTGATCGCTTGAAGATGCAGATGGTTTGAACAGGCAAGTCATTTGACCAAAAAGGGGAGACGGTGGAGCATTCCGGTCGCGCTTGTCGCGGCCTACCTGCTGCTGCTTCAGTCGACGCTGAGCGCATTCGCCTTCGCCACCGGACCGGCCGCCTCGCAAATCGACGCCTTCGGCAACGTCATCTGCACCCACGAGGGCACTGCCCAGCTTCCCGATGGCGGCCCGCATCCGTCGCATCTGCCGGCATGCTGCATGCTGGGCTGCAGCATGGTTTCAGCGGCCTTTGCGCCGCCACCCGATGCCGGGCTTGCGCTGGCCTCGCTTTCGTTCGAAGCCGTCGTTTTCATCTTTCCGGCGGCCACGCATCTCAATTTCGCGCGCCAGCGGTCGCCGTCGAACCCGCGCGCGCCGCCGCTTTCGGCCTGAGCCTGCTGTACGCCCGGCGGAACCTTCCGCCGGTGCTTTCATCCAAAGAACGAATCGTTCGCGACTGGCCAACGGCGCGATCCCCTATTCATGGAGCAAACCATGTCCCAAGCTTTTCATATCGCGGCGCCTCCTTCGGGCGGCCGCACCAAATTCCTGCGCCGTTTCAATGAACGTGTCGGCCTTGCCGTGCTGGCGTTTGTGCTGTTGTTCTTCGGTGCCCAGGCCGTCTGCGCGCATGAATTCAAGGCCGGCGATCTCGAGATCGAGCATCCCTGGTCGCGCGCGACACCCACAGGCGCCAAGGTGGCCGGCGGCTATTTCACCATCACCAACAAGGGCAATGCACCCGACCGGCTGCTGTCGATTTCCTCCGACGTCTCCGAAAAAGCAGAGCTGCATGAAATGGGCGTCAAGGACGGCGTCATGACCATGCGGCCGGTGACGGGCGGCCTGGAAATCCCGGCCGGCGGCAAGGTGGCGCTAGCACCCGGCGGCTATCACCTGATGTTCATCGGCCTGAAGCGGCAACCCAAGCAGGGCGAAGAATTCGCAGCCACGCTGACCTTCGAAAAGGCTGGCGCCGTCAACGTCGAGTTCGCTGTCGAAGGCATGGGCGGTGGCATGGACGACCACGCCAATTGACCGCGCCATCCACAACTATTGAATTCAGAGGGACCATCATGAACAAGTATCTTCTGTCGGCCGGCGCGCTTCTGGCGCTGGGGACCAGTGCCGCCTTTGCGCATGTCACGCTCGAAACACAGGAAGCGGCGGTCGGTTCGACCTACAAGGCCATCCTGCGGGTGCCGCATGGCTGTGACGGCAAGGCGACGACCGCCGTGCGCGTGCAGATCCCGGAAGGGGTGATCGCGGTGAAGCCGATGCCGAAGCCCGGCTGGACGCTGCAGACCAAGAAGGGCAAGTACGAGAAATCCTACCAGCTCTACGGCCAGGCGGTGGCCGACGGCGTCAAGGAGGTCGATTGGAGCGGCGGCAATCTGCCAGACGAATTCTACGACGAGTTCGTCTTCCGTGCGATGCTGACGGCAGACCTCCCGGCGGGTCAGAAACTCTATTTCCCGGTGGTGCAGGAGTGCGATGGCGCCGCCGACCGCTGGATCGAAATCCCGGCGGCCGGGCAGGACGAAGACGCCCTGGAGAACCCCGCGCCCGGCATCGAGCTCACGCCGAAAAAGTAAGCTCTCGCGGTGCGCTCCATTGTCCGGAGCGCGCCGCATTTATGGCAATGACATGACGGTGATATTCCCTTCCAGGACGGTTCGCGCGACCGGCAAGCTCATCGGCCGAGCTGCCATAGGGCTGCTGACCTTGGCCATGCTGATTGCCGTGGCCACGACAAATCAGGCCTTTGCGCACGCCGCGCTGATCAAGACCGATCCGGCCGACGGCGCCGTGCTGTCGCAGGCCCCGGCGCAATTCGCGCTGACTTTCAGCGAACCGGTCTCGCCACTGGTGCTGACGCTGGTGAAGCCCGACGGCACGCCCGTTCCGCTGACGTCCTTCCGCCTCAGCGACCAGACCGTCGTGATCGACGATCCGCAGGCACTTGGATCGGGCACGCATGTGCTGAGCTGGCGAGTGATTTCCGCCGACGGTCATCCGGTCGGCGGCTCTCTGCTGTTTTCCATCGGCGCGGCGAGCCAGCCGCCGGCTGTTTCCGAAGCCGTCGACTGGCAATTGCGCTCGGCGATCTGGATCGGCAAGGTCTGCCTCTATATCGGCCTATTCCTCGGGGTCGGCGGCGCCTTCGCTCTCGCCTGGCTGGCGCGGGGTGGCCGCGCCGGACAGCGCTTCGTCGCCGCCGCAATCCTGTGCGGGCTGGTCGCGGCAACCCTGTCGCTTGGCTTTCAAGGGCTGGATGCGCTCGGCGCGCCGCTCTCGCATATGGCGCAGCCGGCCATCTGGACCGCCGGTCTCGGCACCAGCTTCGGCTGGACGGCGTTGATCGCGTTGATCGCGCTGGGGCTCGGTCTTTTGTCGCTGGCCGGGCCGCGCGCGGCCGCCAGGCCCCTCGCGCTCGCCGGCCTGGCCGGAACGGGCCTCGCGCTCGCGGCCAGCGGCCACGCGAGTGCCGCCGAGCCACAATGGCTGACGCGGCCGATGGTGTTCCTGCACGGCGCCGGCATTGCCTTCTGGGCCGGTGCGCTGGCGCCGCTCGGACTCGCGCTGAAACGGCAGGATGCCGAAGCGGTCACGTTCCTTCGCCGGTTCTCCGCCGCTATCATGCCGGTGGTGGCCTTGCTCGCCGCCGCGGGCGTGGTGCTGGCCGTCATCCAGGTGCAAACACCCGCAGCGCTGGTCAACACCGCCTATGGCCGGCTGCTGCTGGTCAAGCTTGCGCTGCTGGTCTTCCTGTTCACGCTCGCCGCCGTCAACCGCTGGAGATTGACGGCAATGGCCGAGGCGGGGGCGACGGAAGTGCGGCGCAGGCTCACCCGTTCGATCGGCGTCGAAATACTGATCGTGCTCGCCATCTTCGGTGTTGCCGCCGGCTGGCGCTTCACGCCGCCGCCACGGGCGCTGGCGATTGCCGCGGCGCAGCCGGTGTCGGTTCATATCCACGCGCTGAAGGCGATGGCGGACCTTAGTATCACGCCCGGCCATGCCGGGCCGGTCGCCGCCTCGATGATCATCATGACCGGCGATTTCGGGCCGCTCGACGCCAAGGAGGTGACGCTGGTGCTGTCGAAGCCGGACTCCGGCATCGAGCCGCTGAAGCGGGCGGCGACAAAGTCCGATGACGGCAGCTGGCGTGTCGACGATCTCGTCATCCCGGTTCCTGGCCGGTGGATGGCGCGCATCGACATACTGGTCTCCGACTTCGAGATGGTGAAGATCGAGGCGCTTGTGGACATCAGGCCGTGATGGCTGTCCAACACAATGCGGCGAGGCGGTTGACGCGAGCCTGAAGGCCCGTCAATCATCCTGGCAGGATGCATCTTGGCAAAAACCCGGGCAATCGCGGGCTCGAACAAACAAGATCCGAAAGCAGGGAAGAAACATGGAAAAAGCCGAAATCGGCCTGATCGGCCTTGGCACGATGGGCTCCAACCTGGCGCTCAACATCGCCGAGCACGGGCACCGCATCGCTGTTTTCAATCGCACCAAGGCGCGTACGGATGCCTTTGTCGAGAATGCCGGCGCGCTCAGGGATATGGTTGTCCCCTGCTACAGCCTGGAAGAACTTGCCGCCGCGATCCGGCCGCCGCGTCCGATCATCATCATGGTGCTGGCCGGCAAGCCGGTCGATGAACAGATCGCCGCATTGCGCGGCGTGCTGTCCCATAATGACATCGTCATCGATGCCGGCAACGCCAATTTCCGCGACACGATGCGGCGCTTTTCCGAGCTGGCGGGCTCCGGCCTCACCTTCATCGGCATGGGCGTGTCCGGCGGCGAGGAGGGTGCGCGCCACGGGCCGTCGATCATGGTCGGCGGCACCGAGGAGTCCTGGAAGCGCGTCGAGAAGGTGCTGACGGCAATCTCCGCCAAGTTCAAGGACGAGCCATGCGCGGCCTGGCTCGGCACCGACGGCGCCGGCCATTTCGTCAAGACCATCCACAACGGCATCGAATATGCCGACATGCAGATGATCGGCGAGATCTACGGCATCCTGCGCGATGGCCTGGGCATGGCGCCGAAGGAGATCGGCGCCGTATTCGCCGGCTGGAACAAGGGCCGGCTCAACTCCTACCTGATCGAGATCACCGCCAAGGTGCTGGCGTCAGATGATCCCAAGACCGGCAAGCCGGTGGTCGACATCATCCTCGACCGCGCCGGCCAGAAGGGTACCGGCAAATGGTCCGTTATCGAGGCACAGCAACTCGGCATTCCGGCGACCGCCATCGAGGCGGCGGTGGCGGCACGCGTCCTGTCATCGATCAAGGACGAGCGGCTTGCGGCGGAAAAAGCCTATGGCAACATCGGCGTCACCAGGATTTCGGGCGACAAGGCAGACCTGCTCAAGGATCTGGAACTGGCGCTGTTCGCCGGCAAGATATCAGCCTACGCGCAAGGCTTCGCCGTGATGAGCGGCGCTTCGAAGGCGTTCAACTGGAACCTGCCGATGCCGACCATCGCCAAGATCTGGCGTGCCGGCTGCATCATCCGATCGCAGATGCTCGACACCATGGCCGAAGCCTTCGGCCGCGGCGGCGCTTCGACCAATCTCCTGATGGCGCCGGCCTTCATCACCATGATGCAGGAGGCGCATCCGTCACTGCGGCGCGTCGTGGCCAGGGCTTCCGAAGCCGGATCGCCGGTGCCGGCGCTGTCTTCGGCCCTTGCCTATTTCGACAGCTATCGCCAGGGCCGCGGGACCTCGAACCTGATCCAGGCACAGCGTGATTTCTTCGGTGCGCATGGCTTCGAGCGTATCGATGACAAGGGCGCCTTCCATGGACCCTGGGGGAGCGGCGCCGCCGGCTAGCGGTTCAGCGTTTCGCGGAACGGCGTACCGCTCTATCTCTTTGTTTTTTGGGCAATGCCTTAGGAAAGCTACGCGGGAATTGCTCTGGCGGCGGGGCTTCAATCAGCCGCGATAGGCCACAACTTCGCCCGGCGCGCTGAGTGACTGCAGCGAGCCGGGCGCCGCGCCGCCGATCCAGCCGAGCACGGCGCGGGCGAGCTCGGAGCCGGCCAGCCGGAAGTTCTCGTTGACGATCAGCAGTTCCCGGCGGAACAGATGCAGCAGTTCCGACGATTGCTTCGACACCACGTCGATGTCGCGGCCGAGTTTCAACCCGGCGTCCTCGATGCCGGCAACAATGGCAAGCGTGGCGGCCGCGGCGCTGCTGACGATGCCGTCCGGCCTGATGTCGCGCCGCATCAGCTGCGCGGTCCTCATCCTGATCTGCTCGATCGAGTGGTCGATCGAAACGGTGTTGAACGGCACCTCCGAGGCGCCGACTTCGCTCAGCGCGTCGGCAAAGCCGTTCACGGTGTGGCCGTGATAGGTCAGGCCTACCGGCGGCGTCACCAGGGCCAGCCGACGCCGGCCCAGGCCGGCCAGATGGCGCACCGCCTCGGCCGCGAAGGCGTAATTGTCGAAATCATGATAGGGGTGCACGAGCCCCATATCGGTGCGGCCGTGCGTTGCAAAAGGTATGCCGCGCTCCAGCATGTAGCGGGCCCTTGGATCGTTGGGCTGCGTGCGCGAAATGATGACGCCGTCGGCGGAGCCGGTCTCGACGAGATAACGCACCGGATCCAGCGGATCCTGTGAGCGCGAGTAGGGCGTGACGATCAGATGGTAGGGCGTATCGGCGATGACTTCGGTGACGCCGTAGATGATGTCCGAGACAAAGCTCATGATCTCGTGCTCGGTGTTGAGCACGAGGCTGATGACGTTGGTCTTGCCGGTTCGCAGGCGCACGCCGGCGCGGTTCGGCCGGTAACCGATCTGCTTGGCCACGAGCTGGACGCGGCGCCTGGTCTCGGCGCCGATCTCCGGCGCGTCCTTCAGCGCCCGCGACACGGTGGTGACGCCGAGCCCGGTCATGAAGGCAAGCGTCTTCAGCGTCGGCCGCTCCCTGGCCGACGTCTCGTCATCGCTGTCCGTGCGCCGTCTGTCCATTCGTCCCGCCCCGTCAGGCGCTTAGCAGCCGCCGGCCAGGCCGGCAATCGCCGCCGTCGCTCCCATGGCGCGTCTCCTTAGCTGAACAAGCCTATACTGAAACGTTACAGATTGTCACGACCGGTGTTCGACCAGGCTGTGGCCGAGGTCGAAAGTCCGCATGGGCTCGCCGCCGAAAAGCGTTGGGAATCAGCAGGAAAGGCATTGGGAGCAAGCTTCTTGCGAGCTTTCTGTCTTGCCATGTGGGATTTTGCGTATTGCGCTGCACAACGGGCTCCATCCCGAAAGGATTTTGTTCGCGGCTCGAAAAATATCGAACTGACTTTCAAGGGAAGGGTTGCGCATATCTTGCAATTGCCGTATCGAAAATCTGTAACGTTTCAGATTCTGGGAGGAAACCGAAATGCGATACAAATTCCTGACCGCCGCGCTTGCGGCGACGGTGGCGTTGAATTTTGCCGGGCCGGCGGCCGCAACCGATCTGGAAGTCACCCATTGGTGGACATCCGGCGGCGAGGCCGCGGCGGTCGCCGAACTCGCCAAGGCCTTCGACGCAACCGGCAACCACTGGGTCGACGGCGCCATCGCCGGGTCCGGCGGCACGGCGCGGCCGATCATGATCAGCCGCATCACCGGCGGCGACCCGATGGGTGCCACCCAGTTCAATCACGGCCGGCAGGCGGAAGAGCTGGTGCAGGCAGGCCTGATGCGCGACCTCACCGATGTCGCCACCAAGGGCAAGTGGACCGAGGTCGTGCGGCCGAAGAGCCTGCTCGACGGTTGTACCATCGACGGCAAGATCTATTGCGTGCCGGTCAATATTCACTCCTGGCAGTGGCTGTGGCTGTCGAACGCGGCCTTCGAGAAGGCGGGCGTGCCGGTGCCGAAGAACTGGAACGAATATGTCGCCGCCGCCCCGGCGCTGGAAAAGGCCGGCATCGTCCCGCTCGCGGTCGGCGGGCAGGCCTGGCAGGCATCGGGCGCCTTCGACGTACTGCTCGCCGCAGTGGGCGGCACCGACACCTTCCTCAAGGTCTACAAGGACAAGGATGCGACGTTCGCCGCCGGTCCCGAAGTCGCCAAGGTCTTCAAGGCGGCCGACGATGCGCGCAAGATGGCCAAGAACACCAATGTGCAGGACTGGAACCAGGCGACCAACATGGTCATCACCGGCAAGGCCGGCGGCCAGATCATGGGCGACTGGGCGCAAGGCGAATTCCAGGTCGCCGGCAAGACAGCCGGCAAGGATTATACCTGCCTTCCCGGGCTTGGCCTGAACGAGGTCATCGCCACCGGCGGCGACGCCTTCTACTTCCCGCTGCTCAAGGACGCCGACAAGTCCAAGGCGCAGGAAGTGCTGGCCGAGACCTTGCTCGATCCCAAGACCCAGGTCGCCTTCAATCTCAAGAAAGGCTCGCTGCCGGTGCGCGGCGACGTCGACCTCAACGCTGCCAATGATTGCATGAAGAAGGGGCTCGACATCCTGGCCAAGGGCGCCGTCATTCCCTGGACGGACCAACTGCTCTCGCAGGACAGCCAGAAGCAGAAGGAGGACCTGTTCTCGGAGTTCTTCGCCAAGCCCGACATGACGCTCGAAGAAGCGCAAAAGCGCTTCGCCGACATCATCGCCTCGGCCGATTGACCGCCGACGAGCCGCCTCGCTCCCGACCCGGCCACCGCAGGGCCGGGAGCGAGGCGTGCCGACCTTGCCGCCCTTACCCGATCCAGCATGGCTGCACCGATGAGCAAGAGCGAACGCCCGAGCCAACTCTTCCGCAATCTCAACGCGAAGGTCGCCTCGATCCCGATGATCCTCACCGCGCTGGTGGTGTTTGTCGGCGGCACGGCCTGGACGGTGCTTTATTCCTTCACCAATTCGAAGCTTCTGCCGCGGCTGCATTTCGTCGGGCTCGACCAGTACTACCGGCTGTGGGCGACGCCGCGCTGGCTCGTCTCGATCGAGAATCTCTTGATCTACGGCGTGCTGTCGCTCATCTTCTCGCTGGTAATCGGCTTCCTGCTCGCCGCCCTGCTCGACCAGAAGATCCGTTTCGAGGACACGTTCCGCACCATCTTTCTCTATCCCTTCGCGCTTTCCTTCATCGTCACCGGCCTGGTCTGGCAATGGCTGCTCAACCCCGATTTCGGCATTCAGGGAGTGGTTCGCGACCTCGGCTGGACGAGCTTCAATTTCGATCCGCTCTACAATTCGAGCATCGTCATCTACGGCATATTGATCGCCGCGCTGTGGCAAGGCACCGGGCTGATCATGTGCCTGATGCTGGCCGGCCTGCGCGGCATCGACGAGGACATCTGGAAGGCCGCGCGGGTGGACGGCATCCCCACCTGGAAGACCTATCTTTTCATCATCATCCCGATGATGCGACCGGTCTTCATAACCACGCTGGTGATCATCGCGTCGGGCATCGTCAAGGTCTACGACCTCGTCGTCGCGCAGACCAGCGGCGGTCCCGGCATTTCCTCTGAAGTGCCAGCAAAATATGTCTACGACTACATGTTCTTCGCCCAGAACCTCGGCCAGGGTTTTGCCGCCTCGACCATGATGCTCTTGTCGGTGATGATCGTCATCGTGCCGTGGGCCTATCTCGAATTCGGGGGCCGCAAGCGTGTCTGATCATGCCGTCTCCCTGGCCGCGTCCCAAGCCGCCATTCGCGCCGATGCCTCGGGACCGAGCGGACCGAAGCCCCGGCACATGTTCTCGCGCCGCAACATCTTCCTGTACGGCACGCTCATCGTGGTGGCGCTCTATTACCTGCTGCCGCTCTATGTGATGGTTGTCACCTCGCTCAAGGGCATGCCGGAAATTCGTCTCGGCAACATCTTCTCGCCGCCGGTCGAGATCACGTTCGAGCCGTGGGTCAAGGCATGGTCGCAGGCCTGCACCGGTCTCAACTGCGACGGTCTCTCTCGCGGCTTCTGGAACTCGGTGCGCATCACCGTCCCCTCGGTGATCCTGTCGATCGCAATCGCCTCGGTGAACGGCTACGCGCTGGCCAATTGGCGCTTCAAGGGCGCCGACACGTTCTTCGTCATCCTGATCGTCGGGGCCTTCATCCCCTATCAGGTGATGATCTATCCGATCGTCATCATCCTGCGCGAGATCGGCCTCTATGGCAGCCTGAGCGGCCTGGTGATCGTGCATTCCATTTTCGGCATGCCAATCCTGACGCTCTTGTTCCGCAACTATTTCACCTCCATGCCGGAGGAACTGTTCAGGGCTGCGCGCGTCGACGGCGCCGGCTTCTGGGGCATTTATCTGCGCATCATGTTGCCGATG
Source organism: Mesorhizobium sp. B2-4-7 (assembly GCF_006442685.1). NCBI lineage: Bacteria > Pseudomonadati > Pseudomonadota > Alphaproteobacteria > Hyphomicrobiales > Phyllobacteriaceae > Mesorhizobium > Mesorhizobium sp. B2-4-7. Next base: position 225,843 of record NZ_VFVH01000003.1, read on the forward strand.
TCGCTGCCGATCTTCGTCGTCGCCGTCATCCTGCAGGTGACCGGCATATGGAACGACTTCCTGTTCGGCGTCGTCTATACGCGCCCCGACACCTATCCGATGACGGTGCAGCTCAACAACATCGTCAACTCGGTGCAGGGGGTGAAGGAATACAATGTCAACATGGCCGCCACCATCCTGACCGGGCTGGTGCCGCTGGTCGTCTACTTCATTTCCGGCAAATTGTTCGTGCGCGGCATTGCCGCCGGCGCGGTGAAAGGGTGATGTCGATGGCGGCAAACGGCACCAGCGTTTCGATCCAGGACCTGTCGCTGAACTTCGGCTTGGTCTCGGTGCTGCAGACGCTCAACCTCGACGTCGCCGAGGGCGAGTTCATAGTGCTGCTCGGACCCTCGGGCTGCGGCAAGTCGACCTTGCTCAACTGCATCGCCGGACTGCTCGACATTTCGGACGGCCGCATCTTCATCAAGGGCAAGAACGTCACCTGGGAAGAGCCCAAGGACCGCGGCATCGGCATGGTGTTCCAGTCCTACGCACTCTATCCGCAGATGACGGTGGAGAAGAACTTATCCTTCGGGCTGCGCGTCGCGGGCGTGCCCAAGGACGAGATCGCGAAGCGCATAGCGCGCGCCGCCGAGATCCTGCAGATCGAGCCGTTGTTGCAGCGCAAGCCCGCGGCGCTCTCCGGCGGCCAGCGCCAACGCGTGGCGATCGGGCGCGCGCTGGTGCGCGACGTCGACGTGTTCCTGTTCGACGAGCCGCTGTCGAACCTGGACGCCAAGCTGCGCTCCGAACTGCGCGTCGAGATCAAGCTTTTGCACCGCAAGTTGCAGAATACCATGATCTACGTCACTCATGACCAGATCGAGGCGATGACGCTGGCCGACCGTATCGCGGTCATGCGCGGCGGCGTCATCCAGCAGCTCGACGCGCCGCAGACCATCTATAACAAACCGGTCAACCGGTTCGTCGCCGGCTTCCTCGGCTCGCCGGCGATGAACTTCATCGACGGCAGGCTCGAGAAACACGCTGGCGACTGGTTTTTCGTGGTCGACAATCTCAAGGTTCCACTCGGCACCTATCAATTCGACAAGCAACCGGAAGCCGGCCCTGCCGTGTTCGGCATCAGGCCCGAGCATGTCAGCCTGAACAGCGGCACGGGCTGGCCGTTCTCGACGGCGGCCAATGTCGAGGTGGTCGAACCGATGGGGTCCGACACGCTGGTGTGGCTGAAACTTGCGCAGCAGAATTTCAGCGTCCGGGTCACCTCGGAACGGACGCCCAAGAACGATGAGGCGGTGACGGTGGGCTTCGACCCGATGCGCGCCTCGCTCTTCGACGCCCAAACCGGCAGCCGCATCTAAAGCCCGATAACCATCCCCCAAGCAGAACGGACAAAGACGATGAACTGGTCATTCCAACTTTACAGCGCGCGCAATTTTCAGCCCTGGGAAGGCGTGCTCGAGATGCTCGGCAAGCTCGGCTACACAGAGGTCGAAGGCTTCGGCGGCGTCTATGACGATCCCAAGGCCTTCCGCGCTCAACTCGACAAAAACGGCCTTGCCATGCCGACCGGGCATTTCTCCATCGATGCGCTGGAGAAGGATTTCGACGGCGTGCGCAGGATAGCTGAAGCGCTCGGCATCAAGCTTTTGATCTGCCCCTATCTCATGCCTGAGTCCAGGCCGTCGGACGCTGCCGGCTGGCGCGGCTTCGGCGAACGCCTTGCCAAGGTCAGCGAGACGGCGAAGAAGGCCGGCTACGGCTTTGCCTGGCACAATCATGATTTCGAGTTCAAGAAACTCGCCGACGGCTCGCTGCCGCAGGATCACATCCTGGCTTCCGCGCCCGACATCGGCTGGGAGATGGATGTCGCCTGGGTGGTGCGCGGCGGCGCCGATCCGCTGCCCTGGATCGAAAGGCACGGCAAGCGCATCGTTGCCGTTCACGTCAAGGACATGGCAAGGCCGGGCGAGGGGCTGGACGAGGACGGCTGGTCGGATGTCGGCCACGGCACGATCGACTGGGCCGGCCTGATCAAGGCGCTGCGGGCCAAGAGCGCGGCCAAATATTTCGTCATGGAACAGGACAATCCCAATGACATCGAGCGCTTCGCCCGCCGTTCGATCGCAACCGTAACGGCCTATTAGGAACAAGCATCATGGCAAACAAACTTGGCGTCGGCGTCATCGGCTGCGGCAACATCTCGAAGGCATATTTCTCGCTGGCGCCGCTGTTTCGCGGCATCAGGATGCGGGCTTGCGCCGATATCAACATGGGCGCCGCGAAAGCGCGGGCGAAGGAGTTCAAGCTGCGCGCCGAGACGGTCGAGGACCTGCTCAAGGCCGACGACATCGACATCATCGTCAACCTGACCATTCCGGCCGTGCACTACGAAGTGTCGAAACAGGTGCTCGACGCGGGCAAGCATGTCTATTCGGAAAAGCCCTTCGTGCTTTCGGTCAAGGAGGGGCTCGACTTGAAGAAGCGGGCGGAGAAGAAGGGACTTCGCATCGGCTCGGCACCCGACACCTTCTTCGGCGGCGCGCATCAGTTGGTGCGCAACCTGATCGATACCGGCAAGCTCGGCAGGATCACCAGCGGCACTTGCCATGTCATGGGGCACGGCATGGAGCACTGGCACCCCAATCCGGACTTCTTCTTCCAGCCGGGTGCCGGCCCCGTGCTCGACATCGGGCCGTATTACATCACCAATCTGATCCAGCTGATCGGACCGGTGAAGCAGGTGGCGGCCTTCGCCACAACCCCGGCCAAGGAACGCACGATCAGTTCGAAGCCGCGCGCGGGCGAAAGGATCCCGGTCAACACGCCGACCACCATCCACGGCCTGCTGGAGTTCGAGAACGGAGCCGTGATCACGCTCAACACCAGCTGGGACGTCTGGAGCCACGGCCATGCGCCGATGGAGCTCTATGGCGAGATGGGGAGCGTGTTCGTGCCGGATCCGAACTTCTTCGGCGGCGACGTGCGCTTCACCGAAGCGGCCAAGCCGGTCAAGAAGCTGCCGAAATGGCAGCATCCGTTCGGCGTACCCAACGAGATGCATTCGCAGGGCATGATGGCCAATTATCGCACCGCCGGTCTCGCCGACATGGCGATTGCGATCTCCGAGGGCAGGCCGCACCGCTGCTCGATGGAGCTGGCGCTGCACGCCGTCGACGTCATGACGGGAATCCTGCGCTCGGGCGAAACCGGCAAGTTCGTCGCCATGCAGACCACCTGCGAACGTCCAGCCGCGCTCGGCATCAAGGAAGCCAAGGCGCTGATGGCGAAGAAGAGCTAGATCGCGGATTATCGATAATTTTGATGAACCCTCTCCCCGTTTTCGCGGGGAGAGGGTAAGGGTTGGGGCGCAGGGCCTGCGCGTCGCGTTCGCGATGACAGTGCCCAGTCCATCCAGCTTCGAGGATTTTCCCCATGCCCTATGTCGCCGCCGAAAACCGCTATGAAAAAATGGTCTATAACCGCTGCGGGCGGTCCGGCCTGAAGCTGCCGGCGATCTCGCTGGGGCTGTGGCACAATTTCGGCAACGACACGCCGCACACGACCAAGCAGGCGATCGTGCGCAAGGCCTTCGACCTCGGCATCACGCATTTCGACCTCGCCAACAATTACGGGCCGCCGTCCGGCTCGGCCGAAATTGCATTCGGTGAGATACTGCGCACCGACTTCGCCGTCTACCGCGACGAACTCATCATCTCGACCAAGGCCGGCTACGAGATGTGGGCGGGGCCCTACGGCCAATGGGGTGGACGCAAATATTTGCTGGCCAGCCTCGACCAGAGCCTGAAGCGGATGGGGCTCGACTATGTCGACATCTTCTATTCGCACCGCTTCGATCCGGATACGCCGCTGGAGGAAACGATGGGCGCGCTCGACCATGCGGTGCGCGCGGGCAAGGCGCTCTATGTCGGCATCTCGTCTTACAATTCGCAGCGCACGCGCGAGGCGGCCGATATACTGAAGCGGCTCGGCACGCCTTGCGTAATCCATCAGCCGAGTTATTCGATGCTGAACCGCTGGGTCGAGGACGATGGCCTGCTCGATACGCTTGATGGGCTGGGCGTCGGCTCCATCGTGTTCTCGCCGCTGGCACAGGGCATGCTGACCGACAAATATCTCGGCGGCATCCCCGAGGGCAGCCGTGCCTCCCAGGGCAAGTCGCTGCGGCCGGCCTTCATCAACGACAAGACCATCGCCAACATACAGGCATTGAACGCGATCGCGGGCCGCCGCGGCCAGACGTTGGCGCAGATGGCGCTGGCGTGGGTGCTGCGCAAGGGCAAGGTGACATCGGCGCTGATCGGCGCCAGCCGGCCGGAGCAGGTGGAGGACTGCGTCGGCGCGCTGAAGGCGCCCGACTTCAGCGACGCCGAGCTTGCCGAGATCGACAATTACGCGCGCGAGTCCGACATCAATCTGTGGGCAGCCTCGGCCGAGCGCAACGGCCCGCCGAGGAAGTAGGCATGGAAGCCGGTAGACAACGACGGCGGGAGCCCCTCCCGTCGTTGTCGTTCGCGGAATGCCGCGCCAGCGCGTTTCAATAGAGGAGTAGCAAAGACAGCGGTTCGTCGCTATCTGAATGGGACGGGCCGTTTGCATGTGGAAACGGCTTGTATGTGACACAAGGCAGGTCGGAAACAGGATCATGGCGGCAAGGGATGTGCTGACGAAGAACCAGCTGTGCGTGCTCGAGAAACTCGAGGCCGCCAGCGGGCCGCTCAGCGCCTACACCTTGCTTGACCAACTGCGCGAGCGGGGTTTCCGCGCGCCGCTGCAGGTCTACCGCGCGCTCGATACGCTGGTGAAGTCCGGCTTCGTGCATCGGCTGGAAAGCCTCAATTCCTTCGTCGCCTGCGTCGAGCCGCACGATCACAGCCATTCCATGACCGCCTTCGCCATCTGCGACACATGTGGCCAGGTGAGCGAAATGTCCGACCATGATGTCGGTCACCGGCTGGACGAATGGGTGCGCTCCACCGGCTTTGCCGCCAAGAAGGCGGTGATCGAGTTCCGCGGGACCTGTGCCAAGTGCCGGGCACAAGCTGCCTAGTCTAAGGTGTGTTGATATTCAGGTGATGCCGGCCCGGCGCTAGTGCGCCTCGTCCCAATTGTTCGCCGCTCGAGCGTCCACATGCAGCGGCACCGACATGGACACCGCCGGCATGGCCGCATTCTCCATGACATGGCGCACGACGGGGATCGTCGCCTCCACTTCCGCCTCGATCGTCTCGAAGATCAGCTCGTCATGCACCTGTAAGAGCATGCGGGCCGAAAGCCTGGCCTTCTCCAGCGCCTCGTCCATGCGCACCATGGCGCGGCGGATGATGTCGGCGGCGGTGCCTTGCAGGCGCGCGTTGATCGAGGCGCGCTCGTTGAAGGCGCGGATCGAGGGATTGGAGGACCGGATCTCGGGGTAGTGGATGCGGCGGCCGAAGATGGTTTCGACGAAACCGTGCTCGCGGGCATAGGCCTTGGTCTCTTCGATATAGTCGCGGATGCCGGGGAAGCGCTCGAAATATTTCTTGATGTAGTTGCTGGCCTCCTCGCGCGGAATCGACAGCTGGTTGGCAAGGCCGAAAGCCGAGATGCCGTAGATGATGCCGAAATTTATCGCCTTGGCGCGGCGGCGCACTTCCGAAGGCATGCCCTCCACGGGCACGTTGAACATTTCCGAGGCCGTGATGGCGTGGATGTCGGCGCCGTCGGCGAAGGCCTGCCGCAATTGCGGGATCTCGGCGACATGGGCGAGCACGCGCAATTCGATCTGGCTGTAGTCGGCCGAAACCAGGCGGTTGCCCTTGTCGGCGATGAAGGCCGTTCTGATCCTGCGGCCTTCGGCGGTGCGCACCGGGATGTTCTGCAGGTTCGGGTCGGAGGATGACAGCCGCCCCGTCGTCGTCGCGGCGAGCGCGTAAGAGGTGTGGACGCGCTTGGTGTCCGGGTTGACGAAGCCGGGCAGCGCATCGGTGTAAGTCGATTTCAGCTTGGTCAGCTGGCGCCAGTCGACGATCTTGCGCGGCAGTTCGTGGCCTTCGGCGGCGAGGTCTTCCAGAAGCTGCGCCGAGGTCGACCATTGGCCGGTCTTGGTCTTGGAGCCGCCGGGCAGACCCATGCGGCCGAACAGGATATCGCCGAGCTGCTTGGGCGAGCCGATGTTGATGCGCTCGCCGACGAGCTGGTAGATTTCTTCCTCGAGCCGGGCTGCGCCTTGGGCCAGTTCGCCCGACAGCCGCGACAGGATCTGCCGGTCGACCGAGATGCCGCGCTGTTCCATGCGCGCCAGCACCGGCACCAGCGGCCGTTCCAGCCGTTCATAGACCGACACCAGGCCCTTGGCGGCGAGCCGCGGCTTCAGCACCAGCCAGAGCCTGAGCGTCACATCGGCGTCCTCGGCCGCGTGGGCGGTCGCCTTGTCGACGTCGACCTGGTCGAAGCCGACGGAATTTTTCCCGGAGCCGGTCACGTCCTTGAGCTGAAGCGGACTATGGCCCAGCCATTTCTCGGCAAGCGCGTCCATGCCGTGGCCATGCGAGGTGCCGGCATCGAGCACGTAGGAGATCAGCATGGTATCGTCGAAAGGGCCGACGTCGATACCGTAGCGGCTCATGATGACGAGATCGTATTTCAGGTTCTGCGCGATCTTGAGGACAGACTTGTCCTCGAGCAGCGGTTTCAGCACGGTCAGCGCCTCGCGCAGCGGGATCTGGTTGTCGATCGGACCACCGCCGAGCAGGTCGCCATTTCCGCTCCTGTGGGCGAACGGCACATAGGCGGCGCGACCTGGCGCCGTCGCCAGCGACAAGCCGATCAGTTCGGCCTGCATCGGATCGGGCGACGTCGCGCGGGCATCGAAGGCGACGATGCCGGTCTCCAGCGCCTCGGCGACCCAGGCCTTCAGGCTGGCGACATCGCGGATGCATTGATAGGCCGAAATGTCGATCTTGCGGGCGGTGGCGGCCTCCAGGCGAAGCGCCGACAGAAGCGAAGGGGTGTTGCCCTCCTTCGTGCCGCCGCCTGCTTCCAGGGCCGTCTCGCCGTCCTGCTTCGCCTCGGCGCTGGGCGCGACCGGCGCGCCGGCGCCGACATCGGGTCCATGCGCGAAATCAGCGCGTTCGACCGTCACCGCGACCGCCTGCACGTCGCTTGCCTCGGTTCCCGTCGTTTCCGCCACGCGGCGGGTCAGCGAAGAGAATTCCATGGTCTTGAGGAAGCCGATCAGCTTCGGCCCGTCCGGCGCGTGCAGGACGAATTCGTCCAGCCCCTCGGCCACCGGCACATCGTTCTTCAACGTCACCAGCTGGCGCGAGATGCGCGCCTTGTCGGCATTGGCGATGATGGATTCGCGTCGTTTCTCCTGCTTGATCTCGCCGGCGCGCTCAAGCAGTCCGTCTAGGTCGCCGAACTGTTCGAGCAATTGCGCCGCGGTCTTCGGTCCGATGCCCGGCACGCCGGGAACATTGTCGACGGAATCGCCGGTCAATGCCTGCAGGTCGATCATCTTCTCCGGCGGCACGCCCCATTTCTCGATGACCTCGGGAATGCCGATCTGGCGGTCCTTCATCGGATCGTACATGCTCACCGTCGGGCCGACCAACTGCATCAGGTCCTTGTCGGAGGAGATGATGGTGGTGTCGCCGCCGGCCTCGCAGGCAAGCCGGCAATAGGTGGCGATGAGGTCGTCGGCCTCGAACCCTTCCATCTCAAGGCAGGGCAGGTTGAACGCCCTGGTCGCCTGGCGGATGAGGCCGAATTGCGGGATCAGGTCTTCCGGCGGCGCCGAACGGTTGGCCTTGTATTCGGGATAGAGATCGTTGCGGAAGGTTTTCGACGAATAGTCGAAAATGACGGCGAAATGCGTCGGCACGATGCCGACATCGGTGTTGCGCGCATCCTGCATCAGCTTCCACAACATGTTGCAGAAGCCGGACACGGCGCCGACCGGCAGGCCGTCGGACTTGCGGGTCAGCGGCGGCAGCGCATGATAGGCACGGAAGATGTAGCCGGAGCCGTCGACAAGAAAGAGATGATCGCCTTTTTTCATGCCGGCAGGGATAGCGCGGCGCGGCGGCTTGGTCCATGCCAAAGGCACCGCTTCCAGCAACACCCTGACAGGCAGGCGACGGGTTGGTTGGAAAGAGCTGAAATCGGCATTATTTTCGCCCGCGGGAGGGCTTGGTCCCACCTGTCGAACGGCAGCTCACGGCCATGTTACAAAAGTGTAATATTCGTGCCCTTGAATCGCCACGTTCGAGGACACAGATAAATGTCATCGGCAATTTTCGCCGACGTCCGGAGCAAGGCCCGTCCCCCGCCTATCCCGGACACCTGCGGCAGCCTATCCCCCCTCTCCGGGCTGCCGCATCGTTTCGAGTAGAAGGGCCGCCGTGGTTCCCCCTCCACCACGGCGGTCTTTTTTGTTTCGAATAACGCTTGAGCCCGTGGTCCAATGCTCCCGGGCTTTTCGTTTGCCCGCTCTGCCTTTACGGTTCCGGCACTGAATCGAAAGGCTCGCCAATGTCAATTTCCCCCGTTCTCGACCGTCTCGACAAGAATCTCGACCAGAGCCTGGAGCGCCTGTTCGGCCTGCTCCGGATCAGGTCGATCTCCACCGATCCGGCCTATGCCGCCGATTGCCGCAAGGCGGCCGAATGGCTGGTGGAAGAACTCAAGGTGATCGGCTTCGACGCCAGCGTGCGCGACACGCCCGGCCACCCGATGGTGGTTGCGCATCATGATGGGCCGGCCGGTTCACCGCATGTGCTGTTCTATGGCCACTATGACGTACAGCCGGTCGATCCGATCGAGCTTTGGGAAAACGACCCGTTCGCGCCGGCGGTCAAGGAGATCGAGCCCGGCCACAAGGTGATCACCGGGCGCGGCTCGGCCGACGACAAGGGTCAGTTGATGACCTTCGTCGAGGCTTGCCGGGCCTGGAAGCAGGTGCATGGCAATCTGCCGTGCCGCATCACCATCCTGTTCGAGGGCGAGGAGGAGTCGGGCTCGCCGTCGCTGAAGCCCTTCCTCGAAGCCAATGCCGATGAACTCAAGGCTGATTTCGCGCTGGTCTGCGATACCAGCATGTGGGACCGCGACACGCCGTCGATCTGCGTGGGGCTGCGCGGGCTGGTTGGCGAGGAGATCATCGTGAAGGCCGCCGACCGCGACCTGCATTCGGGTCTCTATGGCGGCGCCGCTGCCAACCCGATCCGCATCCTGGCAAAGGTGCTGGCCGACATTCACGACAAGGACGGCCATATCACCATCCCGGGCTTCTATGACGGCGTCGAGGAAACGCCGTCGCAGATCCTGAAATCATGGGAAACGCTGGGCGAAACGGCCGAGACGTTCCTTGGCCCCGTCGGCCTGTCGATTCCGTCGGGCGAAAAGGGCCGCTCGCTGCTGGAACTCACCTGGGCACGGCCGACGGCCGAGTTCAACGGCATCACCGGCGGCTATACCGGCAAGGGCTTCAAAACAGTGATTGCGGCGCAGGCCTCGGCGAAAGTATCTTTCCGCCTCGTCCACAAGCAGGATCCCAAGAAGATCCGCGCCGCCTTCCAGCAATTCGTCAGGGAGCGCATTCCGGCCGACTGTTCGGTGGAGTTCCACCCGCATGGTGGCTCGCCGGCGATCCAGCTTTCCTACGACTCGCCGTTCCTGGCCAAGGCCAAGACGGCGCTGTCGGACGAATGGCCGAAGCCGGCGGTGACGATCGGCGGCGGCGGCTCGATCCCCGTGGTCGGCGACTTCCAGACCTATCTCGGCATGGAGTCGCTGCTGGTCGGTTTCGGCCTCGACGACGACCGCATCCACTCGCCCAATGAAAAGTACGAGTTGAGTTCCTTCCACAAGGGCCAGCGCTCCTGGGCGCGCATTCTGGACGCGCTCACGCGCTGAGCCGGGAACTCACGAAAGGCGGGAAAATCAAGTTTATGTTGATTTTTCCGCCGATCACGGCAAGGACGGGTTGCCAGCGCAACGTGCTGGAGCGCGCGCGTCCGCTCGATGGATGCGCGATGCCGAAAGCGCGACCCCGGAGAAGACGATGAGCGATATCCGTTTCCACAAAAACGATCTGCCCGACCTGTCCCGCTACAATGTCGGGGCGGTTGCCATCGATACGGAAACGCTGGGCCTGAACCCGCATCGCGACCGGTTGTGCGTGGTGCAGATTTCACCCGGCGACGGCAGCGCCGACGTCATCCAGATCGCGCCGGGCCAAAAGGAAGCGCCGAACCTCGTCAAGCTCTTGGGAAACCACAGCGTGACCAAGCTGTTCCACTATGGGCGCTTCGACCTTGCCGTGCTCTACCATGCGTTCGGTGTGATGCCCGAGCCGGTATTCTGCACCAAGATCGCCTCGCGGCTGACCCGCACCTACACCGACCGGCATGGTCTCAAAGACATCTGCTTCGAGCTTCTGGGCGTCGGCCTGTCCAAGGCGCAGCAATCGTCGGACTGGGCGGCCGAAACGCTGTCGCCCGAACAACTCGAATACGCCGCATCCGACGTGCTCTATCTGCACCGGCTGCGCGACGTGCTGGCGGCGCGGCTGGCGCGCGAGGATCGCACGAAAGAGGCCGACGCCTGTTTCCGCTTCCTGCCGACACGCGCCAAGCTTGACCTCATGGGCTGGGACGAAGAGGATATTTTCGCTCATAGCTGACGGCGTCGCGGCGCTGCCGCCGATGTTCCGTCCGGGACCAGATGCCGGCCGTCGTGTTCCGTCGGCTCGAAAAGAGGGATGACATGGCGGATAGGAAGCCCATATCGACCGCGCCCACCGACGGCTCCAAGGTCACCGTGACCTGGAAGGACGGCGACGGCGTGCTCAACGAATCCATCGCGCAATACCGGGACGGCGGCTGGTGGGTCTACATCGACAGCGATACGCAGAAGAAGGTCGAGCCGACGAGCTGGCGGCCCGCCGGGAGCGACGACGGCGACCAATGAGCAGGCCGCTGGCGAGGGCGGCGGCTTTCGCATAGCCTGAAGCCGTTGATATCGAGGCCGATTCGGGGCTTTCCGCTCCGCGCTCGCCTCTTGCTCGGAGGGAAATCGCCATGGGCGTCGAAAGCCTGCTCGTCTTCATCATCATCGGTGCCATCGCCGGCTGGCTCGCCGGTCTCATCGTCTCCGGTTTCGGCTTCGGCCTGATCGGCAACATCATCGTCGGCATCATCGGCGCGTTCATCGCGGGCTGGCTGTTCCCGCGGATCGGCTTGTCCATCGGCGGCGGCATCCTCGCCTCGATCATCCACGCCACGATCGGCGCCATCATCCTGCTGATCCTGGTCAGGGTCCTGAAGCGAGCCTGAGGCCGGGCACCGAGGAGCGCGCCATGAAACAGAATACGCTTTATCTCGTCATTGGCGCGCTCGTCGTCGTGGTCATCGCGCTCGGCGTCTACGTCTACCGCGAACAGACCAAGCCGAAAGGCGTGGAGCTCAAGATCGACGACAAGGGCATCTCGATCCAGCAGAACTGAACGGAGCCCGGGCTTGCCGGCTCCGCATTGCTCCCCACGCCTGACTATCGCTGCCTGCCGGATTTAACCCGCCTTTAAACCGCCGCATCTACTCTGCAACCCGAACGCCATAGGCATCGGGATATCAAGCGCAGCGCATGGCGAACCGCAGAGACAGCCGCATCGAACCCAGTTTCGAGGGACCGCCACAAGCGAGATCCCAGACCGGTCTTTCGGTGAGCGAGGAGGATCGCGTCGTGCCCAGCAACCGCAAAGCCTCCGCCAAACGCAAACCGCCGAAGGCAAAATCGTCGCGTGCCAGGCGCGACCGAAGCCGGCGCGGCCTGTTCGGCGTGCTCGGCCGGCTGGTCTACTGGTGCTTCGTGCTGGCCATCTGGGGCGGCATCGCGGTGGCCGGAGTCGTCGTCTACTACGGCGCCAAGATGCCGGCGGCCACGACCTGGTCGATCCCCGATCGCGCGCCCAACATCAAGATCGTCTCCGCCGACGGCCAGCTGCTCGCCAATCGCGGCATGAGCGGCGGCGAGGCGGTCGGCCTGCACGAAATGTCGCCCTACATCCCCGAGGCGGTCATCGCCATCGAGGACCGCCGCTTCTATTCGCATTTCGGCGTCGATCCGATCGGCCTGTCGCGCGCCATGGTCGCCAACCTCGCCGGCGGGCATTTCTCGCAAGGCGGTTCGACGCTGACGCAGCAACTGGCCAAGAACCTGTTCCTGACGCCAGACCGGACGTTGGAGCGCAAGGTGCAGGAGGTGCTGCTGGCGCTGTGGCTGGAGCACAAGCACACCAAGGACCAGATCCTCGAAATGTACCTCAACCGGGTCTATTTCGGCTCGGGCGCCTATGGCGTCGAAGCGGCCTCGCGCCGTTATTTCGGCAAGAGCGCGCGCGATGTCACCTTGTCGGAGGCGGCGCTGCTTGCCGGTCTCCTGAAGGCGCCGTCGCGACTGTCGCCGGCGCGCGATCCCAAGGCCGCCGAGGACCGCGCGCAGCTGGTGCTCGCCGCTATGCGCGACGAAGGCAAAATCAGCGCCAAGGAACTGACCACGGCGATGAGCGCGCCGGCGACGCGCGCGCCGTCCTACTGGACAGGCTCGGAAAACTACGTCGCCGACACCATCATGGAAGAGCTGCCCGATCTGATCGGCGACGTGCGCGGCGACATCGTCATCGATTCCACCGTCGACCTGAACCTGCAGAAGCTCGCGGAACAATCGATCCGCCGGCTGATCGATGAAAGCGGCAAGAAGCTCAACGTCACCCAGGGCGCGCTGGTGTCGATCGACGATTCGGGCGCGGTGCGTGCCATGGTCGGCGGCTACGATTATTCGACCAGCCAGTTCGACCGCGCCTCGGAAGCGCGCCGGCAGCCCGGTTCGGCGTTCAAGCCGTTCGTCTACATGGCCGCCCTCGAGGCCGGCCGCACGCCCGACAGCGTGCGCAACGATGCGCCGATCAAGATCGGCAAATGGACACCCGACAATTACGGCGGCAAGTATTTCGGGAAGGTGACGCTGGCAACCGCCTTGGCGAAGTCGCTGAACTCGGTGGCGGCCCAGCTGACCATGGAAGTGGGGCCGGACGCAGTGGTCGAGGCGGCGCATCGCATGGGCATCCAGTCCGATCTGCAGGCCAACACCTCGATCGCGCTAGGCACGTCGGAAGTGACGCCGCTGGAGCTGACCTCGGCCTATGTGCCTTTCGCCAATGGCGGCTACAAGCCGGACATCCATTTCATCCGCCGCGTGACATCAGCCGAGGGCAAGGTGCTGTACGACGCCGGCAGCGGCAGCGCGCCGCGCGTGGTGAAGCCCGAGATCGTCGGCATGATGAACTCGATGATGACCGGGACGGTGGAGATCGGCACGGCCAGGAAGGCGGCCTTCACCTGGCCGTCGGCCGGCAAGACCGGCACCAGCCAGAATTCGCGCGACGCCTGGTTCGTCGGCTACACCGCCAATCTCACCACCGGCGTATGGTTCGGCAATGACGACGGCAGCCCGATGAAGAAGGTCACCGGCGGCGCGCTGCCGGCGCAGGCCTGGCACGAGTTCATGGTCGCCGCGCATGAGGGCGTGCCCGTGCGGCCGCTGCCTGGTACCTGGAAATCGACGCCGGCCGATAGGATCGTGCCGGACGAAATCCCGTCGGCCGATGCGACACAGCCGGCTCCGAAGCCGCAAGCGCCTGTCGGCCAGTCGGCGCCCGCTGCCGTCGCGGCGCAGCCAGCGCCGGTTCGCGCGCCCCGCCCGGCCCAGACGGTCGACGCCGACGGTTTCGATATGCCGGGCGACTCCGGAACCACCGCCTCGGTCGGACATCCGGTGCCGCCGGGCAGTGTCGGCGGTCCGCTCAAGAAGCGGCAGACGTCGATCCTCGACATTCTCGGCGGAGGCTAGCGGCAACTCGCCTCTCGCCAGCGCCACACCGTTCGGCTACACCTCCCGACATGGCAGAGATCGACACCAGGAAGACCATTGTGCTGACCGGCGCCAGCCGTGGCATCGGCCATGCCACGGTCAAGCGTTTCTCGCGCGAGGGCTGGCGCGTCATCACCTGCTCGCGCCAGGCGTTTGCCGAGGATTGCCCGTGGCCGGCCGGGCCCGAGGACCACATCAAGGTCGATCTCGCCGACCAGGAGGATGTCGGCATCGCCGTCTCCGAAATCCGCCACCGGCTCGAGGCGCATGGCGGGCAGCTGCACGCGCTGGTCAACAACGCCGGCATTTCGCCAAAGCTCAAGGACGGCAACAGCCGCATGAACTCCATCGACACGCCGATGCATGTCTGGCGCGACGTGTTCCAGGTCAATTTCTTCGCGCCGATCATGCTGGCGCGCGGGCTGTTCAAGGAACTGGCATCGGCGAAAGGGTCGATCGTCAACGTCACCTCGATCGCCGGCACCCGGGTGCACCCCTTCGCCGGCACCGCCTATGCGACATCCAAGGCGGCGCTCGGCTCGCTGACGCGCGAGATGGCGCATGATTTCGGGCCGCACGGGATCCGCGTCAACGCCATTGCGCCGGGCGAAATCGACACCGCGATCCTGTCGCCAGGCACGGACAAGATCGTCGAGACCATTCCGCTCAGGCGGCTGGGTACCACGGCCGAGGTCGCCGACATCATCTTCTTCCTGTGCTCCGGGCAGGCGTCTTATGTGACCGGTTCGGAAATCCACATCAATGGCGGCCAGCACGTGTGAGCGGACTGATCTCAGGCTAGGGATCGTTCATCCGGTCATGGTGAGAACGGCCTTGCCGCTGAAGCTGCGCTGTCGCAGAGCGTCCAGGGCTTGGGCGATGTCGGTCCATGGCATGGTCAGGGCGACGCGGGTTTCCAGCCGGCCGGCCGCAACGAGAGCGAGTAGCGAGGCGATGTCCGAGCCAATGCCCGCGCCAGACGTGTAGTAGGCGAAAGTCTGAAGCCTCGCCCCCTCGTGACCCGGAACGAACTGGCGGAACCCAATTGGCGTGAGTTCGCCACTGCTTGAGCCGAACATGACGATCGTCCCGCCAGGAGCGACGCGTTCGATCGCGTGGGCGAGGCTTTGGCCACCGACCGATTCGGTAATCAGCGAAAACGGCCCCACGGCCAGTTCGATCGACTCGACGACTTGCCCGGCACCCAGGCGGCGGAGATCCTCGCCATGCCGGGAGGCCGCGACCGCGGTCACGCTCGCGCCCTGTTCGCGCGCGATCTGGATCTGGAAACGGCCGACCGCTCCACTTGCGCCGGTGATCAGGACCCGTTGGCCGGCAAGGTCGCCGCCATGGCGCAAAGTCCTGAGCGCGGTGGTGCCCGCGACCGGAAGCGTGGCCGCGGAAACGAAGCTGACCTCATCCGGCAGGACGGCGAGGCGGTCGGTCGAAACCGCGACGCGTTCGGCCCAGCCGGCCTGGTCGACCAAGGCCGCGACGCGGGCGCCCACGGCTGGCCCGGAGCCGTCGGCCGCTGGCCGTTCGACGATCCCGACGATGTCCTGGCCGGGTATCCAGCCGTCCGGGCGTATGGTGAGCAGGCGCAATTCGCCGCGATTCAACGAGGTTGTGTGGACCGAGACAAGCGCCTCGTTTGCGAGAGGCCGTGGGTCCTCGACCTCGGCAAGCGTCAGTCCGGCGGGGCTGTCGGAAGATATGGCTAGGGCGAGCATGAGACGTACCTTCCTGCTGGTTTGTGGATGCAAAGCGCGGTGGCATCCTGATCAACCGGGTGCATGGGCAAGCTGGAACCTATCGACTTCCCAGCTTGAAGAATTTAGCTATCGTGGCGTTTAATCGCTAAAAGCCGTCAATCATGAGACAACCTCTTCGTTACCCATGGCTCGATTTCAATGTGGATGACGTCCTCGCACCGGCAATCGCCGTGCGCGTCGACGTTACCGAAACCAGGGCCGAAGTCCCCTCCCATCGGCATCGCAAAGGCCAACTCGTCTTCGCGCTCGGCGGTGGCGTCACATGCCGCGTCCCGAGCGGCCTGTGGATGGTGCCGCCGCATTGCGGGGTGTGGATTCCCGGCGACATGGAGCACAGCAATATCGCGACCGCCAACGCCCGGATCTTCTTCGTCTACATCGAGCCGGGAGCCGCCGAATTGCCGGACCGGTGCTGCACCCTTTCGGTCTCGCCGCTGCTGCGCGAACTGATCATCGAACTGTCCGATGGCGTGGGGGATGATGAGGCGAGGGATGCGCTTTTGATCAGGATGCTGCTTGCTGAGCTGCCGCGCATGCCTGTCCAGCGGCTGCATCTGCCGATCTCATCCGAGCCGCGATTGAGGCGGATCGCCGAAGCGTTGGCGCAGGATCCCGCCGACCGCAGCACATTGTCGGAATGGGCCAGCCGGGTTGCGCTCAGCGAGAGCAGTCTCGCCCGTCTCGTCGTGAAGGAGACTGGCTTAAGCTTCGGACGCTGGCGCCAGCAGTTGCATCTGATCGTCGCAATTCGAGAACTTGCCTCCGGTGCGAGCGTGCAGCAGGTCTCCGGCGATCTCGGCTATGATTCCGTCACCGCCTTCATCACCATGTTCAAAAAGGCGCTTGGCAAGCCGCCGGCAAAATACCTCGGCAGCGTCGCGCAAAATGGCGGCTCTGCCTTCGTGGCGTGATCAACCTGGCTGCAGGCGGAGCACCTCGAGCATCCATTGTTAGACCAGGCGACGCCTTGTAGATTCGAACGACACCTTGGAGATGGAAACATGGCGCTCAAGCGGATGGACAACGTAGGAATCGTCGTCGAAGACCTCGGAGAGGCGGTTGATTTCTTTCGCGAACTCGGCCTCGAGCTTGAAGGACGGGCCACGATCGAAGGAGAATGGGCCGGACGTGTCACCGGACTGGGCGATCAGCATGTCGAGATTGCCATGATGCGCACACCGGACGGCCATAGCCGGCTCGAGCTCTCCCGGTTCCTCAGGCCGCCTGTCGTCGCAGATCACCGGAACGCCCCGGTCAACGCCCTAGGGTACCTGCGCGTCATGTTCACCGTGGATGACATCGACGAGACGCTTGAAAGGCTCCGCACGCGCGGCGCGCAGCTCGTAGGCGAAGTAATCCAGTATAAAGACGTGTATCGGCTCTGCTACATCCGTGGGCCTGAGGGGTTGCTCATCGGACTCGCCCAAGAACTCGGTTGAGCGCGATACGAAGACAAATGGCAGGAGTGACCGATGTCAGCGGGCGCGTCCAAGGCCGCCCCACCTGTTCGAGGTCCAGCCCTCCACAATCGGCCGCGTTCTCGCTAAGCACGGATTAGGTCCGTGCAGGATCGGCTCAGGCGGCGGACGGTTCAGCCGCCCGCGGCTTGTGACCAAGCACCTCTTCCACGATGCCGCGCGCGATCTCGCGTTCGCCCATGATCACCGTATCGGCGCCGAGCCCTTTGAGATGCTCGACCTCGGCATCGGAATGGGCGCGGGCGACGACGTTGATGGCGGGATTGGCGGCGCGCGCACGCAGAACGATCTGACCGGCCTCGAAGGCATTGGGGATGGCCAGGATCAGCCGTTTCGCGCCTTCGGGATTGGCGGCTGCAAACACTTCGGCATTGGCGGCGTTGCCCGCCACTGTCTCGGTGCCCTCGGCCTTGAGCTTCACCAGTGTCTTGTCGGCATCCTCGACCACCAGGAAGGGCAGGGCGGCTTCCTTCAACGCAGCGCCGACGAGACTGCCGACACGGCCGTAACCAATCAGGATAGCGTGGCCGCTGAGGGCCGTTCTTGGCGGCGGCCCATCCTCCTGCTTCGCCGCCGAGGCGACGGAAGCCACCTGGCCGGGCTCCGTCGCCGGGCCGACCGGTTTGGGCTCAACAGGCGGCGCCGTCCTGGCGGCGCGGGCCTCGAGCCATGGCTTCATCCAGTCGATGACCAGGAACATCACCGGGTTGAGCACGATCGACAGGATGGCGCCCGCCAGGATGAGGTCTCGCCCCTGTTCGGGCAGCAGTTTCAGCCCGACGCCGAGTTCGGCCAGGATGAAGGAGAACTCGCCGATCTGGGCAAGGCTCGCCGAAATCATCAGCGCCGTCGCCAGGGGATAACCGAAGGCGACGACGATGAGGAAGGCCGCCAGCGACTTGCCGACGACGATGATGGCGAGCGTTGCCAGAATCGGCAAGCCGTTGCTGAACAGGCTGAACGGGTCGAACAGCATACCGACCGAGACGAAGAACAGCACCGAGAAGGCATCGCGCAACGGCAGCGATTCCTCCGCGGCGCGGTGGCTGAGTTCGGACTCGCTCATGATCATGCCGGCGAAGAAAGCGCCCAGTGCCAGCGAGACGCCGAACAGCTTGGCCGCGCCGAAGGCGACGCCAAGCGCTATCGCCAGCACCGAAAGCCGAAACAGCTCGCGCGAGCCGGTATGGGCGACATAGTGCAGGATCCAGGGAATGACGCGGCGGCCTACCACCAGCATGACGATGACGAAGGCGGCGACCTTGGCCAGCGTGATGCCGACGACACCCCAGATGCCGTAGCTCGCGGGCAGCGACAGCAGGCCGCTCGCATGGGCATCCGCCTGCTCCTGGCCGCCAAGCACGCCGGCAAGCGCTGGCAAAAGCACCAGGGCCAGCACCATGGCCAAGTCCTCGACGATCAGCCAGCCGACGGCAATGCGGCCGCGCTCGGTCTCGATCAGGCGGCGCTCCTGCAGGGCGCGCAGCAGCACCACGGTCGAGGCCACCGACAGCGCCAGGCCGAAGACCAGTCCTGCTCCCGCCGACCAGCCGAGCATCCAGGAAAGCCCCGCGCCGAGTGCCGTGGCAAAGCCGATCTGAACGATGGCGCCGGGCACGGCAATGGCGCGGACCGACAGGAGATCCTTCAGCGAAAAATGCAGGCCGACGCCGAACATCAACAGGATGACGCCGATTTCGGCGAGCTCATTGGCAAGGCCGGCGTCAGCGACGAAACCGGGCGTGTTCGGCCCAACCAGCACGCCGGCCACGAGATAGCCGACCAGCGGCGGAATGCGGAAGCGGTTGGCGAGAGCGCCGAAGACGAAAGCGAGCCCCAGACCGGCTACGATGGTGGCGATAAGGGGAGTGTCATGCGGCATTGTCTATGGAGCGCCTTTCAAGCCAGCGATGCAGGATATGCGCCGCCCGAAGCCGCCGCCTGTTTGCAATATGGTGGATTGGGTGTCGGCCACGCAACCCCGCAAAACCGGGAATTGCCGGTGAAGCGACAAATACCTCGCCGGTGGGCAAGCAAGCCGGAATCCGAGGTCAGCCGAAATCATGCGCCGCAATGGCGGCGCTCGATAGGCAACGATCAAGCTGCCCGCAACAGAGCCTCGATCTCGAATACCGCGTGGTTGGTCAGCGTCTTGGGAATTTCCGCGCTGACCTTGTCGCTGACTTCCTTGTGCAGGATCTTGCGCATCGCGCCGAGCACGAGCGGCGGCGCGATGAGGATGATTTCGTCAAAAGAGCCTCGATGAGCCAGCTTGTAGAGCCGTTCGGCGAGTTCGTCGGCAAAGCGCTCCTTGCCGATCCGATGCCAATCCGTCTCCTCGACCGCGCTGCGGTGAACCGAGGGACCGTCATTGTAGCGACCGGGACTGTCGCTGCCTTGCTCGCGCGTTGGCGGGTTGTCCTGCCTCACTTCCTGCACCACTTCGAGGTTCGGAAATTTGGTGTCACCTGCATTTCTGAGGAAGAGCGCTTTTTCTCCGTCGGCCACCATGATCCAGATGCCGTGCTTCAACTTGATCGCGCTCATGACGCCGGGCTCCTTCCTTCGCTGCCGCCACGCTTGGCTTCACGCCGCGGCCAGGTATGATTTTGAATTGCGCATGCGGAAGGAACGCGCCTCGATCCGGTAATGTTCCAGCCAAAAAGCCAGGTCATACGGACGCTCCGTCGAGGTGGAGGCGCGCGCACGACCGCCAGGCAGCTTTAATCTACTAAATTAGTAGAATTTAGAAAAAACGGTTTTGTCATAAAGCGCGTTCGGCCCAAAAAAGAGGAGAAATCAAGGCCCGCGACAGCGGCTTGATGCCGGTCTCCGCAACAAGGTGGAATATTTTTCTCTTGGCCGCGGCCCTTTAGAAAAAGCGATTGCATCCCGGAAGGTGATGCGCGAGTGGGTTTCTTCAGCTTTTTCGCGCCCACGCGTAGAAGTGAAGACCAGATCAGGATTCCGTTCGTATCCATGCCGCAGCCCGCCCCCAAGCTCAATGCCTTCCCCGTCTTCGTACGGGTCGAGGACGAAGCCGTAACGATCGTCGGCGGCGGCGACGAAGCGTTGGCCAAGGCACGATTGCTTGGGCAGTCCAGCGCTACGCTGCGCATCGTCGCGGAGAGCGCCTCACCGGACATGCTCGGCTTCATCGCGCAGAGTGGCGCCACCCACATCGCGGCCTATGAGGCGAGCCGGCTGGAAGGCTCGGTGATGGTGTTCGCTGCCAGCGGCGATGAGGCGCTCGACCGGCGCGTTGTCCAGGATGCGCGCCGGCTCGGCATCCCCGTCAATGCGGTGGACCGGCCGGAGCTTTGCGATTTTTTCACCCCGGCGCTGGTCAATCGCGCACCGGTCGCGATCGCCATCGGCACGGAAGGCGCTGGGCCGGTGCTGGCGCAGATGCTGCGTGCCCGCATCGACCGCATGCTGTCGCCTTCGTTGGGCAGGCTGGCGGCTCTCGCCGCGTCGTTCCGGGCCGCCGCTGAAAGCCTGCCCAGGGGCAATTCGCGCCGCCGGTTCTGGAGCGAGTTCTTCGGCGGTGCGCCGGCGCGCGCCGTCGAAGCTGGCAAGCTTTCGCAGGCGCATGACGCAGCCGCCGATCTTCTGCGTTCGGCTGCATCCGCTTCAGGCCATATCGCCCTGGTTGGCGCGGGCCCCGGTGCCGAGGACCTTTTGACGCTGCGTGCGCATCGCCTGCTGATGGAGGCCGATGTCATCGTCCACGACGCGCTGGTGCCGGAGGCTGTCGTCGCCATGGGCCGACGCGACGCCGAGCGCCTGGCGGTCGGCAAGCGCAAAGGCTGTCACACCAAGAGCCAGGCCGAGATCAATGCGCTGCTGGTCGAGCTTGGCCGCGAAGGCAAGCGTGTGGTGCGGCTGAAGTCGGGCGATCCCCTGGTGTTCGGCCGGGCCGGCGAGGAGATGGCGGCGCTGCGTGATGCCGGCATCGCCTATGAGGTGGTTCCGGGCGTTACCGCTGCTTTCGCTGCCGCCGCCGATTTCGAATTGCCGCTGACGCTGCGCGGGGTTTCCTCCTCGATGGTGTTCACCACCGGTCATGATCTCAAGGGCAATTCGCTGCCCGACTGGGCCAAGCTTGCCATTTCGGGTGCCACCGTTGCTGTCTATATGGGCCGCTCGGTGGCCGCGGAGATTGCCGGCCGGCTGATCGAGGCCGGGCTTTCGCCCGATACGGCGGTAGCCGTGGTCGAGAATGCCAGCCTCGGCAATCGCCGCCGTTTCCACGGCACGCTTGCCGACCTGCCGTCGTTGGAAGCGCGCGCCGATCTCTCAGGTCCGGTCATGACCATCATCGGCGATGCGGTCGCCGGCGCCAATTTCGAACGGTCCGAACCGCTCGCGGCACACAGGCATGAAGGTGCGCCCATAGCTGCCACCGAGGGAGTTCAGCAATGAAGATACTGACCGCCAACCGGCTCGCCGACGGCATCGCCGTCTGGTACGCAGACGGCGGCTGGGCCGAGAGGGCGGACCATGCCGACCTCGCCCATGACAAGGCGGCCGAGGATCGCCTGGAAGCGATCGGTGCCAAGGCCCACGCCGACAACGAAGTCCTCGACGTCAACCTCATCGATGCCGAAATCGTGAACGGCGTTGTCGAGCCGGTGCGGTTGCGCGAGAAGATCCGCGCCGCGGGCCCGACCATTCGCAACGATCTTGGCAAGCAGGCCTCCCGGGCGGCGTAAGCCCAGACCAGAAGTGAACACGGGCGGACGCGCCCTGAAAGACGAAGCATGTACCGCTACGATGAGTTCGATCACGATTTTGTCCAGGCCCGCGTCGCCGAGTTCAGCGACCAGGTCCAGCGCCGGCTCGCCGGCGAGATCACCGAGGACCAGTTCCGGCCGCTCAGGCTGATGAACGGCGTCTACCTGCAATTGCACGCCTATATGCTGCGCATCGCGGTGCCCTATGGCACGCTGAACAGCAAGCAGTTGCGCATGCTCGGCCACATCGCGCGCAAATACGACAAGGGCTACGGCCATTTCACCACGCGCCAGAACATCCAGTTCCACTGGCCGGCGCTGTCCGACATTCCTGCGATCCTGGCCGATCTGGCGAGTGTCGAGATGCACGCCATCCAGACCAGCGGCAATTGTATCCGCAACGTCACCGCGGACCATTTCGCGGGTGCGGCGGCCGACGAGGTCGCCGATCCGCGTCCCTATGCGGAAATCCTGCGCCAGTGGTCATCTGTTCATCCGGAGTTTTCCTACCTGCCGCGCAAGTTCAAGATCGCGGTAACCGGCGCGGAGCGCGACCGCGCCGCCATCCAGACCCACGACATCGGCCTGCACCTGAAGAAGAACGCGGCCGGCGAGCTCGGCTTCGCCGTCTATGTCGGCGGCGGCCAGGGGCGCACGCCGATGGTCGCCAGGAAGATCCGCGATTTCCTGCCGGAAGCCGACCTTTTGTCCTACTGCACGGCGATCCTGCGCGTTTACAACCTGCATGGCCGCCGCGACAATAAGTTCAAGGCGCGCATCAAGATCCTGGTCCACGAGACCGGCGTCGAGGAGATCACGCGCCAGGTCGAGGCGGAATGGCAGCAATTGAAGGACGCCGAGTTGAAGCTGCCGGAAGCAGACATCCGCGCCATCGACGCCTATTTCGCGCCACCAGCGCTGACCGCGCGGCCGGACGGCGACGAGGCTGTAAAGCTGGCACGCCTCGATTCCAAGGGCTTCTCGGATTGGCTCGACCAGAACGTGGTGACGCATCGCCACCCCGACTATGCGGCGGTGACCATCTCGCTGAAGGGTATCGGCGAAGTGCCGGGCGATGCGACCGACAGCCAGATGGAAGCGATTGCCGATATCGCCGAGAAGTATGGATACGACGAGTTGCGCGTCAGCCACGAGCAGAACCTGATCCTGCCGCATGTGGCGCGCGCCGACCTGAAGGCGGTCTATGACGCGCTGGTCGATATCGGCCTGGCGACCGCCAATTCGAACCTGATATCGGACATCATCTCGTGCCCGGGCCTCGACTATTGCGCGCTGGCCACAGCGCGTTCGATCCCGATCGCGCAGGAGATCTCGCGTCGCTTCGCCTCGCTGGAGCGGCAGCGCGAGATCGGCGAGTTGAAGCTGAAGATCTCCGGCTGCATCAATGCCTGCGGCCATCACCATGTCGGACATATCGGCATTCTCGGAGTCGAAAAGAAAGGCACGGAGCTGTACCAGGTGACGCTTGGCGGTTCGGCCGACGAGAACACTTCGGTGGGCGAGATCATCGGCCGCGGCTTCTCGTCGGAAGAGATCACCGACGCCATCGAGCAGATCGTTGAGACCTATCTCGGCCTTCGGCTCAACTCACAAGAGAAATTCATCGACGCCTACCGCCGTGTCGGTCCCGCGCCGTTCAAGGAGGCGCTCTATGCTGGCGAAGCCAAGGCCGCTTGACCCTATCGTCGACGCCGATGACGGCATCGCCGCCAAAGCGGCGGGGTTTGACGCGCTTTACGGCCACCTGAATCCGCTCGACATCATCGAACGCGCGGCAGGCGACCTGTTTCACGATGAGATTGCCGCGGTGTCTTCCTTCGGTGCCGATTCGGCCGTGCTACTGCACATGATTTCCGAAGTCGATCGCTCGCTGCCGGTCATCTTTCTCGATACTGGCAAGCATTTCGAGGAGACGCTCGGCTATCGCGACGCCCTGGTCGCCGATTTCGGGTTGACCAACATCCAGGTGATCAAGCCCGACGAGGCAGCACTCGAGCGGATCGATCCGACCGGCAATCTGCACCAGACCAACACCGACGCCTGCTGCGACGTGCGCAAGGTCGAGCCGCTGGCACGGGGCGTGGCGCCTTTCCGCGCCTGGTTCACCGGCCGCAAGCGCTTCCAGGCTTCGACGCGCGCAGCACTTCCGGTGTTCGAGGCGGTCGGCCCACGTATCCGCATCAATCCGCTGGCGCACTGGACGACGTCGGACCAGGCGGACTACATGCGCGCGCATGCACTGCGGGAAAATCCGCTGGTCGCCTATGGCTATCTGTCGATCGGCTGCTTCCCGTGCACCCAGCCGGTGCAGCCGGGCGAGGACGCGCGCAGCGGCCGCTGGGCCGGCCATGCCAAGACCGAGTGCGGCATTCACCTGTCGGGACTGGAGAAGTCGCTGACCGACGCATCGCTATAGGGTATGCTGATATTCAGGTGAGGCCGGCCTGCAAACGGCGGCTTCGGAGGCTCACGTACTACAAGTACGCTCCGCTCCGGCTCTCGGAAGCTACCGTTTTCGACTAGGGCCTGCTTGAATCTCAACACACACCTTGAGCTCTTTGAATTTTAGGAAATTTCGATGACTGAACCGACGATACCGGAGACCCGCCTCTGGACCCCGACGGGTTTTCGCGAGGATGAGTGGGCTCATGCCGAAGGCGCGGAAGCGCTGTCCGGCAATGGCCGCTTCATCCTGCCGCTGCAGGCGTTTCTCGATCTCGATCCGGAGGTGCGCCGGTCGGCCAAGGAAAGGATCGGTGTCGTGCTGCAACCCGGCGATCAGCTCGAAAGGATTGCTGGCCTGCTCGACCAACTGTCGCTGGTGGCGCTGGCTTTTCCGTCGTTCAGCGATGGCCGCTCCTTCTCAAAGGGCGAATTGCTGCGCAGCCGACATCATTTCGAAGGTGCCGTGCGCGCCACCGGCCAGGTGCTGGTCGACCAACTGCCGCATATGCTGCGGCTCGGTTTCGATGAATTCGAAATCTCCAATCCCGTGCTCTTGAAGCGGCTGGACGAAGGCCGCACCGGCGGATTGGGACTCTACTACCAGCCTGCCGCCGTGCCGAAGCCCAAGGGACCAAAATACTCCTGGCGTCGGCTGCGTGCCGGCTGACGTCACGACACTTCCCAGCGACAGGTTTACGCCGTCTGTCCTCTCCCCGTCACGACGGCGGGAAGGCGCCGGCCGGCGGATCGGCGACAGCAGAGCCAGGCAGAAGATGGCTACGCCGCCATCCGTGCCTGACGAAACGATACCAGCTTGCCGCTGTTTTCATCCCACAGCGCCAGCTTGACGCAGCGCAGGCTCTCAAGAAGGGTGATGCGGCCTATGCCGCGCAGTTCCGGATAATCGCGCAGCACTTCCTGCAGGCGGTAGCCTGGCACCTTCGCGGAGAGGTGATGGACATGATGGACACCGATGTTGCCGGTGAACCAGTTCAGCACCGGCGGCAGGTCATAATAGGAGGATCCGTGCAAGGCGGCACGCTGGAACTCCCACTCATCGTCCTTCGCCCATTCGGTCTCCTCGAACTGGTGCTGGACATAGAACAGCCAGATGCCGGCCGATCCGGCAAGGATGACGATCGGCAGGTGGACGACCAGAAAAGCGCCAATACCGACGAACCATATCAGGATCGACGCTGCCAGCACGATGGCGAGGTTGGTGGCCATCGAGGATACCCAGGGCTTCAGGCCACCGCGCATCATCCCGACCGGCAGCCTTTGCTCGAAGATGAAGAGCCATATCGGCCCCAGTCCGAACATGACCAGGGGATGGCGATAGAGACGATAGGCGAGGCGACCTCTCCAGGACATCCGCCGGTACTCCGCGACCGTCAACGTCTTGATATCGCCAACGCCGCGCTCGTCGAGATTACCCGCGCTGGCATGATGGGTGGCATGAGCACTCCGCCAGCAATCATAAGGCGTCAGCGTAAGCACGCCCAGGACGCGGCCTATCCAGTCATCGGCGGTGCGGTTGGCGAAGAAAGATCCGTGCCCGCAATCGTGCTGAATCATGAAAATCCGCACCAGGAAGCCCGCCGCCGGCAAGATCAGCACCAGCCCCCACCAATGGCCATAGGCAAAGGCGATCGAGGACAGCGCCCAGAGTGCTGCGAAAGGGATCAGGGTGATCGCCAGTTCGACGGCGCTGCGCCGCCTGTCCGGCTTCTTGTAGCGCGCCAGGATCTTCAACCAGGCACGCTTGCTGCTGGCGGCAGTCTCGGGGGAAATCATGTTCATCATGAAGCATAAGCGGAGGGGCCCGGCTCCCGCAAGGCTAATCACGAGAAATTACCGCGCGTAATTGTCGCGATAGGGCGTGGATCCTCGATCCAGGCCGCGACTTCAGGTTCTGTTCTAACCCTTGCAACTCTGCCAACCCGGATCGCATCCGGTCACATGCATCAATGGCGCGCGCCGCCAGCCATGCTGTTCTCCAGGCCGTCGAGACGTTCGAGCTGGTCCCGGAAGCGGTCGGGAATGTCTTTCTCGGCGCGAAAGGCCGGCAGCGCATGCAGAAAGCGTCTCACCGCCGCCGTGCCTAGCTGGCGCCGGATTTCGGCGGCGATCCGATCTTTCTTTTCGCCCTTGTCGCGGGGTGTCATTTCAAAAATCCTGTGTCGGTTCGAAAATCCTCCAGCCAGCAAATGGTTCCCCGATCGCGCCGCCGGGGCAAGCAAAGGTGGAAGCTATGGTAAAGTTTGAATTAAAATCGAAGCATCGCACTGATCGCCATTCGGTTTGAACGGCTGGGCGCGTGCCTTCGCTTACCCCTTGATTTTTGCCCACCAAACCTCGATATCGGGCTCAAAATCCACACTATTCGAGATGATGGGAAACGGCGATGAGCGACCAGGCAAAAGACGAACGCGCGCCCGACGAAATTGAGGCGACCGAAGCCAATGCCGAGCGCACGGAAGGTGGCGTCGATGGCGATTATGAAGCGGTTGTGCGGCTCCTGAAGGAGAATGAAGAGCTGAAGGACAGGGCGCTTCGCGTTGCGGCCGAGATGGAGAACCTGCGTCGCCGCACCGCGCGCGACGTGCATGACGCGCGTACCTATGCGGTCGCGAACTTCGCCCGCGACATGCTGTCGGTTTCGGACAATCTGCGCCGCGCGCTGGACGCTATTCCCGCCGAGGCCAAGGCGTCCGGCGATGCGGGTTTCAAGGCGCTGATCGACGGCGTCGATCTCACCGAGCGTGCCATGCTGTCCGCACTGGAGCGGCACGGCGTCAAGAAGCTCGCGCCGGAAGGCGAGAAGTTCGATCCCAATTTCCACCAGGCCATGTTCGAAGTGCCCAATCCCGATGTGCCGGCCAACACGGTGGTGCAGGTCGTGCAGCCGGGCTATTCGATCGGGGAGCGGGTGCTGCGCCCGGCCATGGTCGGCGTTGCCAAGGGCGGCCCGAAACTCGCCGCCGGCGAAGCGCCGGTCGAGCCGGGGCCCGTCAACGAGCAGGCGGAGAAGGATGCGTAGTTGGCGGAATAGGGAATAGGGCAGTAAGGCAGTAAGGCAGTAAGGCAGTAAGGGGCGTATCAACAGTACGGCTTCGTGCTAAACATACTCCCCTACTCCCCTACTCCCCTACTCCCCTGCTGCCTTACTCCCTGGTCCCGCCCTTGAACCCCATCGCGCTTCTCGACTATGCCGGCGTTGCGGTCTTCGCGGCGACAGGTGCGCTTGCCGCGTCGCGCAAGCAGCTCGACGTTATCGGCTTCCTTTTCCTGGCGTGCGTCACCGGCATCGGCGGCGGCACTCTTCGCGACGTCATCCTTAACCTGCCGGTTTTCTGGATCGCCAATTCCAGCTATGTGCTGATCTGCGCGGCGGTTGCGGTGCTGGTCTTTTTCAGCGCGCACCGTGTCGAATCCCGCTGGAAGTGGCTGCTCTGGCTCGACGCCGTCGGGCTGGCCGCTTTTTCGGTGATGGGTGCGGCCAAAGGGTTGGCCATCACCGGTTCGCCGGTCGTTTCCGTCATCACCGGCGTGCTGACCGCCACATTCGGCGGCATCCTGCGCGACGTGCTGGCAGGGGAGCCTTCGGTGCTGTTGAGGCCGGAAATCTATGTTACGGCCGCCCTGGTCGGCGCGTCGATCTTCACATTGGGCGATGTCGCCGGACTGCCGCAGATCGTGTCAGGCTTGGCCGGTTTCGCCGCGGCATTCGCCGTGCGCGGCGGCGCGCTCAAATTCGGCTGGTCGTTTGCGTCCTACAAGAGCCGGCCCGGCAGGCGGCCGGAGGATATTTCGTGAGAGAAGGGATTAGTGAGTAGTGAGTAGTGAGTAGTGAGTAGTGAGTAGTGAGTAGTGAGTAGTGAGTAGGGTTAATCAGTAGATGTAAACTATGATGTCTTCACTACTGACTACTGACTACTGACTACCGACTACTACTCACGCAGCAAAACGCTGCGCTTCCCCGCCGTAATAATTGACGTAGCGGGCGCCGATCTCCTTGACCGGCATCACCACGAACACATCGACCGTCGAGAATTCACGATCGATGACGCAGCCGTCGCCGATGCGGGCGCCGACCCTGAGATAGCCCTTGACCAAGGGCGGCATCGCAGCGATCGCTGCCTTGGCATTGACCGCCTCGATCGGCATCAGGTCCATGGAACAATAGCGCCCGGCGACGGCGCGCACGTCCCAGGCCGAATTCGTGCGGCAGTGATGCGCCAGATAGGTGAGCGCCTCGGCATGGGCCGCCGGCACCGTGCCCTGGAAAGACGCACAGCCGGTCATCACGCCAATGCCGTAGTGGTTGATGTAGGCCCAGATGCCTTGCCACAATGCCTCGATGGTGCGCTTCGAACGGTATTCCGGCAAGACGCAGGAGCGGCCGAGCTCGAGAAAGCGCTGGCCGGGGTGACGGGCGATGAGCTTGGTCAGCTCGAACTCGCCTTCGGAATAGAAGCCGCCGGCGGCCGCAGCGATTTCTTGCCGCAGCAGCCGGTAGGTCCCGACGATGCGGCGATGTTCGGGGCCGGAAAGCGAGGTATCGAAGACGAGCAGGTGATCGCAGTGCGGATCGAAGCGGTCGGCATCACGGCGGTCCTGCACCTGAAACAGGTTCTTCCTGGCGCCAAGCTCGTCGTAGAATACCCGGTAGCGCACTTCCTGCGCGGCCGCGATCTCGGCCTCGTTGCGGGCCAGCCGCACTTCGAGGTTGCCGATACGGCCGAGCGCTGCGCCCTTTGTGACGGAATCGACATTGCGCCCGGCAAGCAAGGCGCCGCCGGCGTTCGGCCGAGTGTCACATTCCGGCATAACTGTATGCACGAGTGATTCTCCTTCGAGCCATCCCTCTTGGCACGGGGATACGGTGTAGGTGCAACAGGATTGTGACAGTACCGTGATACGGCGTCGCGGGCAATACTTCGTCGGCTGGCGAATACGGTCAACCGGCTACGTTATGCAAAAGCAAGGTGGCGCCGCTCGGCAGGAGATTGAAGAAAAAAAGTCTCAGGCGGCGACCTGCCCCTCGATGGCGTCGACCAGTGCATCGGGGTCGAGCGGCTTGGTGACAAAGCCGCTGGCGCCGTGGGCGAGCACCGCATGGCGGGTCTTTTCCTGGCTGTCGGCCGACAGCACCATGATGGGCACTGGCGGCACGGCCGTCTCCTCCTCATGGCGGCGGATGGCGGCGATGGCGTCCATCCCATCCATCACCGGCATGTGCAGGTCCATCAGCACCACGTCGAAGCGGTGTTTGTGTCCGGCACCGGTAACGGCCTCGACCGCCGCCTTGCCGTTGCCGACAACCTTGACGCGATGACCGGCCTTCAGCAGCGTGGCGCGAGCGAGCATGGCGTTGATGTCATTGTCCTCGGCGATCAGCACCGACAGGCCACGCTGGCGATCACTGGCGGCGCGAAGCGCCGGCGGGTGGGGCTTTTCCGGCCGTGTCGGGGCAAGCGCCGGCGCATGACTGCTCAGAAGCACACGCAAAAGTGTTCCGCCTCGCACCGGTCTGGCGAGGAAGGTCGCGTAGCCGCTGGCGCGGAACTCGCCGAGCATGCCGCGATCGGTCGGGGCGATCAGCGTGATGGCTTCGCAATCGGAAAAACCGCTTTGGCGCAGCCGCTTGAGCAGTCTTCCGTCGCCCTCTTCCATGGCCGCGTCGACCAGCAGCACGTCGCAATCGCCGGAGAACGATGCCGCCTGCGCCACGGTGGTGGCGATATCGACCGCGCCGCCGTTGGCGCGGATGCTGCGGGCGATGGCGTCGGCCTCGACGATATTTCTCGACAGGATTACCGCGTGCCTGCCCTGAAGCGCGTCCATCCGGCCCGGTGGTGGCTCGCTCGCGGAGATGGCCGGGATATCGAAGACGAATTCCGAACCCTGACCCAACCGGCTGGAGACGGAAATCGTGCCGCCCATGGCGGTCACCAGGCGCTTGGAGATGGCAAGACCGAGACCGGCTCCGCCATGCGCGCGCGTCGAGGTGCCGTCGGCCTGCTCGAACTCCTCGAAAATGCGCTCCATGTCGTCTTCATGCAGGCCTGGCCCGGTATCCGCGATGGTGAAGCATATGCGGTCGGTGGTTTCAGTGCGGGCGCGCGCTATACTCACCAGCACCCCGCCGCTGTCGGTGAACTTGATGGCGTTGCCGATCAGGTTGAGCAGCACCTGCCTGACCCGGCCCGGATCTGCGGTGATCAATTGCGGCACGTCGGGCTCGACATGGCAGCCGAGGCCGATATCCTTGGAGAAGGCGCGCGCGGCGAGGAGCTCGACAACGTTGTCGGCGATCTCGCGCACCGACATTGGCTGCGGTTCGGGATCGAAGCGTCCCGCCTCGATCTTGGAATAGTCGAGCAGGTCCTCGATGAGGGCCAGCAGCGCGCTGGCCGAGGTCGAAATGGCGCCGACATAGGTCTGCTGCTCCGGCGACAGGCTGGTATCGGCCAACAGCCTGGCCATGCCCATGATGCCGTTCATCGGCGTGCGGATTTCATGGCTGACGGTGGCGAGGAAGCGCGATTTGGCCTGGCTTGCGTATTCGGCCCGCTCGCGCGCGGTGATCAGCGAGGATTCGGCACGCTTGCGGGCGGTGATGTCGCGGGCGATGGCGCGATGCGAGACAGAACCGCTGTCCTTGTCGCGCACCGACAGTTCGATCCACGAGAACCAGCGCGAACCGCCAGGGGTGCGGATGGCGACGTCGGTGGAACTCAGGCATTCATGGTCGGAAAAGGCGGCGTCGGGAACGATACCGACTTCGATGCCAAGTTCCGCCAGGGTCTTGCCGGCGAGGTCGCGCTGGTCGACGTCGACGAGATCGGCGAACACCTTGTTGGCATAGACGATATAGCCGTCGCGGTCGCGATGAATGACGAGATCGCCAAGCGCGTCGATCAGGCCGCGAAAGCGCTCTTCGCTCTCCTGCATCTCCCACATGCGATCGGCCAGCGTCTCGATCTCGGCACGGCTGCGAGCCGTGGTTTCATCAAGCAGCGCGGCGGTGCGGTATTCGTTCCTTCTGGCGCGCAGGTGCAGGCCGAAGCCGGCAAGGCCGGTCGCCAGCAAAGCGAGGCTGATGAAGATCGGCGCGCCGGTCAGGTGCGTCAGCCCCGCCAGCATGATGATGGCGACGAAGGTCAGCAGCGGCAAGCCTTCGCGGCCGGCCAATCGCGGCTCATTCCTGGCCTGTTGCGGCTCAGGCGCCAGCGGCGGTGCGGCGACGAACCGCCGCGCCGACGCCGGCGGAGGTACCGCATCGACGTCTTCGCCAGTCTCCACTTCCTGGATGCCGGATTCCGCGACCATGCGAAAATCCTACCGGACAGAAATTATGGAAGCCTGCGGGGGATCGTTCGAATTTTAGCGGATAGGTTGTTTTACCCCGGCGAACTCACTGCATGTCGACGACGACGCGGCCGCGGATCTTGCCGTCGACGATGTCGCGCGCGGCGTCGATGATGTTGTCGAAGCCGATGGTCGTGGACAGGCTGGCGAGCTTGCGCAGATCCAGGTCGGCGCCGATGCGGCGCCAGGCCTCGAGCCGCACCGGTTTCGGCGCCATCACCGAATCGATGCCGAGCAGCGAAACGCCGCGCAGGATGAAAGGTGCCACGCTCGACGGCAGGTCCATGCCGCCGGCCAGGCCGCAGGCCGCGACGGCACCGCCATAGGAGGTCATAGAGAGCACATTGGCCAGTGTGTGGCTGCCGACGGAATCGATGCCGCCCGCCCAACGCTCCTTGGCGAGCGGCTTGGTCGGCTGGCTGAGTTCGTCGCGCGATATCACCTCCGCGGCGCCAAGATCGATGAGATACGGGCTTTCGGCATTGCGCCCTGTCGAGGCAATGACGTGATAGCCCAGGCTGGACAGGATGGAGACCGCGACCGAGCCGACGCCGCCGGCCGCGCCCGTCACCACCACGGGCCCGCGATCGGGCACGATGCCGTGCCGCTCCAGTGCCATGACGCACAGCATTGCGGTATAGCCGGCGGTGCCGACCGCCATCGCGTCATGCGCGCTGATGCCGTCGGGGAGCGGCACCAGCCAGTCGCCGTTGACGCGGGCGCGCCCGGCATAGGCGCCAAAATGCGTCTCGCCGACACCCCAGCCGTTCAGGATGACCTTGTCTCCCTTGCGCCAGTCGGGATGGGAAGAGGATAAGACCGTTCCGGCGAAATCGATGCCTGGCACCAAGGGCCAGCGGCGAATGACCGGCGCCTTGCCTGATATTGCGAGCCCATCCTTGTAGTTCACCGTCGTCGCTTCGACTGCGACGGTGACGTCACCGTCCATGAGATCGGCTTCGGTGAGGTCGGTCACCGCCACCGACTGTTTCTTTTCGGCGTCGCGCGAAACGAGGATGGCTTTGAAGGTTTCGGGCATTTTTCTCTCCTCGATCTATCGACGTTTGGACTCTGCTGCGGCGGCCGCGCCGGGTCAATCGGTCAGGCGTCGGGACCCTGGGGCTTGGGCTGGCGCCGCCAGCCCAAAACTTCGTCAAGCACGACCAGCGCGGCGCCGACCGAAATGAAGGCATCGGCGAGATTGAACACGGCGAAGGACCAGACCGGAGTGTGGAACAGGATGTAGTCGATGACGTGGCCGTAGACGGCGCGGTCGATCAGATTGCCGAGCGCGCCACCGATGATCAGGGCAAAGCCGGTGCGGGCAATAACATGGCCCGCTGGCGTGTGCGTGGCCAGATAGAGCACGAAGGCGACGACGAGAACGGCGATGATCACCAGCCCGGTATCGCCGAAGGATGAGAACATCGAGAAGGCGATGCCGGTATTATAGGTGCGAAACAGCGCCAGGAAGGGCAGGAGATCGAGCTTTTCCTGAAAGGGAAGGCCGATCTCGACCAAATGTTTTATCCACTGGTCGAGCGCGATGGCCGCGACGACCAGCAGCGCATAGGGAGACCATGATTTCACGATTGGGCAACCCTCATTGCGAATCCACCATAGGGTCCAGTTTCAGCGCGCCGCGGCGGATCTCGAACAGCATGACGCCGGTGGCGACGGCAAGATTGAGCGAATCGGCACGCCCTGCCTGCGGAATCCTGAGCAGCCTGTCGCAACTCGCCGCCAGGCTTTCGGGCAGGCCTTGCTGCTCATTGCCCATCATCAGCAGCACCGGCCCCCGGGAAAAATCGACCGAGCGGTAGTCGACCGCGCCTTTGAGGTGTGTGCCGGCGACGAGACCCGAAAACCCGCCGCGCCAGGCGAGGAATGCCTCGGTCGTCGCCTTGGCCACCGGAACGGCGAAGATAGAGCCCATGGTGGCGCGCACCGTCTCCACCGAAAAGGGATCGGTGGTGTCTCCGACCAGGATCACGCCCTTCGCGCCTACGGCGTCCACCGTGCGGATGACGGTGCCGAGATTGCCGGGATCACGCACCCGGTCGAGCGCCACCCAGACATCGCCATTGTCGGCGCGGATATCCTTCAGGGCCAGGAATTTCTGCGAGAAAACGCCGATCACCATTTGCGGATTGTCGCGGCGGGTTATGGCGACAAGCACTTTTTCCGAGACTTCAAGCACCGTGCCGCCGGAAGCCACCGTGCGCGCAGCGACCTTCTCCACCGCCGCGTTGCCGCGTCCGGCCTTGGCGAAGACCAGGGTCCTGATATGCCAGCCGAGGTCGAGCGCATCGATGACCAGCTTCAGTCCCTCGGCCATGAAGGCGTTCTGCTGGTCGCGGAATTTTTTCAAGGCCAGCGCCTTGATGTCCTTGACCAGCGGATTGGCGAGGCTGGTGACCTCTTTCACCTGCCCGAC
Source organism: Mesorhizobium sp. B2-4-7 (assembly GCF_006442685.1). NCBI lineage: Bacteria > Pseudomonadati > Pseudomonadota > Alphaproteobacteria > Hyphomicrobiales > Phyllobacteriaceae > Mesorhizobium > Mesorhizobium sp. B2-4-7. The sequence goes on from NZ_VFVH01000003.1 coordinate 260,041, forward strand.
CGGACGGGCGCCGTCATATCCACTCATCAGGCCACCCAGCGCGAGAACAGCGAGGTCGACAGCGCGCGGCCCGCCGATTTTTCGCGGATGATCAATTCGCCCGATTCAACCCTGCCGCCCATGCCGGCAAAGGTGTCGCGCATGAGGGCATGGATGGCGAAGAAGGAGGCGCGGATCGAATAAGCGGTCAGCACCACGGCAAGCGGTTTCGGGGTCAGGATCGATCGGCAGAGATCGGTCAATGCCGGCAGGTCCTCGAACAACTGCCAGACCTCGCCCTTGGGGCCGCGGCCATAGGCGGGCGGGTCGAACAGAACGATGTCATAGCGGCTGCCGCGGCGCTCCTCGCGCTCGGCGAATTTCACCGCGTCTTCGACGATCCAGCGGATCGGCTTGTTGCCAAGCCCGGCCATCTCCTGGTTTTCGCGGGCCCAGCCGATCGCCTTTTTCGAGGCATCGACATGAGTGACCTCGGCGCCGGCGCGCGCCGCCACCAGCGAGGCAAGGCCGGTATAGCCGAACAGGTTGAGCACCTTGACCGGCCGCCTGGCCGCCGCGATCAGTCCGGCCATGTGATCCCAGTGCGAGGCCTGCTCGGGAAACACGCCGACGTGGCGAAACGAGGTGAAGCGGCCGAGATAGTCGATGCCGTCGTGCTTCATAGGCCAGGTCTCGCCGAGCGGCGTCCCGGGGAAGCGCCAGCGGCCAATGCCTTCCTCGTCGGTATCGCCGGTGAAGACAGCGTCGGCGCGGTCCCATTCCCTTGCCGGTAGCGCCTTCTGCCAGATCGCCTGGCCCTCGGGGCGGACGATCCGATAAGGACCGTATTGTTCGAGCTTCTGGCCGGCGCCGCTGTCGAGCAGCGCATAATCGGCATTGGGTGCCACTTCGAGGATCAGCGGAAGCTGTTCGGCCGGAAGAGCGCCGTCGCGACGGGCCAGGATGCGGGGCGCCGACTTCGGTTCCGGGCGCTCGTCGGCCCTGGCCTCGGGCCGCTCCTGCGGCCTGGCCGTTCCACGGCCTTCATGCGGACGCACCCGTTGCGCACCGCTTTTTGCGGGCGGACGGCTGTCGCGGCGTTTGTCGCGAAAAGATTTCAAGCAGGAGCATCTCCGAGGCGTGGCCGCTTTTGACATAGGGCAACCGGCTTCGCAACCAAGTCCGCCGCGCAAGCGTCGCCTGGTCATGTCGGCTTGCGATGGACCAATGTCAAAGAAACAGGCAAATCTTCGATATGTCCCGCTCCGAACGCCTGCTCGACCTGATCCAGACATTGCGCCGGCATCGCATGCCGGTGAGCGGGCAGTCGCTCGCCGACGAACTCGGGATTTCAATTCGCACGCTTTACCGGGACATCGCAACGCTGCAGGGCCAGGGGGCGCCGATCGAGGGCGAGGCGGGGCTCGGCTATGTGCTGAAGCCCGGATTCATGCTGCCGCCGTTGACGTTCAGCGACGAGGAGATCGAGGCAATTGTGCTCGGTTCGCGCTGGGTCGCCAAGCAGCCGGATTCGCGGCTTTCGTCAGCGGCCGTCAACGCGCTTGCCAAGATCGCGTCGGTGCTGCCTGATGATCTGCGCGAGGATCTCGACGCCACCACACTGCTGGTCGGGCCGCCCGCCCCGACTGTTGAAAGCATCGATCTCGGCCTGGTGCGGCAGGCGATCCGTAACGAGCGCAAGCTGGACTTTTTCTATCGCGATGCCAGCGGCGCGGGGTCGCGGCGCGTGGTGTGGCCGTTCGCGCTTGGCTTCTTCGACAAGGTGCGGGTCGTGGTGGCGTGGTGCGAAATGCGGCAGGATTTCCGGCATTTTCGCACCGACCGCATAGCCGAGCTCAAGACGACGGATCTGCGCTATCCGCGCCGCCGTCAGGCGCTGCTGAAGGAATGGCGGGCAACGCTCGACATCCCACGGCGTTAGCGGTGTGTAAGCTGTCCAGGGCGCCTTTCGTGACGGATACTGCCAGAATCTGACAGTGATGCGCTTTATGTCTGTCCCGGTCGAAACCCCTGGAGAACAGTCATGGTCACCCCCAATTTCGTCATCCTCTACGTCGACCAGCCGCAGCGTAGCGGCGCCTTCTACAGCGCGCTGCTCGGCCGCGAGCCGGTCGAAAGCGCGCCGACATTCGTGCTGTTCGTGCTCGACAACGGTTTCAAACTCGGTCTCTGGTCGAGGCATACGGTGGAACCGGCGGCGGCAGCGACCCGTGGCGGCGCCGAGATCGTCTTTGCCCTGGATACGCCCGAGGCAGTCGATGCCGCCCAGGCCGACTGGTCCGGACGTGGGCTGAAGATCCTGCAGGCGCCGACCGACATGGATTTCGGCCGCACCTTCGTTGCGCTCGATCCCGACAACCATCGCCTGCGGGTCTACTGGCTGTCGGACGGGCAGCAGGCAGACGGGGAGCAGGAATGAGCGCGTCTTGGATCGCGGTGGCGTCGGCGCAGCACGTCCGGCGCGGCCGCGAGGGCGGCTTCATGCAGGTCAACCACGGCAAGGCGGCGCCGCTGCGGCGGGTCCAGCCCGGGGACGGCATTGTTTATTATTCGCCGACAACGATTTTGGGCGAGAAAGGCGGGCTGCGGGCGTTCACGGCGATCGGCACGGTGCGGGAGGGAGAACCCTATCAAGGCGACATGGGCGGCGGCTTCACGCCCTTTCGCCGCGACGTCGACTGGGCGGCGGCCGGGGAAGCGCCGATCAAGCCATTGCTCGACAGGCTGGACTTCACGGCCGGCAAGCCGAATTGGGGGTATCAACTGCGCTTCGGCCTGTTCTCGGTAAGCGCGGCCGATTTCGCCGTAATCGCCGAAGCAATGGGCGCTAAAGCAGCCGGGACAGTAAGCTAGGTCCGGAGCGCCTTGTAGACGGCAATGCCGGCGGCAAGGTCCTCGAGCGCGGCGCCGACCGACTTGAACAGCGTGATCTCGTCGGCGCTCCGGCGCCCTTGCTTTTGACCGCGCGCCAGCTCGTGCAAGTCGGCTATGATGGCTTCCGGTTTCAACACGCCCGAAGCGAGCGGTATGACGATGTCGCCCGCTTCCTTGGTGGCGCCGGCGCGGGTGTCGACATAGACGCGGGCGCGCCCTATCGCCTCGTCGTCGCTTTCGCGCATTGTCGGGGTGAAGCCGCCGACCATGTCGACATGGCTTCCCGGCTTCAGGCGGGCGCCCTTGATCAGCGGATCGGTGGCGATCGTCGCCGACGAGACGATATCGGCCTGGCCGAGCTCGGCATCGAGATCGGCCGCTGCGCTCGCCGCGAAGCCCTCGGCGCGCAGTCCGGCGGCGACCTTCTCGGCGTTGTCCAAGGTGCGATTCCAGATGCGGATGGTCCTGATCGGCCGCACGGCGCAATGCGCCTTGGCGAGGAATGGCGACAGCGCACCGGCCCCGATCACCAGCAGCCGGGAAGCGTCTTCGCGCGCCAGATAGGATGCGGCGAGCGCCGAGGCGCAGGCCGTGCGCCATTGCGTCAGCCGCTGGCCGTCGATCAGGGCCTCCGGTTCGCCGGTGGCGCCGTTGAGCAGGAGATAGACCCCCATCACTGCCGGTTTGCCGATGGCATTGTTGTCGGGCGAGACGGTAACGATCTTGACGCCGATATGCCCCCCGGCCGAGATGCCGGCTGCGTTGAAGTCGGTCCAGGCCGGCATCAGCAGCAAGGTCGAGGCCGCACCGTCCGGCCGTTCGACCGTGTGATGGTGCCGGACAGGTTGCACCGCGCCGTCACGGAAAGCCCCGCGCAGCGTCTCCACCAGCCCTGGGAAGGTCAACGCCTGGTCGACCTCTGCGGCCGAAATGGTCAGCATGGGAAACTCCGTGAAGAAAATCGCGGGCCCGAGAGGGCCCACAGCGCCGTGCGGCGGTCAGTTGGTCGGCTTCGGCAGCACCGGTCCCTGCGGTGTCGACGGGGTGCGGCCGATCGCCTGGCGCAGGTTCTCGGCCTCGACGCCGCGCTGGCGCGCCAGCTTGCGGTAGCGTCCCTGCTTGACCCAGGTCGCCAGGCTGCCGACGACCATGCCGACGGCGAGGGCCAGGAACAGGAAGATGAACAGCGGCAAAGTGAGCGTCAGCGCCGGATTGCCGGGATTGAACGGATCCAGCGTGAAGGCGACGAGTTCGCGATTGGCGACGGCCAGCGCGATCAGGATGACCGCCAGGGGCACGAAGACCACGATGAGCATGAAGCGATTGAGCATGATGTTTTCCGTCGGAAACCGGCCTCCCGGGAAGGGCCGGTCTGGCGTCGCGCCTACTTTCCGCCATTCAGCCTTTCGCGCAGTTCCTTGCCGGTCTTGAAGAAAGGCACCCATTTCTCCTCGACCTCGACGGATTCACCGGTGCGCGGGTTGCGGCCGGTGCGGGCGGGGCGATTTTTCACCGAAAAGGCACCGAAGCCACGCAATTCGACCCGGTTGCCTTCGGCGAGCGCGTCGGTGATCTCGTCGAAAATCGCGCCGACGATGTTTTCAACGTCGCGCAGGAAAAGATGCGGATTGCGCGTGGCAATAATCTGCACAAGTTCGGACTTGATCATCGGACGGGTCCCCTGAAATCGGTGCGGTCGAAATTATGAGGATGATTTTGTTTGCTTTTTCATCCACCCCAAACGGCGTCTCAAGGGTGCCAGACGGAAACGAGACCGTCAAGAAACAAGCGGTCGGCGCCAAGTTCATGGATGATATCGCCGCTGTAGTCCGGCAGGCCGAGCGCGCCGGCGATCGTTCTCACCATCGCTTTGGACAACAGGAAGCCGCCGCGCCGCTCCGTGTCCTTCCATTCGACCACCTTGAGTTTCGAGTCGACGCCCTTGGTCGCCAGCCAGTCGATCGCCTCGGTCTCGCCGCCGACGGCGTCGATCAGGCCGTTGGAGACCCCTTGGCGACCGGTGAAGATCGATCCGTCGGCGAGCGCCAGCGCTTGCTCGCGGGTCATCTTGCGGCGTTCGGCGACGATGCCGACGAACCAGTCGTAGCTGTCGAGGATGAGCTTGCGGACCATGGCGCGCTCGTCGTCGTTGGTCGGCTTGAAAGGCGAGGGCGAGGCCTTGAGCGGCGAGGATTTCACTTCCTCCAGCTTGACGCCGAGCTTGTCCATCAGGCCGCTGACATCAGGATACTGGATCAGCACGCCGATCGATCCGACGATCGAGGTCTTGCGGGCGACGATGTGATCGGTGGCGCTCGCGATCATGTAGCCGGCCGACGCGGCGAGCGTGCCGACCTCGGCCGCGACAGGCTTGTCGGCGGCGAGCTTGCGCACCTCCTCATAGATCGATTCACCGCCGACGGTGGTGCCGCCGGGGGAATCGATGGCGAGGATCACGCCTTTCACCCTCGGCGACTTGCGGATGGCTTCCAGCCGCTCGATCAGTTCGTCGTCCTCGGTGATGGTGCCTTCGATCCTGACCTTGGCGATATGATCGACGGCCGAGCCGCCGAAATCGTCGCGATAGAACCAGGCCGAGATCGCAATGACGCCGAGCGCAACGATGGCGATGGCCGCAGCGCGCCAGAAGGTCAGCTTACGCCGCAAGCGGCGGCGGTCGATCAGGTCGTCGGCTCTCAATGCCATGGTCAGCCTCACGGTCGATGGAAAGAGATGCTTTTAGACCATGACGTCCCGGTCTGGAAGCAATTCCGTCTGCGCAGGACGCGGCAATCCGCGCGCGGCGCACGCGAGGCAAGTGCGCGTCAGCGTCCGCCAAGACGTCGGTTTCGTGATTGGTCCGTGAAACGAACGGCAGGTAAGGGGAGAGCCGATGGTAACGAAAAATGTACGCCAGACGTCTATTTCTGCTATGAAGCAGGGCTGTCGGTGTTGATCCGTTCTGATCTGCACGACAGCAACTGTCACATTTTCGCGGTTTTCGTCGGCTTGTGCTTGCTTGAAAGCGCCGACGTCCCACCTATAGGCGGTGTTGCCCGGCGGGGCAGGGGTTTTAGAAGAAAGCAGTTATGTTAGCGCGAACGAGTGAAGCGAGCAGCACCGAGACGGAGTTGGCTCCCCCGGCGGACGGCCCGGCGAGGGGGGACGCGTTCGATCGCGCACGGCGGCATTCGCGCCGGGTGCGCGTGCTCAAATTCGCCGTGCCGGTGCTGGCGGCGTTGATCGCCATTGCCTTCCCGGTCTATTCCTACCTCGCCGCACCGGTGTCCGTCGCGGTCCAGGCGGAAGGCACCGCCTTTTCCAACGGCAAGCTGGTGATGGCCAACCCTAAGCTCAACGGCTTCACCAAGCAGAAATTGCCCTATTCCATGACGGCATTGCGCGCCATACAGGACGTCAGCACGCAAGGCATCATCGAACTCGACGGCATCGACGCCAAGGTGCCGATCGCGGCCGACAATGTCGCTGCGATCAAAGCCACGCATGGTACCTACGATCGCGAAGGCAATACGATGCACCTGACCAGCGACGTCACGATCGCCACGACCGACGGCCTTCAGGCCAAGTTCAAATCGGTCTTCCTCGACATGGGCAAAGGCACTATGAAGACGGATGACCCCGTGGACGTCAGCCGTGACGGGTCGCAGATCACCGCGAATTCCTTGTCGGTGCAGGACAATGGCAAGGTTCTGGTGTTCGAGAACAAAGTGCGCGTCAATATCGATCCCGCCAATCTGAAGGCGGCAGAGGCAAAGGGCGAAGAAGCGAATGTGGCTCATTAGTTCGACACGGCTTGCCGCCGCAGCTTCGGCGCTGCTTTTGCTGGGGCTTGCGCCGGCGCTGGCGCAATCCAGCGCCGAGAGCGCGTCCGGGCTTAAACTGTCGGGCGACAAGCCCATCCAGATCGAGAGCGACAAGCTGGAGGTCCGGCAGGCGGACAACGTCGCGGTGTTCACCGGCAACGTCACGGTCGTGCAGGGACCGACCCTGCTCAAGTCCGGCAAGATGATGGTCTACTACGTCAAGGACCCGAACGCGGCCGCAAAGGGGACGGAAGCAGCGGGAGCGGCGATGACCGGCTCCGCCAACATCGACCACCTTGAAGTCAGCGGAAAAGTTTACATCAAGTCGAATGACCAGATCGCGACCGGTGACAATGGCACCTTCGACATGAAGACGCAGGTGCTGGTCCTGTCCGGCAAGGAAGTGGTGCTGTCGCAAGGCCCCAATGTCCTCAAGGGCTGCAAGCTCACCGTGCAGATGAAGACTGGCCTCGCCAATGTCGACGGCTGCGGCGGACGTGTCATCATGTCGATGACGCCACCGCCGAAATCGGGAGCGACGAACCCCTGATGGCCAGCCTGTCGTCGCTGACGGCGCGTCTTCCGGGGCGGGCCGCCGGCAAGGTTTCGGCTCCGGCCACGGTCACCGCCGATAAGGCGAAGTTCAAGGGAACCTTGATCGCCAAGGGCCTGACCAAGAGCTACAAGGGTCGCAAGGTGGTCAGCGGCGTCACGCTCGGGGTGCGTGCCGGCGAGGCCGTCGGGCTGCTCGGTCCGAACGGTGCCGGCAAGACCACCTGTTTCTACATGGTCACCGGCCTGGTGCCGGTGGACGAGGGCACGATCGAGATCGACGGCTTCGATGTCACCTCCATGCCGATGTACCGGCGTGCTCGTCTGGGCATCGGATATCTGCCGCAGGAGGCCTCGATCTTCCGCGGCCTCAGCGTCGAGCAGAACATTCGCGCCGTGCTGGAAGTGGTCGAAAAGAGCCGCAAGGAGCGCGAGCGCAGCCTCGACGAACTGCTCGAGGAGTTCCACATCAGCCATCTGCGCAAGGCGCCGTCGATGTCGCTTTCCGGCGGCGAACGTCGGCGCCTGGAGATCGCGCGTGCGCTGGCCACGCGCCCGGCCTACATGCTGCTCGACGAGCCTTTCGCCGGCATCGACCCGATTGCCGTCGCCGACATCCAGCAACTGGTGCGTCATTTGACGGCGCGCGGCATCGGCGTGCTCATCACCGATCACAATGTGCGCGAGACGCTCGGCCTGATCGACCGCGCCTACATCATCCATGCCGGCCAGGTGCTCACTCATGGCCGGGCCGATGAAGTGGTCGCAAATCCCGACGTGCGGCGGCTCTATCTGGGCGAGGGATTCACGCTTTGAGCGTGAAATTTGTTTCCTGACGCGATTTTTTGCCTGTCAGGGGCCGCTTTTTCGTGATTTTGCTCCGGGATAACGCTCCGGTAAGCGGGTTTTGCTAGCGTTTGCCTTGACAAGCAAAAGCCGGGCCAGTTTCTATCGGTTCGCGAAAATTCCTTCCGGCAGTCCGGATGCAGACGAGGCGTTTGAAACCGAACCATGGCGTTGGCGGCGAAACTACAGCTACGACAGTCGCAGTCGCTGGTGATGACGCCACAGCTGATGCAGTCGATCCGGCTGCTGCAGTTCACCCATGCCGAACTCGAGCACTTCATCGACGAGGAGATCGAGCGCAACCCGTTGCTGGAGCGCGCCGAGCCGCAGGACGACGCCGCCAGCGACCAGGCGCCGAGGACCGAGGCGGCACCGGAAACGGCCGACGACGGCGACTGGTTCGAGACCGAAGCGGGATGGAGCGCCGAGGCGATCTCGGAAAAGCTCGACACATCGCTGGAGAACCTGTTCCCGGACGACCCGGGCACCAGCGAGCGGCTCGGACCAGACCTCACGGCACAGTGGAAATCGGCGACCGGCAATGGCGGCACGTCCTCGTCCGAAGGCTTCGATGCCGGCGACATGGCGGCGACCGCGATCACGCTGCGCGATCATGTCAGCGAGCAGATCGCGCTCGCTTTCGCCGATCCGGCGGCGCGCCTGATCGCCGGCGAACTCGTGGACGGCCTCGACGAGACCGGCTATATGCGCGCCGATATGGCTGAGATAGCCTCGCGCCTTGGTAGCGGCGCCGACGCCGTGGCCAAGGTGCTGTCGGTGTGCCAGACCTTCGAGCCGGCCGGCCTGTTCGCCCGCGACCTTGCCGAATGCCTGTCGCTGCAACTTGCCGTGCGCGACAGGCTCGATCCGGCGATGAAGGCGCTGATTGCCAATCTCGAACTCCTGGCGCGCCGCGATTTCCACACGCTGAAGCGGATCTGCGGCGTCGACGAAGAGGACCTGCTGGACATGCTGGCCGAGATCCGGGCGCTCGATCCGCGGCCGGGCATGGCATTTTCGGGCGGCGCCAGCGACGCCGTCATTGCCGATGTCGAGGTGCGCGCGGCCAATGACGGCAGCTGGACGGTCGAGCTCAACGCCGAAACGCTGCCGCGCGTGCTGGTCGACCACATCTATTTCGCCCAGGTTTCGCCGCACGCCAAGAACCAGGCCGAAAAGGATTTCCTGGCCGAGTGCCTGCAGAACGCCAATTGGCTGACGCGCAGCCTCGATCAGAGGGCAAAGACCATTCTCAAGGTCGCATCGGAGATCGTGCGCCAGCAGGATGCCTTCCTCGTCCATGGCGTGCGCCAGCTGAAGCCGCTCAACCTGCGCACGGTGGCCGACGCCATAGGCATGCACGAATCGACCGTCAGCCGGGTCACCGCGAACAAGTACATGCTGACGCCGCGCGGCGTGTTCGAACTGCGCTATTTCTTCACCGCCTCGATCGCCTCGTCGGGCGGTGGCGAGGCGCATTCGTCGGAAGCGGTGCGTGACCGCATCAAGCAATTGATCGACGAGGAAAAAACCGTCGACGTCCTGTCCGACGACGCGATCGTCGACATGTTGCGCGAAAGCGGCGTCGATATCGCCAGGCGTACGGTCGCCAAATACAGGGAAGGCATGAATATCCCGTCCTCGGTGCAGCGCCGGCGCGAGAAGCGGGCCCTTGCCAGCGCCGGGCGCTAGGTTCGGCGATTTCCACAGGGTTCGTGCTTCATTGACAAGCTGCGGTGAAGTGGCTAGAAGCCCGCCCGCATGAGACGGGCTCGGCGCCCGCTAGCGGATGGTCCGTCACGACAATGGCCTAGGGATGGTCAAGAAGGCGGCTTGTGATCAACCGGAAAGTTTGGATTTAAATCGGCGCGAGTGACGCCGCAAAGCTTGTGCGCACGGACCACGAGTATAAACTCCGGCCAGTTTGAAGCCTGAGCAAGGAAGGTCAGTTTTCAGATGAATCTGCGCATATCGGGAAAACACATGGATATCGGCGATGCGTTCCGTACGCGCATCAACGATCGTGTCGGCGAGGCGATCGGCAAATATTTCGACCGCGGCTTTGCCGGACATGTCACCGTCATCAAATCGGGCTCGCGCTATTCGGCGGATTGCATGATCCGGCTGGATTCCGGCGCTTCGCTGCAGGCGACCGGCGATGCCCAGGACCCGACGCTGGCTTTCGAGGCCGCGGCGGATCGTCTGGAAACCCGGCTTCGGCGCTACAAGCGCCGGCTGAAATCGCACAATTCGGGCAATGGCGAGCTCACCGATATCGCCTACACGGTGATGGCGCCACTCGCCGATGACGACGAGGACATTCCGGAGGATTTTGCGCCGGCCATCGTCGCCGAATCGACCATGACGCTGAAGACCATGTCGGTGGCGTCGGCGGTCATAGAACTCGACACAAAGGACAGTCCGGTCTTCGTCTTCCGCAACGCCGGAAACAATCACGTCAACATCGTCTATCGCCGGCCGGATGGGAACATCGGCTGGATCGATCCGTCCACGACCAAGGTCGCACAGGGATAAAACCGGCCGCACGAGGGGTGGGGACTGGTGACGGCAGGCGAACAAGGGATTTTCAAGTATGGATCTGAGCGATCTCATCAACGTTCCGGCGATATTGCCGGCGTTGAAGGCGAACTCCAAGAAGCAGCTTCTGCAATTGCTGTCGGAGAGGGCGGCCGCGATTTCCGGCATTCCGGAGCGGGAGGTGTTCGACACGATCCTGCAGCGCGAGCGGCTCGGCTCGACGGGGGTCGGCAACGGCATCGCCATTCCGCACGGCAAGCTGGCCGGCGTGAAGCGCATCGCCGGCGTGTTCGCCCGCCTGGAGACGCCGGTCGATTTCGAGGCGCTCGACGACCAGCCGGTCGACCTGGTGTTCCTGCTGCTGGCCCCTGAAGGGGCCGGCGCCGATCATCTGAAGGCGCTGTCGCGCATCGCGCGGGTGCTGCGCGACGCCGATACGGTGGCCAAGATCAGGGGAACGCGCGACGCCGTGGCGATCCACGCGCTTTTATCGGACACCCAGGCCTCGCACGCGGCCTGACGTTTTCTGGATGAACAATGGTAGGGCCGCCACGGGCGGCCCCGTTCGTTTTCAGCGGAAAATCGCCTTAATGAATGGCGACCGTGGTCAGGTCGTTTTCCATGGCGCCGGCCAGCGCGCGATCGCGCGCATCTGAAAGCAGGATCGGCTGGCCGTTGGCGGCAAACAGCGCCCACAATTCCATGCCGGGCGCGATTTCGCCAATGCCCGGGAAACGGCCGAGCAGTTCCTCGCTCGTAACCTTGCGCAGATAAGCGACCGAGCCCTCGCCGAGATGGGCGAATTCACCGCTGGTCATGGTGGGATTTTGTGTAGGATTTTGGTCAGTTCTGGTCATTTCAAGCCTCCTTGGCGCGAGACGCCGCCCTGGTTCTGGGCAGTAGGCCATCCCGCATGAGAGCCATCGGCAAAGATCAGTCTTTCACCGATATGTTTATTTTCCGTACCAGCCGCTCGGACTCGGGCCGATCGAGATCGATCGACAAAAGGCCGTTCTTCAGCTCCGCCGCAATCACCCGCATGCCGTCGGCCAGCACGAAGCAGCGCTGGAATTGGCGTGCGGCGATGCCGCGGTGAAGAAATTCGCGCTCGGTATCGTCGGTCTGACGACCGCGCACGACCAACTGGTTTTCCTCCGTGGTGACATCGAGCTCGCTTTCGGCGAAACCGGCGACAGCGAGCGTGATGCGCAGCCTTTCGGCCTTGCCGTCGGCGCCGCTGAGCCGCTCGATGTTGTAAGGAGGATAGCTGTCACCGGATTTCGCCAGGCGCTCCAGCGTCTTTTCCATGGCGTCGAAACCCAGGAGAAGCGGGCTGGAGAAAGGCGTCATTCGGCTCATGTTACATTGTCCTCTCAAGAGCGACATAAACTGGAAAAACCCAGATGGCATTTTTCCCGATGGTCTTGATATGGTCCGCCCCACGACCAAGTTCAAGCCATCAAAACACCCGCCCAAAAAGACCACGTCGTGGACTCACAAGAATGATCGACATGGCGCTTGAAACGGCAGTGAGATGCAAGGAGAAGCGCTGCGCCGGGATTCGTCCCCCGGGCGGAGCGGTTCGGCAGCTCAAGGCCGGTTCGGTGCGTTTCGCATGCTCGCTCGGACGCATGAGCTCATGGCCAAACAAGGAATTGAAATGCCCCAAACACGCAAGATCATCATCGACACGGATCCTGGCCAGGACGATGCCGTCGCCATATTGCTGGCGCTTGGCAGCCCCGAGCTGGAGATCGTCGGCATATCAGCCGTAGCCGGCAACGTGCCGCTGAACCTTACCGAAAAGAACGCCCGCAAGATCTGCGAACTGGCCGGCCGACCCGACATCAAGGTCTATGCCGGCGCCGTCCGTCCGCTGGCGCGTGAACTGGTTACGGCCGAGGCGGTGCATGGCCAAACTGGCCTCAACGGGCCACAATTGCCCGAACCGACGATGAAGCTGCAGGATAAGTACGCCGTCGATTTCATCGTCGAGACGCTGATGAAGGAAGAGAGCGGCAGCATCACGCTGTGCGCTCTCGGGCCGCTCACCAATATCGCGCTGGCGCTGATCCGCGAGCCGAAGATCGCGCCGCGCATCAAGGAAATCATCCTGATGGGCGGTGGCTTCTTCGAAGGCGGCAATGTCACGCCGGCGGCCGAATTCAACATTTATGTCGATCCGCACGCGGCCGAGGTGGTGTTGAAATCCGGCATTCCGATCGTGCTGATGCCGCTCGATGTCACCCACAAGGCGCTGACCACCGCCAAGCGCACCCAGGCCTTTCGCAAGCTCGGCACCAAGGTCGGTACCGCAACGGCCGAGATGCTGGAGTTTTTCGAGCGTTTCGACGAGGAGAAATACGGCACCGATGGCGGGCCGCTGCATGACCCCTGCGTCATCGCCTACCTGTTGAAACCGGAGCTGTTCAAAGGCCGTAACTGCAATGTCAGCGTGGAAACCAGCTCGGAACTGACCATGGGCATGACCGTGATCGACTGGTGGGGCGTCACCAAGCGGGAAAAGAACGCCAAGGTGATGGGCGACATCGACCATGACGGCTTCTTCGCGCTGTTGCTGGAACGGCTGGGGCGGCTTTAAATCCGCCTCCTTACCCTCTCCCCTCGCGGGAAAAGGCGGCCTCGCGAAGCGAGGTCGGATGAGGGGTGTTCCGGGGAACGCCGACGCCTCACTCCGTCACGCACCCCTCAACCATCTCGGCGTTGCGCGCCGATCCACCTTCCCCCACAAGGGGGAAGGAAAGGCGGCGGTGCTCACTTCGACCGTGAAAACGCCAGCCACAGGCCGCCGCCGATCATGAAGCTGCCGCTGATCCTGGACAGGAGCTTGACGCGGCGGGCGGACAGGATGCGACCGGCGCGGCCGGCGGCCAGCGCATAAGTCGAATCCGACATGGCGGCGAAGATCATGGCGGTGAGGCCCATGACGGCGATCTGCAGCGAATAATTGCCTTGCGGCGCGATGAATTGCGGAAAGAAGGCGCCGAAGAAGATCAGCGTCTTCGGGTTGCTGAGCGCTACCAGCAGGCCCTGCACGAAAAAGCCGCCGCGCGGCTTCCGCGCCGTTCCGTCGGCGTTCAGCTTGCCCTTGGACCGGAACATCTGCACGCCCATCCAGATCAGGTAGGCGGCACCGATCAGCCGCACCCATTCGAACCAGTGCCCCATACCCGATATCAGCGTGTTGAGGCCGATGCCGACGATGGCGATCATGACCGCCAGGCCGGCCTGCGTGCCGGCGACATTGGCCAGGCCGGCGCGGGAGCCATGACGGATGCTGTTGGCGATGATCAGCGTGACCGTCGGCCCTGGCACCAGGATGATGACGACGCACGCAAGGACATAGGCGGCATAGAGTTCCAGCGACATGATTTTTCCCTCGGGCAGAATGCCGCCTGTGCGGCGCCACAATCAATGCATGGCGGCGATGCCGGTGCAAGCCGGCACATGGAGCCGCGCGATACGCAGATACACCGGATTCAGGCGCCGGACGGCCACGGCAGTGTCGTCTCATAGGCCGCCGCCGCCTTCAGCACAGCCATGTCGCCACGCGGCCGGCCGATCAGTTGCATGCCCATCGGCCGGCCTCTGGCGTCGAAGCCGACCGGCACGCTGACGGCCGGGCAGCCGCCCATGGTGGCGGGCGCCGAAACCTGCATCCAGCGGTGATAGCTGTCCATCGGCCGGCCGGCGATCTCGCGCGGCCAATGGGTGCCGACGTCGAACGGAAAGACTTGCGCGGTCGGCAATGCAATCAGGTCGAAGCGGTCGAACAGCGACAGCAGCGTCCGGTACCAGGACGTCCGGACGACCGAGGCGGCGCGAATCCGAGGCGCCGTCAGGAGTTGCGCGTTCTCCACCTCCCAGACGGCTTCGGGCTTCAACAGGGCGCGCCTGGCAGGATCGTCATAATGCACTTTCAGCGCGCAGCCGCTGCTTGCCTGGCGCAACGTCACGAAGGCCTGCCACAAGGCCTCGAAATCAAAATCCGGCACCAGTGCCTCGGCCTTGAACGAGGCCTCCCCGAAGCGGTCGAGCGCGGCCTGGCAGAGCTCGAGGATGCCGGGCTCCATGGGCAAATGCCCGCCCAGATCGCCGAGCCAGGCGACACGGCCGCCTTTGGCGGGCATATGCAGGCCTTCGAGGAAGGAGCCTTGTTTCTCATAGGACAAGGGTGCGCGCGGATGATGGCCCGCCTGCACGTCGAGCAGCAGCGCCATGTCGCCGACATTGCGACCCATCGGCCCATCGACGCCCATCTGGGCATGAAAGACCTCGACGTCCGGGCCGCCGGGGACGAGCCCCTGCGATGGCCGGAAACCATAGACATTGTTCCAGGCGGCTGGATTGCGCAACGAGCCGCCGAAGTCGCTGCCGTCGGCGACGGGCACCATGTCCAGCGCCAGCGCCACCGCGGCGCCGCCGCTCGAGCCGCCGGCGCTCAAATCTGGATCAAAGGCGTTCAGCGTCGGGCCGAACACGGGATTGTAGGTGTTGGAGCCGAGGCCGAATTCGGGAACGTTGGTCTTGCCGATGATGATGGCGCCGGCCTTGCGCATGCGCTCGACGAAGAAATCGTCCTCCTGCGGCACGAAATCGGCGAAGATCGGCGAGCCGAAGGAGGTGCGCAGGCCGCGGGTCATTGCGAGATCCTTGACCGCGATCGGCAGGCCGAAGAGCGCACCGGCCCGGTCCGGACGGGCATCGGCTGCGTCGGCCTCGCGCAGGATATCGCTACGATCGCGCAAGGAAACGATGGCGTTGACGAGCGGGTTGACGGCTTCGACGCGGTCGAGGAATGCCGTCACGACCTCACGTACCGAAAGTTTCCTTTGCCGGATCGCGTCGGCCAGTTCGACGGCAGACAGGCGGCAGATGTCGCCGGCCGGTGGCGCGGCATGCTTTGTCTGGGGGCGCATTCTGTCGTCTCAGCGGGATTTCAGGAGTGCCTGGTCGACATCGGCGGCCAACGGGATGGCCGGCTGGGCGCCCGGCTTCAGGCATGCCAGCGAGCCGGCCGCGCCGGCCCGGGCGAGCGCCTGTTCGAGGGGCAGGCCCGACGACAGGCCGGCGGCGAAATAGCCGCAAAAGGTGTCGCCTGCACCAACCGTGTCGACCGGGGTGATCTTCAATGCGGGAACCGTCAGGGAATCGGTCGGCGTCGCCGCCATCACGCCGTCGCCGCCGAGCGTGACGACGATGGTGCGGCCGGTTTTCCCGGCAAAGTCGCGCATCCGTGCCGCGCGGTCGCGCCCGCTCAGCGACAGCACCTCGCCATACAGGTCGAACTCGGTCTCGTTGGCGACGACATAGTCGGCCTTGCCGAGCAAGCCGGCCGCGTCGCGATGGAAGGGTGCGGTGTTGAGCACGGTGACGGCACCGGCCGCGCTTGCCTGATCGAGCGCGGCTTCGACGGTCGCAAGCGGGATCTCGTGTTGCAGGAGCACGACATCGCCTTTTCGGGGGAAGGCCTTGGCCAGGTCGCCGGGCAGCACCGAGGCGTTGGCACCCGGCACCACGGCGATAATGTTCTCGCCATCGTCGCCGACCATGATCAGCGCGGTGCCCGTCGAGGCAAAAGTTTCGCCCACGCCAGACAGATCCACCTTGGCCTGGCGCAGCAGCGCCAGGGCCTCGCCGGCGAAACTATCCTTGCCGACGGCTCCCACCATGCGCACCTTGGCGCCGGCGCGCGCGGCGGCCAACGCCTGGTTGGCGCCCTTGCCACCGGGCGCGGTGGCGAAACCGGAGCCGCTCACCGTCTCGCCAGGGCTCGGCAAGCGGTCGACATTGGCAATAAGGTCGAGATTGATCGAGCCGACGACGATGATCAAGGAATGCCTCCTCATGAATGAGCGGGAAGCTATCCTGTAAGATCGTTGCTTTCCAGTGCATGCCGATATGGCAAGCGCCGCGGTGCCGCGTCATGCGAGTCAGCGGGGCGTCGTCGTTTTCCACGTGACAATGCCGGCGGAAGTTGCCGGCGTTCCCGATTTCAAGAGGTGACCTGTCCAGCCTCCCAGCCCAGAATGGCGCGCTTGCGGGTCAGGCCCCAGTGGTAGCCGGTGAGGTCGCCGGATTTGCCGATGGCGCGGTGGCAAGGCACCACGAAGGAGAGCGGGTTGGCGCCGTTGGCGGCGCCGACGGCGCGGCTGGCGCTCGGCGCGCCGATGCTGGCGGCAATCGAGGAATAGGTGCGAGCCTTGCCCATCGGAATCTGGAGCAAGGCCTCCCAGACGCGAACCTGGAAGTCGGTGCCGATCATCACGACATGCAGCGGCTGGTCCGGGCGCCACAGCGTCGGGTCGAAGATGCGTGCGGCGTAGGGACCGGTCGCGGCCATGTCCTCGACATAGACGGCATTCGGCCAGCGGCTGGACATATCGGCGAAAGCGGCGCGTTCCTCGCCCGGATCGCTAAAGGCGAGGCCGGCAAGCCCGCGGTCGGTGGCCATGATCAGGGCGGTGCCGAATGGCGAGCTATGATAGCCATAGCGGATGGTGAGCCCGGCGCCGCGCGTCTTGTAGTCGCCCGGCGACATCGCCTCATGGGTGACGAACAGGTCGTGCAGCCGGCCGGGGCCGGACATGCCGAGCTCGAACGATGTTTCAAGCAGCGGCATGCCGGAATCGAGCAGCCTGCGGGCATGGTCCAGCGTCACCGCCTGCAGGAAAGCCTTGGGCGAAAGGCCGGCCCAGCGTGTGAACAGCTTCTGCAGGCCGGTCGGCGTCTCGCCGACCTCCTCTGCAAGCTCCTCGAGGGAAGGCTGGTCGCGATAGTCGAGGCTGATCTTCTCGATGGCGCGGCGCACGATTTCGTAGTCGCTGCCTTCGGGCGTGATGTCCTTCTTGAGGACTGCTGTCTGTGTACTCATGGGACTTCTCCTTGAGCCGGAATATCAGCCCTTGGGGCGCCGATCACCACCCGAAACTTGCCTTCTTGCGGCGCATACCCAGATAAACTCTGGTTTTCGAGCCCAGGAGTCGCCATGGCGGGTGAAAAGGTAAATCTCGCCGGCGCGAAAGAAACCTTGCTGATGACGCTCTACGGCAAGGCGCTGGAAAGCCGGATGCCCCATTCGCTGCTTGGGGATCGTTTCGCCGACGAGGCGGTGCGTAAGATCGACTATGATTTCTCAAGACTCAAGGTCGACAGCAATCTCGGCATCGGCCTGGCGATCAGGGCAAAGACGCTGGACGTCCGCGTCGAGGAGTTTTTGGCCAGAAATCCTGATGCCATCGTGCTGCATCTGGGGTGCGGGCTCGACACGCGCATCTTCCGGGTCGATCCGCCGCCAGGCGTGGACTGGTTCGATGTCGACTATCCGGAAGTCATTGAACTCAGGCGCAAGCTTTACCCGCCGCGCGACCGCTATCGCCTCATCGCTTCGTCGGTAACAGAGCCGGACTGGCTGGCTGAAGTGCCCCGCAACCGACCGGCCATCGTGGTGGCGGAGGGGCTGACGCCCTATCTCCCGGCCGAGGAAGGGTTCCGCCTGTTCTCGCGCCTAGTCATACATCTTGCCGGCGGCGACCTGATTTTCGACGCTTACAGCGGTTTCGGCCTGAAGCTGCTGCGCCTCAATCCGGCGATCAGGGCGACAGGCGCCGAGGTCCACTGGGCGATCGAGGATCCGCGCGAACTGGAACTGGCTGTCCCGAAGCTGCGATTCATCGAAGACATTCCGGCCTATGGACCTGAACACGCCGCCCGCATGGGCTGGCCCGCGCAGCTGTTCGTTCGGCTTTGGAAATACATTCCCGCACTGCGCAAGATCGGCAGGCTTTTGCGCTATCGCTTCTGAAACGTCGTACCCTTGTTCGACGCGGTCCGGACGCAAGCTGTTCGGCTAGCGCGCCTTGGCGGTGGCGAGCGCACGTGAAAAGGCGGTGGCGAAGCTTTCGCGGGAATCGGGGTCGAGAAAGCCGCCGATCGCCACGTTTTGTCCCTGCGCCTCGACCGCCATCCGGGTGATGCCGATTTCGGCGTGACGGGCGACCGAAAAGCGCGCCCAGAACGGGTTGAAGCGGTGCGCTTCCGATTTTCCCGACGGCGCGGTCTTGCGGATATCGAGACTGGTGCGCGAGATCGACACCTCCTCGCGGGCGCGGGCGGCACGGTAGTTCATGCGGAAGGCAATGTAGACGGCGACAACGTCCAGACCGAAGAAGCCGAAAACCGGCCAGGCGCCGCGCGACAGGAAAAAAGCCCCGGTCACCAGCCAGCCGAACAGCAGCGCGACCATCAGCACGGCGAAGCCGGTCTTGCCCAGCGACCGGTGCGGGGTCAGCAAGGCGCTGAAGAAGGGTTCGTCCGCCTGGAACGAGGCATTTGTGTCGTTCATATCTGGATATTATAGGAAGGAAATGGCAAGCCCCAAGTCCAAAGTACCCGCACAATCCGAAAAGAAGCCACCGCCTGGACGGCGCGACGGCTCGAACGCCAAGCCGAGCCCCAGGCCGGCCCGATCCAGAACGCTCTACAGTCCGGCGGAGGTGCACGAGATTTTCCGGCGCTTTGCCGTCCAGCGGCCGGAGCCGAAGGGCGAGCTCGAACATGTAAACCCCTTCACCCTGCTGGTGGCCGTCGTGCTGTCGGCGCAGGCGACCGACGCCGGCGTCAACAAGGCGACACGGGCGCTGTTCAAGATCGCCGATACGCCGCGCAAAATGCTGGATCTGGGTGAGGCCAGGGTCGGCGACTATATCAGGACCATCGGTCTGTGGCGCAACAAGGCCAAGAACGTCATCGCGTTGTCGCAGGCATTGATTCGCGATCATGGTGGCGAGGTGCCGGACAGCCGGGACGAACTGGTCAAATTGCCGGGGGTCGGGCGCAAGACCGCCAATGTCGTGCTCAACATGGCCTTCGGCCAGCACACGATGGCCGTCGACACGCACATCTTCCGCATCGGCAACCGCATAGGACTGGCGCCCGGCAAGACGCCCGACCAGGTCGAGCAGGGGCTGTTGAAGATCATTCCCGACGAATATATGCGCCACGCGCATCACTGGCTGATCCTGCATGGCCGCTACGTCTGCAAGGCGCGCAAGCCGGATTGCCCGGCCTGCGTCATCGCCGACCTCTGCAAGGCGCAGGAAAAGACGACCAGCGTGCCGGCGCCGCTGGTCGAGATCGCTCCGCTCGAGGAAGCGAGCGGAATTCAATAAGTTAACTCTCCTCCACAAACACCTCTTCGCGCTTCTTCTTGACCGCGGGCAGGAAGACGATGACGAGCACGGCGAGCGCGATGAGGAGCAGGCCGGCGCTGATCGGTCTCGTCAGGAAGGCGCTGGGATCGCCACGCGACAGAATCATGGCCCGGCGGAGATTTTCCTCAAGCAGGGGGCCAAGCACGAAGCCGAGCAGCAGGGGCGCGGGTTCGCAGCGCAGTTTGGTCAGGAGATAGCCGAGGAAGCCGAAAAAGGCGACGGCGTAGAGGTCGTAGACATTGGTGTTGACGCTGTAAACGCCGATCGAGCAGAACGCCATGATGATCGGGAAAAGCACGTAATAGGGGATCGTAAGCAGCTTCACCCAGAGCCCGATCAGCGGCAGGTTCAGGACGATCAGCATCAGGTTGCCGATCCACATGGAGGCGATGATGCCCCAGAAAAGCGCCGGCTGTTCGGTCGCGACATTCGGGCCGGGCACGATGCCCTGGATGATCATCGCGCCGATCATCAGCGCCATGACCGGATTGGCTGGAATGCCGAGCGTCAGCATCGGGATGAAGGAGGTCTGCGCGCCGGCATTGTTGGCCGATTCCGGCCCGGCGACACCTGCGATCGCGCCCTTGCCGAATTCTTCGGGGTTTTTCGATACGCGCTTTTCGACCGTGTAGGAGGCAAAGGCCGCGAGGATCGCGCCGCCTCCCGGCAGGATGCCGAGCGCTGAACCGATGATCGTTCCGCGCACGATGGGCGCCGCCATGCGCCTGAAGTCGTCGCGGGTGGGCATGAGGCCGGAAACCTTTCGGATCATCACCGAGCGCTCATGCTCGTTTTCGAGGTTGCGAAGGATCTCGGCGATGCCGAAGACGCCGACCGCCACGGCGACGAAATTCAGCCCGTCGGCATATTCGGGGATACCGAGCGTGAAGCGCGGCGTGCCGGTGTAGATATCGGTGCCGACAATGCCGAGCAACAGACCGAGCACGACCATCGCCAGCGCCTTGACGATCGAACCGTGCGCAAGCGCGACCGACGAGACGAGGCCGACGACCATCAGCGAAAAATATTCGGCCGCGCCGAATTCCAGCGCGATCGAGGTCAGCGGCGGGGCGAAGATGGCGACGAGGAAGGTCGACACCGTGCCGGCGAAGAACGAACCGATCGCCGCGATCGCGAGTGCCGCGCCGGCGCGGCCGTTCCTGGCCATCTGATAGCCGTCGATCGCCGTGACGGCCGAGGACGATTCGCCGGGCATGTTGATGAGAATGGCCGTGGTCGAGCCGCCATATTGCGCACCGTAATAGATGCCGGCGAGCATGATGAGGGAGGAAACCGGGTCGCCGATCTGAAAGGTGATCGGCAAGAGCATGGCGATGGTCGCGGTGGCGCCAATTCCAGGCAGGACGCCGATCAGCGTGCCAAGAAGGACGCCGATCAGGCAGAAACCAAGGTTCGTCAGCGATGAAGCGGTCGAAAAGCCGAGCGCCAGATTGTCGATGAGCTCCATGCTCATCTCCTCACAATGGCAGCCATGGGCCAAAGCGTCGGAACGGAAGGCCGAGTGCGTAGCTGAAGACGAAAAATGCAAACAGGGTCAGGCCAGCCGACAGCACGAACGCGGTCAGCGGTTTCATGCGGCCGCTGGCGAACGATGCGATCAGCGCCGTCAGGAAGATTGACGGAATGAAGCCAAGGCCGCGCACCGTCAGGCCGAAGAAGATCGGAGCGGGAAGGATGAACAGCGAGCCACGCCACGCAATGTAGCCGATCGGATCGCCCTCGAATCGCACCGCCTGGAAGAGGATGACGAGGCCAAGCAGGATCAGCACGATCGCCAGCACCAGCGGGAAATAGCCCGGCCCCATGCGGAAGGCGGTGCCGATTTCCAGGCCGAGCGACTGCAACGCGAAAAATGCGCCGAAAACGATGAACAGCGCAGCGCATATGCCGTTCGTCCTGTCGATTGCGAAAGCCTTCATGACATTCCTCCCAAGCTGCGGGCGCGCGACGATACCGAAGCGAAAACGGGGCGCCGGCGGCGCCCCGTTCAAAACTCAGTCGGCGTATTGGCCGGCGGCTTCGATGATCGGCTTCCAGCGCGCGATCTCGTTTTCCAGCTTGGCCTTCAGCGCGGCCGGCGTCGCGTCGGCCTGCGGCGACGGCCTGGTGCCGAGCTCGGCGAAGCGGGCGGCGACGTTCTCGTCCTTCAGCGCGACCTGCAGGGATTTCGACAGCCGTTCGGTGATCTCCGCCGGAGTGCCCTTGGGGGCATAAAGACCGTGCCAGATGCTGACCTGCACGTCGGGAAGGCCGGCTTCCGTCGTCGTCGGGACATCGGGCAGCACATCGAGGCGCTCCGGCGAGGTGACGGCGTAAGCCTTGATCGTGCCGCCCTGGATCTGCTTGGTGGTGTTGGTCGTCTGGTCGCACATGATGTCGACCTGGCCGCCGAGGAGATCGGTCATGGCCGGGCCGGTGCCCTTGTAGGGGACGGTGACCAGCGGCGTCTTGATAGCGCTCATGAACAGCATGCCGCAGAGATGCGAGGCAGCACCTATGCCGGCATTGGCTACGGTGACGCTATCCTTGTTGGCCTTGGCGTACTCGACCAATCCCTTCAAATCGGCCGGCTCGAGGTCCTTTCGGCCAACGATGGTCATTGGCACCTCGGTGACGAGGCCGACATATTCGAAGGCGTTCAGCGTGTCGTAGGCGAGCTTTCGGTAGAGTGTGGCACTGGTGGCCATGCCGATGTGATGGAGGAGCAGGGTGTAACCGTCCGGCTCGGCCTTCGCGACGCGGCCAGCGCCCAGCGTGCCACCGGCGCCGCCGACATTCTCGACGATGACCTGCTGGCCGAGATCCTTGGACATGGCTTCCGCGACAAGACGCGTGACCGTGTCGGTCGGGCCGCCGGCCGCAAACGGCACCACGACGGTGATGGTGCGTTCGGGATAGGTTTGCGCGCCTGCGGCGACGGGATAAAGCATGACCGCCACGGCGGCAGCCAGAGCGGCGACAAATCTTCTCATCGTGATTTCCTCCCAGAGCTTAAATCTTCAACCGCCGCGCGGAGTTCTCCTCGACACCGGCTGCACGGATACAACTAGGGCAGGCTAACAGATTGCAATCGTACTCAAATGGCAAAGTGCTGATATCCGCAACCGTTCTGGCTGGCGGCCCATGAGGCGCGGCCGGACCATCGGAGGAACGACTGTCCCGGCTGGATCGAGACACGCCAAGCGCGCGCCGTCTGTCTGGAAGATGATCCGCGCCGGCCTGGCCCTTGCTCGCGGCCGGTGATTTGCTAGGTGCTTTGCAGGTTTGAGCGAGGGCGACCCATGAACCATCACGACACAAGCGGCGTTCCGATTATCGAAACGACGCGCGCCATCCTGCGAGCGCACCGGCTGGAGGATTTCGACGCCTATGTCGCCATGTGGGCCGATCCGGTCGTCACCCGCTTCATCGGCGGCAGGCCGCGCACGCGGGAAGAGAGCTGGATGCGCTTCCTGCGTCACGCCGGGCTCTGGTCGCTGCTCGGCTACGGTTTCTGGGCGATCGAGGACAAGGCGACGGGCCGTTTCGTCGGTGAGGCCGGGTTTCACGACCTCAAGCGCGATATGGAGCCGCCGATAGAGGGCATTCCGGAGGCCGGGTGGGCGCTCGCTCCGGCCGCCCACGGCGCCGGCCTCGCCACCGAGATCGTCAGCCGCGTGCTTGGCTGGGGCGACGAGACCTTCGGACGTGGCAAAACCGTCTGCATCATCGACCCCGAAAACACCGCTTCCTTGAACGTGGCGACGAAGTGCGGCTACCGGGAGGTGGCGCGGACCATCTATCACGAAACCCCGACCATCCTGCTGGAGCGGTTGGCCTGAGCACTCGCCAAGTGCCTAAAGCGCGCGGCGTCGAAACGGATTCATGCGCTGCGCTTAGCTTTCTTGTTTTACGTCGTTCTCCCAAAGCCGAGGTCCCTTTGGGCGGCATGCATTAGCGGTCGTTCCGCAAGGGCGTCGAAATGATCCGAGAACGCCGTCTGCTCCTGATAACCGCGCCGGGACTGGCATTATCCGTTTGCACCGCGGCTTCGCGAGCCGCTTCATCGAGCATCGAGGCATCCTCGCCGAAGGCGCGGGTGGCACGGGCCGCCGCCTCGAGCAGCGGCCGCCGCATGCGCCGCAGGAAGGCCGCGTCGACGCGTGTGCTCGGGCCGGCCAGGGTCAAGGCGCCGAGCAGAACCCGCCCAGGCCCGAACACCGGCGCCGAGACGCCCGCCGTCTGCGGGTCGCGGTCGCCGATGGCGAGGCAGTTGCAGGTCTTGCGGATGGTTTCGTACGGTTCGCCCGGCTGTCCGGAAAACGCCGCCAGCACACGCCCGCCGGAGCCCACCAGCAACGGCAGGACGTCACCCTCGCGGATCGTATAGCGGATAGGATGCTTGGACTCGACGCGATAGAGACAGGTGCGCACGTCTCCCGACCGGACATAGAACGCAACGCTTTCCCAGCTTAGCTCGCAGAGATCGCGCATGATCGGCAGCAGGATGTCGACCGCCACGACCGACCGCTGATAGAGCGCGCCGAGCCGGAAGCTGGCCGGCCCGATGCGGTAGCGTCCGTCGTCCAGGCGTTCGAGCAATTGTCCGCGCAAAAGCGAATTGGCCAGGCGCAGAATGGTGCTCTTATAGAGGCCGGTTCGGGCCGCGATCTCGGAAAGGCTGAGCGAGCGGTCCGCCGTGGTGAATGCATCGAGGATGGCAATGGCCCGGTCAAGCGCGGCAACACCGTCGGCTGACGCGCTCCGGATTTCGATGCCAGCTGGTTTGCCTGCCGAATTCATTGGTTCCCAGTCGAACAAAGGTCGAGCGGCGCGATTGTGTCGCGCAGCTCAAGCATTCTGTCCAGCAGAATATCGTTCCTGTTGACGGAACGCGGTAAAGTCTGCTTGAACTCAAGCACGGGTCTGGTTTCAGGCGCGTTTTTGGCGGGCACCGGAGGAGGTGTCGTGATTTGGAGGAATCCCATGCTGAACAGACGCAAATTTTTGATGAGCACCGCTGCCGCGGGGGCCGCCGGGCTGGTGGCGTCGCGTCTTTCTCCCGCTCTTGCCCAAGGCACGCCGCAGATACAGATTTTCGTGCCGGCGGCGCCCGGTGGCGGCTGGGACCAGACCGCGCGCACGATGGACCAGGTGCTGCGCAGCGAGAAGCTGATCTCCGGCTCGCAGATCACCAATGTCGGCGGCGCCGGCGGCACGGTCGGGCTGCCGCAATTCATCAGTCAATGGAACGGCAAGGGCAATTCGCTGATGGTTGGCGGCATGGTCATGGTCGGCGCCATCATCGCCAACAAGGCTGCCAATAATTTGACGCAGGTCACGCCGATCGCCCGGCTCACCGGCGAGTTCGAAGCGCTGGTGGTGCCGGCGGCCTCGCCGTTCAAGACGGCCGCCGACTTCGTCGCCGCGCTTAAAGAGGATCCGACGAAGGTTCCCGTCGCCGGCGGCTCGGCCGGCGGTTCGGACCATATCCTGTTCGGCCTGATCGCCAAGACGGCGGGCGTGCCGGCGACAAACCTGTCCTACGTGCCGTTCGCGGGCGGCGGCGAGGCGCTGTCAGCGCTGCTCGGCAACCAGGTGGCGGCGGGCATTTCCGGCTTTGGCGAGTTCTCCGAACAGGTCAAGGCCGGGGCGCTCAGGCTGCTCGCCATTTCCGCCGACAAGCGGCAGGAGGGCATCGATGCGCCAACGCTGAAGGAAGCCGGCATCGACGTCGAACTGTTCAACTGGCGCGGCGTCTTCGCACCCCCCGGCGTCTCCGATACCGATAAGGCGGCGATGATCACGCTGGTCGAGACCATGGCCAAGAGCGATGCCTGGGCCACGGAATGCAAGAACCGCAACTGGACGCCCATCCTGCTCACCGGCGACGACTATGCGAAGTTCCTTGCCGAGGATACGGCTCGCATCGAAGCCATCCTCAAGGATCTCGGGCTCGCCTGATTTCCCTGAAGGGGCGGGTCCATGGTCCGCCCTTTTTCCTCCCGCCGTTCGCATGGACATGCGATCCACCGGGGATGAAGATAGGATAAAAGCCGGCTGTGAGACGCCGGCTGTCTTGGGAGGACATTCATGAGCACCAGCGACCAGCAGGCTGCGTCCTCGCGCCTTGCCGTACCCGAACTGCTGATCGGCATCGGGCTTCTGGCCTGTGCCGGGGCGGTCGCCTGGCAGACCTTGGCGATCCCGGTGTCGCCGCTCTACTCCAAGGTCGGCCCGACCGTCTTTCCCTACCTCACCATGTTCGGCCTGGTGGTTCTTTCGCTCTTGCTCATCGTCGCCGCACTGCGCGGCGGCTGGCAGCCGGAAGAGGAAAAGGAGACGCCGACCGACTGGAAGGCGATGGGCTTCGTCGTCATCGGCCTTGTCACCAACCTGCTCCTGATCCAGCCGCTCGGCTTTACCGCGGCATCCGTCATCATGTTCGTTCTGGTCTGCTACGGCTTCGGCAGCCGGCATACGCTGCGCGATGCGCTCACTGGCCTCGTGCTGGCGCTGGCCGCCTATTTCGGCTTCGCCAGGGCGCTCGGCGTCAATATCGGCGCCGGTTTCATCGAGAACCAGCTGAATACGGTGATCGATGCGTTCACCAGCACGCTGAGGGGCTGACGCCATGGAAACGCTAGGCCATCTGGCACACGGTTTCGCCGTCGCCTTCACTCCGGTCAACCTTCTGTGGTGCCTGCTCGGCACCACGCTTGGCACCGCCATCGGCGTGCTGCCCGGCCTCGGACCGGCGCTGACCATCGCGCTGCTTCTGCCGATCACCTACCAGGTTGCGCCGGAGGCCTCCTTCATCCTGTTTGCCGGCATCTATTACGGGGCCATGTATGGCGGCTCGACGACCTCGATCCTGCTCAACACGCCAGGCGAAAGCGCTACCATCGTCACCGCGCTGGAAGGCAACAAGATGGCCCGGTCCGGGCGCGGCGGCGCCGCACTTGCCACCTCGGCGATCGGCTCCTTCGTCGCCGGCACTCTCGGCACGCTGGGCGTCGCCTTCCTGGCGCCTATCGTGGTCAGGTTCGCGCTGGCCTTCGGCCCGGCCGAATATTTCTCGCTGATGGTGCTGGCCTTCATCACGGTTTCGGCGGTGCTGGGCTCGTCCTCGGTGCGCGGCTTGACCAGCCTGTTCGCCGGCTTTGTTATCGGCATGATCGGGGTCGACCTGCAGACCGGCCAGCCGCGCTTCACCTTCGGCATGACCGAACTGCTCGACGGCGTCGACGTCATCATCGCCGCCGTCGGCCTGTTCGCCGTCGGTGAGACGCTCTACATGGCCTCGCGCCGTTATGCTGGCAAGGACGAGATCGTGCCGCTGAAGGGCTCGCTCTATATGACGGCGGCCGAATGGAGGCGCTCGTGGAAGCCCTGGTTGCGCGGCGCCGCGATCGGCTTCCCGATCGGCGCCATGCCGGCCGGCGGCGCCGAGATCCCGACCTTCCTGTCCTATGCCATCGAAAAGAAGCTTTCGAAGCACAAGCAGGAATTCGGCACGGTTGGCGCCATCGAGGGGGTAGCCGGTCCGGAGGCCGCCAACAATGCCTCGGCCGCCGGCGTGCTGGTGCCGATGCTGACGCTCGGGCTGCCGACCTCGGCGACGGCGGCAATCATGCTTTCGGCCTTCCAGAGCTACGGCATCAATCCAGGCCCGCTGCTTCTGACGACACAAGGCAACCTGGTCTGGGGACTGATCGCCAGCCTGTTCATCGCCAACGTCATTCTCGTCATCCTCAATCTGCCGCTGATCGGGCTTTGGGTGCGGCTGCTGAAGATCCCGGCGCCGCAGCTCTATGCCGGCATCCTGGTTTTCGCCACCGTCGGCACCTACGGCATTTCGCAGTCGCCGATCGACCTCGCCATCCTCTATCTCCTGGGTGCTGCCGGCTTCCTGATGCGGCGCTTCGATTTCCCGACCGCGCCCGTCATCATCGGCATGATCCTGGGACCGCTCGCCGAAACTCAATTCCGCCGCGCCATGACGATCTCGAACGGCGACTGGTCGGTGTTCTACAAGCACCCGCTGTCGCTGACCCTGCTGACGCTGGCCTTCATCGGCCTGGTCGGGCCGCATATCTGGGCCTACATCGAACGCCGCCGATTGCGGGGGCCGGAGCATGTGCCGGGCGATGCCTGATCGATTTGAAGTGACATGACAGACCTGCTTTCCGGCATTCGCGTGCTCGACCTGACCAACGTCCTGGCCGGGCCCTACTGCGCCTACCAGTTGGCGCTGCTCGGCGCCGACGTCATCAAGGTCGAGGCGCCGCAAGGCGGCGACCTGGCGCGACAGCTCGGCGGTTCGCCGGAACTCAACCAGGCCGGCATGGGAGCTTCGTTCCTGGCTCAGAATGCCGGCAAACGCTCCGTCGCGCTCGACCTCAAGAAGGAAGCCGAGCGCGAACGCTTCCTCGACCTGGTCGCCAGCGCCGATGCGCTGGTGGAAAACTTCCGCCCCGGCGTCATGGACCGGCTTGGCCTCGGTTACGAGGCGCTGAAGGCGGTTCGCCCCAGCCTTGTCTACTGCGCGATATCGGGCTTTGGCCAGACCGGGCCGATGCGCGACAATCCGGCCTATGACCAGATCATCCAGGGCCTTTCGGGCATTATGAGCATCACCGGCACGCCGGAGACGGCACCCTTGCGGGTCGGCTATCCCGTCGCCGACACGCTGGGCGGACTGGTCGGGGCCTTCGCCATCGTCTCGGCGCTGGTAAGGCAGAAGACGAGCGGCGAGGGTGCTTTTCTCGACGTGTCGATGCTTGAATGCACATTGTCGGCGCTTGGCTGGCCGGTTTCCAACTATCTGACGGCCGGGGTCGATCCCAAGCCGATGGGCAATGAGAACATGACGGCGGCACCGTCGGGCGCCTTTCGCACCGGCGACGGTCTGCTCAACATCGCCGCCAACAAGCAGGAGCAGTTCGTAACGCTTTGCCGGCTTATCGAACGGCCGGAGCTGGCGTCGGATCCACGCTTTGCCGAGCGCGAGACGCGCAAGCGGAACCGTGCGGCGCTGAAGATCGAGATCGAGGGGGCCCTGGCGAATGGCCCGGCGGCTGCGTGGGAAGAAAAACTGAACCGCGCCGGGGTGCCGGCGGGCAGGGTGCTGACGATCCCGCAAGTGCTGGCCGAACCGCAGGTGCTGGAGCGCCAGATGACCAGGGCTTTCGACGGCGTGGCTGACATGGAGAGACCGCTGACGGTTCTGCGCGGCGGCTTCATGGTCGATGGCACGGCTCCATTGCCGGCCTCCCCGCCACCGGCCCTGGGCGAGCACATGGACGAGGTTTTCGCCGGCCTGTCGCCGCGAGCGAAGACAAAGGCATTCACATGAACGAGCAAAAGACGATATGAGTGAGCAAAAGACGGGCCGCGAGCGTGCAGAGGAGTGGTGGCAGACCGGCATTATCGAAATGCGGCCGGGCGTCATCCGGCTGCGCGGCTATGAAATCCAGGACCTGATCGGCCGCGTCAGCTTCCCGGCTGTCATCTGGCTGATGCTGCGCGGCGAATTGCCCAGCGAGGAACAGGCCGCGCTGCTCGGCATTGCGCTGGGCGCCGCAGTCGACCACGGGCCGCAGGCGCCGTCGATCGCCATCGCCCGCATGGCGGCGACCTGCGGTGTCGGCATCAACAGCGCCATGGCTTCGGCCATCAACGTGCTTGGCGACGTCCATGGCGGCGCCGGCGAGCAGGCGCTTGCCTTCTATGGCGACATTGCCGCGGCGCTCGATGGCGGCACGACGCTGAAAGAGGCTGTCTCGGGACGGCTTGACCGGTTCTTCGCCGGGGAAAAGGGCTACGTGCCGGGGCTGGGCCATCGCTTCCATCCGGTCGACCCGCGCGCGCCGCGCCTGATGGAACTGACGCGGGAGTTTGCCGCGCGCGGCGTGATCAATGGCCGCTTCGCCGACATCGCCGAGGCGATCGAGGCGGAGGTCGCGCGACGCAAGGGCAAAAAGATACCGCTCAACATCGATGGCGCGACCGCCGTCATTTACGGCGAGCTCGGCTTTCCGCCACCGCTAACGCGGGGGCTTTTCGTGCTGTCGCGCTCGGTCGGCATCCTGGCGCATGCCTGGGAACAATCCCAGCAAGCCGAGCGGAACAAAGGTCCGCTGCCACGCGAATGGCTGTGGGCCTATGCCGGGACGCCAGTGCGACCGCTCCCCGAAGAGGACGGCGCCGGGGCGTGAGGCCTTTACGTAGGGCCGATTTGTGCCGGCTGGGGAAGCTTCAAGGTCCTTACCAGCGTCGAAAGTTCGGGTTCGTCGATGAGCATGGCCGCATCGGCCGGCGCCAGCCAGGCCCGTTGCCGCCGTTTGGCTTCCTGCCAGTCGGCAAGCTCTTGCGTTACTTCCAACAGATAGACGATGACATCGACGCGCACGAACCGGTTGGCCAGCCGCTTCCAATAGGAATAGGTGCCCGCCGGCTGCTTCAGGGTCTTGCCGAGCACGCCCGCTTCTTCCTGCGCCTCGATGGTGGCCGCCTTGCGTCCGCTCTTGCCTTTCATCGGCCAGCCCTTGGGTACGATGAAGCGCCTGGTGGTGCGCGAGGTGACCAGCATGACCTCGATGTCGCCGCGCTGGTCCAGCCGAAAAGGGATAGCCGCGACCTGGCGGATCGTCTCGCCCTTCTTGGCCTTGCGCACGGCCTTTTTCTTGGTGGCTGCCATTCGAAAATCCAGTCGGTGCAGTGCCCATACCGTGACGCGGTGTCGTTACAAAACTCAAACTGCGGCAGGGGCACCTGAACGCCCCTACCATGTAAGTCGGCTAAATAAAAGGGAAGCCCGCCTCAGCGGCAGGTGCTTACGGCGGTGTTGCCGATTATCTGGGTCTGGCAGTTCGGCCTGACCCGCGGCACGATGGGCGGCGGCTGTTGCACGATCACCCGGTCCTGAGCTCGATTCTGTTGCTGCTGTTGCTGAAACTGCTGCCGCTGGACACGGTTTTGCAAGGCCTGCAGATCGTTCTGCTGGATCAACGCGTTGTTGTCGACGGAGGGAATGAGCACCTGCGCGGAAGCAGGCAGACGGATGCCCGCCAGCGTCGAGGCTGCCAATGCCGCCGTCATGAAAACCGTTGATGGCCGAAGCGCCAACATCTGCTCATTCCCGCACAAACAAAATTCACTCTACATATAGTGCGTTTGTCCCCTCGTGCCACGCCAGAGTGCCGATTAACAGGAAATCGCGTGATCGCGCCCCCTTCGCGGCGGAGGAGAATCTGCCCCGCCGCCCGCATCGCACTTGACGGAAGCGGTCGATTCACCGCTCTATCGGGTTGACGCTGGCCTCGAATTCCATGGCGTCAACGGCGTCGGCATGTCCGTCGGATGCAACGGCGCCTTCGAGGAAACGGTCAAACAGAACGCCGACAGTGCGTCCTCAGGGTCAGCATCCAGCTGGCTCAGGGATGGAGCCGGGCAAAAGGGGTCCTTATGAGGAAGCATGCGTATCTGCTGGCGATGCTGGCGGCTGCCTGCATCGCCGGTCTTCCGGCCACGGCGGCGCAGACAAAAGGCGACAAAGCGGCGGCCGCGCCCGCCGCCAACCAGCCACAGCTGCCCGGCGGCGCATCGGCCTTGTCCGAAACCCACGGCGACTGGGCGGTCAACTGCCAGATATCGGGCGCGGCCAAGGCATGCAGCCTGTCACACCAGCAGTTCAACAAGCAAAGCAACCAGCGTCTGCTGGCGATAGAGCTGTCGAGCAAGACGGGCGAAGACGCGACCGGCACGCTCGCTTTGCCGTTCGGCCTGGCGCTCGCCAAGGGCGTCAGCCTAACGATCGACGACCAGAAGCTGGACGGCAGCCTGCAGTTTAACACTTGCCAGGCTGTCGGCTGCCTGGTGCCGGTGGCGTTCGATGCCAATGTCGTCCCCGTGCTCAAGGCGGGCACCACCTTGAAGGTCGATGCCTTCGCGGCGGATACGGGGCAAGCGGTTAGCTTCTCCATTCCGCTCAATGGCTTCGGCAGTGCGCTTGCACGGACCGCGGAGCTTCTTGCCGACTAACACGTTCAGCGTTCGATAGAATCGCCAGCCCGCGCTAAACCTTTGTTTTTGCGGAATTCCGACGATCCAGCTCGTCAAACCACGATCGTTTTCAGCCGTTCTGCGATCAGGGTGGCGAGCCGGGCCGCGACTTCGTCCTTGCTCATCTCGGGCCATTCCTCGACGCCGGTCTTCGAGACGATGCGAACACGGTTGCGGTCGCCGCCCATCACACCGGATGGGCCGACGCCGCTGGTCTGCGACACGTCGTTGGCGACAATGAAGTCGGCGCCCTTCTTCCTCAGCTTGGCTTCGGCGTTGCGCAAAAGGTCCTGCGTCTCGGCGGCGAAGCCGACCACCAGCGCCGGCCGCTGCTTGTGATGCCCGACGCCCGCAAGGATGTCGGGGTTCTCGATCATGCGCAGCACCGGCGGGCCTTCGCCCGGCGCTTTCTTGATCTTCTCGCCGGCTGGGCTGTCGGTGCGCCAATCGGCGACGGCGGCGACGAATACCGCCGCATCGGCCGGTAGAAGCTGTTCCACGGCATCGCGCATTTCCTGCGCCCGCTCGACGTGGATGGTTTTCACACCAGCCGGATCGGCGATGCTGACGGGACCGGAGACCAGCCTCACGTCGGCGCCGAGCCTGGCCAATGCCGCCGCTATGGCATGGCCCTGCTTGCCGGACGATCGGTTGGCGATGTAGCGAACGGGGTCGATCGGCTCGTGCGTCGGGCCTGACGTGACGATGATCTTCTTGCCGGCCAGCCGCTTGGGTCCGGTATCGAGCAGCGCCTCGATGGCGGCGACGATCTCCAGCGGCTCGGCCATGCGGCCTTCGCCAGCCTCGTTGCTCTCGGCCATCTCGCCTTTGGCGGGGCCAACAAAGGTGATGCCATCCTTGTGCAGCGCCGCACGGTTGCGCCGCGTCGCCGGATGCGCCCACATCCTGGGGTTCATGGCCGGCGCCATCAACACCGGCTTGTCGGTGGCCAGGAGCACGGTGGAGGCAAGATCATTGGCGTGGCCGTTGGCGAGCTTGGCCATCAGGTCGGCGGTGGCGGGCGCCACGACCAGCAGATCGGCCTCGCGCGACAGCCTGATATGGCCGACATCGTGCTCGTCATTGCGATCGAAGAGATCGGTAAAGACATGGTCTGCCGAGAGCGCACCGGCCGACAGCGTGGTGACGAATTCCCGCGCAGCCGACGTCATGACCACGCGCACCGCCGCACCCCTTTCACGCAGACGGCGGATCAGGTCGAGTGCCTTGTAGGCGGCGATGCCGCCGCCGATGATGAGCAGGATGCGCTTGCCGGAGAGGCTCATGGAGGACCAGAGATCATCAGCGAGTTTCTTCTGATCAAAATCTACTTTTTGCAGCTCCCGGCCGAATTCGAGGATCTCCTCCGCCGTAACGAAATCCTCGGCACCTTTGAAGGTGGGCGCCACTTCCTTGAGCAGCAGACTTCTTGCCTCCTGCTCCATCGACACACCATGACGGGCAGCCCGCTCGCGCAGTCTTTGTTTCAAATCCTCGTCGAGATTGCGAATGGTCAGGGTACCCATGGCTAACTTTGCCTGCCTGCCATTGGTTGAACCTTGGCCTCGTCCTTAAATGTCAGGCGTCCGCCATCGAAGCCTTTCGTGGTCGGAAGCCCAACTGATGCCGCGAGCACATCCCGCGCCTCCTGCTCCATGGAAACGCCGCGCGCGGCACCGCGTTCACGCAATCGCTGCATGACATGATCTTCCAGATTCCGGACAGTAATCCTGGCCATAGTCGCACTCCTGCGCACAATATAGCTATCCCGCCTTTCGACTGCAATGACAGCATCGCTGTCATTGCAGTCACTTAGAGCAGCTTCCAGGCTATATAGACCAGCGTCAGGGCTATCACCCAAAGCGCCACGCGGCCGGAGCGGTTGTAGCGCGCTTCGGCCTTGCCGATGGCACGGGCCGTCGCCTCGTCGAAGCGCAGGCCATGCTCGGCCATCAGGTCGATCTCGCGCGACAGCCGCTCGGTTCGCGCTGCCAACTCGGGGGCTTGGCGGATCAGCGTCAGCATCGCCTTGCCGCCGTCGCGGGCGTCGGCCAGCAGGCCGCTTGGTCCGAGATTTCCTGATATCCAGCCGCTGACCACGGGTTCGGCGGTCTTCCACATGTTGAAGGCCGGATCGAGCGTGCGCGCCACGCCCTCGACCACCACCATGGTTTTCTGCAGGAGGATCAGTTCGGGCCGCGTCGCCATGTCGAAGAGTTCGGTCACCTCGAACAGCAGCGTCAGAAGCTTGGCCATGGAAATGGTTTCGGCCGGCTGGCCATGGATCGGCTCGCCGATGGCGCGGATTGCCTGGGCGAAGGCCGCGACATTGTGCTGGCGCGGCACGTAGCCGGCCTCGAAATGAACCTCGGCGACGCGCAGATAGTCGCGCGTGATGAAGCCGTAGAGGATTTCGGCGAGGAACCGGCGCTCCTTCTTGCCGAGCCTGCCGGCAATGCCGAGATCGACCGCGACGATCGTGCCATCAGCCTCGACGAACAGGTTGCCCGGATGCATGTCGGCGTGAAAGAAGCCGTCGCGCAGCGTATGGCGCAAGAACGACTGGATGAGGTTGGCCGCGATTGCCCTCAGATCGTGTCCAGCGGCGGCGAGTCCGGCGATGTCGTTCATCTTGATGCCGTCGACCCATTCCATGGTCAGCACGTCGCGGCCGGTGCGCTCCCAGTCGACGGAAGGGACGCGAAAGCCCGAATCCTCCCTGGTGCTTTGACCAAGTTCGGAAAGCGCGGCCGCCTCGAGGCGCAGGTCCATCTCGATCTTGGTGGTCTGCGCCAGCGTCTCGGTCACCTCCACGGGCCGCAGCCGGCGTGAGGAGGGGATGTATTTCTCCTGCAGGCGGGCCGCGAGGAAATAGCTTTCGAGATCCTGGAAGAAGCGGCGGCGCACGCCCGGCCGGATCACCTTGACCGCCACCTTCCTGACGACGCCGCCATCGACCGTTTCAGCGGCATGGACCTGGGCGATGGAGGCCGCGGCGACCGGGTCGCCGAACTGCGTGTAGAGGTCGCCGAGCTTGCGCCCGAGCGAGCCCTCGATGGCCGCCACCGCCTCGGCCGTCGGGAAGGTGTGCATCTTGTCCTGCAGCATGGCGAGATCGAGCGCCATGTCGTTGCCGACGACATCGGGTCGTGTCGCCAGAAACTGGCCAAGCTTGACATAGGACGGCCCGAGCCGGACCACCGCCTTGGCCAGCCGATCGCTGCGCTCATAGGCGAGCGCGCGGCGGCGGGTAAACAGCCGCGCCAGCCGCCAGCCCAATTTCGGCAGGCCGGACAGTTCCTCGCCGGGCAAAGCGGCGACGACGCCCTCGCGCACAAGCACCCAGCCGGCCCGCATGAGCCGAAATCCAGCGCTGACGGTGCTCATGCCCGGGCCTGCCTCAAAGTTTCCAGCCCGAATGAAGCGCGGCGATGCCGCCGGAATAGTTGCGGAACGAGACCCGATCGAAGCCCGCGCGGGTTATCATGGAAGCAAAATTCGCCTGGTTGGGGAATTTCGCGATCGACTCGACCAGATAGGAATAAGGCTCGCCGTCGCCGGTGACGGCCTTGCCGATCTTCGGAATGGCCTTGAACGACCAGGCCTCATAGACCCTGTCGAGCAACGGCATCTCGACCTCGGAAAATTCCAGGCACAGGAATCGCCCGCCCGGCTTCAGCACGCGCAACGCTTCGCTGAGAGCGACGTCGATCCTGGGGACGTTGCGGATGCCGAAAGCGATGGTGTAGGCGTCGAAGGTGGCGTCCGCGAACGGCAGTTCCTCGGCATTGGCTTCGACGAAGTCGGTGTTGCCGGACATGCCTTTCTTTTGCGCCCTGTCGCGACCGACGGCGAGCATCGAGCCGTTGATGTCGAGCACGGTGGCATGAGCATGCCCATGACTGGCATCGACGATGCGAAAGGCGATGTCGCCGGTGCCGCCGGCGACATCGAGCACGCGCCAGCCCGGCCGCTTCGGCGGATTGAGCCAGGTTACCATGGCATCCTTCCACAGCCGGTGCAGGCCGCCCGACATCAGGTCGTTCATCAGGTCGTAGCGGTTGGCGACCTTGTGGAAAACATCGTTGACCAGGGGCTGCTTGTCGCCTGCCCCTACACGCTTGAAACCATAGGAGGTTTCCATGCCGCCGGCGGCCGTGGTTCTCTCAACTGACATTTTTTTGATCCGTCATAAAACCGGCGGGACCATAGCCGATCGATGGTGCGGGCGCTATTGTTTAAGGCGCGGTGTTCGGCCGCGCTTCCAGGTGGCGGGTTTCGAGACCTGGACTGACCGACGGGATGTTTGAATGCCTTTGAAAGCGGAACTGCACTGCCACATCGAAGGGGCAGCGGCACCGGAACTCGTCATCCGACAGGCGCAGAAATACGGCAAGGACATCTCGCCCTATATCCAGAACGGCTCTTTCGTCTGGCACGATTTCACCTCTTTTCTCGCCGCCTATGATTTCGCCTCCGACCTGTTCCGGACCGAGGAAGACTATGCGCGGCTGGCTGACCATTATCTGACCAGCCTGGCTCGTGACGGCGCCATCTACTCAGAGGTCTTCACCTCGCCGGATCATGCCATGAAGGCGGGCCTGTCGCCCAAGGCCTATACTGACGCGCTCGGCGAAGGCATGGCCCGCGCCAAGGCCAAGACCGGCATCGAGGGCCGCATGATCGTCACCGGCGTGCGCCATGCCGGCGTCGAGTCCATCGAGCAGGCAGCGCGCTTTGCCGCGCGCTGCGGACATCCGCTGGTAACCGGCTTCGGTGTCGCCGGCGACGAGAGGGTCGGCGAGATGGAGGACTACGTCAGGGCATTCGAAATCGCCCGCGAGGCCGGGCTCGGCATTACCGTTCACGCAGGCGAACTGACGGGGTGGGAGACGGTCCAGGCGGCGCTCGATCACATCCGCCCGTCGCGCATCGGCCATGGCGTGCGCGCCATCGAAAACCCCGATCTTGTCCGGCGCATCGCCGATGAGGGCGTGGTGCTGGAATGCTGTCCCGGCTCCAACATTGCGTTGAAAGTGTTCGACAGTTTCGCCGCCCACCCGTTCCCCGCCCTGCTCGCGGCCGGCTGCAAGGTGACGCTCAACTCGGATGATCCGCCCTATTTCTGGACCTCGCTGAAACGCGAATACGACATTGCGGCCGAGTATTTCTCGATGAACGAGAAGGCGCTGGCGGCCGTTACCCGAACGGCCATCGAGGCCGCTTTCGTCGACAGGAAGACCAAGGCAACGCTGCTCAGCCGGCTGGATGCGAAGGCCAGGTGAATGAAGGCTGGGTGGACAGGGAGTGGCCAGCAGTGAGCAGTTTGGCGGAGCGCGCATCGGGACTCGCAAATCGGCTCACTATTCACTACTCACTATTGGCTACTCACCACGAACCACGTCGGAGCACATCATGAAGGGCGTCACCGTCGTCGACCACCCGCTTGTCCAGCACAAGCTGAGCATCATGCGCAAGAAGGAGACCTCGACGGCCGGTTTCCGGCGGCTGCTGCGCGAGATCTCGCTGCTGCTCGGCTATGAGGTGACACGCAATCTCGAACTCACGACGACGACCATCGAAACGCCGATCGAAACGATGGAGGCGCCGACGCTGGAAGGCAAGAAGCTGGTCTTCGCCTCGGTGCTGCGCGCCGGCAATGGCTTGCTCGAAGGCCTGCTCGACCTGGTTCCGGCGGCCCGCGTCGCCCATATCGGCCTCTATCGCGACCATGAGACGCTGGAGGCGGTCGAATATTTCT
The DNA here is from genome assembly GCF_006442685.1 of Mesorhizobium sp. B2-4-7. Classification (NCBI taxonomy): domain Bacteria; kingdom Pseudomonadati; phylum Pseudomonadota; class Alphaproteobacteria; order Hyphomicrobiales; family Phyllobacteriaceae; genus Mesorhizobium; species Mesorhizobium sp. B2-4-7. The sequence continues at coordinate 297,735 of NZ_VFVH01000003.1, forward strand.
TCAAGGCGCCGAGCGACCTCGCCGACCGGCTGGTCATCGTCGTCGATCCGATGCTGGCCACCGCCAATTCCGCCATCGCGGCGATCGACAAGTTGAAGGGGCGCGGCGCCACCAACATCCGCTTTCTGTGCCTGCTGGCGGCGCCCGAAGGCATCGAGCGCTTCACCAAGGCACATCCCGACGTTCCCGTCTTCACGGCTTCCATCGATCGCCAGCTCAACGAGAAGGGCTACATCATGCCCGGCCTCGGCGACGCCGGCGACCGCATGTACGGGACAAAGTGATTTACCGAAAGTTTACGCAACGGCGCGGTTTCGAGCGGCGTTAAAACGGCAAACACCATCCCGGCGTTAAGAATCGGCCTTCACGACAGCGCCGCGCGTCCTGTCGGACGCTGCGGCACTTTGATTTGCGCGTGATCCTTTCCGAAATCGATCTCGATTTTCGGGGTCATGCGCCGGGGGCCGATCCATGCTGCGCAAGCTACTTATCCTCAGCGTCTTTGCCGGTACATCGGCATCCATCCCGATTGTCTATCAGTCGAATCCGCAGATGTTCGAAAGCCTGCTGAAAACGGCGGTGACGGCCAAGCCAGCGGCCGACGCCCGTCCGGAGGTCGCCTTGGCAGCGGCTCCCGACAAGCCGGTGGCGCCGTTGCCGATGGGCCGCAAGGTTGTCGTCACGGCCGACGCGCGAGGGCATTTCTCGTCGGCCTTCAAACTGAACGGACGCCAGATCGACGGCATGATCGATACCGGAGCGACACTGGTCGCCGTCAACACCTCGACGGCGCGCAGGATCGGATTGTCGCTGAACCCGTCGGATTTCAGTCATGAGGTCAACACGGCCAACGGCACGATCAAGGCGCCGGTGGTGATGATCGACCGCTTGCAGATCGGCAGCATCACCGTCAACGACGTGCAGGCCATCGTGCTCGACGACAAGGCGCTGCACACCAATTTGATCGGCATGAGCTTTCTCAATCGGCTGGGCAAATATCAGGCCGAAAACGGCACGCTGCTTCTTGTCCAGTGAGCGGGCACGGCCGTTCGGGGCTGGGTCATATCAGCCACGCGGCAGGATGCGCCGGATGACCGACTTGTCGGCAGGCGGCTTGGAAGCGCCGATCGCATAGGCCGAAAGCACCGTTGCCGCCGCGGCTTCGGCGTCGGACACCGAGCGGGCATGGACCAGCGCCAGCGGCTCGTCAGCTCGAACCTCGGCGCCGACCGGCAACAGCCTGGTGATGCCGACCGCCGGGTCGACCTTGTCGTCTGGTCGGGTGCGGCCGCCGCCCAGCCCGACCACGGCAAGGCCGATATCGCGCGTGGCAATGCCGGTGACGAAGCCGTCCGCGATCGCTCTCACCGCGTGTTCCGTTGGCGCAACGGGCAAATATCGTTCCGGCTTGTCGATGAAATCGGCGGGGCCGCCGAGCACCGTCACCATGCGCGCGAAGGTGGCGGCGGCGCGGCCGCTGGCAAGCGTTTCGGTGGCCCGCCGCATGCCGTCCTGGTTGGACGGCACCAGACCCGCCGCCTGCAGCATTTCGGCGGCGAGCGCCAGCGTCACATCCTCCAGGCGCCGGTCGCGAAGGCGGCCGGTCAGGAAATCGACGGCGTTGCGCACCTCGACCGCATTGCCGGCGGCCGAGGCCAGCGGTTCGTTCATGCCGGTGATCAACGCCGAAACTTTTAATCCGGCGCCGCTTGCGACTTCGACCAGGCTGTTGGCGAGCGCCGTCGCGTCGCGCGACTTCTCCATGAAGGCGCCATTGCCGACCTTGACGTCGAGCACCAGCGAGCCCAGGCCCGCCGCCAGTTTCTTCGACAGGATCGAGGCGGTGATCAGCGGCACCGACTCCACGGTTCCGGTCACGTCACGGATGGCATAGAGCCGGCGGTCGGCCGGCGCGAGGTCCGCGGTCTGGCCGATGATGGCGCAACCCGCTTCCAGCACGGCCCTGCGAAACAGCGCGATGTCGGGCTGGCTGGCGTAGCCGGGGATGGAATCCATCTTGTCCAGCGTGCCGCCGGTGTGGCCGAGGCCGCGGCCGGATATCATCGGCACATAAGCGCCGCAGGCAGCGACGATCGGCGCCAGCATCAGCGAGACGTTGTCGCCGACGCCGCCTGTCGAATGTTTGTCCGTGACCGGGCCGGGCAGGTCCGACCAGTCGAGCACGTCGCCGGAATCGCGCATGGCCAATGTCAACGCCACGGCCTCGTCGCGGCTCATGCCGTTGAAGAACACCGCCATGGCGAAAGCCGCGACCTGGCCATCGGTGACGGCGCCATCGGTTACGCCAGCGATGAAGTCGGCGATTTCGCGCGCCGGCAGTCTGTGGCCGTCACGCTTGTGGCGGATGATTTCCTGCGGAAGCATCAGTTCTCCAACAGTCCGTCGCGGAACACACGCTTTAGGATCGTCGCCAGCCGCGCGCCGCCGACCGGGGCCATATCCTTGGTCTCCTGGTGCGAAAGCTCGGCTCCGGTCATGCCGGCGGCAAGATTGGTGATGATCGAGCAGGCGGCGACACGCAGGCCAAGGAAGCGGGCAAGGATGACTTCCGGCACGGTCGACATGCCGACCGCGTTGGCGCCCATGATGCGCGCCATGCGGATCTCGGCCGGCGTTTCGAAGCACGGGCCGGAGAACCACATGTAGACGCCCTTGTGCAGCGCCGTGCCGGTCGCCTTCGCCGCCTGTTCGATCGCCTTGCGGATGCCGGCATCGTAGGCTTCGGTCAGGCCGACGAAACGGCGATCGCTCGGCTCGCCGATCAGCGGGTTGGTGCCGGAGAAATTGATGTGGTCCGATATCAGCATCACCGAACCCGACCCCATCTCCGGATCGACCGAGCCGGCGGCATTGGTGAGGATCAGCTTGGTGATGCCGGTGCCGGCAAGCACCTCCAGCACCGGCCGCATCGCCGCCGCGTTGCCGTGCTCGTAATAGTGGGCGCGGCCCGACAGCATCAGCACCGGCGTGCCGGCAAGCAGCCCGACCACCACCTCTCCGGCATGGCCGGAAACGCCGCTTCTGGGAAAGCCGGGCAGATCGGCATAGGAAACACGGATCGGGTTCTCGACCTGGCTGACCAGCCCTCCCAGGCCAGAGCCCAGCACCAGCGCCGTGGTCGGCGCCAGGCCGTCCAGCCGTTCGATCAGATGGTCGAGCGCTTCCTTCATTTCAGCATGTCGCCGCGAAAGCCGTAAGGCAGCATGTCGCCCATGGTCACGGTTTCGGCGACGCCCGCATTGTCGCAGAGATAGAGTTTCGTTTCCGGACGGCAGAATTCGGCCAGCCGCTGCCGGCAGCCGCCGCAAGGCGAGCATTTGGCCATGCGCTCGGCAAGGACGGCGATTTCCATGATCTTGCCGCCGCCGCCCATGATGTAATGGCCGAGCGCCGTCGTCTCGGCGCACCAGCCTTCCGGATAGGAGGCGACCTCGATATTGGCGCCCGTGAAGACGCGCCCGTCCTCGGTGCGAAGTGCGGCACCGACCGGAAATTTCGAATAGGGGGCATAGGCCTTGGCCATGGCAGCCTTCGCCGCTTCGAATAATTCATGCGACATTTCGGTGTTCTCTCCGATGATCTTGTCCATAAGCCGGCGCGCCTTTTGCGTCGCGCCCTCGATCCTCAGCGTTCCTTGACATAAGGCACGCCGCCGGCGCGCGGCGGGATCGCCTTGCCGATGAAACCGGCGAGCAGGATGACGGTGAGAATATAGGGCAGGGCCTGCATGAACTGCACCGGCACCTTGCCGATGAGCGGCAGCGGCGAGCCTTGCAGGCGGATCGACAGGGCGTCGAGGAAGCCGAACAGCAGGCAGGCGAACATGGCGTTGACCGGCTTCCACTTGGCAAAGATCAATGCGGCCAGCGCGATGTAGCCCTTGCCGGCGGTCATGTCCTTCACGAAGCCGCCATTCTGCACCATCGACAGATAGGCGCCGGCGACGCCGGTCAGGATGCCGGTGCAGATCAGCGCCCTGTAGCGCAGCCAGGCGACCGAGATGCCGGCGGTGTCCACGGCGGCTGGGTTTTCGCCGACCGCGCGCAGCCGCAGCCCGAAGCGCGTGCGAAACAGCACCCACCAGGTGAACGGCACCATCGCGAAGGCGAGATAGACCAGTATCGAGTGGCCCGACAGCAGTTCCGAATAGATCGGCCCGAGAAACGGCACGTCGCGGATCGTCTCGGCGCCGGGCCATGTGATCGCCTCGAACCGCTCGGCTGGTTCCAGCGCCGGCGTGCGCCCGCCTTGCTGGAACCAGGCCTGGCCGAGGATGATGGTCGAGCCGGCGGCGATGAAGTTGATCGCCACGCCGGAAACGATCTGGTTGCCGCGATGGGTAATCGAGGCAAAGCCGTGGATCATCGCGAACGCGACCGAGATCAGGATCGCCATGCCCAGTCCGAGAAAGGCCGAATGGAAGACCGACGCGGCCGCCGCACCGGCGAAGGCGCCGACCAGCATCTTGCCTTCGAGGCCGATGTCGAAGATGCCGGCGCGTTCCGAATAGAGGCCGGCCAGGCAGGCGAGCAGCAGCGGCACCGAGAGGCGGATGGTGGAGTCCAGCGTCTGGACGATGGCGTTGAAGGTGTCCATCTCAGGCGCCTTTTCCCTTGACCGCTTCCATGCCGACCGACCTCGGGCTGAGCGAGGCGAACAGCGCCTGGATGTAAGGCCTGAACATGTGTTCGAGAGCACCGGCGAACAGGATGACCAACCCTTGGATGATCACGATCATGTCACGGCTGATGGCAGGCATCTCGAAGGCGAGTTCGGCGCCGCCCTGGTAGAGCATGCCGAACAGGATGGCCGCCAGCACGATGCCGACAGGGTGCAGGCGACCCATCAGCGCCACGGCGATGCCGACGAAACCGGCGCCGCTGACGAAGTCGATCGCGACATTGTGCTGGTCGCCCATCACCGGGTTGAGCGCCATCATGCCGGCGAGCGCACCCGAGATCATCATGGCGGTGATGATGATGCGGGTTTCGGAAATGCCGGCATAGCGCGCCGCCTTTGGGCTGTGGCCGTAGGTGCGCATCTCATAGCCGAGCTTGGTGCGCCAGATCAGCAGCCAGACCAGGAAGGCCATGAGCAGCGCGAGCAGGAAGGAGATGTTGAGTGGTGCCGAGCGGATCTTGGCGCCGAACAGCTCGATGACCCAGTTGAGTTTCGGCAATTCCGCGCCCGCCAGGAAGTTGCGCGTCTGCGGCGCCTGCGAGGCTGCCGGTTTCAACGGGCCGACCAGCAGGTAGACCATGATCGAAGCAGCGATGAAGTTGAACATGATGGTGGTGATGACGATGTGCGAGCCGCGCCTGGCCTGCAGATAGGCGGGGATCAGCGCCCACAAGGCGCCCACGGCCGCCGAAGCCACGATGGCCAGCGGAAATGTCAGCCACCATGGCAGCACGCTGTCGAAGGAGAGACAGACGATGGCGATGCCAAGGCCGGCGATGTAGGCCTGCCCCTCGGTGCCGATGTTGAACAGGCCGCAATGCGCTGCCACCGCCACCGAAAGCCCGGTGAAGATGAAGGTGGTGGCATAGAAGAGGGTGAAGGCGATACCTGTTCCCTTGCCGAAGGCGCCCTCGACCAGGATGACGGCGGCACGGAACGGGTTCTCGCCGACCAGAAGCACGACGAAGCCCGCGACGATGAAGGCCACAGACAGATTGATCAGCGGGATCAGCCCATAGTCGGCCCAGGCCGGCAATTTGGCATAGGGCGTGCTCATTGCGCCGCCTCCTGGCGGTCAACACCCGCCATCAGCAGGCCGAGCTCGCCCTCGCTCGCCTCCGGGCCGCGTTCGCCGACGATGCGGCCGGCAAACATGACCAGGATGCGGTCGGAGAGCGAGCGGATCTCATCGAGCTCGACCGACACGACCAGCACGGCCTTGCCCTGGTCGCGCATGGCGATCAGGCGCTTGTGGATGAACTCGATGGCGCCGACGTCGACGCCGCGCGTCGGCTGGCCGACGATGAGAACGCCGGGGTCCTGTTCGATTTCGCGCGCGAGCACGATCTTCTGCTGGTTGCCGCCGGAGAAGTTGGCGGTCTTCAGCCGTGGATTGCCGGGGCGGATGTCGTATTTCTCGATCTTGTCCTTGGCATCGGCAACGATGGCATCGATGTTGAGGAAGGGTCCTCTGAGGTAGCGGGGATCGTCATGATAGCCGAGGATGGAATTCTCGTTCTCCTCGAAGGCCAGCACCAGCCCGACATGATGGCGATCCTCAGGCACATGGGCGAGGCCGCGGTCGCGCAGTTCGCCGGGATCGGCCTTGCCGGTGAGATCGATCGGCTTGCCCTCGAGCATCACCGAACCGGAAACGGCGTGCCTGATGCCGGAGATCGCCTCGAGCAGTTCGGACTGGCCGTTGCCGGCGACACCGGCGATGCCGACGATCTCGCCGGCGTGCAGGTCGAAGGAGATGTCGTCGACCATGGTGACGCCGCGGGAATCCTTGACCGTCAGGTTCTTGACCGCGAGTTTTACCGCGCCGGCTTCCGCTTCGCCCTTCTCCACCCGCAAGAGCACGCGGCGCCCGACCATCAGCTCGGCCAGTTCCGCGACGGTGGTCTTCTTCGTTTCCCTGGTCGCCACCATCGTGCCCTGGCGCATCACCGAAACCGTGTCGGTGATGGCCATGATCTCGCGCAATTTGTGGGTGATCAGCACCACCGTCTTTCCCTGCTCCTTCAATTGCTTGAGGATGCGGAAGAGGTGGTCGGCCTCGGCCGGCGTCAGCACGCCCGTCGGCTCGTCGAGGATCAGGATCTCGGCGCCGCGATAAAGCGCCTTGAGGATCTCGACGCGCTGCTGCAGGCCGACCGGCAATTCCTCGACGATGGCGTCGGGATCGACCTCGAGGCCGTATTCACGCTCCAGCCGCTCCAGTTCGGAACGCGCCTTGGCGATGCTTTTCTTCAGCAAGGCGTCGCTTTCGGCGCCCAGGATGACGTTCTCCAGGACCGAGAAATTGTCGACCAGCATGAAATGCTGGTGCACCATGCCGATGCCGAGCGCGATCGCATCGTTGGGCGTGGTTATCGATGCCGGCTTGCCGCCGACGCGGATCTCGCCGCTGTCGGCCTGGTAGAAGCCATACAGAATCGACATCAGCGTCGACTTGCCGGCGCCGTTCTCGCCGACGATGCCGTGGATGGTGCCGCGCGCGATTTCCAGGTTGATGTCGCGGTTGGCGCGCACGGCGCCAAAGCTCTTGTTGATGCCAATCAGTTCGATTGCGGCCAGTTCAATCGCGGCATGCGCCATGCAGCCTGTCCCACTCTTATTTTTTTATCGCTTGGTCAAAATGCCTAGCATGACGCTCCGCCCGTGCCAATTGGCCGGAGCAGCGTCCACTCTCGACAAATCCCGGCGCGCTTGTCAATTTCGAACGTGGCCGAAGCTCTCATATTCGCTAATATGGCAAGCCGATTTGACACTGCGCGCGACACCTGAGGACTTTGCATGACCATGCCCGCCGACCGGCTGACGACGCTGGAGATCCGCTCCGCCGAGCAGGAGAAGACCATCGAGGAACTGTCCGGCCAGATCGCCGAGCAGTGGAAGGTGATCGAGCGCATGCAGCGCAAGCTCGACGCGCTGACCGACCGCTTCCTGGCGCTGGAGGAACAGGCGGCACCCGACGTGCCGGTGACCAAGCCGCCGCACTGGTAGGGGAGGGAAGCCGAGCGATGGCCAGCGATCGCATCGCAAGAGCCGGCGACTACGTGCTTGGCCTGATGAACGATGCAGAGCGCGAACGGGCCGAGCGCGATCTGGAGATCGATCCCGCCTTTCGCGATGCCGTGGTCCAGCTTGCTGAGCACCTGCATGTTTTCGACCGCACCGAAGCCGCCGGTGGCGCGGAGCGCTGGCGGCAGATCACGCAACACCTCGCCGAACTGCCGCAGATGCGCCCGCCCGGCGATGACGAGGCGAAAACTTCGGTGGTAATCCGCAAGCTGGAACGCCAACCCTACGGCGTCGGCATGCACGCGCTCGGCGGCCGGCGCGGCGCGGTCATCGCCATCTTGCTGATCGCGGTTTTCGTGCTCGGTTATCTGGTGGGCCAGCTATAGCCGAAGCTCACACACCATTAGCAGCATTGGGTGACCGTCCTGTTCAAACGGCTCGACGACTACCCAACCGAGCCCAGCATAGAAATCACGCGCTTCCCACGTATAGAGATAGAGTCGCTCCGCACCGATTGACGCCGCATGTGCTTCGATGGCCCGGACCAGTGCGCCACCGATCCCTTTGTTGCGGTGGTTGCGATCCACGACCAAGCCGGCAAGCCATGGCGTCAGGTCGTGCGAAGGTTCCAATTCGTGGCGAACCAGCAGGCATGTGCCAACCGATACTTCGCCGATCCGGGCCACAAGCGCCGTCTCGAAGCCGTCCCCGGCCAACAGCCTGCGGAGCCCGGCGGCATCCTCGTCCGGGGTCCTTGCGCTACCCTCGAAAAAGGCGGCAACCCGCAATCGTGCCATCGCCTCGACGTCGCTTTCGGTCATGGGTTCTATCATCGGCGTCACTCTTGCCTCGGTGCATGTCATCAAGGTCTTCCAAAAACAAAACCGCCGGGACAAGGCCCGGCGGTTCGAAACTTAGTGCTTACCGATCAATACGGGCAGGCGTTGTCGGCGGTGTAGTCGTGCACCTCGACCTTGCCGGCGATGATGTCGGCCTTGGCCTTCTCGACCGCCGCCTTCATTTCGTCGGTCACCAGCGCCTTGTTGTTGTCGTCCATGGCGTAGTCGACGCCGCCTTCCTTGAGGCCGAGATTTTCGACGCCACCCTTGAAGGTGCCGTTCTTGCCGTCCATGAAGGCGGTGTAGACGGCAACGTCGACGCGCTTCAGCATCGAGGTCAGGACCTTGCCGGGCTGGAGGCCGTTCTGGTTGGAATCGACACCGATGCCGAGCTTGCCGGCATCAGCCGCCGCCTGCAGCACACCGACGCCGGTGCCGCCGGCGGCCGCATAGACCACGTCGGAACCCTGGTCGATCTGCGTCTTGGCGATCTCGCCGCCCTTGGCCGGGTCATTCCAGGCGGCCGGCGTGTCGCCGGTCATGTTCTGGATGACGTCGGTCGCGCCTGCCGATTTGGCGCCGCCGACATAGCCGCATTCGAACTTGCGGATCAGCGGAATGTCCATGCCGCCGACGAAGCTCACCTTCTTCGTCTTGGAGGCCATCGCCGCCATGATGCCGACGAGATAGGAGCCTTCATTCTCCTTGAATACGAGCGAGCGGACATTGGGCAGGTCGACGGCATCGTCGATGATGGCGAAGTTGAGGTCAGGATATTCGGTCGCGACCTTCTTAAGCGCATCCTCCCAGGCGAAGCCGGCCATGACGATCGGGTTGTGGCCGTCCTCGGCGAAGCGGCGCAACGCCTGCTCGCGTTGCGAAGCGTTGGACACTTCGAACTCGACATAGGGGACGCCGGTCTCGGTCTTGAACTTTTCGGCGCCATGGTAGGCCGCCTCGTTGAAGGATTTGTCGAACTTGCCGCCGAGATCATAAAGGATGGCCGGCTGCACATCCGCGGCGAAAGCCGGAAGAACCATTGCAGTTGCGGCCAGAAGGCCGAGAACGATACGTTTCATGTGATCCACACCCTGTCGGTTATTTTTTTCCGTTACGCCCCGCCCGCCTGCCCGGTTCTGCGGCATGCGCGCGACGTCAGGCAGGAGTGTATATTCCCCTCCCGCTCAGCGGCAATCTGGCACGGCCCGAAACAAAATTCACGTGGAATTTTGACCTTTTGGAAAAGCATGGCGGGGTGCGATGCCCGTGCCCTTCAGGCGAACTGCCCGGTGCGCCGCTGCCGCCTGTAGCCGATGGCATAGAGCAGCAAGGCCAGCACCGCGAACACGGCAAAGCCCGGCTGGTTGAGCACCCAGGCGATGGCGCCGTCCCATAGCAGCGGGCCGGCCTTGGCGCGAACGAAGCTTTCAAAGGCGGCGCGCGTGTCGGGCGACACGGCCAGCCAGCTTGCATTGAGCGGGGTCAGCACCAGTGCCGAGGCGGCCACCGTGCGTGTCGTGTCAAGCACCGCCATGATGACCGAAATCGACAGCGCGACCATGGCCGCGAGACGAAAGACGAAGCGAAACATCAGAGACCTTTCCCCTGGCCGATCCTCAACATCTTCCCGAGGATCTCCGGCGGTGTTCCGAAATGAGAAATAGAGCGCATGGGCCCCGTTCGCAATCACGGCACGCGAATTGAATCGCGGCCGACGCAGCCTAGCCGGCCGGCCTGCGCTTGCGCCGGTTGGCGAGCCAGACGGCGAGAATGCCGCCGGCAATGGCGCCGACCACCAGCCCGGCCAGGCCGATGAATGCGGCGAAGTAGCCGCACGCACCCTCGAAGCAACTCACGTCGGTGACATCGGCGATGAGCGAACCGGCCAGGAAACCGCCCACCGCGCCGACGACCGCGCCGAGGATGATGCCGAGCAGCGCGGCGACAATGGAAACGAAGACCGACGGCGCTTCGGCTCGCGGCTTGGCATAAACGGTCTCGGCGCCGGAGCCGCGGCGCAACAGGTAGATGCAAAGCAGGCCGATGGCGATCTCGGCGGCGGTGATGGCCAGGCTTCTGGCGGAGAAGACGAAGCCCGGCACGGCAAGTGCGTAAGCGTGACTTGCCAGCAGCCATATGATCGTGGCGGCCTGCCAGATGGTGAAGTGGCTGGGGAAGCGCGCCGAACGGCCGAAGGCGAGGCCGAGCAGGTAAAGTCCCCATAGGATGGTGATGACGTCGGCGACGAGCCCGCTGAAGAGGAAATAGAAAACGGCGTCCGGCAGGCCTGAACTCCCCACCAGCCACAAGGCCGACGCCAGCCAATAGACCGACAGGGCCATAACGATAACCAGCCAGCCCACCGGGACATAGGAAAGTCCGCTGTCCAGATGTCGGGCCGGGATCTTTCCCTCGGCCGGTGGCTGTCCGTTGTCCGGCCTACCGCCCGGAATTCCGCTGCTTGACGTCATGTTGCGACGATGCCCCCCGCAAAGCCTTTCGGACACTCGACAGGCCGCTCGGGACGAAGTCAAGCGCGGCTGGCCTCGCAGCCTTGCCCGTGCACATCATCAAGCAGCGATTGAAGTGGCGGGACTCCAAACGGACGTGCCGGCGGCCCCCATGAACGCCGTGTGGCCGGCAAAGCGAATTGACCGCCGTTATGGCTTGGCATTCGGCGCCGGATCGACTAGATGAGCCCCGCGCCTGTTGCTTCGACGGCTCAGGTGCGGGCAGGGCGTCCGCTGGTTGGCGGCGCCCGGTGCGGGCAGTTCCGCACGCATCCCCAAAGGGAGAGCATCTCCCCAACCCGCGCGGCGAAACCGGCCGACGCGAAAGGCAAGGACGGAGAGGTGGCCGAGTGGTTGAAGGCGCACGCCTGGAAAGTGTGTTTACGGGAAACCGTAACGCGGGTTCGAATCCCGCTCTCTCCGCCATCCTGCTTCGCTCTTCGAGCTTCGCAGGATTGGCTCAATCGACGACGCGAAGCAGGATGCCCTCCGAAGCTTCAGCGTAGGAGGGCAGGGTCATCAACCTTGCCGACCGGCTTGCACGATTAAAAAAGCAGCTGTCCGCACACGACCCGGTTTTGGAATTCCTGGTGATCTGGTAGTGGTAATCCCGATCACAGGAGATGGCATGCCGGACGATGTAATGGTGCGCGACAGCAACGGCGCTCAGTTGAGTGACGGCGATTTCGTTACGCTGATCAAGGACCTCAAGGTCAAGGGCACTTCGGAGACGATCAAGCGGGGCACGTTGGTGAAGAACATTCGCCTTAACGGTAATCCCGGTGAGATCGAATGCAGTACCAGGCAAGTGAAGGGCCTCGTGCTCAAAACCGAGTTCGTAAAGAAGGCGTGACCCTCAAGGCGGTCGAGCCGCAGGGGTAGAATGCGTTTACCGGCGGCGAGCCGTTTCGTCGGCCAACCTGTTACCCCTTACGACTGACGATATCGCTGGAGCGCCAGGACGCGTTCACCACTTCAAACTCATTCCGCCGAAAATCTTTATAAGATTCCTATTTCTTTCCGCTTTGCCCCGTCTCGAACCTTTATGGCGATCGGGACCATATTCCGCTTTGAGAAAAACGTCAGACGCCGCCACCAATCCAAGTGGGCGGGGCGTTTTCATGTAATCGCCGAGCTGCTTCGAGCGGGCGCAAAGTGGAAAAGTGAAAGCAAGGAACAAGCACAATGGACATCGTTGTTCTCGGGATAGCGGTTTTGTTTTTTGCCCTGTCCTTCGCTTACGTCAAAGCCTGCGACAGAATTTGAGCGGAAGATCGGACCATGCTTGTCGATTACATCCTCGGTGGCGGCGTGACGTTGTTCCTGCTCGCCTACCTGACATACGCACTGATCCGCCCGGAACGCTTCTGACCGGCGCACGGAAAGCCAAATCATGACTATCAACGGATGGATACAGATCCTCCTCTATTGCGGGATCCTGGTTTTGCTCGTGAAGCCGCTGGGCGGCTACATGCATCGCGTCTTCACCGGCGACCGCAGCTTGCTGTCGCCGGTGCTCGGCCCCGTCGAGCGGGGCCTTTATCGCCTGGCCGGAACCGGCGACCAGGAGCAGCACTGGACGGGCTATGCCGCCGCCATGCTGTTGTTCAACCTTGCCGGTTTCCTGGCGCTCTATTTCCTCCAGCGCCTGCAAGGCGGCCTGCCCTACAACCCGGCCGGCATGAGCGCGGTCGAACCGGGGCTCGCCTTCAACACCGCGGCCAGCTTCATGACCAACACCAACTGGCAGAACTACGGCGGCGAGAGCACGATGTCCTATCTCGTGCAGATGGCCGGCCTCACCGTGCAGAACTTCCTGTCGGCGGCCACCGGCATCGCCATCGCCATGGCGCTGATCCGCGGCTTTGCCAGCGCTTCCGGCAAGTCGATCGGGAATTTCTGGGTCGATATGACCCGTGCCACGCTCTACGTGCTTTTGCCGCTCTGCGTCGTGCTCACCCTGGTCTATGTCTGGCTCGGAATGCCGCAGACGCTGGGAGCCTATGTCGGCGCCACCACGCTCGAAGGCGCGCAGCAGACCATCGCCGTCGGGCCGGTCGCCTCGCAGATCGCCATCAAGATGCTCGGCACCAATGGCGGCGGCTTCTTCAACGCCAATGCCGCGCATCCCTTCGAGAATCCGGACGCCATCTCCAACCTGATCCAGATGCTGTCGATCTTCGCCATCGGCGCTGCCTTGACCAACGTCTTCGGCCGCATGGTCGGCAACCAGCGCCAGGGCTGGGCGATCCTGGCCGCCATGGGCGCGCTGTTCATCGCCGGGGTTGCCGTCTGCTATTGGGCGGAAGCCGCGGGCAATCCGCTGGTCTATGCGCTGGGCATCGACGGCGGCAATATGGAAGGCAAGGAAACCCGCTTCGGCATCGCGCTCTCGGCGCTGTTCGCGGTCATCACCACGGCGGCCTCCTGCGGCGCGGTCAATGCCATGCATGACAGTTTCACCGCGCTCGGCGGCATGATCCCGCTCATCAACATGCAGCTCGGCGAAGTCATCGTCGGCGGCGTCGGCGCCGGCTTCTACGGAATCCTGATGTTCATCCTGATCGCCGTCTTCGTCGCCGGCCTGATGGTCGGGCGCACGCCCGAATATCTCGGCAAGAAGATCGAGGCCAAGGAGGTCAAGATGGCGATGCTGGCGATCCTGTGCCTGCCGCTGGCGATGCTGACCTTCACGGCCATCGCGGTGGTCCTGCCGAGCGCCGTGGCGTCGATCGCCAATGGCGGTCCGCACGGCTTCTCCGAGATCCTCTACGCCTATACGTCGGCGGCGGCGAACAACGGCTCGGCCTTCGGCGGCCTCACCGGCAACACGCCCTGGTACAACATCACGCTGGGTCTCGGCATGCTCATGGGCCGTTTCCTGGTCATCATCCCGGCGCTCGCCATCGCCGGCTCGCTGGCGGCGAAGAAGACCGTCTCCGCCTCGGCCGGCACGTTCCCGACCGACGGCCCGCTGTTCGTCGGGCTGCTGGTCGGCGTCATCGTCATCGTCGGCGGCCTGACCTTCTTCCCGGCGCTCGCCGTCGGGCCGATCGTCGAGCATCTGGCCGCCATCCACGGGCAGACATTCTGAGACGGAAGTGTCTTGGCTGAAACGGAAATGTCCTGGTTCAACAACAGGCATCGCAACGATCGCCATCCCGCCGACAACGGAAAGGAGGAACGGCCTCCTCCTTTCCCCACCATGTCGACATTCCTCGGCATCGCCGCCGTCATGATCGTTCTGTGGTTGCTGGCCTACGGGCTTCCGCATCTTCTTTCGGCATCCGACCGCTCGGTGCCGTCCAACAACACCGAAGCTGGAGCTTCAAAATGAGCCAGTCGAAATCAGCCAGCATCATGGATGCCGGCATCCTGTGGCCCGCCATCGGCGGCGCCTTCAAAAAGCTGAACCCACGCACATTGGCCAGGAACCCGGTGATGTTCGTCGTTGCTGTCGTCTCGGCGCTGACATCAGTGCTTTTCGTCAAGGACCTCGCCAGCGGCGGCAGCAATCTCGGCTTCACCATCCAGATCATCATCTGGCTGTGGTTCACCGTGCTGTTTGCCAACTTCGCCGAAGCCGTCGCCGAAGGCCGCGGCAAGGCGCAGGCCGATTCGCTGCGCAAGGCGCGCACCGAGACCCAGGCCAAGCTCCTGACCGGCGAGGACCGGACGAAATTCAAGCTGGTGCCCGGCACCAGCCTGAAGGTGGGCGACGCCGTGCTGGTCGAGGCCGGCGACATCATCCCCTCCGACGGCGAGGTGATCGAAGGCGTGGCTTCGGTCAACGAGGCGGCGATCACGGGCGAATCGGCGCCTGTCATTCGCGAATCCGGCGGCGACCGCTCCGCGGTCACCGGCGGCACGCAGGTGCTCTCCGACTGGATTCGCGTGCGCATCACCGCCGCCGCCGGCCACACCTTTCTCGACCGCATGATCTCGCTGGTCGAGGGCGCCGAGCGCCAGAAGACCCCGAACGAGATCGCGCTCAACATCCTGCTGGTGGGCATGACGCTGATCTTCGTGCTGGCCACCGCTACCATCCCGAGCTTCGCTTCCTATTCGGGCGGCTATATCCCGGTCACGGTGCTCGTCGCTTTGTTCGTGACCTTGATCCCGACCACTATCGGTGCGCTTTTGTCGGCCATCGGCATCGCTGGCATGGACCGTCTGGTGCGCTTCAATGTGCTCGCCATGTCCGGCCGCGCCGTGGAGGCCGCGGGCGACGTCGACACGCTTTTGCTGGACAAGACCGGCACCATCACACTCGGCAACCGCCAGGCGACCGAATTCCGCCCGGTGAAGAGCGTCACCGAGCAGGAACTGGCCGATGCGGCACAGCTTGCCTCGCTCGCCGACGAAACGCCGGAAGGCCGCTCGATCGTCGTGCTGGCCAAGGAGAAATACGCCATCCGCGCCCGCGACATGGCGACACTGCACGCCACCTTCGTGCCCTTTACCGCGCAGACCCGGATGAGCGGCGTCGACATAGACGGCTCCTCCGTGCGCAAGGGCGCGGTCGATTCCGTGCTCGCCCATGTCAACCAGACGACATCAGCCAGCCACGCAACGCGCCCGAACAGCGATACGATCAGGGATCTCCAGGCGATCGCCGACGAGGTCGCCAAATCGGGCGGCACGCCGCTTGCGGTCGAGCGCGACGGACGCCTGCTCGGCATCGTGCACCTCAAGGACATCGTCAAGGGCGGCATCCGCGAGCGCTTCGCCGAGCTGCGCAGCATGGGCATACGCACGGTGATGATCACAGGGGACAATCCGATGACGGCGGCGGCCATCGCGGCCGAAGCCGGCGTCGACGACTTCCTTGCCCAGGCGACGCCGGAGGACAAGCTGAAACTGATCCGCGACGAGCAGGCCAAGGGCAAGCTGGTCGCCATGTGCGGCGACGGCACCAACGACGCGCCGGCCCTTGCCCAGGCCGACGTCGGCGTCGCCATGAACACCGGCACGGTGGCGGCGCGGGAGGCCGGCAACATGGTCGACCTCGACAGCGATCCGACCAAGCTGATCGAGATCGTCGAGATCGGCAAGGCGCTGCTGATGACGCGCGGTTCGCTGACCACCTTCTCTATCGCCAATGACGTGGCCAAGTACTTCGCCATCATCCCGGCCATGTTCGCCGTGTTCTACGTCGCACCCGGCCACACCACAGGTCCGCTGCAGGCGCTCAACATCATGCATCTGGCGACGCCGCAGAGCGCCATCCTGTCGGCCATCATCTTCAACGCGCTGATCATCATCGCGCTGATCCCGCTGTCGCTGCGCGGCGTCAAATACCGGGCGATCGGCGCCGGGGCCCTGCTCAGCCGCAACCTGCTCGTCTACGGCCTGGGCGGCATCATCGTGCCGTTCGTCGGCATCAAGATAATCGACATGGCCGTCACGGCCCTCGGTCTTGCATAAGGGATCATTCCGATGCTCAAGCAAATCAGACCCGCGATCGTCATGATCGTCTTCTTCACCGTGCTGACCGGGCTCATCTATCCCATTGGCATGACCGGCGTCGCCCAGGCGCTGTTCCCGAAACAGGCCAATGGCAGCCTGATCGAGAAGGACGGCAAGGTGGTGGGTTCGGAACTGATCGGCCAGGCCTTCGCCAGCGACCGCTATTTCCACGGCCGGCCCTCGGCCGCCGGCAATGGCTACGACGCCGGCGCCTCCAGCGGCTCGAATCTCGGCCCGACCAATCCCAAGCTGATCGAGCGCATCAAGGGAGACGCCGGCGCGCTGAAGGCCGAAAACCCCAATGCGCCGGTTCCGATGGGCCTGGTCACGACATCGGGCAGCGGGCTCGATCCTGATATCAGCCCCGACGACGCTTATTTCCAGATTCCACGTGTCGCCAAGGCCAGAGGCATCGATGAAGCCAAGGTCAAGGCGCTCGTCGACAGCCATGTCGAGGACCGGGAGCTCAGCGTCCTGGGCGAGCCGGTGGTCAATGTGCTGGCCCTCAACCTCGCATTGGACGACACAGCCAAGCAATGAAGGACAGCGCCGGGGATCGACACCGTCCCCGGCGCCGTTCAAACTGGATGCCGATGCCGGACGAGAGAAGCAACGTCGAAAACAGACCTTCCCCCGACGCGCTGCTCGAGCATGCCGAGCGCGAGGGCCGCGGGCGTCTGCGCATCTTTCTGGGCGCGGCACCGGGCGTCGGCAAAACCTATGAAATGCTGATGTCGGGACGCGCCAGGCTGGCCGACGGCATCGACGTGGTGATCGGCGTGGTCGAGACGCACGGCCGCAAGGAAACCCTGGCCCTCGTCGAGGGCTACGAGGTCATTCCGCGCCGCCCGGTCGAATACAAGGGACGCACCCTCGACGAGATGGACATAGACGCCATCCTGGCACGCCGCCCGGCACTGGTCCTGGTCGACGAACTCGCCCACACAAACGCGCCCGGCAGCCGTCACCCCAAGCGCTATCTCGACGTGCAGGAAATCCTGGCGCGCGGTATCGACGTCTACACGACGCTCAACATTCAGCATGTCGAAAGCCTGAACGACGTCGTCGCCCAGATCACGCGGGTCAGGGTGCGCGAGACGGTTCCCGATTCCATCATCGACCGGGCCGACGACGTCGAAATCATCGATCTGACACCCGACGACCTGATCAAGCGGCTGGAGGAAGGCAAGGTCTATTTCCCCAATACCGCCCAGCGCGCCATCGAGAACTATTTCTCGCCCGGCAACCTTACGGCGCTGCGCGAGCTGGCGCTGCGCCGCACCGCCCAGCGTGTCGACGAACAACTGCTCAACCACATGCAGTCCCATGCCATCCAGGGCCCATGGGCGGCGGGGGAAAGGGTGCTCGTTTGCCTCGACGCGCGTCCGGGCGGGGCGGCGCGCGTGCGCTATGCGCGCAGGCTGGCCGACCGGCTCCGCGCGCCATGGACGGCGCTTCATGTCGACACGCCTCGTTCGGCCGCCATGTCGGAAGAAGAGAAGGACAGGCTGGCGAACCATCTGCGCCTCGCCGAGCAACTCGGCGCCGAGGTGACGACCATTCCGGGCCAGAACGTCGCGCAGGACATCGTGCGCCATGCGACGGCGAACAATTTCACCCATATCGTGGTCGGCAGGCCGACCCGGTCGCGCTGGCGGGAATTGATCGAGGGCTCGCTCACCTATGATCTGATCCGCAATGCCGGCGACATCAGCGTCCATGTCATCTCGGGAACCGAGCGCGATACCGACGCAGCATCGAGAAAGGTCAGGACGGCGGCCGAGCAGCGGCCGTTCCAGATATGGCCGTATCTGTTCGCCACGGCCTATGTCGCGGGCTCGCTGGCCGTCGGCACGGTTCTCGATCAGTTCCTCGACGTGCGCAATCTGGCGATCGTGCTGCTGCTGGCGGTGCTGACATCGGCGGTGACGTTCGGACTCTGGCCGGCCTTGTACGCCTGTTTCCTGAGCGCCCTTGCCTTCAACTACTTCTTCCTCGAGCCGCGCTACACGCTGACGATCAGGGATCCCGAGAGCATCGTTGCGTTTGCCGTCTTCCTCGTCGTTGCCGTCATCGCCAGCAACCTGACGGCGCGCGTGCAGCGCCAGGCCGTCGCCGCCCGCTCACGCGCGCGGGCCACGGAGGACATCTACCTGTTTTCCAAGAAACTGGCTGGCGCCGGTACGCTCGACGACGTCCTGTGGGTCACGGCCTTCCAGATCGCCTCCATGCTGAAATTGCGGGTCGTGCTGCTTTTGCCCGAAAACGGCGCCATCACCGTCAAGGCGGGCTATCCGCCCGACGATACGCTGGCCGAGGCCGATATCGCCGCGGCCCGCTGGGCCTGGGAGCACGACCGCGCCGCCGGCCGCGGCGCCGATACGCTGCCCGGTGCGAAGCGGCTCTATCTGCCGCTGCGCACCGGGCGCACGGCGGTCGGCGTGGTCGGTCTCGACAACGACAAGCAGGGTCCGCTGCTGACGCCCGAGCAGCAGCGGCTGCTCGACGCGCTGGCCGACCAGGCGGCGGTCGCCATCGAGCGCATCCAGCTCGTCGCCGATGTTGACCGTGCCAAGCTCGCGGCCGAGGCCGACAGGCTGCGCTCGGCGCTGCTGACCTCCATCTCCCATGATCTAAAGACGCCGCTCGCCGCCATCATGGGCGCGGCCGGCACTCTCAGGGAGTTCGCACCTGATCTGCCCGAACAGGACCGGACGGAGCTGCTGTCGACGGTGGTCGACGAAGCGGAACGGCTGAACCGCTTCATCGCCAATCTGCTCGACATGACCAAGATCGAATCCGGTGCGATGGAGCCGAACTATGCGCTGCACTATGTCGGCGACGTCGTCGGCACCGCGCTCGATCGCGCCCGCAAGATCACCAGCGAGCACAAGATCGAGGTCGATATTCCGCCCGACCTGCCGATGCTGAAGCTCGACCCTGTGTTGTTCGAGCAGGTCCTGTTCAATCTGCTCGACAATGCGTCGAAATATTCGCCGCCCGGCTCGACGATCCGCCTGCAGGGCTGGACCGACATCGGCTCCGTCGTGCTTCAGATCATGGATGAGGGATTGGGCATCCCTCCGCAGGATCTTGAGCGCGTGTTCGATACTTTCTACCGGGTGCGCAAGGGCGACCAGGTGCGCGCCGGCACCGGGCTCGGCCTGTCGATCTGCCGCGGCTTCATCGAGGCGATGGGCGGCACGATCTCGGCCGCCAACCGGACCGACCGTTCGGGTGCTGCCTTCACCATCAGGATGCCGGTGCCGGCGGAACTGTCCGGCAATCGCATCGGCTCCAGCGCGGATCAGCCTCGATGACCAATTCGAACGTCAGGATACTGGTCGTCGATGACGAGCCGCCGATCCGCAAGTTGCTCCGGGTCGGCCTCGCCAGCCAGGGCTACGCGGTCAGCGAGGCGCCGAACGCCAAGGCGGCTATCGAGCTGATGGTGCAGGAAAAACCGGATCTCGTGCTGCTCGACCTTGGCCTGCCCGGCATGAGCGGCCATGAACTGCTGCGCAAATGGCGCGACGACGGCCTCGATATCCCGGTGGTCATTCTCTCCAGCCGCGCCGACGAGGCCGGCATCGTCGACGCGCTCGAACTCGGCGCCGACGACTACATCACCAAGCCGTTCGGAATGAACGAGCTGGTGGCGCGCATCCGCGTGGCACTGCGGCACAAGTTCCAGCAGCAGGGCGAGAGGCCGGTGTTCCAAACCGGTGATCTCAGCGTCGACCTGGTCAAGCGCATCGTCAAGGTCGGGGGCAAGGAGGTAAAGCTGTCGCCCAAGGAATACGACATTCTGCGCATTCTCGTGCAGTATGCGGGCAAGGTTCTCACGCACCAGTTCCTGCTGAAGCAGGTGTGGAACGATTCGACCGACGTGCAGTATCTGCGGGTCTATGTCCGGCAGTTGCGGCAGAAGATCGAGAAGACGCCGGACCAGCCGCGCTACATCACCACCGAGACCGGCGTCGGCTACCGCCTGCGCGAGGTAGAATAAGCGTTGCCTGGCCTGATTAGCCGACAGCTTCCGGCAGCCGGTTCGCGGCCGTCGATGTGCGCAAGGCGGCGAGGCAGCCAATGATGCCGAGCGGCACGAAGGCGAGGAATAGCCAGGTCGCCACATCAGCCGCCGCGTCCCGGTTCAGGCCTTGCGAAAAGCCGCTGGCATTGGCGACGATGCCGGCAAGGGCGGCACCCACCGCATAGCCGATGCGTTGCATGGTCGGCACCGCGGCCGAGGCGATGGTCTGCTCATCACCCGGCGCGGAGGCCACGATGACGCGCGTCAGGAACGGCCAGGCAACGCCGAAGCCGCCACCCTGCAAAAGGGCGCATACCAGGATCAGCGGGATCGAGCCTGCCGGGATGGTGTAGGCGAAACCAGCGAGGCCGGTGGCGATCATCAGGGCGCCGATGACGATGATCGATCTCTCACGCTCCTGTGGCGCGTTGGCGACAAGGATCGACAGGATCGACCAGGCGATCGATTCGGCGGCGATGATGTAGCCGGTGGTCAGGAGCGGAACGTGGTGCAGCGTGGTCAGAAGCAGCGGGCCGTAAATGGCAAAGGAACAGGTCGCCACCGAGAAGGCGGCGACCATGGTCATGCCGCTGCCGACCGGCGTGCGCCACGAGAACAGCCGCGAGGGGAAAAGCCGCGATTTCGGCTTCAGCGCATCGATACGGAAGAACAGCACAAGGCCGATCAGGCCGAGCACCATCAGCAGCGACGAGCGCAGAAGGGCGATATCGACCCCCGCCGAGGCGATCAGCACGACGGCGACGGCAAGGCAGCCAAGCGCTATGAGCGGGAAGGGTGGTGCCTTGCCCGCGCCGGCGCTCGGCCTCGTCGCTTCCGGCGTGTCGAGCACGACGAAGCTCGCCAGCGCCATCGCCGCACCGCCGAACACGAAGATGCCGAACGCCCAGCGCCATGACAGAAGCTCTGTCATGATCGCGCCAAGCATCGGCCCGCTGAAGGCGGCGACGCCCCAGATCGCCGACATGATACCGAAAAGCTGCGGCCAGATGGCCCGCGGAAACAGGCGCTCCACCGAGACGAAAGCCAGCGACACCAGCGCGCCGCCGCCCAGGCCCTCGATCAGGCGCCCGGCCAGGAACAATTGCATCGAGGGCGCGGTGGCGCAGATCAGCGCGCCGGCCGCGTAAAGCAGCGCCGCGACCACCATGTTGGTGCGCAGCGCCACATAGCTGACCAGCCGTCCGGCCGCGGCACCGGCGACGATGGCGCCCAGTTCATAGATCGCCAGCGACCAGCCGACGAGTTGCACGCCCGCCAGTTCGCCGATCATGGCGGGCATGACGGTCGCCACCATCGTCTCGTTGGTGGCGTGCAGCAGGATGCCGAGGCTGATGAAGCAGAAGCGCGCGAGATCGCCGCTCGCCCACAATGCGCGCCAGTCGACCCTGTTTGTGCTGATGTCGGTCACTTCGGTCCCTCGAATTTTCATATCCCGATCAAACGCATGGCGCCAGGAGCCAGCTCGGGGGTCCGGCAGGACCATGGTCGGATGGGTTTGTAGAACCTCAACCAAGCTTGAGCTCAAGCGATTTTTTTGGACATGTTCGTGGATGCCCGCACCCCTGGCTGGCCGGCATCGCCGGCCAATCAGTTCTCCGTGCTGCGCAGCTGGAACTGGCTGACACCGATGGCGAAATTGATGCCGGTCTGGGTCTGCAGGCTGAGCGGCTGCAAGGTGAAGGACTGCGAGGAGCCGCCAACCAGCAGATTGGCCCCGGCGCCGACGGTTGCCGTCACCTCGGCGCTGGCGCCGACATAGTCGCCGGCCAATGCGCCCGGCGCGTAGATGTTCTTCAGCGGCGTCAGCACCAGCCATCGCATCACCGCCTGCTTGGTCGTGCCGATGTCGAGGCCGTATTTGTTGACCGCGCCGAAATAGGCTTCCGGCGCGAAAGTCTTGTCGGCAGGGGTGAAGGTGCAGCTCAGATCCTTG
Organism: Mesorhizobium sp. B2-4-7; assembly: GCF_006442685.1. Classification (NCBI taxonomy): domain Bacteria; kingdom Pseudomonadati; phylum Pseudomonadota; class Alphaproteobacteria; order Hyphomicrobiales; family Phyllobacteriaceae; genus Mesorhizobium; species Mesorhizobium sp. B2-4-7. The sequence continues at coordinate 320,268 of NZ_VFVH01000003.1, forward strand.
CTCGAGCCGAAGATGAAGCCGGTGCCGCCCGATATGGCGCATTCAAGTGTGCCGAGCTCGATGCCCTGGTCCTGTGCCTGGGCCAAGGCGGGGCTGGCAATGGCAACGATGGCAGCAAGGATCATTTTGCGTGTCATGGGCCCCTCGTGCATTCGCTGCAGCCATCTTTGAGGAGCAGATGACACTGCTTCGCGAGCGAAGGATGCCAGGTCAGTGCACGGGGTCCGGTCGGTGATCGTCGGGCTTTGGCCGGCAACCGTCTATGGCGGGATGTATCGTCCACTGGTTCTGAGGCTCCTGCTGGGATGCGACGGTCAATGGCGATCCTGCCGTCTCAACGGCTTCACACCAGCGCGCGGGGCTGCCGTCGGGAACCGGGGATTCGTTCCAGCTGCCGTTCCAGGTGCCGATCTTCTGACAGTGCTTGATGGGATGGATTTCGTTCCAGCCGTCATGTGCCGAATCGTAGACCCACGTTCCCTTGACGAACAGGATGTCCGCGCCGCGGCGCGTCGGATCGTTGACGTGAAGATCGCCGAGATTCTCGTCGAGATCCGTCGGATTGGCTGTGTCGAGCAGGCCGACTATGCCGCCTATGATGACGATGACCGCCGCGATGAGCGACAGGACCGCGCAGGCGATCCAGCCGAAGAAGGGAATGGCGCAAGCAACCGCGGCGGCCGTGGCGACTGGAATTGCGGCAAGGCAGGCTATCATGAGGTCGTAGACGCCGGCGCCTTCGAACTCGCAATGCAGCACCGCGGTCGGGTCGTCATTGGCCCATTGGCGCGCTTCCTGACCTTTCCAGTCGAGGCCCGCGCCCTGGATCGCAGGCGTGTTGGCGATCAGGCGTCCAAACGGCGCTATCTTTTCGGCCGTTGCCTGGTTGGTGAATTCGACGACATTGCCCGGCACCAGATTGAGACTGTAGTCGGTGTCGAACCGGTCCAGTCCCGACTTCTCCTCCGGCGGATCGACCTTGAGCAGCCAGCCCACCGCGCATTCGTCGCCACCGAGACAGATCAGCCGGTCGTACAGCCACCAGCGGCAATAGGCCAATATGGCCGCAAGCGCCACCAGCATGGCGGCCGGTCCGGGAAGGGCGCCCACAAGGATGAGCGGCAAAGCGACCACGGCCGCCGCAATGATCATCTGCCCGTATTGTTTGCCGTGGTGATTTCCGACCGATACGCATTTGGTGTAGTGCCGATAAGCCATGGCGACCCCCTATCGCTCGACATAGAGCGTCACGCCGCCGGCGAGGCCGCGGGCCGAGAAAGCATGAACGTTGATTGCCTTACGGCCGGTGAAACCGGCTGGCGGTTCAATATTGACAGTGACGGGGATTTCCTCACCCGGGGCAAGGTCCGCTTGTGCGGGCTCGAACGTGACAAGCCAGCCGGCGGGCAAAGGATGCGATTGACGGGTGTGGCCGACAGGCACTGCCGCGATGGTGCCGGGGAAGGTGCGCAAGGGCCGGCGACGCGGCCTCGGGCGAGGGCGCGGCTCACAGACCGGCAATTCAGGAATGGAATAGGCATCGGCCTCGAGACGAAATCCCATCCTCTCCCGCTCGCCATTGCGCAGGCGAAATTCAAATCTTGCGGGCGAATGGGCGACACCGACGGTGGTGTTGTCCTGGCCTAGGTTGTTGTTCGGGTTCGCATCGTCGAGCCAGTCGAGCAGGACCTGGATGCAATAGTGACCAGGCGCTGCCGGAGTTCGCCATTTGACCGACGCGAAAGCCGGATGGTTGGCCCCGCCCTTGACGCCGAGATCGGTCCTGGTCTCATCGATCCAATGCGACACCGTGCCGATGCCGAAACTCAGATAGGAGAATTTCACCGGCAGATCGACGACCGGGGCCTCGGTCGAGTTGTTCCAGATACGGGCGACGATTTCATATTCGGTGTCGGGCGCCAGCATATGTGGTGCGACAGGATTGCCACCGCTTCGGATCTCGATGTCGGGGTTGTCCCATGTGACGGCGAGGCCCTGGCCCATCAAATAATACTGCGCGTAGATCAGGGGATCCGGGCGTTTATAGGCGGGGTCGCTGATCTTGACGCAACGTTGCGGCCCGCTTCGGTCCAACCGATCGGGGAGCTTCATTCTTTCGCAGAGCAATCTGGCGAGGGCGCAGATCCGAGCAGCGATCTGGCGCAGGTTCGATGGCCACTCGGTGAACGCGTCGGCGAGCGCGTTCAGGAAATCCAGTACTTTGGGGAGCGGGTTCATGGCCAGTCCGCGGCCATTTCGTCAACGTCGCTGTCGACGCATGAAAAACCAGACAGCGGCAATCAAGAATGGTGCGAGTATCAGAAGAAGTTCGAAGGATCCCGACCCGCCATCGGGCGAAAATCCGAATAACTGCTCGATGAAATCCATCACGGCCTCCGGCAGCTGCAACAAAATTGCATTCGACGATGTCTTTACATCTGCCGGAGCTCGCGCGCATTTTCGCGCAGAGCCAGCAACATTTCCGGTTGGTAGCACAGAACGAGCAAGTCTTCCATCGGCAATAATTTCGATCTGCTAGCTTGGCCTGGTCACAGCAGTTCGCAAATGCAAAGCGCGCGGCGGAACCAAGTCCACCGCGCGCTATTTTGATCATCGCGCGGTTGCCGTCCGTGCCGAGAAGATCAACGTGCCGTTACTTGAGAGAGTGGATCAGCTCAAGCGAGGTCACGGCAACGGCCAGGTTGACGCCGGTCTGCGCCTGGACGCTGAGCGGCTCCAGCATGAAGGCGCTGTCGAAGCCGCCGACCAGCAGATTGGCGCCGCCGCCGGTCACGACGCTCGCCTCGGCATTGACGCCGTAATAGCTGCCGGCAAGGTCGCCCGCGTCGCGGTCACGGGTCGCGGCAAACACGGCCCAGGCGAGTTGGCCCTGGTGCGTCTTGCCAACATCGACGCCGAGCTTGGAGATGACGCCGGTGTAAATCTCGGCCGGACCGTGATGATAGGGGCGGAAGACACAGGACACGCCCTTGTTGGATGTCACGATGTAGCCGGTGCCGCCGTCGATGGTGCAGTCGAGCGTGCCGAGCTGCAATCTGCCGGCGCTTGCCGGTGCAACAGCGAACATGGTCGTGGCGAGCGCAGCGGCGCAGACGAGTTTCTTGGTCATGGGAGGTCCTTTCGCAAAACGCTTCAAAGTAACGGCTGGGTGGCCAGACCGTTCCGCTGAAACCTTGGCGCGAACAAGGCAGGCGATCACGGCTTGCAGCGGGGTCAGCGCGCGGGTGCCGGATTGATGGCGATCTGCGGCGATACGTGTCCTTTCGGACACGCATCCGACGCGTGTGGGCTTGGCCGGCCTTGCCTGATCTCAGCTGACGCGGGCGAGGCCATCCTTGGCAGGCTGGTAGGTGGGATCGAGCCGAACGGCTTCGCGGTAGGACTTGGCCGCCTTGGCCTTGTCGCCGCGCCGCTCGTAGATCAGCGCCTGGTTGGACCAGGCCTCGGCGTTCTTGCCGTCGAGCTTGATGGCCATGTTGAAATCGGAGAAGGCATTGTCCTCGTCATTGGTGGCGAGGTAGGAAAGGCCGCGGCCATTATACGGCTCGGCGGCGTCCGGGGCCAGCGAGATGGCGGTCGAGAAATCCTCGATAGCGAATTTGTGCTGGCCCTGGCTCTGATAGATCAGGCCCCGATTGTGATAGGCGCGGGCATCGGTCGTGTCGAGCTGGATCGCCTTCTGGAAATCGTTGAAGGCTTCCTGGGTGCGGCCGGCCTTCCGGTAGAGATTGCCGCGGCCGATATAGGCGGCATCGTAGTTGCCGTTGATCTGGATCGAGCGGTTGTAGTCCGCCAGCGCTGCTTCCTGATTGCCGAGGAAGCGCTGGATGAGCGCACGGTTCGAATAGGCCTGGTAGAAATTCGGGTTAAGCTGGATGGCCTGGTTGAAATCCTTGAGCGCCGCCTGGTACTGGCCGCCCCGGCCATAGGCCGAGCCACGCACATTGTAGCCTTCAGGATCCTGCGGATTGCGCTGAATCACCGCCGACAGCGATGAGATGTTCTCGCTCGACCCTTGCGCCTTGTCGATGTTGTTGAACTCGCCGGTCGGGCCCGAGGTCTGGCAGCCGGCAAGCATCAATCCGGAAAGCAGGGCTGTCGCCAGGGCAAAGCCACGAAATGTGGTTTTGCTCTCCACGCTGATTGCGTTCATGTCTGCCCTGTCCTCACTTGCCGCGTCATTCAGGTCCGGATCCCCCCTCCGGGCCGGGTCACATCAAAATAAAAAGGTGGCGGCGATTCCGCATCGCGCCACCCCTGGTATCCTTCGAAAAGGACGAAATATAGGCGTTAATCAGCGCGGCGGACGCGCTGCACCGGCGGCACCGCCGGCAGCCACCGGACGCGGCGTCATCGGCAGCAGGCCTTCGCGCTGTGCGCGCTTGCGGGCCAACTTGCGGGCGCGGCGAACGGCTTCGGCCTTTTCACGGGCGCGCTTCTCGGAAGGCTTCTCGTAGTGACCGCGCATCTTCATTTCGCGGAAGATGCCTTCGCGCTGCATCTTCTTCTTGAGAGCGCGAAGCGCCTGATCAACATTGTTGTCGCGGACGAGTACCTGCACGGGCAATCCTGTCTTTCGGGTTTGATATCAACAGGCAAGCGGCCATAGCCACTAGCCTCCGCGGCGATTTACACCACGAATTGTGGCGGCTGATAGCAGAATCACGCCGCGCTGTCCACAGCCGAAATGAACGGAGGCGGCCAATTCGCCCAGCGGGCGCTCGCAAGATAGGCAGCCAACTACGCGGTGGCCAGATGCAACCGCTCAAAATCCTCGAAGAATTCGCCATAGTCGCAGGTTATCTCTTCGCCCGCCGCTATGTCGCGGGTCGCGGTTGCCCCGCCATATTGCGAAAAGTCCGTGTTCGGCGTCGCCGAATGGTTCATGAAGCGGCCATTGTCGACCTCATAGACCACGAAGCCGGGCCGGTCGGGACTGGGATAGGCGTAGCGGTCGAGCAGTTCCCTGAGATGCGAGGGTGCCGCCTGGTATTTTTCCAGCGGGATCAGCCGGTCGAAATCCGGGTCGAGCCGCCAGATCGAGGCGCCTTTCCTGATTGGCTCGGCGGCGAACACGCCGACGCCCTCGATTGCGCTTTGGGCGACATAGGTTTTGATCAGCAGCATGGTTCCGGCCCGTTTCCAAGGAGAGAACGGAATCGTCAATTCGAGCCCAAATGCAAGCCCGGATTGCGACATCGCGGCCCGCGTTGATCCGCATGCCGGCGCCGAAACCGCTCACGTCCGGTTGATCGACACGCCGCCGTCGGCGAACAGTGCGGTTCCGGTGGTGAAGCTCGACGCCTCGGAGGCAAGATAAAGCGCCGAGCGGGCGATCTCTTCCGGCCGGGCCATCCGCTTCAAGGCATGGATGCCTTCGACGAACGTGCGGGCCTCGGGCGTGGTTGTGGTCGCGCCGGGCGTGTCTGTGCCGCCTGGCAGCAGTGCGTTGACGCGCAACCCCTTCGGCCCGTACTCGGCGGCCAGCACTTGCGTCAGGCCGATCAGGCCGGCCTTGGCCGCGGCGTAGGCCGCCATGCCTGGCATGCCGGCGGTATAGCCGACGAAGCTGGAGGTGAAGACCAGCGATCCGCCGCCACGCTCCAGCATCGCCGGTATCTGATGCCTGGCGGCCAGATAGGCGCTGGTCAGATTGGTATCCATCGTGTCATGCCACGACGCCGGCGGCAGGTCCGGCAGCGGCGCCATCATGCCGACAGCGCCGGCATTGTTGAATGCAATGTCGAGACCACCGAAGCTACCGGTCGCGAGATCGACCAGCGCCTTCGCATAGGCTTCGTCCCTGACGTCGCCGGCAAGAGCGATCGCAGTGCCGCCGGTTTCCACGATCTCCTCGACAAGCCTATCGAGCTCGGCCTGGCGGCGCGCGGCGGCGACGACCTTGGCTCCTTCCTCGGCAAAGAGCTTTGCAGTGGCGCGGCCGATGCCGGAACTGGCGCCAGTGACGATGGCGATCTTGTTGGCGAGTGCGAGCATGTTTCTGTCATCCTTCCGCTAAGCCGGCCTTGCCGGCGGTCGGATGCGTCGTCGCAAATGAGCATGGCCGCAGCCACCCGAAAGCTGCGAACCCGCCGATTTTCCCTGGCCTCGCACGCCGCGGCCGGTTGCGGCGCAAAACGGCAAGAGCCGTCGCAAACAGCGCAAGGGTGGCAGCGCTGTTTCGCTAGTGATACACCTCGCGCGCCGGGAGAAATTGCTAGCCCGGCCGCAAATCCGCGAGACTTTGGCGCGAGGCTGGAACGTGAAGAAATACTCTGTATTCGCCATCGCGCGTGAGGCCATGCGCGGCCACAAGGGCTGGGAGGAGCAATGGTCCTCGCCGGAGCCGAGGAAGGAATACGACGTCGTCATCGTGGGCGCCGGCGGCCATGGCTTGGCTACCGCCTATTATCTCGCCACCGTGCACGGCATCACCAATGTCGCGGTGCTGGAGAAGGGCTGGCTCGGTGGCGGCAATACCGGCCGCAACACCACCATCATCCGCTCCAACTATCTCTATGACGAGAGCGCCGGCATCTACGACCATGCGCTGAAATTGTGGGACGGGCTCAGCCAGGAGCTCAATTATAACGTCATGTATTCGGCACGCGGCGTCATGATGCTGGCGCACAATGTGCACGACATCCAGGTGCTGAAGCGCCATGTCCACGCCAACCGGCTGAACGGCATCGACAATGAATGGCTCACACCCGAGCAGGCGAAGGAATTCTGCCCGCCGCTCAATATTTCCAGGGATGCGCGCTACCCGGTCGTCGGTGCCGCCTTGCAGCGGCGCGGCGGCACGGCGCGCCATGACGCGGTCGCCTGGGGGTATGCGCGCGGCGCCTCGGCGCGGGGCGTGCACATCATCCAGAATTGCGAGGTCACCGGCGTCAAGCGTGCGGCCAATGGCGCGGTCACCGGTGTCGAGACGACGCGTGGCTTTATCGGCGCCAAAAAGGTCGGCGTCGTCGCCGCCGGGCACTCCTCGGTCATCATGAACATGGCCGGCGTGCGCATGCCGCTGGAAAGCTACCCGCTGCAGGCGCTGGTGTCGGAGCCGGTCAAGCCTGTCGTTCCCTGCGTGGTGATGTCGAACACGGTGCATGCCTATATCTCGCAGTCCGACAAGGGCGAACTGGTGATCGGCGCCGGCACCGACCAGTACGTCTCCTACTCGCAGACCGGCGGCCTCCACATATTACAGCATACGCTGGACGCAATCTGCGAGATGTTCCCGATCTTCACGCGCATGAAGATGCTGCGCTCCTGGGGCGGCATCGTCGACGTCACGCCCGACCGCTCGCCGATCCTGGCCAAGACGCCGGTGCCCGGCCTCTACGTCAATTGCGGCTGGGGCACGGGCGGCTTCAAGGCGACACCCGGCTCCGGCCATGTCTTTGCCCACACCATCGCCAGGGACGATCCGCATCCGATCAACGCGCCCTTCACCATCGAGCGTTTCCGCACCGGCCGATTGATCGACGAGGCGGCGGCTGCGGCGGTGGCGCATTGACGATGACTGAGCTGTAGGAACGAAAACATGCTTCTCATCCGCTGCCCCTATTGCGAGGAAGAGCGTCCGGAACTTGAGTTCCGCAACGCCGGCGAGGCGCATATCGCGCGCTCGGCCAACATGTCAGGCGAGAGCGACGAGGATTTCGAAAAATTCTTCTTCATCCGCTCGAATCCCAAAGGCATCATCTATGAGCGCTGGCGACACATGCATGGCTGTGCGCGCTTCTTCAACGCCGTGCGCGACACCGTCACCGACAAGTTCGTCATGACCTACAAGGCCGGCGAGCCGAAGCCTTCCAAGCTGCCCAAGAACTCCAGCGAAGTGGTTGCCAAATGAGCGGCGCGTTCCGCATACCGAGCGCCGGCCGCCTGAGCCAGGCCAAGACCGCCCGCTTCAGCTTCGACGGTCAGTCCTTCATCGGCATCGAAGGCGATACGCTGGCTTCGGCGCTGCTGGCCAACGGCGTGCACCTGGTCGGCCGCTCGTTCAAATATCACCGGCCGCGGGGCGTGCTGTCGGCCGGCGCGGAGGAGCCCAACGCGCTGGTGCAGATCGTGCGCGACGACGCGCGCAAAACGCCGAATGTTCGCGCGACCGTGCAGGAACTCTATGACGGACTCGCCGCCAACTCGCAGAACCGCTGGCCGTCGCTGTCCTTCGACGTCAGCGCGGTCAACGATCTGGCGTCGCCGCTGTTTTCGGCCGGCTTTTACTACAAGACCTTCATGTGGCCGAAGGCGGCCTGGAAGAGCCTCTACGAACCCAAGATCCGGGAAGCCGCCGGGCTTGGCGTGTCCCCCGACAGGCCGGACCCCGACCATTATTCGTCGCGTTACGCTCATTGCGACGTGCTGGTGCTGGGCGGCGGTGCGGCCGGCATCGCGGCTGCATTGGCAGCGGCTGAAACCGGCGTGCGGGTCATTCTGGCCGATGAGCAGGCCGAATTCGGCGGCAGCCTGCGCTTCGAGAGCGGCGCGAAAATCGACGGCCAGGGCGGCTTTGCCTGGGCGCAGGCGGCGATCGCCAGGCTGAAAGGCATGGACAATGTCCGCGTGCTGTCGCGCACGACTGCCTTCGGCTACTACGCACAGAACTTCGTCGGCCTGGTCGAGCGGGTCAGCGATCATTTGCAAAATCCCGGCCACGACCTGCCGCGCGAGCGGCTGTGGCAGGTGCGCGCCAGGCGCGTGGTGCTGGCGTCCGGGGCCATCGAGCGCCACATGGTGTTCGCCAACAACGACCGGCCGGGCATCATGCTGGCCTCGGCCGCGCGCACCTATCTCAATCACCATGGCGTCGCGGTCGGAAAAAACGTCGGCGTCTACACCGCCAATGATTCCGCTTACGCGGCGGCGATCGACCTGAAGAAGGCCGGCGTCAACATCGCGGCTATCGTCGATCTGCGCGACAATCCGACCGGGCCGGTGATCGATGAAGCAAGGACGCTCGGCATCGAGATCAATTTCGGTCGCGCGGTGATCCGCGCCGGCGGCAAGCTGCGCGTCTCGTCGATGACGGTGCAGCCGAAGAATGGTGGCGGCGAGCGCACCATTGCGGTCGATGCGATCCTGATGTCGGCCGGCTGGACGCCGTCGGTGCACCTGTTCTCGCAGTCGCGCGGCAAGGTCGCCTTCAACGACGAAACCAAGCGCTTCGTGCCCGGCACCTATGCGCAGGACTGCGTCTCTGTCGGCGCCTGCAACGGCACGGACGGCCTGTCGGCGACCCTCGACGAGGCCTATGCGGCAGGGGCCAAGGCGGCAAAGGACGCCGGCGCAAAGACTGCCAAGGGTACAAAGCCAAAAGTCGACGCCTCGGAAAGCTGGTCGCGTGGCATGCTGGGCGCCGCCCCCGGCGCCGGTCCGGATACGACGGTGAAGGCCTTCGTCGATTTCCAGAACGACGTCACCGCCAAGGACATCCGCCAGGCGGTGCATGAGGGCATGCGCTCGATCGAGCACGTCAAGCGCTTCACCACCAACGGCATGGCGACCGACCAGGGCAAGACCTCGAACATGCACGGCCTGGCGATTGCCGCCGAGACGCTTGGCAAGCCAATCCCCGAGGTGGGCCTCACCACGTTCCGCGCCCCCTATACGCCGGTGACCTTCGGCGCCATCGTCAGCCATGCGCGCGGTCCGCTGTTCGATCCGACGCGCAAGACGGCGATCCATCCCTGGGCTGAAGCCCAAGGCGCCGTGTTCGAGGATGTCGGGCAGTGGAAGCGCGCCTGGTATTTCCCCAGGGGTGGCGAGGACATGCATGCGGCGGTCGACCGCGAGTGCGTCGCGGTTCGAAACACGGCTGGCCTGTTCGACGCCTCGACGCTCGGCAAGATCGAGGTGGTCGGTCCCGATGCGGCCAAGTTCATGGAACTGCTCTACACCAATCCGTGGGAAAAGCTGGAGCCCGGCCGCTGCCGCTACGGCATCATGCTGCGCGAGGATGGCTTCATCTATGATGACGGCGTCGTCGGCAGGCTGGCGCCCGACCGGTTCCATGTGACGACGACGACCGGCGGCGCGCCGCGCGTCATGAACCACATGGAGGACTATCTCCAGACCGAGTTCCCGCATCTCAATGTCTGGCTGACCTCGATCACCGAGCAATGGGCTGTCATCGCCGTGCAGGGGCCGAAGTCTCGCGACATCATCGCGCCGCTGGTCGAAGGCATCGACATGTCGGACGAGGCGCTGCCGCACATGTCGGTACGCGAGGGCAAGATCTGCGGCGTGCCGACAAGGCTGTTCCGCATGTCGTTCACCGGCGAGCGCGGCTTCGAGGTCAATGTGCCGGCCGATTACGGCCAGGCCGTCTGGGAAGCGCTGTGGGCCGAGGGCCAGAAGCATGGCGCCACCGCCTACGGCACCGAGGCGATGCACGTGCTGCGCGCCGAGAAGGGCTACATCATCGTCGGCCAGGACACCGACGGCACGGTGACGCCCAATGATGCCGGCCTCGACTGGGCCGTCGGCAAGAAGAAGGCTGATTTCGTCGGCATTCGCGGCCTGACGCGGCGGGACCTGGTCGCCAAGGGCCGCAAGCAACTGGTCGGCCTCAAGACCAAGGATCCCAAGGTGGTGCTGGAGGAAGGCGCGCAGATCGTGGAGGATCCCAGGCAGGCGATCCCGATGAAGATGATCGGCCATGTCACGTCGAGCTATTGGTCGCAGAATTGCGGCCGCTCGATCGCTCTGGCGCTGGTCGCCGGCGGTCGCGCACGCACGGGCGACACGCTCTACGTGCCGATGCCTGGCGGGACGATCGAAGTGGAGGTTTCCGGCATGGTGTTCTTCGACGAAACGGGAGGCCGCCTCAATGGCTAAGGCAGTCGCGAAAAAGACGGCTTCGGCCGCATCGCCGGCGGCCGAGCGCCGTCCGGCGCTGGCCGGGCGCGCTATCTCCGCCGCCGGCGTCAAGGTAGAGGTGCTGCCGCCGGCCGAACGGATCTCGCTGCGCGCTCCGGAGGCGTCGCTTGCCGCCTTGTCGAAGGCGCTCGGCGTGACCATGCCGAAAAAGCCGAAGACGTCCGTGTCGAAAGGCGGGCGCACCGCGCTGTGGCTTGGGCCGGATGAATGGATGATCATCGACGAGGCCGGCAAAGACCCGCTCGCCGATTGTGCAAAGATTTCCGCCTTGCATTCCGCTGTCGGCATCTCGCATCGCAACGTTGCGATATCGGTCGCCGGTCCGGCCGCGGCCGCGGCAATCAATTCGGGCTGCCCGCAGGATCTGTCGCTCGAAGCCTTCCCGGTGGGTGCCGCCTCGCGTACCATTCTCGGCAAGGCCGAGATCGTTCTGCTGCGCACGGCGCAAGACGCTTTCCGGGTCGAGTGCTGGCGTTCCTTCTCGGATTATGTCTTTACTTTCCTCTCCGAGGGAGCACGCGACGCGGCGGCCTGATCCCGGAACGTTTGCCGCCCGCGCCCATTTGCGGCAACAGGTCGAGGGAGAATGCCGATGCCATCGAAGTCCACGCCGAAGTCGCCCGGGAAAAGCTCGGCCGTGCGCTCCCTGGAGCATGAGCGGCATCACGGCGCCGACGCCGAAGAGGAACTCGAGGAAGGCCTCGAGGATACGTTCCCGGCCAGCGATCCTGTGTCGATCACGGGGACGGCTATCCCCGGCGCCCCCGCAAGGCCGGGCAAAGCCAAGACCGTTCCCGGACGCAAACCGCGCTGATTTCCCCAGCTTCGGTTGAGGAGCCATCTTTCCAAGACGGCGCCAAGTGGGATATTCAAAGCGCTTTGGGAGATCGTAAAATGCCGGTAAAAGCCGTCGTCTGGGGCGAGAATGTCCATGAGCAGACCAATGCCGCCGTGCGCGGCCTTTATCCATTGGGCATGCATGGGACCATCGCAGCCGCGCTCAACCAGGATAAGGGCATCGAGGCGACCACCGCCACCTTGCAGGAGCCGGAGCACGGCTTGAGCGAAAGCCGGCTGGCTGCCACCGATGTCCTGCTCTGGTGGGGCCATGCCGCCCATGGCGAGGTCAAGGACGAGATCGTCGAGCGCGTGCAGAAACGGGTCTGGGAAGGCATGGGTCTGATCGTGCTCCATTCCGGACACTATTCGAAGATCTTCAAGCGGCTGATGGGCACGCCTTGTTCGCTGAAATGGCGCGAAGCGGGCGAGCGCGAGCGCGTCTGGGCCATCAACCGCAGCCATCCGATCGCGCAAGGCATCGGCGAGTGCCTGGAGATCGGCGAGACGGAGATGTATGGCGAGCCCTTCGCGGTGCCGGAGCCGCTGGAGACGGTGTTCGTCTCCTGGTACGAAGGCGGCGAAGTCTTCCGGTCGGGGCTGACCTATCAGCGCGGCGCCGGACGGATCTTCTATTTCTCGCCCGGCCACGAGACCTACCCGATCTACCACAATGAAGGCGTGCAGCAGGTGCTGCGCAACGCCGTGCATTGGGCGCACAATCCCGCACCCGCATGGTCCGGCATCATCAATGCGCCGAACGTGCCGACAGACCAGGCCAAGGAGAAGATCGTCCAGAAGGGCCTGCGCCTGCATGCCGACGGCGACAAGGGCCTGAGTTAGGCGTGAGTTGAAGATGCACCGCCTCCTTCTGCTCGGCACCGGTGGCATTGCCGGACATCACGTCGAGGAGTTCGCCAGGATTCCAGGATGCACAATCGTCGCCTGCGTCGACCAGGTGCCGGGCCGCGGTGCGATGTTCGCCGCCGCCAACAAGATCAGCCAGTCTTTCGAGAGCCTGGAAGCGGCGATCGGCTGGGGTGCGTTCGATGCGGCCATCAATGCGACGCCGGATGGCGTGCACAAGGCCACGACGCTGGCGCTGCTTGCCCAGGGGAAACACGTCTTTTGCGAAAAGCCGCTGGCGCCGAACCATGCCGACGCGCTTGCAATGACGGAAGCGGCCGAGGCGGCCGGGGTCGTCAACATGGTCAACCTGACCTACCGCAACTCGGCGGCGATCGAGGAAGCGCGACGCATGGTGCAGGCCGGCGAGATCGGCGCATTGCGCCATGTCGAGGCGAGCTACAAACAGAGCTGGCTGGTCAGCAAGTCATGGGGCGACTGGCGCATCGAGGACAAATGGCTGTGGCGCCTGTCCAACCGGCACGGCTCGACGGGCGTGCTCGGCGATGTCGGTATCCACATTCTGGATTTCGCAAGCTATGGCGCCGACCAGGACATCGCCACCCTGCACGCCGACCTGGTGACGTTTCCCAAGGCCGAAGGCGATCGGATCGGCGATTATGTGCTTGATGCCAACGACAGTGTCGCAATGACGGCGCGGTTCAAATGCGGGGCGCTCGCGACGATCGTCGCCAGCCGCTACATGACCGGCCACGCCAACGACCTGTCGCTGGCCATGCATGGCACCAAGGGCGCCATCAAGGTCAAAACAGACGGCAAGGTTTCGCGCCTGTCGGCCTGCCTGGGCGAGGACATCGACCAGCAACGTTGGCGGACACTGGCGCTGCCGGATGTGAAGCGCAACGCGCTGCGTTTCGCCGAAGCGCTCGATAGGGGAAGGAACGGCGATCCATCCTTCCGTCGCGCCGCCGACATGCAGAGGCTGATCGACGCGGCCTTCGAGAGTTCGTCGTCCAGACTGCCGGTCACGATCGCCTGAATCACATCTGGCCGGCTGCACCAGCCAGGCGTGTGTTGCCGCTATCAGAACGCGCTCGGCACGATCCAGGGATTGATGCTGATGCCGAGGCGCGGGCCCTTGCCTTCAGCGGTGGTTTCCGTGACGCCCTTTTTCTCGAGCGAGCCGGTCGATGCGCAATCGAGCTTCACATTGGCCTTGGTGTCGACGCAGGTCGCGGCGGGCACGTGCTTGACCGGGTGGGTCGTGTTGGCGGCAAGGGCCGAGCCCGAAAGTGCCAGCACGGCGGCGAGGGTGAGGAGGGTCTTTTTCATTGTCCGTCTCCGGGTTCGATGGGTGAATTTGTTCTCGTACATGTACGGTATTCCGTACAAATACGCCCACTGATCGCGGAGTTCAAGCCAGAATCGTACGCGTACGGAAATTTTTGTTAACCAAGAAAATCCATCCCGCTTGGCACGTAAAACGCGGAGCGGCGATGAAGCGTGGAAACGCAAGGAGATATCGTTCAGCAGTTGACCGGTGTCTCGGTCAGCGGGGGCACGTTCTGCGTGCTGAGGGTGGCAAGGGTGAAATCGCACATCCGTTTCACGAAAGCCTGCGGATCACCGAAAGGGTAGAAGGGGAAGGTGATCAGCAGCGAGATGGTGCCGTGGCCGACCGCCCACAGCATGGTGGCGATGGCGCGCGGATCACCCTGCAACTTCCCCGCGGCGACGCAGGCCTCGACCCTGCTGATCAGCACCTTCATCGCCGGGTTGCTTTCTTCCATGTCCTCGTAGCTCCGGCCTGCCGGCAGCTTGGTCTTTTCGGTCATGAAGACGGTGCGGTATTCATTGGGATTGCCAAGTCCGAACGCGGCGTATTCCGTCATCACTGCTTGCAGCGCCTCGATCGGATCGTCGGAAGGATGCTCCTCGATGCGCCGGGCAAGCGTCTCGAACGCATCCTCGGCCAGCGCGAACAATATGTCCTGCTTGTCGGCGAAATAGGAATAGACCGACATCGGCGCGTAGCCGACGCGCTTGGCCAGCTTGCGGATGGTCAGGCCCTCATAGCCTTCCTCCTGCACGAGCTTGTGCGCGGCCTCCACAAGTTCGGAACGCTGTTCGGCCTTTTGTTTCTCGCGGCGTGTCTGGGCGCTCACCGGCAATATCGCCTGCCTCTGCTGGTTGGGGGCCAACTGAATTATATACGCTGTACGGAAACGGACAAGGGCGTCGCTGGTTCCCGTCGCAGGTTCCCAGGCGGCAGGCGTCAGATGGCGCCGACGCCGCCGTCGACGGCCAATGTGTGGCCGGTCATGAAGGAGTTGGCGGGGTCGGCGGCGAACAGGATCACCGTGGTGATCTCATCCACTTCGGCCACCCTCCTCATCGGCACGCCGCGCGTCAGTTCGGCCAGGGCGTCGGCTTCCGGAGCGCCGGAGACGCGCACGAAACTGTCGACCATCGCCGTTCTCGTGTGCGCCGGACAGACCGCGTTGATGCGCAGGCCCTTGCTGGCGTATTCAATTGCCGCCGACCGGGTCAGCCCGACCACGCCGTGCTTGGCGGCGGCATAGATCGAAAGCTTCGGCGCGCCACCCAGTCCGGCGGCGGAGGCGATGTTGACGATGGCGCCGCCCTTGCCGTCCGCCTTGAACTGCCGCTCCATCTGCGGGATTTGGTGCTTCATGGCATAGAAGACGCCGAGCAGATCGATTTCGATCACCCGGCGCGCCTCCTCCGAGGCGACCTGCGGCAAACGCACGAAACTCTGCACGATGCCGGCATTGTTGACCGCGACATCCAGCCGGCCGAATCTTTCGACCGCCAGAGCCACCAGCGCCTGCGACAGCGTCTCGTCGGCGATGTTTCCGGCCAGGACCGCCGTCTCGGCATCGAGCGTTTCGGCAAAGCTCCTCAAGGTTGGTTCATCGAGGTCGGAGAGGACCAGCCGCGCGCCTTCGGCGGCAAAAGCTTTGGCCGCGCCGCGGCCAAGCCCGCCCGCGGCACCCGTGATCAACACCGTTTTTCGTCGAAGCGGCCCATCGATTATTTCTCGTCGATCAGTTTCGGTCGATCAGTTTCGCGGCGAGGTGCGAAAGCAGTTTCACCGCCTCGCCATAGGTCCTGGCCTTTTCCGGGTTCGAGGCATTGCCGTCCAGCGCGCGCTTGTAGACGCCCTGGCAGATCGCGGCCAGCCGGAAGAAGGAGAAGGCGAGGAAGAACGTCCAGTCGCCGATGCCGGTGAGCCCGCGCCGCCGGCAATAGGTGGCGACATAGTCCTCTTCCGAAGGCAGTCCGAGCGCGGCGCGGTCGATACCGCCCAGGCCGCGAAAGCCCGAGCTATGCGGCAGGCGCCATTGCATGCACTGGTAGGCGATATCGGCAAATGGATGGCCTGATGTGGACAGTTCCCAGTCGAGCACCGCCATCACCTTCGGCCGGTCCGGCGCGAATATCAGATTGTCCAGCCGATAGTCACCATGCACCAGCGAGACACGGCCGTCGTCGGCGGGCCTGTGCGTCTCCAGCCAGTCGATCAGCCGGTCCATGTCGGCAATGGCACCGGTCTCCGAGGCGCGGTACTGACTGGTCCAACGCGCCAGTTGGCGCTCGAAATAGTTGCCCGGCCGGCCGAAATCGCCGAGACCCACGGCCTCGATATCGACGCCGTGCAGGGCGGCGAGCGTGGCGTTCATGGCATCGTAGATGGCGGCGCGCTCGCCATTGTCGCGCGCTTCCGGCAGTGCCGGGTTCCAGAAGATGCGGCCGTCGATGAAATCCATGATGTAGAACATGCGGCCGATCGGTGAGTTCTCGGCTGAGAGGTGCAGCATCCGCGGCACCGGCACGGCGGTGCCCGAAAGGGCGCTCATCACCCTGAATTCACGGTCGACCTGGTGTGCCGATTTCAGCAACTGCCCCGGCGGCTTGGCGCGCAGCACGTAGCGGCCGCTGGCCGCCGTCAGCAGATAGGTCGGGTTGGATTGGCCGGATTTGAATTTTTCGACGGAGGAAAGTCCGGCAAAGCCGGGGATCCGCGCCTCGAGATAGGGCGAAAGCGCTGCCTGGTCGAGCGCGTTCGGGTCGCTCATGCGGTCTCTGGCTGGCGTTCGATCAGGGTCAGCGTCAGCCAGCGGGCGGTGAGCGCCGGTTTCTTCGAGCCCTCGATCTCGATCGTCACGTCATGGGCCGTCTGCACCCAACCTGAGGGCCTGACCTTGACGTCAGCCAGCACGAAACGGGTGCGGATGCGCGCGCCGGTCTTCACCGGCGCCAGGAAGCGCAGCGAATCGAAGCCGTGGTTGACGCCCATCTTGCCGTTTTCCAGCGGCGGCATGGTCTCGAACGTCATTGCCGACAACAGCGACAGCGACAGGAAGCCATGCGCGATGGTGCCGCCGAATGGCGTCTCGCGCTTGGCCCGCTCCGGATCGCAATGAATGAACTGGTGGTCGTCGGTGGCGTCTGCGAACTGGTCGATCATGCGCTGCGTGACCACCCGCCATGGCGAGACGCCCACCTCCTTGCCGACGCTGGCCAGAAGCACATCGAGACTGATCGGTTCCACGCGGATGTCCTCCAGTTTCATCCCCGGCTTCCCCGGCCGGACATGTCATTCCTTGAACAGGGTCAGCCCATGCTGCACCGACTGTCCGCCGTCAATCGGCAGGATGGCGCCGGTGACATAGCTGCCTGCACGGCTGCACAAATAGAGCGTTGCGCCGGCAATGTCATCCGGGGCGCCGATACGGCCGATCGGAACGTGGCTGCCGACATGCCTGGCCTGTTCCTCAGTGGCGGTGGCAAACGCCGTCATCCGGCTCTGGAAGGGCCCAGGGGCAAAGGCGTTGACGGTGATGCGGCGGCCGGCGAATTCCAGCGCCAGGGTGCGCGTCAGGTGATGAACGGCCGCTTTGGAGGCGGTGTAGGAGTAGGCGTCGTCGGCCAGCGGCTGCGTGCCCATCACGGAGCCCAGATTGATCACCCGGGCTGGATCCTCGTCGCTGGCGGCGGCTTCGAGCAGCGGCAGCAGTTCGCGGGTCACGTGGAAGACGGCGGTGACGTTGACGCCGAACACCTTGGCCCAGGCATGATAGGGGAAGCTCTCCAGCGGCGCTCCCCAGGACACGCCGGCATTGTTGACCAGGATATGCAGCCGTTCGGCCCGCGTCTTGACCTCGCCGACCAAGGCGGCAATGCCGGCCTCGCTGGAAACGTCTCCGGCAAAGCCTTCCGCCCGGCCCGGCGCGCCGAACCCGTTCAATTCCTCGGCGACCTTGATGCAGTCCTCGCCCTTGCGCGAGGCGATCATCACCGTTGCGCCGGCCTTGACGAGGCCCGTCGCCGCCATGCGGCCGATGCCGGTCGCCGCGCCCGTGACCAGCGCGGTCTTGCCGGCCACCGAAAAAAGATCGTCGAGATAGCTCATCGAACTCCTGCGCCTTTCATCGGCGGATCGGGGAAAGCGTTCGCGTTGACAAGGCTATCCGAAGTACGGTCATCCTTGCCACTGACAAAATGCCCGGCCTGAATGAAGGGTTAGCAACCGATGACGGAGATGAATCTCGGCATGACGGAGCGGCTGAGGCCGATCCACGCGCGCGTCGCGGCCATGGTGCGCGACGAGATCATGCCGCTCGACAAGGAATTCCTCGGTGAAGTCGGCAAGGCGGGCGACCGCTGGACATACACGCGGCGCCAGACCGAGATCCTCGAAGGGCTGAAGACGACCGCAAGAGAGCGCGGCCTTTGGAATTTCTGGCTGACCGGCTCGGAACGCGGCTACGGTCTTTCCACCGTCGAATACGCCTATCTGGCCGAGGAGATGGGCAAGGCGCATCTCGGCGCCGAGACCTTCAACTGCTCGGCGCCCGACACCGGCAACATGGAGGTGCTGGAGCGCTACGGCTCGGCGGAGCACAAGAAGGCTTGGCTGGAGCCGCTTCTCGACGGAAAGATCCGCTCGGCCTATCTGATGACCGAGCCGGACGTAGCCTCGTCGGATGCCACCAACATTTCGATGCGCTGCGAACGGCGCGGCGACGGCTATGTGCTGAACGGCGAGAAATGGTGGGCCTCTGGTGCCGGCGATCCCCGCTGCGCCATCTATATCGTCATGGTGAAGACCTCCGATGGAGAGCCGAAGCACAGGCGGCATTCGATGATCCTCGTGCCGGCGGACACCAAGGGTGTCAGCAAGCTGCGTCCAATGCAGGTCTATGGCGACGACGACGCGCCGCACGGCCACATGCATCTTCGCTTCGACAATGTGCTGGTGCCGGCGTCGAACCTGATCCTCGGCGAGGGCAGGGGTTTCGAGATCGCGCAAGGCCGCCTCGGCCCCGGCCGCATCCATCACTGCATGCGGGCCATCGGCCAGGCCGAGATGGCGCTGGAGCTGCTGTGCCAGCGTTCGGTCCGCCGCGAAGCGTTCGGCCAGCCATTGGCGAAACTCGGCGCCAATTTCGACATCATCGCCGAATGCCGCATGGAGATCGAGATGGCCCGCCTGCTCTGCCTCAAAGCGGCGTGGATGATCGACCAGGGCGACGCGCGCGCCGCCGCGCCCTGGATCAGCCAGATCAAGGTGGTCGCGCCACGCGTGGCGCTGAAGGTCACTGATGAGGCGGTGCAGATGTTCGGCGCGCAAGGCATCAGCCAGGACACGCCGCTGGCGCGCTCGTGGACGCATCTCAGAACGCTGCGCCTCGCCGACGGGCCGGATGCCGTGCATCGCCGCCAAGTGGCGCGGGCGGAGCTGAAGAAATACACGCAGGAGAAGGTCTGAGATGGCCCGGTCCGAGCGGGGAGAAAGCCGATGAGCATCCCGTCCGAAATGAAGGCGCTGCTGCTGGTCGGCGACGGCTACACCAGGACGCCGAGCGGCAGCGTGCTGGAGGCGATGGAGCCTTATCTTGAGCCAGGCAGTATCGCAGTGCCGGCGCCGGGACCGAGCCAAGTGTTGATCAGGGTCAGCCTTGCCTCGATCAATCCGTCCGATGTCGCCTTCATCAAGGGCCAGTACGGCCAGCCGCGGGTCAAGGGCCGGCCGGCCGGCTTCGAAGGCGTCGGCGTGGTCGTTGCCGGCGGCGACGAGCCCTATCCCAAGAGCCTCGTCGGCAAGCGCGTTGCCTTCGCCACCGGGCTCTCCAATTGGGGCTCGTGGGCCGACTATGCCGTTGCCGAAGCCGCCGCCTGCATTCCGCTCCTCGACACCGTGCGCGACGAGGATGGGGCTGCCATGATCGTCAATCCGCTCACCGCGATCGCCATGTTCGACATCGTCAGCCGAGAGGGCGAAAGGGCCTTCATCCTGACCGCCGGCGCCAGCCAGCTTTGCAAGCTGATCATCGGGCTGGCCAGTGAGGAAGGATTCCGGCCTATCGTCACCGTGCGCCGCGACGAGCAGATCGCGCTGCTGAAGGAAATCGGCGCCGCCCATGTGCTCAACGAGAAGTCTCCCGATTTCGAAGCCTCGCTGCGCGAAGTTATAAAGGCCGAACAGCCGCGCATCTTCCTCGATGCGGTGACCGGGCCACTGGCCTCGGCCATCTTCAACGCCATGCCGAAGCGCTCGCGCTGGATCATCTATGGACGCCTCGATCCCGAAGCCACGATCATCCGCGAACCCGGCCAGCTGATTTTCCAGCACAAGCACATAGAGGGCTTCTGGCTGAGCGAATGGATGCGGCAGCATAAGGACCGCCGCGGTCCTGCGATCCTCGAGGCGCAGAAGCGCTTTTCCGACGGGCGCTGGACGACCGACGTGACGGCTGTGGTGCCGCTGGCCGAGGCGATGGCGCGCGTGCCGGCGGAATTGGCCAAGCCCAATGGCAAGGTGTTCATTCGGCCGTAAAGCAGGGGTGTGCGGTTGAACTGCATTCCGGTCCATCCAGAGCAGAGTTGCGATCACTTTCGAGGGCCGGAAAGACGGTGGTTTTTTGGCTGCGATCGTTCAATGTCATCGGCGGCCACGCCGTTCGATCCCCCTATGCCACCCCGCTTTGTCCGTGATATGCCGCCGCCAATGAACGCTGGAACAGTGCTGGACCGGGCCTGTTCCGGATTGGTGTGGGGTGCTTGATGAGGATTTCCAAGCCGGTTTTCGACCGTCTGGGGCTTGGCCTGTGGATCGGGGCATTCGCGGTCGTGCTTGGCCTGGTCCTGTGGTCGCCCGATGCGCGCACCGTGTTGCACGCCTACAGATATGGCAGTGTGGAGTTTCTCGCCGGCCGGCCGCTCTACGACCTCGAGTCCGAGATGGGATACCTTTACACGCCCGCCTTCGCCGCGCTCTATATTCCGTTCTTGAATCTGGGACCGCATCTTGGCGGGCTGGTCTGGCATGCCCTCGGTTTCGCCGTTCTCACCCTTGCCGCGGCGCGGCAGGTGCGCGAGCTGGGCGGACAGGAGCAGACCTGGCTGCTTTCCTTCGGCCTCTTCCTCGCTTTGCCGATGACGCTGGGCGCCATCCGCAACGGGCAGGCGACAATCCTGCTGACCGGCGCCTGCTGGCTCTTGACCCTGTCGGCACTGGAAGGACGGCGTGCGGAGACGTTTTTCTGGGCCTCGCTTGCCATAACGGCCAAGCCGACCGCGATCATCATGCTGCTGTTGGTGGGGGCGTTGCGCCCGCGGCTGATACCGGCCCTTGTGCTGGCGGTGCTGTTCGTGCTCGCCATACCCTACGCTTTCGCTCCCGCCGGCTACCTGAACGAGCAGTATGGCGATTTCGCCCGCATGCTGACGTCGATGGCCGTCGACAAGACCAGCCATTTTGTTCCTACCGATTTCACCGCGCCCTTTATCGAGATGGGGCTGCCCGTTCCGGACTCGGCTGCCACGGCGGTGCGCGTCGTGATCGGCCTGCTGACGCTCTCGATCGTGCTCTGGTTCGACCGCAAGCTCGAACAAGGAGCGGCCGGACTCGCGATCTTCCTGGCGGCCGCCTTCTACATGTGCGTCTTCAACCCGCGCGTCGAGCCCAACACCTATGCGATGATCGCGGTACCCGCCGGCCTTGCCATTGCCCTGTTGTGGCGCGAAGAAAAAGGTGGCGTCCTGGCCTGCGTGCTGTCCATGACTTTATTCCTGACAGGTTTGACCGGTGTCGAGCGCCACATGCATGACTTTCTCTATCCCTGGTTTCGGCCGATCACGGTCACTTTCATCGCCTGCTTCCTGATATGGTGGTTCTGGGCCAAGGCGCGGCAAAAATTGGTGAATGCGGAGCCTGTCGCCCATGGCTGAGATGCGCCCGACACTCGATATCGTGGCGCCGTTCTTCAACGAGGCGCAATCGGCGACGGCTTTCGCGGCATTGCTCGACGCGCTCGAGGCGGCGGTGTCGAGCCGCTTCGGCATGCAAGTCCACAAGATCCTGGTCGACGACGGCAGCCGGGACGATAGCGCCGGGCGGTTTTCGCAGGCACTTTCGGGATCCTGGGAAATCGTGCGCCTCAGCCGCAATTTCGGCAAGGAGGTCGCCGTGCTCGCCGGCCTCGACCACTCGCGGGGCGACATGGTGCTTGTCATGGACGCGGATCTGCAGCACTCCCTGGAGACCAGCCTGAAGATGATCGTCGAGCTGGCTGAGAATCCGGACGTCGACGTCGTCTACGCGCAGAACGACCGGCGCGGGGCAAGCTGGCGGCGCAGCCAGTTGGCGAAACTGTTCTACAGTCTGATCAACAGCAGCCAGCGGTTCGATATACCCGAGAATGCAGGCGATTTTCGTGTCATGCGCGGCACCGTGGCGCGCGCATTGACCAGCCTGCGCGACAAAAGGCGCTTCAACAAGGGCCTGTTCGCCTGGGCCGGCTTCCGCCAGAAGGCCATATCCTATTCGCCGGAAAACCGCGCCAGCGGCAAGTCGAAATGGAGCCGGCTCAACCTGGTCGCCTTTTCGCTAGAGGGGTTTACGTCCTTTTCGGTGATTCCGCTGCGCCTGATCAGCCTCAGCGGACTGCTTGCGGCGTTTGCCGGCGCGGTCTACGGCGCGAAAGTGCTCTTCGAGGTGCTGTTCTACGGCATTGCCGTTCCAGGCTATCCGAGCCTGCTGGTCGCCGTGGTGCTGCTCGGCGGCCTCAACCTGACACTTCTCGGGCTGATCGGTGAATATGTCTGGGTCACGCTCAGCGAAAGCAAGGATCGCCCGGTCTACATCGTGCGCGATATCGTGCGCAGCGATGTTCCCGCCAGGTCGGCGCCGGGCGTTTCCGGGGCATGATGCGCGGCATCCGCCTGATCGCCGACGATTATGGCCTGGCGCCCGGCGTCTCGGCGGCGATCCTCGACCTGCTCGATCGCGGGCGGCTAACGGGCACCGGTTGCATGACCGGTTTCGCGGAATGGCCGGGGGAGGCGGAACGCATCAAGCCGCTGTGCGGCCGGGTCGCCGTCGGCCTGCATCTGTCCTTGACGGACCAGCCGGCCGTGACCGGCCCGTCGAGCCTGGCACCGGAAGGCCGGCTGCCGCCGCTCCGCTCGCTGGCATTGCCGATCCTGCGCGGCAGCATCGAGACCTGCGACGTCCATGCCGAGCTCGACGCCCAATTTGGCCGCTTCGTCGAGGCGCTCGGGCGCCGGCCCGATTTCATCGACGGCCACCAGCATGTGCATTTCCTGCCTGTCGTGCGCAAATGGCTGCGGGGGCGTTTCGCCGGAGATGCCGGCAGACCGTGGCTGCGCGGCGCGCCGGCACTGGCCGGCAGCGGAGCGGCGGCATCGAAAATTGCGGCGATCGCCGCCCTGGCAACTGGTTTCAACCGATCCATGCGGCGCGCCGGCTTCACCGTGAGGGCGCCGCTCGCCGGCATCTATGACTGGCGGCAGCCGGAAAAGTTCGCGCCCGCCCTGCAAACCGCCGTTGAAAGCCTGCCGGAAGAGGGACTGTTCATGTGCCATCCCGGGCATGTCGACGAGACGTTGCGTGCACGCGACCCGATGCAAGATGTGCGCGAAGTCGAATTCGCGGTTCTCGCCTCCGATCATTTCGGCGCAAACCTGGCTCGCGCGCGTGTCGGCATCATGGACGGCACAGCATGAGTGCCGATCAGTCCCGGCGTTCGACCGGCAACAAGATTATCCGCTTCGCCATTGTCGGCCTGGTGAACACGGCCATCGACCTTGCCGGTTTCTTTCTGCTGCTCAAGCTGCACGTGCCGCCGCTGCCCGCCAACGTTGCGTCCTGGTTCATTGCCGTCACCTTCTCCTTCGCGGCCAACGGCTTCTGGTCGTTCGAGCGCGATCCGACCATCCGGCTGCATCATGCCTTTCTTCGCTTCGCCTCGCTCGGCGCGCTGATTTCGCTTGGTGTCTCCAGCCTTGCGATCGCGCTGTTCGCCGGCGTCGTCGGCGTGTGGCCGGCAAAGATCGGCGGGGTGGTTGTGGCGGCGGTGCTGAATTTCCTCGCCGCGCGCTGGTCGATCGAGGGCCGTCTCTTGAAATAGCAGGCTGTTTCCCCACGAAAATTCCGGACCCGCTACACGGTCTTCTGGATTTCCCTACTCAGCCGGCTCCACATCGGTGTAGGCGGCTTCCTCGAGTTCGCGCTTCAGCCGCGCCTCCTCGTGGGTCTTCGGCGTGACGAAGCGGCCGAGCAAGAGATAGGCGACGGGGGTCAGGAACAGCGTCGAGACGGTGGCCAGCCCCAGTCCGCCGACGATCACCCAGCCGAGCGCGATACGGGCCTCGGCACCGGCGCCCGCCGCCAGCACCAGCGGCACGCCGCCGAGCACGGTGCAGATCATGGTCATCATCACCGGGCGCAAGCGAATGGTCGAAGCCTGTTCGATCGCCTCGCGCACGCCCAGTCCGCGATCACGCAGCTGGTTTGCGAATTCGACGATCAGGATGCCGTTCTTGGCCATGACGCCGACCAGCAGCACCAGGCCTATCTGGCTGTAGGCGTTGAGGCTGGTGCCCGAGAGCAGGAGCGCGAAGATGGCGCAGGCGAGGCCGAGCGGCACTGTCGCCATAATGATAACGGCGCTGACGAAGCTCTCGAATTGCGCGGCAAGCACCAGCAGGATGATGACCAGGGCAAAACCGAAGATGGTGACCATGGCGCTGTTGGTCTCACCCAGCGTCGCCGCCTCGGCCAACGGCACGATGCGGCTGCCCGGCGGCAGAAGCGGCGTTGCGATCTCCTCGGCGCGCGTAAGGGCCGAGCCGAGCGCGAAATCGCCGCCGAGGTTGGACGTGATCGCCACCGACGGCTGCTGCTGCTCGCGCGACAGCGAGGGCGGCACGGCACGCTCGGTCAGCGTGGCTATGGTCGACATCGGCACGAAACGGCCGTCAGCCGTCTTCAGGAAGACGTTCTCCAGGTCCGTCGGATCGTTGATCGGGTTGGTGGTCGAAACCAGCTTCACCCCGTAGCTGCGGTCGGCGATGTAGACATCGACGACGTCGTTGCCGTCGAGCATGGCCTGCATGGTGTTGGCCAGTCCTGTGATGTCGATGCCGAGATCGGAGGCGCGCTCGCGGTCGATGGCAACGGAAAGCTGCGGTTGCGTTGGGTCGATGGAAAGGCGTGGCGTCTGGAAACGCGGATCCTTCTGCATCTCGGCGATGATCTTGACGGCCGCGTCGCCGAGCGCCTTGCGGTCGTTGCCGACCAGCGCAAACTGCAGGCCGTTGCCGGCGCCACGGATGCCGAGGCTGTTGGGCTGCACCGGGAAGATGCGCACGCTGGGCACCTGGCGGGTGAGCTGGCTGATCTCGGCCATGATCTCCTGCTGGCTACGGCTGCGCTCGTCCCACGGCGCCAGCGTCATCACCATGAAGCCTGAATTATAGGCGCCGTTCTGGCCAGCACTCTCGAAAGTGCTGACGATTTCGCCGGAATCGCGCAGCGGCTGGATCAGCTTTTCGATCTTCTGCATCTGCTGCGTCGTGTAGTCGAGGCTGACGCCTTGCGGGGCGCTGATGCGAAGCAGCACGACCGCGCGATCCTCGGTCGGCGTCAATTCCTGGCGGATGGTGCCGAACAGCGCGAATGCGGTGCCGGCGAACAGCAGCGCCACCAGCACCACGATCCACGGCGCATCGAGGCAGACATGCAGGCTGCGCCGATAGGCCGCGTTCAGCGCGCCGCCGATGCGTGCGCCGACGCCGTTGCCGCCCTCGTGGTGGAGGGCGGCACTGGACAGCATGCGCGAGGCAAGCATGGGGCAAAGCGTCAGCGCGACCACGCAGGACAACAGCACCGACATGGCGAGCACGAAGCCGAATTCGCGGAACAGGCCGCCGGTCTGGCCCGGCAGGAAGGAGATCGGCACGAAGACGGCAACCAGCGTCAGGGTGGTGGCGATGACGGCGAAGAACACCTCCTGTGCGCCGAGCACGGCGGCGGCACGCGGCCCCATGCCTTGATTGCGCCGCCGCACGATGTTTTCCAAAACGACGATCGCGTCATCGACGACAAGCCCCGTCGCCAGCACCAGGGCCAGCAGCGTCAGGATGTTGATCGAGAAACCAGCGAGATAGATCGCCGCAATGGTGCCGATCATGGCGACGGGCATCGACAGGCCCGGAATGAGCGTGGCGCGCCAGTCGAGAAGAAAGGCATAAATGACGACCAGAACGATGGAGACGGAAAGCGCGAGCGCGATCTCCACCTCGTGCACGGCGCCGTTGACGAACACCGCGTCGTCGCTGGTGACCTTGATCGACATGCCTTCCGGCAGGTTTGCCTGCAATTTCTCGACGGCGGCCTTGACGCCGGTGGAGATATCCAGCGTGTTCGATTCCGCCTGGCGGATGATGCCGATGCCGATGCCGGTCTTGCCGTCCGAACGCAACGTGGTCTGGCCGATGTCGGGGCCGAGCGTGACGGTAGCGACATCGCGGATGCGCGTCGTGCCGCCAATGATGATGTTCTCGAATTCTTCCGGCGTCGTCACATCGGCCGTGGTGCGAACGATCAGGTCCTGATTGGTCGTGGTGATCGAGCCGGCGGGTGAATCGAAGGCGACCGAGGCAAGGGCGGTCCTGAGGTCGGCGACGGTGAAGCCCAGGCTGGCGAGCTTGTTCTGGTCGACGTCGATGCGGAAGATCTTGTCGCGGTCGCCATAGACCTGGACGTCCGCGACGCCTGGAACGGCAGCCAGTTCGTCCTCGATCTGGTCCTGGACCACAACGGTCATGTCCTGTACCGACATGGTGTCGGAGGTGACGGCCAGGCGCATCACGGGGTCGGAGTTGGCGTCGGCCTTGACGATGCGCGGCGGATCGGCCGTCTCCGGCATCTGGTTGGCGACGCGGCCGACGGCATCCCGCACATCCGAGGCCCCGACATTGAGATCGACGCCGTCGTTGAATTCGATGGTGACGCGGCTCGAGCCGAAGGAGGAGGTCGAGGAGATCGACTTGACGCCGGAAACGCGGGCAACAGCTCCCTCGATGGTATCGGTCAGTTCGCGATCGACCGTTTCGGCCGCCGCGCCTTCGAAAGTCGTGGAAACGGTGACGACGGCGCGGTCGACGTCAGGCAGTTCGCGGATCTCGACGCCATAGAAGGCGGCGACGCCGGCGACCGCGATGAGGACATTCAGCACCAAGGCCATGACCGGCCTACGGATGAACAGGGCGGTAAAGCCGGTCTCGCTGGCGGCGTTGACGGCTCCGGTCATGAGCCTTCGGCCGCGTTCGCGGCGCGCTGCTCTCCGCGAGCGATGCGGACTTCGCCTCCCTCGCTGACGCTCTGGGTGCCTTCGGTCACCACCATGTCGCCACTGTCCAGTTCCGCGTCGATCAACACGGTTTCGGTGTTGCGCTGGATGATGCGCACCGGCACCCGCTTGGCCTTGCCGTTCTCGACCGCCCAGACGTAAGCGCCCTCCGAGCCCCACAGGATCGCCAGCGGGCTGACGGCGGGATAGGTCTCGCCGGGGAACTTCATGGTGATGGCGAACGACATGCCGGCGCGCAGCGAATCGGCCGGGTTGGCGATCGTCGCCTTGACCAGAAGCGTACGGCTGTTCTCGTCGATGTGGTTGTCAATGGCCGAAACCGTGCCGGTATAGCTGTTGCCGGGGTTGGCGATCGGCGTCGCCGACAATTGCGCGCCGATCTTGACGGCGGCCGCGAAGCGTTCCGGCACCAGGAAATCGACAAGGATCGAGGAACGGTCGTCGAGCGTGGCGATCGCCGACTGGTTGGTCACATAATTGCCGGCGGAGATCGGCAGGATGCCGACCGTGCCGGAGATCGGGGCGAGAACAGACCGGCGGTGCAGGGCGAGTTCCGCATCCTGTAGCGCCAGCTTGGCACCGGCCAGCACCACTTCGGCATCGGCGACGGCGACCGGTGTCGCCGCATTGGAGGCGCGCAGCGACCTGACCCGGTCGAGCTTGGCCTGTGCGTCCTGAAGCGCGAGCCGGGCACGGTCCTGGGCGATCACTTCGGTCTCGGAATCAAGAGTCGCGATGACCTGTCCCTTGTCGACATGGGTGCCGGACGAAACCAGCAATTCGGCGAGACGGCCGGAGGAGTAGGGATTGACCGTTACCGACGCATTGGCGCGGCCGGTGCCTATGGCCTGGAGCCGATCGTTTATGGTCGCGGAAATAGCGGGCACGACGACGACGTTGACCTGACGGGCTCGCTCGCCGCCAGCGGATTTCGTGCCGGCGCCGGTTTCAGCCGGAGGCGTTGCCGCGTAGGCCCAGTCTATTCCCCAGCGCGCCAGCACGTCCGGCGCGCCCGGGAAAAAGCGCAGCCAGGCGGCAACCGCCACCACCAGCACCACAAGGGCGAAAAGTATCTGTTTCCAGGCGGCCATCGGCACTCCGGTTGGCAAAACAATCCTTCCGTCCACCGGTTTCCCGAAATAAGCAGACGCAGCGGGGCTATTCTAAGGCAAGAAGCAAGCCCCCGATATCGTGCCTTTATGACAATTCTTCAGTGTCCGCGCACATTAAATATGCGTAACGTTGCCGGTGTTCGTGCCGTTTTGATTTTTTAGTTCACTTCGAGCCGGGCTTTCGAGATTACAACGGTGGCTATGCCGCCCCGACGCCAGTTTCGGACCGAAATCGTTCCAGACTTATCCCGGGCTGCATCAACGCAGGCCTTCCATCTCGCGGATGCGCCGGGCGCCGTCGGCCTCGAGTTGCCTTGTGACGGCGCCGATCAGCGTTTCGGCGACGACGAAGAGCGCCGCCGAGGAGTCCCACGCCGAAGGCACGGCGGTTCGCCCGGCGATGACGTGACGGGCGAAGCGGGCGATCGGCGACAGCCACTGGTCGGTGAACAACACGATCTGCACGCCACGCTGATGCGCCTTCTCGGCGAAGCGGATGAGGCTGTCCTGGTAGCGCCTGATGTCGAAAATGACCAGCACGTCGCGCTTGCCCATGTCGATCAGCCTGTCGCGCCACATGCTTTCCTGACCGGCGAGGTGAATGACGTCAGGCTGGATGATGGCAAGGTGGGCGGCCATGTAGCGCGCCAGCGGATCGGTGAAGCGGCCGCCGATCAGGAATGTCTTGCCGCGACGCTCTGCGAGGCGGGACGCGATGTCGGCAAGCTGCTTGTCGGACAGGTGCCGGAACGTCTCGCGCATATTGTCGAGCGTTGCCTCCAGCATCGGCGACGCCGTGCCGCCGGGCAAGGGCGGATTGAGCGTGCGGGTCGCGGGGGACTGCAATTGCGCCGCCAGTTCGTCCTGCAGGCTCGACTGGAACTCCGGATAGTTCTGGAAGCCGAGCCTGGCGACGAAACGCAGGATCGTCGGCGAGGACACGCCGGCCGCGGACGAGAATTCGGCGACAGTCTTCAGACCGATCATCGGATAGCTCGCTATCAGCGTCTGGGCCGCGCGCCGCTCGCCGGCCGGCATTGTGCCGATGCGGTCGGCGATCAATTCGGCAATACTGGAAATCATCTTTCCCATCCATGGCCCGGCCGACGGTGTTTTCCCCAAATCGCATTTGACAAAGCCGGGCAAACTGTATGAAATCATCCATAGGGACGCAATGAGGCAAAATACGTAACATACGATACAGCGCTCCCCGGGGACCGCAGACTATGGAGAAAGCACGGCCCGCCAGCCTTGCATCGCCTGATGCCGTAAGGGTGACCAACCCGGGCGGATCGAGTCCCTTCGTGCTCACCTGCGACCACGCCTCCAATTTCCTGCCCGCCGAATTCGGCACGCTCGGCCTCACCGCCGAGGACCTGTCGCGTCACATCGCCTGGGACCCGGGCGCGCTGCCCGTTGCGCTGCGCATGGCGCAGTCGCTCGATGCGACGCTGGTCGAAACCTGCATTTCGCGTCTCGTCATCGACTGCAACCGGCCGCTTGACGCGCCGGACCTGGTGCCGCCGGTCAGCGAAACCACAGCCATACCGGGCAACACCGGCCTGTCGGAAAAGCAGCGCGCGGCGCGGGTCGCCCTGTCCTGGCAGCCGTTTCATAACGCCATCGAGCATATTGTCGAAGACAGGCTGGCGCGCGGCCAGGAGACGCGGCTGGTATCGGTGCATTCCTTCACGCCGGTCTACAAAGGCCGAGACCGGCCCTGGCATATCGGCATCATCCACGATGACGACCGCCGGCTGGCAGCGCCGCTGATATCGGCGCTGCGGCACCTTGCCGGCATCACCGTCGGCGTCAACGAACCCTATTCGCCGGCCGACCGCGTCTATTTCACGCTGGAACGCCATGCGCGCCCGCGCGGGCTGCCCTGCGCGATGATCGAAATCCGCAACGATGAAATCTCCGGCGAGACCGGGCAGCGGAAATGGGCGGATTTGCTCACAGGCATCTTTTCGGATCTGGAGCCCGAGGAGACCAGAGGCGCCAGGGAACACGCAACGGGAAAGTCAGTTCAATCGGCTAGCTGAGAACGCAAGGGGACTAAAAATGGCAGCACCTGGATATACCGAAGTTGACAAGGCGGAGGACGTCAAGGTCCTCCACAGCATGGGCTACGCCCAGGAACTGGAGCGGCGCCTCAGCCGCTTTTCGAACTTCGCCGTTTCCTTCTCCATCATCTGCATCCTGTCGGGCGGCATCAATTCGCTGGCGCAGGCAACGTCGGGCGCCGGCGGCATCGGCATCGGCATCGGCTGGCTGGTCGGCTGCTTCGTCTCGTTGACGTTCGCCGTCGCCATGTCGCAGATCAGCTCGGCCTATCCGACGGCAGGCGGGCTCTATCATTGGGGCTCGATCCTGGGCAACCGCGGCACCGGCTGGGTCACGGCCTGGCTCAACCTGCTCGGCCTGATCACCGTGCTCGGCGCCATCAATGTCGGCACCTGGACATTCTTCATCGGTGCCTTCGGACCGGCGCTCGGCATCGAAGGCACGCTGACCAACCAGATGATCTTTCTGGTCATTATCACCGGCGCCCAGGCGCTCATCAACCATCTCGGCATCAAGCTGACGGCCAAGCTCACCGACTTCTCGGGCTACCTCATCTTCTTCGGCTCGATCCTGATCGCAGTGGTCTGCCTGCTTTCCGCCGAAACCTGGGATTTCAGCCGGCTGTTCACCTTCCATAACTACTCCGGCGATGCCGGAGGCGGCGTCTGGCCGTCGGTTTCGAATGCCTGGGTGTTCGCGCTCGGCCTCCTGCTGCCGATCTATACCATCACCGGTTACGACGCCTCGGCGCATACCTCCGAGGAGACCATCAAGGCGGCCAGCTCGGTGCCGCGCGCCATGGTCATGTCGGTGATCTGGTCGGCGGTCTTCGGCTATCTGTTCCTGGCCGCCTTCGTGCTGATGATCCCGAACATGGACGATGCCGCCAAGCAAGGTTGGAACGTGTTCTTCTGGGCCTTCGACCAGCGCGTCAGCCCTGGCCTCAAGGAGTTCGTCTATCTCGTCGTGTTCATCGCTCAGCTGCTGTGCGGCCTCGCCACCGTCACCTCAGCCTCGCGCATGATCTTCGCCTTCTCGCGTGACGGCGGCCTGCCGGGTTCGTCGGCACTGGCCAAGGTCAGCCCGACCTACCGCACGCCGGTGGCCGCGATCTGGACGGCATCGATCCTGTCGGTGCTGTTCGTCTGGGGTTCGACGCTGGTTTCGGTCGCCGGCACCTCGGCCTACACCATCGTGGTGTCCTGCACCGTCATCTTCCTGTTCCTGTCCTTCACCGTGCCGATCGTGCTCGGCATGCTGGCCTGGGGCACGCCCAAATGGGACAAGATGGGACCGTGGAACATGGGGCGCGGCGTGTTCATGCTGTTTGCGGTCCTGTCGATCGTGTCGATGATCCTGATCTTCGTCATTGGCATCCAGCCGCCGAACGACTGGGCGCTCTACATCACCGTCGGCTTCTTCATCCTGACCGCGATCGTCTGGTTTGCCTTCGAGCGCAACCGCTTCCAGGGTCCGCCGCTCGGCGACATCATCGCGGCGCGCCAAGCGGCGATCAAGGCGGCTGAGCAGGCCGTCGGCGAAACCGGCCACTGAGGCCAGCATCTCACAGCCATGGCCCGCGCATCGCCGGCCATGGCTTCGACCCTTCGAAATCGACAAGCCCAAAATGACAAGCACTGGAGCGCCAAAGGAATGGCCGGAAATTTCTCGTTCGATCAGTTGAAGAAAGCGGTTTCCGGCGGGGAGATCGACACGGTGCTGGCCTGCATCGTCGATATGCAGGGACGGCTGGCGGGAAAACGGTTCCTGGCCCAGTACTTCGTCGATTCCGCGCATGACGAGACGCATGGCTGCAACTATCTCCTGGCCGCCGACATCGATATGGAGCCGGTGCCCGGCTATAAGGCGGCAAGCTGGTCGAAGGGCTATGGCGATTTCGTCATGAAGCCCGACCTCGCGACGCTGCGGCGCATTCCGTGGCTGGAAAAGACAGCGCTCGTGATCTGCGACGTGCTCGATCACCACACCCATGACGACCTGCCGCATTCCCCGCGCGCCATCCTGAAGAAGCAGGTCAAGCGGCTGACGGAGCGCGGTTATATCGGCTATTTCGCCTCCGAGCTCGAATTCTACCTCTTCAGCGAGACCTACGATTCCGCCCGCAAGAAGCACTGGCAGGGCCTCGACACCGCCTCGCCCTATATCGGCGACTATCAGATCGGCATCACCACCAAGGAAGAAGGCGTCATGCGACGGCTTCGCAACGAAATGGAAGCGGCAGGCATCCCGATCGAGAACTCGAAGGGCGAGTGGGGGCCGGGTCAGGAAGAGATCAATGTGCGCTATGCCGAGGCCCTCGACATGGCCGATCGCCACGTCATCCTGAAGAATGGCGCCAAGGAGATCGCCGAATCCGAAGGCAAGGCGATTTCCTTCATGGCCAAGTACAATTACGGGCTCGCCGGCAATTCCAGCCACATCCACAATTCGCTCTGGAGCGCCGACGGCAAGACGCCGCTTTTCTTCGACAGACAAGCCGACTGGACGCTATCGAGCCTCGGCCAGCAGTGGGCGGCGGGTCAACTCAAATACGCCAAGGAGTTCACCTGGTTCCTGGCGCCCTACATCAATTCCTACAAGCGCTTCCAGGCCGGCACGTTCGCGCCGACCAAGATCATGTGGAGCGAAGATAACCGCACCGCCGGCTTCCGCCTGTGCGGCGAGGGCACCAAGGGCATCCGCATGGAGTGCCGCATCGGCGGCGCCGACTTGAACCCCTATCTCGCCTTCGCGGCGTTGATCGCCGCCGGCCTTGCCGGCATCGACGAGAAGCTGGAGCTGCAGAAGCCCTTCGTCGGCGACGCCTATCAGGCCTCGCGCCTGCCGGAGATCCCGAAGACGCTGCGCGACGCCACCGACACGCTGGCCAAGTCCAAGATGCTGAAACAGGCGCTCGGCGAGGACGTGCTCGAACACTACGTCCACACCGCTAAATGGGAGCAGTTCGAATACGACCGCCGCATTACGGATTGGGAACTGCATCGTGGGTTCGAGCGATATTAGAAGATAGTATATTACTATCTTTACCTTGATCGGAAACGCGGATTGGGCTAAATTTGTACAATGACCGACGGAACCAAATACCATCCGCTTTTCGAGCATCTTCTGTTCTCGGGCCAAGGCCGTATGTCCATGAGCTTCGCGGAGATCGAGCAAGTAATAGGCGGCCGCTTGCCACCGTCGGCGCGACAGCGGCAGGAATGGTGGGCGAACAGCCCGAGCGGGCACAGCCAGGCGCGCGCCTGGTTGCGCGCAAACTATCGGGCGTCCCATGTCGACCTTGCGAACGAACGCGTGGATTTTAAACTGGAGGGATGGCCCGAGGGCTATCGAAAGCCGAACATGGCTACCATGGACAAGACTCCTCCGGGAATGGCGGAGCCAGCGCAGGCCAGCTACGAACTTCCACGGGAAAATATCGACCATCCGCTTTTCGGCATATGGACAGGCAAGGTTACGCTTTGCCCAGGGCATGATTACACTAGGCCGGCTTTTGAGCCTGATGTGCAGCCGTGACGCATAGGCTGCTGCTCGACACGTGCGCGATCATATGGATAGCGCTGAACGAGCCGATCAGGCCGGAAGCCAAGACTGCGATCAATACCGCCGCGGCTGTTGACGAGAAGATCCGGGTTTCCCCCATATCGGCCTGGGAATTGGGCCTGCTGAGCGCCAACGGCCGATTGGCGGCAGCAAAGTCGCCAACAAGCATTTTTGGGGAAGTGATCGCCACGCCAGGCATCAAGGTAGAGGCTCTTTCGCCGGGCTTATTGATTGAATCGTCCTTCTTGCCCGGATCGCTTCACGGCGATCCGGCAGATAGAATATTGATCGCGACGGCACGGGCGTTCGATCTGACGCTCGTGACGCGCGATCAGTCGATACTGGATTATGCGAGAGCGGGGCATGTTCGCGCCCTTGCCTGCTGACGCTTTGCCTTTCGATATGGAGACATCTTCTTGGAAATCGTGAAACTCAAATCCCCTATCGATGGTTCGGTCTATGCCGAGCGTCCGATCGCCACTGACCAGGCGGTCAATGCCGCTGTCGAGCGCGCCAAAGCGGCGCAGGAGAAGTGGGCCGGGACGCCGATCGTCGAGCGCGGCAAGTACATGCTGGCGATGCTCGAAACGCTGGTCGCCATGACCGACGAAATCGTGCCGGAGATTGCCTGGCAGATGGGGCGTCCGGTGCGCTATGGCGGCGAGTTCGGCGGCGTCAAGGAACGCACCAGCTATATGGTCGAGATCGCCGAGGCGGCGCTGAAATCGGTCCCGGCTTCCAATCCGAAGGACGGGTTCCGCCGCTATGTGAAGAAGGATCCGCTCGGCGTGGTCATGGTGATCGCGCCGTGGAACTATCCTTACCTCACCGCGGTCAACACGATCGTGCCGGCGCTGATGGCCGGCAACACCGTCATCCTCAAACACGCCGCGCAGACGCTGCTTGTCGGCGAGCGTTTCCAACAGGCTTTCGACAAAGCCGGCCTGCCCAAGGGCGTGTTCCAGAACATCGTGCTGAACCACGCGCAGACAGAAAAATTGCTTGGCTCGGGCAAGATCGACCACGTCAATTTCACCGGCTCGGTCGCCGGCGGCCGCGCCATCGAAAAGGCAGCGGCCGGCACCTTCATGACGCTCGGGTTGGAGCTTGGCGGCAAGGATCCTGCCTATGTGCTGCCCGACGCCAAGATTGACCATGCAGTCGCCAATCTGGTCGATGGCGCCTTCTACAATTCCGGCCAGTGCTGCTGCGGCATCGAGCGCGTCTATGTGCATGAGAAGGTCTATGACGAATTCGTCGCAGGCTTCATCGCCGAGACGAAACACTATGTCGTCGGCAACCCGCTCGAACAGGCGACGACGATGGGGCCGATGGCGCAGGCCCGTTTCGCCGACTTGATCCGCGAGCAGAAGGCCGAGGCGCTGCGCAAGGGCGCCAAGGCGCATATCAACATGAAGGTGGCTCAAGACAAGGCCGGCTCGCCCTATCTGGCGCCGGAAGTACTGACCGACGTCGACCACCAGATGAGCGTCATGCGCGAGGAAAGTTTTGGCCCGATCGTCGGCATCATGAAGGTGCGCAACGACGAGGAGGCGATCGCGCTGATGAACGACAGCCCCTACGGCCTGACCGCCTCGATCTGGACGCGCGACACCGAGCATGCGGTGGCGATCGGCGACCGCGTCGAGACCGGCACGGTGTTCATGAACCGCTGCGACTACCTCGACCCGGCGCTGGTCTGGACCGGCGTCAAGGACACCGGCAAGGGGGCCGGCTTGTCCGCCATCGGCTACGACAACCTGACCCGGCCGAAATCCTTCCACCTGCGCGAAGCCATCTGATTTTTTGAAAGACAAACATGTCCAAGCTGATCTCCAAATGGAACTACCCCACCACCGTCCGCTTCGGCGCCGGGCGCATCAAGGAATTGCCCGAGGTGCTCGCCGCCACCGGCATCAAGCGGCCGCTCTTCGTCACCGATCCGGGGCTGGCGAAACTGCCGGTCGTCGCTTCGACGCTGAAAATCCTCGATGACGCAAAAGTGCCCTACGGCGTTTTCTCCGAAGTGAAGCCGAATCCGGTCGATTCCAATCTCACCGCCGGCATCGCGGTGTTCAAGAAGGGCAAGCATGACGGCGTCATCGCCTTTGGCGGCGGCTCGGCGCTCGACCTCGGCAAGCTGATCGCCTTCCAGGCGGGACAGACGCGGCCGGTCTGGGATTTCGAGGACATCGGCGATTGGTGGACGCGCGCCAACTCGGATGCGATCGCGCCGATCATAGCGGTGCCGACCACGGCCGGCACCGGCTCCGAAGTCGGCCGCGCCGGCGTCATCACCAACGAGGCGACCCACACCAAGAAGGTCATCTTCCATCCGAAGCTGCTGCCGGCGATCGTCATTGCCGATCCGGAGCTGTCGGTCGGCATGCCGGGCTTCATCACCGCCGGCACCGGCATGGACGCGCTGGCCCATTGCCTCGAGGCTTATTGCGCGCCGGGCTATCATCCGATGGCCGACGGCATCGCCGTGGAAGGCATCAGGCTTGTCTTCGAGAACCTGCCAAAGGCCTATGCCAACGGCAGGGATCTGGTCGCCCGCGCCAACATGATGAGCGCCGCGGCGATGGGCGCGGCAGCCTTCCAGAAGGGGCTGGGGGCGATCCATTCGCTGTCGCATCCCATCGGGGCGCTCTACGACACCCATCACGGCATGACCAATGCGGTTTTCATGCCCTATGTGCTCGCCTTCAATCGCGAGGCGATCGAGGACCGCATCGCGCGGCTCGCCGCCTATTGCGGCATAAGAGGCGGCTTCGACGGCTTCGCCAAGGCTGTCATCAAGCTTCGCAAGGAATTGAAGGTGCCGCATGCGCTGCCAAGCCTGATCAAGGGGCTCGACATGGACAAGAAGCGCAAGGCCTTGATCGCCGATATGGCGGTGGTCGATCCGACAGCCGGCGGCAACCCGGTCAAGCTGACCAAGAAAGCAGCGCTGACGCTGCTCGAAAATGCAATCGCCGGGACGGTGTGATACCGCTTTAAGGGTACAATTGATCTGGAAAATCAGGGGCAACCAAGGGGAAAGGGTGAAGTGCAAAGCAAAAAGTAATTAGCCGGAAAATTAAGTGATGGCTAATTGCTACAGTCGATTAAAAGGAGTTAACTTTCGTGCTGCCAGCGGTGGGGTTTCATAAAGCTTTCATCTGGCTGTCACACGAAAACGATACCGCATCGCAGGCGTCCAACGGCGTCAGTTCAACGGAGAGAACACATGTTCAAATTCACGGGGAAAGTGCTTTCCCTTTCGGCCGCGGCGCTGTTTGCGTCGACGGTGATTTCGTCCGCGGCTCCGCTGGACGATCTCGTCAAGGCCGCGAAGACGGAAGGCCAGCTCACCACCATCGCTTTGCCGCATGACTGGTGCGGTTACGGCGACGTCATCGCCGGGTTCAAGGCGAAATATCCGGAAATCACCATCAACGAGCTCAACCCCGACGCCGGCTCGGGCGACGAGGTCGAGGCGATCAAGGCCAACAAGGACAATAAGGGCCCGCAGGCGCCCGACGTCATCGACGTCGGCCTGTCCTTCGGCCCGACCGCCAAGGCCGACGGCCTGCTGATGCCCTACAAGGTGTCGACCTGGGACTCGATCCCCGACAGCGCCAAGGATGCCGACGGCGCCTGGTACGGTGATTACTACGGCGTTCTGGCGATGATGGTGAACAAGGATCTGGTCAAGGAATCGCCTGTTGACTGGGCCGATCTGCTGAAGCCGGAATTCGCCAATTCGGTGGCTCTCGCCGGTGATCCGCGCGCTTCGAACCAGGCCATCCAGGCGGTCTATGCCGCTGGCCTTTCGAGTGGAGCCGCGGCTGGCGAAGCCGCGGGCACCGCCGGCCTCGACTTCTTCAAGAAGCTCAATGCCGCCGGCAACTTCGTACCGGTCATCGGCAAGCCGGCGACACTCGCCCAGGGCCAGACCCCGATCCTGATCAACTGGGACTACAACGCGCTCGCCGGCCGTGACACGCTGAAGGGCAACCCGCCGGTCGACGTCGTCGTGCCGAAGACCGGCGTCGTCGCCGGCGTCTACGTGCAGGCGATCAGCGCCTATGCGCCGCATCCGAACGCAGCCAAGCTCTGGATGGAATACCTCTATTCAGACGAAGGCCAGATCGGCTGGCTCAAGGGCTATTGCCACCCGATCCGCTTCAACGATCTCGCCAAGAACGGCAAGATCCCGGCGGACGTCCTGGCCAAGCTGCCGCCGGCGGAAGCCTATGCTTCGGCGGTGTTCCCGACGCTGGACGAGCAGGGCAAGGCCAAGGAAGCCGTCACCAAGAACTGGGACTCCGTTGTCGGTGCCAACGTCAAGTAACAGTTGAATCCACCGGGCGGCTTCGCGGCCGCCCGGTTCCCCCTCGAAGACGGTAGCCGGCGCATGACCGATCTCTCGCTTTCCAGTCACGATACCGCAGGCAAGACCGCGCCGCCCGCGGAGGCACGCGCGTTGCGATTGCCGACGCAATGGCTAGGCGTCGCTCCGTTCTTCATCTTCGCCATCATGTTCCTGATTTTGCCCACGCTTTATCTGATGCTGGGCGCATTCCAGAATGATGCCGGCGAGTTCACGCTCGAGAACATTGTCGCTCTGGCGCAGCCGTCGATCGTTGCCGCTTACTGGATATCGATCAAGGTAAGCCTGGCCTCGGCGCTGATCGGCGCTTTCGCGGGCCTGGCCATCGCCATCGCCATCGTGCGCGGCGGGCTGCCGGACTGGATACGCTCGGCCACCCTGACTTTTTCCGGCGTCGCCTCCAATTTCGCCGGCGTGCCGCTGGCCTTCGCCTTCCTCGCCACGCTCGGCCGGCTCGGTCTTGCCACGGTGATCCTGAACACCGTGTTCGGCCTCAACATCTATGCCCACGGCTTCAACATCCTGTCCTTCTGGGGCCTGACGCTGACCTATGTCTATTTCCAGATACCGCTGATGGTGGTCATCATCACGCCGGCAATCGATGGCTTGAAGAAGGAATGGGGTGAAGCTGCCGCCACGCTTGGCGCGACCACCGCGCAATATTGGCGCATCGTGGTCATCCCTGTGATCTGGCCGAGTTTTCTCGGCACCGTGATCCTGCTTTTCGCCAACGCCTTCGGGGCGATCGCCACCGCCTATGCGCTGACCGGCTCGTCGCTCAACATCGTGCCGATCCTGCTCTACGCGCAAATCCGCGGCGACGTGCTGCACAATGCCCATCTCGGCTACGCGATCGCCTTCGGCATGATCGTCATCACCGGCCTGGCCAATGTCTTCTACATCTGGTTCCGGACCCGTTCCGAGAGGTGGCTGAAATGAAGTCGGGCAGATTCTGGGCCTGGGTGGTCTTCATCCTCGGCGCGGCCTATTTCTTCATCCCGTTGATCGCGACGGTGGAATTTTCCATGCGCATGCGGCGCGGCGCCTATTCCTTCGACGCCTACCGGATCGTGCTCGGCGACGCGCGTTTCCAGGCGACCTTCCTGTATTCGGTGGTCGCCGCCATCTTCACCATTATTCTGGGTGTGCTGATCGTGGTGCCGGCAGCCTACTGGATCCGATTGCGGCTGCCGCAGCTCAGGCCGATCGTCGAGTTCATCACGCTTTTGCCGTTGGTCATTCCGGCCATCGTCATCGTCTTCGGCTATATCAGGATGTACGGCTCGAATTCACCCTTGCCGTTCCTCGGGTCCGATATGGGAACCAATGCCTTGCTGGTCATCGGCTATGCGACCTTGGCGCTGCCCTATATGTATCGTGCCGTCGATACGGGGCTCAGAACCATCGACGTGCGGACGTTGACGGAAGCGGCCCAGATCCTCGGAGCCGGCTGGGGCACGATCATCACCCGCGTCATCCTTCCCAATGTGCTGATTGCGGTGTTGTCCGGCGCCTTCCTGACATTCGCCATCGTCATCGGCGAGTTCACGATGGCGAGCCTGCTGAACCGGCCGGCTTTCGGCCCCTATTTGCAGAATGTCGGAGCCAACCGCGCCTATGAGCCGGCGGCCCTTGCCATCATCGCCTTCGTCATCACCTGGGGCTGCATGTCGCTGATCCAGATCCTGTCGCGCTTCGCGCCGAAATCGGCTAATCGTCCGAACTGACCCGAAAGAAAAAGCCATGGCCGAGCCATTCCTCTCCATCCAGCATGTGCGAAAATCCTTCGGCGCCACCACCGTTGTCGAGGATTTCAATCTCGACGTCGAACCGGGCGAGTTCGTCTCATTCCTCGGCCCGTCAGGCTGCGGCAAGACGACGGTGCTGCGCATGGTCGCCGGCTTCGAGGAGCCGTCGGCCGGCAAGATCGTCGTCGGCAGCAAGGACATCACCAGGTTGAAGCCGAACCAGCGCAATGTCGGCATGGTGTTCCAGGCCTATGCGCTGTTCCCGAACCTGACCGTGGCGCAGAACATCGGCTTCGGACTGAAAGTCGCCGGCATGTCCAGGGCGGATATCGATGCCCGTGTCGCCGAAATGCTGGGCATCATCAAGCTGCCGCAGATGGCCGACCGCTATCCTTATCAGCTCTCGGGCGGCCAGCAGCAGCGCATCGCGCTGGCCCGCGCCATCGCACCGAAGCCGAAGCTCTTGCTGCTCGACGAGCCGCTGTCGGCGCTTGATGCCAAGGTGCGCGTCTCGCTGCGCGAGGAAATCCGCTCGATCCAGAAGAAGCTCGGCATCACCACCATCTTCGTCACCCATGACCAGGAAGAGGCGCTGTCGATCTCCGACCGCATCGCGGTGATGTATGGCGGCAAGGCCGAGCAGGTCGGCACGCCGTTCGAGATCTACAACCGGCCGGCAACCAAGTTCGTCGCCAATTTCGTCGGCACGCTGAACGTGCTGGAAGGCACCGTCACCGACGCGGCGTCGGGCAAGGTTCGTGTCAACACCGAGGAAGTCTCGCTCAAGGGCAGGCTCAACGGCTCGAAGTCCGGCGATACGCTGTCATTGGCGCTGCGGCCGGAAGCCATTTCGCTCGGCCGCCAGCCCGGTCGCGATTCAAGCCTGTCCGGCGAGATTTCCGAAGTGCACTTTCTCGGCTCGGTGATCCGGGTCCGGGTCGGCATCGGCGGCAACACCGTTTCGCTCGACACGTTCAACAGTTCGACGACGCCACCGCCGGCCGTTGGCGAGAAGGCGGAGATTTCCTTCTCGTCGGGCGACCTGCTGGTGCTGCACTGACGCGGCCGAAGCGCCCTGTCGATCCGGTCACCGGTCCAGTTGCCGGACGATGCACTCCTCTTGGACAATCAACAGCATCCTGCGGCTTTGCCACTGCCAAGAGCTCCGCTTCGCCGCTACGATGAGCCATGGCGCTATTTGAGCTCACCCTTGTCCTCCTGCTGATCGCCGTTGCGCTGACGGCGCTGTCGCGGCGCCTGCAGGTTCCTTACCCCGCCTTGCTGGCGCTGGCGGGCGCCGGCCTTGGCTTCCTGCCCGGCGCGCCGACGATCGAGATCGATCCGGAACTGGCGCTTGCGCTGTTCATTGCGCCGGTGCTGCTCGACGCGGCCTACGACACATCGCTGCGCGATCTTAACCGCTACAGGCTGCCGCTTGTGCTGCTGGCGCTTGGCGCGGTCGTTTTCACGACCGCCGTCGTGGCACTGGTCGGCTGGAAAATGGCCGGCCTGCCGATCGCTGCCGCCATAGCCCTTGGCGCCATCGTGGCGCCGCCGGACGCGGTTGCCGCGAGCGCCGTGCTCGGGCAGTTCAAGGTGCCGCACCGCATCACGGCCATCCTTCAGGGCGAAAGCCTGCTCAATGACGCCACCGCGCTTTTGATCTATCGCATCGCGATCACTGCCGCCGCCGGTCCCGTTCTTTTGGGCAGTGCCGTTCCGATGGTCCTGCTGTCGACCATCGGCAGCCTGGCCGCGGGCTATCTGCTCGGCCGCCTGTCCCAGGCGATGCTTGGACGCATCGAAGATGCGGCGAGCGGCACCGTCGTGCAGTTCGCCGGGACGTTCGGCGTCTGGATCCTGGCTGACAGGCTGGGGCTCTCGGCCATCATCACCATCGTCGTCTATGCCATGACTATCGCGCGCACCGCACCGCGGCGCATGTCGGCCAGAAAGCGCGTCAGCTCCTATTCCGTCTGGGAGACGGCGGTGTTCGTGCTCAACGTGCTGGCTTTCGTGCTGATGGGCTTGCAGGCGCGGCTGATCGTCGGTCGCCTGGCCGAGCAGGGACAGTCCGAGGCGTTCCTGTTTGCAGGGACGATCCTGGCCGTCGTCATCGTTTCCCGCCTTGCCTGGGTGCTGGGCTGCGGCGCCGTGATCCGAGGGCTTGCCCGCTTCGGCAATGCAGAGCAGCGGCAAGAGGTGCCGTCGTTTCGCGGCGGGGTGCTGATCGGCTGGTGCGGCATGCGCGGCCTGGTGACGCTGGCGGCTGCCTTCGCATTGCCGGCGAACTTCCCCGGCCGCGATCCGATCGTGCTCACCGCCTTTTGCGTGGTGCTGGGCACGCTTGTCCTGCAAGGCATGAGCCTGAAGCCGTTGCTGCGCCTGCTTCGTCTCGAACCGGACGAGACCATAGACCGCGAGGTCGCGCAGGCCCGTGTCGCCATCATGCAGGCGGCCCTCGACATATTGAGCGGCAAGACCTCGACCGCGGCGGCGGCGGTGCGCGAGCAGTATGCCGCACAGCGCAAGGTCGCCAAGAACCCCGACGACGCCCAGGCAGCAACCGAGTACGACCGGCTGCGGCTCTATGCCATCAAGCGCCAGCGCGACGCGCTGGAAGAACTTCGCCGCAACGGGACGATCGGTGACGAGGCCTATCACCGGCTGGAGGAAGAAATCGACTGGTCGGAGCTGGCGGCTTCCCCGGCGGGACGGTTCCAGCCGCTGACGACCTAGGCGAGGCGAGGGGCTTTTGCGTCGTGGCCCAGCCGGGCCGCCGCGGCGGTCCATTGCAAGGTCGCCGTCGAAACGGTACTGCCGTCACCAAACTGAGCCGGATGAGCAATGAAGCTGGTCAGCTACAATATCCAATACGGGTTCGGCAGCGACGGCCTCTACGATCCGGCGCGCGCCGCGCGCATTGTTGCCGGCGCCGATGTCATCGCCTTGCAGGAGGTCGAGCGGCACTGGCAGCGCAGCAATTTCGACGACCAGCCAGAGCTGCTTTCGCGGCTGCTGCCGGACTATCACTGGGTCTACGGCCCGGCCTTCGACATGGACGCCAGCGAACAGCGCGACGGCCGCATCGTCAACCGGCGCCGGCAGTTCGGCACCATGGTGCTGTCGAAGCTGCCGATCGTCTGGTCGCGGCTGCATGCGCTGCCGATGCGCCGCACACTGCGGCCGCTCAACACCCGCAACGCGGCGCTCGAATGCATGATCCGCACGCCGGCGGGTCCGGTGCGGGTGCTTTCATTGCATCTCGCCCATGTCGCGGCTGAAGAACGGCTCGAGCAGATCGACTATCTGCTTGCCGAGCATCGCCGGGCGCCCTCCGATGGGGGGCCGTGGAGCGGCGCCGACGACGAGCCGGCGCGCAATTGGAGCAATGGCGAGCCAGAGCCGGAGAACCCGCTGGCGGCGATCTGGATGGGCGATTTCAACATGGAGCCGGGCAGCGCCGAATACCGCCGCATCGTCGGCGGCACGCCCTATCATCGCGGTGCCGCCTATCTGGATGGGTTCGTCGATGCCGCTGCCGTGGCGATTGAACCGGCGGATGACTTCCACACGCATGAGAAGATCATCGACGGCAGGCTGGCAAAGCGCCGGCTCGATCATTGCTTCGTCGGCGGCCTGTTTGCCGGTCGTGTGCGCTCGGTCAGCTCGGACATTGGCGAAGTGGCTTCCGATCATTTTCCGGTCAGGATCGACATCGATCTCGAAACGCCCGCCGGCCCCGGAGGCGGATGAGCCCCAAATGACGCTTTTCGTCTTCTTCGCGGTGCTTGCCGCAGCCGCCATGCACGCGATCTGGAATGCGCTGGTCAAGGTCCATCTCGACCGCTTCCTGTCGATCACCCTGATGACGCTTGGCATGGGATTTGCCGCGCTTTTCGCACTTCCCTTCGTCGAGGTGCCGAGGGCGGAGGTCTGGCTCTATATCATTGCCTCCGTCGTCTTCCACATGGGCTACCGGACCTTCCTGATCGGCGCTTACCAGGCCGGCGACTTCGCCCAGACCTATCCTCTGGCGCGCGGCACCGC
The DNA here is from genome assembly GCF_006442685.1 of Mesorhizobium sp. B2-4-7. Classification (NCBI taxonomy): domain Bacteria; kingdom Pseudomonadati; phylum Pseudomonadota; class Alphaproteobacteria; order Hyphomicrobiales; family Phyllobacteriaceae; genus Mesorhizobium; species Mesorhizobium sp. B2-4-7. The sequence goes on from NZ_VFVH01000003.1 coordinate 364,504, forward strand.
GCCCTTGCTGGCGGCGCTTGGCGGTATGTTCGTGGTCGCCGAAGTGCCGGCGCCGCTCGCGATTCTGGGTATTCTTTTGCTGTCGGCCGGCACGCTGGTGATGTCGTTTCGCGGCGGCGCGCATCTGGAACGATTGAACCTGCGCGCGGTGGGCTTTGCGCTGGGGACCTCGATCTTCATCGCCAGCTACACACTGTCCGACGGCAGCGGGGCGCGGCTGGCGGCCACGGCGCAGAGCTATGCCGCCTGGCTGTTCGTGTGCGATGCGCTTGGAGCGCTGGTGCTGTGCCTGATCTTCCGTGGCCCGCGGGCCTTGCCGGTGCTGGCGCGCGACTGGAAAGCGGGGCTGTTCACCGGCGTGCTCAGCGGCGCTGCCTACTGGATCGTCATGTGGGCTATGACCAAGGCGCCGATCGCCTCGGTGGCATCGCTGCGCGAGACCTCCATCCTGTTCGCCATGGTGATCTCGGTGTTCGCGCTCGGCGAGAAGATGACAGGCTGGCGCGGCGCCGCCGCGCTCAGCATCGTCGCCGGCGTCGTGGCGCTCAGACTCGGCTGACGTCGTGGTCCAGCACGGTCATCACCTGGCCGCGCCGTTCCGGACTGAAGCGGATGACGATGATGATGCAGACGGCGACCACGCCGGCGAACAGCGCCAACGCGTAGCCATAGCTGCCTCCGGGAGCCTCGGCTATGCCCGCCTGATAGGGACCGCCATAGGAGGCCGCGAGATTGCCGGCCTGGTAGATGAAGCCGGGCAGGGTCGCGCGCACCGCGCCGGGCGAGAGCTCGTTGAGGTGCACCGGAATGACGCCCCAGGCGCCCTGGACCGCGACCTGCATGACGAAGGCGCCGATGGCCAGCATGAAGGGCGTCGAGCTGTAGGCCCATAGCGGGATGGACGGCAAGGCAATCAGGCAGGCGAGCGTGATCGCATTGACGCGGCCGATCTTCTCGGACAGCGCCCCGAACGCCAGACCGCCGACGATGGCGCCGATGTTGGCGACGATGGTGATCCAGCTCACCGTGTGCGGGTCGAAACCATGCTGCTTCTTCAGGAATGTCGGGTAGAGATCCTGCGTGCCGTGGCTGAAGAAGTTGAAGAACATCATCAGCACGACCGCATAGAGGGCGACGCCCCAGTGCTTTTGCAGTGTCTCCAGCATGCCGGGCCTCGCGGTCTTCCGCGCCTCGACGAAGGCCGGCGATTCCGGAACATGCGAGCGGATGAAAAGGACGATCAGGGCCGGGATGAAACTGAGCAGGAACATGGCGCGCCAGCCGATCGTGTAGCCGCCGATCGTCTGGTGATAGAGCAGGCCATAGACGACCGCCGCCAGGAGGTAGCCGGCCGGATAGCCGCATTGCAGGATGCCCGAGACCATGCCGCGGGCGCTGGGCGGGATGGATTCCATGGCAAGCGAGGAGCCAAGTCCCCATTCGCCGCCCATGGCGATGCCGAACAGTGCGCGCAGCGCCAGGAATATGCCGAGATTGGGCGAGAAGGCGGCCAAAGCGCCGATCACGGAATAACTGACGATGTTGAGCATCAGGATGGGCTTGCGCCCGAATTTGTCTGCCAACGTGCCGAAGAAGAACGCGCCAATGAAGCGCGTCGCAAGGGTCAGGAAAAGCGCCTTTGACACCGCCGGGACGTCGGTCTGGAATTCAGACGCAATGTCGGTGAGCAGGAATGTCAGAAGGAAGAAATCGAAAGCGTCGAGCGTCCAGCCCAGGAATGAGGCAAGGACGGTTTTCTTCTGCTGCGAATTGAGCTTCAAGGCGTTCCTCCTGATGTCGAGGAACGTTATCGCGTCGAGGCGAACAATCGTCAGTCACTTTTCAGAGAACTTGGTCACGTTTGCGTAGGGGGTCACCGAGTCCACAGCCGCATTCATTGGACGCCCGCCGGCCGAAGCCGACGGGCTATCAGCCCAGCAGGTGGTTCCAACTGACGCGAGGCACCTGGAGGCCAAGGTTGCGAGTCGAGACATCAGCGGCAATGCGGTCAGCAACCTTCCGTCGTCATTTCCATCTGGCCAGGGGCCGCGGACTTGGCGCTGGTATCCTGCTGACCGGGAGCTGACTCCTTGGCGCTGCCTGTCTGTTGGCCCGGTGCGCAATCCTTGGCGGAGTTGGAGTTGGTCGACTTGGTCGTGGTCGAGTCCGTGTTCTGATCCGTCGGCATCGTTGTCGTCGTGGAGGAGGAGCCGCTCGACGTCGTATTGGTCGATTGCGCCAGGGCAAGGCCGCCGGAAAGAATCATTACGACGGAAGCGAGAAGAAGACGTTCCATCATTCACTCCTGGTGAGTATCCCTTCGGCCGCATAACAAGGGAGTCGGCGAACGCTTCCGTGGAGTATCTGGCGCCGTCGCCGTGGCATCAACGTGCCGGTTGTGGTGCGTCGATGACGACATACGGCCCGGCCCGGAACAAAGAAAAGCGCCGTTAGTTTCACCCGCAGGGCACTCAAACAGAAGGACGAGCATGATGAAAATGGCTTTGGTAATCGCGCTTGCGGTGTCGTTTTCTGCGGGCTCTGCAATCGCGGCATGTCCGGACAAGTCGGCTGCCAACACGGGCGCCGACACCCAACAGACAGCCGGTATTTCGAAAGATGGTACCCACGCGCCCTTGGAAACTCCGAAGGCCAAGGATAGTGCCGGCAAACCGGCCGCCAAGGATGGCAGCACAATGCCGTTGGCGGGGGCGGAAGGCGGCGGTGACAAGAATCTCGCAACATCGCAGCAGGATATCGAGGCGCAGCAGCATGGCGGCAAGACCGCGGCGGCAAAGGCCGACGACAGCTGCAATGACTGACGACGGAACAGGGCCGGAGCGGTTGTTGGCTCCGGCCTTTTCATCAAGTCTACAGAAGAGCCGGCCGGACGGAGCCAGCGGGGCCTCGACGGACCGCGAGTGTTTGCCTTCGGCAGGTAGAGCTATGCCTTGGACGAGGCGGCCTCAGAGTTCCGCGTCGTTCGATGGCCGAAGGGGAAGAGGGAGCCAAACGAAGAGCACTCCTCCGCGGCCAGGGCTATGATCATTTCATCGATTCTCTCAACCGTTTCTCTGCTCACGTGATCATCGCCATGAAGGCACTGACGCGCGCGCTTCAGGTGTCGTCGTGCGGCCTCGAAATCGCTGCCCATCCGTTCCTCCCGCTTAGAGAGACTCCAGATTTGAACAGTTCACTCCTTTAAGAAAGTCACCCGAAAGAGCGATTCGGTCGGCAATTGGAGGTAGATGCCCAAAACGCAGAAACCCCGCCCCGCGAGCGCAAACGGGGCTATTGAGCCGACGGAGGGCGGAGGGAAGCGTGCCGGCTAACTTCTCACGGCGCTGGTTGTTCCGTTCGGCTTTTTTCTTGACCCCGCCATATCGGGCGTAACACACAAGCTGTCACGGATCGGCCGCATCGGAATACTCAAGGGCACCATTCAGGAGCTCAGTGGGCGTTTTGTGCCGTTCTGTGCCAATCGGCACAAGAGACTAAGTCTTTGAAAGGATGGTGGGCGTGACAGGGATTGAACCTGTGACCCCTGCAATGTCAATGCAGTGCTCTCCCGCTGAGCTACACGCCCATCCGAAGCCGCGCATACACCATTTTTGATCCGGCGCGTCAATAGCAGGAAAGGGGAAAGAAGGCTCCGTTTTGCCGCACCGGCCGATAGTCGCCGATGCCTTGGGCAAAAACGGCTCAGGCCGCCTGCAGCATCTTCTCGACCTCGTTGACGAGGTCGCGCAGATGGAACGGCTTCGACAGCACCTTGGCGTCTTTCGGCGCCTTGGAATCCGGGTTCAGCGCAACGGCGGCGAAACCGGTGATGAACATGACCTTGAGGTCGGGATCGATCTCGGTGGCGCGGCGGGCCAGCTCGATGCCGTCCATCTCCGGCATGACGATATCGGTCAAAAGCAGCGAGAACGGTTCCTCGCGCAGCCGCTCATAGGCACTGGCGCCGTTGTCGAAGTCGCTGACCTGGTAACCGGCGCGCTCCAGCGCCTTGACGAGGAAGCGACGCATATCGTCGTCGTCTTCCGCCAGAAGAATGCGTGCCATGATATCCCGTCCGAATCACCCGCCCGAACTCTGCCGAAAAGCAGGGCCGTTAACCATCCTGTATATGAGGAGGCGAGGGTAAACATCAAGTGAACGAGGCGCAGCATAATCCGCATTCGGAAAGGCGGTGCCGGCGCTGAAATGCTGGACATGCGGCCCTCAAGGTGGCACTTTCATCCTATGATGCATTGGTGTTTTCGGGTTCGTTCAAATTGAAGACGGCAGCCGAGGATTTTTCGGTCGTTCCCCCCTTCGAAATCCGGTCGGGCGCCGAGCAGCGCGTCCCCTTCCTCTTCAACTCACCCCACAGCGGGCGACATTATCCGGAGCGCTTCCTCGCCATGGCGAGGCTGGACCGCAACGCCATTCGCCGGTCCGAGGACTGCTATGTCGACGAGCTGTTCGGCGGCGCGGTGGCGCTTGGCGCGCCGATGCTCGCGGCAAATTTCCCGCGTGCCTATCTCGACGTCAACCGCGAGCCGTGGGAACTCGATCCGCGCATGTTCGCCGAGCCGGTGCCGTCCTTCTGCAACATCCGTTCCGCGCGCGTGGCCGGCGGGCTCGGCACCGTTCCGAAGCTGGTCGGTGAAGGCCTCGACATCTACTCCGGCCGCCTTCCGCTGGCCGAAGCGGTCGCCCGCATCGAGGCGGTCTACAAACCCTATCATGAGACGCTGAAACGGCTGTTGACGCGAACCCACGCGCGTTTCGGCTTTGCCGTGCTGATCGACTGTCACTCGATGCCGGCGAGCATCCGCGTCGGCGACAACGGCCTGCGGCCCGATTTCATCATCGGTGACCGCTTCGGCATCTCGGCCACCGCGGCATTGACCGAGACCGCAATCGGCCTGCTCAACGCCATGGGCTATACCGTCGCCCACAACAAGCCCTATGCCGGCGGCTTCATCACCGAACACTACGGTCGCCCGGCGCGCCATCTCCATGCGCTGCAGATCGAGGTCAATCGCGGGCTCTATATGAATGAGCGGACATTCGAGAAAGCGGCGGGCTTCGATGCGCTGGCCGACGACCTGGCGCGATTTTCGGCCGACCTGATGGCCATGCCCGACCACCATTTCATGGATCTGCCGCTGGCCGCGGAGTGAACAGAGCCCGGTTTCATTGATGGCGCCATCCACAACCGCCGCATAGTTCTGGGCGACATGGATCGGGATTGGCGGGGATTGGAACTGGCGGCGAAAAAAAGACCGCATCGTTCGCACGATACGGTCGAAGTCTAGGGAGGAAACGCCCAAGGAGGGCATGGACAGGAAACCCTGTCCGAGATCAAGGGTATGGTGCGCTGCACAAATGTCAAGCGACCTACCGGCTTTTTTAATTCAGAGTGATGTGGAAATTGCGCTTCGGTGGCGCCGGCGTGTTATTCTGGCAACAGTCGGCGCGGCGAAAAATCCTGGAACACCCTTGTCTTGGCGCGGAACTGGCGGCACACGTGGGCTCGGCCATGCTGCAATGCGGGAGAATCAGTTGGACATCAGCATCGATTTCATGCGCCGCATCGCGCAAGCGGCGGCGGCGGAAACCTTGCCGCGCTTCCGCAGCCAGGGCGCGGTCGCCAACAAGGAAAAGGGCAGCTTCGATCCGGTCACCGAAGCCGATCGCGAAGCCGAGCGCGCCATCCGGGCGCTGATATCGGCGCAATATCCGGACCATGGCATTCTCGGCGAGGAACACGGAAGCGAGAATATTTCCAGCAGGCATGTCTGGGTAATCGATCCGATCGACGGCACGCGCGCTTTCATCTCCGGCCTGCCGGTGTGGGGGACGCTGGTCGGATTGACGGTGGAGGGCGATGCCGTTGCCGGATTGATGTCGCAGCCCTTCACCGGCGAGCTCTTCTACGCCAACGCCTCCGGCTCCCATTATGAGGGGCCGGGCGGGCCGCGCAAACTGGTCACACGCAAGACGACGAGCCTTGCTGAAGCAACGCTGTTCACCACGACGCCGGCGCTGTTCCAGGGCGAGGCACGCCTGCGCTACGACCAGTTCGAGAAGCAGGTACAACTCGCTCGCTATGGCACCGACTGCTACGCCTTCGCCATGGTCGCCGCGGGAAGCGTCGACATCGTCGCCGATCCCGGACTGAAGCCCTATGACATCGTGGCGCTGATCCCCATCATCGAGAAGGCGGGCGGCGTGGTCACTACCTTCGACGGCGGGCCGGCCGAGAATGGCGGCGACATATTGGCGGCGGCGACGCCCGAACTCCATGCGGCGGCGATGGCGGCCCTGCGCGGCTGAGCATCCGTTTCGCCGCGATGCGCTTTAGGCGTCCGAGAGACGCAGGCCCCATAGAATGAGCGCGAAAGCGATGAGGCCGGTCGGCGCGGACGAATAGGCGATGGCTTTGATCGCGTACTCCTGAAAGGCGCTTCCATGCGCGGCTCCTGCCGCCAGCGGCATCGTCTCGTTGCCGGCTCCCCAGAGGCTGGCCATCACATAGGCTGCCAGGATGGCCAAGGCTGAATAGATCAGGAACCAGAACGCAATCCGCGACATCGCGACGCCGAGATTGAGCCTGGACCAGACGAGACCCAAAACCAGCAGCAGGACGCCTTGCAAGGCACCGAGCGTGTGAACCGACAATCCGAGCCGCGGTGCGGCGAGGTATGGGATGGCGAACCCTTCGACTGACGAAAACAGCAGGAGGGCGATGCCGAGCTGCAGCAGGCGATGCCCCTGGCGTGGCAGCGTGTCCGATGCGTTCATGGCCGCTCCTCCCGATCCGTCGACTGACCTCTGCGGACGGTAACTAGCGCTCGGGCCCCGAACGGGAACTGGCGTCAAGTTGCCTCCGGTTGAGCAGGAGGCAGGCGTAGCCGTTAGAATTGCCGAGGCGTCGGCGCGATCATCGTCCGACATTGATCGCGCAAGACGCGGGCGCTGGGAACGGGCGTTGTCAGCGGATAGCGAGCGACCTGGGGACCAACCGGATCATGGAGTTTTCGCCAAGCATGAGCCGGAACCGGCGCCGGCTCGGCAATACGCGCCCTCAGGCCGTCGGGTCGTCGCTGCCGGGAATGAAAGCGTCGAAGGCGGCGAGGAATTGCTCGCGGTAGATGTCGGCCTCCTGCAGGATCTCGTGACGCGCGCCGTCGATCATGAGCAGCGAGCCGAGGCGCAGACGCCTGGCATAGGCTTCCACGGCCTTGGTCGAGACGACCTGATCGGCACCGGCGGCGATGACCAGCAGGGGGACCCGGATGCGGGCCATGAATTCGGGATCGCTTACCGCTTCCGCGGCTTCGGCAGCCGCTCTCAGCCAGCGGATCGTCGGGCCGCCAAGCGCCAGTTGCGGGTGATCCTCGTAGATCTTGGTGTTGCGGCGGTAGCGTTCCGGATCCGTCGTTACCTTGTTGGTGTCGAAGGGAGCGGTAACCTTCGGCCGCGGCCCCCAGGCGGCGTAAAGCCGGCCAAGGCCCAGGGCACAAAACAGCGAACAGACGCGGCGGACCGTCCGGATCGAGACGGGCAGGTCGGGCAAGGTGAAGAACGGCGCGATCAGCACCATGCGCCGCACGCGGTTGACCATGGAGGGCGAAGCAAGCAGCGTGATCACGGCGCCGGCCGAATGGGCAAGGATGTAGTACGGCCCGCGGCAGTCCGGCAGCACGATCTCCTCGAAGAACTGTTCAAGGTCGGCCGTGTGGTCGCGGAAGGACCTGATATAGCCGCGCTGGCGATCGCGGATCAGCCGGTCGGAGTCGCCTTGGCCGCGCCAGTCAAGCGTGGCGACGCCAAAACCGCGCGCCGCAAGATCGCGAATGGTTTCGAAATATTTCTCGATGCACTCGTTGCGGCCGGACAGCAGCACCACGGTGCCCTTCATCGGGCGGGCGACCGCGGCGAACAGGCCATAGCGTATCTTCTTGCCGTCGCGTGCGGTGAAAAAGCCGCCGGTGGCGTTTTCCGGTCGCGGGTTGCCCTCAGTTTCATGAAAAAGGGGAGTTTCGTGAAAAGGGAGATCCGTCATTCGGCGCTTCGTGCTCGGCGTCTCGCATGCCTGCCTGTCGTGGCCGGCCTCGCCAAGGTTGATAGCCGTCCATGGGCCAAAAGCAAAGGAATTCCGGGAGCGTCGGATCGGCAACAGGGAAGGCCGGAAGCCGCTATGAGCGCGCTTCCGGCCCCTGTCGATCCGGGAGGAAGGGACGTTGCACCCGGTTCGGCCTCGTCGCGGCGCCCGGTCCATGCAAATCCGGCGCCGCTTGTCCTTGATGTCGAGAGCAGTCTAGCGGCGGCTGTCTGAACGCGCGCAAAAGCGCCGGTTCATCTGCCGTTCATCCTCGATTTTTGCCGGGAGGCAAAATCTTGAAATGGCTTTGCCCGCTCCCCAAATGTGGATTGCGGCCGCCAATGTCGGGGCCGCTGGTCAAACCGGAACGCCGCTCACGGGTTTCGCACCGGCCAAACGCAAACCTTGTTGCTCAACAGGAGAACACACCATGCGTCACGTTGATTTTTCCCCGCTCTATCGCTCGACCGTCGGCTTCGACCGTCTCTTCACCATGCTTGATTCCCTTGCGCAGCCCGATGGCGCGCAGACCTATCCGCCCTACAATATCGAGCGCACCGGTGAGGATGCCTACCGCATCTCGATGGCTGTCGCCGGCTTCTCGGACGAGGAGATCTCGATCGAGGCCCACCGCAATGTGCTGACCGTGAAAGGCGAGCGCAAGGATGAGGGCACCGGCGAGGGTTCCGAACTGCTCTATCGCGGCATTGCCTCCAGGGCCTTCGAGCGCCGCTTCCAGCTTGCCGACCACGTCGAGGTCGTGGGCGCCACGCTGAAGAACGGCCTGCTCTTTGTCGACCTGAAGCGCAACATCCCCGAGGAACTGAAGCCGCGCAAGATCGCGATCACGTCGGCTCCGGCCAAGGCCAAGCAGATCGAGGCCAAGACCGCTGCGTAATCCCTAAGTCTCCTCCCGAGACGGAAGCGGCGCCGAAAGGCGCCGCTTCTTTTTTATTTGCCGGGAACAGCAATTACCCGGCGATCAAATGGCCAAAGCGGTCGACTTCCTCTGACGTCGTCGCAAAACTGGTGACGAAGCGATAGAGCAATTCGTCCTCGCCGATATGGCCTTCGAAGCCATGCGGCTTGTGCCAGTCGTAGAAAACAGCACCCGCCGCCTGCAGCCTGTCGGCTTCAGCCTTTTTCATCACCGCGAAAACCTCGTTCGCTTGCGGCAGCCAAGCCAGTTTCGCCGTCTCGGAATCCTCGATCGCCGCGGCAAGGCGGGCAGCCATGGCATTGGCGTGCCTGGCGGTGTCGAGCCACAGGCCGTCGCGGAAATAAGCCTCGAACTGTGCCGCGATAAAGCGCGATTTGGAAAACAGCTGGGCGGCGCGCTTGCGCAGGAAGGCCAATTCCCGGGCACGCTCGAGATCGAACAGCACGATCGCCTCGGCGCACCAGCAGCCGTTCTTGGTGCCGCCGAAAGACAGTATGTCGACGCCACTTTTCCAGGTCATTTCGGCGGGCGTCGTGTCGAGCGCGACCAGTGCATTGGCAAAGCGGGCGCCGTCCATATGCAATGGCACGGAATGTTGCCGCGCGATGGCCGAGATCGCGGCGATGTCATGCAGGCCGTAGACCGTGCCGACCTCCGTCGACTGGGTGATCGAGACCGCCATCGGCCGGCCCCAATGGACCACCTCGCCGGCGAAACGGCCGATCGCCGTTTCCAGATTGTGCGGATCGATCCGGCCCAGCGCGCCATCGACGGCATGCAGCCGCGAGCCGCCGGAGAAATATTCCGGTGCGCCGCACTCATCTTCGATGACATGCGATTCGCGATGAGCGAAGGAAATGCCGCCGGGCTTGTTGTAGGCGGTCAGCGCCAGCGAATTGGCGGCGGTGCCGGTGGCCACGAAGAACACCGCAACCTCGCGTTCGAAGATTTCGCTGAAGCGCTGGCAGACGGCCTGGTCGAGCGCGCCATCGCCATAGGCAGTGGAAAAGCCGCCGGCGTGGGCCGAGAGGCCGGAGGCGATGTTGGGGTGGGCGCCTGCCCAATTGTCGGAAGCGAAGAACATGCATCTGCCTGTGCTGGGAAAATCGCTGCAACCTTGACCGGTTTCATGGCTGGCTCGCAAGGGCCAGACGCCAGAAAACGGGTAAAGCCAGCGAGCTGCCGAAAACCGACAGGGACCGAAGCTTGCGTTTAGCGGGTATTTCACGAAACTTTGTGTCGCGGAACGCGGAAGTTTTTTGTGAATCGGTCTTGTATGCGCCCGGCTTTTCTGCCATAAAAATTTAGGACAGTAGTGCTGTCTTATTTTGTCGCGCAAAACAGGCTGGATTGGCGTATTCTAAGCCTCTCCGGCTTTTGCCGCGAGCGACAGGTGGACGGCCGTGCTCTGGCCTGTACGATACCGGATGCGAACCGCGCGGCGAGCCGCATGGTTCGGCAAGGATTTCGCAAGACGTGCCGTAAGGATGAAGGGGAAGCAATGCGCTTCCCGAGGCAAACCAGCGCCCGCAAGGACGCGGAATGGAGGACAGGACGATGACGGAATTGACGCACGCTGCGACGAACGGCAAGGCCGCGCAGACGAAAGCGGCAGCCGTCAAAACCCTGGCCAATACCCGCCGCACCGGTTTGACCGCCCAGGGCCTTTATGATCCGCGCAACGAGCACGATGCCTGCGGTGTCGGCTTCATCGTCAACATGAAGGGCGCGAAGTCGCACACGATCGTCGAGGACGGGCTTTCCATGCTCGAAAACCTGACGCATCGCGGCGCCGTCGGCGCCGATCCGCTGATGGGCGACGGCGCGGGCGTGCTGGTGCAGATTCCCGACGGCTTCTTCCGCGAGGAGATGGCCGCGCAGGGCGTCGAGCTGCCGCCGGCGGGGCAGTATGGCGTCGGCCATTGGTTCATGCCGCAGGATGCTGCGCTGCGCGCCCATGTCGAGGACATCATTGCCGAATCGGCGCAGTCCGAGGGGCTGCCGCTGCTCGGCTTCCGTGACGTGCCGGTCGACAATTCGTCGCTTTCCAAGGCTCCGGATATCGTGGCATCCGAGCCGTTCCACCGGCAGGTCTTCATCGGCCGCACGGCCGACATTCCCGACGACGAGGAGTACGAGGCCAGGCTCTATCTGCTGCGCAAGGTCATATCGGGCCGCATCTACGCCGAGAACGACAACAAGGACATCGGCGCCTACTGCGTGTCGCTGTCGGCGCGCACCATCGTCTACAAGGGCATGTTCCTGGCCTATCAGGTCGGAGCCTATTACAAGGACCTGTCCGATCCGCGCTTCGAAACGGCGCTGATCCTGGTCCACCAGCGCTTCTCCACCAACACCTTCCCCTCGTGGAAGCTGGCGCATCCCTATCGCATGGTCGCGCACAATGGCGAGATCAACACCGTGCGCGGCAACAACAACTGGATGGCGGCGCGCCAGGCGTCGGTGGATTCGGAGCTGTTCGGCAACAACATCTCCAAGCTCTGGCCGATCTCCTATGAGGGCCAGTCCGACACCGCATGTTTCGACAATGCGCTCGAGTTCCTGTTCCAGGGCGGATACAGCCTCAGCCACGCCATGATGATGCTGATCCCGGAAGCCTGGGCCGGCAACAAGCTCATGGACGCCGACCGCAAGGCCTTCTACGAATACCACGCGGCGCTGATGGAGCCGTGGGACGGGCCCGCCGCGGTCGCCTTCACCGACGGGCGCCAGATCGGCGCCACGCTCGACCGCAACGGCTTGCGGCCAGCGCGCTACATCGTCACCGACGACGACCGGGTCATCATGGCGTCGGAGGCCGGCGCGCTGCCTGTGCCGGAGGAAAAGATCGTCCAGAAGTGGCGGCTGCAGCCCGGCCGCATGCTCTTGATCGATCTTGCCAAGGGCCGCATCGTTTCCGACGAGGAGATCAAGTCGGAGATCGCCACCAGGCATCCCTACAAGACCTGGCTCGCCAATACGCAGCTCATCCTGGAGGACCTGAAGCCGGTCGAGCCGCGCGCGCTGCGCAAGGATGTCAGCCTGCTCGACCGCCAGCAGGCGTTCGGCTACACCCAGGAAGACACCAAGCTCTTGATGTCGCCGATGGCCACCACAGGCCAGGAAGCCGTCGGTTCGATGGGCACCGACACGCCGATCTCGGCAATGTCGGACAGATCGAAGCTGCTCTACACCTATTTCAAGCAGAACTTCGCCCAGGTCACCAATCCGCCGATCGATCCGATCCGCGAGGAACTGGTGATGAGCCTGGTGTCCTTCATCGGCCCGCGGCCCAACATTTTCGACCTGGTCGGCAGTTCGCGCCGCAAGCGGCTGGAAGTGCGCCAGCCGATCCTGACCAATGGCGATCTCGAAAAGATCCGCTCCATCGGCCACACCGAGGATCGGTTCGACACCAAGACGATCGACATCACCTATGCCTCGATCGAGGGCGCGGCCGGCATGCAGGGCGCCATCGATCGGCTGTGCGAGCGGGCGGAAGCGGCGGTCGCCGGCGGCTACAACATCATCATCCTGTCCGACCGCCAGCTCGGGCCGGACCGCATCGCCATTCCCGCGCTTCTGGCCACGGCCGCGGTGCATCATCATCTGATCCGCAAGGGGCTGCGTACTTCGGTCGGGCTCGTCGTGGAATCCGGCGAGCCGCGCGAAGTGCATCATTTCTGCTGTCTTGCCGGCTACGGCGCCGAAGCGATCAATCCCTATCTCGCCTTCGACACGCTGCTCGACATGCACAAGCGCGGCGAATTGCCGGAAGAGGTCGACGCCTACGAAGTCGTGTCGCGCTACATCAAGTCGATCGGCAAGGGCATCCTCAAGGTGATGTCGAAGATGGGCATCTCGACCTACCAGTCCTATTGTGGCGCGCAGATCTTCGACGCGATCGGGCTGAAGACCGATTTCGTGGAGAAGTATTTCACCGGCACCGCCACGCTGATCGAAGGCGTCGGGCTGGACGAGATCGCCGAGGAGACGTTCAGGCGTCATACGGATGGTTTCGGCAACGATCCGGTGCTGCGCAACAGCCTGGATGTGGGCGGCGAATACCTGTTCCGCATGCGTGGCGAGGCGCATATGTGGTCGCCCGACGCGGTCGCCACCTTGCAGCACGCCGTGCGCCAGGGGTCCTGGGAGACCTTCAAGGAGTATTCCGCGCAGATCGACAGCGAGACGGCGCGCGCGCAGACCATTCGTGGCCTGTTCAAGATCAAGCTGGCGGAAGATACCGGCCGCAAGAAGGTCCGTCTCGACGACGTCATGCCGGCGGCCGAGATAGTCAAGCGTTTCTCGACCGGCGCGATGTCGTTCGGCTCGATCTCCAGGGAAGCGCATACGACGCTGGCGCGCGCCATGAACGCCATCGGCGGCAAGTCGAACACTGGCGAGGGCGGCGAAGAGGCAGACCGCTATCTGCCGCTGCCCGGCGGCGGCAAGAACCCCGAACGTTCGGCGATCAAGCAGATCGCTTCCGGACGGTTCGGCGTGACGGCCGAATATCTCGTCAACTCCGACGTCATGCAGATCAAGGTGGCGCAAGGCGCCAAGCCCGGCGAGGGCGGCCAGTTGCCCGGCCACAAGGTCGACGCCACCATCGCCAAGGTCCGGCACTCGACGCCCGGCGTCGGCCTGATCTCGCCGCCGCCGCATCACGACATCTATTCGATCGAGGATCTGGCGCAGCTGATCTACGATCTGAAGAACGTCAACCCGGCGGCCGACATTTCGGTCAAGCTGGTGTCGGAGGTCGGGGTCGGCACGGTCGCGGCGGGCGTCGCCAAGGCGCGCGCCGACCACATCACCATCTCGGGTTACGATGGCGGCACGGGTGCCTCGCCGCTGACATCGCTCAAGCATGCCGGCAGCCCGTGGGAGATGGGCCTTGCCGAGACGCACCAGACGCTGGTGCTCAACGGTCTCAGGTCGCGCGTGGCGCTGCAGGTCGATGGCGGATTGCGCACAGGCCGCGACGTCATCATCGGCGCGCTGCTCGGCGCCGACGAGTTCGGCTTCTCGACCGCGCCGCTGATCGCGGCCGGCTGCATCATGATGCGCAAATGCCATCTCAACACCTGCCCGGTCGGCGTGGCGACGCAGGATCCGGTGCTGCGCAAGCGCTTCAAGGGCACGCCCGAGCACGTCATCAACTTCTTCTTCTATGTCGCTGAAGAGGTGCGCGGACTGCTTGCCGAAATGGGCTTCACCCATATCGACCAGATCATCGGCGACGCCGATCTCCTGGAAAAGCGCGACGTGATCCAGCATTGGAAGGCGCGCGGGCTCGACTTCTCGAGGATGTTCTACAAGCCCGATGCGCCACATGAGGCGGTGCACTGGACCGAGCGGCAGAAGCACCCGATCGACGACGTGCTCGACCGCAAGCTGATCGAGCTGGCCAAGCCGGCACTGGAGGCCAAGCAGCCGGTCAAGATCGAGGTCGACATCCGCAATGTCGATCGTTCGGCGGGCGCCATGCTGTCGGGCGAGGTGGCCAAGCGCTTCAGGCACAAGGGCCTGCGCGAGGATACGATCCAGGTGAAGCTGACCGGCACCGCCGGCCAGTCCTTCGGCGCCTTCCTGGCGCGCGGCATCTCCTTCGAGCTGGTCGGCGCCGGCAACGACTATGTCGGCAAGGGCCTGTCGGGCGGCCGCATCGTCATCCGGCCGCCGGATGAAGCCAAGATCGTCGCGGCCGAGTCCATCATCGTCGGCAACACGGTGCTCTATGGCGCTACCGAAGGCGAGGCCTATTTCGCCGGTGTCGCCGGCGAGCGCTTCGCGGTGCGCAACTCGGGCGTCGTCACCGTCGTCGAGGGCGTCGGCGACCATGGCTGCGAATACATGACCGGCGGCATCGTCGTCGTCATCGGCAAGACCGGCCGCAACTTCGCCGCCGGCATGTCGGGCGGCGTTGCCTATGTGCTGGACGAGGCGGGCGATTTCGCCGAGCGCTGCAACATGGCCATGGTCGAGCTGGAGCCGGTGCCGGAAGAAGACGACCTGATGGAAAAGCTGCTGCATCATGGCGGCGACCTCGACCACAAGGGCCGCGTCGACGTCTCGGGTGACATGACCAGCCATGACGAGGAGCGGCTCTATCAGCTGATCTCGAACCACGTGCACTATACGGGTTCGGTGCGCGGCCGCGAGATCCTCGACAATTGGGCGGCGTTCCGGCCGAAATTCCGCAAGATCATGCCGGTCGAATACCGCCGCGCGCTGATCGAGATGGAACGCATGCGCATGAGCGTGGCGGCCGAATAGATCTTCGCAAAGGCCGGGAAGCCCAGGCTTCCCGGCTCCATGTCACTGATAATTTGACCTCTCGCGGAAGGTTGCCACGGCTGCCTGAAGAGGTTAACGGGTGCGGCGAAAACCGCACCATCTGGACAGCAGGAACTGGACTATGGGCAAGGTAACAGGCTTTCTCGAGATCGACCGGCAGGTGCACAAGTATCAGCCGGCCTCCGACCGCATCCGGCATTTCCGCGAGTTTACGCTGCCGATGTCGGACAAGGAGGTCGAGAAACAGGCCGCGCGCTGCATGGACTGCGGCATCCCGTTCTGTCACGGGCCGACCGGCTGCCCGATCCACAACCAGATCCCGGACTGGAACGACCTCGTCTATAACAGGGACTGGGACAATGCGATCCGCAACCTGCATTCGACCAACAATTTCCCCGAATTCACCGGCCGCATCTGCCCCGCGCCTTGCGAGGAAGCCTGCACGCTGAACCTCGAGGACATTCCGGTGGCCATCAAGACGGTCGAGCAGGCGATCGCCGACAAGGCCTACGAGACCGGCCATATCAGGCCCTATCCGCCGGAGAGGAAGACGGGCAAGCGCGTCGCCGTCATCGGCTCCGGCCCGGCCGGCATGGCCGCCGCCCAGCAGCTCGGCCGCGCCGGCCATGATGTCCATGTCTACGAGCGCGAAAGCCGGCCAGGCGGGCTGATGCGCTACGGCATTCCGGACTTCAAGATCGAGAAGCACTATATCGATCGTCGCATCGAGCAGATGCAGGGCGAAGGCGTGACCTTCCATTGCGGCGTCAATGTCGGCATCGACAAGCCCGTGGCCGAACTGCTCGCCGAGCATGACGCGGTGCTCTATTGCGGCGGATCCGAGACCCCGCGCGCGGCCAATATCCCCGGCGACGATCTCGGCGGCGTCTATGACGCGATGCCCTATCTCGTGCAGCAGAACCGGCGTGTCGGCGGCGAGCCGATCCAGTCGGTGGCGTGGCCGTCGCACCCGATCATCGCCAGCGGCCAGCATGTCGTCGTCGTCGGCGGCGGCGATACCGCTTCCGACTGCGTCGGCACCGCCTTCCGCCAAGGCGCCGTGCGCGTCACGCAGCTCGACATCCGTCCGCAGCCGCCGGAGAAGGAAGACAAGCTCGCCGTCTGGCCCTACTGGGCGACCAAGATGCGCACCTCCTCCTCGCAGGCCGAGGGCGCCGAGCGCGAATTCCAGGTGGCGACACTCGAATTCATCGGCGAGGAAGGCCAGCTGACCGGTGTCAAATGCTGCGAGGTCGACGATAAGCGCCGACCGATCGTCGGCACCGAGTTCGTCATCCGCGCCGATCTCGCCTTCATCGCCATCGGCTTTGCCGGGCCGGCCATGGCCGGCGTGGTGTCGGAGCTCGAAGGGGATATGAAGATCGTCACCGACAGCCGACGCTCCCGCAATGTCGAGGCCAATGACCGCGACTACCGGACCAGCGTCGACAGGCTCTATGCCGCGGGTGACGTGCGCCGCGGCCAGTCGCTGGTGGTCTGGGCGATCCGCGAGGGTCGGCAGGCGGCGCGTTCGATCGACGAGGCATTGATGGGTTCGAGCGTCCTGCCCCGCTGAGCCCGTTTGGAAACTCTACTGCTGCGGCCATAAGGCGTTTTCTGCGCTTCCGGTGCTCCCGTACCCAAAAAGTACGCTCGCTCCGGTTCTCGAAAACGCCATCCTATGGCTCGCAGCAGCGAGTTCCGAAAACGGTTTCGGGCCCTCCGCGTTGCTAAGGAGTGATGGCCGTCGTCGTGCCAGCCCTGGCGGCCGCGGCTGCCGGATTTGTCTTCGGCGGCCAGGCGAAATCGTCGGCGCGGCCGGGCGAAGCCACCGGCGCCTTGCCCTCGACTACCAGTTTTTCGCCGGGCAGGCCCGGGTTGGCCTTCGCGGGCGGTCCGGCGCCGAGCAGTTCCGTGCCGCCGTCGAGCGCCGGATCGCTGAGCAGCATCGGCGCGGTGCGGTCAATGACGATGGGAGCGGCGGCCGGCGCCGGCGCCTCGACCGGCGCGCCGGCAGGAGCAGCGGTCGGGGCGACGCTTCCCGGCGCGGCCAGGCCCAGGACCTTCATCAACGGCTTTTCGGTATAGAAGGCGAGCTTGCGCTTGCCGGCCTTCGACATGTTGATGCCGTCATCGGAGCGCAGCCGCACGGGCTGGCCGTTGATGTCGGGGCCACTGGTGACGAAGGCGCCGTTCTCATCGACGAATCCATCCCAGATATCGACAAATTCGCCGCCATGGCTTTCGGCCACCTGACGGTAGATGTCGTTGAAGGCGAGCATGTCGGATGTCATCTTCGAAACCCTGAACGCCGGCATGCCGACCCACAGGAAAGGTACCTTGGTCGTGGCGATGGCCTTGCCGAACGCTTCGGTGCGACGCTCGTATTCCTTGGTCCAGGTCTCGGAACGGGGCTGCTCGCGCACATCCCCCACCTTCATCGGCTGGCGGTCGTTGGAACCCAGCATCACGACCACGGCGGCGGGTTTTTCTGTCTCTACCAATGACTTGATCTGTTCTGGCCAATTGTAGAAATCATCGCGCACGAAGCCCGACGAGCCATTGGAGCGAACGACGATCCTGACGCCGGTATTCTCGGCAAAGGCGGTGTCGAGACCTTCGGCGAGCCCGGCCGCCATGAAATCGCCGACCACCAGGACGACCCGGGCGTCCGGCGCCTTCTCGGCGATCGGGATTTCCGGTTCCGCGGGCGGACGCGGCGCGCGCGGCTTTTTTGCCTTGGGCCTGGGCCTTGGTTTCTGGATGTCCAGCGGCGGCTCGATCCGCTCGCTGCGGCGCGGGAACAGAAGGTCACGCAATGACCAGCCGCGGCCTTGCTGCTCCTGCGCCATGGCGGGCGCATGGAAGGCGCCTGCCATGGCGACGGCGAGCACGGCGACGGCCAGGAACAGCACCAGCATGCGGGGAACGAACGTCCCGATGCGCGCAGCCCAAGCCAATCGCTCCTCCTCAGTTCATGACAGGCCCTATTTTTGCCTGAGCCATTTGAGCACTTCCATGCTCGGATAGCCGTCCTGGGTCAAGCCGACCTTTGCCTGATAGGCCATGATGGCCGACTTCGACCCGTCGCCGATCTTGCCGTCGAATTTGCCATCATAAAGGCCGTGCTGGGAAAGCCGCTTCTGCAATTCCTGCCTTTCCTCGAACGTCAGCTTGGTGAAAGGCCGTTTCCAATCCTGTACGAGGCCGCTGGAACCGGCGATCTCGTCCGCAAGAAGGCCAACGGCGAGCGCGTATTTGTCGGCATTGTTGTAGGCCTTGATGACCGAGAAATTCCTGATCATCAGGAAAGCGGGGCCGCCGCGGCCATCCGGTACTTTCAACGTCGCCTTGTCGCTGAGGTTCCTGAACGGCTTGCCGCTCGCCCTGACCACGCCGAGCGCCTGCCATTGCGCCAGCGTCCTGGAGCCTGCGGGCAGCTTGCCGGCCGGCAAGGCCACCTCGTAGCCCCAGGTCTTGCCGGCCTGCCAGCCATTCTTCTTGAGCAGATTGGCTGATGTCGCCAGCGCATCGGGAATGGAATTCCAGATGTCGCGCTTGCCGTTGCCGTCCATGTCCACGGCATAGTGCTGGTAGCTGGTCGGGATGAACTGGGTCTGGCCCATGGCGCCCGCCCAGGAACCCATGAGGTGGCTCTCGTCGATGTCGCCGGTCTGGAGGATCTTCAGTGCGGCGACCAGTTGCGTGCGGGCATATTTCGACCGCTTCTGATCGCCATAGGCCAGGGTCGCCAGCGAGCGGACGACATTGCGCATGATGTCGTCGCGCTTGAGGATCTCGCCATAGTTGGATTCCATCGACCAGATGGCCAGCAGGACGTTGCGGTCAACGCCGAACCTCGCCTCGATCCTGTCCAGCCACGGCTTCCATTTCCTGGCCATCTGCTGGCCGACCGCGACCGACTGGTCGTGGACGCGGTTGTCGAAATAATCCCAGGCGGGCGCGGTGAATTCCGGCTGGGTTCGGGCTTTTTCCAGCACCACCGGATCGGGTTCGTCGATGCCCCTGAAGGCGCGGTCATAGACGGCGCCGGAAACGCCCCCCTGCACCGCGGTGGCGCGGAAGCCGGCGACCCATTGCCGGAAGCCGGCATCGGCGAAGGCCGGCCCGGCAGGCATCAGCATGGCGAGCGAGAGGCTGGCGGCCGTCATGACGCTCGTTAAACGCTTTGCGGCATTGCGAACGGACATCTTTTCCTCCTTCTCCGTCTTGGGAAAGACCATTCATCGCCGAACCAGGTTAGGAATTGGTTTACCATAGGCCGCCCCTGGAACGAAAAGGCGCCTCGATGCTTCTACCGGTGCAAGTTTCCCTTCATTCGCCCGATAATCCTGAATTCCGGCGTGAAAATGTCGCGGCGCGGGATTGCGGAGCCGGCCTGCAAACGGATAATTGAAGGCATGAAGAGAGTTCGCAAGGCAGTTTTCCCGGTCGCAGGTCTCGGCACGCGGTTTCTCCCGGCCACCAAGGCCGTCCCCAAGGAAATGCTTACCGTCGTCGACCGGCCCGTCATCCAATACGTGGTGGACGAGGCGCGCGAGGCAGGCATCGAGCATTTCATCTTCGTCACCGGGCGCAACAAGGCGGTCATCGAGGATCACTTCGATATCCAGTTCGAGCTCTATGACACGCTCGCCCAGCGCGGCAAGGACGACCAGCTCGCCAGGCTGCAGCGGCTGCAGCCCGGGCCGGGACAGACCAGCTTCACTCGCCAGCAGGTGCCGCTCGGACTTGGCCATGCCGTCTGGTGCGCGCGCGAACTGGTCGGCGACGAGCCGTTCGCGCTGTTGTTGCCCGACATGATCATGCAGTCGGAAAAGAGCTGCATGAGGGACATGGTCGACCTCTATGCCGAGACCGGCAACAACATCATCGCGGTTCAGGAATGCGATCCCGCCGAGACCCATAAATACGGCATCGTCGGCCGGGGCGAAGCCACCCATCATGGCTTCCGCATCACCGAGATGGTGGAAAAGCCGAAGACCGGCACCGCGCCCTCCAATCTCTACATCAATGGCCGCTACATATTGCAGCCCGAGATTTTCAAAATCCTCGAAGGCCAGGAGAAGGGCGCCGGAAACGAGATCCAGCTCACGGACGCAATGCTGAAGCTGGAGAAGCAGCAGCCCTTCTACGGCTACCACTTTCAGGGCCGCACCTTCGATTGCGGATCGCCGGAAGGGTTCGTCGAGGCCAATGTGGCCTTCGCGCTCTGGCGCAACGACATGAACCAGAGCATGGCCGGCGTTATCCGCAGGCTTCTCGACGAGATGGCGCCTTCGGAGGACGTTGTGGCGGCGCTTTAAGGGAGGCGCTGTCTGGCCGATGTCTCGGATGCGGCACGCAGCTTAGCGGCCCGCGCTTACCGCTGCACCTTCAAGCCGAGATAGATGCTGTTGGCGGTGTAGTCGCGGCCAGGCAGGTTGCTGGTGAGCTTCTCGGTCCTGGCGCGGGTGGTGAGGCCGGCATAGCGGTTCAGCCACCATGTCAGCCCGGCTTCGGCGCTCAGCACCCTGTCATGGCCGTCTATGCCGATATAATCGCGCCAGTCCAGGCCCAGCGCGGCATTGCCGGTCAGGTTGGCGCGGATCTGGCGTTCGGCCGTGAGGCGGCCGGAATAGAGGATGTCGCCGCTTTCACCTGCGGTGGTCGTGGGCTCGACCGTGGTCCGCCCGGTCAGGCCGATCGTGGTGCCGCGTTCGGGCGACCATTTCAGGTCGGCGTCCACGGTGGCACCCGCGATCGCCCCCAGGCGGTCGTCGTCGATCGCTTCCCGCAGCCAGCCGGCCGAGAACTCGCCGGCGAGCTTCTCGCCCATGTCGAGCTCGAGGCCGGCGCGGGCACCAAGCCGCGTTGATGAACGCTCGAAACCTTCATTGTCGAAGCGTTGATCATAGGCCCTGCGCCCGAGCTCGATTTCGGTGAAAGGCGTAAGGGCAGGGGAGATTTCGTAGCCGGTGCGCAAGGTCGCCGTATAAAGCGTGGAGTTACGATCCTTCTGCGACAGCGAGGTGTCGTCAGAAAGCTTGGCATCGCCATAGAAGTCGTGCGAGACCGCGCCGGTCAAAGTGTATTGCGCCTTGCCGACGTCCTTTTCGATGCCGAGGCTGCCGTCGATGGTCTGGCGCAGCGGTTGCTTGCTGACGCCTGCAATGGCGTCGGGCGACGAGGCCGATTCCGGCACGGCCTCGTAACCGAGCTTGGCGACGGCGCGTTGCTCGTTGTCGAGGTCGACATTGAGCTGGCCTTCGATGCGGCCTTGCTCATTGTGAACCGGGTAGCCCGAGACGGTCTCGCGGAAGAGGCCATAACCATCAATGGTCGCGGAGTTCTCGCGCCAGTCGGAGGCGGCGGAAAAGCGCAGTGCCGTCTCGGACAGCAGCGCCGCTTTGCCGGCACTGCTGGAATCGCCGTTCGAGGTGGCGGTCAGGCCCTGCTCCAGCGTCGGCCTTATGACGAAGGAGCCCCATTTGATGCCTGGAGCGGCGAACGGATCGTCCTCGATTTTCTTCTTCTGCCCTTCGATGGAAGCGGTGCGTTCGGCGCCCGGATCGAGCTGCTGCCGGTCGACGCTGTCGATCGTGACGGCGCGGCGGTTGGCGGTCTCCTGGTCGGTGCCGGTGCCGGTGCCGGTGACGGTGGCGTCGGCATCGTCGGCCGTGCTGGCGGTCGTGGTCGCGTCGGTCGTCGCGGTGGTGTTCTTTTTCTTTGTCTTCGCCCTGTCGGCGGCCTTGTCCGCATTGGCCTGCCCGGTGGCCGATGGCCGGCGTGGTTTGGGCGGAGGCGGATTGTCGGCGGTCACGTCGTCACCGGCCGCCGGCGGGTCGAAGATGCTGCCAGTGGGCGAGGCGGCACCGCTATCGTCAGGAGCAGCGCCGGCGCTGGCGGGCAGATAGGTGCGCGACGGCGTGTCGTCCTGACCGGCGGCATTCGCTGGCTGCTGTTGACCCTGACCGGCTATGGCGGCCAGTCTCGCTTTGCGCTGCTGGTCGGACAGGATCGCCGATTCCGAGACCTCGCCGCGCAGCTCCGTTTCCTGGGCGAAGGACAGCGTCGGTCGCGGCAGGCCGAAGATGCTGGTCGCCAGCAGCAAGGCGCAGGCAGCCTTGCTCTTTCGCCTTCTCGTCTTTTCTGACTGGGCCCCGGACATCGCCACCACTGCTTGCGCGGCGCGAGCGCGCGCCATACTTACCGAACCGTAAATGGGGATGGTTAACGGAGGGTTGAGGCGGGGGGCGATTGCTTTTCCAAGCGCTCATTGTTCCAGGCCTCGACATTCGTGACCTTGCGCTTCGTTCATTCGAACCGCTCTCCTAGACGGTCGGGGGAGGCATTTCCGTTGGACAGGCGCGGCACAAAGCGCTAATCGCATCGGCCATGGATGCGCGATCCCTCGACAAGAAGCCGTTGGACAGACAGGCCTCGATCGCTTCGGCGCTAAGAACGGTGGCGACCGAACAGGCGGGAGTGGCAGCGCTGGCCGAGGCGCTCGAAAACGGGCTGGCGAAGCCCTTTGCCGAAGCGGTCGACATGATCTCGAGGATCGAAGGCCGGGTCATCGTCACCGGCGTCGGCAAAAGCGGCCATATCGGCTCGAAGATCGCCGCGACCCTGGCCTCGACCGGAACGCCGGCCTTTTTCGTCCACCCCGCTGAAGCCAATCACGGCGATCTCGGCATGATCGCCAGGGACGATGCCATCATCGCCATGTCATGGTCGGGCGAAAGCAAGGAGATGATGGGCATCGTCGCCTATTCCAGGCGCTTCTCCATCCCGCTCATTGCAATCACGTCCGGTGAGACATCGGCGCTGGCGCGCGCCGCCGATGTCGTGCTTTTGCTGCCGCGTGCGCCGGAAGCCTGCCCGCATGGCCTGGCGCCGACGACATCGGCACTGCTGCAACTGGTGATGGGCGACGCACTGGCGATCGCCCTGCTCGAGGCGCGGGGTTTCACGCCCGATCATTTCCGCACCTTCCATCCCGGCGGCCAGCTCGGCGCCAACCTGATGCAGATCCGCGAGATCATGCATGTCGGCGAGAGATTGCCGCTGGTCGTTTCGGGCACCGGCATGCAGGACGCGATCCTGGAGTTGTCGCGCAAGGGCTTCGGCTGCGTGGCGGTCACCGCCGCCGACGGCGCGCTGATCGGCATCGTCACCGATGGCGACATCAGGCGTCACATAGGCAGCAACCTGACGGCGATGACCGTCGATCAGGTGATGACGAGATCTCCCAAGACCGCGGCGCCGGACACGCTGGTGGCGACCGCACTGCAGACGATCAACAATTCAGCCATCACCAGCCTGATGGTGGTGGAGGGCAACAAGCCCGTCGGGCTCGTCCACCTGCACGATCTTTTGCGCATCGGCGCTGCGTAGGGCAGTTCACCGTTTCACGGAAACGGCGAACTGCTCTATCTCTTTGTTTCTGCACAATTCCGGACGGAAAACCGTACACACTTTTCCTGGAATTGCGCTAGCGCGGAGCCGGTTTCACACTCGCTCGACGGTCAGTTCGAGATCGGTGTCGGCGGCTCCGGTGACGCGCACCTGGGTGCCGGCCGGCAGGTCAGGGCCAGAGACGCGCCACAGCGTGTCGCCGAGCTTGATGCGGCCGCGGCCGTCGCGGATCGGCTCGGCCAGCGTCGCCATCCTGCCGATCATCTGCGCCCCACGGCGGTTGAGCAGCGGCTGGTCGGTCGGCTCGTCGCGTCCGCCGATGAGTTTCTTGCCGACCAATGCCGAGACCAGCGACAGCGCGAGGAAGACGAGCACTTGGACCTGCCAGGTCCAGCTGGCCGCATCCCAGACCAGCAGCGATACCGCGCCCACGATCAGCGCGGCGATGCCGGTCCACAACATGAAGATGCCCGGTGCGATGATTTCCATCGCCAAAAGCACGAAGCCCAGAACCATCCAGTTCCACGGGCCGAGTTCGGAAACGATGCGGTCGATCATGGTTTTGATCCACTCACAAAGGCATTAGTTGTCGCTCGGCCTGACGACCGGAGGTCGTGAGACCTGCCGCTGCGTGCCGGACGGCCCGTCGCCCTTGAACACTTCCCTGGCGATCTCGCCGATGCCGCCCAGCGAGCCGATCAGCGACGACGCTTCGAAAGGCATCAGCACGATCTTGCTGTTGGTGGCCGAACCGATCTTGCCCAGCGCTTCGGTGTATTTCTGGGCGACGAAGTAGTTGAGCGCCTGCACATCTCCCTTGGAGATCGCTTCCGACACCACTTGCGTGGCGCGGGCTTCCGCTTCGGCGGAGCGTTCGCGTGCCTCGGCATCGCGGAAGGCGGCTTCCTTGCGGCCTTCGGCCTCGAGGATCTGCGACTGCTTGAGGCCCTCGGCGGCAAGGATCTGCGCGCGTTTGTTGCGTTCGGCCGTCATCTGCCGGCCCATCGATTCGATCAGGTTGGCGGGCGGATTGATGTCCTTGATCTCGACGCGGGTGATCTTGATGCCCCAGGGATGGGCCGCTTCGTCGACCACGCGCAGCAGGCGCTCGTTGATCGCGTCGCGGTTCGACAGCAGCTCGTCGAGGTCCATCGAGCCCATCACGGTGCGGATGTTGGTCATGGTCAGGTTGAGGATGGCGTTCTGCAGGCCGGAAACCTGGTAGGCCGCCTGCGCCGCGTTGAGGATCTGGAAAAAGGCGATGCCGTCGACGCCGACGATGGCGTTGTCGCGGGTGATGATCTCCTGGCTCGGGACATCGAGCACCTGCTCCATCATGTTCAACTTGGCGCCGATGCGATCGATGAACGGCACGATGAGGTTGAGGCCTGGCGACAGCGTTTTCGTGTAACGGCCAAAGCGTTCGACCGTATAATTGTAGCCTTGCGGGATTGTCTTTATGCCTTTGAACAGCACCAGCACGACAAGAGCGACCAGAACAATAATCGCGATATCGAAACCACTGAAATCCATTTGGCTCTCCCTCAAGAGGCAAGCCATGGGAGCCATTCTCCCGCAGCCGGCTTCAGCAAACACTTAAGTGTGTTTCAACAACGTTACAATCAGGTGATGAGGGATTGTTTGTGTCGCTGCTGCCGGTGGCTGAAGGCGAACAGGCTTGCGTCCGTATCTTCCGATCCGGCGATGGCGGCAGAAACGATTTCGGATGCGATTTGCGAGAAGGCGATGCCGTTGCCGCCATAGCCCATCACGGCCTGGATGCGCGGATGCCCAGGGATGGCGCCGATATAGGGCAGGCCGGTGGTTGTGGTGCCGAAGGAGCCGGTCCAGGCAAAATCGGGCCTGGTGTCCAGATCCGGGAACAGGCGGCCGAGCTTCCTGGCCAGTCTCAGGCTCTTGCCGGCGATCAACGCGTCACGCCGTTCCTTGTCGATAAAATCCTCGTCTTCGCCGCCGCAGATCACCCTGCCGTCGGCTGTCGCCCTTGCATAAAGATAGGGGTCCGACGCTTCCCAGATGAGGGCCGCGTCCGGCCAGATCTTTCGCGGCTGCGAGCGTGTGGCGATGGCCCATGTCGAGATGACGCGGTGGGCGGCTGCCGGCACGATGTCGGTCAACTCGTAGCCGGTCGCGAGCAGGACGTGCTGCGCGGTGATTGTGGGGCCGCCCCTGGTGGCGACGACGACCTCCTTGGCGCTGTCTTCGATCGTGGTCGCCTCGACCGGGGCGTAGAGGCGCGCCTTGCGCTCCAGCGCTTTCAGCAGCAATCCGGCGGTCAGTTTGCGCGGATCGAGCGCGATGTTGCCATGGCTGAGGATGGCGCCGTCGCGCTCGATGCCGAATCGCGCAGCCAGCGGCGCAGGGGCGAGATAGGTCGCGGCGATGCCCGCCTGTCGCCGCGCCTCGGTCTCGTCACGCAACTGCGATGGGCCGAGCACGGTACCGGCCAGATAGAGGGAGGGGGCGCGGCTCAGGCGGCAGTTGATGGAGAGCTCGGCTATGCGGCCGGCAAGGTTGGAAACGGCCAGACGCGAGCGCCGCCAGGCCTGTTCCGCCGAGGCCTTGCCGATCATCCTGCCGAGTGCCGTCAGCGGCTGGTCGATCTCGAACTGCACCAGGGCGGTGGTCGCCGACGTCGACCCTCTCAGCGGGCCGCGCCGGTCGATGCAGACCACCGAATGGCCGTCCGCCGTCAGCGCTTCTGCGATCATGGCGCCGCTGATGCCCATGCCTATCACCAGCACATCGGCCTTGGCGTCACGGGTCAGAGCGCTTGTCGGGACAGCGGGTGCCCGATAGGCGGACCAGACTGGCCGGCCGCTTCTGAGGTCGAGCTTGCGGGGCATCGATGGTCTCCGGAGGGCGCGCCTCAACGCCCCGGAACGTCCATTGTTCCCGGTTTCAGATCCAGCCGGACAGTTCGCGCCGCACCATCGCCTCGATCACCGCCATGCCTTCGGGACTGTCGTTGAGGCAGGGGATGTGCGCGAATCTTCCGCCGCCGGCATGATGGAAGGTTTCCGCCGCCTCGCGGCCGATCTCGTCCAACGTTTCGATGCAGTCGACGGAAAAGCCGGGGTTGACGATGGCAATCGATTTCACGCCGTCCTTGGCCAGTTTCTCCACCGTCTTGTCGGTGTAGGGCTGCAGCCATTCCTGTGCGCCGAAACGCGACTGGAAGGTGGTGATCAGCTTCTTCTCGTCCCAGCCGAGCCTCTCGCGCAGCAGCCGTGTCGTCTCGAGGCAATGCTCGCGGTAAGGATCGCCTCTGTCGGAATAGGGTTTCGGGATGCCGTGATAGGAGGTGATGACCACCTCCGGTTCGAAATCGAGGCTGGCCAGATGCCGTTCGATCGAATGGGCGAGCGCCTCGATATAGACCGGTTCGGCATAGTAGGGCGGCACGCTGCGGACGGCAGGCGCCGCACGCATCTTCATCAGCGCCCGGAACAACTGGTCATTGGCAGTCGCCGTGGTGGTGGCCGAATATTGCGGATAGAGCGGAAAGGTCAGGATGCGGTCGCAGCCCTGCGCGACCAGGCTTTCGGCGACGCTCGCGGTCGAGGGATTGCCGTAGCGCATCGCCCAGCCGACGACCACGTCGGGCAGGTCGCGCAATGCCACGGTCAGCTTCTCGGCCTGGGCGCGGGTATAGGTGCGCAGCGGCGACTCGTTGTTCTCGCGATTCCAGATCCTGGCATAGTTGGCGCCCGACTTCTTCGGTCGCGTGGTCAGCACGAGGCCGTAGAGGATCGGATACCAGATCGCCTTGTTGAGTTCGATGACGCGCGGGTCGGACAGGAATTCGCGGAGATAGCGCCACATCGGCCTGAAATCGGTGCCGTCCGGCGTGCCGAGATTGACCAGCATGACGCCGACCTTGCCCGCCTTGGCCGGCGAATGTCCGGCCGGTCTCGGTCCCACGGTCCTCGCGGGCTTGGCGTCGACAGGGATGGAAGGCGGCATTGCGGGTCTCCGAACACGGCGCGAAAGTAGCGACGCCGCGCTGCTTTTCAATGCAGCGTCTGGCCGCACCTTACCAAAAACAGGACGCCCGCCCTGTTTCGGGCGGGTGTCCCTGCGCGCAAAGGCGAAGGCGGTTACCTCGGCGGTATGGTCAAGGTGGCGCCGACCGGAAGCCGGCGCGGCTCGTAGCCCTTGTTGGCTTCGGAAATGACTTTCCACCTGGTGCCGTCGCCATAGGCCTTCTTTGCCAGGTCCCAATAGGTATCGCCGGCGACGATGACATGGCTGGTTTCGGCCGGTGCGGCCTCGGCGGGCTTTGCCGGCTCAGCCGGCGCGGGTGTTGCCGGGGCAGGGGCGGCTTCGGCAGGCTTTGCCGGTTCCGCAGGTGCTGGCGTTGCCGGAGCGGCAGGCGTTGCCGGTGCGGGCGCAGGCGCGGCCTCGGTCGACACGGCCGGCGGCGTGTTGGCGATATCGCCGGAGTTGGCAGGCAGATCGGGCATTGCTTCGGCTGGCTTGGCGGGCTCCGCCGCAGGCGCGGCCGCTGTCGTCGCGGCGATCTCGGTGATGCGGCCGTCGAGCTTGGGCGTGTAGGGCCGGTGCGCGCCGAGATAGTCGGCGACCACCTGTTCGAGGCCGGGGCCGTAATCATAGGCGTTCTTGGCCTTTTCGGCGAAAACCTTGTAGCCGTCGCCGCCCTGGCGGACATAGTTGTTGGTGGCGACCAGATAGTCCTTGTCGGGATTGAGCGGCGTCCAGGCGCCGTTCTCCATCACCTCGACAGACTTGACGCGGCCGGCATTGGCCGGGGCGGATTTGTCGAAGGCGTATTTCAGGCCGGCCACCTGCGGGAAGCGGCCGGCGCCGTCCTCGACCTGGCTGAGACCGCTTTCGAGCCCGGCAACGAGGTCCTTGCCCGAGATCTGGAAGGTCGCCAGCGTGTTCTGGAAGGGCAGCACGGTCAGCACCTCGCCCATGGTGACGGTGCCCTTGTCGATCGAGGCGCGCAGGCCGCCGCCATTGGAGATGACGATCTCGACGCCCTGTCCCTTGACGTGGTCGAGGATGGCGTCGGAGACGAGATTGCCCATCGCGCATTCGCGGGCGCGGCAGCTCTCGCGGCTGCCGTCGATGACGTCGGTCGTCTCGGCCACTTCCTTGTTCTTAAGCGCTTCGATCGGCGCGCCGAGCTCCTTTATGCGGGCGAGCACGGCGGGATCGGGCGTGATCGACTTGTCGAGGAGGATCGGGTCGCCGCCCGCCGACTTGACGACGCCATTGTCGTCGAACACGACCTTGAACTCGCCGAGATATTTCGAATAGGACGCCGCCTGCACGACCGGCACCTTGTAGCCGTCCGGATTGTCGACCATGGTCGGATAGGGGCCTGCCGCCTTCGGATCGGTGTTGGACAAAAGCGTATGGCTGTGGCCGCCGACGACCACGTCGACGCCCGGGATCTTCGCTATGACATCGCGCTCCCTGTTGTAGCCGATATGGGTCACGGCAATGATCTTGTTGACGCCCTCTCCCTTCAACTTCTCGACCTCGGCCGTGATCGACTTGACGTCGTCCTCGATGGCGATGTTGGGGCCGGGAGTGGCGAGTTCGGGCGTATCGTTGGTGACGGCGCCGATAATGCCGATCTTCTGGCCGCCGACCTCGACGACGATGGACGGCTTGACGCGGTCACCGAGCTTGGACTGCGCGTTGGCTTTCACATTGGCGCCGAGCACGGGGAACTTGATCATGTCGAGGAACGGCGCCAATGCCGTTTCGCCGTCGTCGAATTCATGGTTGCCGAGCGCCATGGCATCGAACTTCATGTCGTTGAGGAACTCGCCTTCGGCCTTGCCCTTGTAAGTCGTGTAGAACAGCGAACCCTGGAAATTGTCGCCGGCGCTGAGCAACAGCACGTTCTGGCCTTCCAGCTTCTTGCGCTCCTGCGCGATCGCCGTGACCAGCCGGCCGGCACCGCCGACGCATTCGCCCTTTGTCTCCTCGTCCGCCGAGCAGGTGGATTCGTATTTGTTGTTGCTTTCGATGCGGCTGTGCCAGTCGTTGATGTGCAGGATATTCAGCGTGTAGTCGGCAAAAGATGCGCCGGCCGACAGGCCCAGCGTCGACGCGGAAAGGGCGGCAATGGCGGCAAGCTTCTTCATCTTCGTCTCCCGGATAGGCTGATCAGAGCCGTTTAACGCTCTTGCTTGACCGGTCTATAACAGCCGGCTTTTTCAGCCATGTTCCCATCGCGTTCCGGAGCATGCAAGGGGAAATCGGGGCAAAATCCCGTTGATCCCTGCTGGGCACAAAAAAGGACGGCGGCCATTGGCCGCCGTCCTTTGGAGGTTTGAATGCCTGGTGGTTCAGGCCCGCCGGGTCAACACGAAGTTCTGGCCGGAGCCGCTGGTGCAGTTGAGCTGGCTGGTGGACACCAGCAGGCAATTGAAGCTCACCGGCGTCTGCCGGATCAGCGAGGTTCCGTGGATCTCGACCGATGTGGCGCCGGTCATCGTATAGGTGCCGTCGGACAACTTCTGGCCGGTGTCGGTCGCCACCGTGGTGAAGGTTCCGCCGGCAAAGGTCGAAAGACCGGTGCCCTTGGCGTCGATCCAGGAGCCTTCGACGCCCTTCGGCGCGGCCCCTATCGACGGCTCGTCGGGACCGCTGGTTGCACAAGCGGCCAGCCCCACCATCGTGGCCGCCGCAACACTCATCGAAAGAATCTTGCGCGCAATGGTCATGTAAAAATCCTCTCCTCGCCCGTCGGCCCGAAATCGGAAAACGACTTTCGGAAAGCACGGTGCATGCATCCAAGTTTCAAGAGCGTAGTTCATGCGTCCAGATGGACGCGGCTTGCTCCCGTCCGCATCCTTCAATCGCCCGATTTCCGGGCGATTGCAAGGCAGTGAGGCATGCTTGGCGCGACGCTATCGCACCAGGATGTTGCGGAATTGCCACGGGTCGTTCCGGTCGAGGTCCTCCGGAAACAGGCCGGGCCGATTATCGAGCGGCGTCCAGTCGGTATAATAGCCCTTCACCGGTCCGAGATATTGCGACTGCACGTCCAGACAGCGCTTGTAGTTCATCTCGTCGGCCTCGACGATGCCGGCCTCGGGGTTCTCCAGCGCCCAGACCATGCCGGCCAGAACCGCCGAGGTGACCTGCATGCCGGTGGCGTTCTGGTAAGGCGCCAGCTTGCGCGCTTCGGCGAGCGACAGTTGCGAGCCGTACCAGTAGGCGTTCTTGTCATGGCCGTAGAGCAGCACGCCGAGCTCGTCTACGCCGTCGACCAGTTCGTTTTCGTCCAGCACATGGTGTACCGGTTGCGCCTTGCCGGCAGCGCCGAACATTTCATGCAGCGACAGCACCGCGTCGTTGCAGGGATGATAGGCGTAGTGGCAGGTCGGGCGGTACTGAACCTTGCCCTTTTTGGACCGCACGGTGAAGAAGTCGGCGATCGAGATCGCCTCGTTGTGGGTCACCAGGAAGCCGTATTGGGCACCTGGCGTCGGGCACCACGAGCGCACGCGCGTGTTGGCGCCGGGCTGCTCCAGATAGATTGCGGCCTTGGAACCATGTTTGTGTTTCTTGCCGTTCTTGGGCATCCATTTCTCATGCGTGCCCCAGCCGAGTTCGGCGGGCTGCAGGCCCTCGGAGATGAAGCCCTCGACCGACCAGGTGTTCCAGAACACGTCCATCGGCTTCGGCTTCTTGGTGCGCTGGGTGTCGCGCTCGGCGATGTGGATGCCTTTGACGCCCGCCTTCCTCATGAGCTTCGCCCAGCCCTCGCGGTCTTCCTGCGCGGGTTCCGAAAACTCGAGGCCGAGATCGGTGGCCAGGTTGACCAATGCCTGCTTGACGAACCACGAGACCATGCCTGGATTGGCGCCGCAGGTGGAGACCGCGGTCGCGCCGCCGGGCTTGTCGTGCTTTTCCTTGAGCAGCGACTCGCGCAACGCATAGTTGGTGCGGCTGGCATTGTCGGCCTCGGCATCGAAATAGAAACCGAGCCATGGCTCGACGACCGTGTCGATGTAGAGCACGCCGAGCTTGCGGCAGAGTCGCATCAGATCCACCGAGCCGGTGTCGACCGACAGGTTGACGCAAAAACCCTGGCCGCCGCCATTGGTCAGAAGCGGGGTCAGGAGCTTCTTGTAATTCTTCTCGGTCACCGCATCCTGCATGAAGGTGATGCCGCGCTCGTCGAGCAGCGCGCGGTCGGTGCCGAGCGGGTCGATGACCGTCATGCGCGATTTGTCGAACTTGAAATGGCGCTCGATCAGCGGCAGCGTGCCCCGTCCGATCGAGCCGAAGCCGATCATCACCACAGGGCCGGTGATCTCACCGTAAACGGGCCAGTTTTCATTCGCCATTTTATCGAGCACTCCTTCAGACAGGTGCAAACCCGGGCATTCTCGCCCAACGGGCATGCGCTACATCACAGATCATTGTCATAAACCAGTGAAAAGCGCCAACCGCCGGTCAGGCGGCGTTCGCCATTTGGTTAAGGACGCCGACCAGCCGGTCGCGGTCTGATGTCAAGCCCTTGTAATCGAGCTGGGCGATGTCGAGCGCTTCGAGTTGGGCAGCGAAAGCCGGAGCCAGCGTCGCCCGGTCGGGGTGATGCGCCAACGCCGCCAGCGGGTCGAGATGAATGCGGATGGTGAACAGGATGTCGCCCGAGACGGGCAGTTTTCGAAGCGTCTGCCGCTCGACGCGGATGAAGGCGTGGGCATTGGCGTCGCCATCGGCAAATCGCGACGGGCGGCTGGCGGCGCGCTCGATTCGCTCGACATTGGACAGCGGGTGGTAGAGCGCATCGCCCGATTGAATCGACCAGTTGTAGCGCTCCACGGCCTGGCCCTGGAGGCCGTCGAACATGCGGTTGATCAGCTCGGCCGGCCGCGTGCCAGGGCCAAAACCCGGCACAGGCGCATGGATCTGCTGCAACGGCTTGCCGAATTTTTCGAGCAGCGACCAGGACGAGGGAAAGCAGAGCGAGCCGGCGGCGAGCCGCCAGCCGTCTTCGCCGCGGCGCATCAGGATCAGGTCTTCCTGGACGAGCAGCGAGGCCGCGACAAGCGGCGCCTTGGCGAAGTCGCCCTCGGGATTGCCGGCGGCGCCGATCACCTCGACCCCACCACTGGCACGCCGATGGGTCTCGGGAAATGCCCGCGGCAAGTGCGCTTCGAGCAGGTCGAGCACTTCGCGCTGGGCATCGCGCGTGCCGTCTTCCTCGACGAACACGGTGCCGGGCATTTCGGCATAGAGCCGCTGCTTCTCGGCGAGGAACGGCAGGAGATGTTCGTCGACTTCGATCCAGTCGGCCAGGGCAAGCGGCTTCAGCCCGATGGTAAACAGCTTGGACGAGCCATCATATGGCGTGTGGGTGGGCAGGGATGTCATGCTTCAGATCAGTTTTGCCGGGATCAAGCCGCGCAGCGAATTGCCGACATAGAGCGCCCTGGCGGATTTCAAGTCGTCAAAGCTGTAGATCGCCTCGCGGGCGCGGCCTTCATCCAGAAACGCGCCGCGCAATACGCCAGGCAGCAGCCCGCAATCGAGGCGGGGCGTCAAAAGCATGCCGTCGCCGAAATCGGCGAAGACATTGGTGATGGTGCCCTCGCACATCTCGCCACGCTCGTTGACCAACAGCACTTCGTCGGCCTGGGTGATGAGATATTCGGCGCGGGCATGCGTGTAGACCTGCCGGCGGCTGGTCTTGTGGCGCAGCAGCATATCGTTCGAATCGAGCCTCGTGCGCGCCAGCCGCAGCGTCCAGACCTTATCGGCGGCGAGCTGCTCATAGGGCTGGACCGAGGCGGCCGCGTCGCCACTGCGCGCCAAAGCCAGGCGCGTGCGCAAGGCGTTGCGCGCGCCATCGACAGCCTTGCCCAACACGTCGCCGATCCTTTGCGGGTCGCAGGCAAAACCGAGTTCGGCCGCCGAACCATAGAGGCGCGCGAGATGCCGCTCGAAGCGCAGGAAGCCCATGGGCGGCTCCCAGCGCATGGTCTCGATCAATTCGAAACCGGCGGCGTTCCCGTCGCGAAGCGGGCTTTCAAGAGACACTCCTGATACTCCTCCTGCGCGGTTGAATCGAAGACGATGCCGCCGCCGACATTGTAGACGGCCTCGCCGCCGGGAAAGAGCGAGATTGTGCGGATCGCCACGGAAAAGCGCATCGTGCCGCCGGGCGCGATCCAGCCGATGGCGCCGCAATAGACATCGCGGGGCGTGCCTTCAAGGTCATGCAGGATCTCCATGGCGCGGATTTTCGGCGCGCCGGTAATGGAGCCGCAGGGAAACAGCGCTGCAAAAATCTGGCGGATCGTGAGGCCCGGCAGCAGCTTCGCCCTGACGTCGCTTACCATCTGGTGGACGGTCGGATAGGTCTCGATGCGGAACAGCTCTGGCACTTCCAGCGTACCGACCTCGCTGATCAGCGAGATGTCGTTGCGAAGCAGGTCGACGATCATCCGGTTCTCGGCCTGGTTCTTCTCGTCATTGCGCAGGAAGGTTTTCTGGCGCTCGTCGTCGGCTTCCGTCGCACCACGCGGCGCCGTGCCCTTCATCGGATGCGTCTCGACCATGCCCTGCGCGTCGATCTCGAAGAACAGTTCGGGTGAGCGCGACAGCACGACCGGATCGCCAAGCGAAACCAGGGCACCATATTTCACCGGCTGGCGTTCGGTCAGCGCGTCGAAGGCGGCGAGCGGATCGCCCGACCATTGCGCATGCACCGGAAAGGTCAGGTTGCCCTGGTAGCAGTCGCCTTGCCTGATGTGCCGGTGCAGCCGCGAGAACCGCTTCTCGTAGTCCTCGAACGACCATGTCGCCCTTGCATCGAAGATCGGGCCGTTGGTCGCCGCCGCCTTGCGGGGCGGCACCGGCTCTTGCACCGGCGCGTCAAAGACGCCCAGGCAGACCAGCGGGGCGCGGCGCCCGGCCGGCAGCAACGGAACCAGCTTCGGCTCCAGCAGGTAGCCCGCCTCGTATGAGAAATAGCCGGCAAGCCATTTGCCGGCGTCATGCGCGGCCTGGGCCGCCTGCAGCGCGGCCGAGAAATCCCGGGCCTCGTGCGCCGTGATGATGTCGTCCGGTCGATCGAAAACGAGCTGGCGCGCGCTTTCGTCATTGCGGAAAATTGCGGCGGGCAGGGGCATGGAACTCGGCGCGTGGATCGATGAAGCCAATGATGGCTCTATATGGGGGGCCAGCCGCGCGCAATCGAGGGAGCGGCACCTTGCCACTTAAAGCCGACCTCTGGCCCCACCTTTGGCCCGACCTGTGGACAGACCTGCGGCCAAAAACAAACCGGCGACGCTTCGTTCGCGCCGCCGGCCGCAATCGTCGGATCTGCCCTGTCGCTCAGGTGTTGCTGGCGGTTCCGGCCGACGGAAACTGCCTGGCGAATTCCGCCTCGTTGCCGGCGGCGAGCAGCTTGGCTTGCTCGATCCAGCGCTCGCGCGCGATACGGCCGTCGAAATTCATGACGTCCTCGATCCGCTTGATATCAGCGGCTGTCCAGGCGGCGATCTGGGCAAAGCTGGTGACGCCTTGTGCCCTGAGCAGCTTCTCGTTGACCGGGCCGATACCGATCAGCCGGCGCAGATTGTCGGGTTTGCCGGAAGCCACCTTGGCCGGCGCGGCCTTCGCCGGTGCCGCCTTCCTGGGCGCCGCGCTGGCCTTGGGTGCCGCCTTGGCGGCAGCGGCCTTCGGCGCGCCGGTCTTCGCGGCGCTGGAAGCGGCCTTGGCCGCAGCCGGCTTCCTGGGCGCCGGCTTGGCCGCCGGAGCGGATTTGGCAGGGGTGGGCGTCGACATCAAGGCGGCCGGCGCCGGGGTCGCCGCTTTTGCCGGACCGGAGCCGGTCGAGGCCTCGCGCAGCCGGCGCTCGAGGTCGGCGCGGGTGCGCCCACAGGCATCCAACTCGCCGGTCAGGCGATCGCTGTCGGCCCGCAGCCGGTCGCGCTCGCTGCGTGTGCGGTCGAGGTCGCCGCGCAAGCTGTCGAACTCACCGCGCAGGCGTCCCCAGATGAACCAGCCAACCAGCACACCCACAAGGAACGCCAGGAGCATGTAGAAAAAAGTGCCCATTGTCTCTCTCTCCAGTCAGATCCGTCTGCCGCGGCATTGGACTTAATGACCTTCGGCGAAGGACTACTCGATGATGGTTCGACCGCCTGCCGAACAGCCGGCCTCAGTCGAGCCGTCGGCGTCGGCTTTGCAAGCCATGGCCAATGGCCGTCGTCGCGTGCACCGGAACGCCGCGGTCGGCTGAGACTTCCCCGCCCGACCCGTATGCTCCGGCTGAGCTTGGCGGGGAGGCTATCATAGAGCTTACGGAAAGCTATGGGAAAACTACGAAAGAGAGTTATTCAAGAACAGATATTTAGACCAAGAATAGTGTGGGCCCAATATGCATTCCGGCTAAACTGTTCTGAGCAGGTGGGGACGACGTACAGAAGACGCCTCAGTTGTCGAGCGCTTCCAGCTCGTCGATCAAGCCGCTGATCACGCCAAGCCCGATCTGCCAGAAGGCGGGATCGGTGGCATCGAGGCCGAAAGGCGCCAGAAGCTGCGAATGATGCTTGGTGCCGCCGGCGCGCAGCATCTCGAAATACTTGTCCTGGAAGCCGCGCTCGGCGTTCTGGTAGACCGCGTAGAGCGAGTTCACCAGACAGTCGCCGAACGCATAGGCGTAGACGTAGAAGGGCGAATGGATGAAGTGCGGGATGTAGGTCCAGAACACTTCGTAGCCGTCGCGCAACTTTATCGCCGGGCCCAGACTTTCCGCCTGCACCTCCAGCCAGAATTGGCCGAGCCTGTCGGATGTCAGTTCGCCGTTGCGGCGCTCCGCATGCACCTTGCGCTCGAACTCGTAGAAGGCGATCTGGCGCACGACCGTGTTGATCATGTCCTCGACCTTCTGGGCGAGCATGGCCTTGCGCTCGCGCCTGTCGGTGGTCTGCTCGAGCAACGAGCGGAAGGTCAGCATCTCGCCGAAAACGGACGCCGTCTCGGCCAGCGTCAGCGGCGTCGAGGCCATCAGCGCGCCCTGGCCGCCGGCCAGCACCTGGTGCACGCCATGGCCAAGCTCATGCGCCAGCGTCATCACATCGCGCGGCTTGCCCATGTAGTTGAGCAGCACGTAGGGGTGCGCCGAAGGCACGGTCGGATGGGCGAAGGCGCCGGGGGATTTGCCTGGGCGCACCGGCGCGTCGATCCAGTTGCGGTCGAAGAAAGTCCGCGCGATCTCGGCCATCTCGGGCGAGAAGCGCTGATAGGCGGACAGCACCGTGTTCCTGGCCTCGTCCCAGCCGATCACCGCCTGCGGCGTCTCCGGCAGCGGCGCGTTGCGGTCCCAGTGGTTCATCACCTCCATGCCCAGCCAGCGCGCCTTCATCCGGTAATAGCGGTGTGACAGGCGCGGATAGGCCTCGCGCACCGCCGAAGCCAGCGCATCGACCACACCGCGCTCGACGCGGTTGGCGAGATGGCGTGAATCGGCGATGTCCTCGAAGCCGCGCCAGCGGTCCGAGATTTCCTTGTCCTTGGCCAGCGTGTTGGTGACCAGCGTGAAGGTGCGCAAATTCCTCCGGAAGGTCTGGGCGAGCGCCTCGGAGGCGCGGCGCCGCACCTCGCCGTCGGCATCCTGCAATCGGTTCAGGGCCGGTTCCAACGTCAGCTCCTCGCCGTCGACGTCGAAGCGCAAGTCCGTCATCGTCTCGTCGAACAGCCGGTTCCAGGCACCGCGCCCGGTGATCGATTTTTCGTGGAAGAGCTGCTCGACGCGATCCTCGAGCTGATAGGGCTTGTCCAGGCGCAGATCGAGCACCCAGGGCCGGTAGTGACCGAAGGCGGGGTCGGCGGCGAGCGCGCCCTCGATCGCCGCGTCGTCGATCAGGTTCAGTTCGAGCGCGAAGAACAGAAGATGCGCGCTGGCGTCGGTCATCTTCTCCTGGATGTCGCCATAGAGCTTGGCGCGCTGCGGATCGGCGGTGTTGCCGGCGTAGATGAGGCCGGCATAGGAGACGATACGGCCGATCAGCTCTTCCAGGGCCTCATAGGCGACAAGCGCTTCGCCCAGCCTGCCTGCGCTGCCGCGCTCGGCCTCGGCGGACAGCGTGCCCTTCCAGCGGCTCTCGAAGGCGACCGCATCGGCGGCGGCTTTGGCGATGTCGCGCTTCAGCTCCGGCGCCTCCATGCCCGCATAGAGGTCGGCAAGATTCCATTCCGGCAGATCGCCAAGCTCGGCGGCGCCCTGACCGGAAGCTGGCGCCGCAGGCCGCCGATCAAACATCACGCGCATCGACAATACCTTCTTTGAATCGAGTGGCCGGCCCAGGGCCAGAATCAAGGAGAACGGAGAAGCCGGTCAAATCCTAAGGAATTCGTTCACCGGGTTTTTTGAAACCTTATTTAGAACCCTGTGCCAAGATGGTCCATGGGGATATCAGGCGGGCGGCTCAAGACAGTCATGACAGGTTCCATACTCATAGTCGATGACGATCCCGTGCAGCGCCGGCTGCTCGAGGCGGCGGTGACGCGGTTCGGCCACACCGCAATCGTGGTCGACGGGGGCGCTGCCGGCCTCGACGCCCTCGACGGACCCGGCGCCCGCGACGTGTCGGTGGTCATCCTTGACCTGGTCATGCCCGATCTCGATGGCATCGGCGTGCTCAAGGCGATGCGCGAGCGCGGCATCACCATCCCGGTCATCGTGCAGACCGCCCAGGGCGGCATCGAGACCGTGGTTTCGGCGATGCGCCACGGCGCCTTCGACTTCGTCGTCAAGCCGGCCTCTCCCGACAGGCTGCAGGCCTCGATCGCCAACGCGCTCAAGGTTGAGGCTGTCGAAGGCGAGGTCAAGCGCACGTCGCGCCGGCGCGGCGGGCTGCTGACCTTCAGGGACATGATCACGCACAGTCCCGCCATGGACAAGGTGATCCGCCTCGGCCAGAAAGCGGCGGCATCCAACATCCCGATCCTGATCGAGGGCGAATCCGGCGTCGGCAAGGAACTGGTGGCGCGCGCCATACAAGGCAGCGGCGACCGCCGCTCGAAACCTTTCGTCACCGTCAATTGCGGCGCCATTCCCGACAATCTGGTCGAATCGATCCTGTTCGGCCATGAGAAGGGCTCGTTCACCGGAGCCACGGAGAAGCACACCGGCAAATTCGTCGAAGCGCATTCGGGCACGCTGTTTCTGGACGAGATAGGCGACCTGCCGCTCGACGTGCAGGTCAAGCTGCTGCGCGCCGTCCAGGATGGCGAGGTCGATCCGGTCGGCGGCCGCGCCACGGTCCGGGTCGACATCAGGCTGATTTCGGCGACGCACCGCAATCTCCTGCAGCAGGTCAAGGACGGCAAGTTCCGCGAGGACCTGTTCTACCGGCTCAACGTCTATCCGATCTATGTGCCGCCCTTGCGCGACCGCCGCGACGACATTCCCGATCTGGTCGCACATTTCATGGAGAAGGTGGCTCCGGCAGACCCGCGCCATCGCCTGCGGGGCATTTCGGCGGCGGCGCTCGCCGTGCTCCAGGCCTATGACTGGCCCGGCAACATCCGGCAGCTGGAAAATGCCGTCTTCCGCGCCTCGGTGCTGTGCGAAGGCGATGTGCTCGGCGTCGAGGATTTCCCGCAAATCCGCGCCCAGGTGGAGGGCACGGTCCGTCTCGATGTGGACATCGCGCCGACCGGCCCGGCTTTGGCCGTAGAACCGCGCGATGAGCCGGCGCTGGCCGGCGAGGGCGTTTCGGTTGCCGAACCCGAATCGCCGACGCGGCTTCAGCCACGCTTCGGCACGCTGCGCGCGCTCGACGAGCGCGGCAATGTGCGCGCGCTGGCGGATGTCGAACTGGAGATGATCAAGCTCGCCATCGATCACTACAACGGCCAGATGAGCGAAGTCGCCCGCCGCCTCGGCATCGGCCGCTCGACGCTTTACCGCAAGCTCAAGGAATACGGCATCGATCCGGAAACCGGCAGGCTCGACCGGCTCGCTTCCTGAGGGCGCTATCGCGCACAGCCGCCCGATGTTCGGCCTGAGAGCGGTCGGCCCGAGTGCGGTCACGCAAGGCCGGGACCAGCTTGCGCTGCCATCATGTCGCCGGTGCATTGACTGGACCGGAGTGTGGCGCGCCGATGGCGACGTCCCCGACGGTCCCGTTCACGCATTAAGGCTAACGGTAACAGATCGTGTTTCGGCCAAACGAGGAATCATGATCTAAACCAGCGGTTTACCAAGAAACCTTGTGGACAATTTTTGGCGGGATATCGCCACGGTCTTACCGCATTTCGGCTTCAATAAGCGATGATTAACCATTAGGATCGATATTCGGATGTGACAACGACACGTCCGTTTGGGCAAATCCGGGGACAAACGGCAGCCTGCAAGGCCTTTTGATTTGAACAGAATCGAACGACACACAAACGGGCGGCACTATCATTTGAGCGTCTGGCCGAAGTGGCTGGCGGCCATGATTGTCGCATTTGGTTTTCTTGCCGCTGCCGCAACCGGCGCCAGCGCCGAAGTCCGTTCTCTGAAGCTCTACCACCTCCACACGCACGAGAAGGCGGAGATCGTCTACAAGCGCAACGGCCGTTACGATCAGGCCGGGCTGAGGAAGATCAACATCATCCTGCGCGACTGGCGCCGCAACGAGCCGACCAAGATGGACCCGCGCCTGCTGGACCTGGTCTGGGAAGCCTATCGGGAAAGCGGCGCCACCGACTATATCCAGGTGGTTTGCGGCTATCGCTCGCCGTCGACGAACTCGATGCTGCGCAGCCGCAGCAAGGGCGTCGCCGAGAAGAGCCAGCACATGCTCGGCAAGGCGATGGACTTCTACATTCCGGGCGTGCCGCTGAAGAAGCTGCGCAATATCGGGCTCAAGATGCAGGGCGGCGGCGTCGGCTACTATCCGAGATCCGGTTCGCCGTTCGTCCACATGGACGTCGGCAATGTGCGCCATTGGCCCGGCATCAGCCGACAGGAGCTGGTGAGCCTGTTCCCGAACGGCAAGACGCTGCACGTGCCGAGCGACGGCCGGCCGCTGCCCGGCTTTGAGCAGGCGCTTGCCTCATACAAGGCACGCAAGGGTTCCGGCGGCGCCGCCATCGAGCTGGCCAGCGCCGGCGGCGGTTCCAAGAGGTCCGGCGGACTGCTGGCTGCCTTTTTCGGCGGCGGCGACGACGAGGCCGACGACAGCGCCGATGTCGCATCCGCGGAGCCGGCGCCCAAGCCGAGAAGCGTGAAGCCGGCACCGGCGAGCACCGCCAAGAGCGACACCCTGCCGGGGATCGCGATCGTGGCGCCCGAGAACGCCAAGCGCGCCGAGATCCCGCAGGTCGCCGAGGAGGCCCCGGAGCCGGAAAAGGATACGCCCGAGACGATCATCGCGGCGTTGCCGGCACGCAGCATCCCGCTGCCCGATTTCGCGCCGCGGCCGAAAGTCGATGTCGGCGCGCAGCCGCCTGAAAATGTTCCCTTCGGCATGGCGGATGCGACGGCCAGCACCGAACAGACCGTGGCAACCGTGCAGACGCCGGCGAATATGCCTTTCGGCAAGGCTGATCCCTCGGCGGTCGCCGCCGATGCAGCGCAGGTTGCCGCCAACAACATACCTTTGCCGACATGGCGCCCCGAACACACGTTGCCGGCGGTGCTGGCGCCTGCGCCCAGCAAGGATGTGCTGATGGCGCTGGCCGAGACGGCCGAGCGTGGCAAGACCGCGACCGATGCCTTCTCGGTGCTGCCGAGCGC
The DNA here is from genome assembly GCF_006442685.1 of Mesorhizobium sp. B2-4-7. Lineage (NCBI taxonomy): Bacteria > Pseudomonadati > Pseudomonadota > Alphaproteobacteria > Hyphomicrobiales > Phyllobacteriaceae > Mesorhizobium > Mesorhizobium sp. B2-4-7. The sequence continues at coordinate 406,024 of NZ_VFVH01000003.1, forward strand.
GCGGCCGGATATGACCAATATCGATGCGGCCAAGCCCGATGCGGTCAAGCCCGATGCGGTCAAGGCCGTGCTCGACGAGGCCGAGGCGCTTCCCGTGCAGGCTGACTATTATCGGGTTGCGTCGTTGTCCGAGCCTCGTTCGGCTTTCAACGACCCGTCCGGCGTCGATGCCGCATCGCCGCGCGAGGCCGTCGTCGCCCGCGCTGCCGGTTCCGATCCGGTCGCCGCGATCGGCGCCGGCGTGAAGACGACCCGCAAGGAGGCCAGAGCCACCGCCCGCGACCTGAAACCCGGTCCCAAGGCCATCGTGGTTGCCGCCGCACCGCAGGCCGCCCGCTGGGCGCTGACCAGCGGCGAGAATGTCGCGACGGTTTCGAGCGCCACGACGGCGCCGGGCTACGCCTACAACGTGGTCCACACGCCGCCGAGCGAGGTCTACACGGCCGGCTTCCAGCAGGGCGACCAGATGGCGGATGCCAACCGTTTCACCGGCAATGCCGTAAAATTCCTGTCCGTCGCGCGCTTCCAGACGAAGTAAAGACCGGGCATTCCGAAAGCCGCGCCGGGCAACCGGCGCGGCTTTTCGTTGTCAGCCGGCTGTGTGCGGGCACAACCGGCATGCATGAAGCCGGCCCCGGCCCCGCGGGATCACGGGTGCCTGAACTTCTCGTGAAAAGGTAAAAGCTGCCTGTTTCCCGGCTAGAATGGCTGCGTTCCAACCCCGGGAATATTCATGAAGAAGATCCTGTTGGCATCCGTCCTGGCGCTGGTGGCGGCATCGGCGGCTTTTGCTCCCTCGCAAGCCGAAACCGTGATCATCAAAAATGGCAAGCATCACTGCCGGACCAAGATGGTCACGCATTGGAAGCATCGCCACAAGGCGGTCGAGAAGGTCAGGGTCTGCAACTGACCGCCAAGACACCACTGACTATCATGGCACCAGACTAGCCCGATCGGCGCAAGCCGGCCGGGCTTTTTCGTGCCGCCCGGGATGGTTCAGTCGATGTCCAGCGCGGCCGCTTCGCCCCGCGCCAGAAGCCGCGCGGCATCGCGTGCAGGCGGCAACCCGAACTGACGCGCATACTCCCGGCTGAACTGCGAAGCGCTTTCATAGCCCACGGTAAAGGCAACCCGCGCGGCGTTTCCCGGCTGGGCCAGCAGCAGGTGGCGGGCCTCCAGCAGGCGGACCTGCTTCTGGTACTGGATCGGGCTCATCGCCGTCGCCGCCTTGAAGTGGCGATGAAACGCAGCGCTGCTCATATTGGCGAGCTCGGCCAACCGCCGCACCTCGATAGGCTCGTCATAGTGAGCCCGGATCCAGGCGGTCGCCCGGCGGATCTGTGACAAGCGGCTGTCGGCGCCGGCGAGCTGGCGCAACTTCGCGCCTTGCGGGCCTTGCAACAGGCGAAACAATATCTCGCGCTCGAGCAGGGGAGCGAGCACGGGAATCTCGGCGGGCCTGTCGAGCAGCCGCAGCATCCGGCGCCACGCGTCGAGCAGGTCGTCATTGGCCAGGTAGGTCATGAAATCGTCGCCACCGACGGCCGGCTCGTGCTCGATGAGCAGGGCTGCGATCGCCTTGACATCGAGGGCGAAACCGATGGCCACATAGGGATGCGCGATACTCGCCTCGATCAGCTGGCTGGTGGCGGGTGTCTCGACCGCGTAGACGAAATAGCTGCCGGCTTGATAACGAAGCGTGCGCTCGCCGATCAGCACCGATTTCGTGCCTTGCAGCACGAACAGCGCCGTCGGCTGACAAAGCTCGGGCATCGGCGGCGTCGGGACCTCGCTGCGGCCGATCGTAACGCGAGGGATCGCCGTCCTTGTCCGCCGCCCATGCGCATGGCGGCCGGCGATGGCGATCAATTCCAGCAGCGCCTCTCTCATCGTTTCAGCATTGCCGATCCGCGTGGGCCGCGCAACCAGGTGAGAGGATCAGGCAAGAGCAAGAGAGTTTTCGGCGCGCGAGGCGGGCCGCAATCCGCCATCTCTAAGGCGCGTCGCGTTTGGCGACGCGTCTTGGGCCTTTGTTTTATGCATGTCGTTCTCCCGGACCGGGCCACTTCCAGGCGACAGGCGTCAGGCCTCCACAAAGGAGATTTGGATATGACGACATCGAAGCGCGCACTGGTGACCGGCGCCAACAAGGGCATCGGCCTGGAGACCGCACGGCGCCTGGCGGCAACGGGATTCAAGGTCTGGCTCGGCGCCCGCGACGCCGCACGCGGCACCGCAGCGGCACAGGCGCTGCGCAGCGAAGGGCTCGACGTCGAGTGGCTCGAACTCGACGTCGTCGATGACGAAAGCGTGGCGGCCGCCGCCAGGACCGTCGCGGCGCGGGTAGCCAGCCTCGACGTGCTGGTCAACAATGCCGGCATTGCTCCTGGATATGTCGACGCGCTCGGCTCGAACGGGCGGTATGAGTTGCCGCCGAGCCGGGAGAATATCGCCGACATCAAGGCCACCTATGATGTCAACGTCTTCGGCCCGGTCCGCGTCACCCAGGCATTCCTGCCGCTTCTGCTGGCATCGCCCGCCGGCCGCATCGTCATGGTGAGCAGCTATATCGGCTCGATCGCCCGCGCGCAGGACGCAACAGGCGAAAACCAGTCGCCCAACATAATGGGCTATGGCAGCTCCAAGACGGCGCTCAACGCCATCACGGTGGCGTTCGCCAGGGAGCTCGCGCCGCGCGGCATCAAGGTGAATGCCGCTGCTCCCGGCTACACCGCGACCGATCTCAACGGGCACAGGGGCGGTCGCACGGTGCAGCAGGCAGCCGAGATCATCGTGCGCCTGGCGACGCTCGATGCCGATGGTCCGACCGCCGGCTATTTCGACGAGAATGGCCCGCTGCGCTGGTGAACGCGAAAGCGCTTATCCGGCGAGCTTGCTCGCGGCGCGTGCGAGAGCTTCGATTTCGTCCCACCTGCCGGCCTTGACCATGTCGTCGGGGGCGACCCAGGAGCCGCCGACGCAGATGACATTGGGCAGGCTGAGATAGTCGGCCGCGTTCTTGCCGGTGATACCGCCGGTCGGGCAGAATTTCACGTCGGCGAGCGGCGAGGCGAATGCCTTCAGCGAGGCGATGCCGCCGGACTGCTCGGCCGGGAAGAACTTCAGGAAGCGCAGCCCGGCTTCGCGCGCGGCCATGATCTCGCCGGGGGTGATGGCGCCGGGCAGCAGCGGAACCTCGCTGTCGGCGGCGCCTGCCAGAAGCTCGCGGGTTATGCCCGGGCTGACGATGAATTGCGAGCCGGCGGCGGCCGCCTCATCGAACTGGCGGGCATCCAGAATGGTGCCGGCACCGACGATGGCTTCCTCGACCTCGCCGGCCACGCGCCGGATCGCTTCCAGCGCATCCGCGGTCCTGAGCGTGATCTCGATCGCCGGCAGGCCGCCGCGCGCCAGGGCGCGGGCCAACGGCACCGCATTGGCAACATCAGCGATCTTCAACACCGGGATGACCGGCTGACCGTTGAGCAACGACAGGAGTTTTTCGGTCTTGCTGGGCATCTTCTTCTCCATATCGTTGTCAATTCAACCGATTAGCAGACGGGTATTTTCCTGTCCACGCAACCGGGCGTGTCGTGATGTCACGCACGCCGGGTAGCTTACGGGCTCTTCCGGAACAGGGCCATGGCAGGCCGTCCAACCCGTTTCACCTTGAAACGGCTTTTACGAGCGTCTAGTTGCTCTGGCAATGACACCGTCCGCGCCATCCCAGCCTGTCCGCGTCGCCGCGCTCTACAAATTTGCCCGGCTCGACGCCTTCCAGGCGCTGCGGGCGCCGCTGGCTGCCTTCTGCTGTGGGCGCGGCATCAGGGGTACGCTGCTTCTGGCGCATGAAGGCATCAACGGCACGGTCGCCGGCAGCGATGCGGCGATTGCCGAACTGATCGAACATCTCGAAGCCATCGACGGGCTGTCCGGCCTCGAGGTGAAATACAGCAGCGCCGCGCAAATGCCCTTCCACCGCATGAAGGTGCGGCTGAAACGCGAGATCGTCACCATGGGTGTCGAAGACATTGACCCGGCGAAGAGTGCCGGCACCTATGTCGCGCCGGCCGACTGGAACGCGCTGATTTCGCAACCCGACACGATCGTCATCGACACGCGCAACGCCTACGAAGTGTCGATCGGCACCTTCAAGGGCGCCATCGATCCGGCGACCGCGAGCTTTCGCGAATTCCCGGCCTGGGTGGAAGAGCACCGCGCGGAGCTGGAAGGCCGCAAGATCGCCATGTTCTGCACCGGCGGCATACGTTGCGAAAAGGCGACGGCCTATGTCAGGTCGCTCGGCCTTGAGGAGGTGTTCCATCTCAAGGGCGGCATCCTGAAATATCTCGAAGAAGTGCCGGCCGAGGAAAGCCTGTGGCAAGGCGAATGCTTCGTCTTCGACGAACGGGTTTCGGTGTCGCACGGCCTCGCCGAGGGCGACGCCAAGCTGTGCCGCGCCTGCCGCCATCCGCTGACCTTGGACGAGCTGACATCGCCGAAATTTGCCGCCGGCGTTTCTTGCCCGCATTGTTTCGACGCTCGGTCGGACGACGACCGCCAGCGCTATGCCGAGCGCCAGCGGCAGGTCGAGCTGGCGCAGGCGCGGGGCAGGGGACCGCATATCGGGTCCTGATCAAGGCGCCTGGGCCGGGGCAAAGCGGCCGCCCGTCATTGCAATGCCAGGTTTAGGGACCTACGTCTTCGGCGTTCGAAACCTGCCCGTTCGGCCGGGCAATCCTGGAGGCATTGATGTTCGATCCCAAGAAGCTTCTCGACGATCTGCTCGGCTCGCAGATTCCCGGCACCGGCGGCACGGTCCGCGACAAGGCCGGACAGGCGGTGCAGATGGCCAAGGACAATCCTCTTGCGGCGGGCGCGCTGGCCGCGGTGCTGCTTGGAACCGGCGCCGGGCGCCAGGTCACCGGTGCCGCCGTCAAGCTCGGTGGGTTGGCAGCGATCGGTGGCCTCGCCTACAAGGCCTACCAGAACTACAAGGCCGGCAATGCACCCGAGCAGGCGCCGGCGGCCGGCGAACCGGAATTGCTGCCGCCGCCGAAGGACACTGCGTTCCACCCGTCGCAAGCGCCGCAGGGCGAGGACGAATTCACGCTGACCCTGGTGCGGGCGATGATCTCGGCGGCCAAGGCCGACGGCCATGTCGACGATGAGGAGCGCAAGAAGATCGCCGGCAAGCTGAGCCTCGCGGGGATCGGTTCCGATGCGGAAAAATTCCTGATGGCGGAGCTGGAGAACCCGCTCGACCTCGACACGCTGGTGGCCGGCGCCAAGACCGACGCGCAGAAGCTTGAGCTCTACACCGCGTCGCGCCTTACAATCGATCCCGACACACGCGCCGAGCGCGGCTATCTCGATCTGCTCGCGGGCCGGCTCGGCCTGCCGGATGCGCTGATCGACCATGTCGAGGCAACGGTTTCGGCGGTCAAAGTGCCGGCTGCCAAGGCCGGGACCTCACCCAATCCACGCTGGTAGGCCAAAACGGAACAGGCGGGCCTTCGTGGCGTTAACCTCTCGTTAACCCAGGAAGCGCATGATTCTAGACAGTCGGATCGGCTTTCCTCCTCCCAAGTCCGGTCCAGATCAGGGCGGTCGCCAATGACCGCCCTTTTTGTCGGCCCTCCGTGCTTCTCCCAAAAACGAATTGCGCTTTTCGGTACCCGGCCAGGCTCCGAACCCTTGATAGGAATTTTTTCCTTGACGGGGTGACGGCAACTATGGTAGATATTTGGTTATGGTGCTGAGTTGCGCCAGGGACTCGCCGCAGGCGGGTTTTCCGTTCAATGCTCCCTCGACAGCGCGGGGTCGAAGGCCCGAAGAGACCTGTCAGCTTGGATTCGTTGCCCTGGATACCAGTGTCCCGCTTGCCATCGCCGCCGTCATTTGCGATGCCTTTTGTCCCTGGACCACCTGAAAATCAGTCGAGCAAAACGCGGCGCAGCCGGAGGATATCTGCCATGACCGAAAAAACCGCCATCGTCACCGGCGCCGGCACGGGCATCGGCAAGAGCGTCGCCACCGCGCTGCTCAAAGCCGGCTGGAACACCGTGTTCTGCGGACGCCGGAAGGCGCTGCTGGACGAGGCGATCGCCGCGGCCGGGCAGACGGATGCCAAGGCACTGGCTGTCGCCTGCGACATCAGCAAGCCCGGCGAGGTCGATGATTTGTTCGAGACGGTGGCGGAGGCGTTCGGCCGCGTCGACCTGCTCTTCAACAATGCCGGCATGGGCTACAAGTCGGCGCCGATCGACGAGATCCCGGTCGAGGTGTGGAACGATATTGTGGGCGTAAATCTCACCGGTTCGTTCCTGTGCGCCCGCGCGGCCTTCCGCGCCATGCGCAAGCAGAAACCGATGGGCGGCCGCATCATCAACAACGGCTCCATCTCGGCCTACGCGCCGCGCCCGGGATCGGTGCCCTATACCGCGACCAAGCATGCCATCACCGGGCTGACCAAGACGCTGGCGCTCGACGGCCGCCCCTACGACATCGCCTGCGGCCAGATCGACATCGGCAATGCGCTGACCGACATGGCGCAACCGATGACGGTCGGCGTGCCACAGGCCAACGGCTCCATTGCCGCCGAAGCGGTGATGGACGTCCAGCACGTGGCCGACGCCGTCGTCCACATGGCCAGCCTGCCGCTCGAGGCCAATGTGCTGTTCATGACCGTGATGGCGACCAAGATGCCGTTCGTGGGCAGAGGCTGACCAAGCCTTTATTTTTGCGCAATTCCCAAGGGAAAGCGCTACGCGCTTTTCCCGGGAAACCTCTACGCGCTTTCTGGAGTTGCTTTAGGTGCCTGCCAGCGCCACGCCCGGCAGATAGAGCGCGATCGGGCGGATCTCGTAGACGGCGGTCGGGTTGACGCGGCGCAGATCGCGCGCGATGGCGATCGCGTCATCGCGCTTGGCGCAATCGACGACATAGAGGCCGAGAAGCTGTTCCTTGGTCTCGGCGAAGGGGCCGTCGATGACGATCCCGTCGCCGGGTCCGCGCAAGGTGCAGGCCGACTGGGTCGCTCCAAGCCGCGCCGAGGGGCCGAGGCTGCCGTTCGCATAGAGCCCGTCGTGGATATTGAGCAGGTCGGTCATCAGTGCCGCATCTTCCTGCGGCGTCAGTGCCTTGATCGCGTCTTCCACGTGATAGGCAAGAATTGCATAAAACATCGAGGCACCCCATTTCGATCCTGATCCAACGATCGTAGCGGCTCCCCGCACGCAGGCACAGTCTTTGGCCATGCGCCTCCCGACGCATCATGACATTGCCATGCCGCCAGCGGCAATCGATGCGGGCTCGCGGCGAACGCCGGAGGCCTCACTTGGCCAGGAACGCTCCGATCCTGTCCAGCGCGCGCAAAATGTTCTCCTCGGAATTGGCGTAGGAGAGCCTGACATAGCCCTCGCCGAGAATGCCGAAATCGGGGCCGCCGATCAGTGCCACGCCGGCGTCGTCAAGCAGGGCCGAGGCCAGTTGCTTCGCCTTCCAGCCGGTCTTCGACACGTTGGGGAAGGCATAGAAGGCGCCCTTGGGCGTGATGCAGGATATTTTTGGCAGGGCGTTCAGTCCCTCGACCACGATCTTCCTGCGGCGGTCGAAGGCGCGCATCATCTTGTCGACGTCGTCCTGTGGCCCGTCGATGGCCGCGATGCCGGCAAACTGGCTCGGCGCGTTGACGCAGGACCAGCAATTGACCGCCAGTTTGCGCACTTTGTCGTAGAGATGGGCACCCTTGTCGCCGTTCGGCCAGATCGACCAGCCCATGCGCCAACCGGTCATCGCCCAGGTCTTCGACCAGCCGTTGAGCACGATCAGCCGGTCGCGGATTTCGGGAAACTCGAGCAGCGAGCAGTGTTTTTCGCCATCATAGGTCATCACGTCGTAGATTTCGTCGGAAAGGATGGCCACCCGCGGATGTGCCTCCAGTCCCTTGACCAACTTCTCGATCTCGGCGCGCGGTGTGACGCCGCCGGTCGGGTTGGCCGGCGAGTTGAGGATCAGGAGCCGCGTCTTAGAGGTGATCAGCGCCAGCGTCTCCTCGGCCGAGAAGGCAAAGCCGTTCTCCTCGCGCATCGGCACGGGGATGGGTGCCGCACCGGTGAACTCGATCATAGAGCGATAGATGGGAAAGCCGGGATCGGGATAGAGGATCTCGGCGCCGGGCTCGCCGAACATCAGGATGGCGGCGAACATGGTCGGCTTGCCGCCGGGCAGGATCATCACCGCCTCGGGCGATACCTCGACCCCGGTCGTGGTCAGCGTGCGGCGCACCACCGCCTCGCGCGTCGCCAACAGGCCGTTCGCCGGCGTGTAGCCGTGGTGGCCGTCGCGCAGCGCCTTGATCGCCGCCTCGACAATGTGCTGCGGCGTCTTGAAGTCGGGCTGGCCGATGCCGAGATTGACGATGTCGCGGCCTTGCTGGGCGAGTGCCGTGGCCCTCGCGAGCACGGCGAAGGCGTTTTCCTCGCCGAGACGATCGAAGGCCGAAATCGTGTGGAGCATTTTTCCCGTCCGTGTGGTTCTTGCTATGCGGTTGCGTTTTTGTGAGCTTCGGCCCGCAAAAGTCAAACGGATTGGAGCTTTCGGTGTCGGAAAATCTCAAGAACTGGCAACCGCGTCCGCGCCCGGAGCGCAAGGTGCTGGAGGGCCGCTATGTCAGGCTTGAGCCGCTGAGCGCCGCCAAGCACGGCGATGGCCTCTATGAAGCGTCTTCCGTGGCCGACGTCGATGGCCGCTTCGCCTGGCTGCCCGACTATCCGCCGGAAACCCGCGCCGCCTTCCAACCCTGGCTGGACAAGGTGGAGGCGAGCGAGGATCCGCTGTTCTTCGCCGTCATCGACAAAGCGAGCGGCAAGGTCGCCGGGCGCCAGACGTTGATGCGCATCGATCCAGCCTATGGCGTCATCGAGATCGGCAACATCTATTGGGGGCCGCTCATCGCGCGCAAGCCGGCGGCGACGGAAGCGCAGTTCCTGTTCATGAAATACATTTTCGACGAGCTCGGCTATCGCCGCTACGAATGGAAATGCAACAACCGCAACGAGCCGTCGAAGCGCGCCGCGGAACGGTTCGGCTTCAAGTTCGAGGGCATTTTCCGCCAGCACCTGATCGTCAAGGGTGAAAACCGCGACACCGCATGGTATTCGATCATCGATAAGGAATGGCCGGCCTTGCGCAAAGCCTACGAGGCGTGGCTCGATCCGGCCAATTTCGACGGTGCCGGCCAGCAGAAACGACGGCTCGAGGATTTTCGCGCGGAATTCGGCGCCTGAGCTGAATCCGGGCATGGGAGTTTGCCATTGGCGCACAGTGACGACGACAGCCGGCACGACGGCAGCCGGCACGACCACAGCGGGCACGGCTACAGCGGGCACGGCCACAGCGCGCATAGTCATGGCTCGACCGACAAGAAGCGCGTTTTGATCGCGGCCTGCCTGACGGCGGGCTTCATGGTGGCGGAGGCGCTTGGCGGCCTCTTCACCGGCTCTCTGGCGCTGCTGGCCGATGCCGGCCACATGCTTGCCGACGCCATTGCGCTCGGCCTGGCCTGGTATGCGTTTCATCTTGCGGACCGGCCGGCGACCGTCCGCCTGACCTATGGCTTCGGCCGGGTCAAGACGCTGGTGGCCTACACCAACGGCATCGCCATCTTCGTCATCGCGCTGTGGATCGTCTACGAGGCGTGGGAGCGCCTGCAGACGCCGGCGCCGGTGCTGGGCGGGCCGATGCTGGTGGTGGCGATCCTCGGCCTGCTGGTCAACATCGGCTCCTTCCTGGTGCTGCATGGCGGCGACCGTGAGAGCCTCAACATGCGCGGCGCCATCCTGCATGTGCTCGGCGACCTGCTCGGCTCGGCCGCGGCAATCGTGGCGGCGATCGTCATTCTGGCCACCGGCTGGACCCCGATCGATCCGATCCTGTCGGTGCTGGTCTCGCTGCTGATCCTGTCCACGGCATGGTCGCTGATGCGCGCGGCCGCCCACGTCCTGCTCGAAGGGGTGCCGCCGAGCCTCGACCGGGACCTGATCGCCAGCGACATCGCGACGACGGTCCAGGGGGTGCGCGAGGTGCACCACATGCATATCTGGTCGATCGACGGCACCAGCAGCATGGCGACGCTGCATGCCTGCCTCAACGAGGGCGTGGACGCGCACAAGGCGGTCAGCGCGATCAAGAAGCGGCTTGCGTCGGAGCATGGCATCAGCCATGCCACGGTGGAACCTGAATTCGGCCAGTGCGCCGACGACGGCGACGAGCACGACCATGGTCATGACCATGATCACCACCAGGGGCATGACGCGGCTTTGCATCATGGCCACCATCACTGACGCAGGGAACCCAAGCGCCTTGAATCCGAGCTCGACGACCCCTGGCCACGCCGGGACAGCATAATGGATCGCGATACCAAGAACGCCGCCATCGCCGCGCTGTCGATCATGCTGCTGTTCGGCATTGCCGTTTATTTCCTGCCAAACATCATGCTGGCCCTCGGCGGCCTTTCGACCGTGCTCGCCGGCATCTTCGGCACCGCGTTCGTGCTGGCGTTTTTCTTGGTGTTCTGGCTGCGCGCGCGCAGCCAACGCAAAAATCAGAGCAAATAAGGGAAGTTCGACATGCGCATTCTGATCACGGGCGCCGCCGGCATGGTCGGCCGCAAGCTCATTGCACGGCTGGCAAAGGACGGCAGGCTGCGCGGCCAGAAGATCTCCGCGCTCGACCTGCACGACATCGTACCGCCACAGGCGCCGGCCATCGATGGCGTCAGCATCCACAGCCATACCGGCGATCTCGCCGAGGCGGGCGCCGCCGAGAGGCTGGTCGCGTCGCGGCCCGACGTCGTGTTCCATCTCGCCGGCATCGTATCGGGCGAGGCGGAAGCCAATTTCGATCTCGGCTACCGCGTCAATCTCGACGGCACGCGCGCCTTGTTCGATGCCGTCCGCCTGGCTGGGTTTGCGCCGCGCGTCGTGTTCACCTCGTCGATCGCGGTGTTCGGCGCGCCGTTCCCGGACGTCATTCCCGATGAATTCCACACTACGCCGCTGACCTCCTACGGCACGCAGAAGCAGATGAGCGAGGCGCTGCTGGCCGACTATTCCAGGCGCGGCTTCTTCGACGGCATCGGCATCCGGCTGCCGACCATCTGCGTGCGGCCGGGCAAGCCGAACAAGGCGGCCTCCGGCTTCTTCTCCGGCATCATCCGCGAGCCGCTGAACGGTCAGGAGGCGATCCTGCCGGTGCCGCGCACCGTCGTCCATACCCACGCCAGCCCACGCTCGGCGGTGAATTTCCTGATCCATGCGGCCGGGATCGACGGCGCCGCCGTCGGGCCGCGCCGCAACCTGACGATGCCAGGCGTCGCCGTCACCGTCGGCGAGCAGATCGAGGCGCTGGAACGCATCGCCGGGCCGAAGGCGGTGAGCCTGATCCGCGAGGAGCCGGACGAGACGATCTGGGCGATCGTCAAGGGCTGGCCGACGCGGTTCGAGGCGCGGCGGTCAAGGGAACTCGGCTTCAGTGCCGAGAAGAGCTTTGACGAGATTATCCGCGCTCATATCGAGGATGAACTCGGCGGCAAGGTGTATTGATATTCAGGTGATGCCGGCCTGCGAACGGCTGATACCTGCGCTTCCGGTGCTCACGTACTTTAAGTACGCTCCGCTCCGGTTCTCGATATCAACCGTTCTCGGCACGGCCTGACCTGAATCTCAACACACCTTGGGGCGCTACTTCCGGGTCAAACGCCACCCGTCAGGCTCGCCGACAGCAGCAGCAGTCCGAACAGGAACACGAAGGCGGCGCCGCCGATCTCGACGATCGAATGGATGCGGTTGCCCATGCGGCCGTCGCCGGCGAAATACACCGCCCAGTTCTTTGCGGTCACCGCGATCGTGGCCAGCGCCGAGACGGTTATGGCGGTGCCGATCGACATCGCCAGCACCGACAGCAGGCCGCCGAGCCACAGGCCATTGAGCAGGGCGAAGCTGAGCACGATCAGCGCGCCGGAGCAGGGGCGGATACCGACCGCGGCCACCGCCGTCCAGGCGGTGCGCCAGTCGAAGCGGTCGCCGGACAGCAGCGCCGGATCTGGCGCATGCGAGTGGCCGCAGGTCTCGCAGACCTCGCCCGCCGCGTGCGCGTGATCGTGCGCGCCATGATCGTGGTGATGGTCATGCGCGCCGTGGTCATGGTGATCGTGCGAATGGTCATCCCCATGGTCGTGATGTTCATGCCCATGCAGCGCGTTCGCCGAATGGCTGTGAGCGGCATGCGAATGGCCCGTGTGACCTGTATGACCGGCATGCGAATGGCCCGCATGGGAATGCCCCGCGTGAGCCGCCGACAGGCTGTAGGCGGGACCTCTGCCGAACAGGCGCAGGACGGAGGGGCCGAGCTTGCGCCACAGCAGCCAGGCGCCGAACAGGGTGACGAAGACGAAGCTCATGATCTCCATGAACCAGGCCGCGTCGGTCATCGAGACGGCGGTGCCGCGCAGGACGAAATAGGCGACTGCCATGACCGCGACCGCGGTCAGGCCCTGCAGCAGGGCCGAGACGAACGACAACAGGATGCCACGCCGCAGCGCCACTTCGTTGGCGACCATGTAGGACGAGATCACCGCCTTGCCGTGGCCGGGGCCGGCGGCGTGGAAAATGCCGTAGGCGAAGGACAGGCCGATGAGCACCCAGAGCTTGCTGTTGTCCTGGCGCATCGCCTTCATCGCCGTGGCGAGCGCGCGATAGAATTCCTGCTGCCGCAGATTGATCCACATCAGGATGTGGGCGAACGGGCCGGTGGTCGGCGCCATGCCATCGTTGACGCCGATGCCGAGCGAGCTCTGGGCATGAGCCGAGCCGGCGAAATGCACCATCGCGAAGCTGATGGCCAACAGGCCGAATGCCAAACGCAGGGATGGTCTCATCACCGGGTTCATCCTTCTGGCTGACAGGTCAGTTCGAGCTTGGTGGCAAAAATCTTGCTCATGTCGGTGCCTGTCGGGTCGTTGAAGAAGGCGTCCGTCAGGGTCTTCTGGTTTTCCTTGATGGCCTCATCCGGGTCGGGGCGGACCACCTTGTCGGTGCAGTTCGGGGGCAGGCCCTCGACCGTGATGTTGGCGTCCTCGGTGAAATCGATCGCCGTGTAGAAGGTCGGATCGTAGACGCCGATATCGATCTTGCCGGCGAGCTTGATCGGCGCCTTCGGTTCGGACTCGAACAGGATGATCAGCTGGTCGTTGTCGAAATTGGCCATCAGATGCGGCGGCGGTGTCATCGGCACGTCTTTGCCGTCCTGGGTGACGAGTTGGAAGTAGTTGAATTCGGCCAGCGAGGCGTGGACCGTGTCGGCGACCTCCTTCAACTCCTTGTCGTCAAGCTTCAGGTCGGAATTCTTGTCGAACTCCATCATGACAGTACTGGAAAACAGATCGTCGAAGCGCCAGAGATGGCGCAGCGCTTTCACGCTTTGGTGATCCGGGGAGAGGATCACGTCGAGGCGGGCCTCGGCGAAAACGTGCGGATGCACCTCTGCCGGTCCAACGGCGGCCAATGTCGCCGCCAGGGCCGAAGCCAGCATGATTGCGTGCCGTCTTAGATGCATTCGCGGTCGCGATTCCCTTGGCTTCGGAGAGAAGTCGACAGTTACCAGAAAGGGGGCGAAAATGGGACCGCGCCGCAATTGAAGGCGGTCATGCGGTTTCGCGCGTCCTGAACCACTGGACCAGGAAATCGACGAAGACACGCACCTTGGCGGGCAAATAGCGCCGGTGCGGATAGACGGCGAAAATGCCGGCGCCCGACAGGGTGCGGTCATCCAGAACCGTCACCAGCCGGCCGCTCGCAATATCCGGCACGGCGATGAAATCCGGCAGGATGGCAAATCCCAACCCCGACAGGGCAGCAGCCCGCGCCGCCATCGGGCTGTTGACTTCGATCGGGCCGGAGACCGAGACGCTCACCGTATCCTCGCCGTCTCCCTTGAATTGCCAGTTGTTCAGGCCGCGGCCATTGGTGTCGACGATGCAGGGCATGCGGCCGAGATCCTGCGCCCGTACCGGCATGCCATGTTTTGCGATGAGTTCGGGAGATGCGCACAGCCGCGTCGAGAACGGCGCCAGACGCCTGGCGATCAGCGACGAGTTCTCCAGGCGCGAGATGCGCACCGCGAGATCGAAGCCTTCCTCGACGAGGTCGACGAAGCGGTCGTCCAGCTGGATGTCGAGCACGATGTCGGGATATTGCTTGGCGAAGTCGATCAGCGACTGGCCGATCGGCGCGTCGGCGAAGGTGCGCGGCGCAGACAGCTTGATCCTGCCGCGCACATCGCCGGAGGATTCGCGCACGGCGTCGGCAAGACTGTCGACCTCGCGCACGATCTCGGAGGCGCGGCGATAATAGGTGTGGCCGGCCTCGGTCATCGAGAACTGGCGGGTGGTGCGGTTGAGCAGCAGCGCGCCGAGCTCGTCCTCCAGCTCGCGCACATATTTCGACAGCAGCGCCTTGGAGCGGCCGATCTTGCGCGCCGCCGCCGAAAAGCCCTCGGCCTCGACCACGTCGATGAAGGCGCGCATGCGGGTCAGTGTGTCCATGAATCAGGCCTTTCGTGCGGCATCGAGATTTCGGCCGAGCCGTATCAGGGCAATGTCGCCGCCGGAAGGGCCAGCGACAGGCCCGACCACCGATAGCTTGCGAGGGTGCCGAAGGGCGTCGAGAGGGGCGTGCGTGCCTGTCATCGTTCGATATCCGGATACGGTGAAACCAACATTGTTCGATGCCGGAATTTTTACAACCTGCGATACGATTTTTATTGATTGTGAATCTCTCTGCCCCTATATCGCGCTTGCCCAAAGTCGCACGTGCCTGTGGGTGTCCGCCGACCCTCTGAATGGTGAGGGAAATCGGTAAGGTAACTGGAGCCAACCCCTCCAGTCGGTTTAGCGGCCAACCGCCAGACCGAGGACACCTTGAAGCAACGACGGTGCGGGCCTTTCTGGTTCTCTGCCGGTTGTCCAAAGACCGGGGTTACTGAAGAGGCACACCATCATTGCCGGCAGTGCGGAACGGGGTTCTCCCAGTCCAAGCCAAGGCAGACAAAGCGAACCGAAGCCGGGCAAGGCCAAGGTTCATCGCCGCGAGACGGCGTTTCATGGTTCCGGGGTCTCCACCGGCTGGTTCCATGGATTTCCGTCCCGCCTTTGTCCACCGCGTGTTCGCGAGGCCGACAGCCCGCGTCCGCACCCTTGTGCGCGCCGAAAGGCGTGATGGAGAAACCCGATGGCCACGCAGCGCATCCTCGACTTCCTCGCCACCCGACGTCCGACCGGTCCTTGCCTCGTCGTCGACCTTGATGTCGTGCGCGACAATTTCCGCGCCTTCGAGAAGGCGCTGCCCGATTCCAGGATCTACTATGCGGTGAAAGCAAACCCGGCGCCGGAAATCCTGCGCCTCCTTGCTGCGATGGGCTCGTCCTTCGACACCGCTTCCGTTGCCGAAGTCGAGATGGCGATGGACGCCGGTGCGCCGGCGGACCGCATCTCCTTCGGCAACACCATCAAGAAGGAGCGCGACATCGCGCGCGCCTACCAGCTCGGCATCAAGCTGTTCGCCGTCGACTGCGTCGAGGAGGTCGAGAAGATCGCCCGCGCCGCTCCAGGCGCCCGCGTGTTCTGTCGCGTGCTGACCGATGGCGAGGGCGCCGAATGGCCGCTGTCGCGCAAGTTCGGCTGCGTGCCGGCGATGGCTGTCGACGTGCTGCGCCATGCCAAGGCGCTCGGGCTCGACGCCTATGGCGTGTCGTTCCATGTCGGCTCGCAGCAGACCGACCTGGCGGCCTGGGATCGCGCGCTGGCCGACGCCAAGACCGTGTTTTCGACGCTCGCCGAGGAAGGCATCGTCTTGAAGATGGTCAATATGGGCGGCGGCTTCCCGACGCGCTACCTGCGCGACGTGCCGGCGGCCCAGGCTTACGGCCAGGCCATCTTCTCGGCGCTGCGCAAGCATTTCGGCAACGCCATTCCCGAGACCATCATCGAGCCGGGCCGCGGCATGGTCGGCAATGCCGGCGTCATCAAGTCGGAAGTCGTGCTGATCTCGAAGAAGGCGGACAACGACAATGTGCGCTGGGTGTTCCTCGACATCGGCAAATTCGGCGGCCTGGCCGAGACGATGGACGAGGCGATCCGCTATCCCCTGGTGACCGCGCATGACGGCTCGGAAACCGCGCCTTGCGTGCTCGCCGGCCCGACCTGCGATTCGGCGGACGTGATGTATGAGAAGACGCCCTATCCGCTGCCTCTGTCGCTGACCATCGGCGACGAGGTGCTGATCGAAGGCACCGGGGCCTACACGACCACCTATTCGGCGGTCGCCTTCAACGGCTTCGAGCCTCTCCGATCCTACGTGATCTGACGGTTCGAAAGAACCGTCAGATCATCCCAGGTGGGCGTTTGTCGCCCATCCGGGCTCGCCTGTGGAACAGTCTCCGCTCGTGAAGGGATCGCGGAAATGGACATTGCAAATTTCGTTGTCGAAGGCGCTGCGCGCGACATCTCCCCCTTTGAGGTGGAGATGGTCACGAAGTGGCCGGAGGGGTTTGTCTCAGCCGCCTCGACGTCTCTTGGACCGCATGAGGCTAGCGCTTCACGCGCGGCGACCCCCTCTGTCGCCTTCGGCGACATCTCCCCCTCGAGGGGGGAGAGTGCCCGTGCTTTCGCCATCGTTGCCGAAACGCCTGATGACATCGTGGCGCGGGAGGCGTTGCTCGATGCCGCCATGGGGCCGAAGCGCAAGACGAAGTCGTCGGAGAAGCTGCGGCGGGGCCGGCGGCCCTCCGAAGGCCTGGCTTTCGTCGCGCGCGACGCATCGGGCGCCGTGATGGGCACGGTGCGGCTCTGGGACGTCACGCTGGGCGAGGGCGGTCCGGCAGCACTGTTGCTTGGGCCCCTGGCGGTCGCCCCTTCGCTCAAGAGTGCCGGCATCGGCTCGGCGCTGATGCGCCATGCGGTCGCCGAAGCCGCGCGTCTCGGCCACGCGGCGATCCTGCTGGTCGGCGACGCGCCCTATTACGGCCGCTTCGGCTTCTCAGCCGCAAAGACCGGTTCGCTGGCCATGCCGGGCCCGTATGAGCGGCATCGGCTGCTCGCGGTGGAACTGGTGGAGGGCGCGCTCGACGGCGTCCATGGCACGCTGAAGGCCGCGGGGCGCAAGCTGAAGGCGCCGACGCTGGCGGCCTGAGGCGCTGAGCCCCAAACGAACGAAAAACGCCGCCCGAAACGGCGGCGTTTTCGTCCCGAGAACAGTCTCGGCGGTCTTCTGTCTCAGCCGATCAACTGGCTGAGCGCCATGGCGACAGACATGTCGCCTTCGACCTTTATCTTGCCGGTCATGAACGCCATGGTCGGGTTGAGATCGCCCGATATCAGCGAGTCCAGATCGTCGAGCGAGAGCTTGATGGTGCAGTCGGCGGGGCCATCGGTGGTCGAGACATCGGCGCCGTCGATGACGATGACGCCGTCGCCGCCGGTGTCGAATTTCACGGAACGATCGAACCCGCTGCTGGCCACGCGCGACCTGATCTTGTCGGCAATCTCCTGAACGCTCACGCTATTCTCCTGTCTGGTTGCATCTGCCTGTTCGGTTGCATCTGCTTATCTGGTTGCATCTGTCGCGCCACGGCATGATCCGCCCGAGAGCCATGCATTTTTTCGCGGCCACGGTCGCTGCCGCATATAGCTTTGGATTGACGTTTACGTCAACGCGAATTGCAGGGCCTGGTTCCTATCGCCGCACCGGCGAGGGACCGGATCACCGCGCTTGGCCAGTGGCATGCCGGGGGCTCAATGCGACTTGAAGGCCTTGGTCATCTCGGACGCCGTGGCGCCGGCTTCCTGCCGGCGGCGCAGCCAGTTGTCGCGTATCTCATCCTTGCTCAGGAAATTGACCTGATCGACCAGAACCTCATGCACCAGTGTGGCGCCGACGCGTGTGTTGACGGTATCGCGGATTGCGGCGCGGAAGGCGTCGAGGTCGATCGTCTCCTTCTTGGTGAAGTCGATCTGCGGATTGGAATAGAGGTAGGAATAGACCTGATCGGTGATCAGCGCCTCGGCCGGGATCGACAGTTTCTTGATCTGCTCGGGTTCGACCGTGTAGACCAACTTGGTCAGGAAATAACCGTCGATCCTGGCGTTGCGGATCAGCGGCACCGAGATGACCTCGGTCTTGACGTAGTCCAGTCCGCCCAGCATCGGCTTCGGCTTTTCGCCGACGCCGCGTTCGCCGGCGGCCTGGAACGAATAGAACACCGCGCCGAGCGTGGCGACGCAGATCCATACCGCGATGGCGATGACCTTAACCATTCAGGCACCCGAGCCGGCGACCACCGCGCGCTAACCGCGCGCCCGGCCGAACTCGCCGGCGGAATAAGTGCCGTCGGTTTCGGCACGCTGGATGGCGGTGCGCAACAGGCCTGCGACCTCGTTGACGGCGCTCAGATGCGCCAGGATCGCCGCCTCGTTCTTCGCCAGCTTCTGGCGAAGCCGGACAAGACCTTCGCGGTGCTGTTCGAGGAACTCGGCTTCGCTGCCGCCGCGCATGGCACGGGTCAGTTCATAGAGATAGCGGCTCTTGCGCGCGTTCGATGCCTTGAGGTCGTAGCCGGTGTCGCTGCGCAGCCCGGCCGTTTCTTGCTCGACGACTTCCTCGATGCGGCCGATGATGGCGGCAAGGTTTCCGGGCCGCGCGAGTGCGACCGGGGCTTCCGATGTGGCCGTGCGCGCCGGCAGGTTGGCGGTGAATTCCGAAAAGTCGGCCATGGCGTTTCCCAGTCTAGATCTTGATGTCTGTCTTTGTGGTCGTTTCATCGCCGGTCATGGACCTGGCGGCCTTGCGCTGCAGTTCCTGGACGAGCGAGGTGGACAGACGGCTCTGCCGGTCGATCTCGGTCTTTTCAGACCCGCCGGAGACCGGGCCGATCGGCACCTTGCGCTTGCCTTCGAGATAATGGTCGGCGAGCAGCGATTTGGCGATGCCGATGCCGCCGCGCTCGGCCATGACGTCGGCGACGCGCTCGGCGAGCTGCGATTTCCACATGTCGCCGGCCAGGCCCTTGCCGTACACGCCCTCGGTGTCCTTGGGCATCATGTTCTGGATGAAGGTCTGGAGCACCATGGCTTCGAATTTCTTGAACTTCTTGGATGGATCGGCCGCCACGGCCTGGTCGGCGGTGGCGCGCGACAGCATCGTCCCGGCCGAAGCGGCATCGACCGAAAAGCTGCCGGCAACGCCGCCCGCATGCCTGGTCAGCGCGGCGCGCGCGGCCGCGAGATCCGCCGGCTCGGCTGCTCGGGCAACATCCATCACGATGTCGCTGGGTGGAGAGATCGCCAAGAAAGTCCGCCTTTTTATCGGTTTTCCTTGGCCAGACCATGCCTCAACAAGCTTGTGGCAGGCTTGCGGGGGGAGGGAGCAAGGTCAGGGTTCTCTGTATCCAGCCGCGTAGCCAGATTTTCAACAACGCATGTCGCTTAAAAAGTGGCTTCCGGTTTTGGGAGAACGACCGGCAGAAAGCGTCTCGCCCGAATCCGTTCGAACGCGAGGGGCTTCAGGACGGGGGAAGACCGGCCCTCGACAGCATTTCAAGGAACCGGGAATGGTGATGATCCTTCACATAGCGCGGCACAAAGCCAGGGCAGACATTGCTCAGATTGAGATGCGGAAGTTGTGACAGGCAATGATGGATGGCCCGCGACGCTTCATCGCGATTGCCGGTTGCGGCCGCGGCTGCGGCCCAATAAAGCGCGCCACGAACGAAGCCCGGCTTTGTCCTGACCACCTTGCGCGCGACCTCGAGCGCCCGTTGATCGTCTCCGCCGGCAAACAACGCCATAACGAGCCCGTGGTGACGCCAGTAGTCGATGACATCATGGGTTCCCAGCCGGATCGCCTCGTTCGCCTCGCGCACGGCTTCGCTGACCTGTCCGCGCAGCGCGAAGAGCATCGCAATGTCGCCGTGGCCGCTCGGATAATTTGGGTTGAGGCTGATCGCGTGCCGGCATTCGACGATCGCCTCGTCGATACGACCGCAACTTTCGAGAGCGAATGACAAGATGCACCGGGCAATTTCATCGTCCGGCACCGCCCGCACCGCGGCCTCGGCGAGCGCCAGCGTATACTCGATATTGCCCTGCTCGCGGGGCAGCGCGCCAAACGCGATGCCCATGGAAATCATGATCGAGAGCGTCCGCTTCGCACGGGCGTTGTCGGGCCCTGTCGAGAGCGCCTTCGTCGCAAGTTCCATCCCGACCAGCAGCGAGTCGTGGGTCATCTCAAAATATTTCATGAGCGCCTCGTTCACCAACCTGCGCACTTCAGGGGGACCAGGCGGACTCTTGTCGCGGACCTTCCAGTTGGTCAGTTGAAGTTCGAGGATCACCGCCAGAACGACGGACTGGGCGATCCTGTCCTGGAATTCGAGCGCATTCTCGGAGTGGCCGTCGAACTTCTGGGCCCAGACATGATGACCGCCGACGGCATCGACAAGCTGGATGTTCACCCTCAGCCCATTGCCGGATCTCTGGATGCTGCCGCTGAGCACATATTGTGGGCGTAGCGCTCCCGGCGCTTTACCTTCCTGGCGCGGGCCGACCTTATCTGTCGGGGGAACAGCGGAGAGCACGACATAGTCGGCCACCTCGGAAAGGGCTGTCGTGATGTCCTGGACCAGTCCCTTGGAGAAAAAATTGTCGCCTTGTTTTCCGGTCAGATTGGTGAAGTCGGCAACGCCAATGGAGGGGTGTCCGAGGCGATGGCTGGCCGCAACACCACTTGCCGACGGCGCGTGTGGCGCCGTGTCGGAAATAAGCAGCAGGGACTGCCATAGTGCCCGCGTCTCTGGGCCGGCTTCGACGCCGAACTCCTTCTTCAGCATGCTTCTGCAAGCCTCGTATGTCCTGAGCGCCTTGTCGCGTTGACCACAAGCAAGGAGCAATTCCATCTTGAGCCGATAGGATTCTTCCCGCGCCGGATCCATAGCCAGGACGCGATCGGCCAGGACGAGGCCCGCTTCAGCGTCGACGAGGCGAGCCAGTTTCTCGAACGATTCAAGCGCACGACCGAGCAACCTGTCGCGTTCCGACGCGACCCAGTCGTCGAAGCCATTGCTTCCCACATGGAGCCCGTCGAGGAACGGGCCGGTGTAGTTCGCCAGGGCCTTTTCGAGTTCCTGCGCGGAGCGGGCCGATAGACCCGTCTCGAACTCCTCCACATCGACCCGAAACGCCTCTGGCCTGAGGCGGATCAACTCTCCGGTGGAATGGATAAGATCGACACCCGAGAGATCGCGGCGCAGGACGCTGAGGGTTTGGCGAAGACTGTTGCGCGAATGTTCGCCATCGCTGTCGCCCCATAGCAGGTCAGCCAGTTTCTCCCGCGTTGCTGCCATGCCCGGACATCGGGCCAGATAAGCAACGATTGCCGGGCCGCGTTTCCCGACCAGTCGAAGCGGGCCAGTTGTTTCAATACGGAAGCCGCCGAAGAGTGAGATTCTATTTGCAGCGCCGCCGTCGTCACTTTGCATCTGCTGCCTCAGCCTGACGAAATTCTAACGCAAATCTAACGTTCCGCAATCGTCCGTCACCGCGCTTCAAGCGCCCCCGTGACGGCGGGTCATTTAGACTTCGCTAAATTAGGCGGCCAAGTCAACGCAATGCTTGGTTCAAGGGGGGCGCGTGTCCAGAACAAGAGCCAATTTGCTGCTGCTCCTTGCAGCCGCATTGTGGGGCTTCGGCAACGTCTCGCAAAAGACGGTGCTGGTCCATCTCGACGCCATGAGCGCGGTAAGTCTGCGTTGCCTGATCGGCGGGCTGCTGGTGCTGCCCTTTGTCTTGACCGAAAGGCGAGTGGCGATCGGGGCGGGCTATTTTCCGAGCCTGGCCAGGGTGGGCGCGCTGTTCGCCATCTCCATCACGCTTCAGCAGCTTTGCTATGTCGGAGCCTCGGTCACCAATGCAAGCTTTCTGGTGAGCACGGCAACCGTAATGACACCTCTGGCCGCCTGGTTGCTCGTCGGCGAGCGTCCGACAGCGGGCCTCACGATCGCTGCCGGGCTGACCCTGGTCGGAGCCCTGCTTTTGTCGGATGGGATCGGCGGCCTCGGCAGCGGCGATCTCACCGCCATCCTGTCGGCTGCCTGCTATGCGCTCTGGGCGGTCGAGCTCGGCCGGCACATGCAGGCCCATGCGCGGCCGTTCACCGCCGCCGCCGCACAATTCCTCGGCGCCGCAGTCTTCGCCCTGCCGCTTGGGGCACTGCAAGGCAACCTGTCGCTGGCCGCCGCATTCGCAGCCGGTCCGGAATTGGCGATACTCGGCGTCTTCTCCACCGCGATAGCCTTCGGCATACAGACGGTTGCCCTGCGCTTCACGCCGGCCAGCCACGCCGCCGTGATCGTCAGTGCCGAAAGCGTTTTCGGGGCGCTGGGCGCGGCGATCTTTCTGGGCGAGCGGAGTTCGTGGCCGGGCGCTTTGGGAGCGGCGATCATTCTCGGTGCGATCCTTTCGGTAGCACGATCGAACCGAACGCCGCAGGCACGTGCGTCCTTGCGGACCACTTCGAACCAACTCTTCGACATTGCCCCTGCCTTTGCAACAGCGCCGGCAAGCGGGGCAGGCGAACGCCGCGTCAACAGTTCAGGTCCGGTGGAGGAATGCGATGACCACTGCCGCTGATGCGAACGTCGCCGTGTCGAGCGCGGCCGGACAGGCCGCGGGGGCGCTGCGATGAACGCGTGGACAGTCCTTCTTCCGCTCGCACATTTGAGATCGGCCCTTGGTGCCCGCATGAAGGGACCCGGCGGCTATTACAACAGTGGCAACGCGCTTGGCCTCGTCGTAGGTCTTGCAACCCAAATTGCGGCCGCGCCAGTCGGCCAGCATGAGGAAAGCGCTGTCATCGCGGCGGTGACGGACTATTTCGCAGGCAGCCATGGCACTGTTGCGCTCACCTTGGCTACCCTCGTCTTTTTCTGCGGCGGCGAAGCCTACCACCGGGCTTGGGCAAAGCCGGATGTTCCCGATCCCACCCTCAATCGTCTGGGCGACTTCCTCTCGGGATTAGGCGCAATCGGGCTCGGCATCGCGCTCTTGCTGCTCGGCGACCCGCTGCTTGCGGCGACGTCCGGCCTGCTGCATGCGCTCGGCAAGTTCGGCAGCACCTTTCACAGGCCGGGCAGGCCGGTTCCGGTGTGGCCGACCGCCTGGCCCGATCCGTTCCGCAGTGCGGTGCTCGCCAGCAGGTTGCCGGCAGTGGTGGCGACAACCGTCGCCCTCGGCCAGGCTTTGCCGGTGGTCTGGTCGGGCGAGTCCTTCGCGGCACTCATCATGCCGCTGACGTTACTCGGCTGTTATCTTTTGTGGACCAAGGCCGATCTGCTGCTGTTCGGCGTTGGGTCCAAGGTCCCTCGTCAAATTTCCACATGTTGAAAATGGGCGGCTTTGACAACGATCGGTTGTCGAGATGGAGAATGAGCATGTTTACAGATATGT
Source organism: Mesorhizobium sp. B2-4-7 (assembly GCF_006442685.1). Classification (NCBI taxonomy): domain Bacteria; kingdom Pseudomonadati; phylum Pseudomonadota; class Alphaproteobacteria; order Hyphomicrobiales; family Phyllobacteriaceae; genus Mesorhizobium; species Mesorhizobium sp. B2-4-7. The sequence goes on from NZ_VFVH01000003.1 coordinate 429,581, forward strand.
ATCAGGACGCCGGTCCCTCTTCTGGAGCGGTCTCCTTTCGCGGGCGGGTGCAGCCGATAGGCGGGGCCAATCTTTTTTCGCCGACAAAGCCATCGGGAAGGGGGCTGGCAAAGCGAGCCAATTCACTCCTGAGACTGGCGGGGATACTTGCAGCTTCTGCGTTCTGGAATCTCCCGGCGCATGCAGCGAATGTCGACGTTGCCATCGTGTTCGCGGTCGACTTCTCGTCATCGATTGATCCAAAGATCGCCGATCTGCAACGCGAGGGACATGCCGCGGCACTCACTTCGCCCGAGATCATCGCCGCCATCGGCCGGAATTACGTCGGCTGCATCGGCGTGGCCTACTTTGAATGGTCGAGCCCCGGACACGCACGCACCATACTGCCGTGGACAAGCATCTGCGGACTGGAAGATGCAAGAGCGGCGGCGGCGGAGATCAGCAGGAAAGGGGATACCGGCGTCATCCGTCGAGGGCGATCCGGAACATCGGTTTCCTCGGCTATCGACATTGGCAGTCTTCTGTTGGACCAGTTTCCTGGAAATGCCGCCAAGAAGGTCATCGATATCTCCTCCAATGGTGAGAACAACGACGGACTTCCTGTTCAGCCGAGCAGGCTGAACGCCATTGCCAAGGGATATACGATCAACGCCATCGCCATTCCCGCCGAAGACGACGATCCCGGCAATCCGCTGGCATCTTATTTTGCCAAATCGGTCATTGGCGGTTCCCAGGCCTTCGTCATGACGCCAAAAGGGCCAAACGACTACAGCACGGCGCTTCGCCGCAAGCTGGTCACAGAAGTAAGCATGAACAACGAAGGGCAATTCCCGCAACCGGCGGACGAGCGCTCTTCCCAACCGTAATTCCGGACAGTGGCGCATTGCTGCACGGACGCGTAAGGGCCGAGAGCAGACGGCGGCTCCTGGCATTAGCAAACACAGCTTCCAGGCTGCTCGGCTCGACGCGCCGAGCCGTCAACTGACCTGAATACGGCGGTCACCTGTCCGTTGCTCTCCCGACAGGTATGTTTCTTGGCGATCCACGGCCCCTCGTCGATCTTGACCTCGGCCCGGTCGATCGGCGGCGCACCCCAGGGCGGCTCCGACGATCCGACAATCGCTGCCGATATGAGGCACCCGAGCCGGCGCCGATTTGAGGCCGGCTCAGCCGCGGCGACCCTCATGCCACCGCGGCGGTGGGACGCGGCTCATCCGATCGAGCGGAGCACACCACCGTCGACGCGCAACGCGGCGCCGGTGGTCGCCGAGGCCTGCTCGGAGCAGGTGTAGACGACCATGTTCGCGACTTCCTCGGTTGTCGCGAACCGGTTGATGAGCGTGGTCGGACGCAGCGATTTCAGGAAATTATGCTCGGCGTCCGTTTGCGTGATGCCCTGCTCCTTCGCGGTGGCCTTCATCCAGTCGCCAAGAATCTCGGAGTCGGTCGGCCCCGGCAGGACAGCGTTGACCGTGACGCCGGTGCCACCGACAAGTTCGGCCAGCCCGCGCGACACGGCCAGCAACGCGGTCTTGGTCATGCCGTAGTCGATCATCTCCTTGGGGATGGCGAGCGCGGACTCGCTGCTGATGAAGACGACCCGTCCCCACCCGCGCTCGACCATACCCGGCATATAGTGGCGCGCGGCGCGCACGCCGCTCATCACGTTGAGCTGGAAGAGGTCGAGCCATGCGGCGTCGTCCTGCTCGAAGAAGCCATTGGGACGCGCAGTGCCAACATTGTTGACGAGGATGTCGGCATCCGGCGCCTGCGCCGCGAGCGCCGCCGAGCCCTCGGCCGTCGCGAGATCGGCGGCAATGCCGGTGAGGTCGGCGTCAGGCAGCAGCGCGCGCAGTTCCCGGAGCGTCGCGGCGACCCGCTCTTCCGTACGTCCATTGACGACGACGGCGGAGCCTGCGCGCGCGAGCCCTTCGGCGATCGCGCGGCCGATGCCGGCGGTCGATCCGGTGACGATGGCCTTGCGGCCCTTGAGTTCGATGTTCATGCCCTTGATCTCCGATTATAGGCGGCCGGACGACCGGACGGATGGCCCGGAGGTCAGCTGATGCCGCTCAGCTAGATAAGCCGCGCGGGCGCGCGCAGCGTTCCGAATGCTAGTGCCGAAGGACGCCGAGCCCGGGCTCTTGCCACGGACACCGCCATTTCCTGGTGGGCGAACATACGGGCCAGCGCCTGGCCAACAGCCCCAAATCTATGATCGAATAGCTCATCGCAATTCTCCTTCGGGGGGCGGACGCATCGCCGCTGCCTCACGCCAAGAGGTAGGCGTGCCCAAGCGCGCCATGCAGTCGGAAGATACGCATTACGGTGGTGCGAAATTGCACCGGAGGCTTCACCTGACGACGCGAACTTCTCCATGATCGACTGGGACGGTATCCGTTACTTCCTCGCAGTCGCGCGACGGTTCGGTCCGAGCGGCGAGCAATGGATCAGGCGCCGCTGCCCGCATGGTTCAGATGGCGACTGTTTCGCGAACCTGATCGGCCGCCGCGTCCAGAAAAGCCTGGGCGAGGTCCGGGTCGTTGACCACCCGCGAGAGCATGACCGCGCCGACCATTGTCGAGAGAACGGCCATTGCCTTGTCGCCGGCCTTTTCGCTGTCGTGCTCGCCAACCCAACTGCCGAGCATCTCGAGGTACTCCTTGATGCCGGCCTCGAATGAGGCCTTCACCTCGGCGCCTTGCCTGGCCGCATCCGAGCCGAGCGCGACGACCGGGCAGCCGTCCATCTTTTCCGCGCGATGATCCATACTGAGGTAGAATGAGATCACCCCGTCGAGCGGTTTCCCAGGGTTTGCCGCGGTCGCGGCCGACCACTTGTCGGTGGCGCTTTCCATCGCGCGCCTGGATGCCTGCGCCGCCAGGTCGTCCTTTGACTCAAACTGCTTGTAAAAGGCGCCCTGGGTCAGCCCGGCGCCCTTCATCAGATCCTTGAGGCCAATGCCGTCAAAGCCTCGCTCCCGAAAAAGGCGGCTTGCCACATTGATCACGGTTTCGCGGTTTTCCGCGGCCTGAGTGCGACTTACGCGCATCGCCATCTCCTTTTTAGATTGCATTCGTAATCTATACATTATATAGAGGTCGAACGCAATCCAAAAAAGGAGATATGAGATGATCCGCAAAACCCTGAGTGCGTCCGTTCTGGCCGCGATGTTTCTTGCGAAACCGGCTTTTGCCGAGGAAGCGACCATCGGACGCCCGATCAAAGCTGCCAGCCTGCACGAGGGACAGCTCGACATGGTGGTCTACTACTTCCCGGTCAACGGCGACCTGCTGGAGGTCACCGCCACCCTCGCGCCGAAGATCGGAGGTGATCCGCTGCGCTTCGTCATGGGCCTTGCTGACGGCGACTCCGTGGCCTTTTCCATGCCGGGCCATCAGGATTCGCTTTATGCGTTCTCAAGGTCGGGCGAGGAGGTCACGATCTCGACCGAGACCGACACATACCTGCGAGCCGACGCGACAATGCGCTGACGCGCAGACCCTGCATGGTGTCGGCTGCGTCCGAACAGCTTGCCACAGGTGCCTTCGATCGCGCTACCGAATGAGTTGGAGGAGAGTGATATGCTATATAGTTATTTTGTCGAGAAATCGATCCGAAAGAGCTTCGATGACGTCAACAATCATCGCTGGGATGCGGCGGTGAAAGCACTCGCGCCACATGTCCATCATCGGGTTGGCGGCGCCCACGCGCTTGGTGGAGAGCGCCACGACAAGGAAGCCCTGCGCCGCTGGTTTGAACGCCTCGGCCGTGTTCTGCCCACCCTCCGTCTTACGGTCAATCACATCTGGGTGGAGGGCTGGCCGTGGCATACCACTGTGTTTGCCCAGTGGGATGGCACCGCGACCCTGCTCAACGGCGACACGTCGTACATCAACCGAGGTCTCCACGTGTTTACCCTGCGGTGGGGCAGGGTCCATGCGCTCGAGGAATTTTACGATTCACAGGCAGCGGCTCGCGGTCTTGCCGTCCAAGCGGCAGCTGGCCTCGAGGAAGCTGCCGCCGAACAGATAACAAGCTAGCTGAAAAGTCGCCTTTTTACGATCCTCCGCAATGCGGAGGCTCGGCACATTCTTCGACAGGCTGTACGGGCGGCTTCTGGGTAGACGCGAAATTGCATCCATAGCCCGTACGAGGCGCAAAGCGGTCAGTCAGGATTCCGCTGCGAAGGCTTGCTTTGCGTCCAGACCTCCTCCTCTACTCCTGTCCCCGCTTCTGCGCGATCAGATCGAGGCGTTCGCGGTCGGAGCGTTCGCGTTCGTCGCGGTTGCGCACGTCCTTGTAGGCGCGCTCGACCATGTTGGTGCGCGCGGTTGCCGACGCGACGAGGCCGGCCTCCTTCCTGGCGCTTTCGAGGTTCGCCTCCTGGCGCACGACGGCCTGGGCGATGCGGCGGTGGTAGAGATCGGGGAAAAGGCCGGAGAGGGAATTGTCCTTGTCGAAATGCTCGACCAGTTCCTTGGCCTCGGCTTCGGCGGCATTTGCGGCGGCGAGGAGGGTGGCGTGGCGCGTCTCGTGCAGCGCCTTCAACTGTTCCTGAACCTTGACCAGCTTCTTCAGGCGGTCCTTGCGCGTGCTCATGTCACCTCGCCAGCGTCAGGTCGACAAAGCCGTCGACGAACAGCGACAGCATGGAGCCGACGGCGAAATAGAAGATGAGCATGCCGCCGGCGATGACGAAGGGCTGGGAGATGAAATAGATCGGGATCTGCGGCGTCAGCTTGTTGACGAAGCCGATCGTCAGGTTGACGAGAATGGCATAGGCGACGAAAGGGCTGCCGAGGCGGATGACCAGGAAGAAGGTGTCCGAAACCGTGTCGGCGACATCGACCAGTGCCGCCTGCGGGTTGAAGAAGACGTTGACCGGCGCGACCGTATAGGATGTCACCAGCGCGCGTATGATCTCATGGTCGAAGTCGAAGACGAACAGCAGCAGCAGTGCCGAGAACGAGATCATGGCGGCGAGCGCCGCCTGCGGCTCGGGCTCCTCGATCGCTGGCCCGCCCGAGCCGCCATAGCCGATCAGCATGGCGATGGCCGACCCCATGAAGCGCAGGGCTTCCATGTAGAGCCTGGTCATGGCGCCGATCAGGCCGCCGACCAGGAGTTCGGAAACGATCATCGGCACCAGGATCTGCGGACGCGGATCGACGAAGGGAAAGATCTTGTCCCACAGGAAGGCGAGCAGGCCGCCGGTGGCGGCGACCGCAACGAACAGCCTGACCTGCACCGGGATGCGGGCGCTGGACAGGCCGGGCATCAGCATGAAGCAGGCGCCGATGCGGCAGAAGGCGAGGAACGCCGCGATGACGACCGCTTGCGAGAGAACGCTCACGATATGGTCCCGAGCACCCTGATCTCGACGCCCTTGGCGATTTCGACATGCGAGAGCACCGGCAGCGTGGTGAACAGCCGCTCGATGATCATGCGCACATAGGGGCGCGCGTCGGGCGCGGTGACGAGGACGAAACGCTCGCCGGCTTCGAGGAATTTCTTGATCGCCTTGGTGGCGTCCTGGCCGAATTCTTCCAGCTGGCGCGGATCGATATCGAACTCGCGCACCTCGCCCTTGGCGTCGCGCTTGAGGCTCTGGTGGAAGGCGAGGTCCCAGCGGTTGCCGAGACGCAACACCTTGAGCACGCCGCCCTCCGAAAGATCGCCGCAGATCTGCTGCGCCATGCGGATGCGGACATGCTCGACGATCTGCTCGGTGCGGCGCACATGCGGCGCGATCTCGGCGATGGCCTCGATGATCAGGTGCAGGTTGCGGATCGAGACACGCTCGGCCAGCAGCAGCTTCAACACTGCCTGCAGGCCGGGATAGGAGATGTGCGTGGTGCAGATCTCGTCGGCGAGCTTGCGGTATTCCTGATCCTGGCGCTCGAGCAGCGCCTTCATGTCCTTGTAGGACAGAAGCTGCGGCAGGTTGTTGCGGATGACCTCGGAGAGATGGGTGAGCAGCACCGACATGTTGTCGGCAAAGGTGTAGTTCTCGCGCTTCAGATCCTCGGCGAATGTTTCCATGACGGAATAGGCACGCATGCCGAAGGCCGGCTCGCGGATCTCCTCGCCCGGAATTTCGGGAACGTCGCGGTTGCCGAGCAGCACCATGATCTCCCCGACGCGCATCGAATATTCGGCGACCACCGTTCCGTGCACTTTGATCTGATAGCTTTTCGGCGGGATGGCGAAATCGTCGGCGACGCGCACTTCGGGCACGACGAAGCCATATTGCTGGGCGAACTTCTTGCGCATCTTGGCCATGCGGAAGACCAGCTCCTGATGCGAGACCAGCAGCCGGGTCGAAAGCTGCTTGCCGATCAGAAGCTCGATCTCGGCGGTGGCGAGCGAGGCCTTGACCGAGTTCTTCTCTTCCTCGGCCTTGGTCGCCTTCTCCTGGTTCTTCAGCGCCTCGGCCTCGGCCATGGCCCGGTTGTGGCGCATCGGAATGACATAGCCGAGGCCGGCCATGCCGCCGGCGAGCGCGAAGAAGGGGAAGAAGGGCAGGCCAGGCATCAGCCCGAGCAGCACCAGCAGCGCCGCCGCCACATAGAGCGCGCGCGGATGCGCGCCGAGCTGCCCGAACACGGCCTGGTTCGTCGAACCGCGCGTACCGCCCTTGGAAACCAGCAGGCCGGCGGCGAGCGAGACGATGAGCGCCGGGATCTGGGTGACCAGACCGTCGCCGACCGACAGCTTGATGAACACGTCGGCGGCCTCGCCCATGCCCATGCCGTGCCTGATATAGCCGATGGCGATGCCGCCGACGATGTTGATGGCGGTGATGATGAGGCCGGCGATGGCGTCGCCGCGGACGAATTTCGAGGCGCCGTCCATCGAGCCGAAGAAGGAGGATTCCTCTTCCAGCTCGCGGCGGCGCAACTGCGCTGTCTTGTCGTCGATCATGCCGGCGGAGAGGTCGGCGTCGATCGACATCTGCTTGCCGGGGATGGCATCGAGGGTGAAACGGGCGCCGACCTCGGCGATACGGGTGGCGCCCTTGGTGATGACGATGAAGTTCACCACGATCAGGATCATGAAGACGATCAGGCCGATGACGAAATCGCTGGCCATGACCAGTTTGGAGAAGCCGGCGATGACGTAGCCGGCTGCATGCGTGCCTTCATTGCCGTGCGACAGGATCATGCGCGTGGTGGCGATGTTAAGCGATAGCCGCAGCATGGTAGCGATGAGCAGTACGGTCGGAAACGAGGAGAAGTCGAGCGGCCGCTGGATCCACAGTGCCACCATCAGGATCAGCACCGAAAGGGCGATCGAGAAGGCAAGGCCGACGTCGATGAGAAAGGCCGGGATCGGCAGGAACAGCACGGCCAGGATGATGACGATGCCCAGCGCGAAGAAGACGTCGCGACCGTTCTTGGCCACGGCGCCGGGCTGGATGCTTTCGCTTATCGCCATTCTAGTCCTCGAAAACCGTGGGCTGCCGAGCATGCGACAGCCCGGCGAGGGTAGCTGGCCAAGCTTGCGCGAGGGTGGGAGAGTGGCCTGCCCAACCATCGAAAGGAAATCTCATGCTGCTGGTCATCGGCACGGTTCGTCTGCCACCCGACAAGCTCGAACAGGCAAGGCCAGCGATGGAACGCATGGTTGTTGCCAGCCGTGCCGAGCCCGGTTGCCTCGCATACTCCTATGCGCAGGATGTCCTCGATGCCGGGTTGATCCGGGTCACGGAAGTCTGGAGTGACAGGGCGGCGCTCGACGCACATTTCGCCGCGCCACACCTTGTGGACTGGCGCGCAAGCTGGCCAGCGCTCGGCATCGGCGAGCGCAATCTCGTGCTCTACGAGGCCGGCGACCCGAAGCCGACCTGACCATCGGCGGCCGGACGGGCTCCCTCCCAAAGGGCGCGCGGGCGCCGTCATTGTGGTTGCCATGCGGTGCCGCTCGGCGTATCAGCACGGCAGTGTTTTCAATGCCTTGCTGATGTCGGCGAGCCGCTCCGGTGCTTACCAAAAACCAATCGCCCAGGAATCAACCGCAAGTCTACGCTCGCCGGCTGCGCGCGGTGCTCATCAATTCGATCCCGCTGCTCGAAGCGCGAGGCATAGCGGTTGTCGTCCTTGCCGGCATCGTCGGCGTGATGGCGGGCATACTGGTCACCGCGATGAGCCAGATCGTGCAGGACCTGCACGGGCTGTTGTTCGGCGTGCAGCCCGGCGGCCGACTTTCCGGCATGTTCTCCCTCGCCCACCCCATGCAGGCCCTGATCCCGGCGATCGGCGGCATCCTGCTCGGGCTGACGGTGATCTGGCTGAGAAAGCGGAGATTCCGCACGCCTGTCGACCCGATCGAGGCCAACGCGCTCTATGGCGGTCGCATGTCGCTGACCGATACGTTCATCATCGCCGGCCAGACCATGATCTCCAGCGGTTTCGGCGCCTCTGTCGGGCTGGAAGCCGGCTATACGCAGGTCGGTTCCGGCCTGGCTTCGCGGCTGGCGCGGCTTTTCAAGCTGCGCCGCAACGATGTCCGCATCCTGGTCGGCTGCGGCGCGGCCGGCGCCATCGCGGCGGCTTTCGACGCGCCGCTGACCGGCGCTTTCTATGGTTTCGAACTGGTCATCGGCATCTATTCGGTCGCCAATGTGGTGCCTGTCATGACCGCGGCGATCTCCGCCTCGCTCACCGCCGAGATGTTCGGCGGCGTGCCGTTCCCGCTGGAGCTTGCGGGCCTGCCGGCACTCACGGCCAGCCAGTACGTGCCCTTCCTGCTGCTTGGGCTGCTTGGCGGGGCCGCCTCGATCGCCATCATGCATCTGGTGACGCTGGTCGAACGCGCCTTTGCCAAACTGTCGGTCGACGCCTCGCTGCGTCCCGTCATCGGCGGCGTCATCGTCGGCCTGCTTGGGCTGGTCACGCCACAGGTGCTGTCGAGCGGCCACGGCGCGCTGCATCGCGAATTCGCCATGAACTATGGGCTGAGCGTGGTGGCCAGCGTCTTCGTGCTGAAGCTGGCGGCTTCCGCGATCTCGCTGGGTTCGGGGTTTCGCGGCGGACTGTTCTTCGCTTCTCTGTTTCTTGGCGCCCTGCTCGGCAAGGCATTCGCCGATGTGATGGCTTTCATCTCGCCGTCGACCGGCATCGATCCCGCCGTCGCTGCCGTCGTCGGCATGACATCGCTGGCGGTCGGCGTCGTCGGCGGGCCGCTGACGATGACGTTCCTGGCGCTGGAATCGACCCGCGACCTGACGCTAACCGGCGTCGTCCTGGCGGCCTCGATCATGGCGGCGATCCTGGTGCGCGAGACCTTCGGCTACTCCTTCTCGACGTGGCGTTTTCATCTGCGCGGCGAGACGATCCGCAGCGCCCATGACGTCGGCTGGATGCGCAGCCTGACCGTCGGCTCGATGATGCGCAAGGACATCAAGACCATCAATGCCGACACGACGCTTGCGGCCTTCCGCAAGCAGGTGCCGCTGGGTTCGGCCCAGCGCGTCATTGCCGTCGACGCGGGTGACCAGTATGTCGGCGTGCTGATCGTTGCCGAACTGCACAGCGACCTGTCCGACGGCGAGACGGCGGTGCGCGATCTGGCGCAATACAAGGATGCCGTCCTGGTGCCGAGCATGAACGTGCAGTCGGCCGCCGAGACCTTCCAGCGGGCCGGCGCCGAGGAGCTGGCCGTGGTCGAGGATTTCACCGACCACATCGTGCTCGGACTGCTGACCGAGGGCCATCTGATGCGGCGCTATGCCGAGGAGCTGGAAAAAGCGCGCCGGGACTTGTCGGGCGAAGGGTAGGTCGGGCGAAGGTAGGCTGCCGAGCCGGCCTGGCTGAGCTCGTGCAAGGCGAAGCTGCCGTGGCCAAGCTTGTTCTCCACCCTACATCAGCAGACCATGGCCGACCGCGCACCATATCCGCCGCTCAACACGTTAAAGCTGGTTTCGAAGGACATCTGGATCGTGGATGGCCCGGTCATCCGCTTCGGCATGCCTTGGCCGAAAATGCCGTTTCCGACGCGGATGACCATCATCCGCGTCAATGACGGCGATTTGTTCGTCCATTCACCCACCTTCCTGACAGAGAGCCTCGAGGCCGAGATCGCGGGATTGGGCAAGGTCCGCTACATCATCGGGCCGAACCGGATCCACTATTGGTGGATTCCGATGTGGCGCAGGGCCTTTGCGGATGCGGGTATCTGGCTGGCACCGGGCATTCGCGAGCAGGCGGAAGACAGGATCGATTTCGAGGCGAACGAGCTTGGTGCCGAGAGGGGCTACCCGTGGGACGATGACCTCAAGTCGCTGCCGGTGGAGGGCAGCTTCATGACGGAGATGGTGTTCTTCCATTCCGTCAGCCGAACATTGATCCTGACAGACCTGATCGAGAACTTCGAACCGCGGAAGCTTGGCTGGCCGTGGCGCTGGCTTGCCAGGGCGGCTGGTGTCGTTGATCCGGATGGCAAGACGCCGCGCGATTTGCGATTGACCTTCCCCAGGGGGCAACTCAAGGCGGCAGTCGAAAAGATGATAGAATGGAATCCGGAACGCGTGATCATGGCGCACGGCCGTTGGTACGAACACGATGGCGTCGCCGAACTGAAGCGCGCGTTCCGCTGGCTGGGTCCGCTCTAACGCTTTGTGTTGATGCAAGCCCGGACGAAAACGTCTTCGCGCTTTCCTGCACTCCTAATGCTCGATCGGTCCCTTTGCCATGACCAGCGCCGTGCCCGCGGTTGTCGGGCGCTCGATCACGCGGCGCACCCGCGGCGGCTCGTCGCCGCTGTGCAGTGCCCGCAGGCGCTCGCCGACCATGGCGTCGGCTTGGGTGATGCGGCCATTGTGCCTGACATATTCGAGCCAGGTCGGCGTGTGGTAGTGCTCGATCCAGATCGCCGGATTTTCGAGATCGCGCGCCAGCGTCCAGTTGCGGGCACCGTCGCGACGGCGGATGCGGCCGCGCTCGGCCATGGTGGCCAGGAACTCCGGCACGTCCTCGTCGCGGATGATGTATTCGATCATGATGGCGATGGGGCCGCTGCGCGGTTTCAGGTCGAGCGCGAGGTGCGGCTCCTTGAAACGGTTGAGCGGATCGAGGTTCAGCACCTGCTGCTGCGGCAGCGGCAGCACGAGGCCGATCGCGCCGCCAGCCAGCATGGCGATGGCCGCCGCGATCAGCGCTGTCCCGGCGCCATGCGCGTCGGCGACGATGCCCCAGATCCAGCTGCCGAGCGCGATGCCGCCGAAGGTCGCGGTCTGATAGACCGACAGCACCCGGCCGACGACCCAGCGCGGCGTTGCCATCTGCACGGTGACGTTGAAGTGCGAAAGCGCGATCACCCAGCACGCGCCGCCGACCAGCAGGCCGAGCGATGTCTGCCAGGCGTTGTGGCTGACGGCGGCATTGAAGGCGCAGACGGCGAAGCCGGCGAAGGCCGAGCGCACCATGGTCTCGCTGGACAAAAGCTGGCGCAGCCGCACGCTGATCAGCGCGCCGCCGACCGCGCCGATGCCGAAGGCGCCCAGCATGATGCCATAGGTCAAGGCATCGCCCTTGACGACGTCGCGCGCCACCAGCGGCAGGAGCGCCAGCACCGCGCCGGCACTGAAGCCGAAGGCGGAGCCCCTGACCAGCACCTTGCCGATGTTGGGCGACATGGCGACATAGCGCAGGCCTGCGCCCATGGCCGCGCCAAGCGATTCGCGCGGCAGCGTCGATGGCTGAACCTGCGGCTTCCAGCGCGCCAGCACGACGATGAGACCGATATAGCTCACCGCGTTGGCCGCGAAGGCGGCCGCCGCCCCGGCTGCGGCGACGATGATGCCGCCGATCGCCGGACCGACGCTGCGGGTCAGGTTGAAGCCCATCGAGTTCAACGCGACGGCGGCCGGCACCTTGTTGCGGGGCACGATGTCGCCGACGGAGGCTTGCCAGGACGGGCTGTTCAGGGCCGTGCCGCTGTCGATCAGGAAGGTGAAGGCAAGCAGCGTCCACGGCGTCATCAAGCCGGAATAGGTGAACAGGGTCAGAAGCACCGAGACGACCAGCATGAAGGTCTGGGCGACCAGCATAACCTTGCGCCGGTCGAAGCTGTCGGCGATGGCGCCGGCGACGAGTGCGAACAGCATGATCGGCAAGGTGGTCGAGGCCTGGACCAGCGCGACCTGATAGGGCGAGGTGGCGATCGTGGTCATCATCCAGGCGGCGCCGACGCCCTGGATGAGGCCGCCGAAATTCGACACGAGGCTGGCCGACCACACGGCGCGGAAGATGCCGTGCCGGAACGGCGCCAGCGCCGAAACGCTCTCGCTCTCCGGCTTTTCGTCAATCATAGGAAAGGCCCTGCCATGGCTTGCCGATCGTTGCGGTGATCCGTTTCCCCAGATGGTTTGCCGAAACTATGGCATCGTGCCGCAAAGAGCGAACGTCTTGAAAAAAAGATCATGGTCCAACAAGGGGATAGAGGAGGACCACGCAGCCGTGCGGCGTTGCTTCGACGCCGCGCCGCGGATGCAGCCCTATGCCGTACACGGTCCGCGATCGGCGAGAGCAGGCCGGTGCCGGTAAGTCGTCGGGACAGAACGGGCCGGCTCGCCGCAAGCAGCGGCTAGAACCCGTTTTCAATGCGCTCGAAGACGACGTTGGTGAAGGCCGATATCTGGCTGCCGATGAAGGGACCGGTCAGCGCCGCCACGAGCATGATGGCGACGATCTTCGGCACGAATGTCAAGGTGATCTCCTGGACCTGCGTCAGGGCCTGGATCAAGGCGATGCCGATACCCACCGCCATGGCGACCAGCACCACCGGCGCGGATGCGGTCAGCACCGTCCACACCGCGTACTGGACGATGTCGAGTGCGTCGGCCTCGTTCATGGGGTCGGCCCGCCGGAGCCGTCAGCTTGCCGCCTTGACCGAGACGCCGGGGCCGACCGCGATCTCGGTGCCGTTGCCCAGCACGGCGATGAGGCCGCTGCTGGCAAGGCGCACGGACGCGACGGTGCCCGTCGTCTTGCCGTCGGCGGACGTTATCGAGCGCCCGATCAGCGCATCGGCCTGCGACAGCGCCGAGGACTGCATGATCTGGTCCAGCTTGGTATTGGTCTGCACAGACTGCTCGACCTGCGAGAAGGTGGCGAGCTGGGCGACGTACTGTGTCGAATCCATCGGCTTGGTCGGATCCTGGTTCTTCATCTCGGCGATCAGAAGCTTCAGGAAGGACTGGTAGTCGACAGCGGTCTTGGAGGTCTGCTGGCTGGCCTGATTGGCGCCAACCGGTATCGTCGTCGTCATGTCCACGGTCATCAGCGTGCTCCCACAGCCAGCGGACGCGAGGCGCCCGGAACGTCGTCATTGCCGCCAAGCGCGCGGCGTTCGAGCGGATAGAGCGACCGGATCGCCTTTAGCGCCTCGTAGATGTGATCCTCGCCGACCATGCGGTCGATCTGTTTCAGCGCACTGCCGATCTCGGCGTCCTCGAAACTTGCAAGCAGCAGCGGTAGGGAGCGGCGGAACATTTCGCGCGCCTCGCCGGCGCCGGCCGGATTCATGAGCATCACCTGGAGGATGAAATACAGCTGCTTGAGCGGCGTCGAGGCGTCATCGGCCTGGATCACATGGCTTTCGAGCAGGAACTGCACGTCGTTCATCAGTTCGACGGTGACCTTGCGGTCGACGCGGATGACGGCACCGTTGATGTAGATCTTCTCGTTCGGCTTCAGCGATATCTTCAGCGTGTTGGTCATTGAATGCCGTCGCGGATGATCTGGGATACCTCGATCAGTCCCTCGAAATTCTGGGTGCGGCCCTGGCGGATGTCTTCCGCCTCGCGCAGCAGCCAAAGGCCGATCGAAATCAGGTTGGCGCGCAGTTCCTTGGGAAGCGCGTTGTCGTTGGAGCCGAGATCCTCGACAAAGGCGGTCCAGACGCGGTTGGTGAAATGCAGCGCCTCCACTGCCTCCATCGAAGCGGGGCCAAGGGCGGCGGCCGCCGCCAGCATGTCGATCGAGCGGGTCAACAGCTCCCGTTCACGGTCCTTCGCATCGGCGACAGAGGTGCTCTGGATGTCGGCGTAGGAGAATTGGTACATCGTTGGCTCTACCGTTCCGGTTCAGAGTTGTCAGGTCAGGTAATTCAACAGGCTGAGCTGCTGGAGCCGCGCCGTCAATGCGAAGGAGGTCTCGATGTGCTGCGTCAGGTCGGCGACGCGGGTCGCGGCTTCGGCCGGGTCGACCGCTTCAAGATCGAGAATGTGGCGCTCGAACAGGTCGACCTGCGTCTTCATGCGGTCGACAGCGTCGGACACGCGCTTCTGGACGATGCCGGTTTCGGACTGAACCTGGCCGATGCCGCTCAGCGCTTCGCCGACCAGCGACTGCGAGCGGCCGACGATGGTGTCCTTCGCCGCCTGGCTGATGTTGGTCGACATCAGGCTGGAGACCATGGCCGCCGCCATGGCGAGCTTCTTGATGCCGTCGCTGTTGGCGCTGGTCGAGGTCGCGGTGGTTTCGTTGAGCGCGATGCGGCTGACGATCTGCTGGTCGGTGGCGTTCGACCAGTTGGCCTGCCAGCCCGAACCGAAGAACTGCGGCTCGACGTCGTTGGTGATGAAATCGTCCATCTGGGCCGCGGTGATGTTTGCCGCGGCGGGGTCATCCGGCGTGAAACCGAAATTGGCGACAAAGGAGGCGTCGAAGGCAGCCTTGGCGGGTGATCCGGCCGCTGTGAAATCGTTGATCGGCTTGACGTCGGTGTTGGTGCCGGCAAACAGATACTCGCCGTTGACGCTGGTGTTGAGGATCGAGGCGAGCTGCTGGACGGCCGTCTTGCCGGCCGACTGGGTGAGGTTGGCGGAAGAATCGCCCGACGTTGAGGTGGTCAGGCTCGACAGCAAGGTCTGCGCGACGCTGGAGAGCTGGCCGAGCGAGGTCTGCGTCGAGGAGAGCCGGGCGGCCACCAGGCCGTTGGAATCGATAATGACATTGAGCCGGTCGAGATCGCGCGAGAAGGTGACGGACTGGGCGGTGCGTCCGCCCAGCGCCAGGCCGACATCGGCGACCCTGCCGGTCGAGGACTCCTTCGTGGCTTTGACGAGCTCGGCCTGCATGCGCATCTGCTGATAGCGCATGGCGTTCGAGAGAGCGGCCGAAGAGACTGAGGTCATGGATTATCCCACCGCGCTGAGCAGAGCCGCCAACATGTCGTCGACGGTTTTCATCATTCGGGCCGATGCCTGATAGGTATGTTCGAGATCGAGAAGCAGCGACATTTCCTGGTCGACATTGACGCCGGTGGCGTTGGACAGCGCCTCGGCGCTGCGCGATGCCAAAGCTTGCTTGGCGTCGGCTGCGGTCGACGCCTGCTGGCGCACGCCCTGGAGCCACCCGATCGAATTGGCGGCATAATCGGCAACGCTCGACGTCGCCGAAATCCCGGCGGCGGGGTCGAATGTCATCGGCTGATCGAGCCGGTCGCCATAGGCGACCAGAAGGCTGGAATAGGAGGCGCCGCCGGTGTTGACGACATAGGCCGCGCCGTTGGCGCCGCCGTCGCGCAGCAGTGCCGGATTGCCGCCGACACTTGGATCCATGGCGGCATTGACGCTGATCGTGCCGGCAAGGCCATTGACCAGCGTGCCAGCGGCCGGCACCGCCGGCGCGCCAGACCAGGTGAACAGCCCGGCGGCGTTGGGCATTGACGGCGCGGTCTCGGCGAAGGCCGTGATCAGGCCGCGCGCGGTCTCGTCGAGCTGGCTCTGCATGGTCGAGGCCACGCCATCGCGCAATTGCAGCAAACCGGCAAGCTTGCCGCTGGCGCTGGTGTTGCCGCCGGTTCCCGCCGAGATCGGCACGTTATCGATGTAGAGTGCGTTGCCGACGGTACCGGCGCTGTAGCCGGAGGATGGGGCGAAGCTGACCGTTCGCGGGATGGTTTCGAACAGCGTCGTGCCGTCACCCGTGGTGATGACCATGTCATTGTCGCCGCGCGTGAAGGTCGAGACCGGAACATAGTCCGAGATCTTCTTCAAAAGCGCGTCGCGCTGGTCCAGCGCATCGGACACGTCGGTGCCGGAGCGCGTGCCTGATATGACAGCCTGGTTGGCATCCTGGAACTGGCTGAGCAGCGAGTTAAGATCGTCTACCGCGGTGGCGATCTGGCCGTCGGTCTGGGTGCGAAAGTCCTGAATGGCCCTGGAGCCTTCGTTCAGGGAACGCACGACCTGCTTGGCTGCGTCGATGACGCTGGAGCCGAGATTCTGGTTCGAGGGCGAGGTGGCATAGAGCTGCAGCGCCTGCTGCAAATTGCCGATCGCGGTCGAGGGAGAGGACGCATTGTCAACGCCATTGACCGAAACATCCAGCTGATCCAGGCCGCTATAGAGCGCGTTTTGGCCGCTGTACGCCGACAGGGCGCTGAGATTCTGGCGGAAGAGCAGGTCGTTGGCTACGCGCTGGATATCAACCGAGCGCGCGCCCGGCGCCGTGCTGGTGACGACGGCGATGCGGCGCGTATAGTCCGGATTGGAAGCGTCGGCGACGTTGCGCGAGACAACGCTGGTCTGCCGAGCGGTGTTCATAAGCGCCGATTGGGCGATGCTCAATGCGGTGGAAAGCGACATGCGGGTCTTTCACGGGCGTTGCCCGGTTTTATCTCTTCAGGTTGACAAGGACGTCCATCAGGTCGGAACCGGTCTGGAAGACTTTCGAATTGGCGGTGTAGCTGCGTTGCGCCGCGATCATGTTGGTCAGTTCCTCGGCGATATCGACGTTCGAATTCTCGAGCGCGCCGGAGATGATGGAGCCGAGCTTGCCTTCATTGGCAAAGCCGACGCGGACCGCGCCGGATTCGGTGCCCTGCGAGTACACATTGCCGGGCAGCGCGGTGAGCTGGTCGGGACTCTGCACATCGGCCAGCGGGATCTTGTAGAGCGGCTTGGTGGAGCCGTCCTTGTACTGGGCGTAGATGGTGCCGTCCTTGCTGATCTGCACCTTGTCGATGGTGCTCGGCGCGTTGCCGTTGACCTGAGCGTCCGAAACCGTGAAGCCGGTGCCGAGCTGGGTCAATGCCGACAGATCCAGTGAAAAGGTGCTGCCGTTGGGCACGGTGAGCGAGACGCTGTCGACGGCGCCGGTGAGCTTGCCCGTGGTCGTGTCGAAGGTCAGGTTGGCCGAGCCAAGCGCGCCGCCGGTGTAGGGGAATGACGTTCCGGCGGTCGCCTTCGACTGGTCGAAGACCGACACCTGCCAGGTGCCGGCGCCGGTGTTGGTGAAATAGACGTCGAGCAGCTTCTTGTTGCCGAGATTGTCATAGGCGACCATCGAGGATTTCGAGGTGTACTGCGCGCCTGCGGCGTTGGTGGTGGGCAGGTTGCCGGCCGCGACCGGCGTCGCGCCTGCGGGCAAGTTGCCGCTGTAGAGACCCTCGGTGCTCGGGGTCGCGGTCATTCCCTGGTCGGAGATGACGACCGGGACCAGTCCTTCAAAACCGTTCACCGTCGCCGCCGGCACGCCATTTTCGTAGCTGTAGGCCATCAGCTGGAAGCCGGCCGAGTTGACCAGCCTGCCCTGTCCATCGGGAACGAAGGCACCGGCGCGGGTCAGGAAAGGCGTACCGCTCGGGTCCTGGACGACAAAGAAGCCGTCGCCGCTGACGGCAAGATCGGAGACAGAGGTGGTGTATTGGAGCACGCCGGGATCGCTGACCGCCTGCCGGATCGTGGTGGTGATGCCGCCGGAATTATAGGCGCCGCCCGTCGATGGCATGACCAGTGTTGAGAATTCGGCGGATGACCGCTTGTAGCCGGTGGTATCGGAATTGGCGATGTTGTCGGCTGTCGTCGACAGACGGTTGGCCTGCGCGTTCATGCCGGAAACGCCGGTCCGCATCATCCCGTAGAGGCTCATCGAAATGTCTCCGCAATGTCCATGCCATTGGCAGCGAGGCTACGCGTCCTGTCTTGCGCGAGGCTGGCGCGGCGGTGCATCAGAACACCAGCCGGTAACCGAGGAAGCGCTTGGAATCGATCGGATCGGTGCCCAGCTTCTCGCGCAGCTTCTTGCGCAGCTTGCTGATGTGGCTTTCCACCACGTTCTCCTCGACCTCTTCGTCGAAGATGCCGTAGATGGCGTTGAATACTTGGGTCTTGGTGACGCGGCGGCCGCGATTGCTTGCCAAATATTCGAGAATGCGGCGCTCACGGCGCGGCAAGGGAAGCGGCTGGCCATTGATTTCGGGGTCGCGGCCATCCATGAAAATGCGCATGGCGCCGATCTCGGTAAAGGCGGCATCCTCGTTGGCGCGGCGGCGGATGGCTGTTATGCGAGCCAGGATCTCGCGGATATGGACCGGCTTGCGGATGACGTCATCGACACCGCTCTCGAACAGCCGCAACGTGTTCTCCAGCGAATGCTGCTCGCTGAGAGCAATCACCGGGGCTCCGGTGCGGTCGCGGATCTGGCGCGGAGAGATCGCGCCTTCGCGGCAGTCGCCGATGAGGAAGGCCCGGACCGAGCGCAGATCGGCATCGGCGGCCGAGTTCACCCACTCGCCGAATTCGCCGGAAGCGAAGCCCGCGCAGGCGATGCCCTCGCGGTCAAAAAGTGAATTGTATCCGTCTGTCACGAGCTCTCGCTCGTCAACGATAACGATCATCGGCCCCGCCTCCGAATCAGCTCATCTGCCCCGTGGGGAAAGCCGTATCCGCTGGCAGGAATCCTGAACAACCGTCATTTCTTGTAACTAGTTTCTTGGGAGTCCGGAATCGCATCGGTTGCATTAGCATGGGGTGAGATATGCTTGGTGCTCCAAGTCCCGGCCAAGTCGAAGCGCAACGCCGAGACTTTGCGACCGATTGCATGAGATGCAACAATACACTCATGGATTGCAGAACGTGCGAGCGTTGCCGGTCCATTTGCCGAAGCCTGTGGCCACCATGTTTGATATCACGCGGCAGACATAGACCTTCTGCGCCGGGTCGTTGTCGGGCCCCGCGTGATAGCGGGCGACAGCCATCGACCAGGTCACGTGACGGGCATGAAGGCTGGCCAGGAAACGCGCCGCATAGTCGACATTCTGACGCGGATCTAGCATGTCCTCGACGCTGCGAAAATGCGCGCCGTGGTAGTGGTGATTGATTTGCATGCAGCCGAGATCAATCAGCGTCTTGCCTTCGCGTCGGGCATTGGCGAAGGTGGCAAGAGCTTCCGCGCGGCTTGTCGGGAAGACCGCTTTTCCTTCTATATTCAATGCGTTGGGCTGCAAGCTGCCCTTCTTGCCGGTCTCGGTCAAGCCGACGGCATAGAGGATGCCAGCCGGCACGCCGTAGCGGTCGGCGGCGCGCAGGATCTCCGGTTCGCAAGCATTGGCGGCGGCAGCGGCGGCGCTCGCAAGACTAGATAAAGATATCGCCGCCAGCGCGCTCGCGAGAAGGCGAAGCGGGGCGGCCGTGTGCTTGCGCGTCATCATTGTGTCTTCCGGCGGATTGCTGGCCCGGTTGCTGGCCGCCGGCGCCGCTGTTGCCGCCGCCGGAATTCCCGGGTTGAAAGGACGACTGGTCGCGGCCCGCCGCCGTCTGCAAGGATGCGGTCGCATCAGTGCGGGTCGTTGCGGGGACCGCTACCGAAGGTTGTAGTATCGTGACCTTGTCAACCTCGAAGCCGAGTCCGCGCAGGGACTTGACGATGGCATCGCTATCAGAGGACAGCCGGTGGTAGGCGTCATGTGTTTGAGGCTTCAACTCAATCGAAAGTTGTTCTCCGGAGAGGCGAAGATTGGCGGTGACCATGCCAAGCTCGGCCGGATGAAGTTCGATCTTCAACACATGTGTCGCGGCGGCAACAGGGCCTGTCAGTTGCGCAGTTGCGGAGTGTGTCGAAAGCGTCGTTTTCGGGCCGCCATCGGCTGTTATGGCGCCGATCACGTTGAGGGCGGCCTGGCTCATCGGCGCCTGCGGCGGGGCAGGGAAGCTGCGCTCGGAAACCACGTCGATGCGCCCTGCCGCCGACAGTTGTTTTCCGGGCTCGTGCCGCAACGAGGACTGAACATCGGCCATGGATTTCAGCTGCGGTGCCGCCTGCTTCGGATCCAGGTCCGGCACTTCGGCCGGCGCTGTCTGGGGCAGTGGCCCGGCCGCGATCGCATTGTCGCGTTTTGGCCTGCCGGCGGCGTCGTGGACGGTCTGGCCATCGAGCTTGGTCAGCGACCCATCCACGAGCGATGTCCGCTCGGGCTTCGAGATCGGTTCGAGATCGTCATGCCCGGCGGCGGATTTCGGCCGGTAGGCCTTCGGCAGGAGCTGCCCGTCGAGCGCCGGTTCCTGTCCGGTTTCGCTCGTATCGGCCGGTCTGGCCGATGTCGAGAAATGGCGCAGGTCATGGAACGCGATCAGCAACGGCAGATGGTCCTCGAGCGGCGTCGTACCTGTCTCGGCCGCTGCGCCATCGGCGTCCTTGTCCGGCTCGGCGGTCTTGTCGTCCCTGGCTGTTTTCGCGGCCGGCATTCCGCTGGATGGGATCCTTGCCTTGCCAGCCGGCAGTGGCTCGTCCTTCTGCCCGGCAGGACCGGCGGCAAACCTGCTCCAGCGCTCATCGCGCGATTCGGCCCCGGCTGCCGGATACTTGTCCGGGTGGGCCGGCCCGGCCTTGTCGTCCAGCATCTTGCCGAAACCCGTGTCGTCATTTTTTCCGGTCGCCGGCTGTTCCGCCGTCGTGCGCGCGGTGGTGATTCCCGGCAGCGCCGGACCGAGGCTGGGGGTCATTTCGGAGCGGCTCCAAGCATCTGGTCGATCAGGTCGAGCTGTCGACGGGTTTTGACCATGGCGGCATCGGTTGGGTCTGACGTGTCGGTGCTGGCCGCGGCCACCGGCGCCGATGCCGGCAGGACAGTTGCCGCATCGCCCGGAGCCGGCGGGTTCGGCGCAGCTGCCACTGTGTCGCCGGATGGCGCGACGGCCGGCTGTTCGGAGACAGCACCCTCGACGGGCGGCAATCCGGCGGCGTCGGTGGACTGCGCGGCGGCAGGCTCGGGCTCGTGCGATGGCATGACTTCGGCAGGTGCCGGGCTGGCGGTCGGAAGGGAAGCGGGCGGCGCCACCACTTCGCCGGCGATGGCCTCGGCGGCGTCGAGCAGCGCGCGGTCGCCGTCCGACAGCCGGCTGCGGTCGATCTTGCCCAGCTTGGCGCGCACGTCCTCGATGGTACCCGATGTCACGGTGGACAGGCTTGAGTAGAGCAGGGCGCGCGGATCGCCCTGATTGGTGTTGCCGTCGCGGCCTTGCTCGGCCCGCGCCGAGGCGAAGGCGGACAGTTCGTTCAGGCCGTCGATCGCGGCGCGGCGGGCGATGCGCAGATAAATGACCTTCTCGCGCTCGGGATCCATCATTGAGGTGATATCGGCCAATTTGTCCTGGCTGATCGACATGTGCAGCTCAATCACGCCCGAGACGAAGGAGTCGGCGAACTGGCTGGCATAGGGCGAATAGAGATAGCGCTCGACATATTGTGTGGAGGCAAGCGCAAAGCGCGCCGCGTCGCGCTGCGCGACCGCAATGCCGACCGAGCGGCGCAATGCCGCCTCCTCGACCAGTGTCCCGGGGCCGAGCAATTTCGCCTCGTCGAGCAGCACCAGCGCCGCGGCCGGCTGGTCGCTGGCGAGCAGCGAACCCTTGACCAGGGCAAGGAAGGCGGCGAGGTCGCTGGGCTCCGCCATCGGATCGACCGGCTTCAAGGCTTCGATGGCCTCGCCGGGGCGGCCGTTCAGGTAATCGATGACGCCCCTGGCAAGGGCTAGGTCCCGCGCATCGGCGGTGGCGCGCGACACGGCCGCCTCGACGGTCACCGGGTTGCCGCCGCTCATGCCGTAGACCAGCAGCGCGCGAAAATTCTTCGGATCCCTGAAATCGTCCTTGTCCGCCTCGCGCAAGCGCGTATCGATCATCTCCAGCAGCTTGGACTGCATCGGCAGCGCGGCGTGGTCGCCGACGGCGATACGGTCTTGAATAAGCTGCAGCGAGCGCACCAGCTGATAGGGTTGCAACGAATCCTGCGCGAGGGCGGCCGTAGGCTGGCCGGCCAACAGCAAAAGGCCCATCAAGCGGCTGGTGAAGACCGCCCGCCTCATCCGCCGGTCGCCATCAGTATCTCGATGCGGCGGTTCACCGCCGACAGCGGATCGGCGGGGTCCTTCGGCTGGCGGTCGGCGAAGCCGGCGACTTCGGTGATGCGGCGCTCGTCGACGCCGCCGCGCACCAGCATGTAGTACGCCGAATGCGCGCGCGCCGTCGACAGCCGCCAATTGTCGTAGCCGGCGCTGCGGAACGGCCGCGCGTCGGTGTGGCCGTTGATGCTGATCGTGCCCTTCTGGCTGTTGACGATGCGGCCGATCTTTTCCATCGCGAGCACCAGCTCACGGCGCGGCATCGCGGAGCCGACCTCGAACATGCCGAAGTCAAGCTGGTCGGTGATCGAGATGAGGACGCCCTTGTCGGTGGCTTCGACCGAGACGCCGTCGTGCAACTTGTCGCCAGGTTTGAAGGCCTCGGCCAGCTGCTGCCTGACATCGGCCGCAGCCTTAAGCGCGGCCGCGCCCGGCTTCTTTTCGCCGGCATCGGGCTTGGCCGCCTCGGCGACGGCGGCAACCTTGGCGTCCGCGAGCCCGGCAGCGCCGGCTTTCGCATCACCCGCCTCGGCGATTGCCGTTGTGGCCTTGCCGTCCTTTGCCAGAGGTTCAAGCGGCGCCGCGATGACCGGCGGCGCAGGCGGCACGGCCTTGACCTTGGCGACCTGCGCCTCGGCGGCCTTGTCGCCGGGCTTCACCGGATCACCTTCGATCCTGGCGCGCTGCGCGCTGGCCTCGGCGCCCGGCGAGGCCACCTGCTGAGACCAGAAATCAGGCTCGAACGGATCACGATAGGAGGCGCCGCCGGAAGCGCCCGTTGCCGGGCCGGCACTCTGCGCGCCGCCATCGCCCTTCTGGCTGACGTTCTGCATGATGCCGGTATTGGTGGCGATTTCCGAAAGCACCGCGTAGGGATCGGCGAACAGGTGTTCGTCGGACTGCTCCGACTGCTGCGGCTCCTGCTTTTCCTTTTTGGGATCGGATGAACCCGCGCCGCCGGCTCCATCCTGTCCGGCCTTGGTGGCCGCCTCTTCCGGATTGTCGGCGGTCAGCCCGATGGCGCGCGGACCGTCGCCGAGATCCTCCAGGCCCTTGCGGCTCGAGGTGCGGTCGACCAGCTTGACCGGATTGAAATAGCTGGCGACCGCCGCCTTGGTCTGTTCGTTGGCGGCGTTGATCAGCCACATGACCAGGAAGAAGCACATCATGGCCGTCATGAAGTCGGCGAAGGCGATCTTCCAGACGCCACCGTGATGGCCCTCCTCGTGGTCGTCATGGCCGCGACGCACGATAATGATCTCGTGCCTGGCCTGATCGGCATCGGCGACGCTCATGCCAACACCTGGGAGAGCGTTGCCGACCATTCGGCCATGCGCGTCTCGAACACCGCTTCGTCGATGGAGACCGTGAGATCGAAGCCGGGAGCTTCGATGAAGTCGAGATTGGCGGCGCGCGCTCCGAGCGATGCCTTCAGCGCTTCGAAAAGGGAAAGCGGGCCGCGCACGACTATGCGCACCGCTTCGCCATCGCCGACCGCCTCGCGGACCGCACCGGCAAGCGCTTCAAGCGAGCGCTTTTGCAGGTCGTCACTGACGATGCCGCCGATGATGCGGGCGACGGTGGCGGCGACGAGGTCCGTCACGCGCGCCTCCATGGCATCAATGCGCAGCGAGACCGCCTCGCCGACATCGCCGCCGAAGCTCTCGAGAAAGGCCTTCGCTTCCTCGGCATTCGCCCGGCGTTCAGCGTCCATCGCTGCTTCGTGGGCAGCCGAAAGCCGCTCGCCGAGCGCCGCCTCCGCCTGGGCGACCGCTTCGGCAATCAGCATGCCGATATCGGCCTGAGGCGCGGCTGCTTCCGGCTCGTGGTCGGCGGGAGCCTTCGGCTGGCTGACACGTTGCGGGCGCGTGCCGAAATCCGGCAGGAGATCGAAAAGGGCTAGGGAAGGCATGGACTACACCGCGATTTCCTGGGCCGCCCATTTGCGCAGGATCTGCGCTGTGCGCTCCTCGTTGAGGTCGACCATGCGGGCAAGCCGCTCCTGCGGCGCGGGCCTGATCTTCTGGCGCAGGTCGTCGAGCGGCGTGGAGCCGGCCCGCACGCCCGGCAAGGCGCCGACGGCCGAGCCGGCTTCGGCGGAAGCCGTGCCCTCCGGCGTCGGCAGCGAGCGCTGGACCTCGTCGAAATTGGGACCCGCTATGGACGGCGTCGCCTTTGCTGTCAGGGCCGCCGCCATCGGGCGCAGGCCGAAGAAGGCCACCAGGAACACGACGACGATGAAAGCGCCGGCATTGATCAGCGTGCCGGCGTGCTGGCCGACGGAATCGAGCATTCCGGCCTGCGGGATCGCCTCGCCGTCGAGCCCGTCGATGAACTCGACCGCCGAGACGTCGATGACATCGCCGCGCTTGTCGTCGAAGCCGGTGGCAGAGGTCACCATCTTCTGGATGTCGGCGACGCGCTTGGCGATCTGTTCGGGCGTGGCGTCCTTGCCCAGGATCGCCTTCAGCCGATCCTGGTTGACGACCACGGCGATAGACATCTTGGTGACGCTGTAGCCGTTGGAGACGGTGGCGATCTTCTTGGAGTTGATCTCGTAGTTGGTGATCTCTTCCCTGCGGTCGTTCTGCGAGGAGGATTGCGGACCCTCGGTGGCGGTCGTCTGCGTCTCGGGGAGGTTCTGCTCGACGCTGGCCGGGGTGGAGGCCTGCTTCTGGTTGTTGTTCTCGTTGGCGCGCACCGACTGCACCGAACGCTCGACGCGCGACTCCGGATCGAAGATCGTCTCCTCGGTTTGGCGGGTATCGGTGTTGACGTCGGCCTTGACGCTGGCGCGGAAATTGTCCGGGCCAAGATACGGGGTGAGGGCGCGCCGGATGTTGTCACCGATCTGCGCCTCGACGGTCTGCTCGACGCCCAGCGTGCGGGCGGCACTTGTGTTGGAGGGATCATCTCCCGCCGCAAGCAGATTGCCGTTGGAATCGAGCACCGTCACCTTGTCGGCCGACAGGCCGGGAACGGCGGCGGCGACGAGATGGCGGATCGACATGGCGCTTTTCTCGGCGTCGATGCCGGCGTAGCGGATGACGACCGACGCGGAGGGCTGCTGCTCGTCGCGGCGGAAATTGGCACGCTCGGACATAACGATATGGACGCGCGCAGCCTTGACGCCCGCGATCGACTGGATGGTGCGCGATATTTCGCCCTCCAGCGCGCGCACACGCGTGATCTGCTGCATGAAGGAGGTCAGGCCGAGCGAGCCGACATTGTCGAACAGTTCATAGCCGGCATTGGCGCTGGTCGGCAGGCCCTTTTCGGCAAGCAGCATGCGGGCCTGCGCGGTGGTGCCGGCCGGGACCAGGACCGAGGTTCCGTCGGAGCCGACGTCGAAGCCGATGCCGGCCTCGCCCAGCACGAGGCCGATCTGGTTCACGTCGGCGCGGTCGAGCCCGACATAGAGCGTGTCGTAGGCCGGACGGTTGAGATAGACGGAAGCGACACCGATGACGCTCATCACCAATGCGGCGATGCCCGCCAGCATGGCCAGGCGCTTCACGCCAAACCCGCGGAGATTCGCGATGATGCTCTGGATCTGTTCCGGCACGGTCGACTACTCCCAGCATGACTGTCCGCTGGAACACTAGCCCTCGAAGCTTGTGCGAAAATGAAATCGGGCCGCGCTCGGCGCGCGGCCCGTCAACCTTGAGGTGAAGACGTCGAGTGGGCGGTCAGCTCTTGAACAGCGACAGGATCGACTGCGAGGAACTGTTGGCGATCGACAGCGACTGGATGCCAAGCTGCTGCTGCACCTGGAGCGCCTGAAGGCGGGTCGATTCCTTGTTCATGTCGGCGTCGACGAGCTGGCCGACACCGCGGTCGATGGAGTCCATCAGGCTCTGCGTGAAGGTCTTCTGCAGGTCGATGCTGCTCTTGGCCGAACCGAGGATGGTGGCGGAATCGGTCAGCTGGCTCATGACGTTGTCGATCTTGGTGATCATCTGGGTGATGATGTCGTCGGTCACGCCTGCCGCAGTGATGTCGAGATTGTAGGCGGAAATATTGTCGACCTTGGTAACCGCCCCCGCCGCTGTCTGGCCGGCGGTGTTGGCTGCGATATCCGTTGATCCACCCGCGATCGATGCCGCATAGGCGGTGTCATACAGGGTCTGCGCGGCCGCGGTCGAATAGACCGATGTCTTGCGGTCGAGAATGCCCTGGTTCTTGACCTCGCCGGCAAGACCGGAATCGAAAAGCTTGGTGCTCTCGACATCGATGTCAATCGTCCCGAGCTGGACGGCGCCGGACGAGGTGCGGTTGAACGAGGACACGATCTTGGAGTCGGGCTGGACGCCGTCATTGGCGGCCGACACCTGCTTGGAGATCACCGACAGGAAATTCGAACCGGAGAAGGTGGCGGCGTCGGCAAAGGATTTCATCTGCGCCTGAAGCGCCGTGATTTCGGTCTGCGTCTTTGCCTTGGCGGCATCCGTCTGGCCGACGGTCGAAAGCAGCTTGGTTTTGATCTTGCCGATCGTGTCCAGCACATTGTTCATGCCGGTATAGGCGGTGTCGACCTTCGAGGCGCCGAGGCCGAGCGCATCCTGCACGGTCGAGAGCGCCTGGTTGTCGGAGCGCATGGTGGTGGCGATCGACCAGTAGGCGGCGTTGTCGGAGGCCTCGGAGACGCGATAGCCCGTCGAGACGCGGGCCTGTGTCTGCTCGAGCGACTTGTTGGTGGCGTTGAGGCTTTGAAGTGCAGTCAACGCCGCAGCGTTCGTCATGATGCTCGCCAAGAAACTCGCTCCTTCTCTAAGCCGGCATGCCCACAGGCCTGGTCGGCCTGCCCATCGGCTGCGATCGTGCCGGTCGGGCCGATTCGACAACCTGTCGTAAGCTATTGGTTAACCATAGCTAGCGCGATATGGTTAACGCCCTGTTAAAAGTCAGCTTTCGACAGTTAAGGAACGAGGATTGCGCGGGGCTGGAGCAAACGCAATCGGGCCGCGCTTTTGGCGCGGCCCGATATCTTGGTGCTGTTCGTGGATGGTGAAGGCGATCAGCCGCGGAAGAGCGACAGGATCGACTGCGACGAACCGTTGGCGATCGACAGCGCCTGGATGCCGAGCTGCTGCTGAACCTGCAGGGCCTGGAGGCGGGTCGATTCCTTGTTCATGTCGGCATCGACGAGCTGGCCGACGCCGCGGTCGATGGAGTCCATCAGGCTCTGCGTGAAGGTCTTCTGCAGGTCGATGCTGCTCTTGGCGGCGCCGAGCGTGGTGGCGGCGTTCGTCATGTCCTTGAGCGCGGCGTCGACGACGTTCATCATCCCCGAGATCTGGTCGTCGCTGAAGCCTTTGCCCGTTGCGGAGTCGAAGATCTTCAGGCTGGCGACCGAATAGGTGTCGCCGGCCGCAACGGTAGCACCAGCAGCCGGAGTAGCCGCCGTGGCGGTGACGCTGCCGTCGGTGCCCAGACGCGCGGCGTCGAGGATGCCCTTCGCGGTGCCGGCCGTGGTACCCGCCTCGTACAGCTTGGTGCTTTCCACGTTGACGTCGATCGTCGAGATCGATACCGCGCCGGAAGCGTCACGGTTGAAGGCCGAAACGATCTTGACGTCCGCCACGGACGTGCCCGTGCCGCTGTCCACGGACAGCATGTTGGTGCCGGAGAAGCTGGCGCCGTCGGCATAGGCCTTCAGCTGCTTCTGAAGGGCGGCGATTTCGGTCTGGGTCTTTTCCTTGTCGGCATCCGTCTGGCCGTAAGAGGCGGTCAGCTTGGTCTTGATCTGGTTGATGGTGTCGATCGCGCTGTTCATGCCGGTGTAAGCGGTATCGACCTTCGAGGCGCCGAGGCCGAGCGCGTCCGAAACGGTCGACATCTGCTGGTTGTCGGAACGCATCGTGGTGGCGATCGACCAGTAAGCGGCGTTGTCCGAAGCCTGGGAAACGCGATAGCCCGTCGAGATGCGGGCCTGGGTGGTTT
This sequence comes from Mesorhizobium sp. B2-4-7, assembly GCF_006442685.1. Classification (NCBI taxonomy): domain Bacteria; kingdom Pseudomonadati; phylum Pseudomonadota; class Alphaproteobacteria; order Hyphomicrobiales; family Phyllobacteriaceae; genus Mesorhizobium; species Mesorhizobium sp. B2-4-7. Next base: position 457,655 of record NZ_VFVH01000003.1, read on the forward strand.
CGAGGTTCTTGTTGGTGGCGTTCAAGCTCTGCAGCGCGGTCAGCGCCGAGGCATTGGTCATGATACTGGCCATGTCTACTCGTACCTTACTTTTTACAGGTGTTTTTTGACATACCGGATTGGCCGGTATGACGGAGCGGCATCATGCCAATGATCTGTCTGAGACCCGATCACCCGCCATCTGCGGGGAATATGGCGGCAAGTCCCTACCAAAGGACTAAACCGGACGGTTAATCGAAAAATATTGTCGAAAAAAACGGGAGGGCGCGGTTCGGCGCCGGGCGCGATCAGTTGAAGGAGCGCACCAGGCTGCCGACAAGCAGGTTCCAGCCGTCGATCAGCACGAAGAACAGGATCTTGAACGGCAGCGACACCACCGTCGGCGGCAGCATCATCATGCCCATCGCCATTGTGATGGTGGCGACGATCAGGTCGATGACCAGGAACGGCAGCACGATCAGGAAGCCGATCTCGAAGCCGCGCCGGATCTCGGAGATCATGAAGGCGGGCACCAGGATGCGCAGGTCGACGGTTTCCTTCGCAACGGTCTGGCCGCGTTCGCGCGCGAGGTCGGCGAACAGGTCGAAGTCCTTGTCGCGCACATTGTGCAGCATGAAGGTGCGGAAGGGATCGGAAATCTTCTCGAAGGCCTCGGTTTGGCTGATCTGGTTGTCCATCAGCGGCTTGACGCCGGTATTCCAGGCCTGGTCGAAGGTTGGCGCCATGACATAGAAGGTCATGAACAGCGACAGCGAAATGAGGATAAGGTTCGCCGGCGTCGACTGCAGGCCGATGCCGGCGCGCAGGATCGAGAAGGCGATGACGAAACGGGTGAAGCTCGTCACCATGATCAGCAGGCCCGGCGCCACCGACAGCACGGTGAGCAGGCCGAACATCTGGATGATGTAGCCAACGGTGGTGCCGTCGGCCTTGCCGATGCCGCCGAGGTCCAGTTGCTGGGCCGTTGCGATCGATGTGGCGGCGCCGAGCAGTGCGGCGGCAAGAAGAAATTTCTTCATTCGAGCAGCAACGTCCTGATGAGTACCTGCTTGGCATGCCCCTGGCTGCGGATCGAGGCGCGCTCCTCGATATCGGCCTTCAGGTGCTGATAGCCGCTGGCGCCTTCTATCTGGTGCATCTTCAGGGTGCGCACGAAGGCCAGAAGATCCTGATGGATCTCATCCGACATTGCCGGCGGCTGCGGCGCGTCGTAGACCACCGACACTTCCATCCTGATCCAGGTCTCGGCGGGCGAGGCGATGTTGGTGGTGATCGGCGCCAGCGCGACGAGTGACGGTCCCGTGCCGGGCTCTTGCGCGTCGGCGGGCTTGGGTACCTTGCCCTCGTTTTCCGGCGCGACGGGTACCGATGCCGGTGCCCCCACACCCTTGAGATAGCCGCCGGACAGCCAGCCCATGCCGATGGCGGCAGCCGTCACCAGGAGCAGCATGGCGCCCTGGACGGCAAGGGAAGGACCCTTGCGAGACGGAACCTGTTCGACGCTGGCCACGGTGCTGCGGTCTCCAATGCCCTAGAATGGAAGAACCTGGTCGAGGATCTGCTGGCCGTAGGCCGGCTGCTGGACCTCGCTGACGCGGCCGCGGCCGCCATAGGAGATGCGCGCCTCGGCGATGCGTTCATAGGAGATGGTGTTCTCCGCGCCGATATCCGACGGGCGCACCATGCCGGCGATGGTGAGCACCCTGAGCTCATAGTTAACACGCACTTCCTGCGAGCCCCTGATCATCAAATTGCCATTGGGCAGGACTTCGGTGACGACGGCAGCAACGTTGAGCTCCAGGTTCTCCGAGCGCTTGATCTCGCCGTCCGCATTGGTTTCGGTGCTGGAGCTCAGGCCGGCGTCGCCCTTGCCGCTCGTGCTCTTGTCTTCCCATCCGAGCGTGACGTCGTAACCCAGCTTGCGCGAGGCGGTGCGGCTCCTGTCGTTCTGGTTCTTGAAGTTGGCCTTGTCGTTGAGCTTGATCCTGACGGTGAGAATGTCGCCTTCGCGCAACGCCCTGGGGTCGGTGAACAGCCGGCTCTGGCGATCGTCCCACAGCGAGAATTTCTTGACCGGCGCGGCAGGCGGCTCAGGATAGCTGTAGGGCGAAGCTCCTTCACTGCCGATGCCGGAACCGACCGGCGACAGTGAAGGCTCCCTGCCGATCTCCTTGAGATTGGTGCCGCAGCCGGACAAAGCTGCGACCGCGCACAGGATGAGCGTTCTGCGGATCATGACGGATCTACCCTTCGGGCTGCGCTGGCCATGATGCCGGTGAGCGTCGCCGCCGCCTTCTGGTCCATTTCGTTGAGGATGACGCCGGCCTTGCGCGAATCCAGCTTCATCAGGATGGCCGCGGCGAGATCGGCATTGACGATGGCCAGGCGCTCGGCCGCCGCGTCGGGCTTCATGCCGGCATAGATCTTGACGACGCTGTCCTCGGCCCGGGCCAGGAACACCTCGCGCCGCTTCAGCCAGGTCTCGTATTCGGCCCGCTTTTCGTCCAGTGCCTTCATGCGTTGGTCGATGCCGGCCTGGAGCTGTTTCAACTCCTCCGCCTGCAACACGTAGCGGCGGTCGCGGGCGGCGTCGGCTATGTTGGAGCAGAAGCGCTCGATCTCGCTTTGGTCGGGAGCCTTCTCCCGGGCCAACAGCTGCGGCGCGGGTGCGGGCGGCGCCCCCGGCAGGACCTGGCGGACGGCTTCCTCGGCATGCACGCCGCTGGAAAAGGCCGCCAGAGCGCAGGCCGCGAACAGGATCGCGGCGGGGCGGCATCCTTGATGGAATGAGGGGAAGAAGATCATCGGCATCGCCTATTGGAGAACCAGATCGGCTTGCAGGGCGCCGGCCGACTTGATGCCTTGCAGGATGGCAATGATGCCGTCGGGCTTCACGCCGAGGCGGTTGAGGCCGGAAACAAGGGTTTGCAGGTCCGGGCCGTCGAGCACGGCGACGCGCGCGTCGGGCCGGCTGGCGTCGATGGCGGTGAACGGCTCGACGGCGGTTTCGCCCTTGGAGAATGGTTCGGGCTGCACGACGCGCGGCGCTTCGGTGATGCGCACCGTCAGCGTGCCGTGGCTGATGGCCACGCGTGAGATCTTGACGTCGTTGCCGATGACTATGGTGCCGGTGCGCTCATCGATGACGACGCGGGCCGGCGTATCGGATTCGACCACGAGGTTCTCGATCTCGGCGTAGAAGCGGGCCGCCGATACGCTTTTCGGCCGTCTGATTTGCACGGTGCGGGAATCGCGCTCGGCCGCCACGCGCATGCCGAAGCGCTGGCTGGTGTAGTCATTGATCGCGTCGGCGATGCGAATGGCGGTCGAGAAATCGGGATTGCGCAGCTGCAGCGTCAGTATCGGCTGGTCATCGAACTCGGCCTTCACGGCACGCTCGATGATGGCGCCGTTCGGCACGCGGCCCGCGGTCGGGACGCCTTGCGTCAACTGCTCGGCCTGGCCCTGGGCGGTGAAGCCCGAAACGATGACCGCGCCCTGGCCGACGGCATAGATTTCGCCGTCCGCCGCCTTCAGCGGCGTCATGATCAGCGTGCCGCCGGCGAGCGAGGTAGCGTCGCCCATCGAGGAAACGTCGATGTCGATGCGCGCGCCCGACTGCACGTAGGGCGGCATGTTGGCGGTGACGATGACGGCGGCCACGTTCTTGGCGCGCGCTCTGCCGCCTTCGGTGGCGATGCCGAGATTCTCCAGCATGGCGCGAATCGACTGTTCGGTGAACGGCGAGTTGCGCAGGCTGTCGCCCGATCCGGCGAGGCCGATGACCAGGCCGTAGCCGACGAGCTGGTTGTCGCGCGAACTTTGCAGCTGCGCGATGTCCTTGATGCGCGAGGCGACCTGGCCCGGCGGCAGCGAGCTTGGCCCGGGCGAGACGCGGAACATGCGCGTGGTGGTGGCCGGATCATATTCAGGATCGTCATAGACGCCGCCATTCCTGGCGGCGAGTTCGCGCTTGGCCTTGGGCGTGAGGCCGTCGGCCAAGGCAGGCTGCAGGCCGAGCGCGGCCGCAAGCAGAAGAGCAAGCGGACGCATCATGAAGCGCTGACCTGGATGGTTCCGTCAGCCATCACCGTGCCGGAGAGAATTTTCCCGCTGTCGCTGTTGCGAACCTTGATGAGATCGCCGGCCGAGCCTGGCTGCAAGGTCACGGCGGTGGCCGATATCGTCAATCCGCCGGCGATGAAGAAGACCTGCACGGCTGCGCCCTGCTCGACCAGCCAGGCGTCGCGAATGGCGGCGGCGGGGATGTAGCGGCCGGGCAGCAGCGTGCGCTTGGCGATCTTGCCCTGGAGTTCCTCGGCAAGGGTGGCCACCGCGTCGGGCTTGTGCTTGCCGGGGATGAGGGTCACCTGCTTGAGGGCCGCGAGCTCGATGGTCTCGCCGGGATAAATGACCCGGTTTGGGATCAGCACGACCTCGCCGGCAGGCTGGCTGCTGGCGATCTGCGTTGCCGACCGGTTGGCCGCGTCCTGCGCGAAAGCCGGCATGCCGCCGGTCACCAGCGCAAGGACGAGCGCGGTGCGGCGGAACGCGGAGCAGGAGACCGGACCGGCCATTGTCGTTACCTGATGTTCTTGGAGACGACCGAGGCCATGTCGTCGGCGGCCTGGATGACCTTGGAATTCATCTCATAAGCGCGCTGCGCCGAGATCAGTTCGGTAATTTCCTTGACCGGGTCGACGTTGGAGGCCTCGAGATAGCCTTGCTGGATGGTGGCGAAGCCGGGATCGCCGGGCACGCCGGCATTGGCCGGGCCAGAGGCGGTCGTTTCCTGGAACAGATTGTCGCCGAGCGGCGCCAGTCCCGCTTCGTTGGCGAAGTTGACGATCTGGAGCTGGCCGAGATTCTGCAGATCGGTCTGGCCGTCGATGCGGGCGAAGACCTGGCCCGTCTTGTTGACGATGACCTCGACGGCGTCGACCGGGACGTTGATCGCTGGAATGACGCTGGCGCCGTCCACCGTCACCAGCTGGCCTGTGGCGTTGGTGTTGAAGGCGCCGGCGCGGGTATAGAGCGTGCCGCCATCGGCGCCTTCGATCTGGAACCAGCCCCTGCCGGTGAGCGCCATGTCGAAACTGTTGCCGGTGCTGGTCAGTTCGCCCTGGGTGTGGACGTTGCGCACGGCGGTGGTCTTGACGCCGAGGCCGATCGAGACGCCTTCCGGCACCAGCGAAGCGTTGGAGCGGTTGGGCACGCCTTGCGTGCGGTCGACCTGGTAGAGCAGGTCGGAGAATTCGGCCCGCGCCCGCTTGTAGCCGGTTGTGTTGATGTTGGCGATATTGTTGGCGATGACTTCCAGATTGGTCTGCTGGGCGTTCATACCGGTGGCGGCGATGGCGAGTGCTTTCATGGCCGAACTCCTCAGATGCCCATGCGGCTGACTTCGAGATAGGCCGAAACGACCTTGTCGCGGATGGCGACGGCGGTCTGCAGCGCCTGCTGGGCGCTCATCACGGCATCGACGACCTGACGGGTGTCGGCGTCGCCCTTGAGCGCCTGGACCGAGACCTGCTCGGCGTACTGCAGCGTGTTGACGGTCTTTGTGGCCGCCTGGCTCAGCGCCTCGGCGAAGGAGGTGCCGAGGTTGCCTGCGCTCGCGGGCGCAACGCCGCCCTGAAGCAGCTCAGTCGCCGTGTCGCCAAGTCCAGGCTTCAAGTTGAGCGCGCCGATGCCGTTCACGATCATTGGTTCCTCATCAGGTCGATGGTCATTGAAATGAGATCGCGCGCCTGCTTCACGACTTGCAGGTTAGCCTCGTAGGAGCGGTTGGCCTCGGTCATGTCAGCCATTTCGATCAGCACGTTGACGTTGGGCATCTTGACGTAGCCCTTGTCGTCGGCGGCCTCGTTGCCGGGTTGGAATTCCACGGGAAAATCGCTGGGATCGCGGTCGATCGAGTTCACTTCGACCGTTGAGCTGCCAGTGGTCCGGTCGAGCTCCGAGACGAAGCTGATGGTCTTGCGGCGATAGGGGTCGGAGCCGGGGGTGGTGCCGGTCGACTGGGCATTGGCGAGGTTTTCGGAAACCACGCGCAGCCGCTCCGACTGGGCGCCGAGGCCGGAGGCTGCTACTTTGAGGGCTGCTGTGAGCGCGTCCATGGTCAGCTCTTCACCGCCATCATCATCATCGAATGGAATGCCTTGACGATTGCCGTGTTGAGCTCGAAGGAGCGGCGCACCTCACCGGCCTTGAGAAGCTGGTCCTCGAGCACGACGGTGTTTTTTGACGGCATGACGACGCCGTCGTCTTCCTGTGGCTTGATCGCGAAACCGGCATTGGTCGCGGCGCTGCCGAGGTGTCCGGCCTGTGTCGTCTGCAACGACACCGCCGCGCGGTCGAGCACCTTTTCGAACGGCTCGACATCGTTTGCCGTATAGCCCGGCGTGTTGGCGTTGGCGATGTTGCCGGCGACCGCCGACTGACGCACGGCCAGCCATTGCGCCTGCTTGGCGGCGAGATCGAAAAGAGAAACGGGCTCCATGGGAATCTCCGGGCGTGTGCCCAAAGACTAAGCCGCCAGTCTTGCGCGGACCTTGCGGGCGGACGCAACCGGCAAGCGCGGCGAACTTATCTGGAAAGCTCGATCACCTGGTTGGCGCTGGTGACCATCACCCATTTGCCGTTGCGTTGCTCGATCGACGACACCTTGTTGGAATCCGGCAGTATCGAGCCGCGCTGGACCATCCACAGCCCGGTGTCGTCCTCGATCATGGCGCGGCCATTGGCGACGTGGACCATGCGGAATTTGGTGACGTCGGCCGGAAAGGGCTGGTCATCTGGTGCCGGGGCGGCGCTGGGATCGTCCTGCACGGTTCCGGTGGCAAGCAGGTCGATATTGGCATTCGGAACGTCCTTGGCCGTCAGCGGCGCGCTGCGCTCGGCAACCATGCCGCCGCCCTCGCGTCCAGAATTGGTGCCGGTGCCGCCGAACTTGATTGCCTGGACGCCGAACTGTTCCTGATTGAAGAAGATATACCAGGGGAACAGCGCGCAGATCAGGCCGAGCGTGATGCCGAGCGCGGCGATGACGAAATCGCTGCGCCGGCCGGCCTTCTTGCCCAGCCTGGGAAACGCGGCCTTGGGCGGCTGCGGCCATTGCGGCGCCGCGAAGAGCCCGTCGATGGCCGAGTTGCGGCTGGCTTCGATCTCTTCTTCGGCTTTCGCCTCAGCGATCATTTCGCGCAGGATACGCTCGGTATGCTGGAGCTCAGTCCCCTTGTTCGGCATTCTGCTTTCCCTTGAGATGGCGGGCGAGATCGGAGAACGGATCAGCGGACGGGCGGTCCTTCGGCGATTGCATCAGCGCCTCGTAGATCAGGGGTACCTGGCGCACCGCCATATCGAGTTCCACGTCGGCGCCGCCCTGGTAGGCGCCGAGCAGGCGGATGTCGCGCGTGTCCTCGAAGCGGGAGATCATCGACTTCAGCCGCGTCACCAGCGCGCGCTGCTCGACGCTCCAGGCCTTGCCGGCCAGACGTGATATGGACGACAGCGGATTGACCGGCGGATAGCGGCCCTGTTCGGCGATCGCGCGGTCGAGCACGACATGGCCGTCAAGGATGCCGCGCACGGAATCGGCCACCGGATCGTTGTGGTCGTCGCCGTCGACCAGCACGGAAATGATCGCGGTGATCGATCCTTTCCCTTCCACTCCCGGCCCGGCGCGTTCGAGCAGCTTCGGCAGCTCGGTGAAAACCGAAGCCGGATAGCCGCGCGCGACCGGCGGCTCACCCGTTCCCGTCGCCACTTCGCGCAGGGCGTGGGCAAAGCGGGTGATCGAATCCAGCACCAGAAGCACGCGGTGGCCCTGGTCGCGAAAATGTTCGGCGACACGCATCGCGGTGTCCGGCGCCCGCCGGCGCATCATGGCGCTTTCGTCGCTGGTGGCGACGACGGCTACGGTCTTGGCCATGCTGTCGCCGATCGTGTCCTCGAGGAATTCGCGGACCTCGCGGCCGCGTTCGCCGATCAGCGCCACGACCACGGTGTCGAAGGCGTCTGCGCCGGCGAGCATGGCCAGCAGCGTCGACTTGCCGACACCGGAACCGGCAAAGACGCCCATGCGCTGGCCGAAACAGAGCGGCGTGAAAATGTCGATGATCTTGACCCCGGTCATGAAGGCGGTGCCGACGCGCTGGCGCGCCATGGCGCCGGGCGTGGCGGCCCCGGACATGCCGTCGCCCCTGATCAATGGCGGGCCACCGTCGATCGCCCGGGTGAGCGCGTCGATCGTGCGGCCGCGCCACGAGGCATGCGGCGCCACGGCGAGCGGACCGCGACGGAAAACGGCGTCGCCTATGCCGGCATCGGCACTGCGTTCGAAGGGGGCCACGACAATCTCGTCGCGGCTGATCTTGACGATCTCGCCGCGGCGCGTGCCGGCATGGCCGCGCTGTTCGACAAGATCGCCCAGCCTGGCGAAATCCGAAAGGCCGCGCACCTTGTAATGCGTCGATGTGACTTCGGTGACGAGGCCGCCGCGTTTGAGCAGTCCCTCGGCATCGCTGAAGCGCCGCCATATCCGCTCCAGCGCGGCAAGCCGGTCTTCCGGCGTTGGCTGGGGCAGTCTTTCGGGTGCGCGCAGGGTTGGCTGGTCGAGCGACATGCTACTTCGAGCCGAGCGTCTTGATCGCCTCGTCGGTGGAGGAATCAGTCTGCCGCATCAGGGCGGCGGTGTTCTCGAAAGCGCGCTGGACCATGATCAGCCGCGTCATCTCCAGCACCGGATTGACGTTGGATTCCTCGACGAAGCCCTGGGCGACGCCGATATCGGCGCGATCGGTCACCGGCTCGGGCGTGCGCGCCGGCACGATGCCGGAATTGCCGTAGCGCACGAAATTCTCACCCGGATCGAAATTGTACAGGCCGATGGAGCCTACCAGCTGATCGTTCTGGCGCAACGATCCGTCGGCTCCGGCCTTGGGCGGGCCGTTGCGGGGGTCGAGCTGGATCGGTGCGCCGCCGGCGTCGAGCACGGGATGGCCCTCGACCGACATCAGCTCGCCATTCTCGTTCATCGAGAAGCGGCCATCGCGGGTCATGACGGTGCCGACCGGCGTCTCGATGGCGAACCAGGCGTCGCCCTGTATTGCGAAATCGAACGGATTGCCGGTCTCGGTCAGGGAGCCATGGGCGCCGGAAAGGTAGGTCTTGCCCGAGGAGGCGAAGGACACGGATTTCGGCCCGGTGCCGGACACCACGTCCTCGAACTTCACGCCGGTGGCGCGAAAGCCGACAGTCGAGGCGTTGGCGACATTGTCGGCGATCGTGTCGAGCCGACGCTCGAGCGCGATCTGCGAGGAAAGGGCGACGTAGAGACTGTCCCGCATGGTCAGAACTTCAACTTCTGCATGGCCATCATCAGGTCGGTGGAGATCCCCGCCGTGACCGGCTTGGCGAAGAGCACGCTGATCGACGACACGGCTGAAGAGGTCGGGTGGTTGATCTCGTACATGGAGGTGAAGCGGGTCAGGAACTTGCCGAGCTTTTCGGGGTCGGAGAAATCAGAAATGTCGAGCTTCTGCTCGAACAGCTGCGCCTGCTTGTCGACGTCGGCGGTGGCGAAGGAATCGGGCAAGCCGAGCACTGTGCGCACCACGCTGGCAAGAGCGGTGTCGGCGAGCACATCGTACCAGCTGGTGATATCAGGCGCCTTGCGCTGGAAATAGAGCGCCAGCCGTACGCCCTCGTTGGTTTGGCCGGCATCCTCCTCCAGCGTCTGGCGCATGTATTTGTCGACGGTCGGCTGCTGTGCCGGATTGGTCGTGGTGGCCGCTTCGCCGTATTGTTCGAAGTTGAAGGCGGAGGCGAGCCCGGCATAGGCTTTGTTGGTCATCTTGTTGGCGACGCTGTCGGGGTCGCGGACGCCACCGGCCAGAACGCTGCGGATGAGATCCTTCCTCTCTGTCGCCGGATCGAGCGCGTAGGCCGAGAGGGCATAATTGTACAAGCGGCTGTTGGCCATCAGATCGTCGATGGATTTCACGTTCGTGATGTTGGCCAGATAATATGCGGTCTCCGACTTGATGTAGTCCGCATTTGGCTTGATCAGGCCAAGCGCCGACCCTGTCGTGTAGATTTTCGGCGTATCTTTCAGCACTGCGTCGCGCGTGGTCGTCTGATCGCCATATTGGGCAAAATCGAAGGCCGTGACGAAGTTGGCGTATCGTTTATCGGTCAGCTTGTTTGCAGGGCTGTTGGGATCGCTCACGCCGCCCTCGAGCATGGCGCGGATCTGCCGCGGGGTTTCGGTTGACGCATCCAGTCCATAGGACGCCATGGCGAATGTAAGCAGGCGCTTGTCCGCCATGAGGTCGTCAATCGACTTCACCTTGGAAATGTTTGCCGCGTAGTAGTCGGCCTCGCCCTTGACGTACTGCGCGCTCGGCTTGACCAACGTCAGCCCGGCTCCGGCCATGTAGCCCTTAGGCACCGCCTGCTGGACGTTGTCGCGCGTGGTCGTCTGATCGCCATACTGGGCGAAGTCGAACGCCGAGACGAAGTTGGCGTAACTCTTGTCGGTCAGCTTGTTGGCGGGACTGTTGGTATCGCTGACGCCACCTTCGAGCATCGCCCTGACCGTTGCGGCCGGTTCGGTTTCGGCGTCGAGCCCGAATGCGGCCATCGCGTATGTCAGCAGGCGGCTGTCGCCCATCAGGTCGTCGATCGACTTAACCTTGGAGATGTTGGTGACATAATAGGCGGTTTCGCTCTGATAGTAAGAGAAGCCCGCCTGCGAGGCGCCGATCTGGACTTGCAGCGCATAGTTGCCGGTCACCAGCTGCTGCGCCTTGTTGTAAACCGTGGTATTGGCGCCGTTGGCTGCGAAGTTGAAGGCGCTGACAAATTCGGCGTAGCGCTTGTCGGTCAGCTTGTTGGCGAAACTGTCGGGGTCGGAAACGCCTTCCTTGAGCGCCTTGACCATGAACGCCTTGGCGTAAGCCATGTCCTCCAGGCCGTAGGCCTTCATGGCATATTTGAACAAACGGTCATTGTTGACGAAATCGTCGATCGATTTCACCTTGGTGATGTTGTCCAGATAATATTTGGTGTCGCGATCGACCGTCGGCTGCTTTTCGATGCGGTCGATCGACTTGTCGATGTCCCTGGTGATCAACTGGTAGCTGGTATAGGTACTGAGCAAGGACGCGCCTCCGGCCGAAGCTATGCCAGCACAGTAGACTCACTTCCTTGCGCGAAACTGAATCGCGCCGATCGGCTCGGTGCCGCTCCGATTCAAGCCTCACACAAGGCACGGGGACTATCCCTTGCACCTGACTTGAAATGCGGAAGGACCTCTCGTGGGCATTCTGATTGGACTGGTGGTGACGCTCGGCTGCGTCCTTGGCGGCTTCATGGCCATGGGCGGGCATCTGCATGTGCTGATGCAGCCCTGGGAAGCGGTGGTCATCTGCGGCGCCGCACTCGGCACCTTCCTCGTCGCCAATCCGATGAAAACGGTCAAGGACACCGGCAGGGGCATCCTCGAAGCCTTCAAGCAGGCCGTGCCGAAGGAGCAGGATTATCTGGAAACGCTCGGCGTGCTGCACAGCCTGATGCGTGAACTGCGTTCGAAGTCGCGCAGCGAGGTCGAGGCGCATATCGACAATCCCGAGGAATCGGCGATCTTCCAGGCATTCCCCACCGTGCTGAAGAACCACGACCTGACGCATTTCATCTGCGACTATTGCCGGATCATCATCATCGGCAACGCCCGTTCGCACGAGATCGAGGCGCTGATGGATGAGGAAATCCAGACCATCAAGTCCGACAAGATGAAAGCCTACCACGCGCTGGTGGCGGTCGGCGACGGCCTGCCGGCGCTCGGGATCGTCGCCGCCGTGCTCGGCGTGGTCAAGGCGATGGGCGCGCTCGACCAGTCGCCGGAAATCCTTGGCGGCCTGATCGGCGCCGCCCTCGTCGGCACCTTCCTCGGCATCTTCCTGTCTTACGCGGTGGTCGGGCCCGTCGCCACCAAGATCAAGACGGTGCGCGAGAAGAAGAACCGGCTCTACATCATCGTCAAGCAGACGTTGCTCGCCTACATGAACGGCGCCCTGCCGCAGGTGGCGATCGAGTTCGGCCGCAAGACCATATCGTCCTATGAACGGCCGACCATCGACGCCGTCGAGCAGAGCACGATGAACACCGGCTCCGCCGAGAAAAGGGCCGCCTGAGCGATGCGCGACAGATCGGTGCCGACATTGTCATGACCAGTCCCGGCAGTCCCTCACAAGCGCGCTCCCTGATCATCGAGCGCCTGGTCGGCGACAGCGGCGAGGCCGCCCAGGTCATCGGCGCCGGCCGGGGCATGGCAGAGCGCGCTGCGCCGCTGCTGCAGAAGAGCCTGACCAGTGAGCTTGGAGTTCCGGTCACCGTCGATCTCAGGGGGGTCGAGGTCAGCCGCGTCGCGGAGGCCCGCTCCCGTGCCGGCGATACGTTTGCCATGACCATCGTTGCGTCAGCCACGTCCTCCGATGCCATGACCCTGGTGATCGATGCGCCGGCGATCGCGGTCACGCTTTGCACGCTGTTCGGCGGCGACCCGGAGATGCCGGCATCGCCGATAGAGCGTGATCTGTCGCAGATCGAGGTCGATGTTTCGACCATGATGTTCCAGCAGGTCGCGCAGGCACTGAACGGATCGGGACGACGGTCGCTCGACCTGCGCCTGCCAGTGCCGCGGGCGATGTCGGGCACCGAAGCCAAACGACACGTGTTCCGCGACGGCGCTGCAATCCGCATCGTCTTCGGCATCTCGACGCCGGCCGACAGCGGCACCGTCACGGTGACGATGCCGCAGCGTGTCGTGCTGGCCAGCCGAGACAGCGCTGCTGCCGGCGGCGAGAACGATCAGGGCGCCAGCTGGCGCGCGCGCTTTTCGGAAGAAGTGATGCGCTCCACGGTAGCGCTCGAGGCGACCATGCCGCTGGCCCGACTGACGCTCGGCGATCTTGCCGATTTCGAAATTGGCCAGATCATCGAATTCGAGGCAACGGCGCAATCGCAAGCGCGTCTCGGCGCGCGCGGCAAGACGCTGTTCGTATGCGAGTTCGGCAAGCTGGGACAGAATTACACCGTCCGGATCAAGCATCCCTATGATGCCGGACAGGATTTTATCGACGGGCTCATGCCGGCTGGTGCCGGGCACGCCTGAGCTTTTGGAGACGATGCATGGCCAAGACCAAGGCAGAAGCCGAAATCGACCAGCCGGACGAGCAGCTCGACCGCGCCATCGAGGAATTGCGCGGGGTTCTGCATGAAGAGGAACAGCGCCCCGATATCGCGTTCAAGGCCGCGTCCGCGGCCAATTCGAGCGTCATCATGAACATCCCAGTCGACGTCCAGATCATCCTCGGCAGCACCGAGATGCCGGTGTCCGACCTGATGGCGCTGCAGAAGGGCTCCACGGTGGCGCTCAACCGCCGCATCGGCGAACCGGTCGACGTGGTGGTCAACGGCCGCAGAATAGCGCGCGGCGAGATCACCGTGCTCGAAAGCGACCCGTCGCGCTTCGGCATCAGGCTGACCGAAATCATCGCCGGCACGAAGGGCGCGTGAAGATGCGTCGCGGGTCTTGCCGGCGGCAGCGGGAGCGAAAGGCATGACAACGTCCCTTTCCCTGACGCGTCCGCAGAAGGCGGCCGCCATACTGGTGGCGATGGGCAAGCCGTCGGCCAGCCGCCTCTTGAAATTCTTCAAACAGGAAGAATTGAAGGCGCTCATCGAGGGCGCCCGGCTGCTCAGGACCATTCCGCAAGGCGATCTCGAGCGCATCGTCGCCGAGTTCGAGGCGGAGTTCACCGAAGGGGCGGGACTGCTCGATTCCGCCGACAGGATGGACACCATCCTCAATGAATCGCTGTCACCCGAAGAGATGAGCGCGATCATGGGCGACAAGAAATTCGAGGTTGCGCCGGAAGGTCCGCCGCCGATCTGGCCCGAGCTCGAGAAGCTCGAGCCGGTGCGGCTTGGTACTTTCCTGGCCGGTGAACATCCGCAGACTGCGGCCATGGTGCTGTCGAAGCTGGCGCCGCAGGCGGCGGCGAGCGTGCTGTTGACGTTGAGCAAGCCGACGCGCGGCGAGATCATCAAGCGCATGGTGACGATGGCCAATGTTCCCGACGCCGCCAGCAGGATCGTCGAAAATCGGCTGCGCACCAGCGTGCTGGCGGAAACCGCGACCAAGGATACATCGGCCGGACAGGCGCGCGTCGCCAGCGTTCTCAACGAATTGGACAAGCCGCTGCTCGAGGAGGTCATGCAGGACCTGGAGGCCGCCGGCACGCCCGATCTCGACGGCGTCCGGGCTCGGCTGTTCTCCTTCGACGATTTGCCGCTGCTTACCCAGAAAGCGCGCGTGCTTCTATTCGACGGGCTGTCGACCGAACTGGTCACGCTGGCGCTGCGCGGCACTTCGGCGATCCTTGCCGAAGCGGCGCTGTCGGCGATCGGCGCACGCTCGCGGCGCATGATCGAAGCCGAACTCGGACAAGGATCCGAAGGGGTTCCCCTCGCCGACATCATGGCGGCGCGCAAGACGATCGTGACGACGACAATCCGGCTGGCGCGCGAAGGCGCGTTCGAGCTTCCCGCGACCCAGAACGCCGCCGCCTAAGGCCGGATCATGGCAGAGGCGGTCGACAAGGATTCCAAAACCGAAGAAGCGACGGAAAAGAAGATCCGCGACACCATCGAACAGGGCAAGCTGCCCCATTCGAGGGAGACCGCGCTGCTGGCCTCCTTCGTCGCCATACTGGTGTTCACCGTCTTCTACGCCAAGGATGCCATTGTCGATCTCGGCATGTTCCTGTCGATGTTCCTGGAGAAGCCGGAAGCCTGGCCGATGGACACCGAGACCGACGTCATCGCGCTCTACAAGATCGTCATGCTGGAGGTGGGCCGTGCCATCCTCAGCCTGCTGGTGCTCCTGACCATCGCCGGCGTCGGTGCCTCGGTGTTCCAGAACATGCCGCAATTCGTCGGCGACCGCATCAGGCCGCAGCTGTCGCGCATCTCGATCGTCAAGGGCTGGAACAGGCTGTTCGGGGTGCAGGGCTGGGTCGAGTTCCTGAAGGCGCTCGGCAAGGTGGGCTTCGCCATCGTCGTGCTCGCCTTCACGCTGTCCGAGGATCACCGCAAGCTGCTCGCCGGCATGATCACCAATCCCGTCGCCTTCGGCCTCGTCATCCGCGGCATCGCGGTCGACATACTGGTGGCGATCGTCTTCGTCATGGGCCTGATCGCGGCGATCGACATCGTCTGGTCGCGCTTCCACTGGAAGCAGGACCTGCGCATGAGCAAGCAGGAGGTCAAGGACGAGTTCAAGCAGTCCGAGGGTGACCCGATCGTTAAGTCGCGGCTGCGCTCGCTGGCGCGCGACCGCGCTCGCAAGCGGATGATGACGGCGGTGCCGCGCGCGACGTTGATCATCGCCAACCCGACGCACTTCTCGATCGCGCTTAAATATGTGCGCGACGAGGATTCGGCACCGCTGGTGCTGGCCAAGGGGCAGGATCTGGTGGCGCTCAAGATCCGCGAAATCGCGCGCGAGCACAACATCCCGATCTTCGAGGACGTGGCGCTCGCCCGCTCCATGTACAAGCAAGTTTCGGTCGATAGTGTGATCCCGTCGCAATTCTACCAGGCCGTCGCCGAACTGGTGCGGATCGTCTACTCGAAAAAGGCTGAGCGCAGACAGATTTCATGAACCGCCAACCGCACGCCAATTCCCGCGAGATCATCGTCGCCAGCGCCATCGAGCAAGTCGTGGCGGAGCTCAGGCTGATCGATGTCGCCGATTATATCGCCTTCATCCGGCTGGAGCATTTCGCCTGCCTGTCGGACCTGGTCGATTCCGCGGCGGAACTGTTCTTCAAGCCGGGCACGCTGAGGCTCGGCCATGGCGGCGAGGCGCATGTCGACTGGAGCGGCAGCCCGCGCATCGTGCTCGATCTCGAGCTTCGGCCGCCCGGCGTCACGGTCTATTTCCAGCTGACGCTGAGCGAAAAAGGCGCCTCGGTCGCGGTCAACTACGTGTCGTTCGAAAAGCCCGGCGAGGACCCCGAGCACAACACCGCCCTGCTCGAGGCGGTGGTCGAACAGGCGCGTATCCGCAAGGTCGAGCCGCTGGCGTTCTAACTATTCGATCAGGCCGAGCCGCAGCGCCTTGGCGACCGCCTGGTTGCGGTTGACGGCGTTGAGCTTCTGGGTCGACTGGGTGAGATACTGGTTGGCAGTATGCACCGACAGTTTCAGCAGCCGCGCTATCTCCTCGCTGGTATTGCCGTTGGCGGTCAGCTTCAGGCATTCGAGCTCGCGTTTGGAGATCGCGCGCGTCTTGCCGACATCGCCCGGCCGCATGCGGGCGACAGCGGCGAACAGCGAAAAGCAACGGGCGTGGATTTCATAGAGCGCGTCCTGCGGCAGGGCGATCTCCGAGCCGAGGAAGACGACGAGGCCGCACTGGCCGCGATCGGCGTGGACGGGAAAGGCGATGCCGCTGCTGCCGGGCGCCGGCGGCGCCATCTGCTCGGTCCAGGCAAGGCCGCCGAACATATCGCTCATGGCCGCCACACCGTCATCCGTCCACCAGCGCGGTTCGGTCGAGATCCTGCTATGGCGCACGATCTCCTCGCCATTGGCGCCCGAGATGAACTTGGTCGCCACCGATATGCCGGGATAGTCGGAATCGAAGCACGGCACCAGCCGCGCCCGCTCGAGCGACGGGCTGACGAAGAACAGGCCGAAGGCCGAGGCATTGATGTCGACGGCGATCCACCGGCAGCGCCGCACAGCATCGGGAATGGTCACGGCGTGATGCGTTTCGGAGCCGAGCGAGAAGGCACCGAACGGATTGCGCTGGTCGTTAAAAAGGGCCTCGGCGGCCTGCTTGACGTCGGCCTGTTTCAAATGATGCCGCTCCTGATCGCCGTGGCGATGGCCATCGCGCGGTTGCTGGCCGCGAATTTCTGGATGGCGTGGGTGATGTAGCTGTTGACGGTGTTGGAGGACACGCCAAGGATGACGGCAACCTCGTCCGTGGTCTTGCCTTCCGAGACCCAGAACAGGCATTCGCGCTCGCGGTCCGACAGCGGATCCTGCATGGCGGCGGCGGCGATCAGTTGCGGAATATGCGAGAGCGCGTAGCAGCACTTCAGCTGCGCCTTCATCAGCGCCGGTTGGTCGATCCGACCGGCGGCTGCCGCCGAGAACAGCGCGAACAGGCGTTGGCGGCCGACATTCAGCCTAAGCGAATAGATTTCGGCATGGCCGAGCACGTCGAGCAGACGTGCCTCTTCGCCGGAGACCAGCCCCTCGGCCTGTGGTGCCTGCGCCGACACCAGCGGCCTTGGACGCATGCCCGGCGCGACGGTGAGCGCGCCCTGGGCAAGGCCAGCGATCAGCCGCTTGCCGATCAGTTCGATGGCGTCGAAAATCCAGTTGGACGAGACGATGCGCGCGTCGTTGCGGTCCTGATCGTGGACGATGGCGACCAGCATATAGCTGTCGGCACCGATCTCGGCGGTCAACTCCATGAAAAAGCTGGTGAGATCGCCGCGCGACGTCAGGCGCGAGCCCAATGTGTCGGATTGAAGAAGCGCGGCGGGACTGCTCATTTGCTGTTTTTGGCCGGAATCGATGCTGATGTCCGGATGCTGGAGAGCCAGCCGCCGAACCTGAAAACGCGTTACATTTACGAGACACACACAAGCGCGGGGTCGCGCCCGATCAGACGGAATCCATTCAGGGAACGCGAAGCCGTCCGCGTCTGGCGCCGGAATATTCCGGCACGTGAGACTTTGGGTGGTCGCCGTGCCCCCCGAGGACCGGCTGATTCGGGTCTAATCTACCCGTAGATGAATCTGACATCAAACGCGATTTGACAAAATCGAATCGAGTGGACTCAAGCCGCGACTCAGGAGCCGATTTTCGCGCGTTTCGGTGCGTGGAAATACCCGAGCCATGCAAGCCGGTCATCTCGGCCGGGCTGTTTCGGTCGCGCCCACCAAGGGGCTAGAGGATGTCAAAGAGCGGCTGACGCCGCCCTTTTTCGTGGTTTCCCTGAGAGCTGCCGCGCCTCGGGCAGCCGGTGTCACCGGCCCTCGAAGCCGGTCAGCACGCCGACGGCATTGATGCCGATTTCCTCGACGGCGTAGCCGCCTTCCATGACGAACAGCGTCGGCAGGCCGAGCCTGGCGATGCGGCGGCCGATCATGGGATAGTCCGACGACTTCAGCTTGAACTGGCTGATAGGATCCTTCTCGAACGTGTCGACGCCGAGCGAGACGATGACGACGTCTGGCGCGTAGGCGGCGAGCCTGGCGCAGGCGTCTTCCAGCGAGGCGCTCCAGGCGTCCCAGCCGGTGCCGAACGGCATGGGATAGTTGATGTTGAAACCTTCGCCCGCGCCGGCGCCACGCTCGTCGGCATGGCCGAGGAAGAACGGATATTCGACCATCGGGTCGCCGTGCAAATTGAGGACCTGCACGTCGGCGCGGTCGTAGAAGATCTCCTGTGTGCCGTTGCCGTGATGATAGTCGACATCGAGGATCGAGATGCGGCTGGCCCCCTGGTCGCGGAACCACTGCGCGGCAACGGCCGCGTTGTTGATGTAGCAATAGCCGCCCATGAAGCCGGCTCCGGCATGGTGGCCGGGCGGACGGCAGAGCGCGAAGGCGGAGGCTTCGCCGGCCTTGACCAGGCCCGCGGCGGTCAGCGCGACGTCGTAGGAGGACTTGATCGCATCCCATGTTCCTTCGACGAAGGTGGCGCCGCCGTCGAAGGAATAATAGCCGAGCAGGGCGTCGACGCGCTTGGGCGGCACGTCGCCGCGCAGGCCGCGTGTCGGCCAGGTGAAGGGCATGGCTGTGCCTGTGTGGCCCTCGGCGATCCATTGCGGCCAGACCGTCGGCAGGAAATCGACGTAGTCGGCCCTGTGGATGCGCTTGGCGGCGGCAAGATCATGCTCGGCCGGCGCGATGATCGCTCCGAGTTTCTCGCTCTCGATCCGCGCCTTGATGAACTCGGCGCGCGAGGGTTTTTCGAAACCCGGCACGATCGCCGATGTGACCAGTTCCATCTGGCCGGCGTGGCCGGCGTGAAGCGGCGAATAGACAGTCTTCATGAAATTCCTCTCGAATGCGAAATCAGTCAAGGTTGAGATAGGGGGTCACCAGAGCGAGCCACATGGTTTCGACATCGTCCTCGATGAGGTCGTATGTCCGGCGATCCCTTTTCAGGCCGACAAGACGGCAGGCGTGCCCTACCTCCATCATCAGCAGGCCGAGCCGGCTGGCGACCTTGTCTTCGAGAGCCGGGTTCACGTGCCGCAGCCATGCCGCATAGAGGGCGATGATCTGGTCGTCATATTCGTTCTGGATCGGCCTCAGGTCGGCGTTGCCTGAAATCGCCTCGATCACCGGCATCAGGCTGGCATTGTCGAGATAAAGCCTGGAGGTGTCCGTGAAAAGCCTGCGTACCTCCCGCCGAAACTCCTCCCGGTTGGTGGGCGGGTCGACCCTGATGCGCCTCGCGATCACTTCGGGAAAGGATGACAGCCAGCGCCGGGCGAGGTCCAGGAGAATGGCTTCCTTGTTGGGGAAGTACTGGTAGACCGAACCAACCGACAGGCCCGCGCGCTGCGCTATGGCGAGCGTGGTCGGCGTCCTTGTGCCTTGCTCGCGGGTCAGGATCAGCGCCGCGTCGAGGATCCGGTCCACCACCTTGCTCGACCGTTGTTGGCGCGGCTGCTTGCGCGGTTCGAGCGCTATCCTGGTTTTGCGATCGAGACTGCGCTTCACGGCTTGACGTCCTCGTTCCCCGCCCAGTCCCAACATCGGCGCAGAGTGTTGTCCACAATACATTGCAAATTCCGCATGTTGACAAACGCGAATGATTAGTCGCATTCTTTTATCCACGCTGCCTTGGGGATAACAAGGGGAATTTCGAAGACAGCGCGCCGGCATCATCTTTCCCCATCGCCCCTCCCGCGGAGCGGCAGCTCGTGGGCAGTGGTTGTCGGTCTCAGTCAAAAGCGCGGAGTCGCGATGTCGGTCACGGGTGCGGGTCACAAGGCGGATCTGATCGTCATCAATGGTCGTGTGTTGACCATGGACGATGACAATCCGACCGCCGAAGCCGTTGCCGTCAAGGATGGCGCCATCGTCGCTCTCGGCAGCCACGCCTCCATCGAAGAGTTCAAGGGGCCGGCCACCAGGGTCATCGACGCCAGGGGCGGTTCGGTGATCCCGGGTTTCATCGAAGCCCACATGCATCTGTTTTCAGGCGCGGCCGAGCTTGCCCATCTCCAGTTGTCGGGCGTCCACGGTTTCGAGGCGCTGCAAAAGGCGATCCGCGACTACGCGTCGACGCACCCCGATGCCAAGATGCTGGTCGGACAGGGCGTCGACTACACCGTGCTCGGCGACGAGCGGGTGACGCGGCACCATCTCGACGCGATCCTGCCGGACCGGCCCTTCGTCATGGCCGCGCCCGATCACCATACGATGTGGGCCAACACCAACGCGCTGGACTTGGCTGGCATCCTGAATGGGCGCACGCTTGGCCCCGGCAACGAAATCGTCATGGGCGACGATGGCCTGGCCAATGGCGAATTGCGCGAGGGCGAGGCTTTCGGCCCGGTGCTCGATCTTGCCGGGGAGGGCCGGGTGCGGCTCGGGCTGGCGACGGGCGGCGAGCCAAACCCGATGCCATCGGCGGAAGAACGCGCCGCCGACCGCGACATCATGCGGCGAGGCCTCGCCTGGTGCGCGCGCCACGGCATCACCTCGATCCAGAACATGGACGGCAATCTCTACCAGCTCGAATTGCTGGCCGAGATCGAGGCCGAGGAGGGTCTGTCCTGCCGGGTGCAGATACCCTTCCACTACAAGAATTTCATGACGCTCGACATACTCGACAAGGCCTCGGCGATGGCCGAGCGCTACAATGGCGAGTGGCTGTCGTCAGGCATGGTCAAGGTGTTCTACGACGGCGTGCTCGATTCCTGGACGGCCGTCATGATCGAGCCCTATGCCGACCGTCCCGACTGGGTGGGTGAACCACTGTTCACGCCCCAGCAATTCATCGATCTCGCCGTCGCCGTCGACAGGCGCGGCCTGCAGATCGCCGTGCATTCGATCGGCGACGGCGCGGTGCGCGCCGTGCTCGACGGCTACGAGGCGGCGCAAAAGGCCAATGGCAAGCGCGACAGCCGGCATCGTGTCGAACATATAGAGGTCATCGCTGCATCTGATGTGCCGCGTTTCGCCGAACTCGGCGTCATCGCCTCCATGCAGCCGCCGCATCCGCCCGGCGCCATGGATTTTCCGCTGGAGCCGACCGTCTCGCGCATCGGGCCGGCGCGCTGGCCGCTGAGCTATGCCTGGCGCACCCTGAAGAATGCCGGCGCGCATGTCGTGTTCGCGTCGGACTGGCCGGTGTCGCCGATCGATCCGATCCTGGGCGTCCAGGCGGCAGTAATGCGCAAACCATGGGCATCAAGCGATCCGGACCAGAGCTTCTCGCTGCGTGAATCGCTTGCCGCCTACACGGTCGAGGGCGCCTATGCCGAATTCGCCGAGCACCGCAAGGGCACGCTGAAGCCAGGCTATATGGCCGATCTGGTGGTTTTGTCGGCCGACATCGAAAAAACGGCACCGGCCGACCTGCACAAGGTGCGCCCGGTAACGACGATCTGCGGCGGCAAAGTCACCTACCAGGCCTGACATGGCATGCGGCCTGCCTGCTGAAATGGCGGACTGAAATGACCGACTGAACTGTGATTCAATGCCGGACTTGCCAACCCACCGGCCGTGTGGTCACATCCAATAGGGGAAAAGCTCCGCCAGCAAGAGCGGGGTCAACAGTGAGGCGTAATCGTGCCGGACAAACCGGATCGGAATGCGATTGAAGTAGTAAACGTCAGCAAAATTTTCGGATCGGGTGAGGGGCAGGTCGCTGCCCTCGACACAGTCTCGGTATCCATCCGCGAGAACGAATTCTTCACACTGCTGGGACCATCCGGCTGCGGCAAGACCACCTTGCTGCGGCTGATCGCCGGCTTCGACTTTCCAACCGCCGGCGAAATCCTGCTTTACGGCCAGGACATCGCGCCATTGCCGCCCTTCAAGCGGCCGGTCAACACCGTCTTCCAGTCCTATGCGCTGTTCCCTCACATGACGGTGGCAGACAATATCGGCTTCGGCCTGGAGATGCTGGGCAAGCCCAAGGCGCAGATCAAGGCGCGCGTTGCCGAGATGCTGAAGCTGGTCAAGATGGAGGCGCTGGCGGGCCGGCGCACCGGCCAGATTTCCGGCGGCCAGCAGCAGCGCGTGGCGCTGGCCCGGGCGCTCGCGCCGCAACCGAAGGTGCTGCTGCTCGACGAACCGCTCTCCGCCCTCGACTACAAGCTGCGCAAGGAGATGCAAATCGAGTTGAAGCGGCTGCAGCACGAGACCGGCATAACCTTCATCTTCGTCACCCATGACCAGGAAGAAGCGCTGACGATGTCGGACCGCATCGCGGTGATGTCGTCGGGCAAGATCCTGCAAGTCGGCTCGCCGTGGGATATCCACGACAAGCCTGCCGAACGCTTCGTCGCCGACTTCATCGGCGAGACCAATTTTCTCACCGCGGCCATATCAGGCACCGGCAACGGCAAGGCGCGCGCGACGCTCAAATCCGGCACAACCATCGAGGCGACCGTTGCCGAAGGCTTCCAGCCAAAGGACAACGCCACCGTGGTGGTGAGGCCGGAGCATGCCAAGCTGACCAGGAGCAAGGGCGACCTGGCGGGCACGGTCGACAACATCGTCTATTTCGGCACCGACACGCATATCCATGTCCAGCTCGACAGCGGCGAAGCCTTCACCGTGCGCCAGCAGAACACGCGCAGCGCCGGCTGCGGTTTCGAGCGCGGCGACAAGGTCGGCATCCTGATCGGCAACGACGCCGCGCAAGTGCTGAGGGACTGATGGCCACCGCCGAAGAAGTCGCCAAGGCAGCGGAGCGGCGCGACGTCCGCGCCCGCTGGTTGCTGTCAGCGCCGGCGCTGCTGGTCATTCTGCTCGCCGCGACCGGCCCGTTGCTAATCGTGCTCGTCTATTCGTTCCTGACGCCCGGCGCCTATGGCGACGTGAAGTGGCAATTTTCGCCGGAAGCCTGGGTGTCGGTGTTCATGGAACGCGACATTTTCGACGACACGCTGTCGCTGGCGGCCGCCCACGTCACCATCTTCCTGCGCTCGATCAAGCTCGCGGTGGTGACGACGCTGGCGACTTTGGCGCTCGGCTTCCCGACCGCCTATTTCATGGCGACGCGCAGTGAAAAGACCAGAGATCTCTGGCTGTTCCTGATCACCATCCCGTTCTGGACTAACCTTCTGATCCGCACTTTCGCTGTTCTGCAGATCATCCGCAACGAAGGCATCGTCAATACCATCCTTCTGAAGCTCGGCATCGTCTCGGCGCCGGTGCAGATCCTCTACACCGACACGGCGATCCTGATCGGCATGGCCTATGTCTACCTGCCGCTGATGGTGCTGCCGATCTATGCCAGCATGGAAAAACTCGATTTCCGGCTGGTCGAGGCCGGCTACGATCTCTACGCGACACGCTTCAAGGTGCTGCGCAAGATCATTTTCCCGCTGGTCAAACCCGGCGTCATCGCCGGCTCCATCCTTGTCTTCATTCCGGCCCTCGGCGCCTATGTGACGCCGAGCGTGCTTGGCGGCGGCAAGAACATGATGCTGTCCAACCTGATCGAATTGCAGTTCGGACAGGGCCGCAACTGGCCGCTTGGCTCGGCGCTTTCGATCACGGTCATGATCATCGTCATGGTGGCGCTGCTGGCCTATGTGCGCAACGCCGGCAAGTCAGGGGTGCGTCATGGCTAGCAACTTCTCCATCAAGCACCAGCCGGGCTTCACCGCGATCGCGGCGACCTGTTTCGTGGTGCTCTATCTGCCGATCATCGTGCTGGTCATCTACGCCTTCAACGCGGCGAGCTCGACCTCGGAATGGGGCGGGTTTTCGCTCAAATGGTTCCAGTCGGCCTGGCAGAACACGCAGGTCATCGATGCGACGATGCGTTCCTTCCAGATCGGCGCCATAGCGGCGGCCCTTGCCACCATCTTCGCCACGATGGCCGCGCTCGCCACCACGCGCACACCGCCCTATCCCGGGCTGACCTTCAAATACGCGGCCATCAACCAGCCGCTGATGGTGCCCGAAATCGTCACCGGCGTGGCCCTGCTGATCTTCTTCTCGCGCATCAAGATCTTCACCGGCTATTCCGGCCTTGGCTACCTGATCGCCGCGCATACGGCGTTCTGCATCCCGTTTGCCTACCTGCCGATCCGGGCGCGGCTGGAGAATATGGACCTGACGCTGGAACGCGCCGCTGCCGACCTCTATGCGACGCCGTGGAAGACCTTCCGCCGCATCACGCTGCCGCTTTTGTGGCCCGGCATCCTCGCCGGCCTGATGCTGGCTTTCGTCATCTCGCTCGATGACGTCGTCATCACCGAATTCGTCAAGTCGGGCGGCCAGGACACGCTGCCCACCTACATGCTCGGCCAGATCCGCCGCGGCATCACACCCGAGATCAACGCGATATCGACCGCCTTCCTGCTGCTTTCGGTCGCGATCGTCACGTTGTTTTTCTTTGTCAGCAGGAAACGAGACTGAAACCGATAATGGGAGTTAAAACGATGAACTGGAAGACAACAGCGTCCGCCATGGGGTTGGCGTTGCTCGCTTCGACGGGCCTTGCCCGCGCCGACGGCGTGCTCAACATCTACAATTGGGGCAATTACACCAGCCCCGACGTGATCAAGAAGTTCGAAGCCAAATACAACGTCAAGGTGACCATCACCGACTACGATTCCAACGACACGGCGCTCGCCAAGGTTCGCCAGGGCGGCACCGGCTTCGACATAGCGGTGCCCTCGCAGACCTACGTGCCGATCTGGATAAAGGAAGGCCTCGTCCAGGAGACCGATCCGGGCAAGATGGAGAACGCGAAGAACATCGCGCCCGAATGGGCCAATCCTGAATTCGATCCGGGCCGTAAATACACGGTTCCGTGGGCCTGGGGCACGATCGGCGTCGTCGTCAACACCGACGCCTACAAGGGCCCGGCCAACACGTGGGGCATCATCTTCAACACGCCCGACGAGTTGAAGGGTAAGGTCAACGTCGTACCGGAGATGGGCGACGTGATGTTCGCCGCGATCAAATATGTCGGCGGCCAGCAATGCACCAACGACAAGACGGTGCTGAAGAAAGTACGTGACCTGCTGGTGGCGGCGAAGCCGAACTGGATCGCCATGGAATACAACACCATAGAGAAGATGGGCGCCGGCGACTTCAAGGCAACCAGCGACTGGAATGGCTCGGCTTTGCGTCAGCGCCTCGCCAACCCGGCCATCCACTTCAACTACCCGAAGGAAGGCTATGGCCTGTGGAGCGACAACGTCGTCGTCCTGAAAGAGGCCAAGAATGTCGAGAACGCCAAGCTGTTCCAGAACTTCATCATGGATCCGGAAAACGCGGCCGGCCTCTCGGCCTTCCATCGTTACGCCAATGCCATCGCCGGTTCGGACAAATACATGCCGGCCGACATGAAGGACGCGCCGGAAGTCGTCATTCCGGCCGACGCCAAGCCGCTTGGCGAACTGCAGCAGATGTGCGCGCCAGAGACGCAGGAACTCTACACCAAGATCTGGACCGAACTGCAGAAGTAATCGCCGCATGACGGACCCGGCGGCACATGCCGCCGGGTCTTTTCCGTTTCCGGGAATAGCTTTCATGGACTCCTATCGCAACAGCGATCCGCGGCCGCCGATCATGCAGGGCTCGCCGCCCGCCATGGTGCCACCAAGGCTCGACTGGGACAGGCCGCCCTGGAACCGCTGGGCTTTCCAGCACATCAGGGAAATTCTGCCGACCGTCGAAGTCTGGCGCGGCAACGGCCACCGTCACCGCCTCGAACGCGCCGAGGTCGATCTCGACGGGCTGCCGGTCGAGGACAGCACGGGACGGAAGACGACGCTCGCGGGCCTGCTGGACGAGACCTATACGGATGGCTTCCTGGTGCTCAAGGACGGCAAGATAGCCTTTGAGCGCTACTTCAACGGCATGGACGAGCGCACGCTGCATCTGTCGCAGTCGATGGCCAAGTCGGTCACCGGCTCGGTGTTCGGCATACTGGCCGGGCGCGGGCTGGTCGATCCGGCGAGGCCGGTCGCCGATTACCTGCCCGAGCTGAAGGCAACCGGGTGGGCCGGCGCCAGCGTCCAGCACGTGCTCGACATGACGAGCGGAGTGCGCTTTTCCGAGGAATATACCGATCGCTATTCCGATATCGGCCAGGTCGATGTCGCCACCGGCTGGAAACCGGTGCCGCCGGGCAGCGACCCGGACTTTCGCTGGCCCGCGCACATGTTCGAGCTGATCCTGGGCTTGACGGAGACGGTCCGGCCACATGGGGCGGCATTCGAATACCGCTCGGTCGAAACCGATGTGCTCGCGTTCATCATGGAGCGGGTGACCGGCAAGCGACTGGCACAGCTGGTTTCGGAAGAACTCTGGCAAAAGCTCGGCGCCGATGAAAGCGCCTGCTTCACCGTCGACAGCGCGGGCTACGCACTGGCCGATGGCGGCTTCAACGCGACGCTGCGCGATTATGCCCGCTTCGGCCAGCTGATCCTCGACAATGGCGGTGGCATCGTGCCTGCCGATTGGATCGAGGCGACGCGCAGCGGCAGCCACGGGCCGGGCTTCAGTCCGAGCCTGCCAGAGGGCAGCTACCGCAACCAGTTCTGGATCGAGAATCCACATTCGCGGGCGCTGATGTGCCGGGGCGTGTTCGGGCAGATGATCCACATCGACTGGAATACGCGGATGGTCGTGGTCAAGCTTTCGAGCTGGCCGGATTTCAGCAACGTCGCCTATTCCATGGCGACGCTGAAGGCCGTGCATGCCATCGCCGCCGCGCTGAGCTGAACCCCCACAAGACACGACCTGGAAGGAAATGCCATGACCGGCAAGACCGCGTTCGAGACCCGTTACGGCTTCCGCCGCAACCAGGTGCTGCTCGCCAACTGGCGGGAAAATCCGTTCAACCGATGGTCATTCCAGAACGTCGGCGAGCTGGTGCCGAGCGCGCGTGTCGCCGCCCTGCCGGTCAACGAGGCGCCGGCCGAGGATTTCGGCGGATTGCTCGACGAAAAGATCGCGGTGGCGAGCACGCCGGAAACCGTCGCGGCTTTTCTCAGCCGCTCGCACACGGATGCGCTGACCGTCATGAGAGGCGGCAGGATCGTCGGCGACTGGTTTGCGCCGCATATGGATTTCGGCGCCCGCCACATCATCTTTTCGATCAGCAAGTCGGTGACCGCGATCATGGCCGGCATATTGGAAGGCGAGGGCGTGTTCGATCCGGAAGCCCCGGTGACGGCCTACATACCGGAAGCCGGCGATTCGGCCTATGGCGAGGCTACCGTGCGGCATGTGCTCGATATGAGTGTCAGCCTCGATTTCGAGGAGGCCTACCTCGATCCCGAAAGCGCCTTTGCCCGCTACCGGCGCGCCACCTTGTGGAACCCGGGCGGCGGCACGGAAAGCCTGCGTGAATTCCTCCTGACACTGCAGCGGCTCGCCGAGCCGCATGGCCAGACCTTCCGCTACCGGTCGCCCAATTCCGACCTGCTTGGCCTGCTGCTCGAACGGGCGTCCGGCCAGCGCTTCGCCGACCTGATGCGCGAGAAACTGTGGCTGCCGCTGGGTGCTGCCGGCGAAGCTTCGGTGGCGGTCGACATGGAGGGCACGGCGCGCACTGCCGGCGGCATCTCGGTGACGCCGCGCGATCTGGCGCGCGTCGGCGAGATGATGCGGCAAGGGGGCACTGCGAATGGCCGCCGCATCGTGCCCGAGGCCTGGGTGCGCGACACCACGGTAACCGGCGGCAGTTCTGAAGCCTGGCAGCGTGGCGCCATGCTGCCGCTGTTTCCCAAGGGCCGCTACCGCAACAAATGGTACCAGACAGGACATGAGAACGGGGCCTATTGCGGCATCGGGATCCATGGCCAGTGGCTCTATGTCGACCCCCGGACGGAAGTGGTGATCGCCAAGATGTCATCGCAGCCCGAGCCGGTCGACGATCCGCTCGATCTCGAGATCGTCGCATTCTTCGAAGCGCTGAGCCGGATGGTCTGAGCGGCCGCAACATTAGGGCGCGCTTTCCTGTGGACCTCTGTCGCCGGTGAAACCGCGAAGGTTGGCGGGCAGGATAACTGCGCCTATGGTCGCCGCTCTTTTCGAGAAGAGCAGGAACGGCATGGCATCCGACATCAAGCGCATCGCAGCCATTATCGCGACCGAGATCACAGCGCGGCCCGAACAGGCCGCCGCTGCCATCGGGCTGCTCGACGAAGGCGCGACCGTGCCGTTCGTGGCGCGCTACCGCAAGGAGGTGACGGGCGGGCTCGACGACACGCAATTGCGCCTGCTGTCGGAGCGTCTTGCCTATCTGCGTGAGCTCGACGCGCGGCGTGACACCATCCTTGGCTCGATCCGGGAGCAGGGCAAGCTGACCGACGAGCTTGAATCCAAGCTCGCCTCCGCCGTCACCAAGGCCGAGCTCGAAGACATCTACCTGCCCTACAAGCCCAAGCGCCGCACCAGGGCGGAGATCGCCCGGGAGCGTGGGCTGGGGCCGCTGGCGGAAGCCATCCTGGCCGACCGCTCGCTGGTGCCGGCGGAACTCGCACTGGCCTATCTGACCGAGGACGTGGCCGACGCCAAGGCGGCACTTGAGGGTGCGCGCGACATAGTGTCGGAGCAGTTCGCCGAGAATGCCGACCTGGTCGGCAAGCTGCGAAGCTACATGAAGGAACGCGCCTTCATGCGCGCCAGGGTGGTCGACGGCAAGCAGGAGGCGGGTGCGAAATTCTCCGATTATTTCGACCATGTCGAGCGCTGGGCCACCGTGCCGAGCCACCGCGCGCTGGCGATGCTGCGCGGCCGCAACGAGGAGGTGCTGTCGCTCGACATCGAGGTCGATGCCGACGACTCTTCGCCGGTGAAGCCGGTAGAGCGGATGATCGCCAATGCCTACGCCATCGGCGGCAGCCTGCCGGGCGATCGCTGGCTGATGGAGGTCGCAGGCTGGACCTGGCGCATAAAACTATCCCTGCACCTGACGCTCGATCTGATGCGCGACCTGCGCGAACGGGCCGAGGAAGAGGCGATCCACGTCTTCGCCCGCAATTTGAAGGATCTGCTGCTCGCCGCCCCCGCCGGATCGCGGCCGACGATGGGGCTCGACCCTGGCATCCGCACCGGCGTCAAGGTCGCGGTGGTCGACGGCACCGGCAAGCTGGTGGCGACGACAACGGTCTATCCGTTCCCGCCCAGGAACGATGTGCGTGGCACGCAGGCGGAGCTCGCCAAGCTCGTTCGCCTGCACAAGGTCGAGCTGATCTCGATCGGCAATGGCACCGGCAGCCGCGAAACCGAGAAGCTGGTGGCCGACATGCTGTCCGACATGCCTTCCGACGGCGGGCCGAAGCCGCTCAAGGTGATCGTCAGCGAGGCCGGCGCTTCGGTCTATTCGGCTTCGGCGACGGCGGCGGCGGAATTCCCCGGTCTCGACGTATCATTGCGCGGTGCGGTGTCGATCGCGCGCCGCTTGCAGGATCCGCTGGCCGAACTGGTCAAGATCGAGCCGAAATCGATCGGCGTCGGCCAGTATCAGCACGATGTCGACCAGTACCGGCTTGGCCGCTCGCTGGAGGCGGTGGTCGAGGACGCCGTCAACGCGGTTGGCGTCGATCTCAACACGGCTTCGGCGCCGCTTCTGGCGCGGGTTTCAGGGCTCGGGGCGTCGCTCGCAGACGCCATCGTCGCGCATCGCGATGCCACCGGCCCGTTCGCCAGCCGCAAGGATTTGCTCAAGGTCTCCCGCCTCGGGCCGCGTGCGTTCGAGCAATGCGCCGGCTTCCTGCGCATCCCGAACGGCTCCGAGCCGCTCGACGCCTCGGCCGTGCATCCGGAAGCCTACGGCGTGGCCAAAAAGATCGTCGCCGCCTGCGGGCGCGATGTGCGTTCGCTGATGGGCGACAGTGCGGCGCTGAAGGCGCTCGATCCGCGCGTTTTCGTCGACGAGCGGTTCGGCCTGCCGACGGTGCGCGACATTTTGACCGAACTGGAAAAGCCCGGCCGCGATCCGCGCCCCGGCTTCAAGACGGCAACCTTCGCCGATGGCATCGATGACATCAAGGATCTGAAGCCCGGCATGCTGCTGGAAGGCACCGTCACCAATGTCGCCGCCTTCGGCGCCTTCGTCGACATCGGCGTCCACCAGGACGGGCTGGTGCACGTTTCGCAACTGGCCGACCGTTTCATCAAGGACGCGCATGAGGTGGTCAAGGCCGGCGACGTGGTCAAGGTGCGGGTCGTCGACGTCGACATCAAGCGCAAGCGAATCGCGCTTTCCATGCGCAGGGATGGTGGCGAGGGCAGCGCATCGCGCGGCCCGCGAGACAATGGCGGCGGCAGGCCGGCGCCACGCTCGCCCGCGCCGCAGCGCCAGCCGGAGCGGCCGCCACAGCAAGGTGCGTTCGGCGCGGCGTTGGCGGATGCGTTGAAGCGGAAGTAGCTACCACGCCAGAACAGCCGGGTCCTTTTCAACCTGGCTCGTCAGCCAATCTCGAAAACTCGCGACCGGCGGATGGCCGCGCTTGTCGTGCGGGACGACTAGATAATAGGCGCTGCGGCTGTGCATAGGCTGGCCGGGCGCGGGCACCAGCTGGCCGCGCTGCAACTCGCCTGAGATGAGGATTTGCGGCAGCAGAGCCACGCCCAGACCCGCCATACAGGCCTGGGCGGCGGTGCCGAACTGTTCGAACTGCATACCCGGTCCGGTCGGCGCGCTCAGGCCCTGATGCTCAAACCATTCTGTCCAGGCGCCAGGCCGCGTCGCCATGTGCAGCAGCGGCAGACGGCCGATGTCGGCCGGCGTGGCGATGGAGCGCTCGGCGAGAAATTCGGGCGACACCACCGGGGCCACCACCTCCCGCACCAGCAGCGTCGAGTCTGCCTCGGGCCAGTCCGGCAGGCCATAATGGATGGCGGCATCCAGCCGCTCTCTGGCGAAGTCGAAGCGGCCGACGCGGGTGACGAAGTTGATGGTGATGTCGGGATTGTTGTCGACGAAGTCTGGGATCATCGGCATCAGCCAGCGCGTGCCGAAGGTCGGCAGGATTGCGAGGTTCAGGATGCCGCTATGCCGATTACTCATCAATCCAAGGGCTGCGTCGCGCAATTGGCCAAGTGCCGAACGGACCACTTCGGCGTAGGTTTCGCCCGCCGCCGACAGCCGGACATTGCGGCTGTCGCGCTCGAACAGCCGGCGGCCAAACTGGCCCTCGATCAGCCTGATCTGCCGACTGACGGCGCCCTGGGTTAAATCCAGCTCCTGGGCTGCAGCGGTGAAACTGCCAAGCCGGGCCACCGCTTCGAAGGCGGCAAGCGCGTTGATGTTAGGCCAAAGACGACGTTGGACGCTCATGATCTATTCCTAACGCTCATTGATCGGTGAAGCAATTTCGTTTGATTTTGTCAGGCCGTGGGCCGATAAGCCGGGCTTCACCCGTTTTTAAGGATCGAGACGCCATGGCTGCCGACAAGAATGCATTCGTCTGGGAAGACCCGTTCCTGATCGAGGACCAGCTTTCGGAAGACGAGCGCATGGTGCGGGACGGGGCGGCGGCCTTCGCCGCCGACAAGCTCGCGCCGCGCATCGAGGAGGCCTATCTCAACGAAACCTTCGACACGGCGATTTTTCGCGAGATGGGCGAGGCCGGCCTGCTCGGCATCAACATTCCGGAAGAATTCGGCGGCCTCGGCGCCAACTATGTCACCTACGGCCTGGTCGCCCGCGAAGTGGAGCGCGTCGATTCCGGCTATCGTTCGATGATGTCGGTGCAGTCGTCGCTGGTGATGTATCCCATTTATGCCTATGGCTCGGACGAACAGCGCAGGAAGTATCTATCCAAGCTGGCCAGCGGCGAGTGGATAGGCTGTTTCGGCCTGACCGAACCGGATGCCGGCTCCGACCCCGGCGGCATGAAGACGCGCGCCGAGAAGACCGCCAATGGTTACAAGCTTACCGGCTCCAAGATGTGGATCTCCAATGCGCCCGTCGCCGACGTGTTCGTCGTCTGGGCGAAGCTGAAGGGCGAGAACGGCAAGGATGAGATCCGTGGCTTAGTCCTGGAAAAGGGCATGAAGGGGCTTTCGGCGCCGAAGATCGGCGGCAAGCTGTCGCTGCGGGCGTCGATCACCGGCGAGGTGGTTATGGAAGGCGTCGAGGTCGGCGAGGATGCTCTGCTGCCCAACGTGTCGGGGCTGAAGGGGCCGTTCGGCTGCCTCAACCGGGCTCGCTACGGCATTTCCTGGGGCTCGATGGGCGCGGCCGAAGATTGCTGGCATCGCGCGCGCCAGTATGGCCTCGACCGCAAGCAGTTCGGCAAGCCGCTGGCCAGCACGCAGCTCTACCAGAAGAAGCTCGCCGACATGCAGACCGAGATCGCGCTCGGGCTGCAGGCCTCGTTGCGCGTCGGGCGGCTGCTCGACGAAGGCAAGATGGCGCCGGAGATGATCTCGATCGTCAAGCGCAACAATTGCGGCAAGGCGCTCGACATCGCCCGCCAGGCGCGCGACATGCATGGCGGCAACGGCATCCAGATCGGCTATCACGTGATGCGCCATGCGCAGAATCTGGAGACGGTCAACACCTATGAGGGCACGCATGACGTGCACGCGCTGATCCTGGGACGGGCGCAGACGGGGATCCAAGCGTTTTTCTGAGGTTCGGTAGCCGTTTAAGTTAGGTGCAGCGCAACATCCGCTTGGAGAATGACGGCCAGATGTGTCAGGGTTCGGCCAGCTAAACGCCGATCTTCCGGGGCTCCATGGCAATTCTGGCCGCCGTCTATCACCTGACCCATTACAAATACGACCGGCCGGTGGTTCTTGGTCCCCAGGTGATCAGGCTCCAGCCGGCGCCACATTCGCGCACCAAAGTGCTCAGCCATTCGTTGAAGGTCGAGCCGGCGAACCACTTCGTCAATCTCCAGCAGGACCCCTACGGCAATTTCCTCGCCCGTTTCGTCTTTCCCGACCCGGTGAGCGAACTCAAGATCGAGGTCGACCTCGTCGCCGACATGACGGTCTACAACCCGTTCGATTTCTTCGTCGAGGAGACGGCGGAAAATTTCCCGTTCGAGTATCCGGAAGAGACACGCAACGACCTCGCCATCTATCGCACACCGGAACCGGCAGGCCCGCTGCTGTCGGCGTTCCTGAAAACCATCGATACCAGCCCGAAAAACACGGTCAATTTTCTCGTCGACCTCAATGCCCGGCTGCAGCGCGAAATCGCCTATATCGTGCGTATGGAGACCGGCGTGTTCTCGCCGGAGGAAACGCTGGCGGCCGCCAAAGGGTCGTGCCGCGATTCGAGCTGGCTGCTGGTGCAGATCCTGCGCAATCTAGGCATCGCCGCGCGCTTTGTCTCGGGCTATCTGATCCAGCTCAAGCCCGACCTCGTCGCGCTCGATGGGCCGGCCGGTACATCAGTGGATTTCACTGACCTGCACGCCTGGTGCGAGGTCTATCTTCCCGGCGCTGGCTGGATCGGTTTCGACCCGACTTCGGGCCTGCTTACGGGCGAGAGCCATGTACCGCTTGCCGCCACCCCGCATTTTCGCAATGCAGCGCCCATTTCCGGCATGGCGAGCTTTGCCAATGTCGAGTTCGGCTTCGACATGCGGGTCGACCGCATCGCGGAGCATCCGCGCATCACCAAGCCGTTCTCGGATGAAAGCTGGCATGCGCTTGATGCGCTCGGCAACAAGGTCGATGCGGCGCTGGCGGACGGGGATGTACGGCTGACCATGGGCGGCGAGCCGACCTTCGTGTCGATCGACGATTTCGAGTCCGCCGAGTGGAACACCGCCGCCGTCGGCCCGACAAAACGCGAAAAGGCCGATGCGCTGATCCGGAGGCTGCGCGAGCGCTTCGCGCCTGGCGGCTTCCTCCATTATGGCCAAGGCAAATGGTACCCCGGCGAAAGCTTACCGCGCTGGACCTTTTCGCTCTACTGGCGCACCGACGGCCAGCCGGTGTGGAGCGACCCGTCGCTGATCGCGCGGGAGAAAAGCGAAGCCAATATCGGTCCGAAGCAGGCCGAGAGCCTGCTGACCGCGATCGCCGGCGAGCTCGGCATCGAAACGTCCATGGTCAGCGAAGCCTATGAGGATCCGGCCGAGTGGCTGCTCAAGGAAGGCAAGCTGCCGGAGAATGTCGATCCGTCCAATTCGAAGCTGGAGGATCCCGAAGAGCGCAGCCGCATGGCGACGGTGTTCGAACGCGGGCTAACCAAGCCGTCGGGCTATGTGCTGCCGGTGCAGCGCTGGAACAGCCAGGCGTCGGGCCAGCGCTGGCGCTCGGAAAAATGGACGACGCGGCGCGGGCGGCTGTTCCTGGTGCCGGGCGATTCACCGGTCGGCTACCGCCTGCCGCTCGGCACGCTGCCTCACGTGCCGCCGGAGCAGTTTCCCTATATCGTTCCGGTCGATCCGTCGCAGCCGCGCGGTGCGCTGCCCGTGCGGGAGGCGATCTTGCCCATGGCGGCTCCGGCCGATCCTCAGGGCGCCGATGAAATGGCACGCCGCCAGCAGGCGGCATCGTTCACGGCCGCGACCGCCCAGCAGGACCGGGTCGAGCAGGAGATCACCGAGATCGGCGGCGCGGTGCGTACCGCGCTTTCGGTCGAGCCGCGCGAGGGACGGCTCTGCGTGTTCATGCCGCCGGTCGAGGCGCTGGAAGATTATCTTGAGCTGGTGGCAGCAGCCGAGAACGCGGCCAAGGCGATCAGGTTGCCAGTGCACATCGAGGGCTACGGCCCGCCGCATGATCCGCGCCTCAACGTCATCCGCGTCGCGCCGGACCCTGGCGTCATCGAGGTCAACATCCACCCGGCTGCCAACTGGCAGGACTGCGTGGCGACGACCACGGCGATCTACGAGGAGGCGCGGCAAACGCGGCTTGGCGCGGATAAATTCATGATCGACGGCCGCCACACCGGCACCGGCGGCGGCAACCATGTTGTGGTCGGCGGCGCGACCCCCAATGACAGCCCGTTTCTGCGCCGCCCCGATCTTTTGAAGAGCCTGGTGCTGCAATGGCAGCGGCATCCCTCGCTGTCTTATCTCTTCTCCGGCCTGTTCATCGGCCCGACCAGCCAGGCGCCGCGCTTCGACGAGGCGCGCCACGATTCGCTCTACGAGCTTGAAATCGCCATGGCGCAGGTGCCGCGTCCGGACCAGGGCAGCGTGCCTTCGCCATGGCTGGTCGACCGGCTGTTCCGCAACCTTTTGACCGACGTCACAGGGAACACGCATCGCTCGGAAATCTGCATCGACAAGCTGTTTTCGCCTGATGGACCGACCGGACGGCTGGGCCTGGTGGAATTCCGCGGCTTCGAGATGCCGCCCAATGCGCGCATGAGCCTGGCGCAGCAACTGCTGGTCAGGGCGATCATCGCCCGTGCCTGGAAGAACCCGCTCGACGGCCGTTTCGTGCGCTGGGGCACGTCGCTGCACGACCGCTTCATGCTGCCGCATCATGTCTGGGCGGATTTTCTCGACGTTCTCGACGACCTCAAGCTCAACGGTTTCACGTTCCGCCCCGACTGGTTCGACGCGCAGCTCGAGTTCCGCTTTCCCTTCTGCGGTGAGGTCCAATATGCGGGCGTCAAGCTGGAACTGCGGCAGGCCCTGGAGCCGTGGCATGTCATGGGCGAGCAGGGGGCCATCGGCGGCACCGTGCGCTTCGTCGATTCCTCGGTCGAAAGGTTGCAGGTCAAGACCGAAGGGCTCAATCCGGAGCGCCATGCCGTCGTCTGCAACGGCCGCATCGTGCCGATGAAGGTTACCGACAACAGGGAAGTCGCGGTGGCGGGCGTGCGCTTCAAGGCGTGGCAACCCGCTTCGGGCCTGCATCCGGCACTGCCGATCAATACGCCGCTGGTGTTCGATATCTACGACCGTTGGTCGGGTCGGGCGGTTGGCGGCTGCGTCTATCATGTCGCGCATCCGGGCGGGCGCAGCTACGACACTTTTCCGGTCAACGGCAACGAGGCGGAAGCGCGCCGGCTCGCCCGCTTCGAAGCGCGCGGCCACACGCCGTCGGCCTATGTGTTGCGCGAGGAACAACCCACGGAAGATTTCCCCATGACGCTTGACCTTCGGCGTCCACCAAGACTCTGATCTGACATGGCAAAGGGGAATCACAAGCGGGTACGCGGCAAGGCGCAGATCCATCGCCTGCTGGAGCACTACCAGCCGATCGACGGCGTCGTCGACGAGATGGTCGACGCTTCGGGCAATCCCCGTCCGGCCTGGAAGCATTTCATCGAGGCGCTCGATGATCTCGGCGCCGAAGAACTCGCCCAGCGTTTTGCCCGTGCCGACCAGTATCTGCGCGACGCCGGCGTCTACTATCGCGTCTACGACAAGGCCGGCGCCAACGAGCGCGAATGGCCGCTGGCGCACGTCCCGGTGCTCATCGAGGACGCCGAGTGGGCAGCGATCAGCGCCGGCCTGGTGCAGCGCGCCGAGCTGTTCGAGGAGATCATCGCCGATATATACGGGCCGAACCGGCTGGTCGAAAAGGGCATCCTGCCGGCCGGTCTGATCGCGGCAAGCCCCGAATATTTGCGGCCGGTGGTCGGCACCAGGCCGGCCGACGGCCATTTCCTGCATTTCTGCGCCTTCGAACTCGGCCGCGGGCCGGACGGCCGCTGGTGGGTGCTGGGCGACCGCACTCAGGCACCATCCGGCGCCGGTTTCGCGCTGGAGAACCGCGTCGCCACGACGCGCGCGCTGTCCGATATCTATGGCGAGATGCATGTGCACCGGCTTGCCGGCTTCTTCCGGCGTTTCCGCGACGCGCTGATCGGCATGGCCAGGGAAGCCGACGGCCGCGTCGCCATTCTGACGCCTGGACCGCTCAACGAAACCTATTACGAACACGCCTATATCGCCCGCTATCTCGGCATCATGCTGCTCGAAGGCGAGGACCTGACCGTTTCCGGGGGCCGGCTGATGGTGCGCACCGTTTCCGGGCTGATGCCGATCAGCGTGCTGTGGCGGCGGCTAGACGCGGCGTTCGCCGATCCGTTGGAACTGCGCTCGGAGTCGCAGATCGGCACGCCGGGACTGGTCGAGGCGATCCGGCAAGGCAGCGTCTCGACCGTCAATGCGCTCGGCTCGGGCCTGATGGAAACGCGCGCGCTGCTTGCCTTCCTGCCCAAGATCGCGCGTGAATTGCGGGGCGAGGAACTCGAGCTGCCCACCGTCGCGACATGGTGGTGCGGTCAGGCATCCGACCGAGCGCATGTGCTCGCCAATATCGACCGCATGGTGATCGGGCCGGCGCTGTCGACGAGGCTGGCCTTCGAGGACGACGACCAGACTAGGCTTGGCTCCGCGCTGTCGGCCGGGGAGCGGGCGGACCTGGTGGCGCGCATCGAACGCGACGGCGACGCTTTCGTCGGCCAGGAAGCGGTGACGCTTTCGACGACGCCCGTCTATGTCGGCGGATGGCTGGAGCCGCGGCCGGCGAGCCTGCGTGTCTACCTGGCGCGCACGCCCGAGGGCTGGACGGTGATGCCGGGCGGGTTCGCCCGCGTCGGCCTGTCGCTCGATCCGACGGCAATCGCCATGCAGCGCGGCGGCCAGGCGGCCGACGTATGGGTGGTCAGCGATCGGCCGGTGGAGCGCGAGACGCTGCTGCCGCAAGAGGGTGACAGCTTCAGCCGCACCAGGCCGGGCAGCCTGCCCAGCCGCGCAGCGGAAAACCTGACCTGGCTCGGCCGCTACATCGAACGCTCCGAGGACACGGTGCGCATCCTGCGCGCCTATCATGTGCGGCTCGCCGAAACTTCCGATCCGGATATGCCGCTGCTGGCCGACATCAGGGATCATCTCGAACCGTTCGGCATCGATGTCGAAACAGCGATCCCATCGGGGCTGATCGGTACGCTGGACAGCGCGGTCTACAGCGCCGGCCAGATCCGCGACCGTTTCTCGCCGGACGGCTGGCTGGCGCTCAAGGACTTGTCGAAGACCATCCATCAGTTCGCGACGACGGTGGCGCCGGGGGATGACGCGACGCGGGCGATGACCGTCATCCTGCGCAAGCTCGCCGGTTTTTCCGGCCTGCTGCACGAGAACATGTACCGCTTCGCGGGCTGGCGGTTCCTGGAGATCGGCCGGCGGCTGGAACGCGGCATACAGATCGCCAGCACGCTCGCCCGGCTGACCAGCGACAAGGCGCCGGACGGCGCGCTCGACATGATGCTGGAGATCGGCGACAGCGTCATGACGCACCGGCGGCAGTACCCTGTGCAAGCCGGCCGCCGCACGGTGATCGACCTTCTGGCGCTCGATCCGCTCAATCCGCGTTCCATCCTGTTCCAGCTCGAACGGCTGAAGGCCGAGATCGGGCTGCTGCCGGCGATCGGCGGCGAGGGGCACATGTCGCCTGCGGCCAAGGAAATCCTGCAGCTCAACACAGCCATCGCCATCAAGGAGCCAGCGGACATGACTGTGAAGGCGCTGAACGATCTCGCCGGCGAGATAGGCGGGCTCTACAGCAGCCTCGCCAAGGCCTATTTCGGTTAAGGCGGCGCTCCGGCATGCTCTACGACATCAGGCTTCACCTTCACTACGACTACGCCGCCGTCGCCGGCGGCGGCCGTCACCAGGTCCGCGTGTTGCCGCCGACCATCGACGGCGTGCAGCGCGTCGTCGCAGCGTCGCTATCCTTCGCGCCGGCGCCAAACGAACGCTCGGATTTTTCCGATTTCTTCGGCAACAACGTCACCTCGATCGCCTTCCGCGACGCGCATGACGCGCTCGACATCAGGATGAGCGCGCGCGTGGCGGTGTCGCGACCGGAACTCGGGCTCGACGTGTCGCCCGATCTTAGCCGGCTGCGTCAGGAGCTCGCCGCCATGCGCTCCCTGGCGCCGGATACACCGCACCATTTCCTGGCCGCCAGCGGTCACGCCGGCATCGATGCGGCGATCACCGCCTATGCGCGCGATAGCGTCGGCGGCTCGGCCGCCGGTACGGCGATGAACCTCTGCAATCGCATCCACCGCGATTTCACCTATGATGGCGAGGCGACAACCGTGCGGACCCTGGCTGGCGACGCATTCCGGCTGAAGCGCGGGGTGTGCCAGGATTTCTCGCATATCATGATCGCCGGCCTGCGCGGGCTTGGCATACCGGCCGGCTATGTCAGCGGCTTCCTGCGCACCATTCCGCCCAAGGGCAAGGCCAGGCTGGAGGGCGCCGACGCCATGCATGCATGGGTCAAGGTGTGGTGCGGGCGCGATGCCGGCTGGCAGGAGTTCGACCCGACCAACGGCATGCGGGCCTCCAACGATCACATCACCGTCGGCTATGGCCGTGACTATTCGGATGTCGCGCCGATCGTCGGCGTTCTCAAGACCACCGGCGGACAGGTCGGAGAGCAAGCCGTCGACGTTATTCCGGTGGTGCTGGAGAAGACCTGACGTCAGGCCTGCTTGCGCAAAGCGCCTTGCAGGGTTCCGCCCGACGTGGGTGGCCGCCGACTTTTCGGACAGGAATGGAACCAGTGCTCGGCCCAGAGGCTTATCTACGGGTGTTTCCGTGGGGCCAGCATGCTGCAGAAATCCGGATTGACTATCGACGGCGAGGCCGCACCAAAGAACGGCGCTCAGATCTCTGCCGAGGATGCCGCACTGATCTATGTCAGCGATACCGAGGCCGGTATCCGCCGACTGAAAGCGGGCAAGGGATTTTCCTACAGGGGAGCTGACGGAAGGCCGGTCTCGGATGCCACCCGAGCGCGCATCGAGGCGATCGTTATCCCGCCGGCCTGGACGGATGTGTGGATCTCGCCCGAGGCGGACGGCCATATCCAGGCAACCGGCAGGGATCAGCGCGGGCGCAAGCAATATCGCTACCATCCGCGTTGGGCCGAGGAACGCGACAGCGCCAAATATTCGAGCCTTGTCGCTTTCGCCGAAAGCCTGCCGGAGCTTCGGCGCAGGATCGACAGCGACCTGCGCCGCCATGGCCTGCCGCTCGAACGCGTCGTCGCCGCGATCGTCTGGCTGCTCGACAACACCATGATCCGAGTCGGCAACGCCGCTTACGCCCGCGACAACAAGAGCTTCGGCCTGACGACGCTGCGGGACCGCCATGTCGACATCAAGGGATCGAGCCTGCGGTTCGCCTTCAAGGGCAAATCGGGCAAGGAATGGAAATTGAAGCTGGTCGATCGCCGCATCGCGCGAATCGTGCGGGGCGCGCAGGACCTGCCGGGCCAAAAGCTGTTCCAGTATCTCGATGAGGACGGCAACAGACACCCGGTGCGCTCCGAGGACGTCAACCGCTACATCCGCGAGGCCATCGGCGATGCATTCAGCTCGAAACATTTCCGTACATGGGGCGGCACCATTCACGCCGCGTCGCTGTTCGCGCAAACGGTGCTGCCCGACAGCCAGGCACAGCAGAAACGGGCGATGAACAGCGTCATCGACAGGGTCGCCGAGCGGCTGGGCAACACGCGCGCCGTCTGCCGCCAATGCTATATCCATCCGCAAGTCTTCGAAGCATGGCTGCAGGGACGGC
Source organism: Mesorhizobium sp. B2-4-7 (assembly GCF_006442685.1). NCBI lineage: Bacteria > Pseudomonadati > Pseudomonadota > Alphaproteobacteria > Hyphomicrobiales > Phyllobacteriaceae > Mesorhizobium > Mesorhizobium sp. B2-4-7. The sequence continues at coordinate 498,438 of NZ_VFVH01000003.1, forward strand.
TGCTTGCCGAAATGGCGGAAGCCAACAAGCGCAAACGGTCGATAGACGGTCTCGATGACGAGGAAGCGCTCGTGCTGCGATGGCTGAAGACGCACGAAAGCGGACCCGCGGCAACCACCGGCCGCTGAATCCACGGCGCCTCGATTTTTTTATCGACGCCGTGTCGGGATCGGTCCTAGTGTTTCGTCCTTTGACACAGAAGAGGACAAACCATGCTCTACGCGATCTTGTGCTATGCTTCCGAAGACGTCGTCTGCTCCTGGAGCAAGGAACAGGACGACAAGGTCATGGCCAACATTCTCGATGTCCAGCAGAAATACGCGGACGCCGGCCGGCTTGGCCCGGTGGCGCGGCTTTTGCCGACGACGGCGGCGACGACGCTGAGGAAGGTCAAGGGCGAATCGATCGTCATCGACGGGCCGTTCGCCGAGACCAAGGAACAGTTCCTCGGCTTCTACACGCTCGAATGCGCCGATCTCGACGAGGCGGTGGAGTTCGCGCGCGAACTTTCCGAGGTCAATCCGAGCGGCGGCTCCTACGAAATCCGGCCGGTATCCATCTTCAATCCCACTAGGGTCGCCGTATGACCGAACTTGCCTGGATCAGCTCAGCGATCAGCGCCGCCCGCCCGCAGGCGATGGGTGCGCTGCTGCGCTATTTCCGCGACCTCGATACGGCGGAGGAAGCTTTCCAGGACGCTTGCCTCAGGGCGCTGAAGAACTGGCCGCAGAACGGTCCGCCGCGCGATCCGGCGGCCTGGCTGATCTTCGTCGGACGCAACAGCGGCATCGACGCGGTGCGCAAGCGCGCCAAGCAGGCGCCGATGCCGGAAGAGGACCAGATATCTGATCTCGAGGACGCAGAGAGCGACATCGCCGAGCGGCTCGATGGCGCGCACTACCGCGACGACATATTGCGACTGCTGTTCATCTGCTGCCATCCCGACCTGCCGGCAACGCAGCAGATCGCGGTGGCGCTGCGCATTGTCTCCGGCCTTACGGTCAAGCAGATCGCGCGCGCCTTCCTGGTCGGCGAAAGCGCCATGGAGCAGCGCATCACCCGCGCCAAGGCACGTATCGCCGACGCCGGCGTGCCGTTCGAGACGCCGGGCGCGGTGGAGCGCTCGGAGCGGCTCGCCGCAGTCGCAGCCATGGTCTACCTGATCTTCAACGAGGGCTATTCGATCAACAGCGGCGAGGCGCCAGCCCGCGCGCCGCTGTGCGAGGAGGCGATCCGGCTGGCCCGGCTGCTGCTCAGGCTGTTCCAGACCGAGCCGGAGATCATGGGGCTGACGGCGCTGCTGCTTCTCCAGCATGCGCGCGCACCGGCCCGCTTCGATGCGGACGGAGAGATCGTTCTGCTCGAGGATCAGGACCGCAGCCTGTGGAGCCGCAAGATGATCGATGAGGGGCTGGCGCTGGTCGACAAGGCGCTGCGCCACCGAAAGCCCGGCCCTTACCAGGTGCAGGCGGCGATTGCCGCGCTGCATGCGCGGGCTGAAAAGGCCGAGGACACGGACTGGGTGGAGATCGACCTGCTCTACGGCCTGCTCGAACAAATGCAGCCGTCGCCTGTCGTCACCCTCAACCGTGCGGTTGCGGTCTCCAAGGTGCGTGGCCCGGAGGCCGCGCTCGCCATGATCGAGCCGCTGGAGCAGAGGCTTTCCGGCTATTTCCACTTCTTCGGCCTCAAGGGCGGGCTTTTGATGCAACTCGACCGGGGCGAGGAGGCGCGGGTCGCCTTCGATCGCGCCATCGCGCTTGCCAACACCGCGGCGGAAGCGGCCCATATACGCATGCACATCGACCGGCTGATGAAGGACAGCGCAGCGCGCACCGCAAGCTGACCCTGGTTCAATGGTCTGGCCCGAGCTTGGACCATGCCGGGGTGGCGATTTTTTCCTGAAACCGCTATTGGCACGCCAAGACAGCGCCACCCTGCGCCTGACCGCACAGGGAATGCACGGCGCAATGCTTGACCACGCCACATGAATGGCGGGATCTGAAAGGGACAGACATGACGATAGCGAAGGAAACCGCCGAGCTGCTGGCGAAACTGGGTGTTGCCAAGGAGGCGCTTGTCGGCGGCGACCTGATCGTGCGCAGCCCGGTCACGGGCGAGCAGATCGCGGCATTGAGCACGATCTCACAGGCCGATGCGGCCAGGACCATCGATGCCGCGCACAAGGCGTTCCAGGCCTGGCGGCTGGTACCGGGCCCGAAGCGCGGCGAGCTGGTGCGGCTGCTCGGCGAGGAATTGCGCGCGCACAAGGCCGAACTTGGCCGGCTGGTGTCGATCGAGGTCGGCAAGATCCCCTCGGAAGGGCTCGGCGAAGTGCAGGAGATGATCGACATCTGCGACTTCGCCGTCGGTCTTTCCAGGCAATTGTACGGACTGACCATCGCGACCGAGCGCCCAGGACACCGGATGATGGAAACCTGGCATCCGCTCGGCGTGGTCGGCGTCATCTCCGCCTTCAACTTCCCGGTCGCGGTGTGGTCGTGGAATGCGGCGCTGGCGCTGGTCTGCGGCGATGCGGTGGTATGGAAGCCTTCCGAAAAAACGCCGCTGACGGCGCTGGCCTGCGAGGCGATCTTCAAGCGCGCCGTCAAGCGCTTCGGCACTGATGCGCCGGAAGGGCTCGCGTCGGTGCTGATCGGCGACCGCGCCGTCGGCGAGATTCTGGTCGATCATCCCAAGGTGCCGCTGGTCTCCGCCACCGGCTCGACCCGCATGGGCCGCGACGTCGGCCCGCGCCTGGCCAAGCGCTTTGCACGCGCGGTGCTGGAGCTCGGCGGCAACAATGCCGGCATCGTCTGCCCGACCGCCGATCTCGACATGGCGTTGCGCGCGATTGCCTTTGGCGCGATGGGCACGGCGGGCCAGCGCTGCACGACGCTGAGGCGCCTGTTCGTGCATGACAGCATCTACGACGCCTTGGTACCGCGGCTGAAGAAGGCCTATCAGAGCGTCTCTGTCGGCAATCCGCTGGAGACGTCGGCCCTCGTTGGGCCGCTGATCGACAAGGCAGCCTACGAAGCCATGCAGAAGGCGCTGCAGGAAGCGTCCGCCCACGGCGGCAAGGTGACCGGCGGCACGCGGGTCGAGAATGGCCATCCGGACGCCTACTACGTGCATCCGGCGCTAGTCGAAATGCCCAGCCAAGTGTCGCCGGTGACCGAAGAGACGTTCGCGCCGATCCTCTATGTGATGAAGTATTCCGATTTCGACGCCGTGCTTGACGAGCACAATGCGGTGGGAGCGGGGCTGTCGTCGTCGATCTTCACCCGCGACCTGCAGGAGTCCGAGCGCTTTCTCGGCGTCGACGGCTCGGACTGCGGCATCGCCAATGTCAATATCGGCACGTCGGGCGCCGAGATCGGCGGAGCCTTCGGTGGTGAAAAGGAAACCGGCGGCGGCCGCGAGAGCGGCTCCGATGCGTGGAAAGCCTATATGCGCCGCGCCACCAACACGGTGAACTATTCCAAGGCGCTGCCGCTCGCCCAGGGTGTCTCCTTCGACATCGAGTGACATTGCGGGTTCCGGCTCGGGTGACCTTGCGCACCCGGGCCGTTCTGCGGCCTGAGGTTCACTGCTGAGGGCAGTTATGCTGTCATTCTTCGTATGGTGCTGACGTCCCGCCGCCGAGGCGGTTTTTTTGTTTCAAAGGATACACAGCGGCACGGACCGCCTTCATAGCCTGGGCAGCGGCGAGTCTCTCAGTGGTCGGTGGAAAAGCATGCTGCGAAGGCGGCATCCACGATGGCCAGCTTGGCGGCCTGGACGGTCATGTATTCCTGAAAGAAGCGGTGCGAGACCCACATCACGGAATTGCCGCGCTGGCCCAGCCAGCCGATGCTGCCGAGCGCCTCGGCATCGCGTAGTTTTCGGGCGAGGTGGGTGCGCGACAGTTTGAGCCAACTGGCGAATTCCGCCACCGAGACCACGCTGGTCGGAATCCGATCTAGGCCGGCATGGTCGGGGTCGATGCCGGACATGAGCCGATCCATGACGATGCCGCCATTGTTGAGCCAGATGAACAGGGAAAAGGTCTGGTTGGGTTCGCGCACCGGTTTGGACGAAAGCAGGCCGTCGGCCACGAGGGGCTGCAGGGCGGCGAGCATATCGGGCCGCTCCAGGTATCTCGCCAGCCGGTCCGCGCCGTCGAGTCGGTCAAGGGTCCGTAGATGTGCGTGCACCCATCCGGTGAATGTCCGCACCGTGTCCGCTGTCGGCTGCAACGGGTGGGTGCGCCCGTCTCCGCCCGCGACGTATTCGGCGATGCGGTAATTCAGCATCTCCTTGATGAAAGCGTCGGCGGTGTTGCGGCTGGCGACCTTGTGCTGATGCACGAACTCGATGAAGCGCGACACCGTCAACGCGGTGCGACGGTCGCCCGGGTCGCGCCTGAAATGCATGGCAAGGCCGACATGGCCCATCAGCCAGCGCTGCTGCGTGGCGAATATGGAAGCAAGCCGCGGGCTGGCTTCGTAGATGTGGATCAGCGCCAGCGACTGCTCCTGGACGTGGCGGTGCAGATCCGGATGAGCGGCTATGTCCTCGATGTCCAGCATCCGCCTCCTTCTGGTTGGCCAAGCTTACTGCGCTCCAAGAGCGGGTCGCGTCGAAGCGGATTCATGCGACGCGCTTTTGGCTTTTTTCGTGCATGTCGTCCTCCCAAAACCGAGGTTACTTTTGGGCGACATGCATTAAGACATTTTCAGCCTTGCGCTTTTGTGTCCAGATGAGACAGCTCGGACTAAAGTCCAGTTCTGTAGCCAATGATGGCGGCGAGACGTCGGCGGCAACCCACACGGCGGCAAGTACGGCGCGCTTAGCGATCTGGACAACCGCAGCTACGCCCCAGGTGTCGTCCTGCCGCCCGGCTATGATGGGCTGACGCGGGGTCCGCCGGCGCATACGCATCGGGAGGCCGCCGATGGCGGGTTCTGCCGCCTACTCGGCCGCCTGAACGCGATGTGCCTGGATGATGGCGCGGATCTCAGAGCGGCAGGAGCCGCAATTGGTGCCTGCCTTCAGCGCGGCGCCGATGGCTTCCACGTTCGTGCAGCCGGAAGCCACCGCCGCCGTGATCTGGTTGATCCCGACGTTGAAACAGGAGCAGACGGTCGCGCCGGCATCGGGCCGTTCGGCACCGGCGCGGCCGGCGACGATGCGGAAGCGCTCGCGTTGGCTGGCATGGGCCTCTTCGAGCTGCTGCGTTGCCCATCCGCGCGACACGGCGACCGGGCCGGGAGCGACGAACAGGGCGCCCGCGAGCTGTACGCCATCGAAGGCGGCGATGCGATGCTGGCCGGCATCGCGGTCGTGATAGGCGAGTATTTCGGCATCGGTCGAGGCGCCGAACAGGGATTGGGCAAAAGTCGTCCAGTCGATTTTGTCGTCTGCAAAGGCGAGCTCGACCCGCCAGCCATCCCTGCAGCGGGCCACGGCCCAATAGTCGCCGGCGACCGCTTCGGGCCTTTGTCGGGTCACGGCGAAGCCGAACGCCATCGCGGCGAATTTCTCGATGTGCACCGCGACGTGCTTCAGTGCCGGCTGGCCGGAAACCGGGTCGGTGAGTGGTGCGGTGAGCGTGTCGAGCCGGCCCTTGGCGGTGAACTGGTCCGTCCAGTGCATCGGCGCGAAGATGCTGCCCCGGCGCTGGCGGGACGTGACCAGCGCGCGCACGAGCACGGCGCCGCGCGGGCTGGAAACGCGCGCGATGTCGGCGTCGCCGATGCCGTATCGCGCGGCGTCGTCGGGATGAATCTCGACGAAGGGTTCGGCGATGTGCTGCGACAGACGCGGGCTTTTGCCGGTGCGTGTCATGGTGTGCCAATGGTCGCGGACACGGCCGGTGTTGAGGATGAGGGGGAATTTCTCGTCCGTGCGGGTTTCCGTGACAGGGCGGACGGCGATGAAGCGCGCCTTGCGGTCGGGCGTGTAGAAATTGCCGTCGGCGAAGAAGCGGGTGTTCGGTGGCCCTGCTTTATCGTTCTCCGGTTGGGGCTCAGCTTGAACGTTCCCCTCCGAGAGATGTCGAGCCCAGGCGCCCCCCTCTGTCCTGCCGGACATCTCCCCCTCTAGGGGGGAGATCGGCAGTTTTGTCGACGGCGCTCGTCCTGAGATATCGGCGATTGGCGAAGGCCGTCGTGGCATCCAATCTCCCCGCTTGAGGGGGAGATGGCCGGCAGGCCAGAGGGGGGCGCCTGGGCTCGGTGCTGGCCATTGAAAAGGCGCCAGCGCGTCGTATTCCTCCCCATTGAGGCCGGCATAAATCCCAATATCGAAATCGCGCCCACCGTCGTTTTCAAATCCCGACAGCGCCGCGTGTTCGCCAAAAACCTCCGCCGGGGATGCATGCGCGAACGCTTCGCCAAAACCCATCCGCCGCGCCACTTCCGCAATGATCCACCAATCCGGCCGCGCCTCGCCAGGTGCCGCCAGGAACGGGCACTGGCGTGAGATGCGACGCTCGGAATTGGTGACGGTGCCGTCCTTCTCGCCCCAGGCGGTGGCCGGCAGCCGGACATGGGCATGGCGCACCGTGTCTGTGTCGGCCTGCACGTCCGACACCACCACAAACGGGCAGGCCTTGATCGCTGCTTCGACGGCGTCGGCATCGGGCATCGAATCGACAGGATTGGTGGCGAGGATCCACAGCGCCTTGATCCGCCCGTCGGCGACCGCCCGGAACATGTCGACCGCTTTCAGGCCGGGCTTTTGCGCGATGTCAGGTGCATTCCAGAAGCGCTTCACGCGTTCGCGATGCCCCGAATTTTCAATCTCCATATGCGCGGCCAGCATGTTGGCCATGCCGCCGACCTCGCGTCCGCCCATGGCGTTGGGCTGGCCGGTGACCGAGAACGGCCCGGCGCCGGGCCTGCCGATGCGACCGGTGGCGAGGTGGCAGTTGATGATGGCGTTGACCTTGTCGGTGCCGGACGACGACTGGTTGACGCCTTGGCTATAGACCGTGACGGTCTTGGCGGTCGCGGCGAACAGGCCGTAGAAGCGGGCGAGCTCGTCCTCGCTCAGGCCCGTGGCGGCAGCGATGCCGGCAAGGTCGAGTGCCGAGGCGGCGAAAAGGGCTTGTCCGAAGCCGGTCGTGTGCGCCGTGATGTAGGCGCGGTCGAGCGCATTGTGCTGGCCGAGCCAAGCGAGCAGGCCGGTGAACAGGGCGACGTCGCCATCGGGCGCGATCGCCAGGTGCATGTCGGCGATATCGGATGTCATGGTGCGGCGCGGGTCCACCAGCACGATTTTCATCTCCGAGCGCTTCTCACGCGCGGCAGCTATGCGCTGGTAGAGCACGGGATGGCACCAGGCGAGATTCGAGCCGACCAGCACGATGAGATCGGCAAGCTCCAGATCCTCGTAGGTTCCGGGCACCGTGTCGGAGCCGAAGGCGCGGCGATGGCCGGCGACCGAGGAGGCCATGCAGAGGCGCGAATTGGTGTCGATATTGGCCGAGCCGATGAACCCCTTCATCAATTTGTTGGCGAGATAATAGTCCTCGGTCAGCAACTGGCCGGAGACATATAAGGCGACCGCATTCGGCCCATGTTCGGCAATGGTTTGCGAGAAGGTCGACGCGACAAGATCGAGTGCCTCGTCCCAGGAGGCGCGGCGGCCGTGGATCTCAGGATGGAGCAGCCTGCCGTCAAGACCTATGGTCTCGGCAAGAGCAGAGCCCTTGGAGCAGAGCCGGCCGAAATTCGCGGGATGATCGGGGTCGCCGCGGACCGACACCTGCCCGTCCGCGGCGACCTTCGCCAGCACGCCGCAGCCTACCCCGCAATAGGGGCAAGTGGTCCTCACCTCGCGTGCTTCGCCAATCTGCATGGGTCAGGCCGCGCGGCTTGCCAGCGCTTCGAGCGCGATGAACAAACGCTCGCCCTCGATCTTCACCGGAATGGTGCGCACCGCGCCCTCGTCGGCGCCGAGCGCCTTGCCGGTCTCCAGCGAGATGACCCAACTGTGCAGGGGGCAGGTGACCGCCGCGCCATGCACGATGCCCTGGCTCAGCGGCCCGCCTCTGTGCGGGCAATGATCGTCGATGGCGAAGACCTGGTCCTCGGCGGTGCGGAAGATAGCGATCTTGCCCTGCGGCGTGGCAACACAGCGCGCGCCCCGGCGGGGGATGTCGGACAGGGAGCCGATCGGTGTCCAGGTCATTGGGTCGCCTTTACTTGATACGAATGCGCCCAGGCGCCCCCCTCTGTCCTGCCGGACATCTCCCCCTCGAGGGGGGAGATCGGCAGTTTTGCTGATGGCGTCCGTTCTGCGAAGTTGGCGATTGGCAAAGGCCGTTGTGGCATCCAATCTCCCCCCTTGAGGGGGAGATGGCCGGCAGGACAGAGGGGGGTGGCTCGCGCGAACATCTCCATCACTCCGCCGCCTCCGCGAACCCGACCGAGGCCATCGGCCGGAACTCGTGCTTGTCCTTGCCTGACACGCGTTCCGACCACGGATCGACCTGGGCGAATTTCTGGGAAAAGACGAAGCGGTCGTAGAAGGCCTTGCGCTTGTCGCCATCGTTCATGATCTGGCGCTTGATCTCGGCGATGCCGACGCGCTTGGCCCATTTGTAGATGCGTTCGAGATAGCGGGCCTGCTCGCGGTACATCTGCGTCAGCGCCACGATATGCTCCAGCGCTTCGTCCTCGGTCTTGACCAGGCCAAGCACTTCGGTGCCCTTGATGTCGAGGCCTGCCGCACCCGCGAAGTGGATCTCGTAGCCACTGTCGACGCAGATGACGCCGACGTCTTTGCAGGTCGCCTCGGCGCAGTTCCTCGGACAACCCGACACCGCCATCTTGACCTTGGCCGGCGTCCACGAGCCCCACATGAATTTCTCGATGCGGATGCCGAGGCCGGTGGAATCCTGCGTGCCGAAGCGGCACCAGTCGGAACCGACGCAGGTCTTCACCGTGCGCAGGCCTTTGGCATAGGCGTGGCCGGAGACGAAGCCGGCCTGGCCGAGATCGGCCCACACCGCCGGCAGGTCTTCCCTGCGGATGCCCAGCATGTCGATGCGCTGGCCGCCGGTGACCTTGACCATCGGGATATCGAACTTATCGACGACATCGGCGATGGCGCGCAGTTCGGCGGCATTGGTGACGCCGCCCCACATGCGCGGCACCACCGAATAGGTGCCGTCCTTCTGGATGTTGGCGTGGACGCGCTCGTTGATGAAGCGTGACTGGTAGTCGTCCGCGTATTCGTCCGGCCAGTCGCAGACGAGATAATAGTTGAGTGCCGGCCGGCATTTGGCGCAGCCGCAGGAGGTTTTCCATTCCAGTTCCTGCATGATCGCGGGAATGGTCTTCAGCGCCTTGGCCTTGATCAGCCGGCGCACCTCGTCATGGCCGAGCGTCGTGCAGGAGCACATGGGCTGTACGGCGGCCGGGTTGTACTTGTCGCCGATGGTCAGCACCATCAGTTTTTCGACCAGCCCGGTGCAGGAGCCGCAGGAGGCCGACGCCTTGGTGTGCGCGCGCACGTCGTCGAGCGAAGTCAGCCCCTTGGCCGCGATCGCGCCCGTGATCTTGCCCTTGCAGACGCCGTTGCAGCCGCAGATTTCCGCATCATCCGGCAAGGCTGCAACGGCCGCCATAGGGTCCAGTGGGGTACCCCCCTGGTAGGACTGGCCGAAGATCAACGTATCGCGCATTTGCGATATGTCTGTTTGCTTCTTCTTGAGGTCGTTGAACCAGGCGCCGTCCGCGGTCTCGCCGTAGAGCACGGTGCCGATGATGCGGTCGTCCTTGAGCACGAGGCGCTTGTAGACGCCGGCCGCCGCGTCGCGCAGCACGATCTCCTGGCGGTCCTCGCCCTCTGCGAAGTCGCCGAGCGAGAACAGGTCGATGCCGGTGACCTTGAGCTTGGTCGGCGTGTCCATGTGGACAAAACCGACCGCCTCGTCGGCGGCGAGCTGGCGGGCGGCGACGCGGGCCATCTCGTATAGGGGGGTGACCAGCCCATAGATCTGGCCGTTGACCTCGGCGCATTCGCCGAGCGCGTAGATGTCCGGGTCGTTGCTGCGCATGCCGGCATCGACGACGATGCCTCTGTTGACGGCGATGCCCGCCTCCTTCGCCAGCGCTGCGTTCGGCCGGATACCGACGGCCATCACCACCAGCGTCGCGGGGATGACGGTGCCGTCGACGAGTTCGACCTGCTCGACCTTGCCGTTGCCCGTGATCGCCTTTGTATTGGCCTTGGTGACAACCTTGATCCCGCGCTGCTCGACGGCGCGCTGTAACAGATAGCCTGCCGCCGGATCGAGCTGGCGCTCCATCAGCGTCGGCATGACATGCAGCACGGTGACGTCCATGCCTTGCGCGTTGAGGCCCGCTGCTGCTTCCAGTCCGAGCAGTCCGCCGCCGATGACCACAGCCTTGGCGCGCGACTGGGCCGCGAGCATCATCGCCTGGACGTCGTCGAGGTCGCGATAGGTGAGAACGCCGGGCAGGTTGTGGCCGGGCACCGGGATGATGAACGGCACCGAGCCGGTGGCGATGACGAGCTTATCGTAGGGTTCGGTGACGCCGTGGTCCGACGTGACGGTCTTCGCTGCGCGGTCGATGGCGACGATCTTGTGGCCCTTGTAGAGGGTGATGTTGTTGGCGATGTACCAGCCGTCGCCATGGATGATGATTTCTTCGTAGGCCTTCTCGCCCGAGAGGACCGGCGACAGCATGATGCGGTCGTAATTGACGCGCGGTTCGGCGTTGAAGATGGTGACGCTGTAGCGGTCCGGCGCCTGTTCCAGCAGGTGCTCCAGCATGCGCCCAGGGGCCATGCCGTTGCCGATGATGACGAGTTTTTGGGTCATGTTCCTAATCCGCTCCGGTGTCACTCTGCAGCATAGGAAAGGGTCGACGCCTTGGTTGATGCGGCCCGCCCCATCCGCCTGACGCTGACATGCATCCAGGCAAAGCAGGCGACGACGAGGACGAAGAGCAGCATGAAGCAACTCGACCAGACGCCGGTGAGATCGTTCAGCGCGCCAAAGGCGATCGGCAGGATGAAGCCGCCAAGGCCGCCGATCATGCCCACGACGCCGCCAACGGCCCCGACGCTCTGCGGATAGTAAGCCGGGATATGTTTGTAGACGGCGGCCTTGCCGAGGCTCATGAAGAAGCCGAGCACGCAGGCGACGGCGATGAAGGCGAGCGGGCCGATCTCGAAATGGAAGGCGATCGGCCCGCTGATGCCGCGCACCACATAGTCTGCCGAGGGGAGAGACAGCACCAAGGTCGCGACGGCACAAACGGAGAAGGTCCAGTAGAGTACGGTACGAGCGCCGACGCGGTCGGAAAGCACTCCGCCATAGGCGCGGAAGATGCTCGCGGGAATCGAATAAGCCGCGCCGATCATGCCGGCGGTCGCCAGCCCGAAGCCGTAAACGCCGATCAGGTAGCGCGGCAGCCACAGCGACAGCGCCACGAACGCACCGAAGGAGAAGAAGTAATAGAAGGCGAAGCGCCAGACCTGCGGGTTCTTCAGCGGCGCGAATTCCTGCCAGAAGCTCCTCGCAGGCGTGGTCTTGCCGGCGCGGCGCTCGCGAATCACGGGATCGTCGCCGGTCGTGAACCAGAAGATGGCGGCCATGATGACGAGTGCTGCCGCCCAGATCAGCGCGACCGATTGCCAGCCCCAGGCGAGAAGCACGAAAGGCGCCAGGAATTTGGTGACAGCGGCGCCGACATTGCCGACACCGAAGATGCCGAGCGCCGTGCCCTGCCTGCCCGCCGGGAAGAAGCGCGAGACATAGGCGACGCCAACGGCGAAGGAGCCGCCGGCAAGCCCGACGCCGAGTGCAGCGATCAGCATCTGTCCGTAAGTGTGCGCAAAACCGAGCAGGAAGGTCGCTACCGCCGCAGCGAGCATGGTGGCGGTGTAAACCAGCCGTCCGCCATAGCGGTCGGTCCAGACGCCGAGCACCATGCGCACGAGGGAGCCGGTGAGGATCGGCGTGCCGACGAGCAGGCCGAACTCCGTCTCGTTCAGCCCAAGTTCCTGCTTTATGCGCACGCCGATGATGGAAAAGATCGTCCACACCGCAAAGCAGACTGTGAACGCGATGGTGGACATCAGGAGCGCCTGCCGGGGGGCATTGTCCTGGCTGGGCGCGGCTGGGAGGATTGCGGTCATGTCAGGCTCCGGTTTGCGATGGAGAAGCACCGCGCGTGTTTTCTTGATCGATGGTCAGCGGCGCGGCATCAGCGCGGCGAGCTTGGCGCGTTCACTTGGGCACCTTTGCCCTCGGCCACGGCGCCAACCGGGAACAGCATCTTCGCTGCGACGAACAGCGCCGCCGCCAGCGCGCTGCTGGCGACAAAATCGCGGCGCGTGAAATCCTTGAGGGTTGTTCCAGTTCCGATCCGTTTCGTCATCGTCGTCTCCGGTTGGGCGCTGCCTGGGACCAGCACCGTCGATTGCGTGTTCGGCCAAACAAAAAAGCCGCCGGCCAGGTCTTCGCGTCCGAGAATCCGGATCGCGTCTTGACCTGAGCGGCAGCTTTGCCTGTGGGCGCCCGCCATTGGACGCCTGTTCCGTGACCCACTAAGGGTCCGGTTATTTCAATGCAGGAACCGTGCCAGTCTCGCCTTAGAAAGGAATTTCGAATGAATTCAGCTGAATAGCCGATTCACGGGCAGATCCGGCCACCAGGTGACAAGGCCAAACATTGGTCAGCTATGCGATCAGTCCGCATAAATTTTGTGCAATGCACAAGAATGGCGCGGAAATGATCACCCTGGCCGCTGCGCCCCGATATAAGCGTCGATCTGGTCCGGATCGAAGATGCGGCCGTCGAAGAAACCGTCGGGGCCGAGCACCAGGCTTGCCCCGGCCGAGCCGACGGGCGTTGCGATCTTCAACGCCCCCTCGACCTTGGCATTGGCGCCCGGCAGCGCCACGCCGAGCGGCTTCAGCGCCGCCCGATAGAGGTCGGGCCGGTAGCAGTCGCGGGCGATGGCGAGGTTTTCAGGCGTGTGCGCGATATCGCCCCAGCGCACCATCTGGGTGTAGAACCACAGCGCATGGCTCTTCCAGGGAAAGTTCGCCGCCTTGTCGAAGGGAACGAAGAAGTCCTCGACGTTCCGCTCGGCGCCGCTGCCGAGGCGGAGATGTCCGGTCAGGACCGGCATCTGGATTTCAGCGGACTGGCCAAGGAAGCCTGGCTGCGCCATCAATGCCGCCAGTTCGCCTCGATTGGCCGGGTCCTGGCACCAGCGGGCGGAGTGGTGCAATGCCCTGAGCAGCGCCGCCAGCGCCTCCGGCTGCGCTTCGGCCCAAGCCTTGCGCGCGCCGATTACCTTTTCGGGACTGTTGCGCCACAAAAGCGCCTTGACGGTGACGATATGGCCGGTGCCGGCCGCGACGGACGCACTGTTCCAGGGCTCGCCGACGCAATAGCCGTCGATGCGGCCGGCGGCCAGCGCGTCGGCCATGAAGGGCGGGGGCACGATAACAATCTCGATCTCGCCGTCGGGGTCGATGCCGCAGGCGGCGAGCCAGTAGCGCAGTTCGTAATTGTGCCCGGAATGCGGATGCACGACGGCGAAGCGCAGCGGGTCGCGGCCGGCCGCCGCGCGTTCGCGGATAAACGCGCCGAGCGCCGCGCCGGCGCGGGCCGGATCGAGATCCGATACGGCGCCGTGCGCCGCCATGCCTTCCCAGACGGCGTTGGAGATGGTGACGCAATTGCCGCCGAGGCCGAGCGAAAAGGGCACGATCGTCTCGGATGCCAGCGGCGTGAGCCCGAGGTTGCAGGCGAGCGGCATCGGCCCAAGCATATGGGCAAGGTCGAAATGGCCAATGGCGATGCGGTCGCGGATGTTGGCCCAGGAGGTTTCGCGGTGGAGGACGAGATCGACGCCTTCGCGCGCGGCAAAGCCCATTTCGCCGGCCGCGACCAGCACGGCGCTGTCGAACAGGGGCATGAAGCCGGCGGTGATCTGATGCGCAGCTGTCATGCTCATTCATCCTCCAGCGGCCCGAGCAGCCCGGCTGTCGTCACCAGGCTATGGGCGATGTCGCTGATCTTGCGGTTCTGGTTCATCGCCGTCTTGCGCAGCAGCGTGTAGGCCGCGTCTTCGCTCAGACCCCGCGATTTCATCAATATCCCCTTGGCGCGGTCGATGACCTTGCGGTTCTCGAGTTCGCTGCGCGCTTCCTCCAGTTCGCGTGCCATGCGCGAAAAGGCGTTGAAGCGGCTGACGGCCATGTCGAGGATCGGCTTCACGCGTTCCTGCCTGAGGCCATCGACGACATAGGCGGACACGCCGGCATCGACCGCGGCCTCGATAGAGGCCTGGTCGGAACGGTCGACGAACATGGCGATCGGGCGCTTCACCGCGCGCGACAGCTGGAACATGTTCTCCAGCATGTCGCGGTTGGGATTTTCGAGGTCGATGACAATGACGTCGGGTTCGATCTCGGCGATGCGGCGCGCAATGCCCGCCACGTCATGGACGACGGTCACCCGCTGATGGCCGGCCTCGCGCAGTCCCGCCTCGATGATCGAGGCGCGGATACGGTTTTCGTCGATCACCAGGACGGCTAGGGAGGATAGGACCATGCCCCGCATTGTGGGCAAGGTCGCGGAATTGTGCAATGCGGCATAGCCAGTGCAGCGGAAGGGGCGTGGCCGCAGCTTACCGCATTGCAATCAGGCCACGCAGATGCACTTCAGCGATCCTCGGGTCAGGTGCAGACACGAACCTCTTCGATCACCCTGTGATGGTGGCGCCAGTGTTTCACCAACTCGATGTGGCAGCGGTGGTGACGATGGTAGCGGCGGTATTCGCGGTCGCTGTAACGAACATCGCTGTCCTCGTCGTCGTTATAGCGATTGTCGATATAACGCTGGCGATCGTGATGGCGGCGCACGACGACCTCGCCATTGTCATAGTCGTCGTCGGGCGAATACTGGGGCTCGTCGCCGGACTGGATGGTGACGCTCGCGGCCTGCGTCGGCGCAATGACGGAAGCCGAAGCGGCCAACGCCATCATCGAGGCCAGGAAAAAGCTTCTCATGTCTCGTCCTCCTGTTGTCCAAGCCATATCAACTCGCAAAAGGAGCCGCCGTTCCGATACCGCCCTACACGCTTTCCAACGCGGTCGACATCAAGGCGTTATCGGCGCGTGGCTACAGGCGGACAAAGGCGGTCAGCGGCAGATGGTCGGAGGCGACCCGCGACAACGGCGTGTCATGCGCTTCGACGGCCGCGATCATTCCGTGCCGGTTGGCCATGATGCGGTCGAGCGCCAGCAGTGGCAGATTCGAGGGGAAGGTGGGAACAGCCGGCGGCAACGGTCCAAACGTCAGATGCAGCGTGTTCAGCGCGGAGCGGTTTCCGAGGCGCCATTCGTTGAGGTCGCCGAGCAGCAGCGTCGGCTTCTCGTCGGGGCTGTTCATGATATCCAGGACGACCTGTGCCTGCTGCGACCGCGAACGGCGCAGCAGGCCCAAATGCGCCGCGATGACGCGCAGGGACTGGCTTCCGTCGAGGTCGATTTCCGCCACCAGAGCGCCACGCGGTTCCAGCCCGGGAAGCCTGATCTGATGCACGTCGCGCACGACACCCTTTTTGAAAAGCAAGACGTTGCCGTGCCAGCCATGGCCCTTGCCGGTTGCCGAAATCGGCACCGGCACCAGGCCGGTTTCCAGTTCGAGCCGGGACAGGTCGAGAAGTCCGGTCCGGTCGCCGAAACGATTGTCCGCTTCCTGCAGGGCGATGACATCCGGGTCGATCTCGCGGATGACGCGGCTGGTGCGGTCGGGATCGAACTTGCGGTCGACGCCGATGCATTTGTGGACATTGTAGGAGGCGACCAGCGTTCCGGTGGCGTCCGCCTTGTTTGTCGACGTGGCATTGGCCTTCCGCATCCGCTTGTCGCGAATGGACAAAAGCATGCTTGCCGGCAGGCTGCGCCCGTTCACCCGCATCGTTTGCCCGCCATTCCTGCTGCTTGCACCATGCACCTCAAAAAATAGAACCTTTCGGCATCTGTTCCATCATCGATTTCAAGCTATCTGGCAAACACGTCCTTTTGTTAAAGATAGGGCGAGCCCAGCCACAGGATGCGATCGAACAGACGGATGACGAATGGCCGCGCCCGCAATGCTTCCAGCGTGACAGGGACGGCCGTCTCGATCGCCGCCGCGATCCGCTTTTCGACCTCGCTGGCGAAGCCGGCGTCGAGTACCTCCAGGTCGATCTCGAAATTGAGCCGTAGCGACCTGGCGTCCAGGTTGGAAGACCCGACATAGGCCCATGCGCCATCGATCGAAAGCAGCTTCGAATGGTCGAAAGGTCCTTCCGTGCGCCAGACGCGGCAATAGTGCTTCAGAACCTGGTCGAATTGCGCCGTCATCGCACGGTCGACAAGGAAAAGATTGTTCACCGCCGGCACCACGATATCGATTTCGACACCGCGTCTTGCCGCGGTCGTCAGAGCGCTGATCAGTTCGCGGTCCGGCAGGAAATAGGGCGACATGAGGCGGATCGATTTGCGCGCAACGGAGAAGGCGCCGATCAGCAGCTTGTGATTGGTCTCGACGCTGGCGTCCGGGCCGGAGGCAACGGCCCGCACCAGCATGGGCGTGGCGGGCGCCGGCGACAGCGGGGCAATTCGCCAGGCATCGCCCTTCAGCGCCTCGTTGCTGGCGAAACGCCAATCTTCGGCGGCAACCGAAAAGAGGTCGGCTACCACTGGACCGGTCACGCGAAAATGCGTGTCCCTGGAACTGTTGGAACCGGCAAACTCGGCGGAAAAACCCTTGCGAATGTTCATGCCGCCGGTAAAGGCAACCGTGCCGTCGACCACCAGGATCTTCCGGTGGGTCCTCAGATTGGCATAGGGCAGGTGCAGGCCCATGACGATGTTGCCGTTGAAGAGCCCGGCGGTGACGTCGGCGCCGCGCAGGTGGCCCAATATGCTGGGTACGGAATAGCGGGCGCCCACGGCGTCGATCAACACGCGCACGCTGACGCCCCGCCGGACGGCCCGGGCAAGGGATTCCACGAAGAGCAGGCCGACGGGGTCATTGTCGAAAATATAGGTTTCGAGCAGGACGCTGCGTTCGGCGCCGTCGATGGCCGCGCACATCGCGGTATAGGCTTCGTCGCCTGTTTCCAGGACCGTGATGGCGTTTCCCGGATGAAGCGCGCGCCGCGCGACCCTGTCGCCCAGCGTCCTGAGGCCGATGAAGCGCGGCCCGTATCGTTCGATGATCAGGGCCTCCTCGGCGGCAATGTCGCGATCGTGCCTGGCGGACGCCAGATCGCCGGCAAGCGAGCGCTGTGCGCTGATCGAGGCGCGACGGATGCGGTTGATGCCGGCCACGGCATAGATCAGCACCCCCAGGATCGGCGACAGCACCATCACGCCGACCCAGCCGGTGGCGGCCCGGACGTCCTCCTTGGTCATGACGGCATGGGCAATGCCAACGCTCGCGATCACCACCGAGATGATCGCCAGGATTTGAGGCCAGTGAGTCGCCAGGCTCTGCAGCATGGCCGGAACTATCCAGCGAGCGGATACAGAAGGCAATGCGGCCGGTCATTCGCCGCGTTCCCATGCTTCCGCGGGTTATCGCGTCCGCACGCCGGCTACGCGCTGGCGGCCATTCATGATCGCGTCAGACCGCGCGCCCTTCGCCGTCGAAGAAATGCAGGTGCGCGGGGGCTGCGTCCAGGCCGATCTCGGCGCCGATCTCGGGCGCCGTTCCTTGATTGTGGATGACAAGACAAGTCTGGCCCGCGTCCAATTCCACGTGGATGAGCGTGACGGCGCCAGTGTATTCGGCAAGCTTTACCTTGCCGCGCAGCGTGGCGGACGAGGGCTGGGCCAGCGACAGGTGCTCGGGCCGAACGCCGATCGAGACGGCCGCCGCAGGCACGGACGCCCCGTGGGTGATTGGCCGCCCATCGGCGAGCGGCAGGATGTTCATCTTCGGGCTGCCGATGAACTGGGCGACGAAAATGGTTCGGGGGCTGTCGTAGAGCTCGCGCGGTGAGCCGACCTGTTCGATCCTTCCGTCGCGCAACACCACGATCTTGTCGGCAAGCGTCATGGCCTCGATCTGATCGTGCGTCACGTAGATCATCGTCGTCGACAGGCGCTGGTGGAGCGCGGCGATCTCGGAGCGCATGTGCACACGCAGTTCGGCGTCGAGGTTCGAAAGCGGCTCGTCGAAAAGGAAGACGTCGGGATTGGCGACGATGGCGCGGCCGATGGCCACGCGCTGGCGCTGCCCGCCCGACAGCTGACGCGGGAAACGGTCGAGCAACGGCTCGAGCTTCAGCGTCGCGGCGGCCTCCGAGACGCGCCGGGCTCGCTCGCCGGCCGGCACTTTGCGGACCTTGAGGCCGAAGCCCATATTGTCGCGGACGGTCAGGTGAGGGTAGAGCGCGTAGGACTGGAACACCATGGCCACGCCGCGCCTGGCGGCCGGAACCTCATTGACCAGACGGCCGCCAATGTGGAGTTCGCCCTCGCTGAGATGCTCGAGGCCGGAGATCAGCCGCAAGAGCGTCGACTTCCCGCATCCCGACGGGCCGACGAAGACGACGAACTCGCCATCCTCGATCTCGAGATCGACGCCACGGATGACCTCGACCGTTCCGAACCGCTTGCGGATGTCCTTGAGCAGAAGCTTTGTCATGACTCCCCTTATCCCTTGACGCCGGAGAGGGCGAAGCTCTCGATGATCTGGCGCTGGGCGATCAGATAGATGATGAGAATGGGAACCACGGCCAGGCTGGTCGCCGCCAATTGCAGATTCCACAAGGGCAGGCCGTAGCTGTCGTTGAAGTTGGATAGCGCCAGCGGCAACGTGAACTTTTCGAGCGAACTGAGGAAGATCAGCGGCTCGAGGAAGAGGTTCCACGAATGCAGAAAGGTGATGATCGCAACCGCGGCGAGCGCCGGCCGCGCCATGGGCAGGGCGATCTTCAACCAGACGCCGAACCGCGACAGGCCATCCATCTTGCCGGCTTCTTCGAGTTCCCTGGGTAGCGCCAGGAAGAACTGACGCATCAGGAAGGTCGCCACCACGCCCTGCGGGCCGAAGACCGGCAGAAGGATGAGCGGCCAGTGCGTGTCGATCAGGCCCATGGCGCGGATCAGGAAGAAGTTAGGGATGATGGTGACCTCTTCCGGCACCATCAGCGCCATCACCAGGAACAGCATCAACAGCCCGGCGCCGGCAAAGCGGATGCGCGCCAGCGCGTAGCCCGCGAGCGAGGCAATGAACAGGGTCAGCACCGTCGCCGTCGCGGCGATATAGAGCGAGTTGAAATACTGCCGCGCGAAGGGCTGATAGGTGAACACTTCCGCGAAGTTCTCGAAGCGCCAGACGCGGGGAATCAAGGTCGGCGCGCCGAAGATTTCGGTGGTGCTCTTGAAGCCGCCGGAAATCATCCACAGGAACGGGAACACGAAGGGCACGGCCAAAAGTAGCAGCGCCATGGTCCAGCAGATGCGATAGAGAATCTCGGTCCGGCGCTGGGTCACTCCATCTCCTTCCGCCGCAACATCACCTGCACGAGGGTGAGCGCCATCACGATGACGAACATGATCAGGGCCAGCGCGGCCGCGTAGCCGACGTTGAAGAATTTGAAGCCTTGCTGATAGATGTAGAAGGCCAGCACCAGGGTGCCGTTTTCCGGGCCGCCGCCGGTCATCTGGTAGATGTGGTCGAACACCTTGAACGAGCCGATCGTCGTCAGAACCATGATGACCAGCGTCGTCGGCGCGAGCAGCGGCCAGGTGATCATGCGAAAGATCTGCCAGCGCGAGGCACCTTCCAGCGCGGCTGCCTCCTCGTAGTCGCGCGGTATCGACTGGAGCGCCGCGATGTAGAGGATCATGTTGAGCCCGACCATCTTGATGACGCGGGTGACGATGACGGCCGCCATCGCCCAGTTGGGCTCGCGCAACCAGTTCGGGCCATCGATGCCGATCCAGGCGAGCATCTGGTTCACGGCGCCGCCTTCGCCCTGCAGCATGAATTTCCAGACGATGGCCCAGGCGATCGCCGATGTGACCACCGGCGCAAAAAAGACCGTGCGAAAGAAGACGACGCCGAAGAACGGCCGCGAAAGCGCCAGCGCGAGGGAGAGCGCCAACGCCATGTTCAGGGGAACGAGCCCCAGCGCGAAGACTACGGAATTGCGCACGACATGCCAGAAGTCGGGGTTCTCCAGCAGCGCATTCTGGAAATTGCGAAGCCCGACGAAGGCCGCCTGCTGGCTGAGCAGGTTCCACTCGGTCGTCGAATAATAGAAGATGGCGACCAGCGGCCCAAGGAAGAAGACCAGGAAGCCGATCAAGGTCGGGCTGACGAACAGCCATGCCTCCAGCATCTCCCTGGCCTTCAAGCTCAGCCACGGCGCGCTGGCAGGGCGCGCCGCATTGTCCCGGGATGCCATGCCGGCCATGAACCGAAATCCTGTCAGAGCAATGGCTGAATGGCGGCGCAGACGCCCTTCAGCGCCTCTTCGACATTGGCGTCGGCCCGCCACAGCGCGTCGACGCGCGGCGCCATCGCGGCGAATATCTGCGGCACATGCTCATGCGAAGGGTGAACGCGGCCGTTGACGATCGCTGCGGCGACGCTTTTCATCTGCTCGGGCGGGATCAGCTTGTTGGAGTTGACGAAGGCGTCGCTCTCCAGGACGCTCTTGCGGGCCGGCGGAAAGAACTGGGCCATGACAGCCACATTGTCCTTGCTGGTCATGTCGGCCACCAGTTGCGCGGCAAGCTCCTTGTTCTTGCCGGACGCAAAGACTGTCAGCGCGGCCTGGCCGATGACCGGAGCTTCGCCGGCGGGTCCCGAAGGCAAGGGGGCGATGCCCCATTTGAAGCCTGCCTCGGGCATCTTCGAGGCTCGCGAGATCTGGTTCACGGTCATCGCCGAATTGCCGGAGAAGTAGTCGCCCTGCTCTCCCGGCGGCACGATCGACCTGTCCTTGAACACCATATCATGGAGCTGCTTGATGGCAGCCACCGCTTCAGGCTTGTCGAGGCCGCACTGGCCGTCGGCCCACAGATCGCCGCCGTAAGCGCGCACGGGCGGCAGCAAGGCGTGCGTCATACGCGATGCGTAACCTTCGCCATCCTTGAATTCGAAGCCCCATTTGCCGGGATTGGCCTCGGTGATCTTCTTGGCGACCTCCTGGAATTTCTGCATGTTCCACTCGCCCTTCGCGGCGAACTGGTTGGGATATTCGACACCTGCTTTGTCGAACATGTCCTTGTTGTAGTAGATCAGGAAAGGCGAGGTGGAGAAGGGCACGCCGTAGACCTTGCCGTCCTTCTGCCAGAGCGCCATGGCGGGCTGGGAGAAATCGTCGAAATTGTATCCCTCGGTCGCCTTGAGCGTCGGGCCGATGTCCATCAGCAGCCCGGCGTTCTCGAAGGCGGGTGCGGCATCCTCCATCATCCAGGCGATGTCGGGGGCGTTGCCCCCGGCGACCTGGAAAGTGAGCTTCTGCGTGTAGTCGGCGACCGGAACGGTCTCGAATTTCACCGTGACGCCCGGATGCTTGGCGATGAAGCCCTGGGCGATGCCGTTCAGCATCTTGAGGTGGGCCTCGCTGCCCGTCCACACGGTCACTCGGAGTTCCTGGGCCAGCGAGTGCGCCGACAGGGCGCACAGCGCCAAGGTCGATAGTGCAAGCTTGATTGCGGTCTTCATGGTTTCCTCCCGAAACGCCGATGGTCCAATCAACAACTGCGGGCGCGCAACGAACGGGCCGGCAGGCGGCGGCGACTTGTCATGCCGTTGTCCCCGGCAGCGCGCCGGGCGCGTCGCCGATCGTCCAACCGCCGTCAACGGGCAGGTCAGCCCCGGTAATGTAGCCGGCGGCGTCGCTGCACAGAAAAACGAAGGCGCCGACGAGGTCGTCGGCCTGGCCGTGGCGGCCGGCGGGAATCTTCGCGGCGACCGCTTGGCGGAAGGCGGCGTCCCGGTAGCGCTCGGCCGTTGCCTCCGTCTCGATCGCGCCGGGCGATACCACATTCATGGTGACGCCATGCGGCGCAACCTCGCGCGCCAGGGCGCGCACCGCCGTAAGTTGCGCCGCCTTCAGCGAGGCATAGACGATCGTTTCCGCGCGCGGACGCCTCGCCATCACGCTGCCGGTCGCGACCACGCGTCCCCATCCGCGCTTGGCCATGGCGGGAACGAGCCGCGTGGCCAGGGTAAGCAGGGCCGTGAAGTTTGCCGCCACATGGGCCTGGATATGCGCTTCGTCGATCTCGCTCCATGCACGGCGCCGCTCGATCGCGCCGTTCGAGACGAGGATGTCGATGGGCCCGGCGCCGGCGGCTTCATCGGTAAAGGCCGACATTGACTTGCTATCGGTGAAATCGGCCTCGAGAACCGCGGTGCCCGGGCCGATAGCGGCAGCCGTTTCGCGCGCGCCGGCGGCGTCACCGAAGTGATGCAGCGCGACGCTGGCGCCATGCTGCGCCAGGGCGATCGCAACCGCGCGCCCGATGCCGGAGCTGGCGCCGGTCACCAGCGCCCGCCGTCCGGCAAGGGAAAAACGGTCCTTGCTCACGGCGACGGCTCCCCGAGCTTGCCGGCCACCTCGAACGAGGCGATGTCGGCCGCGTCGAAATGCTCGTGAATGCGCCGGTCCGCGAGATCGGTGTCGCCCGCCATGATCGCGTCGTAGATCGCCTGGTGCCGTTCGACGGTGGCCCGCCAATCCGTTTCCGTGCGGTTGGAGCGCTGGGAGAACAGTTCCGAAACCTCGCGTTGGACAGACCGCATCCCTTCCATCTGAATACGGATCATGGAGTTGCCCGTGGCCGTCGCGAGGCCGAGGTGGAACAGAATGTCGGCTTGCGTGAAATCGCCAGGCCTCCCGATGCCGGCGTGCATGTCGAGCACGGCCTGGCGCATCATTTCCAGGCCGCGCGGATCGCGGCGCTCGGCGGCCAGCCTGGCTATGCCAACCTCGATGACGCGGCGCATCTCGTTGGCTTCCTGAAGCCGCGTCAGGCTCGAACGGACCGCATAGGCGTAGATGCGCTCCATCGGCTCGCCGCTGAGTGCCTTGGCGCGGGCAACTTTTCCTTGCTGGGTCGAAACGAGGCCGGCGCTGGTCAACTGGCGCAGCGCCTCGCGTGCGATGGGCTTGGAGACGCCGAATTCCCGGGCGATCTCGCCTTCAGGCGGCAGCGCTTCGCCAGGCGCGATGCGTCCGTCGAACAACGCCGCGGCGATCGCATCCGAGACGCCGTCCGCGAGGCGGGAAGGGCTCGCGAGTTTCGCGGAGAAAATCGGCTTGCGTGCTTCGTCCAGGGGCATTCGGAATCCTTTCCGAGCTCACTAGCACGGTTTTCCCAAACATAGCAACTAAGTTTTTTGGTTGCTAAGTTTACAAGTGAAAGCTATGAAGGCGGTGCGAGAGGACCAAGGGAGAAATCTGGAGCCGATGCACGTGAGCGATCCAATCGCGGCGGGGCCGCTGAAGATTGCCGAGGTGATTGCCCATCCCCTCAGCCAGACATTGCCCCGGCCCACGGTCACGTCCTGGGGCGTCTATGAAAAGGTCTCGCTGGTCCTGGTCGAAGTGCGCACGAGCGAGGGCATTGTCGGCGTAGGCGAAACCCTGGCGCGGTTCTCGCCCAAGGCTTATGTCGAGCTGATCGAAAGCTCGCTCAAGCCGCGCCTGCTCGGCCAGGACGCGCGCAACATCGGCGCCCTATGGCAGTCCATGCGCCGCGCGCTTTCGGGCAGGGCGGGCGGCGTGCTGATCGAGGCCATCGCCGGCGTGGACATCGCGCTATGGGATATATTGGGCAAGGCGACCGGACAGCCGATCGCGAAGCTTCTCGGCGGTGTCGGACGCGACCGCATCGACGTCTATGCCGCCGCGGTCAACTGGGTCGACGACGATGCCGCCGACGCTGAACTCGATCGTTATCTCGGCGAGGGCTTTACGCGCATCAAGGTTAAGATGGCGCGGCCCGTGCGCGAAGCCTGCAAACGGATCGAGCGCATCCGCAAGCGCGCCGGCGATGCGATCGGGCTCTGCGTCGATGCGAACTGGGCCTACAATCTGGACGAGGCGGTCGAGGTAGGTCGTGCGCTTTCGGCAAACGGCTATTTCTGGTTCGAGGAGCCGCTGCAACCGGAAAACGAGCAGGGTTATGAGGAACTGCGCCGGCGCTGCGACGTGCCGCTGGCCGCGGGCGAGAGCAATTTCACGTTGGACCAGGCGCAGCGCCTGATCGCCAACCGGACGTTGTCCGTGCTGCAGCCCGACGTGGCGCGCGCGGGCGGCATCTCCGAGACGCGTCGCATGGCCGACTACGCCGCGGCGCATGATGTCCGCTACGCGCCGCATATCGGCATGTCGGGCATCGTCTGCGAGACCGCAAGCGTCCATCTGGCAGCCGCGATGCCGAATTTCGGCGTCATGGAGTGCGAGTGCGACGCCAGCCCGTTCAAGACCAGTCTGGCCGATCTCGCGCCCGGTTGCGTCAGGCAGAAGAACGGCACGCTGGACGTCCCGCAGAAACCGGGGCTCGGCATAGAGATCGACTGGGACGCCGTCAAGAAACTGAAAGCCGGATGAGGCCGAGATGAAGAACCAGGTTCCAAACCAGGGCGCTGACCTCGCCGAGGCGATGCGGCTGGCGTTGTTGCGCGCGGACCCCGCGCTCAGCCGCTTCGACCCGCTGCCGCGGATATTGTCGTTCGACGATTTCGCGCGCGGCCATTGCGGCTGGTCGCAGCTTGTCGGCAACTATGAGGACGATCTGGACACCATGCTGCCGGGCTACGCGCAACATACCAGCGCCATGCTGTCGACGCTCGCGCACTGGGACGCCGGCTCACACGGGGGGATGGATTCATCCTATGCGTTGAAGGTTGCGACACGTCCCGCGCCGGGAGCCCGCAACGTCGCCATCAAACGCCACACATTCAGGAAGCGCGGACCGATCCGCTTCGAAATGTATTTCACCTTCAAGCCCGAAGCTAATGCGCTGAAGCTGTCCGAAACCGATGTGCGCTCCGTCGGCTTCCTGTTCGACCTGCAGGGCGGAGACCAGGATGGCAACAGCGATCGGGTCATGCCGCATCTGCGCTTTTTGAACGCGCTCGACGGCCAGCACTTGCAAAAATGGCAATACAAGCGCGAGACCGAGAAGATCATCCCGATCGGCAGCGACGACAAGACGATCAGCCACTATCACCTGTCGCCGGAGGGATGGCTCGACCTTCCCGGCGGATCGCAGCGCCTGTGCTACAACGAGATCCCCACCAAGGTGAACTGGACTTATCTGTGCTTCGATTTCGATCTGGAATCGATGACGGCGCTCGGGCTGCGCTGCAACGATCGCAGCTTCGATCTCTCGGGATTCGATTCGATCCGCATTCCGGCGATGAAGAACCTGTGGTGCATGCTCAATTTCGGCCTCTTCGCTGAAACCGACGTTGCCAAACGGGCCTTCCTCTATGTCGATTCCATCTGCATTTCCGGAGACTTCTGATGCTGCCCGAGAACATCACCGCGGTCGTCTCGCGCAACGAGCGCTGGCGCGGCGAGGCCGCCAGCGAGCCTTACGAGGCAGGATGGGCGCGCGAGGCGATCTTCTTCGTGCGCGCGTTGAAGCAACCTGTCGGCCCTGCGGCAACGGCGTGGATCGAGATCTCGCCGGATGGAATGCACTGGCTGCGCGAAGGCACCGAGTTTGTCATGCCGGCCGAGCGCGACGGCATGGCAATGGCGCGGCTTAGCCATTTTGGCAACTGGCTGCGCGTCGCGGCGCGTTTCGACAGCGGCGCGGAGTGCAGCGTGCTCGTGACGCTGCACCTGAAGGCCTGAACACGCCTCGCCAACCTTACCGCCGGCCAACCCTTACTGTTCACGGAGACATCATGATGGGCCCCTATGCGACGTTTGCCCAGGACAGTTTTGCTGGCAAGACCGTGCTGGTGACCGGTGCCGCGAGCGGCATGGGTTTCGAGACCGCCCGTGCCTTTCTCTCCAAGGGCGCCGAGGTCGTGATGTGCGACCGCGATACCGAGGGGTTGGCGAAGCGCCATGACGAATTGAGCGGAACGGCCGGGACACCACCGCACAAGGTGGTGGCCGACATGGGCGACCCCGACAGCATCGCGCGCATGTTCGACTATTGCGACGCCAAGCTGGCGCGGCTCGACAACGTCGTGACCTGCGCGGCGATCATTACTGCCAAGAGAATCGCGGAGCAGGATTGGGCGCACTGGCAGCGCGTCCTCGGCGTCAATCTACTGGGCACCTTCTTCACCGTCCAGGGGGCGGTGCAGCGCATGCAAGGCAATGCCGGCGGGGGGAATATCGTGTGCGTGGCCTCCGACGCCGGTGTGCATGGCGGCGGCGGGCTCATCGCCGACACCGCCTATGCGGCGTCCAAGGCCGGCACGCTGTCGCTGGTGAAGTCGGTTGCGCGCGAATTGGCGGGAAAGAAGGTGCGCATCAACGCCCTCAATCCGGGGCCGACCGATTCGCCGATGCATTCCCATATCGACCAGGCTCTCAAGGACCGCATCGCGGCCAATTTGCCGATGCGCCGCATGGGCCGGCCCGACGACATGGCCGCCGCGATCCTATTTCTTTGCTCGGACGCCGCGAGCTTCGTCTATGGCGCGGCGCTCGACGTTGATGGCGGCTCGATGTTCCGCTGACCGGCACCGCCAAGCATGGTGACCGGCGTTAGCACCGGTCACCGCGCCCTGCCGGCGGCACGACCTACGGAATTAGGCGCTCTCCATGACTTTGCTCGGAACCTGACATACTTGAAACCGAAGGTTCGGCGAACGTTCTCCTCAGGCGGAAATGCCGCCTCTGCCCGTCTTGATCCCCGCCATCCAGGGTATGGAGGTCGAGACGTCTTCAAGGATCCTGGCCGAGCGCGCAAAGCCGGCAAAAGCATCGCGTGCCAGCGAGGCTGGGACATGGCCGTCATAGGCGCGTTGACACGCGCGCAGGGCGGTTTCGAAAATCGGGCCTCTGCGGTTCCGGGGCCAATTCTGCAGAAACTCGAATGCATCTTCGAGGCACGCTACTTCCTCGATCATGAAATCCCCGTTCTTCACCAGAACAGGCTGCTCGAACATTTTGTCATTCATGAACTTCCTCCATTGGCTGGATGCTTTTGAGGGGTTGGCCCCAACCCCTTCATTGGGGCAGTTCATCGTTTCACGAGACGCCGAACTGCTCTAACTGTTTGTTTCTACGTAATCTCCAGGGAAAAAGCGGTATGCGCTTTTCCCGGGATTGCTCTAGGCTGCTTCAGGTTCCGGCAGGGAAAATGCCCCGCCACCGCCTGCCCTCGGCGGGATCGCCGCGCAGACCGGGCTCGGAGGTGGATCGTCATCATCGTCTTCACCTCGGGTGCCCGCGATCCAGCGGGACCAACTCCCTCGACGGAAGCGGCCGAAAGAACGCCGCTGGGACCGAGACGCCGCCCTGTGCGGCGGATGCCCTTGCTCGCGCTCATCCAGTGCCTTCAGCGCGCGAAGGATCTCATCCATATTCATGACCGAGCCGTCATCCAGCCTGCGCAGCGACGGAGCGTCGT
Source organism: Mesorhizobium sp. B2-4-7 (assembly GCF_006442685.1). NCBI lineage: Bacteria > Pseudomonadati > Pseudomonadota > Alphaproteobacteria > Hyphomicrobiales > Phyllobacteriaceae > Mesorhizobium > Mesorhizobium sp. B2-4-7. The sequence goes on from NZ_VFVH01000003.1 coordinate 526,050, forward strand.
CAACCGCATGCGCGTCCGAGGCCCATGAGGCAAGCAAGGCACGCTTCGCCTCAAGGCTCATGGTTGAGCAGTTGAGAACGTCGCCGGGGTTTTTCGGCACCGGCGAGACGTCGATGCGGGTCGGTTTTCTTGTGCCGGCTTGAAGAAAGATATCAGCTTCGCTTGTCATCTCCGTTCTCCGCAATCTTGGCTTCCCGGCGTTGCCGGGACGCGGACCGCAGGTTGTTGCGACATTCTATGCCGCCTTGCGCGACACATCCTGGCTTATCGACTTCGTTGTATTTTCAGGGTCGCGGACGCCAATCTCGATGCGACGCGGCTTGAGTTCTTCGGGCACCTCACGCACGAGCTCGATGGCGAGCAAACCGCAGTTCAGCGTCGCAGCCTTCACCCTTACGTGGTCGGCCAGCCTGAAGGCCTGTCTGAAATTACCTATCGCAAGGCCTTGGTGGAGAACTTGCCGCTGTTCTGGATCTGGCTTCTTGCGTCCGGTAACGCACAGTTCGGCGCCGTTCTGCACGAGTTCGAGCTCGTCCAGGTCGTAGCCTGCTACCGCCATGGTGATGCGGTAATTGTTCTCATTCTTCTTTTCAATGTTGTAGGGAGGCCAGTCCGAGCGAATGCTGCTGTCGAGCATGTCGAAAAGACGGTCGAAGCCGACCGTCGTGCGGTAAAGGGGTGCAAAATCCACGCTTCTCATATCCATATCCTCCGAAAAGCAACATGGGACGCCGCAGGTGTCGCGACGCCTTTTTCATCGAGCCGAAGCCTCGACGCGAAACGATCTGGGAACGGCCAGAAATCTCTTCAAGAGGGGTCCCAAAAATTTTTTGATGCTAAGTTGCCATGCAAGAACAGTGGCTTGCGGTAGTTCTGCCGCACGACCCTTTCACTCTTGCAACAGCAGGATCTGCCCCGAAGCGGTACATGGCCCGAGACTTCCGCGATGGTCGGGGCGCCGATACCGATCGCACGGACTCGGCAGAAGTATCCCTATGCAGTGTCGCCGCGCACGTCGCCATCCGTCGCGGACGTGGGGCGAGATCGGCTGTGCCTACGCTTCCTCGGAAACTTCGCTCATCATGGACTTCAGCGGTTCCTCGCCGACATTGTCCTCGATCTGGTCGTGTCCAGGCGTGTCCGGCAGCGCCTTGCGGAAATTCCTCGCATAATCTGGCGGCATCCTGGGCGGCATCATTGGCTCATAGGCGTCCACGACGGCCTCGATGATCACCGGTCCCTGCGTGGCGAAGGCCGCCTCAAGCACGCCCTCGACCTCTTCCGGCCGCGAGACGCTGTAGCCGATGCCGCCCATGGCCTCGGCGGCCATGGCGAAATCGATGGGCTGCAGCTCGCAGCCGAATTGCGGATTGCCAAGGAACATCATCTGCTCCCAGGCGATCTGGTTCAGCATGCCGTTCTTGAGCACGAGGACCTTGAGGGGAATGCCGTGCCGTACCGCGGTCGAGAATTCGCCGAGTTGCATGGCAAGCCCACCATCGCCAACCACTGTGAAGATAGGCCGCCCCGGAAAGGCAATGCCGGCGGCAATCGCATAGGGAAGGCCGCAGGCCATAGAGGCGAGCGCTCCAGAAACCCCGAATGCCTGTCCGGCCTTCATGTCGATGTGCCTGGCAGCCATCTCGGTATTCTGTCCTGAATCGGCTGCCAGGATCGCGTTCTCGGGCATACGCCTGCCGAATGCCTTGACCACGAGTTGCGGCTTCAGCGGCACATCCGGCTTGGCTTCGGATAATGCCATTGCATCGCGCCAGCGGGTCATTTCCTGCCGCGCCTTTTCCAGGAAGGAGCGGTCGCTCTTGCGCTCGAGGCGTTCGTTGAGAAGACGCAAGGTGTCGGCGGCATCGCCTACGAGCCCTGCCTCGACGGGGTAGCGCAGGCCGATCCTCTGCGCGTCACGGTCGATCTGGACGCCGCGCGCCTTGCCGGGTTCGGGATAGTATTCGATGTAGGGGAACGTCGATCCGACAATCAGCAGGGCGTCGCATTCGCTCAGCGCATCCTGCGAGGCGCGGGTGCCGAGAATGCCGATGCCGCCAGTCGTATTCGGATGGTCATCAGGGAGCACGGCTTTGCCGAGCAGCGCCTTGGCGACGGGCGCCGCCAGCAGGTCCGACGCGCGTTCGAGTTCTTCGCGTGCGCCGAGTGCGCCGCGCCCGGCCAGGATAGCGACTTTTTTCGCCGCATTGAGAATCTCAACCGCCTGGTCGAGCTGGTCGGCAGCCGGAAGCCGGCTGCCTTCGAACCATCGATCGGGGGTGTGGGAGGGCCGGTTTCGCTTCGAGCGGTCCGCCTCGGGCAACTCGTTTTCCTGTACATCGCTGGCAATCGACAGATGGGCGACGCCGCGCCGGGCAAGAGCCGAGCGGCAGGCGAGACCCGCCAGGTTTTCCATGTGGGCGGCATCGGAGACCTGCGCGTTGAAGATCGCGACGTCGTTGAAGGCGCGGGTCAGGTCGACGTCCTGCTGCGTAAAAGTCTCGATAAGGTCGTGGAACTGCATGCCGGTGATGGCAAGCACGGGAGCCTGGTCGAGCTTGGCGTCATAGAGGCCGGTAAGGAGGTGTGTGCCCCCCGGTCCCGAGGTGGCCAGGCAGACGCCCAACCTGCCGGTCCATTTGGCATAGGCGCACGCCATGAAGGCGGCAGATTCCTCGTGCCTGACCTGGACGAACCGGATGCGGTCCTGACGGGTGCGCAACGCCTCCATGATGCCGTTTATGCCGTCGCCCGGCAGGCCGAAGACGACCTCCACTTTCCAGTTGATCAGCGTGTCGACGAGGATTTCGGCGGCATTGGGCATGGCGGATTTCCTTTATTGAGCACGCCGGCCTCTCGAACCGAGAGGAGGTTCAGTGTTTCGTATCGGGATCGGGACAGAGCTGCCGTACGTCCGCAGGCAGCGAGGCGCGGATCTTTCTGATCTGGCCGGGGTCGATATGATGAAAGAGGACTTTGAAGACCGATTGAACCGCAGCTTTCGGGTCGACGGGACGCGTATCGTCCATGCCCTGCTCGACGGGGCCGAGAAACTCTTCCAGGGAACGGCTCTTTTGCGGCATGCGTGACGGCTCGAACTGCTCATAGTAGGTGCCGCGCACGAGCAGCGGCAACTGCGCTCCAAGATGCGAAGCCATGTCGACCGGCAGCCGGTCCCTGACGGTGCGCAGGACGACGCCGAGCAGGTGCCAAGCGAACTGGCGATCCTGTCCGTGGTCGGCCATGATCTCGTCCAGCCAGACGTTGGTGGTTTGGGTGGTCTTGTCGAAAATCTCGAGTCCGGTAGCGCTCATCGCCGCCTCCTCAATCGAATCGCTCACCCGCAAAACCCGTCGGCAAAACCATCGGTGGCAGGGAAAGTTTCATGCCGGGCCGAAATTTCTTCGCTTCGGCAGTTCACGCGAGATGCTGCACCGGCTGTCGCAGTCGCTGTCCGACGATCACAACGGCCGGAGCGTCCGCAACGTGATCGAATAGCGATGCTCTTTCATCGGCGGTATGCTGTGCTCCCACTCGGTCCGGGAGGCGCCCGCCATCAGATATGCGGATCTCGGCTCGACCGTGACGGTTTCGCGGTCCCATTTCGCACCGTTCCTGCGGCGCAGGCGGAAACTGCAAGCAGCCAACAGCGACACTCCGGCGACAATGCCGAAGTGCGGCTTGTCGCGATGCCATCCGATGCCGGCGCCCGGCCGATATTCGTTGATCAGGACCTGCACGAAATCGGCGGCAGGCAGGCCGGCAAAGCCGGCTACCTTGTCCCTCAAGGGCAGCAAGAAACCTGGTATGGGCGGCGCCTCCATCACCTGGCGCCGCTCATAGTCGTAGCGCAGGCCGAAGCCTGCCACGCGCCTATTGGCGAGATAGCCGTGGAAATCGAATGGCTGGAAGGACAGGCTCTCGAGCTCCCGCACCAGTTCAGCTTCCTGCGCCGGCGTGATCAGTTCGGGCCGGTAACGAAATCCTTCCGGTAAGCTGTCGGGCGCACCAAAGAGGTCGTCCTGGCGAGGGTCCGTGGGATTGCTGGATCGGGGCGATGGCATCGCCTTTAGATGGTGAAATCCGCGGCTGAGGCAAGATTTCCCCGGCCGGCTGCGTGGGGCGGCTCGCATTTGATGGGAACCTCGACTTCGCTGTCGGATTATTCAATGCGGGCGGCACGCATCGTATTTCAACCAGCTTTGCCAAGGAGAAACTCGTGCGGGCAATGCGTAGCCGGCCTGAACAAGGAGAGCTCGATCTCATCGACCGTTATTGGCGGGCGGCGAATTTTCTGTCGGTCGGACAGATCTATCTGATCGACAATCCGCTGCTGAAGGAGCCGTTGCGGCCGGAGCACATCAAACCTCGCCTGCTTGGCCACTGGGGGACCACGCCCGGGCTGAATTTCATCTACGTCCATCTCAATCGCATCATCAGGCAGCGTGATGCCGACGTGATCTACATTTGCGGCCCAGGCCATGGTGGACCGGGGATGGTCGCCAATACCTATCTCGAAGGGACCTACAGCGAAATCTATCCCGAGGTCAGTCGCGACGAGGATGGGCTGCGCAAGCTCTTTCGCCAATTCTCCTTTCCGGGCGGCATCCCGAGCCATGCCGCCGCGGAAACGCCGGGGTCGATCCATGAGGGCGGCGAACTCGGCTATGCGCTGGCTCACGCCTATGGCGCCGCGTTTGACAACCCGGACCTCGTCGTGGCCTGCGTGATCGGCGACGGCGAGGCGGAAACGGGGGCGCTGGCAGCCTCCTGGCATTCGAACAAATTCCTCAATCCGGTCCATGACGGCGCTGTCCTGCCGATCCTTCATCTCAACGGCTACAAGATCGCGAATCCGACGGTGCTCGCCCGGATCGACGCGCAGGAGTTGCGAAGCTTGCTGGCTGGATATGGCTATGAACCTTTTTTCGTCGAAGGCGACGAACCGCGGGCGATGCACCGGCTGATGGCCGAAACGCTCGATACTGTCTTCGATCGGATCGATGAAATCCAGAAGGAAGCGCGCGAGACCGGCAGAGTGGATCATCGGCCCCGCTGGCCGATGATCGTGCTGAGAAGCCCGAAGGGCTGGACCGGCCCGAACGAGCTGGATGGCAAGAAGGTCGAGGGTTTCTGGCGCGCGCACCAGGTGCCGATCACCGACCCGCGAAACGATGCAGGCCATCTCGCAGCTCTGGAAAATTGGATGCGCGGCTATCGGCCCGAGACGCTTTTCGATGAAGCGGGCAGGTTTCGAAACGAGCTACAGGCCCTGGCGCCGGACGGCGAGCGGCGCATGGGCAGCAATCCACATGCCAATGGAGGGATGCTCAAGCAGGAGTTGCGATTGCCGGATTTCCGCCACTTCCGGGTCGCGGTCCCGAAACCCGGCGGCGCAAGGGCCGAGGCGACGAAGCTCATGGGAGCGTTCATCGAGGAGGTCATACGGCTGAATGCCGATGCCCGCAATTTCAGGCTCATGGGACCGGACGAGACATCGTCAAACAGGCTGGACGCCGTGTTCGACGCGACCGAGCGCGTCTGGATGGAAAAGATCGAGCCTTATGACGAGCATCTGGGGCGCGACGGCCGCGTCATGGAGGTGCTGAGCGAACATCTTTGCCAAGGCTGGCTGGAAGGATACCTGCTGACCGGCCGGCACGGCCTCTTCTCATGCTACGAGGCGTTCATCCACATAGTCGATTCCATGTTCAACCAGCACGCCAAATGGCTGAAGGTCTCGCGCGAACTTGCCTGGCGGCGGCCAATCGCGTCGCTCAACTATCTGTTGACCTCCCATGTGTGGAGGCAGGACCACAATGGCTTCAGCCATCAGGATCCCGGCTTCGTCGATCTCGTCGCCAACAAGAAGGCGGACATCGTGCGCATCTACTTCCCGCCGGATGCCAATACGCTGCTCTGGGTCACGGATCACTGCCTGCGAACCTACAATCGGGTCAACGTGATCGTTGCCGGCAAGCAGCCGGCTTCCCAGTGGCTGCCGATGGACGACGCCATACGTCATTGCGAGGCCGGCATCGGGATCTGGGATTGGGCGGGAACCGAGCGTGGAGGGGAGGATCCCGACGTGGTGATGGCCTGCGCGGGAGACGTGCCGACGCTGGAGACGCTCGCGGCTGTCGACCTTCTTCGCCGGGCGATACCGGATCTCGCCATACGCGTCGTCAACGTAATGGACCTGATGGCGCTGCAACCCAAGGAGCAGCACCCCCACGGCCTGGCGGACGCGGAATTCGACAGGCTGTTCACGACCGGCAGACCGGTGGTCTTCGCCTACCACGGCTATCCCTATCTCATTCACCGGCTGACCTACAAACGGGCCAATCACGACAACTTCCACGTTCGCGGCTACAAAGAAGAGGGCACGACGACCACGCCCTTCGACATGGCGGTGCTCAACGAACTGGACCGTTTTCACCTAGCCATCGAGGCGATCGACCGGGTGCCGGGGCTGAGCGCCAGGGCAGCCGATGCGAGGGCCCGATTTGCCGACGGCCTGAACGAGCACACGCGCTATGTTCGCGAACATGGCGAGGACATGCCCGAGATCCGGAACTGGGCCTGGCGCGACAAAGCGGGCGCGGCGGATGGTTAAGGCTGTGCCCGCCGGGGAGTGCCGCTCGTGACCAGCGCAATACTCGCCCTCAATGCGGGCTCGTCCAGCCTGAAGTTCGGCCTGTTCGAAGCCGGATCACAGGAGGGGCCGGTGCTCACGGTGAGCGGTGCGTTCGAAGACTTGGATGACGAGCCAAGCCTCGTCGCCAAGGACGCGTCGGGCAAATCCATCTTCAAACGCGCCGTCAAGCCCGCAAGCCCGCCCGTAGAGGTTCTCCTGCGGGACTTGTTCGATGTCCTCGATCCGCATCTTGCGCAGGCTCCGCTGAGCGCGGTCGGCCATCGCATCGTCCATGGTGGCAAGCGGTTTTCGACTCCGGTCCTGCTGACCGGCGAGATCGTCGAGGCGCTCGACGCGCTGACGCCGATGGCACCGCTCCACCAGCCGGCCGGCCTGGCGCCGGTTCGTGCGATCTCCAAACTGCTGCCCGGCCTACCCCAGATCGGTTGCTTCGACACCGCCTTTCACCGCACGCTGGAGCCGCCCGTCAACCGCTATGCGCTGCCGCGCGAGTTCGAGGAAAGCGGGATCCGCCGTTACGGCTTCCACGGCCTTTCCTACGAATTCGTCGCAGGCCAGCTGCAGGCGCTTTCGCCCGGACTCCGGGGCAAGCGTTGCGTGGTCGCGCATCTCGGCAGCGGATGCAGCCTGTGCGCCATGCGCGAAGGCAGAAGTCTCGACACCACCATGGGGTTCACCGCGCTTGACGGGTTGATGATGGCCACGCGGCCGGGCGCCATCGACCCCGGCGTGCTTCTCTACCTTCAGCAGGCGCGCGGCATGTCCGTGAAAGAGTTGGAGACCTTGCTCTATCACAAGTCCGGCCTGCTCGGCGTTTCGGGAGTGTCGGCAGATGTGCGGACCTTGCTTGGCAGCAAGGATCCTCGTGCGGCGGAGGCGATCGATCTCTTCACGTTTCGGATCGCCCGCGAGATCGCGGCGATGGGAGCCACGCTCCAGGGTATCGAGGCGCTGGTGTTCACGGGAGGGATCGGAGAGCATTCCTGGCAGATCCGTGAAGCGGTTTGCGAGCGCCTGCGATGGCTGGACGTGTTGCTCGACGCGAATGCAAACCGGTCGGGAAAAGGGCGGATCACCGGCGAGGGCAGCGCGGTCGATGTTTACGCAATCGCCACTAACGAAGAATTGATCATCGCCCGCCAGGTGCTGGCGACCGTGCCGATCTGACCGCTGAACTCGGTCCGCGGCGACCCGCCGGGACCATCAGGCAGGAACCTCCGGCCTTGGGGATTGTTTATGGGCCAACCAAGAGTTGATATGGAAGGACTTCCTCATGGCAAGGGAGAATCCGGCTTCCACGGCCAGCATCGCCGGCCATCCCATCCATCCGATGCTCGTGCCCATTCCCATCGCCTGCTTCGTCGGCGCATTGCTGACGGACCTGAACTACTGGCGGACGGCGGAGATGATGTGGGCGAATTTCTCCGCCTGGCTGCTGACGGTCGGGGTGATCGTCGGCGTGCTGGCCGCCATTGCCGGCTTCACCGACTTCCTGGGCGATCGCCGGGTGCGCGCACATAAAACGGCGTGGCTGCACATGCTGGGCAATGCGCTGGCGGTCATACTCTCCTTCTTCAACATGCTCATACATACCCGTGATGCCTGGACCTCGGTCCTGCCGACAGGCCTGATCCTGTCGGCACTGGTGGTACTCATCCTGATATTTACCGGCTGGCTGGGCTGGGCCCTTGTCTACCGCCACCACGTGGGAGTGGCCGATGAAACCGTTTGATCGATCCGGCAAGCGACGCGCTTATGGTACAGGGCTTGCGTTCCTTTGCTTTGCCACGCTCGGCACTGCCGGCTGCAGCGACGACGCCGCCGACCCAAGCACTCAGATCGGCCCCAACCCGAATTTGCCGGAGATAAAGCAATATCTGTTCCCGCCGATGCATCTTGCATCCGTCGTCGGTTGGAAGAAGGACGAAACGCCGACGGTAGCGCAGGGCCTGCAGATCCATGCGCTGGCGACCGGGCTTCAGCATCCGCGCTCGCTCTACATCCTGCCGAACGGCGATGTGCTGGTCGTCGAATCGAAGGCCCCGCCGGAACCGCCAGCCAAACGGCCGAAGGACATTGTGATGGGCCTGATCGAATCGCTTGTCACCTCGGGCGGCGATACGGGACCGAGCAACCGCATCACCTTGCTGCGTGACAGCAATGGCGACGGCGTGCCTGACGTCCGGGATGTGTTCCTCGATCACCTGAATTCGCCCTTCGGCGTCGCCCTGGTGGGAAACGACCTCTATGTTGCCAACACCGACGCGATCATGCGCTACCCCTACAAACCAGGCGACACCAAGATCACCGCGCCGGGTGTCAGGTTGACGGAATTGCCGGGCGGTCCGATCGATCATCATTGGACCAAAAGCCTCGTCGCCAGCCCGGACGGTTCGTTGCTCTATGTCGGCGTCGGTTCGAACAGCAACATCACCGAAAATGGCATCGGCGCGGAAAAGGATCGTGCCGCGATCTGGCAGGTGGACAGGGCCACCGGACGATCGCGCATTTTTGCCAGCGGATTGCGCAATCCGAACGGCTTGAGCTTCGAGCCGCAGACCGGAGCACTCTGGACCGTCGTCAACGAGCGCGATGAACTTGGGCCAAATCTGGTGCCGGACTACATGACATCGGTGAAGGATGGCGGCTTCTACGGCTGGCCGTACAGCTATTACGGCCAGCATGTCGATCCCCGGGTAATGCCGCAGCGCCCCGATCTGGTCGCCAAGGCGATCGTTCCCGACTATGCGCTGAGCTCGCATGTGGCACCGTTGGGCATGGCCTTCTACACCGGAACCAGCCTGCCGCAGACATATCGAGGCGGCGCCTTTGTCGGCGAGCACGGCAGCTGGGACCGTCCCGGGCTGAATGGCTACAAAGTCGTCTTCGTGCCATTCAGCGGTGGCCGTCCGAGTGGCATGGCTCAAGACGTCGTCACAGGTTTCCTCAACGACCAGGAGGAGGCGCGTGGTCGGCCGGTCGGCGTTGCCATCGACAAAACCGGAGCGCTGCTGATCGCGGACGATGTCGGAAACACAGTGTGGCGCGTCACACCCTCGGGGTGATGATCGCTGCTTCAGGCATGTCGCTCTCCCGCCGGTCGGCATCAAGCTCGGTCCGCCTTCGTCCCTTTGGCAGGATGTCACGAAATATTACGTGAGGGAACGTCGGCGCCGAAATCTGCATTCTCCGGGGGAGACGACCGTCGTCTCGAAGTTGGATTGAAAGGAGAATTACCATGCCCAATCAAGGTGGTAGCCACGAGCAACATGTGAAGGCGGGCCAGCAGAGCCACAAGAACACGGAAAACAAGAACCGCCAGCAGCAACAGGCCGCAGGCAACAATGAGCGGCAACAGGGCGACGGCTCCAACATGCGGGGCGGCTCGCACGAACAACATGTAAAAGCGGGCCAACAGAGCCACAAAAACCGCTAGGCATTTCAGCCAGGCGCGCTGACGCTCGCTCCGTATCATGACATGAGAGAGGCCCATCCCGAGGAATCGGGATGGGCTTGTGTCTACCCCGGCTCAAGGTCAGTCCGCGGGAGCAGTGTAACGGCGGCCAATGGCCTCGGCGATGGCCGCGCGGCTCTCCTGCATGTCCGTGCCGGTATCCGTTTCTATGTCCGCCACCTCGTCGGCGAGGGTCTTGTCCTTGATCTTGCTGCGGAACCATTTCGAATAGTCGCCGGCGCGCAGGTGATGTTCCCAGGTGCGATCGTCGATGCCTTCTGCGATGTGAAGGAACATCATCAGGTTCTGCGCTTTCAGGTTAAGCGCTCCGTCCGGCCCCCGGAAATAGAAGCTGTTGTCGCCAAGGTCGCCCTCGGCATATTTGCGCATGTGCCGCTTGCGAACCTGGCGGGGCCGTTCGACCTTGACCGTCCTGATCGGCTCGCCCGATGATCGTTTCCAAAACAGGACTTCGTCCTTTGGCGGCGGCACGGCGCCGTCGGGGACGTCGATGCCGGTGGCGGCACAGAAGCTTGCGACGATCTTGTCGGCTTCCGGTCCAAGCGCCAGGACGGTTTCGACGCCAGCCAGGACGTCGCGCGAAACCAGATCGGGGTGCACGGTGATCAGGATGGTCGCGGGGAGGCTCTTGGGCAGCGCGAAAGACGCGCCGTCACGGGCCTGGGGCAAGAGATGATGCGCCTCATCGATGATCAGCCAATGCGGTCGGCCGGTGCGCGCGCGAATGCTGGCCATGTCCGGCAGCAGCTTGGCAAAATTGCCGGGCCGTTCGGCGGTCTTCAGCCCCAGCATGTTGACAGCGACATTGTTGGTTGGCTTGGACAGAAGATCGAAGACCTCACGCGAGATCGGCGGGGTCTTGGCGTCGCCAACCACCACCACATTCTCGAGTTCCTGATAGTCGCCTTCGGGGTCGAGAACGCAAAACTGAAAACCCTTCTCGACAAAGCGCTCGGTCAACGCGGTGGCAAGCGTGGATTTGCCGATTCCGGATGTGCCGGCCAGCAGCACGCCGCCGCCATGCGGTGAAAGGTGCACCTGCGCGCCCGATATGTCGGTTCCCACTTCCACATGTTGGCGAGCCGTCTCCACGAAGCCGGCATCGCGCGATATGAGCTGTTCGATCAGTTCCACCACGCCGGCACCTCGAGGGCTGGCTGTGACGAAATCCGCCGTCTCCTTAACGGTCGGCAATGCGTTGGCTACGGCGACGCCGAAGCCGACGGCGCGCAGGAATGCATGGTCGTTCTCGGCATCGCCGACACCGACGACGTTGTGGGCGGAAAACCCCAATTCCTCGAGTGCGCAGGCAAGGCCGGTGGCCTTGTTGACCCCGCTTGGCAGCACCATCACCGCGCCCTTGTTGAAGATGATCTCGAGCTCAAGTCCAAGCTCCTTGATCTCCGACAGCACGGCGGCTTCCTGTGGTTCCCAGGTGGCCACGACGCAGCGTCCGACCGACAGGGGCGCGACCCCGCGACGCTTCAGCCGGTCGACGAATTCAGCCGGGGGCGCCGGCGCCAAAAGCCGCTCCTTCTTCGAAGCGGGCGTATAGATCAACGCGCCGTTTTCGGCGACCACCCTATCGAAGATGTCGAGTGCCGGAAAGACCCGCTCGAGATCGGCAAGCTCGCGGCCGGTCACCATGATCAGCTTGCGGCCCGTCTGCTTCAGCCGTTCGAGCGCAGCATAGGTCGCATCGGAGACGACCCCGTCTTCGGCGAGCGTGCCGTCATAGTCTGTCGCTAGGGCAAGAACATACATCCTGGATATCGTCTGCGCTTGAAACCAGACACCCCGATCGCCCGAAGGCAGCTTCGGCTGTTCGGGCTAACGATGCCCAATGGCGATGGTTCCATGCAGGGAAACGGCCCATGCAATCATATTGAAACCCAGGACTCCGCGGGCAATTTTGCCCGTCGCGCCCGATTTCCTTCAGACCGCGACGCGACCATGGCGGAACCAGGCAGGGTTCCCGCTGTTAACAACGCGGGCGATCAATCGGTGGCCGAAGTGTGGGAGCCATGCGTGCCATGATCAACGATCCGTTGCCGGGAACTGTTCCGGCATCCCTTCCCGCGATCGACGCAAAGGCCGCCCCGACGCTCAAGAACGCCGAGGCGGAGGTGTTCTATACCGAAGCCATTCGCGAACTCGCCGCCACCGACATTCCTTTCCTTGTCGCCGGAACCTATGCGGTAAGCGCCTACACCGGCGTCATCCGTCAGACCAAGGATCTCGATATCTTCTGCAAGGCAGGCGACTTCTCGCGCATCCTGGCCCATTTCAAGCAGCTCGGCTACGCGGTCGAGATCGAGGACGACCGGTGGCTTGGGAAGGTCTTCAAGGGCACGCATTTCTTCGACATCATATTCGCCTCGGCGAATGGAACGATGCCCGTGAGCGACCAGTGGATGGAGCATGCCCGCCAAACCGAACTGCTGGGAAGCCGAGTGAGGATCGTCGGCCCGACCGAGCTCATATGGTCCAAATGCTTCATCCAGGACCGAGGGCGTCATGACGGGGCGGACATCGCCCATACGATCCTCAAGGCGCAGGACCAGATCGACTGGCACAGGCTGCTCTCCTACCTGGAAGTCCACTGGGAAGTGCTGCTGATGCAGATTCTCAGTTTCAGATGGATCTATCCGAGCGAGCGCGACCGCATCCCCACATGGCTGCTTGACGAACTGCTCGACCGCCTTGCCAAGCAGCGCCAATTGCCTTCCCCCAGAATGAAGATCTGCCGCGGGCGCCTGCTTTCGCAGACCGATTACGAAATCGACGTCAAGGAATGGGGCTTCGCCGGCGTCGGCGGTACAGGAGAATTTCGTGATGGCTGAACGGACCGAAGACGCTCCGGCGATGGAGGGCACCGCCACGATCAAGGTGGCGGCCGTTGGCGACCTGCATGTGAAGGAGGACGCCCAGACATCGTATCGCGATCTCTTCGGCGAAATGTCGCGCGAGGCCGATATCCTCGTTCTTCCAGGCGATCTGACCAATCTGGGCAAGCCCCGCGAAGCCGAGATCCTCGCCGAAGACCTGCGCGCCTGCTCTATCCCGGTGGTCGGCGTGCTCGGCAACCACGATTATGAATCCGGTGCGGTCGAGGACGTCGCGGAAATCTTGCGTCAAGCGGGCGTCCATCTCCTCGACGGGCAGACGACCGAAATAGAGGAGGTCGGTTTTGTCGGCGTGAAAGGGTTCGTCGGGGGGTTCGGTTCACGCATGCTCGGCTCCTTCGGCGAGCCGGCCATCAAGTCGATGGTCGCCGAGAGCGTCAGCGAGGCCATGCGGCTTGAGAACGCGATGCGCCAGGTTCGCGCAAAACGCACGCTTGTCATTTTGCACTACGCTCCGATCGTCGAGACCATCGCCGGCGAACCCCTGGAGATATTTCCGTTTCTGGGCTCGTCGCGGCTGGCGGAAACGATCGACCGGTTCCAGGTCAGTGCTGTCGTGCACGGCCATGCGCATCGGGGAAGCTATGAGGGCCGCACGCCCGGCGGGGCGAGGGTCTACAACGTCGCCATGCACGTTTCCAAACCGACCGGCCGACCCTATGCCTTGCTTGAAATCTGACGGAGTCGGGACGCCGTCCTGACGGTCAGCTTACCGCTTTGATCGATTTTGCCAGTTCTTCGAGCTTGTGCGGATCGTTGCCGTGACGGCGCACGAGCTCGCGTGCCTGATTGGACGGCAGATCGGCTGTCGCCACCAGTTGCCGGACCTGTTCACTGTCGACCGCGACTTGGGGCAAGTTGCTGCCGGAAATTCTCTCGTCACCAGCCATCGTCTTTCTCCTCGATCGATGCCGAGACAACGGATTGGAAAACCGTCCGGTTCCGAAAGACGGGGCTGAAGTCGACCGGCGGATCCGATCGGCAGCGCGCCGTCTCGATCCGTGGCGGCAAGGCCGGAGGCGACCGCGAATTGGCGATGGAACAAATGACGCCGGCCAGGAGTTGCGTCCCGAATGAAGGGAGGTGATCCCGATGCCAAACCCAGGAAAACCAGATCCCAATCGCGACGTGCCGATGCCGGCGCCGACCTGGAAGCCCGAACCGATCGAGGAGCCTGATCCGGAACAACTCCCGGACGAGACGCCTCTGCCCAATCCCGACGAGAACGAAGAATCGCCGATGCATGCCGGGAGCCGCGTCGTCTGAACGTGCGACGCATGAGATCCCGATCCCGTGGCAATGGAACGTCTTGGGCCGGCGCCATTGTCCCCCCATCGTGTTTCCATCGCAGCAACGGCAAGGGGCGATTCAACCAAAGGAGAACATCATGAAAGTTGGCAACTGCATGACGCAAGGCGTTCAGGTCGCCAGTCCGGACCAGACCCTGCGGGAGGCCGCCGCCGCCATGGCCAGCCTCGATGCCGGCGCTCTGCCCGTAGGCGAGGACGACCGGCTGGTCGGAATGATCACTGATCGCGACATCGCCGTCCGTGGCGTCGCCCAGGGTAGGGGCCCGGATACGCGGATACGCGAAGTGATGAGTGCCGAGATCAGGTACTGTTACGACGACGAGGAGATCGAGGACGTGCTCCAGCAGATGGGGGACCTTCAGGTTAGACGGCTGCCGGTGATCAGCCGTGAAAAACGGCTGGTTGGCATCATCTCGCTTGGCGATCTCACGAAAAACGGCGAGGCAGCACGAGCCGGCGAAGCGCTGAACGGCATCTCACAGGCAGGCGGCGCGCATTCGCAGACGGCACACTGACCATCGATGACATTGCGAGAGCGCTGCCCGCGTCCCGCGGGCGGCGACGGCGGTTCAGCGATCGATCTCTCCAAAGACGATGTCGAGGGAGCCGATGATCGCCGAGACGTCGGCGATCATGTGCCCCCGGGACAGATAGTCCATCGCCTGCAGATGTGCGAAGGACGGCGCGCGAATCTTGCACCGGTAAGGAACATTGCCCCCATCCGAAACCAGATAGACGCCGAACTCGCCTTTCGGCGCCTCGACGGCGGCATAGACCTCGCCCTCGGGCACGTGATGGCCTTCCGTGTAAAGCTTGAAATGGTGAATGGTCGCTTCCATGGAGCGTTTCATCTCCGCGCGGCGTGGCGGCGTGATCTTCCGGTTGGGAATTGCGACCGGTCCTTGGCCTTGCGGCGACCGTAGCTTGTCAAGACATTGCCTCATGATCCGGACCGACTGGCGCATCTCCTCCATTCGTACGAGGTAGCGGTCATAGCAGTCGCCGTTCTTGCCGATGGGAATATCGAAATCCATCTGCGGGTAGCATTCGTAAGGCTGCGCCTTGCGCAAATCCCATGCCGCGCCCGACCCACGCACCATTACGCCCGAAAATCCCCAAGCCCAGGCATCGTCGAGACCGATGACGCCGACGTCGACATTGCGCTGCTTGAATATGCGGTTTTCGGTGAGCAGTTCTTCGAGATTGTCGCAGACCTTGAGGAACGGATCGCAGAAATCCCAGATATCGTCCAACAGGTCCGGGGGAAGATCCTGATGTACGCCGCCGATCCTGAAATAGTTGGCATGCATGCGGGCGCCCGATGCCCGTTCATAAAACACCATCAGTTTCTCGCGTTCGGCGAAACCCCAGAGCGGCGGCGTGAGGGCGCCGATATCCATCGCCTGCGTGGTGACATTGAGCAGATGGGACAGCAGCCGGCCGATCTCGCAATACAGCACGCGAATGAGCTGGCCGCGCTGTGGAACCGAGATCCCGAGCAGCTTCTCCGCCGCCAGGCAGAAGGCGTGCTCCTGATTCATCGGCGCCACATAGTCAAGCCTGTCGAAATAGGGCAGGGCCTGTAGGTAGTTCTTGTACTCGATCAACTTCTCCGTGCCTCGATGCAGCAGCCCGATATGCGGATCGACGCGTTCGACGACTTCGCCGTCGAGTTCGAGCACCAGCCGCAGGACGCCATGCGCCGCAGGGTGCTGCGGCCCGAAGTTTATCGTGAAATTGCGGACCGTCGCGTCAGCCATGACGCCCTCCTTCGACCGTTGCCGCCTGGCACCGGGAATGGGACATCCGCCGAAGCACCGGGTTCTGCCCCACGCCGTCAGGTCGTGGTCTGGATGATCAGCGTCAGCGTGCCGTCGCCGTCAATGTTGGCCGCCACCACTTCGGAGGCATCAAGTCCATTCGCGGCCAGGACCGAGGAAGCTTCCGGCGATGCGCTGACCGAACGCTGCAGGACGTGAAGGTCTTCCTGGCTGGTCTGGGCAACCACGGTCTCGACCTTGGCCTTGAGGTCGGGTGGCAAGTCCGCCAATGCGACGATGGCTATGTTGGTGAATGTCTGTCCGGTGATGCCCTGGTCGGGGCCGGTCTGACCTGGCACGGCTTCCGGTGCCGGTGCGTCCGGGGGAAGGGGTGCGTTTTGGGACTGAGCATGGGCAGGCAAAGCCAGAGTGAGTGCCGCCAGGATGATGATTGCCTTGTTCATGATATCTTCCTTCCTTGTTCGAGGAGGGTCGATCGGGATGAAGCGCGACAGGGACAGCAAGCCATCGCCTCGAACAGTGTTGCGTGTTCAAAGCGCGAAGTCCGGATTTGTTCCGGCTCCGGTCGAATCCGAGGCAGGGACGAGGACGCATCGCTGCCCTGCCTATGGTCGGGGACCTTTATCGCTGATCGCGTCAAACCGTTCGATGTCGTAGCGCGGACTGATCCGCGCCAGTATCTCGACGGAGGGTTTGGCCGCGTCGGGCTGTTTCCAGCTCAGCTCGAAGGAGAATACGAACCGGCCGCGCTCGATGTCGTGCTGCATTCCGAGAAAGCGCCAGCGATAGCCCAGCGGTTGAACCAGCGCGTCGAGGTCAGGCGGAACGCCGTTCGCCGACGAGATCGCCAGGATCGCATGATGGGTTCGTGGGACCCACAGATCGACCTGCTTCAGCACCTGAAGCGTTATCAACGTCAAAACCGTCCCCGCTGTGCCAAGTGCCAGTTGCCCGCCGCCGAAGGCGAGGCCGATTGCGGTCATGACCCACAAGGTGGCGGCCGTGGTGACACCCGTCACGAAATCGCCGCGGCGGAGAATGGCTCCGCCGCCAATGAAACCGACACCCGTCAGCACGCCCAGCGGAAAACGGAGCACGTCCATCACACTGAACGAATCCGCATCCTTGCCACCCACCTCGAGCAGGATATTGGCCTGCATCATCGCGATCGCGGCCGCCAGGCCGACCAGGATGGTTGTTCTGAGCCCGGCGGTGTGGCCGCGGGCTTCCCTGTTCATTCCGATGATCACGCCGGCAACAAAAGCAAGAGCCAGGCGCAGGGCTAGGTCGGTCAAGGTTGGATGAAGCGGCATGGTCATAGCGGGGACGACTCACGCAATGGGCTCGTTCTCCAACACCGCGGAGCGTTCGATGGTTCCCTAGGTGGAAGGTGAAGCTTCTTGTCGGGTTCAGGCAACCCACGACGTCCCGCTGCGTTTGGCACAGAACGCACTCGGGAGATCTTTCCATGCCGCTCACCGCCTTTGCGCTCAATTGCACCTTGAAGGCCTCCGACGACGCCGAGAAATCGTCCACGGACCGCCTGCTGGCGGATCTGCTGGCGGCAATGGTGCCGCATGGGGTCCGCGGCGAGATTGTTCGCGCCCTCGACCATGACGTCAAACCCGGCGTGCTGTCGGACATGGGCGAGGGAGACGGTTGGCCGCAGCTCCGCAGGAAGATCCTCGACGCCGACATCTTCGTGCTAGGCCTGCCCATCTGGCTCGGCCAGCCGTCGAGTGTCGCCAAGCGCATCCTGGAGCGCATGGATGCGTTTCTATCGGAGACCGACAAACAAGGCCGGATGCCGGCCGCCGGCAAGGTCGCGATCGTGGCGATCGTCGGCAATGAAGACGGCGCTCACGCCTGTCACGCGGCGTGCTTTCAGGCGCTAAACGACGTCGGCTTCACGATTCCTGCCAATGGCGGCGTGTATTGGGTTGGGCAGGCTATGGGCGACGTCAACTATGTCGACCTGCCCGGAACGCCGGAAGCCGTGGTCGAGATGATCGAAATGACGGCTTCGAATGCGGCCCATCTGGCCAGCGTGCTGAAGGAAAGGCAGTATCCCGGCGTCGGAAAGTGAAGAGATTTTCGTGACGCACGGAGTGCCCGTTGCCCTGACACCCTCGGCCACTGGATGGTTGCCGGGCGCCAGCAAGATCAGTGTCGGCGCCCTTGGGGTCAGGGCTCGTCAAAAGGCCCGGCTCGCCTGGCCAGATCGCGCGATATGGCACCTTCCTCTTCGTCATCGGGCAATGCCTCGTCGCTGTTCTGGTAGGCGTTGTCATCGTCCTCCTCCGGCAGGTCGCCTTCCTTCTCGACGTCGACGACGGCGTCGACATTGTCGGACACCTTGTCTGGAAGAACCCTGCCGCCCTTGATTGCATCCCAGTCCGCCTGCTGGATTGCCGGGGCTTCAGTTTCGTCCCGTTGTTCGGATCGTTGCTTCTTGCGCGGTTCCATCTCATGTCTCCGATATGAACGGGTGCCTCATGTGGCCCCTTTGTCGCCAGTTGCGTCGCTTTCCGCCGCCAGAACTCGGCTATCCTGATGGATCGTGGAATCGGAAAGGCTAACGGATAACCGCCGACCCGGCCCGTTGTTCCTCTCAGTGGGATCGGTTGGTGTTCCGCCTTGGGCCTGGGATGCAGCATCGCGGGGTAGCCGCCGCATTCGCGCAACCAATCCCGCATTACCTCGTTTTGCCTTTGAGACCGGCCCTTGAACTTTACCGATTGGAAATCTCAGAGACACTCAAATGAACCCTTCAGCCGAGCCCCGATCACCGTCGGGAAACAATCTCCATATTCAGCCTTTCCATGGAACGGTGACTGTCAGATTCTCCGACGCCATCATCGCCTCCACCGAACATGCGCTGCAGGTCCAGGAAACGGGGAGGGATCCTGTGTTCTACATCCCGTTCCAGGACATCTATTTCGACCTGCTCGAGAAAACCGATACCACCTCGATATCGCCAAAAGGCACTGCGAGCTATTGGCGCGTGCATGCCGTTGGCGGATCGGCGGATGATTTCATGTGGGCGTATGAAGAGCCCGAGGCGCCTGTCCGGGTGCTTGCTCGCCACGCCGCCTTCGATCCCGGCAAGGCTCGCATAGACGCCGATCCCGCTGAAGACGAGCGCCACACGCCTCACATAGTGGAATAGCAGGGCAGCGGCAGGATTTATCCAAGGGAACCGATTCCATTGGATTGTCGTGCGATGACACCGGGCCCAGGTCGCCTTCACGCTGCGCGGTCTTCGTCGAGAATGCGCAGGCCCTCTTCAAATTTCGCGAGGGGAATCCCGGCCCGCCGCGCTTGCCACAGGTTGTCGGCCAGATCGGCACGCTTGACCGGCCGCGCCAGGGGATTTGATGCAGCCCGGCGCACGAAAGCGATTTCATTCTCGCCAGGCCTCTTCGTCAGTGCATTGACTGCGGCGACAATCGAGGGACCAAAGCCTGCGGATTTCAGCCTCGTCCTTGTCCAGCCCTCCCCTTTTTCGAGGACGTCATGCAGATATGCCACGATCTTCTGGTCAAGGGTTTCGACCGTGTCGACCACGCGCCTGCAGTGTTCGATATAGGGTTGCCCGGTCTTGTCGGTCTGCGATCGATGCGCGTCCTCGGCAATCTTGGCCGCCCGGTAGAGCATGCTCATTGCCAGCCCTTTCTTCATTGGATCTGTTCAAAGCGGCATTGCCGCGGCGCCTTGTCCGGCCGCCATCGCAGCAGTTTCGTTCCATGGCGAAACCGATTGCCGGTGACATGATCGAAACGGACTTCGACCACCAGCTCCGGCCGCACGGGCTCCCACTCCCCGCTGCGTTCGGTGCTCCAGCGGCTCGGTCCGCCGGGAGCCTTGCCGGTAAAGCCGGGTCCGCCTCTCAGGTTCTCGAGCTTCGCGGTAATTTCTGCCCTGTCGTCCTTGCCGATCGTCGACGTAAACCCGACATGGTCGAGCTTGCCGTGGTCGTCATAGAGTCCGAGCAGCAGGGATCCGACCTGGCTGCTGCCCGTCAGGTAGCGGAACCCGCCGACGACACAGTCCGCGGTGCGCAGCCGCTTCACCTTGATCATGGTGCGCTCGCCCGGCCGATAAGGGTCCGTCAGCAGTTTGGCGACAACTCCATCGGTGGAGCCGTGGCCGGCCTCGCCCAGCCAGCGCCTGGCGGTGGTCACGTCGGTGGTGCGCGGCGACAACCGCAACGAGGAAACGCCCGACCTCGTGACGAAGCGCTCGATCGCGGCCCGTCGTTCCGTCAAGCTCTTGTCGAGCATGATCCCGCCGTCCGGATCGGCGAGAATATCGAACAGGACGAGATGGGCCGGGGTTTGCGCGCTCAGCATGCGAATCCTGCTTTCGGCAGGGTGAAGCCGCATCTGCAAGGCCTCGAAGGAGGGATCGCCATTCACCTCGATGACTATCTCGCCGTCGAGAATGAAAGACTGGGTATCGAGATCGCGCAACAGTGTCGTTATTTCCGGAAAATACCGGCCGAGCGGCTTGCCGGACTTGGCCCTGAGATCGACGCTTGCGCCGCCTTTGAAGGCCAGGCAGCGGAATCCGTCCCACTTCGGCTCATACTGCCAGAGACCGTCGTCGCCCGGCAGCGCGTCGGCCGCCTTGGCCTCCATGGGGCGGGTATCCAAAGGCAGCGGAAAAGCAGCGGCCACGGCCTCTACCACCGCTCTTCGGCGTCGTGGTGCGGCAGGTCCACACCGCAGCATGTCCATCCGAGCCGTTGCGCGGATCCGTAATTGTAGCGTGGCTCGAGATCGGCGGGATCGTCGAAGGTTCCGACATGCAGGGCGATCTCATCCGGCGATGCATCGTAGGCCAACGCGATGGGCGATCCGCAGTCGCGGCAGAAGCTTCTTTGTGCGATGGGTGATGACCTGCGGCAGAAAGGCTTGTTGGAAAGCCATTGCAAGCTGGCCGATGGTACCCACGCCAGGACTGCGAACGCACTGCCGGTCGAGCGTCGGCACATGTCGCAGTGCCAATAGTGAGCGCGCGGCCTGGAGATGGTGCGATAGCGGACGTTGCCGCACAGGCATCCCCCGGTTCGTTCTCTCATTTCTTGCTGCGCGACCATTGGCCGATCTCTCGAACCTCGATGCTGGTCAACGTTCCACCGATGATGTGGTTTCCGAAAGCCCAAGGGGAACGAGTTTCGCTGCCTCGCGTTTGGTCGGCACTCGAGAAACTGGGGACTAGCGCAAGGATGTCGACTTGAACGGAACCCCTATGCGGCTGGCATGTGCGTTCAGGTATCCGTCCCTGGCCGCCTTGTGCCGGCTCGACGCCGAAGACGACAAAGCGGGTCGCTGCTGATGTCGGTTCCGGGTCTGGCATATGGACCTCTGGGCGATCATTGCGCCCATCTGTGTGTCGACATGCAGCGGCTGTTCGCCGAGCCGTCGGAGTGGGCGACACCCTGGATCACCCGTGTCCTTCCCCGGATCGTCAGCCTTGCCGAAAGATATCCTTCACAAACGATCTTCACTCGCTTCCTTCCGGCGCGAAGCCCGGGGCAGGGCGCCGGCACCTGGAAGCGGTACTATGAACGCTGGGCATCGATGACCATCGACAGGATCGGCGAGGAGATGATCGAACTCCTGCCGCCGCTGGCGGCATGCTGCCCGCCGGCGATCGTTGTCGACAAGCATATCTATTCACCGTGGCCCGAAGGGCATCTGCACACGCTGCTTTCATCCCGCCGGATCGACACTCTGGTCATCACCGGCGGCGAGACCGACGTCTGCGTTCTGGCGACAGTGCTTGGCGCGATCGATATCGGCTACCGCGTGGTTCTGGTGACGGATGCCCTGTGCAGCTCTTCGGATGCAACACACGACGCGCTGATGACCGTCTATCATCAGCGGTTCGCGCAGCAGGTCGAAACGGTCGAGATGGAGACGGTTCTTTCCAACTGGACCTGATCTCGAAGCAATGTCCAGGTCAGGCGCTCAGGTCGATCAAGGCGATGCCGAGATCGGCGTGTTTCCTGCGGCGCAGATGAGCGGGGGACTCGACCAGTGTGACCTCCAGGGTCGGTCGCACGACGCCGCCCAGCAGATGTCCGCCCCGCGTCGCTCCGTCGCTCAGTCCGAGCACGGCATGCAGGTGGAGGCTGGGCTTGCCGTCATCGCCCAGGGCAATGTCGCCGATCGCGCTGAGAACCTCGCACTGCTCGTTGACCGGTATCTTGCGATAGTCCTTTGCCTCGAAATCGAACCAACCGACCGCTGCTCGCTCGAACGCGCCGAGCGCGGTCAGCGATGCGCCGTCGATCTGTTCTTCGCTGGCAAAGGCAGTGAGCACGCCAATCGCCTCTTCGCCAGGCTCGAGCACCACCACGAAGGTCCTCTGTCCCGCGACTTTCGAAACCAGTTTCGATTTCATTGCCGTTGTCCTGTGGCCAAGGTGCAGAAACCTTGGCGGTGAATTTTCAGGCCGGCCCACTTATTCGAACGAACCGTTCGCGTCCCGGTTCCATATTGCGGCAGGCGCGCGGCGTCGAAGCGACCGGCAGTATCCGCCCGAACGCCTACCCCTCAGCCTTGAAGTTCTTGGCTTCCTTTTTCACCTCTTTCCTGTCGTTGTCGTGCTTGCGGATGAGATCTTTCGCCTGCTTGGGCGAGACGTCGGTCGTTTCGGCCAGATGCACGGCTTCGCGATCTTCGTCTTGTGGCCGGATCTTTTCCTTGGCCATCGGTCTGTCTCCTTTTTCCGTGTCATGGGACGTAACCAGACAAGCGCCGCCCGGTTCCATGAAACTGCCTTGCTCGAAGGAGCGCCTGCCTCGGTAGAAGCTATTTCGCGGAGGAACTCGACTTGGGAGAGCGCAGCAAAAGTGCGAGCGGCACGAGCAGGGCGGTCGCGATCGCGGAGTAGCGAAACAAGTCCACGTAAGCCAGAAGCGTCGCCTGCCGGCCTATCGTCTGGCCAATCCAGCCGACCGCCTGGACTTTCGCCTCGACCGCGGGCGAGCCCTGAGCGACGAAATAGTCAGTCATGCGCCGAAGCATCTGCTGATAGACAGGCGAGGACTGCGCCGTGTTGCCGATCAGATGGGTCTGATGCAGTTGTGCGTTCTGCGCCACGACGGTGTTGGAGAGCGATACGCCGACGCTGCCGCCGATATTGCGGGCGACATTGATCAGCGCCGAGGCCTGGTTGGTCTTTTGCGGCGGTAGGCCGACATAGGCGGCCGTCGAAATGGGGATGAACAGGAAGGGAAGCCCTACCGTGATGAAAATGCGGGCATAGGTGAAATAGCTGAAACCGGCATTCGGCGACAGTGAAGTCAGGTGCCACAATCCCACGGCAACCGCCGACATGCCGATCATGATCAGGTATTTCGGCTGCACGAAGCCGGAGGCGAAGCCGGAAATCGGCATCAGCATCAGCATGGCGATGCCGCCAGGCATCATCGAAAGTCCCGAAAGCGTCGCGGTGTAGTCGAAGGTGGTCTGCTGGAGCTGCGGCAATATCTGCGTGGTGCTGAACAGCACCGCGCCGACCGCCATCATCACCAGGAAAGATGTGCCGAACTGGCGGGTGAAAACCAGCCGCATGTCGACGATCGGATCGCGATGGCGAAACTCCCAGGGGATCAGGAAAAGGAACGAGACGGCCGAGATCACGGCGAACGTCGTGATGAAGCCCGACGCAAACCAGTCGTTGCGCTGGCCCTCGTCAAGGAAGATCTCAAGGGATCCGAGCGCCAGCACGACGAAGATGAAGCCGACCCAGTCGATCTTGAGGCCATCCTTCAGCCTCTCTTGGCGCTCGCGCTCCAGCACGTCTGGTTCGACCAGCAGCCATTGCACAAGGGCCAACGACATGATGCCGAAGGGCACGTTGATGAAGAAGATCCAGTGCCAGGAGAAATGGTCGGTCAGCCAGCCGCCGATGGTCGGCCCGACCGTCGGTGCAACGATGACGGCGATGCCGTAGAGCGCGAAGGCCTGCGAGCGTTTTTCGGGCGGGAAAGTATCGGCGAGGATCGACTGCTCGCTGGGTGCCATCCCACCGCCGCCCAGTCCCTGAAGGATGCGAAACAGGATCAGCATTTCCAGGTTCGGCGCGAGGCCGCAGAGCAGCGACGCGAGCGTGAAGGTAGCGACGCAGATCATGTAGTAGCGTTTGCGGCCGATCACGCCGGCGAGCCAGCCGCTGATCGGGATGATGACGGAATTGGCGACCAGATAGGTGGTGATGATCCAGGTGCTTTCGTCCATTCCGGCCGCGAGGCTGCCGGCTATGTTGCGCAGCGCCACATTGGCAATGGACGTATCGAGCACCAGCATGAAGGTGGCGATGGAGACGACGATGGCGATAAGCCAGGGATTGCGCCCGCCCGCGGCGGACCGGCTTTCGCCGGCTTGCGCGGTCGCCTGGCCGGTCATCGCACCTTGACCGTCGGCACGACGGACATGCCGGGCCCGAGCAGCAGGCCGGTCTTCTTGTCGAAGACGATCTTCACGGGCACGCGCTGCACCACCTTGACGAAATTGCCGGTCGCGTTCTCTGCGGGCAGCAGGCTGAAAGCGGTTCCGCTGCCGGCCTGGATGCTGTCGACGTGGCCCCTGAAGGTCTGCTCCGGGTAGGCGTCGATATCGATCTCGACGGGCTGGCCAGGCCGCATAAGGTCGAGTTGTGTTTCCTTGAAGTTGGCCTTCACCCACACGTCCTCGGGCACGAACATCATCAGCACTTGCCCCGGTTGGGCATATGCGCCCACGGCGGCGGATATGTTCGTCGCCCGTCCGGCCACCGGAGCGGTGATCGAGGTGCGGGAAAGCGCGGTGCGGGCCTGCTCTTCGCTGGCATGGGCCTGGTCGAGTTTTGCCGCCACGCTTTTGCGCTGGGCCTCGAGGACGGCGACTTGTCTCTGGGCCGCCACGACGTTCGCCTGCGAGCTGTCGAGCGTCGCCTGGGCCTGGCGAAGCGTCGAGGCAGCCTGTTGCGCCTGCTGCAGCGTTCCGGTTCCCTTGGCAAGCAATTCGCTGTTGCGCTGATTTTCGGCTTTCGCGAAATCAAGCGCTGCCCGGCCTTGCGACACCTGCTTCTGGGCTTGGTCCACCTTGGCCTGCTGCGCTTCGATCTGGGCTGCGATGTCAGCGGTTTCGGCGTCGGCCTGCGCCACCTGCGCCTGAACCTGCTTGAGGGATGCCTGATAATCCCTGTCATCGATGCGCAGCAGGACATCGCCGGCCTTTACGCTCTGATTGTCGGTCACCGCCACATCGGTGATGCGGCCGGCGATTTCGGCACCTATGGTTACGGTACGGGCGTCGATGAAGGCATCGTCGGTCCATTCATACTGTCGCGCCTGGAGCCACCAGATTATCGCTGCGGCCGATGCCAGCAGCAGAACAAGGATGACCGCCGCGGTGACGTAGGGGTGCCGCCTGAGCGAGCCGAACAGGCCCTCTTTGTTCCCGGCGGAAGCATCGAGGTCCTGTTTCGGTTGTGGGCGCGACGAGGCGCGCTTCGGTCGTGCATCGGGGCGACGTTTTGTTTGAGGTCTTTCGTCGACCGGTGCGACGTCTGGAGAGTTCGTGTCCACGTTAGCGGTCCGCGGTAGGGTTGGTGCGGCAAAAGCCGCGTACTGGAAGGACGTAAATCAACGGACCCGCGTCCGAAAAAGTTCCTGTTTCAGATTGAGGGTTTGTGGCCGGCCGCGCTAGGCGAAGTGCAGCAGCATCATCACCAGCACGATGCCGACAAGTCCCGCAATGAAGATGATACGGCGCGTTCGCGTTCGCAGGATAATCTCGCCTTGCCGCGCATCCTCTGCGGAAAAACAGGCCCCTCCTTGTCGGGATCGTTGCTCATGAGCTGCTCCTTCCGACGAATTTGGAGTGTCTCAGGCAGCTAAACCTGCTCATCCCGGCAAGGTTCCCCAGAAATCACGGGGGCTGACGGCCGGGGTCACGCTTTGCCAGCCGACAAGCGCAAGCCAGTCCGGGCCACGCCGGGCGCGCCATCAGTCGGCCGGCAACGCATAGGCGATCACGTCGTCGCCGACCTTCGTCTCCATGAAATGATGACCGCCCGGCGCGATGACGACATATTGCCGGCCGCCGACCTCATAGGTCATTGGGGTGGTCTGGCCGCCAGCGGGCAGATCCGTCTGCCAGACCACCTTCCCGGTCTTGATGTCGATGGCGCGCAGCTTGTCGTCCGTCGCCGCTGCGATGAAGATCAGGCCGCCGGCGGTCACGAGCGGCCCGCCATTGTTTGGCGTGCCGATATCCAGCGGCAGCATGGACGGGATGCGCCAGGGGCCATTCTCGACCCCCTCGCCGAGCGGCTTGTCCCAGAGCGTCTTGCCTGTCTTCAACTCGATGGCACGGATATGGCCGTAAGGCGGCTCGGAACAAAGCAGCCCCGTCGAGAGGCGCCAGCCCGCGTTGACGGCAATGGCGTACGGCGAACCCATCTGCGGGTCACCCATGTCCTTGGCCCTTTTCGAAGCGCCGCCCTGTTCGATCGACCTGAAGCCTATCTGGTCCGCCTTTTGGCGCGGTATCAACTGATCATAGTTGGGCATGTCGTTGTAATTGGCGACCAGGATGCCGGCGTCGGTGTCGACGGCAACGCTTCCCCAGTCGGAGCCGCCATTGTAGCCGGGATATTCGATGAAAGGCTTGTCCACCGTGGGGGGCGTATATTCGCCCTGGTAGGAAGCCTGCCGGAACTGGATGCGGCAGTAGAGCTGGTCGAGCGGACTCATGCCCCACATATCCTTCTCGGTCAGCACAGGCTGGTCGAGATGGGCATAGCCGGAATAAGGCTGCGTCCTGGACAATTTCTCTGGTTCGACGCCGCCCGACGGCACCGGCCGTTCTTCGACCGGGAACAGCGATTTTCCGGTCTTGCGGTCGAGCACGTAGATCTGGCCCTGCTTGCTGGGCACGATAATTGCGGGAACCTTTCCATTAACTGACGGAAAATCGACGAGCGTCGGCTGCGAACCGAGGTCATAGTCCCAAAGGTCATGATGAACGGTCTGAAAATGCCAGACCGGCTTGCCCGTCGTGACATCGATGGCGACGATTGAGGAATTGTATTGGTTTTCGAAGTCCTTGCGATCGACGCCGTAATAGTCGACGGCGGCGTTGCCGAGCGGCAGGAAGACATAGCCGAGCTGCGGATCGGCGGCGGCCACGGTCCACATGTTTGGCGTGCCGCGCGTGTAGGTATCCCCCTGGGGCGGTGCGCCCGTGCGGTCCGGATGGCCCATGTCCCAAGCCCAGACCAGTCTCCCCGACATCACGTCATAGCCGCGCACGACGCCTGACGGCGCATCCTCGGCCTGGCCGTCCTGCACCTGGGCGCCAAGCACGGCAATGCCGCGCACGACGGTCGGAGGCGCCGTCACCGAATACCAGCCGGGCACGGTCTTGCCGAGCCCCTGGGTGAGATCGACAACGCCCTGCTGGCCGAAATCGCCACATGCCTTCCCGGTCCTGGCGTCGATGGCAATCAGCCTTGCATCGAGCGTGCCCCACAGGATGCGTGTTGCGCATGGTCGATCGGCGCTTGCGCCTGGAACGGCGTAGTAGGCGACGCCCCGGCAACTGGCGCCGTATGGGATGGCGGCGTCGGATACCTTCGGATCATAGCGCCACTCCTCCTTGCCGGTTGCCGCGTTGGCCGAGATGACGATGCCCTTGGCCGAACATGCAAACAGGTGCCCGTCCACTTCGAGGGGGGTGTTTTCCGGGGAGTATTTGTCGGTCGCCGCCTTGCTTGGCATATCGCCCGTGTGGAAATCCCAAACTTTGGTCAGCTTCGCGACGTTGTCGGCGGTGATCTGTTTGAGGGGAGAATAGCGGGTGGCAAGTTCCGAGCCGCCATAGACGGGCCAATTCGGTCCAGCCTGGTGTATCGCGACATTGGGCTGAGGGCTGACCGGAGACTGACCAGATGCGCTTCCTGCGGCGGGTGGCGTGACCGGGGCAACCGGGGATGCCTCCTGGGATTGTGCCGAGGGCGTGAAATGCTGAAGCCCGATCGCGCAGCCGACAATGAAAAGGGCAGCGGATGCGGCCGCGCAGCCGCGATCGCGAACCCGTTTCGCGTGCCCGGCGCGAAAGGCAGGCAAGGTCAAAAGAACGAAGATCAGGATGACCGTCGGCGCGAGCACCCGGGGCATCAACCCCCAGCCGTCCATGCCGACTTCCCAATAAGCCCAGGCGAGCGTCGCGATCCAGGTCAGGACGTAGAGCCAGACTCCGGCGGCATTGCCGCTCAAAAGCAAAACACCCGCCGCCAGGAGAGCCACTCCGGTGGGCAAATAGTACCAGGAGCCGCCCAGCGCGACGAGCCAGGCGCCGCCTGCGGCGATCAGCAGACCAAGTATTGCCAGCAGCACACCCACGAACATAGTCCACCAGAAGGCGACGCCGGAGCGACGCCTGTCCGCGAGATTCGGATTGGCAGAAGTCATGACAGCATTTCCATTACGACAGGCTCATGATTGTTTCGAACGCTGGCCGTCCCGCATGGTTGCGATCGGCCGCGGTTTTCGAGGGTGCTCCCAACTCACCATTTTGTGAGCATTCCGCGCCGACGGAACCTTTGTCGCTTTGCCGCCGTTAGGCGCTCGATCCAAAAGCTTGTTCCAAGCGAAAAATCGGCGAGGATGCCGCAGGTCTTTTCCAGCAACGCCAATGGGATTGCCCGCTTCTTTCTGTGGGGTGTTCACTGTTTCGCGCTTCTGGCGGCCGTCGGCGGCACGGCGTTTTTGCGTTCAGGGTTCGTTACCGGCGTGGGGCAACCGGTGGCCCAGGCCGTTCCGTTCAGCCACAAGCATCATGTCGGCGATATCGGACTGGACTGTCGTTATTGCCACAACGGGGTCGAGACATCAGCCTCGGCGGGGCTGCCGGCGACAGAAGTGTGCATGACCTGTCATTCGCAGCTCTTCACCAATGCCGAGATGTTGGCGCCGGTGCGCGCAAGTCTCGCCTCGGGACAGCCGCTGCAATGGCAGCGGGTCAATTCGGTGCCGGATTTCGTTTACTTCAACCACTCCATCCATATCGCCAAGGGCATCGCCTGCGAGACCTGCCATGGCGCGGTCGACGAGATGCCGCTGACGCGACGGGCGCATTCATTGTCGATGGAATGGTGCCTTGGCTGCCACCGCGACCCCGGTCCCAACCTTCGCCCGCCGCAAGCCGTTTTCCTGATGCACTGGAAGCCGCCTAACGACATCGAGCAGATCCGGCGTTCCCTGATCAGCGTGCTCGACATTCATCCCGAGACCATGACGGATTGCTATGTCTGCCACCGTTGACCGAAATCCGGCTTTCGATCTTGCGGCATTGCGGGTCGCCGCGGCGGGGCGCGAGCCATGGCGAAGCATGGACGAACTGGCTGACACGGCGGAGTTCCAGCGCTTTGTGGAGGCGGAATTCCCCGCGATGGCCGATCCCCTTCAGCCTGGCTTCGACCGGCGCACCGTCCTGAAACTGATGGGTGCATCGCTGTCGCTGGCCGGACTGGCCGCCTGCAGCGAGGCCGAGAGCATCGTGCCTTATGTCCGCCAGCCGGAGAACATCATTCCCGGCCGGCCGCTCTACTACGCGACAGCCCTCTCCAGCGACGGCTACGGCATCGGAGCCGTGATCGAGAGCCATGAGGGCCGGCCGACAAAGGTCGAGGGCAACCCGGATCATCCGGCATCGCGCGGCGCCACCGATGCCGTCATGCAGGCGGCGGTGTTGTCGCTGTTCGATCCCGAGCGATCTCGCACGCCGCTCAAGCTGGGCGAGCCCGCAAGTTACGATGAGTTCCTGAAAGATATCGCCGAACTGGCTGGTGGATTCCTCGCTTCAGGCGGGCAAGGGCTGGCATTGCTGCTCGAGGCGACGACATCGCCGACGACGAAGGCGCAGATCGCGGCGCTGAGGGTGCGCTATCCCAGACTTCGCGTCTTCCGCCACGATCCGCTTGCGGCCAATTCCGGTGAACAGGCAACGGGTACATTGTTCGGCAGGCCGTTGACGGCGATCTACCGTTTCGACCGCGCCGATGTGATCGTCAGCCTGGATGCCGATTTCCTGGGCGATGGTCCGGGGCGCCTGGCCTATGCTCGTGATTTCGCGCAGCGGCGGCGGGTGCGCAAATCGACGGACACGATGAGTCGCCTCTATGTCGTCGAGACGACTCCCACCATCACGGGTGCTGCCGCCGACCATCGCCGAGCTATCAGGCCAAGCGCCGTCGCAAGCGTTGCGGCGGCGATCAAGGCCGCCCTTGATGGCGACAATGCCGCGGTCGGCTTGTCGCCGCTCGATCCGGAATGGATAAACGCGCTTGTCGACGATCTGCGCAGCGCCGGCCGCAATGCGCTTGTGGTGCCCGGAGCGCACCAGGCACCGTTCGTGCATGCCTTGGCCTTTGCTATGAACGCCAGGCTTGGTGCCCTTGGCAACACGCTGCAATTGATCGAGCCGCCTGATGCCATGCCGGCGGATGGCGATCTTGCCACGCTCTGCGGGGCCATCACGGATGGTTCGATCGACAAGACCGTCGTGCTCGGCGCCAATCCCTTGCACACGGCGCCATCGGACCTCGATGCACGGAAGGCTTTTTCGAGCCTGAAGCTTCTTGTCCACTGGGGACTCTACCGCGATGAGACGGCGTTTCTGGCTCGCTGGCATATCCCAGCCGCGCACGAGTTGGAGAGCTGGAGCGATATCCGGGCCTATGACGGTACGGTTTCGATCGTGCAGCCGCTCATAGAGCCTCTGTTCGGTGGCAAGAGCCTGCATCAGTTGCTTGCCGCGCTGGGCGGTGAATTCGGCGCCAATGCGCAGGCACCGGTGCGCCGGACGTGGGTCGCCATGGACGAGGTGGCCTGGCGCAAGGCGCTGCGCGACGGCATCGTGCCGAACACTGCTGCTGGTCCCGCTGCCGTTTCGGCACCGCCGGATAGCGATGGCTCGGCACCCAATGCCGCCACCAAAGGGTTGGAGGTTCGCTTCGTCGCCGATCCCTGGCTTCGCGACGGCC
Source organism: Mesorhizobium sp. B2-4-7 (assembly GCF_006442685.1). Taxonomy (NCBI): domain Bacteria; kingdom Pseudomonadati; phylum Pseudomonadota; class Alphaproteobacteria; order Hyphomicrobiales; family Phyllobacteriaceae; genus Mesorhizobium; species Mesorhizobium sp. B2-4-7. The sequence goes on from NZ_VFVH01000003.1 coordinate 557,225, forward strand.
GCCACGCCAATTCATCCTGGCTTCAGGAATTGCCCCGGCCGTTAAGCAAGCTCGTCTGGGGCAATGCGGCGCTGGTCTCGCCAGCCACCGCGCAGCGCCTGGGGCTCGAAAACGGGCAGGTGGTCAACCTGGCGCGGGACGGCAGGACGCTGGACGCACCCGTCTGGATCACGCCGGGACAGCCTGACGACACAGTGACGCTGTCGCTCGGTTTTGGACGCAAGGCCGGCTCGGTGGCGGCACTCGCAGGCGGCTACGATGCCTTCGCGATCCGGACCAGCGATGCGCCATGGTTTGCCGACGATGTCGTCCTGAGCCCGCGCGGCGGTTCGGCGCGTGTAGTCACGACCCAGCATCATCAAGCGATGGAGGGCAGGGCGATCATCCGCCATGCTTCGCTCGATGCGTTCAGGGCAAATCCCCATTTCGTGCGCGCCCACGCGCCCCCAGCGCCCGTGGAATCGCTCTACCCCGACTGGAGCTATGACCAGGAAGCCTGGGGCATGTCGATAGACCTGTCGGCTTGCATCGGCTGCATGGCCTGCGTGTCGGCCTGTCAGGCTGAGAACAACATCGCAACGGTGGGGCCGGACGAGGCGGCACTCGGACACGAAATGCACTGGCTGCGCGTCGACCGCTACTATGCGGGCGGGCTCGACGATCCGGACATGTTCTTCCAGCCAGTGCCGTGCATGCATTGCGAGAAGGCCCCCTGCGAGGTCGTCTGTCCGGTCAATGCGACCATCCATACGCATGACGGTCTGAACGCGCAGGTCTACAACCGCTGCATCGGCACGCGCTACTGTTCGCAGAACTGTCCCTACAAGGTGCGGCGGTTCAATTTCCTGGAGTACCAGGAGTTCGACAATGACAGCGCGGGACCGGAGCAGGCCGTCCACAATCCCGATGTCACCGTGCGTTCGCGCGGCGTCATGGAAAAATGCAGCTACTGCGTACAGCGCATTTCGCAAAAACGGATCCGCGCCCAGATCGAGAACCGGGAGATCGAGGACGGTGAGATCGTCACCGCCTGCCAGCAGGCGTGCCCGACAAAAGCCATCACCTTCGGCGATCTCAACAGGAAGGATTCGCAGGTCGTCCAGGAAAAGGCCTCGCCACACAATTACGCGCTGCTCGAAGAACTGAACACAAGACCGCGCACCACCTATCTGGGCAAGGTCAGCAACCCTAACGACAGGCTCGCCGCGACATCCGGCTCGGAGGGCGGCGATGGCTGACGTGGCCGCCCGCAGGACGAGCAAAGGCATGACACCTGTGCTGCGCGGGCGTCACGATTTTCCAGAGATCAGCGGCCGTATCAGCGCGGTGGTCCTGCAAGGGAAGTTGCCGCGGTTCTTCTGGTCGGCGTTCTTCGTCTGCTTCGCATTCGTATTGCTGTTCCTCTATTCCATCACCTACCTGGTCTCGGTCGGCGTTGGCGCCTATGGGGTCAACATTCCCGTGGTCTGGGGCACGATGATCTCGAGTTTCGTGTGGTGGATCGGCATTGGCCATGCCGGTACGCTGATCTCGGCGGTGCTGCTGCTGCTGCGCCAGCCCTGGCGCGCCTCGATCAACCGCTTCGCCGAGGCGATGACGCTGTTTGCCGTGGCGATGGCCGGCCTCTACCCTATCCTGCATCTTGGCCGGCCGTGGTTCTTCTATTGGCTCCTGCCCCTGCCCAACACCCACATGCATTGGCCACAATGGCGCAGCCCGCTGGTCTGGGACTTCGCCGCGATTTCCACCTACGCCACCGTCTCGCTGCTGTTCTGGTATACGGGATTGCTGCCTGATCTCGGCGTGCTGCGCGACCGGGCGAAGTCGCGTGGCGGGCAACTTTTCTACGGCGTCCTCGCGCTGGGCTGGCGCGGCTCGGCCTATCATTGGGCGCGATACCGAACGGTCTATTTCCTGATGGCGGCACTCGCAACACCGCTGGTCGTTTCGGTTCATTCGATCGTCGCTCTCGATTTCACCTTCGCCATCACGCCGGGCTTCCATTCGACGATCTTTCCGCCCTATTTCGTCGCCGGCGCGCTCCTCTCCGGCTTCGCCATGGTGCTGACCATAGCCATTCCCTTGCGCTGGGCATTCGCTGTGGAAGACCTGATCACGCCGCGCCACATGGACAACGCCGCCAAACTGATGATCGCGGCCGGCATGGTCGTCATTTACGGCTATACATCGGAAGCGTTCTTCTCCTGGTATTCGGGTGAGCCTTACGAGAGCGCGATGATGGTCCAGCGCGCCGTCGGCCCTTATGCGCCGCTGTTCTGGACCATGCTCTTCTGCAATTGCGCGGTGCTGCAACTGCTTTGGTTTCGCCGTGTGCGATCCAATATGCCGCTGCTGTTTTCGATCGCTCTGATCATCAACATCGGCATGTGGCTGGAGCGCTACATCATCGTGGTGACCGGCCCCAGCCGCGACTACCTGCCGTCGTCCTGGGGCGAGCAGTCGCTGACCTGGCTCGATTTCGGCATCCTGCTCGGATCGATCGGCACCTTCTTCGCGCTGGTCTTCCTGTTTATCCGCATCCTGCCGGCTATAACCATCTTCGAGGTCGAGGAACTGGCCGAGCAGAAAGGCGGCGCGGCATGAGCGTCCATGGCGTCATCGCGGCTTTCGCCGATCCGGATGCGCTGACCAGGGCGGCGCAAGCGATGCGCGACAAGGGGTACCGGCATATGGATGCGTTCTCGCCGTTCGAGGTGCACGGCCTGACAGACATATTGGGCATGCGAAAGACACGGCTGCCATGGGTCATGCTGGCGGGTGGCGTCGCCGGCGGCGTGCTGGTCTATGCATTGATCCTTTATTCCGTCGAGATCGACTATCCGGTCAATGTCGGCGGCCGGCCGCTGCATTCCTGGCCGCCGTTCACGGTCATCGCCTTCGAAGCCGCGATCCTGGCCAGCGTGTTTGCCGGCTTCTTCGGCATGCTGGCCGAGAACCGGCTGCCGCAATATTATCACCCCGTCTTCAACGCCGAGAGCTTCACCTACGCGAGCGGCGGCAAGTTCTACCTGCTGATCGAGGCCACCGACCCGAAATACCGCAAGGGCGTCACCAAGGGGCAGCTGACACGGCTTGGCGCCGAGACGGTCGAAGAGGTGGCGATATGAACCCGCGGCTGCTTTTGCCGGTTTGCCTGCTCCTCGGCGCCTGCAAGCAGGACATGGCCGACCAGCCTCGCTACGATCCGCTCGAAACCAGCAGAGAGTTCGCCGACGGCATGTCGGCAAGGACACCGGTCGAAGGCACGGTGACGCGCGACGCCGACCTGGCGGCGACGCCGGACAAATTCCCGTACCCGATCACCATGGCGCTGCTTCAGCGTGGGCAGCAACGCTTCGATATATTCTGCTCTCCCTGCCATGGCCGCACCGGCGACGGGCACGGGATGGTGGTCAGGCGTGGTTTCCCGCCGCCTCCGACCTACCATCAAGATGCGCTGCGCAAGGCGCCGGACCGGCATTTCTACGACGTCATCACCGACGGTTACGGTGCGATGTATCCCTATGCCGCGCGTGTCGAGCCGCGGGACCGCTGGGCGATCGTGGCCTATATCCGGGCGCTGCAATATTCGCGACATGCTGCGGCCGGCACGCTGCCCGACTCCCTTCGCGCGAAACTCGATGCCGAGGCGGCACGATGAAGCGCGCCGCCCGGCCCGACGACCACCTCGTCCTGCTGCTCGCAGCCGCCGCCGCAGGGCTCTCTCTGTGCGCGGCCGGGCTGTTCGTCGCCCCGCGCGCGACACTGGCCGGCTGGCTGATGACGGCGGTGTTCCTGCTCGGATTGCCGCTTGGCGCAATGACCCTGCTCATGGTGCACGGCCTGACCGGGGGGCGCTGGGGCGACGCGTTGCGGCCGCCGCTGCGGGCCGCCGTCGCGACCTTGCCTGTCGCGCTGCTGTTGATGCTGCCGGTGCTTGCGCGGCTCGATCTGGTCTTTCCCTGGGCAGGAGCCGACCCGGCGCTGACGGAAGCGGTGCGCCAGAAAATGACCTATCTCAACGTGCCATTCTTCGTCGTTCGTTTCATCGTCTATGCTGTCGTCTGGCTGGCGCTGGCCTGGCTTGTACTTGGCTGGACGGCGCCCGGTTCGGCCGCAAGCAGGACCGGCGGCGGCTACGCCATCGGGCTCGTCGCGCACGGCTTTGCCGTGACGGTGTTTGCCATCGATTGGATGATGTCGATAGAGCCGGATTTTTCCTCCACCGTCTATGCGATGCTCGAAGCGGCGGCCGAGGTCGTCGGCGTGTGCGGGCTGGCGCTGGCGGTGCTCTCGGCCGGCCGTGCGATCGAGTCGGCGCCGGGTGGCGAGGAGGACGTGGCGCTCGGCGAAGACCTCGCCAACATGATGTTCGGCTTCATGCTCATCTGGGCCTATCTGGCATTCATGCAGTGGCTGGTCGTCTGGGGCGGCGACCTGCCCGACGAAATCCATTGGTATGTCATCCGTGGTCGAAATGGCTGGCAGTATCTGCTTTGGCTGCTGATCGCGCTGCAATTTGCCTTGCCCTTCGCCGGTTTCCTGAACCGCTCCGTCAAGCGCAGCCGCGTTGGCCTGATAGGGCTCGGCGCGTTCCTGCTGGCCGGACATTTCGCCGATGTCGCCTGGCGCGTCCGGCCGGCTTTGTCCGCCCTCGGTGCAGGAGTGTCGTGGCCGGACCTCGCGGCAATGGTCGGCGCGGGCGGCATCTGGTTCGGGTGCTTCGTCTATATCTGGACCAGGCCTGATCGCATCGTCGTCTGGCGCGGGAGGCTGGCCCGTGGCTAAGGTCGTGCGTCATCCCGAAACACGCGATGTCTGGCCGAGGGCGCTCGTGCTCATTGGCCTCGGCCTGCTTGTCTTCCTGGCGCTCGCCGCGCTTGGGCTGAGACTGATTTTCGATACGGCCCCGTTCTGGCCACTTGCGGGCACGCAGATGAACGGCAGCGCCGCAGGTCCCGCCTTGCAGGATTTCCCCGGGGCCGATCTTGCCGCGTTCCGTCAGCAGGAAGATCGTGAACTCGGCATGCTTGCATGGGTCGACCGCAATGGTGGCATCGCGCGCATTCCGATCGACGACGCCATGAAGCTGATCGCCGCGCAGGGACTGCCGGAGGCGGTAACGCCCGCTGCGGCCGGTGAGGACTGCGCCTTGCTCGAAGGCCAGGTTCCGCGCGCGCCGCAGGCCGGCATTTGCCGCGCCCGAGCGGACGCGGCGCAGCCAAACGCCAGGGCGCCGCAGCAGGGCCAGGCCGCACCGGCCATGGGGGCGAGGCCATGAGGCGTTTGGTCCTGCCGCTCGTGCTCCTGGCTGCAATGACCGCCAGCGTGCGCGCGCGGCCGGTTTTCGAACCGCAGATCGGCGCGCAGCTCAGCCTCGACACAGTCTTCCGCGAGGCTTCGGGCGGACGGCAGACGCTTTCCGGCATTCTCGGCGGGCGGCCGGCGCTGCTCATCTTCGGTTACGACAAATGCCCCAACCTCTGCGGCGTGACCCAGCAGGCGGTTGCCTCGGATCTGAACAAGACCGGCCTCGATCCCGCGACCTACCACGCTCTCTTCGTCTCGATAGATGCTTCCGAGACCGTCGCGGATGCGGCGTCCATCCAAGCCGAAGTCGGGCGGTCCGCCGGTCAGGCAGGGTTGTCCGCGTGGCGCTTCCTGACCAGCGAGGATGGCGCTGGCGCCGCCCTTGCCGCGGAGGCCGGCATCACATTCGACCGGCGCGACCGGATCTCGCAATATGTCCACCCGATCGCGGTCATCGCGCTGACGCCGCAAGGCCGCATCGCGCAAGTGCTTCCGGCGCTGAATTTCGAGCCGCGAGATCTCAGGCTTGCCCTGGTCGAGGCGTCGGCCGGGCGGCTTGGCTCTATCGCCGATCACATCTTTCTGCTGTGTGCCGGCTTCGATGCATCAAAGGGCCAGTACACGCCAGCGGTCCGGGCAGTCGTGAAGGTGACTGGCATGGCGACGCTGCTTGGCCTTGGCGCCACCATCCTCGTTCTGTCGCGAAGGAGGCCGATTTGACGTTCGGCATCCCTTTTACGCCGCCGCAGGCCTCCTCGATTGCCGGCAGTGTCGACGCCCTGTTCTACGTGCTGCTTGCCTTCACCGTCGCGCTGGGCGTCTTCCTGACCAGCCTGGTCGTTTTCTACGCCATCAAATATCGCGCCGGCTCCAAGGTGGAGCGAACGGGGGAGCGTGCGCGCAGCACGCCGCTCGAGGTGACCTGGACAGTCGCCAGCCTGCTGATCGCTTTCACCATCTTCGGATGGGGAGCCGTGCTGTTCCTGCGCCGCGAACACCCGCCCCTTGACGCACTCGAGATCGCCGGCCTTGGTAAGCAATGGATGTGGGAGTTCCGTCATCCTGGCGGCCAGCGTGAAATCAACGAACTGCATGTGCCGGTCGGCGAGGCGGTGATCGTGTCGCTGGCATCGCAGGACGTGATCCACTCATTCTTCGTACCTGCCTTCCGGGTCAAGCAGGACGCGGTGCCGGGGCGCACCACGCATGTCTGGTTCATCGCCAGCGAGCCCGGGCGGTATCATTTGTTCTGCGCGCAATATTGCGGCACCCAGCATTCGGAGATGGGCGGCTGGGTGACCGTGATGCCGCCGCAAGAATATGCGGCGTGGCTGGGCAACCAGGGCCAGGGTGAAACGCTTGCGGCCGACGGCGAAAAACTCTTCCGCGCGCTCGGCTGCTCCGGCTGCCACGGCAATTCCACCAAGGTGAGGGCGCCGGATCTGGCTGGGGTCTTCGGACGGCCGGTGGCCCTGGACAATCAACAGACCGTCATTGCCGACGACCGCTATTTGCGCGATTCCATCCTCAATCCGAAGAAGGAGATCGCCGCCGGGTATGAACCCGTGATGCCGAGCTTTGACGGCCTTGTCGACGAGCAGGAGCTACAGATGCTGCTGGCGTATCTCAAATCCCTGTCGCCGCGAGCAACCAGGGAAAGCGGGGCGACCCAATGAGCAGGCAAGCCTTGGCGCCTTCGAGCTATCTGCATGGGGAGGCCGGACCTGCCGCCTGGCTCTTGACCACCGACCACAAGCGCGTCGCCTGGCTCTACCTGATGTCGCTGACGGCGTTCTTTTTTCTTGGCGGTGCTTTTGCCGTGATGATCCGGATCGAACTCGCGTCGCCTGCGGGCGATCTGGTGTCGGACGATGTCTATAACAGGCTGTTTTCCCTGCATGGCATCATCATGGTGTGGTTCTTCCTGGTGCCGTCGATCCCCGCGACGCTCGGCAATTTCCTGCTGCCGCTGATGATCGGCGCGCGCGATCTCGCTTTTCCGCGGCTCAATCTCGCCAGCTGGTACGTGTTCATCTTCGGCAGCGCCTTTGCCCTGGCCGCGGTGCTCGCCGGCGGTGTCGACACGGGTTGGACCTTCTACACGCCGCTCTCGACGCTCTATGCCAACGGCTTCGTTTCGATGGCCGCGCTGGGTGTCTTCATCGTCGGCTTCTCGACGATCATGACCGGCATCAACTTCATCGTCACCGTCCACACGTTACGCGCGCCGGGGCTGACCTGGTTCAGACTGCCGATCTTCGTCTGGACGATGTATGCGACCGCGCTGGTCATGGTGCTGGCGACGCCGGTGCTGGCCGCCTCGCTGATCCTGATCGTGCTGGAGCGTGCCTTCGGTATCGGCATCTTCAATCCCGCGCTGGGCGGCGACCCGCTGCTGTTCCAGCATCTGTTCTGGTTCTACTCACATCCCGCGGTCTACATCATGATCCTGCCCGGCATGGGCGTGGTTTCCGAAGTGCTGCCCTGCTTCAGCAAGCGCCCGCTGTTCGGCTACAAGGCGGTGGCGATGTCTTCGATGGCGATTGCCGTGTTCGGCTTCCTGGTCTGGGGTCACCATATGTTCGTATCAGGCCAGTCGGCCTATGCCGGCATCGTGTTCTCGTTCCTGTCGTTCTGCGTCGCGATCCCCTCGGCGATAAAGGTGTTCAACTGGACGCTGACGCTGCGCAAGGGCGAAATCACTTTCGAGACGCCCATGCTTTATGCGCTGTTTTTCCTGGCGCTGTTCACTTTCGGGGGGCTGGCCGGCCTGTTCCTGGCCGCTCTCGCCGTCGATGTCCACGTCCATGACACCTATTTCGTCGTGGCGCATTTCCATTACATCATGGTCGGCGGCATGGTGACGGCCTACATGGCGGGGTTGCATTTCTGGTGGCCGAAGATCACCGGCCGCGTCTATTCCGAAACCTGGGGCCGTATCGCCGCGACCGTGACCTTCCTCGGCTTCAACCTGACTTTCTTCCCGCAATTCGTGCTCGGTTTTCTCGGCATGCCGCGGCGCTATCACACCTATCCGCCGGAGTTTCAGTTCTGGCACGTATTGTCCTCGGCCGGCGCGGTCGTTCTGGCCGTCGGCTATCTTATGCCGCTGCTCTATCTCGGCTGGTCGCTGTTTCGCGGGACGCGGGCGCCGGCCAACCCGTGGGGCGCGACCGGCCTTGAATGGCAGACGGCTTCGCCGCCGCCCCCGCATAATTTCGACACCATGCCCGTGGTCAGGCGGCCGGCCTATGACTATGCCATGAAAGGCTTGAGGCACGAGACGTTCAGCCCGCACAGGGACGAAGCCTCATGAGCGGGCCGACCGAAAGCATTGCCTTCGATACACGGGCCCGCGAGAAGGCGGCCGATGCGTTCGGCATGTGGATTTTCATCGGCTCCGAGGCGATGCTGTTCGGCGCGATCGTGCTGGTGTTCCTCTACGCCCGATTGAGCTATGGCGCGGCATTCGCCGCGGCGTCGCAACATCTGTCATTGCCGCTCGGCACGCTGAATACGGCGGTTCTGATCACCAGCAGCTTCGCGATGGCGCTTGCCCATATGTTCACGGCTGCCCGGCGTTGGCGGCCCGCCTTCTGGGCCTTGATGTCCACGAGCCTGCTTGGCTGCATCTTTCTGGTGATCAAGGCCGTCGAATACAGCAAGGAATTCAGCGAGGGCCTGGCGCCGGTGCTCGGCGCGCCGTTCCGCTTCGCAGGCCCAGATCCGGCCCATGCCGAATTCTTCTTCGCGCTCTATTTCGCCATGACATCGCTGCACGCGCTGCATCTGATAGGCGGCATCGCGGTGATCGCCGGCATGCTGTTGCTCTGGCCGAGGACCGCGCAGGCGAGCCGGGCGCGCCGCGTGCAGGCGATCGGACTCTACTGGCATTTCGTCGACATCGTCTGGGTGTTCCTGTTCCCGGTCCTCTATCTGATCAACCGGGCCTGACGACGATGAGCGACCTCGCCAAGCTCACATTCGCCTATCTCGCGCTGCTCGCCTTGCTGGCGCTTACCGTCGGCTCTTCGTTTGTCGACCTCGGTGGGTTCAATTCCGCGATCAACCTTGCCGCGGCGGCTGCCAAGACAGTGGTGATCGCGCTGCTGTTCATGCATCTGGCGGGCGAGGGCATCCTCCCCAGGCTCGCGGTCGCGGCGGTGGGCCTGTGGCTGGCCATTCTCTTTGGCCTGACCCTGATCGGGCAATAGCCTGCGGGGCCTAGTGTGGCGCGCGTCATCAACGGTCACGCGGATTGCCCAAGGCTGGATCGCGGCGCCTCGTGTAGCCGTCGACGCGGGGCAAGCCGTCGGCCATGTCGATGAATGGCAGGCGCATATCCCAATAGGCCTGTGCCTGTGGCGGAAACCGCTCCGGCGCGTCCATGAAGCCGATCGAGACATAGAGTTCGTCACGCAGGCCTTCGTCGGCATAGAAGATCGAGGTACCGCAATCGGCGCAGAAGGAGCGGACGACTCCCTTCGTCTTCGAAAAGGTCTTAGGCTTCCCGGCGGTCAGCTTGACCTGGTGCGGACGATAGCCGATCCAGATGGTCATCGGTCCGCCGATCGCCCGCCGGCAATCGTCGTCATGGTCGAAGCAGATCCAGAAGGGCTCTCCTTCCATCACCGCCGTGACGGCACCGCAGAAACAATGTCCGCGCTCGATGCGAGCCATGTTGCTGCCCGTTGTCAGAGACTGTCGGTCGTCAGGACGGCGCTTCCGCTGCGGTCGAGCATGAATTTTCTCCGAAGCTGTTGGGGGATCTGATCCTGCGGGGTCAACGCAGCGCCGCCAAATTGGTTTCCGGCCATAGGAGCGGCGGCGGATTCAAATCTGCGCTTCCGGCCTAGCCGCTGGAACCTGCCGGTCGAAACCAGGTTATGACTGTGCCAAAGGAGGACCGGCCATGACTGGAAGCGAAAATCGCCGCGAGACTGGTGCCACCAAATATCCGGCCAGGAGCGACGGCGATCCCGCCGATTCATTCTCCCAGGACGCCGCAGGCAACAAGCCGCCGGCGTCCGGGCAAGGCCTGACGCGCCCTTCAGGCGAGGTGAATGAGAAAACGCATCAGTCCGAGGGGCAGAATCCATCCCGGCGGGCGCCCCCCGACCAGCCGCCCAGAAAAGGCGCCGGCTCAGCCACTTCTGAGCACTCAAAAGACGGCCAAGTGCCGCCCGGAGGCCGGGAGCCTGGTGCGTTCGACAAGGAATGAACGATTCACAATTGACAAGCCGGCGGCGCTTGTGGATTAGTGAGAACGTTCTCAGAGAACGTTCTCACCGCTGCGGCGGACTTACCTTTTGGGAGGAGGTATGGGTACCGACGAGATTCGGCTGGCTGTTCGCATCGCGAATATTGCAAAATCCTACGGACCCACAGTCGCACTCGATTCCGTCTCCATTGATCTGCGGCCAGGGGAAGTCCATGCGCTGTTGGGCGAGAACGGCGCCGGCAAATCGACGCTCGTGAAAATCCTCAGCGGCGTCGTGACGCCTGACGGCGGATCCATGTCGATCTTCGGCAAGCCTTATGCGCCGCATGGCATCATCGATGCGCGGGCGCAGGGCGTGGCGACGGCCTTTCAGGAACTCAGCCTGCTGCCGAATCTCAGCATCGCCGAGAATCTCGTGCTGCCGAAAATGCCGAAGGGCAAGCTAGGTCTCGTTTCGCGCCGCACCGCCACGGCATCAGCTGGCAAGGTTCTTAACGACTACGCTCTCTCCCACTTTGATCCTGACACGCCCGTCGGCGTGCTTTCGCTTTCGGATCGTCAGCGGCTTGAGATCGTGCGCGCCTTCACCCATGCCTCGAAGCTCTTGATCCTCGATGAGCCGACGGCCGCGCTGGCGGACGTCGAATGGCTGTTTGAGCTCGTGCGCCGGCAGAAGAACCTGCAGACCGCCATCCTCTACATTTCCCACCGCCTCGGCGAGGTGCGCACCCTGTGTTCGCGCGCCACCATCCTGCGCAATGGCCGCAGCATCGGCACCGTCGAGTTGTCCGGCGCTTCGGACGAGAACATTTTCGAGATGATGGTCGGCCGAAGCGCGCGTGAGACGACCGCCTCGCAGCCTTTGGTCGCCGACACCGCGCCCGTCGCGCTCAGCGTTCGGGGCCTCTCCGGCGGCATTTTGCGCGACGTGTCGTTTGATGTCAGGCGAGGTGAGATCGTCGGCATCGCCGCGCTCGAGGGGCAGGGCCAACGCGACCTGTTCAGGACGATGATCGGCCTCTCCAAGGCGAAAAGCGGCGGCATCGAGATCGACGGCGTGCCCGCCCAGATCGCCAGCCCGGGCGCCGCGCTCCATTTCGGCAACGGCCTTGCCTACCTGCCGGAGGACCGCAAGTCGGAAGGGATTTTCGCCGGCCTCAGCACCGCCAGCAACATGGTGTTGCCTATCATTTCGCGTATCGCGCAGGGTGGCGTCGTCTGGCCGGCCAGCGAGCGTCGCATTGCGAAAAAAACCGCTGAGGCGGTCGAACTGCAGGAGCGCTATCTGCAGTTCAAGATCGACGAGCTTTCCGGTGGCAACCAGCAGAAGGCGCTTCTGGCGCGCGTCATGATGACGGGTGCGCGCACTCTACTGCTTTTCGATCCGACGCGTGGAGTCGATGTCGGAACCAAGCAGTCGATCTACGAGGCGATCCGGAAGTTCGCTGCCGATGGCGGCTCGGTGCTCTTTTACTCGTCCGAACTGCCGGAACTCGTCCATCTCGCGCATCGCTGCATGGTGCTCTATGGCGGCCGCGTCTTCGCCGAATATCAGGGCGATGCCATCGATGAGCCGACCATCGTCGGCGCGCTGATCGGCCACGCTGCGGGCGCGGTGAATGGAGTGGCCGCATGACCGCGGTCCAGGCAAATCCCGCGCCCCGCCGCTCCGCGTTATGGAGGGCTGTCATCAGCGGCACCGGCATCGTGGCGATGATCTATGTCCTGCTTTATGCGCTCTACGCGTTCTGGCAACCGGATGCGCTTTCGGTCTACACCTTCACCGACCTCGTCAACAACTCGACGCCATTGGCGCTCGCGGCAGCGGGCGAGACGCTGGTCGTCATCAGCCGCGGCTTCGACTTGTCCGTCGCGGGCGTCGTCTCGCTGACCAATGTGCTGATGGCGGTCTATCCGTTCGATGGTCCTGGCGGTGCGCTGGCCAGCCTCCTGATGTGCTGTGCGATCGGCGGTGCCGTCGGGGCAATCAACGGCATTCTCGTGGCCAGGCTTGGGCTGCAGACCATCGCGGCGACGCTCGGCACGATGATCGTCTGCCAGGGGCTTTCGCTGGTTATCCTGGACGCGCCTGGCGGTATGGTTGCCGACTTCGTCACCTACACGCTGACCGACACCCTGTTCGGTATCATCCCGATCGCCGGGCTGTTTCTGGTTGCCGCCATCGCGCTTTGGCTTGCCTTCCGGCGGACCAATACCGGGATCGGCCTCTATGCGATCGGCGCCGACGAGCAGTCGGCTCGCTTCTCCGGCGTGCCCGTCGCAGGGGTACGCATCACGGCCTTTGTCGGCGCCGGCATCCTCTACGGCGTCGCCGGCTTCATGCTGAGCGCCCAGACGGCGACAGGAAATCCGACAGCCGGCACGCCATTCCTGATGCTCACCTTTGCCGCGGTGGCGCTCGGCGGCACGTCGTTGAGCGGCGGCCGAGGCAGCCTCGTTGGCTCGATCCTCGGCGCCGGTACGCTGATGCTTTTGCAGAAGGTGCTTTTCTCGGGTGGGGTCTCGTCCTTCTACACCGGCATATTCCAAGGTTTCGTGCTGGTGCTTGCGATCGTGTTCGGCAGCGCCGTGGCGCGCCTGCTCAAGAAGGAAGAGATCCGGTGAACGCGCATAAGGACGTCGCAACGCGTTTCGAGGCCAATTCCGACCGGCGCGGCAGGCAAAGGCTCGACCGGGAGGTGGTGAATACGTTTGTGGTGTTTGGGCTGAGTGTCGTGCTTGTGGTTTGCTCGCGCTTCATCAGTCCGGCGCTGGGTTCCTGGGATCAGGTGCTGACGGTTCTCATCCTCGCGTCCTTCCTGATCGTTTTGTCGTTCGGGCAAGGGCTCGTCATCCTGATCGGCGGGCTCGACCTATCGGTCCCCGCCCTCATCACGCTCGGCGGCGTGTTGACGACGACTTGGATTGGTAGCGGCAACGCCGGCATCTGGTACATGCTGCCGGCCATCCTAGTCATTTGCGCGCTGGTCGGCACGATCAGCGGACTGGGAATTGTCTGGCTGAAGGTTCCTCCCTTCATCATGACCATGGCGACCTCGATCGTCGTGGCTTCGGTGGCGCTGGGCTATACCAGCGGGACGCCGCGCGGCGGTTCCCCGTCCGTCTTGCTATGGCTGATGAAGGAATGGTTCCTCGGCGTGCCGCTGGTCATCTACTTCACCGTCGTTTTCATCCTGTTCGGCTGGTTCTTGCAGAACTTCACTGCGCTCGGCCGCCGGCTCTACGCCCTTGGCACCAACAGGAACGCCGCCCTTATCGCCGGCGTCGCTGTCAATCGGCTCGAGCTCGTCCCCTATGCGATCAGTGCCACCTGCGCAGGGTTCGTCGGCATGATGCTGGTGGGCTATTCGAACGGGGCGACGCTGAGGATGGGTGACAGCTACATGCTGCCTTCCATCGCTGCCGTCGTGGTCGGCGGCTCCTCGATCCTCGGCGGCAGCGGAACTTTCATCGGGACGGTCGGCGGCGCAATTCTTCTGACGACGCTTGGCACCGTTATCTCCGCCATCGGCCTCAACGAAGGATGGCGCACCGTCATAGAGGGCGCAATCATTGTCGCCGCCCTGCTGGTGCTGCGCGGTGAATTCCTGGCCGATCTCGGAAATCGAATGCTGACGCGGAGGAAGTGACCATGCCTGTGCGTGAAATGCGTTTGTCCAATTGTGAGAACGTTCTCACAAGCTCTGGTCCGGCACCTGCAAGGGCCAAATTCCAACGGGAGGTTGATCGAAATGAGGCTGTTAAAAAGACTGGGACTGGCCGCGTCGCTGACGCTTGCCACCGCCATGGGCGTTGGAATGGTTGTCGACCATGCCCAAGCGCAGGACAAGAAGTTCAAGATATATCTGTCGCTGAGCTACAGCGGCAATTCGTGGCAGTCGGAGGCCGCGAACATCGTCAAGGCGTTGGCGCAGACGCCGCCCTACGACAAGACGGTGGAGCTGAAGGAAGTCATCTCGGGAACCGACCCCCAGGCTCAGATCTCGGCCTATGAAAGCATGATACAGGCTGGCGCCGACGGCATCATCAGCTTCCCGATCTCGTCGACGGCGCTGAACCGCACGGTCCATCGCGGCTGCCAGAAGGGCGTGCTCTTCTTCATGTACGACGCCACGGTGACCGAGCCTTGCGCCTACAATGTCAGCTATATCACCGCAGGCTTCGGCGAGAATACCGCCCAGGCCTTGGTCAACATCCTGGGAGGCAAGGGCAAGATCTTCCTGAGCCGTGGCGTCCCGGGCAACTCGGTGGATAAGCGCCACGCCGACGGCGCGATGCACATTTTCAACCAGTATCCCGGCATCAAGGTCGTCGCGGAATACTACTCCTACTGGGATGACCGCACCACACAGCAGGAGACGGCCAAGGCTCTCGCTGCGCATCCCGATGTTGACGGCATCTGGGCTCAGGCAGGCGAATATGGCGCCGTTCAAGCGCTGCTCGACAAGGGCAACAAACTGGTTCCGATGACCGGCGAGAACTCGGACGGTTTTCGTCTCGGACTGGCAGACCCGAAGATGCAAGGCATGGGTCTCAAGGGTGTGTCCGCCGGTTCGCCGCCTGCTACGTCAGGCTATGCCTTCAAGCTGATGATGGAGATCCTGACCAAGAAGCGCGACCTGAAGCCGATGAACATCGAGTACCCGCTGCCTTGGGTGCCAGCGGATCAAGTAAAACCCTGCAAAGGCGATACCTTCGCCGACGGGTGCAATGTTTTCCCGTCCGACAAGGTCCCGAGTTCCTTCGTCACCGAGGTCTTCAATCCCGATTTGCTGCCGGAACTGTCGCTGCAGTCGGCGCTCGAGGGCAAGCCGACACCAGGAGCGACCATTCAGGCGTTGCCCGCGGACGTGAAGCAGGCGCCCGATGCGCCCGGCATCAACTGCTCGTCGTGCAAGGCTCCGGCCGACGAATACAAGCTCACCAAGATCGAGCCGACGGTAAAACCCTGACGATCAGCAATGCAACAGGTGGACGGCATCCTGCCGCCCACCTGACTCAACATAAGGATGAGAATATGCCGACTTTTCTGAAACGGGGCAGGGATCCCGAAGCTGTCGCCCAGAGCGATGCGGCCGTCCGGACGACCGTCGAGACGATCCTTGCCGACATAGAAAAGCGAGGCGATACCGCTGTCCGGGAGTTGTCGGAGCGTTTCGACAAATGGTCGCCGCCAAGCTTCCGGCTCAGCGACAGCGAGATCGAGCAGGCGATGTCCAAGGTGTCGGCAAGCGACATCGAGGATATTCGCTTCGCCCAGGCCCAGGTTCGCAATTTCGCCGAGAAGCAGCGCGCCTGCCTCCAGGACCTCGAAGTGGAAACGCTTCCCGGCGTTGTCCTCGGCCACAAGAACATTCCCGTGGAAACAGTCGGCTGCTACGTGCCGGGCGGGAAATACCCGATGGTCGCCTCCGCGCATATGAGCGTGGTGACGGCCAAGGTCGCCGGGGTGAAGAAGATCATCGCCTGCGCGCCGCCGTTCCAGGGCGGTCCGCATCCGGCTATCGTGGCCGCGATGCACATGGCCGGCGCGGACGAGATCTACGTTCTGGGCGGTGTGCAGGCCGTCGGCGCCATGGCGCTCGGAACCGAAACCATCGGGCGCGTCGACATGCTCGTCGGTCCTGGCAATGCCTTCGTCGCTGAAGCCAAGCGGCAATTGTACGGCCGTATCGGCATCGACCTGTTCGCCGGCCCGACCGAGACGCTGGTCATTGCCGACGACAGTGTCGACGGCGAGATCTGCGCGACCGATCTGCTCGGCCAGGCCGAGCATGGTCCGACCAGTCCCGCCGTGCTTCTGACAAATTCGGAGAAGCTCGCGCGCGACACCCTCACCGAGATCGAGCGGCAGCTGAAGGTCCTGCCGACCGCCGAGATCGCCGCCAAGGCATGGGCGGACTATGGCGAAGTGATCGTCTGCGCTTCCTATGAGGAGATGGTCGCCGAGGCCGACCGGATCGCATCCGAGCACGTCCAGGTCATGACGCGCGATCCGGACTACTTCCTCGACAACATGCACAATTACGGCGCTCTGTTTCTGGGAGCGCGTACGAATGTTGCCTATGGCGACAAGGTCATCGGCACCAACCATACGCTGCCGACCAAGAAGGCGGCCCGTTACACAGGCGGTTTGTGGGTTGGCAAGTTCATCAAGACCTGCACCTATCAGCGCGTCCTGACCGACGAAGCGAGCGCCATGATAGGCGAGTACTGTTCGCGCCTGTGTGTCCTCGAGGGATTCTATGGGCATGCCGAGCAGGCGAACATCCGGGTCCGCCGCTATGGAGGTCGCAACCAGGCCTAAGCCAGCGCGCCAACGGAGTTTTCATGTCGATCATCGCCCGCAACAAGAACAGCAAGCCCCGCCTGACCGTGAAGGATCTGGCGCGCGATCTCGGCATGTCTGTTTCGACCGTATCCAGGGCCTTTCACGCCGATGCCGTGATCGCCAAGGATACGCGGGACCTGGTGCTGAACCGTGCGAGGGAGATCGGCTATTCGCCGAACCCTTTCGCGCGCAGCCTCATCACCAAGAAGACGCGTATCGTGGGTATCGTCGTCGCGGACATCAAGAACCCGTTCTATCCGGAAGTGCTGACGCGGCTGACCACCGCCCTTCGTGCCATCGACATGAACGTGATGCTCGTCGCCGCCGACCAGTCGGGAGACGTCGACCAGGCGCTACGCCTGCTGCTCAACTACCAGCCAGATCTTGCCATCATCCTGGCGGCCACCCTGTCTTCGGCGGCCGCGCAGGAATGCCGTAGGGCCGGCACTCCGGTGATCTTTTTCAACCGACTCTCGGCCGACGACCACGCGTTCGGCATTTCCTGCGACAATATACTCGGCGGCCGCAGCATCGCCGACTATCTCGTCGATACCGGCCACCAGCGCCTGGCCTACATCGCCGCCTTGCCCGATGCCTCCACCAATGTCGCACGCCACAGGGGCTTCAGCGAACGCGCCGTCGAGCGTGGCCTCGCCGCGCCGATAGTTATCGAGGCAGGCCAGTTCAGCTATCACGCCGGCTACGAAGCGGCGCGCAAGCTGCGTGACCTGAAAGAGGTTCCCGACGGTGTCTTCTGCGCCAACGACATTCTCGCCATTGGCTTTCTCGACGGCGTGCGGCGAGAGCTGGCGCTCGGCGTGCCGGACGACATTTCGATCGTCGGCTTCGACGATATCGAGATGGCCCACTGGCCTTCGCACGGGCTGACGACCGTCCGGCAGCCCATTGACCAGATGCTCGAGGCCACGGTCAGCCTGGCGAAGGAATTGAGCACGAATTCCGGCCGGGAGCCGATCGTTCAACTAATCCCGCCCGGCGCGGTGATCGAGCGCGCGACGACGCGAAAAAGGCACCATGGCTGATATCCCGGGAAAGCGCTTCTTCGAGCGGGCGGTAAGCGTCCACCGCTATGACTGCGAGGTCGTCGCGGCGCCCCATGTCTCCGTCACCGGAAGCGAGGAACCCGTCGCCACCGTGAACGATGCCGCGTTGGCCGACGAAGCCATCGTCCGCTACGTCGTGGCAACCCGCCCCGTCTACGAAGGCCTGCGCCGGCTGATCGGCCAACTCGCTGGCCTGCTGGTCCTGGCTCAGGCCGGCGGACGCCGCGACGTGCTCGATCTGCCTGACATTCCGGTGGCCCGCGAACGGTGGACGGAGGTGGAGCAGCGGCTGGGCGCCTTGCACGCGCCGCATGGGCTCGAAAGCCATTGCGCGCGTCTGGGGGCCGCTCATGCAACGCTGGGCGAGGTCCTGGACGATTTCGGTTCGGCCCGACTGCGGCGCGACTGGCAGCAGGAGCTCGACCGGGCCGGGGAGAGGATCAAACGCGCCTACGCCGGGCTGCAGGCGGCGTCGGAACCGCGGGCCGGTATGACGCCGGTCGATTTCAATCACGCCTGCTGCAGCTGTGCGCAGCGTTGGCGACAACAGGGAGGAAGCAATGGGCCAATATTCGATCTGGGTGCTTGAGTACAGCTATGTCAGCAACTACCACAAGAGCGGGGTGCTCTACGGCGCCCACAACCAGGGCTACGTGAAACTTCCCTACTGCTACGCGCTGATCAAGGGCAACGGTCGCGTTGCCATGGTCGATGTCGGCTACAACAACAAGGACTACGGCAAGCATCTCGCCGACAAATTTGGCGTCGAGAACTGGCACTCGCCCGACGCCGTTCTTGGCGAAATCGGCCTCTCGCCCAAGAACGTCGACACAGTTTTCGTCACGCACGCGCATTTCGACCATTTCGGCAATGTCGAGGACTTCCCGAATGCGACCTTCTACATCCAGGAGAGGGAGATCGCGAAGTGGGTCTGGGCGATGTCGCTGCCGGACCGCATGCGCTGGATGAACGTAGCCGTCGACCCCGGCGACATCGTGCGCGGCGTCGATCTGGCCCGTCAGAAGCGGTTGGTGACGATCGACGGATCGAAACAGGACGTCCTGCCCGACATCGATCTCCATGCCGCTTTTGACAGCCATACCTACGGGTCGATGTGGGTCACCGTGCGCAACGGCAAGGACGACACCTGGGTGCTGGCTGGCGATCTGGTCTACGTCTTCGACAACATCGAGGGCTCGGGAGCTGCCGTCGATATCGAGACGCTCTACGTTCCGGTGGGGCTTGCGGTCGGCAGCCAGACCAATCTCGTTCTCGCTACCGAGGAGATGATGAAGCAGGTGGGCCACGAGGCACGGCGGGTTATTCCCATCCACGAAGAGCGGTTGAAGGACCGGTTCCCATCCCGCATCACTCAGGATGGCCTGCGGATCACCGAAATTTGCCTCGCGGACGGCGAGACGTCGCGGGTGCAATGATGGATGCAATCCGCAAAGTCGCCATTGTCGGTGCCGGACTGGTCGGCCGTGGCTGGGCGATCGTCTTCGCCCGGGCCGGCCATGATGTGACCATCTATGACGGCAGCGCCGACATCCGCGCCGCGGTGCTCGACAAGATCCGGGCCAGCCTTGCCGATATGCAAGGGGCCGGGCTGGTAGATGCCGTCGATGCAGTCATGCGGCGGCTGAACGTTGTCGATACGCTGGAGGGTGCGGTAGCGGATGCCGACTACATCCAGGAGTCGGTGCTGGAAGTGCGCGACATCAAGGAGGCGGTCTGTCTGGAGATTGACCGGGCGATGCGGCCCGACGCGGTCGTAGGCAGCTCCAGCTCCGGCATTCCGGCCTCGGCCTTCACCGGGTCCTGTGCCAACCGCCGGCGTTTTCTCGTCGCTCATCCCGTCAATCCACCGCATTTGATCCCGTTGGTGGAACTGGTCCCGGCGCCCTGGACCGACGCGGAGGCCGTTGCGTGGCTGCGGGTGCAGATGGAGGCCGTAGGGCAGGCTGCCGTGATCGTGCGCAAGGAAGTCGAAGGGTTCGTCCTCAACCGGCTTCAGGGGGCATTGCTGAACGAAGCCTGGGCCCTGCTCGAGGAGGGCGTGGCAAGTGCCGCCGATATCGACCTTACGGTGTCGCATGGGCTCGGCTACCGGTGGTCCTTCATGGGGCCTTTCGAGACGATCGATCTGAATGCGCCCGGCGGGATCGCGGACTACGCGAGACGTCTGGGACCGCTCTACCATTCGATCGCCCTCGCCAGGCGCGATCCGGCCCCCTGGTCGGAAGGGCTGGTTGCCAAGGCCGAGGAAGCGCGCCGCGAAAAGTTGTCAGCATCCCAACTCGCCGAACGCAGCGCCTGGCGCGACCGCAATCTAATGGCGCTGGCCGCCCATAAGCGAAGCACCGGGGTTTGACACTCAGGAGACGGCCATGACAGCCACACTCACAGGCAAGGTTGCCCTGGTCACTGGAGCAACCGGCGGCATCGGCGCGCGGATCGTATCCAGGCTTGCTGCGGAAGGGGCTTCGGTTGTCATCGGCTACAACCGTTCGCGGCAGACGGCCGACGATCTGGTTTCGTCATTGGCGTACGGCGATCACTTCGTCGCCGAGGCAACCGTGACGGACAGCGATTGCCTCGCGCGCCTCGCTGGTCAGATCGAGAAAAGCTTTGGCCGGCTGGATGTCCTGGTCAATTGCGCCGGGACAACCCGCTTCGTGCCACATCCGGATCTCGACAGCCTGGACGATGAATTGATCGACCGCATCTTCAGCGTCAACGTGCGCGGTGTGATTGCTGCGACGCGGGCCATGCGGCCGCTGCTCGATCGCACCGGCAGCGGGGTTGTTGTCAACATCTCGTCGATCGCAGGGGTCACCGCCATGGGAAGCAACGTCGCCTATTGTGCGTCGAAAGCCGCTGTCGATAATCTGACCAAGTCGCTGGCGCGTGCCCTGGCCCCGAGAATCAGGGTCGTGTCGGTCTCGCCCGGCGTCGTCGACACCGACTTCATCAAGGGCCGTGACGAATCCTGGCGGGACGAACAGGCAAGCCGGACGCCGCTGGGGCGGCTGGGCACGCCCGACGATGTCGCCGAGGCGGTTTTGGCGGCTGCGACCCATCTCCGTTTCGTGACCGGCGTTATCATTCCGGTCGACGGCGGTCGGCCCCTGGCCTAGAGCCCGGGACAGGATCAGGTCGAACGGACCTCGTTTCTACGCGTGGCCGCCAATCATCGATCTGCGGTCAAGAAGTGCCCGCGCCCGCTGATCGATCTAATCCTCCAGCAGATAGCCTGTCCGGTGGGCGAGGGGCTTTTGGCCCACCACCT
Organism: Mesorhizobium sp. B2-4-7; assembly: GCF_006442685.1. Lineage (NCBI taxonomy): Bacteria > Pseudomonadati > Pseudomonadota > Alphaproteobacteria > Hyphomicrobiales > Phyllobacteriaceae > Mesorhizobium > Mesorhizobium sp. B2-4-7. The sequence continues at coordinate 578,464 of NZ_VFVH01000003.1, forward strand.
TGGCAATGACCTGATTGGCGGCGACAAGTTTCTTCAGCCTTCGCGTCACCACGAGCCCGTCGGTGCGCGCCCGTACCGTCACGCGCGCCTCGCGGCCCAGCGAAGAAGGCACGATGATGTCCGCGATCGGCTGTCCACAAGTGACGCGTTCACCCAGTTCGGCGCGGTAGACGATGACACCGAAAGCGGGCGTGCGAACCACATCGCACGCATCGAAGCCGGTGATCTCGCAAAGCGCGGCGGGCGGCAGGCCCGCTTGCCCCGCGACGTAGCCGCGGCGGCGAAGCACGTTGAGCAAGGCGGAAGCGTCAGCCGACGCCATCTCATCACTGATGTCGATGAAGCCGCGCAGTTCCACCGTCGCGGCGAGGCAGCCGATCGGGATCACCTTATCGGGAAGGGCAGCCGCAAGCCTGATCCAGGGCTCGACGCTCGCTTCGGCGAAGGTTGAGCCGCCCGACGAACCCTGTGAGAACACCGCCCGGCAACCGAGTTCCCGCGCAAGGTCGGACAATTCGGCCGAGATCTCGGGCCGCACGAACAGATGCATCAGCCCTTCGTCGTCGCAGTGCAGATCCAGCACAAGATCGGAATCGAAAGCCTCGCGTGCCAAGGCGGTGTAAAGGGAATCGACAGGCTGCCCTGCGCCGCGTTCGTCGAGAATTTCGCGAATCGTGCTGCGGATGAGCACCGTGTTGTCGTCGGCGCTGCTTCCGAGCCGATCGGCAAGTCGGATGGTCAATTCGCCGGCGACATCAGGCCATTTGCGGTTGAAATTCCGGCCGCTGGCCAGATCGTAACGCCCCAGATGATCGCCATTGACGAACTGCGCCAGGCCGAGCGGGTTGGCGTAGGGAACGACGACGATCTGGCCCCGGATTTCGCCGCGCGAGTCGGCGGCGTCAAGCTGCTCGACCAGATGGTGTAACACCAGCAGGCCGGGCGCTTCGTCGGCATGCAGCGCGGCATGTATGTAGGCTTTCGGGCGCGCGTCGGCGGCACCATACCGGATAATGCGCACGCTGTGTTGGCTGCCCGGCGTGCCGTTGGCAAGAGGAACATCGAGGATTTCACGAGACATTGGTGGCTCCGGCGAGCGCACGTTCCGATAGCGGGAAGTGGCAATTGAAGACATGGCGGGGATCTTCCCGGTCGGCTGCCCGGGACGGGAAGACGCTTTTGCAGATGCCCTGCGCATAGCGGCAGCGGGTGTGAAACTCGCAGCCCGTTGGGCGCGTCATCAGGCTCGGCACCTCGCCGCTGAGCTCGACCCTGTCGAGCACGGCGTCCGGGTCGGGTTCCGGATTGGCCGACAGCAGCGCCTCCGTATAGGGGTGGCGCGGCTGCGCGAATATCCGCTCGGTCGAGCCGACCTCGATGAAGCGGCCGAGATACATGATCGCCATGCGATCGGTCATGTGGCGCACGACATTGAGATTATGCGTGATGATGAGAATGGCGATGCCGAGTTCGCCCTGCAAACGTCCAAGCAGATTGAGGACTTCACCCTGAACGGACACGTCCAGTCCCGCGGTCGGCTCGTCGGCGATGATAAGATCGGGTTGCAATGCAAGGGCCCGCGCCACGCCGACGCGGCGCGCTTGGCCTCCGGAAAGCTGGTGTGGATATCGCCGCCCGAAATCGGCGGGCAGGCCGACCATGTTGAGCAGGCGTTCCGCTTCGGCGGCGGGGTCGCGGCCGGTAACGCCGTGAATGCGGAAAGGCTCCATCAGCAGTGAGCGTACAGTGAGTCGCGGCGACAGCGATCCGACCGGATCCTGGAACATCATCGCCATGCGCCGAAGATGCGGCTTGCGCTCCGTCGGGGCGAGGCCGTTCAGCACCTGACCATCGAAGCGTATCGTGCCGCCCGTTGGCGGCCGCAGGCCCATGATGGCGCGGGCGATGGTGGATTTTCCCGAACCGCTTTCACCGACGAGGCCGAGCGTTTCGCCCTTGCGGATCTCGAAGGAAACGCCGCAGACGGCGTCCACGAACGGGTTCTTAACGCCGCTGGCGAGCGCCTTCAGCGCGCCCATGGTGCGGAAGCGTACGCGAAGATCCTCGACAGAAAGCAGGGGGCTCATACCGGCGCCACCAGCGTGTCGTCGAGACGATGGCAACGTGCGGTGTGCGTTGCGCCGATAGCGCACGGGACAGGACTGTCATCCACGCACCGGGTAAAGGCTTGCGGGCAGCGCCGACGGAAGATGCAACCCGCCTGGGTACCGAGGAGGCTCGGCACCTCGCCTGGGATCGTCGGCAACTGGCGGGTGCGTTGCCGGATGCGTCCGGGATCACATTCGAGCAGCGCGCGCGTATAGGGATGCCCCGGTCGGCGGAAGATGTCGCGCACGGTGCCGTATTCGACCACCTCGCCCGCATACATGACCGCCACCCGGTCGCAGAGCTCGGCGACAGCGCCGAGGTGGTGAGAGACGAACAGGATCGAGCAGCCGATCTCCTTTTGCAGCTCTTTCAACAGATGGATGATCTGCACCTCCAGCGTCGCGTCGAGCGCTGTGGTCGGTTCGTCCGCGATGAGCAGCGCCGGCTTCACCAGCAGCGCCATGGCGATGCAGATACGCTGGCGCATTCCGCCGGAAAACTCGTGCGGATAGCCGCCGATGCGGCTCTCCGGGTCCGGAATGCCGACCCGATGAAGCATACCCAGGGCGCGCTGGCGCTTGGTCCGGTGCGAGCCGCCCTCGTGATGCTGGATATCGATCATCTGGCTTTCGATGCTGCGCACAGGGTTCAACGCCGTCATCGGATCCTGGAAGATCATCGACATGCGGTTGCCGAGTAAGCCGCGCCGCTCCGCCGGAGCCATGCCGAGCAGGTCGCGCCCCTCGAACAGGATGGCGCCGTTCACCATCTCGGCATTTTCCGCCAGCAGCCCCATCACGGCATAGGCGAGCGTCGATTTGCCCGAACCGCTTTCGCCGACGATGCCGACCACTTCGCCCGCCGGCACGTCGATATGGATATCGCGCAGTGCATGGGCGCGACCGCGCGGCGTGCCGAAATCGAGAGACAGACCACGGATCGCCAGAAGCGGGTCGCGGTTTGGAGAATGTCCTGCCTGAGCGCCGGGATTCATAGGTCTTTCCGAAGCTTGGGGTCGAAAATGTCGCGCAGCGCCTCGCCGAGGAAAGTGAAGCCCAGCGTGGTTATGACGATCGGGATGCCGCCGGCGATCACCAGCCACACCGTCTTGTGGATATAGCCATAGCCGTCACTGAGGATGGTTCCCCAGTCCGGCGTCGGCGGACGGACACCCATGCCTAGGAAGCTCATGCCGGCCTCCAGCGTGATGACCAGCGGAACATCCATGCTGACCAGGATCAGCAGCGGCCCGATCACATTGGGCAGCACGTGCACGGCAAGGATTCGCACGATGCCGGCGCCCATGGCGCGCTCCGCAGTGATGAACTCGCTCTCGCGCAGTGCGTGGGCCTGCGTGCGCACCACGCGCGCATAGATCGGCACGGACGTGATCGCGACGACGAAGATGACGCTGGCAAGGCTCGGCCCGAGCAGCGTCACCACTGCCAAGGCGAAGATGATAACCGGAAAGGAGCGGATCGTGTCGAAGACCAGCAGCAGCAGATTGTCCAGCCAGCGCGGACCGAAGGCGGCGATGAGGCCGAGCACAAGCCCTGCGCTGAGCGAGGCGCCCAACGAGACGAAGGCGACGAGCAGCGCGATCCTTCCGCCCATGACGACCCGCGAGAAGACATCGCGTCCCAACTGATCGGTGCCGAGAAGAAAATGCAAAGAGGGCGGCGCCAGCCGGGGCCCAACCATGATCTTGATCGGATCGTGAGGCACGATCCAGGTGGCGAAGACCGCAGTCGCCACCATCAGCACCACCAGCACGGCGCCCATCATGCCGAGCGGAGACTTGCGCAATTGCCGCAGGAACATGGTGGCCGCGCCCGGCCCGCGGCGTTCATCGACCGCCTCGCGAATGAGTTGAACTTCGGACACGCTACAAATTCTCGCGGATTCTTGGATCGAGCGCCGCGTTGACGAGGTCGGCGAGCGTCGTGGAGATGACGAACAGAACGGTGGTGACGAGGACCGTGCCCATGACGATCGGATAGTTGCGCGAGTCCACCGCCTTGACGATCAGCGCGCCGATGCCGGGCCGGGCGAAGACCACCTCGACGAAAACCGCCGCCGAGAGCAGGTGCGCCATGCCGACGCCGATGATCGTCACTGTCGGCACGATCGCGAGCGGCAGCGCGTAGCGCGCCACGATGCGCCGCTCTGAAAGGCCGAAGGAGCGCGCCATGCGAATGTGGTTCTCGCCAAGAATCTCCAGCATGGAGGCGCGCACGATGCGCGAGATGTAGCCCACCCAGCCGATACCGACGACGAAGGCTGGAAGGATGAGATGGACGAACCCGTCGCGGAAGCCTGAGCCGGCGCCGATGGCCGGCAGCCAGCGCAGGCCGACCGAGAAGATCAACAGCGCATAGATCGCCATGACGAAGGACGGGATGGCGATGGTTCCGACCGCGAATACACCCACGACCTTGTCGATCACGGAGTTGCGGCGCAGCGCCGAATAGCAGCCGAGCGGCACGCCGACGATAACGGCCCAGGCGATCGAAACCAGGATGAGTTCGATCGTGTAAGGCAATTGCTCGAAAACGATGGCCGCGACAGGGCGCTGGGTAAAGACATCGGTGCCGAGATTACCGTGCAGCAGCCCCCCGAAGAATGAGACGATCTGCACGGGCAGCGGCTTGTCGAGGCCCATTTCCTCGTGCAATTGCGCCTTCAGTTCCGGCGTCGCACGCGGTCCGAGCAGGACCGCGGCGGGATCGCCGGGAACGGCCTGGATCATCAGGAACAGCAGCGTGACGGCAACGACGACAATTGCCGCCGCCAGCACGATACGCTTGCCAAGATATAACCACATGTTTTGACTCAGCCTGTCCCAGCGACCGCGTCAGAGCGGTTCAGCGTTTGATAGAATCGCCGACCCGCTCTAACCCTTTGTTTTTTCGCAATTCCGGACGGAAAACCGCTACGCACCTTTCCTAGAATGCCCTAGGCCGATTTCGGCTCAAAGCCGAGATAGAGTGGCCGCCCGTCTGGGCGCGTCTCGGCCTCGAGTTGCGTCGTTCGGTACATGATCGGCGAGCCTTCATGGGTGAGGAACCGGTAGGAGCCGGAATCTTCCATGATGTCCTGCATCTCATAATACATCTTGGCCCGTTCCTGCGGGTCTTCGACGGTTACCGCCTTGGCGTTGAGCTCGTCGAAGCGCTCGCTGCGGAAGCGCTCCCAGTTCCACACACCGACCTGGTCGCGCACGAAAAAGGTGGTGGCGTAATAGGGATCCGGCACCATCGAGAAACGCTGCACGATCAGCTGCATGTCCTTCCAACGTTCGCCTTCCGATTCCATGCCGATGGTCCAGAACGAACCGGAATCCTGAACATTGACCTCGACCGTGATGCCGATCTGCGACAGCTGCGCCTGGACCATTTCCGCGATCGTGGAGAAGGTGGTCACGTTGAGCGCGTCGATGGTGAGGCTGAGTTCGGTGATGCCGGCCTTCTCAAGATACTGCTTCGCCTTTTCGAGATCGCCCTCCGGCGGTATCAGCGCTTTTTCCCGGTGTCCCACCAAGCCTGGAGCGATAAGGCCGGTCGCGACCTGGGCCTGGCCTGAATAGGCCGCGTCCATGATCTGCGGCACATTGATGGCCCATTGAATCGCCTTGCGGACATTGACGTCCTTCAGCTTCGGATGGTCCGAGTTCATGCCGATATAGACATAGTAGAGCGAAGGCTTTTCTTCGATCTTGGTGTTTTCGGGCGGGCTGTCCTTCAACGTGGCCAGCGAATCGAGGCTGAAATCGGTGAAGTCGATGTCGCCTGCCTGATAGGCGCGCTCGGCGGTCTTGATATCGCTCATCGGCAGGATATGAATTTCGTCGAAGCCCGGCCTAGGGCCTTTCCATTCGGGATTTCGGGTCAACAGGACGAGCTGGTTCGGCTTCCAGTCCGACAACACGTAGGGACCTGAATAGCAGGGCGGCTTCATGCCGAAATCGCCGCCGTCGGCAACTGCCTTCGTCACCGCTTTTTTCGAGACGATGTGGCCGCAACCATAGGGAAGAGTGATGTTCCAGAGCGGCACGAAAGGCGTCTTGAGCACGATCACGCCAGTATGGTCGTCCTCGATCTCGATGCGGTCAAGCGGACCCCAGTCGCCCTTGACCGGAGAATTGTGCTGGATGACGCGCTCAAACGAGAACTTCACGTCCTCGGCGGTCATTTCGCCAAATCCGCCAGTGAAGTTGATGCCCTTCTTCAGGCGGAAGCGGATGTGCGTCGGATCGATCTGCTCGACGGATTCGGCGGCCTCGAGTTCCCAGCCCCACTCCGAACCCGGTTTATAGCGCGTAAGCTTGGTGTAGATGCAGTTCATGACGTCGACATTGTACGCGTTCTGGTAGAAGCCAGGATCGAGCTTGTCGATATCGGAATAGGCGCGGGCCTTGAGTACCTTGCCTTCGGCCGCCCATACGGCCTGCGACAAGGGCAGACCGGAGGCGATGATCCCCGCGCCGAGGCCGGCGCCTGCCTGCAGGAAATGCCTGCGATTCAATTTCATTCCATTCACGGTTTCGTTCCCCTTTCAACTGAGCGGGTTTCCCGGCGATTGCCGGGATCCCTCTTTTTGGTACCGCGCCGCCTGATGGGGCCGCGAGTTCGGACGGCGCATTCTTCAATTCAGCCGGCAAGCCGGTCAATTTCGCTGCCGACGCAGATGTGAGCGAGATTAGCGTCAGTTCGCGAATGTCACAGCAGGCGACGCTCTATCGCCTCGGTCCATTTCTGTTCGTGGACAAGCTCGTCGCCTTCCCATGCCTCGAGATGCGCCTCGACGTGGAAGTGCGATGGCGTCGCGGTCATGGTCGTTTCGGTCACAGAACGCATGCGCCAATCAGCGCGCGAAAATTCGAACTCCCATTTCGCCTCGGCCCTGGCCGACCCGAAATCGTCGCCGCGGAAGGAATAGCGTTCGCGGCCGAGCGAGGTAATGGTTAGGTCGTTGTCGACGATGCGATAGGTGCCGGCGCCTTCGCCGATCTCAACGACGGTCGAAGCGACTGCCAGATTCTCCGTGATCGTCCAATCCTTTTGCGGCTTTGAGATCGTCTCCACCCGTAAGGGCGGCGCCCCTTCGGGTTCGGCAAAAGGCGCCGGTGCCGGATCTCCGGCGCCCCCGACGCGGACCGGAAGTTCAAGGCGGCAATCCGCCGGATGGACGGTGAGCGTGACCGGCTCGGGCGAAGGCCAAGCGATCGGGAAGTAATTTGTCGAGATGGCAAGGCGTATGCGATGCCCCGCGCTGAAGCGCTGTGCTACGTGCTTGAAGGGGACAGAGGTGCGGTAGCGCCTTGCCGGTTCGAGCGGTTCGGGCCTCTCATGGCTATCGCGATGCGTCAGGTTCAAAAGGCCGTAGCTGACGCGCGTCGTCGCGCCATCGGGGGCGACATCCGAAAGACGGACGGCCACCATGGCGACGGGCCTGTCGCTTTCGAAGACAAGATCGAGCATTGCATCGCCGGCGATCTCAACATCGTGCGCCAGCTCTTGCGTCTCATAGACCAGACTGCCGGCATCGTCGCCGCGCTGGTCAGCCGGCTGGTCGCCGGGCACGGCATAGGAGCACCATTTGCCGCCGCGCAGGCCAACCGACAAGGGCGAGCGGACCGTCTGCGTTCCGGCCGCATCGTCTGCCCGGCGTAGGGACAGGCGCCCATTGCCGGAAAGGAAGAAGGACTGCCGCTCGATATTCGGCGATGGCCATGCCGGCTCCGTGACCCAGCGTCCGGCGCGCGTCTCGTAGGAAGTTTGCGGCGGGGCGCTATCCTGCATGAACAGGCGCAGCATCGGCTCGTCCATGATGCCGGTGTCACGGCCCTTCAGCCATTGATCCCACCAGCGGACGCATTCCTGCAGAAAGCCGATGGCAGGACCAGGCTTGCCGATATGGGGATAAGTGTGCGCCCATGGCCCGACCAGCCCCTTGCGCGGGCCCTGCAGCTTTTCCATCAGGCGGAAGACCGAGCGGCAATAACCATCGGCCCAACCGCTGACGGCGTAGACCGGGCAGGTGATCGCGCCGAAATCCTCGCAGACCGAACCGTGTTTCCAGAACTTGTCGCGGTGCTGGTGCTCCAGCCAGTTCTTCAACCATAGCCCGCTTTCCTTTAGCCGGCTGTGCCACAAAGCGCGCCAATTGTCCGGCTTGTTGCGTGGGTCGGGGGGCAGCGTGTTGCGCCCGAACATGATCGCGGCCCAGGAGAGATTGTCGATGAGCAGCGTGCCACCCATGTGGTGGACATCGTCGGCGTAGCGGTCGTCGGTCGAGGCGCAACTGATCACCGCCTTCAGCGCTGGCGGCCGCATGGCGGCGATCTGCAATCCGTTGAAGCCGCCCCAGGAGATGCCGATCATGCCGACGTTGCCGTCGCACCAGGGCTGGGCGGCCAGCCATTCGATGACCGAGCAGCCATCGTCCAGCTCCTGCTGAAGGTACTCGTCGAGCATCAGCCCTTCGGAATCGCCGGTTCCACGCAGGTCGACGCGCACAACGGCGTAACCATGGCCGGCCACGTAGGGGTGCATGACGACATCGCGTGCGGCGGTCAGATCGTTCTTGCGATAGGGGATGTATTCCAGGATCGCCGGCACCGGCTTTTGTTCGGCACCCTCGGGAAGCCACATGCGCGCCGCAAGCCGGCAGCCGTCCGGCATCGGAATCTCGAAATGGTCGACCGAGCGGATCGGATGGGGGAAGTTGGACACTGTGCGCATGACGAGGCCTCTGTTGGAGAACGCCACCTTGGGCAAATCGGCGGTGCCGCACAATTTCGCGACCCTTCGCGACTTGACACTGTTCTGGCGTCAGTATGCATTAGGTCATGCAGACCGAACCGCTTCCCCAGAACCTCGCCTTCCTGTGCAGCTATTATCCGTCGATTGCCGCCGTGTGCCGGCGCCTGCAGATCAACCGCCAGCAGTTCAACAAGTATCTGAGCGGCCAGACCTGGCCGTCCCGCCGCAACATGCGCAAGATCTGCGATTTCTTCGGCGTGAGCGAAGGCGAGCTTTTGATGGACCAGCAGCGCTTTGCCGAGATCGTCGGCCTGCGCCGCCGCCCGCTCGGCGTCCATGCGCCATCGGACATGCTGGTGCATATGGAGCAGCTCTATCAGCGTTCCGGCGATCTCGGGCGCTATGTCGGCTACTATTTCCGCTATTTCTACTCGTTCGGCTATGCCGGCAAGATCATCAAATGCCTGGTCGTAATCTATGAAAAGGAAGGCCGCTATTTCTGGAAATGCATGGAAAGGCTCGTCCATTTCGGCAAATATGGCGTAAAGACCTCGAAATATTCGGCCGCCCTGCTGCTGCTCGGCGATCGCATATTCGCGCTCGAATCCGAAACCCTGCTCAAGACCAGCATCACCCAGGTGATCCTCTATCCGAGCTACCAGACGAGCGTCGCCTATCTGGTCGGCATCCAGACGGGCATGCCCCTTTTACGAGGGCGGAGACCCGCAGCCTCGGTCGTGCTTCTGGAATATCTCGGCCGCTCCGTCGACCAGCGCAAGGCGCTGCAGGCCTGCGGCCTATTCGACGAAACTGACCCCGCCATCGATGTCGGTATCCGCGCCATGATCACCAACCGCATCCCCACCGGGACGTTCGTGCTCGAGACGGAAGAGGTGTAGACGTTCCTCCCAACGCGACCCGCATCAGCGCGGGCCTGTCCAACCCGTTCAGCACGAGGTTGTCACCCATGTCTTAGGTACAGTCTGTTACCTATGTCTCCGGGCCGTACAGGTGAGAGGTGGTAGCGGGAGAGGGACTTGAACCCCCGACCCCAGGATTATGATACTTGGCCGCGACTTTGATTTTATTGAGAAAGTTGACTCCATGTCGCGCTGATGTCGCGTTTCGCGCAGGAGTGGAGTGCGCTATTTGGGTGGATTGGGCCGCTGAATGATCATGGCCAAGAACATAGCTCCGCCCCATCCGACAGCCACGGACATGAAGGCCGTGTGCCCCGCGTTGTTTTGAAAAATGAGATATGCGACTCCGGCAGCCAGTACAGTCGATACGATCATTGCGATCAGTCGTTCCTTGATTGTCACTGGCCCTTTAGTATTCATCTTCCAGCGCCCATCTTAAGCAAGCAGCGAACGCTCGGCCGCAGCCAATTCCTCGGCGTCATCGCCGCGCGGGAACAGGTGTCCGTATGTGTCCAGCGTCATGGTGATAGAGCTATGGCCGAGCCGTTCCTGGATGACCTTCGGGGGAAGACCAAGGCCGCCGTCTTGCGGCCGATTGATCGACCACGAGGCGTAGAAGTGCCGTAGGGCGTGCATGCCACCATACTTGGCAACCATGATGGCATTGCCGTCTGCGTCCCGCTCGTCGGTCGCGACAGCCACGCCGGCGGTTACCTGGGTCGGAAGGAAGCCGCGCTTTGTGATGTTCGACCGGCTCTCAATGTTGCCGCTGCCGTTCGGAAACACATAGTGCAGTTCCTTGACGTCTTTTCCATCGCCGTCCTGCGTGCGGCGAGGGCAGGCGACTTTCCATTCTCTCAAGGTGCTAATAACGGCCGGCGGCACCGGAATCGTTCGTTCGCCGGCCTCAGACTTCGGCCTCCCGATCTCTCCGTAGTCGTCGGCGCGCTGGTGCACTCTGATTTGGCCGCGGTCGAGATCGACGTCGCTCCAGCGCAGGCCGCGCAGCTCTGATGATCGCATGCCGGTAAAGACCGCGGTTATCAGGAGCGGCCGCCAGCGGCCTGTGGCCGCGCCGACGATTGCCTTAATCTCTTCGCGCGTCGGAATGTCGATACCGACTTTGAGCTTCCCCTTTTGCCGCTTGTCCGCTTTGCGTTCCTTCCCTCGGCGGCGCCCGCCCCGCAGATCCCTCACAGGGTTTCGCGTTGCCAGTCCGCGCTCTTGTGCATCGGATAGTAGGGCGCCGAGCGAGCCCAACACCTTTCGGACCATAACCTGCGACCGACCGCCTTCCCGCAGTTTATCGGCGAATTCGCGCACGGCCGGAACGGTGAGCTGCGATAGCAGCGTGGCACCGATAAACGGCTCGATGTGCAGTTTCAGGTGGCGCTTTCGCTGGTCTATCGAGGAACGCTCGAGCCCGTCCTGCTCGCCGGTGGCAATCCAGAATGCCGCCGCGGCCTTTACCGTCACGCTGGCGCTGTCGGCGACGTGCGAGCCCTCTCTTACCTCGACCTTGGCTGTCGCGGCGAACTGGTCGGCATCCTTCTTCTTCGCGAAGGTCTTCAGCCGGCGGACGCCTTTGCCGTCCACATAGTCGACAACCCAAGCAGTTTTCTCCTCGCCTTTGGCATTGGTCCAGGAGCGCTTGCGGATGCTCATTTCCCGTCCTCGTCGTCGCGCTCGTGCCAATGCGAGCGTTCCTCTTCATCCTCGGCTCGAGCTTGTTTCCAGTCTTCCAAACTCTCTCGCACTTTGCTGCGGGCCTCTTCGTCCAACTCCGGCACGCGGCCGGTGGCGATCCCCTCTGCCGTTTCCAGGATCTCATCTGTCAAGACGTCAATAGCCTGCTCGTAACCTCTCACCTTCCGAATTGCCTGGAGAAGATCGATCAGGTGTTGAATGCGTGCGTTCAAAGGCCATGGCTCTGGGAATTCCTTCTCAAGAACGCGAACGATTTCCGCGTTCATCGATCGACCACGGCTTTCAGCTCCCGCCTTGATGCGGTCTCTCAAACCATCCGGAAGTCTGAGGGGAAATTGATCGGACCCCCGACCAGGTCTGCTGCTCGCTGCCATTTGCCCCGGTATTCCCCATTAGTGACATCACTGTAATTTCTCTCCGATTGACAAGCAAGTAAATCACGGTAATTTAAATCACTGTGATTTGCTACCGATTGGAGACGTCAAATGAAGGTTGCAACTTCCGACGCGATCGACCTCGTTTGGGGAGCCGCCGCGATCGGCAAAGAAATCAAGCAGAAGCCGAGGCAGGCCTTCCATATGCTGGAGGCTGGCCTTCTCCCCGCCAGAAAGGTTGGAAACCGATGGGTGGCTGATCGAGGAAAGCTTCGTAAGTTTTTCTTGGAGACTATCGGGGATATCGCATGAACGCCGCCGCTCTCACCGCACCCGAGCACGAGCACTCGGCGGTTATCGACGAGGCCGTCGCCTGGTACTCGTCGAACTACGGCACCTGCGAGCGGCCGATCGTGCCAGCTTTGCAGAAGCGGTTCGGCTTGACTGCGCACCAGGCCATCGTGGTGATCCGCGAGACGACGCTGCGCAGGGCGCGTGCCGCATGATCCCGAAGGCGATGCCGGCTGAGGTCACGGCGTTTGATCCGGCTGCTGGCTACGTTCATCCGGCGCGCTCGACGGGCATCCGTCGGATCACATCAGAAAAGGCGGCGTGTACATCGTTGCGATGGCCTACCACTGCCAAGGAACGGTTTGAGCTTTTTGATGCTTGGCATGACGTCGCGATGCAGATCGTTCACGCGGTCGGCGGGAGCTTCCGCTTCCTTGCCGTGACCAAGAAAGTGATCCACTGGCAGAGCGGTACGATATGCCTGAGCAACGCCGATCTCGCCGCCAGGGCAGGCCGCTGCGCAGAGAAGACCATTACTCGCGACGTCGCTCAGGCCGAGGCCCTTGGAATCGTGATTGTGGAGATGGGCTGGCGCAAAGATGGCACCCAGATATTTCGAACAAGGAACATTCGCCCTTCTATTCCGCAGGAACTTTCTCCCGGAATTGTTCTCCCAGACGGCGGTTTCGATCTGGACAACAGTGGTCCCGATCGGTCGGGGGTCGATCTGGACAACAGTGGTCCCGGCGATCGGGACATCAGTGGTCCCAACACCATTGAAACCATAAGAGGGGGCAACGCCGATGCAGCTTGATCTGTTCGCGTCGAAAAGGACGCCGGCGATCGTTTATGCGTTCCCATTGCATCGCCGCGCCGACATGGTTCGCAAGATCGCGGCCGCGCTGAATGCACGAACATATCAGGCTGGTCAGCGGTACTGGTCGCTGCATGTTGCACAGGAGCGGAAGAAGCTCGAAGCCCGAGGCATTCCCACAAGCCAGATCGACGCCGAGATCAGCCGCTACGCGACGGCGATCAGCCGCATTCTTCATTCTCAAAAGCAGTACGGCTCGACGCCGGATAGTGCCGCATGATCGAGGGAGAGAACATATCCGTCCGCGAAGCGGAACGGAATGGGGGTGTGGGGCCTCAGGCCCCACGTCTTCCTTCTGTTGGCGCCAACTCCGCGCGTGCGATGTCGTTCCGTTCTGCCGCGGCATGGATCGATCAGTCGCTGGCGCACGTCGCCGAGGCAGTCGAGCGAATGTCCGACGACCGCTTCCTTGTAGAGCACCAGGCCGCGCATGATGAGCCGCGCTCGCTGGCCGTCGACATGGTGGCCGCCGTGCTGGAGCGCGAATGGTGGCGCCGGTGGCCGGAAGGACGTGCCGAATGAGCACCACCCTCCTCTCAATCAGTCGACGTGCTCAACCTCCGGCACCGGCTGAACCGGTGGAGCGAGGGTGCAAGCTTGACCGTCGCACGTCTTCACGGAGTTATCGGCAGGCGGAAGGCAATCTTGACCATCGCAGTGCACCGGCGGCACAGGGGCAGGCTGTGCAACCGGCTGGTCGCTCGGCGTCGCTGGCTTGTCATCCGCGAGAGCCTGCATGCTGGATACACCGATCAGGACCGACGCGAGGAATATCCGAAGCAGCATTTGCGCCTCCGCAGTTGCAGGACGCCATTCTACTGGATTGGGGTGCCGACCACAGCCCGGCACTGACGAACGGCGTTAACACCCGGTTAGCCGCATGAGATCGGCCGTCGTCCGCCTTCCTGTCAAAACAGCGCCAGAAACAGGCGAACGGCTGCGGCCGCTCTGGATCCCCGGCGCCGAGGCCATAACGGTCAAGCAGGCGCTGGAGGTGTTCAAGGACTATCGCCTGTCGGAGGACACGCTCCGGCGACTGGTGAGGCAGTTCCATCTCGCAAACCAGACTATGACCGGCGCACCGTTGCGCATCAGCGCACCAGGTCTGGCAATGGTGCTCGACGGCGATCGTCATGCGCTGGAGCTTTTGAGAGAGGATGATCGCCGCCATCCAGATGTGGTTAGATATTTTCGTCGTCTAGGCATTCCACTTGGTTAGTGACGCAAGATTGTGGCGATCTCCTTTACCCAATCCAGGAACTCGGGACTGGCAAGTGATGCAGCAAGCGCGCTGGCGACAGTGGCGGTTATCACTGCCGCGCCTATGCCGGACATCAGTCGATCCACGTTTGTCACATGCCGCTTGGCATCTGCCTGCTGTTTTTCGTTGCTGCCTGGGAATTCATCAGGATGCTCAACGCGGTACCGGTCGTAATCAACGTCGTCGTGATTGATGCTGTATCGACGTAGGATTGCGTCATAATCTCGGCCGAACAACTCCAGCTCGGCCGAGTCTACTTCCGGTTTCGCACGGAGACGACGTCTAAGTTCATTGATCTCTGTTGCGCAGCGGTGGAACTGGTCGGCTTTCACTGGGTCTTGTGCCTGTGCCTGCAACAACGAGAACGCAAGAATGAGTAGCGACATTCCAACCGTCAAAAGAGCGATCAAGCTCTCCAGCCATCGAGCCGTACTGAAGAAAACTGGAAGTAAGGTGAGTACGATAACGCTCACAGAGGCATAGGCCACGATGTTTGTCCGCGTCTGGTCTCTCTTTTCCAGACGTTTGGAGGCGTTGAAGCGTGATCCCTTGCCTCGCTTCATTTCCTTCAGAAGTTGATCCTTCGCCTGACGGATTAAATCCGCCTGTGTATCGTTGGTCATCGCCCCCCCAGTCAAAAACATGCCCAAACATGCCTAGACGTGCGGAATACCATGGCCGCGCCGCACGTGCGAATCTCCTCCCCGAAAACAGGGGCAGGAGATCAACGATAATGCCCGTTACCGCTACCAATCAGGGCAAGGAAACAGGCCGCCGCGTCAACGTGATGCTGACCTCGGCGCGTGTCACTCAAGCTTTTCGCGACGCCCTTTTCCAGGCCGCAGACGAGGCTCGCATGACGCCAAGCGACTTCGCGCTCCTCGCGGCCGCCGAGAAGCTCCTGGCCGATGGCAGCTATGAGTTTCCCGGCGTGTTCCACCCCGGCGACATCAACGCCCACAACGACAACCACGGACAGGACGCAAGGCGCCACGCATGAACGCGAACATTTCCCTCGACGATCGGATCGCCGCGGCCTTCACCGGATCGCCGACGTCTGCCGATGTCGCCACGCTACTCCAGGCGGTGGGTGCCGCCGATAAAAGGGCAAAGGCGGATCACGCCGTGGCCAAGGAACGTGCGCTCGATCCCGCCACGCCAGCCGCCGACGTCGCCAAGGCACGAAAGGCGATGGAGGATGCGGCGTTCGCGTCTGAGCGCATGAGCGCAGCAGCGACGCGCCTCAATGATCTGCTAGCCACGACGCAGAAGAGCGAGGCAGAGGCGCTGCGTCAAACCGAAATGAAGGCGGCATTGGTGGAGCGAGACGCACTCGCCGCTGACCTCGCGAGGGAGTGGCCCGAGCTTGAACGCAAGATGCTCGATCTTCTGGCGCGCCTCTCTGCCAACAGTGACCGCCTCACCCGAGCGGCTGCCGGCGCCGTGGTGGTGACCGCCGAGCAAATCGCCCGTAAGGCGCCCGATAACTTCGCGGTAAATCATTCTCTGTCGATGCCGCGGCTGCTGACCAATCTGCGCCTCCCGGCATTCGTTGGCTGCTCCGGTGGGTACGTATGGCCGAGGCTTCGACCATGAACGCCTTCCCTGTCGCTTACGCGATCGGTGAGGCAATCGCGAACGGTACATCGGAGAAGCTGAGCGGCCTCGCGGCGCGGCAGATTATCTCCGAGCTGTTTGATGGCGACGCCGGTAGTTACGGCGTTGCGCGAACCCTCACCGAGGTCTCCCTGTCCCTCGGCGAGTGCGGGAGGGGAGTTTGGATCCTTTCGACCCTCCCGCAAACCGCTCCAAGGAGGTGACGGCCAATGACCCTGATCAGTGAAAAGTGCACATCCGCCTGCTTCGCCGGCCATTGCGACTGCGGGGCGATCGTCAATGACAATATGCAGAGAAACCGGACGTTCCACATCCCCTTGATGATGAAGGATAGCGCCTCTTCGCAACCTCAAAGAAAGAGCTTCGACATGATGACCGATGCTGAAAAGCGAACCATGAAAGACAGCGTCAAAGGCATGCCTTTGCACCAGGCAGCGGCCCTGCCGATTTATGACGGAGTGCGCGGCAGCATCGCCAGCGGACGGCCGGCGGAGGAATATTACGCCCTGGTTGACGGCGCCTCCTGCAATGACGCCCTCGGCGGCCGCGAACGAAGCTTCCCAAACATCGACGCCGCGGCTCAGTCGATCGCAGCTCAGCGACAGCGAGACCACGAACTCTCGAACGCGTGGCGCGCTCCTGTGAACGATAACCGGACACGTTGATCGTTTCATGTCGAGCACCCGGTTCCAGCCAGGCAAGTCCGGCAATCCGAAAGGGCGGCCAAGCGGATCGCGTTCACGCGTAACGCTGGCCTGCGAGAAACTGCTCGACGCTGATGCCAAGGCGATCACCACGAAGGCTATCGAACTAGCCAAGACCGGTGACACGGTGGCGCTGCGCTTGTGCATGGATCGCATCGCCCCGCCCCGCAAGGGCTCACCTATCCGGTTTACCCTGCCTGAGATGGCGAACAGCGGCGACGTGCGCGGCGCGGCTCTGGCCGTCCTGCAAGCCGTTGCCGAGGGGCTGATGTCTCCAGAGGAAGGTGGGGCCGTTGTGCCGCTGATCGAGGCCGCCCGCCGCGCGATCGAGACCGACGAGCTTGGCGGCCGTTTGGACGTCCTGGAAAGAGCCATGGAGGCGAGGAAGAGATGAACGCGCTTCGGGCCAGGATAGAGCGGATCGAGGAGGCCATCGGTCGCGCCGACGCGATGACCGAGCATGAGCGCTCGACCATCTTGGCAAAGCAGTTGGAGGATCTGTCGGATGCCGAGCTTGATCGGCTGGAGGCAATCCTTCTGCATCTTGGCGTCATCGACGAGGACGAAAGCCGTAGCGTCGTGCTGATCCCCGACGACTACACCCACATCCGCGACCTCATCGTCTTGGTCGATGCAGACCCGGAGGCATATTTTGCCGCGGCGAGGGATCTGCGCTGATGTCGACCGACCTCCGCCGGCGCATAGCCATGCTTGAACGCCTTCGCCCAGTCATTTCGGCCGAGCATGACGGGCACGCTGTCGCCGGCTTCACTGGCTTCATCGCCGAAACTCTCGATCGCGGCACCGGTTCCTATGCCGATCAGGCTGCTTTGCTGTTCGGCCTACCGAGCGCCTCGCAGTTCTTGAAGTGGTGCGCCGCGCGCTTCACCGACGAAGCCCATAGCAGGCTTGCCAGGGACGCCTACGGCGACGATTGGCGCGAGAAGGTCGACGAGGTGGCGGAAGTGGCCGCCGCGCGCTGCCGGGCCGTCCATGGCGACGCATGGGAGCAGGTGCTCGCCGACCGCATGGCGAGCGATAAGCGTGATTATCAATACGAACCGGCGAGGGCGATCTGAATGGACATCCTCGAACTCGAAGGTTTCATCAAGGGACAAGAGGCCGGCGCTTGGATCACGATCAAGATTGGCGATCGACCGACCAGCTTCCGCGTCAAGGTTTGCGGTCCGGACAGTAGGCGTGCGCGCGAGGCCCGGCACACCGTCATCAACCGGCAGATGAAGCGAGCAAACGTCATTCCGGGCGGCCGAGCTGCCATCATGGAAGCCGACCACGTCGCCACAGTGGCCGGCTTCATTATGGGATGGGAGGGCTTGGCGCAACATGGCGAGCCCGTCGCCTTTTCGAAGAATAACGCCGTCGAGATCTGCACGAAATATCGCTTTGTCTTGGAGCAAGTTGAAATCGCCGTAAACACCAGGTCGCTCTTTGTGGCACCGGAAAAGGATGAACAATGACCGATAAGATGTTCGATCTCTCGACGCTTGATGCAATGCAGGAGCGCCAGAACGAGGGCGTTGAATTCCCAATCATGGATGCGGCCCGGCAGGATACCGGCATTCGCATCAAGGTCGCGGGGCCGGATTCGGACACACAGCGCAAGGCGCGCGATGCAGTCATGCAGCGAATGATCAATGCCGGCAACGATGTCCGGACACTCGAAGATCGTCAGCGGGACAACATCGCTATTCTCGCGGCCGCCGTACTCGATTGGACGGGCATTCATCGGAAAGGCGAACCGGTCGAATGCAACCGGGACGAGGTTGTCAGCCTCCTTACGCGCTATCCGGTCGTTCGCGATCAGATTGACATCTATGCGAGCACCAGAGCGCTCTACATGCCCATCGAAGGCGAGGATAGCGGCAAATGACAGATGCTGTTCTCGGCTTTAAAATTGACAGCAAGCCGGCCAAGGCTGCCGTCGACGAGCTAAATAAGCTGACGCCGGCCGCAGCAAAGGCCGAGGCGGCCGTAAATAGTCTCGGGACCGCTGGCACCAGGTCGTTCAACCGGCTGGAGCAAGAGGTCGTGAGATCGAATGCCCGCATTACGGGATCGATCGGAACTGTCACCGCCAGCTTTGGCAGTATGGTGAAATCCTACGGTGCGGCCTTTGTCGGCGGCCTCGCAGCCGGCGGGCTGATCAGCCTGATAGGCAATCTCGGCAAGGTCGCTGAGAACGTCGCAAAGATCGGTGACGAAGCGCGCCGCGCTGGCGTCACGACCGATGTCGTCCAAGAATGGGGAATTGTGGCCGAGCATGCCCGTCTTCCTGTGAATGCACTTACCGACGGCATTCGCGAGTTGACGATTCGGGCCGGCGACTTTGCAATGACCGGCAAGGGGCCGGCAGCGGATGCCTTCAAGCAATTGGGATATGGGGCCGTCGAGCTCCACGACAAGCTGAAAGACCCGTCGGGGCTTTTGCTGGAGATGATCGACCGCCTCGGCAAACTCGACAAGGCCAGTCAAATACGAGTTGCGGACAAGATTTTCGGGAGCAGCGCAGGCGCGGGCTTCGTGCAGTTGCTCGACCAGGGCACCGAGGCAATCAAGAACACGATCGAGCAGGCGCATCAGCTGGGCAACGTGATGGACACCGACCTCATCGACAAGGCGGGTGAGGTCGATCGCCTATTCAAGACCATCGGCGATACGGTGGGCGGCTATCTGCGTGGCGCAATCATCCGCGCGGCCGGCGACCTCAACAGCTTTATCGACAAGTTTCACGACTTCCAGAACCAGCAGGACAGCGCCCTCGACACGCAGCTCGCCACGATTGGACGGCGCCGTCTCGAAATTGAGGGGCGGATTAAATCTCTCCAGAATGGTGATAGCCAGCCCAACGATGGCATCTTCGGCACGTCACTTGGCCAGTCGACATCCCTGGAGGCGATACAAGATCTCAACCGCGAGAATGAAGCGCTTGCCGAGAATGAACGTCGCATAATGGACGTCGTCAAGGCGAGACAGAGCGCAAAAGATACCGCCAAGAGCGGAGCCGCCGACGGCTGGCAACCGGCGCCATATACAGCGCCTCGGGACAAGTCGGCCGACATGCATGCGCAGCGAGAAGCGAATGCCTATCGCGACCTATTGAAGGCGGGACAGGACCGGGTCGATCAGCTCGGGCTTGAAGTGGAGATGGTCGGCAAGACGGGAGCGGCCGCCGACGCCTATCGTTTCAAGCTCGACTTGCTTCAGCGGGCGACAGCGAAGGGTCGCACCCTCGACGCGGACAAAATAGCCGACATCAATAAACTCGCTGCGGCCTACCAGGCAGCGGCTGAAAAGGCCGCCTACCTCACCGAGATGGACAGTCTGAAGTTCGAACGCGATCAGATGTTCAGATCGCCGACAGAGCAGCGGGTTTCCAGCGAATTGCGGGATGCCGGTTTGGACCCGCTATCCGCGCAAGGTCAACTTGCCGCAGGTCAAATTCGCCTGAATGAGGCGCTTAAGACGGGCCGAGACCTGACCCTCGATTTCGCCAGTGGCCTTGCGCAGGACCTGCAAAACGGCGTGAAGCCGATTGACGCCCTGACCAATGCATTCGGGCGCCTCGGGGACAAGCTCCTCGACATGGCGCTCGACCAATCGATCAACGCCCTCTTTGGAAACCTGACGGGCGGAACGACGGGCGCCGCCGGGCCGCTGATGACAACCAACCTATGGAGCGAAGCATGAGCGCGTTTTTTGCAAGGGTGTTCCCTGACTGCATTCAATTGCTGACTGACGGCGCGCATTACGATCAGGAAGGCGTCATCACCGGGATCAAGAGTAAAGTCTATCGCTCCCCATACATGCCGATGGTGATCACAGGCCGGGGCCATTCCTGGTTTCTGGAGCAGTTTTCAGATCTGCTGATCAAATTGAGCGTCGTCGGCAATTTCGATGAGTTCATGAGCGGCATTCCCATGTTGCTGGAGGGATCGCTCAAAGTCAGATCGCAGCGGTTCAAAAAGCATCATCATATCGAGATGCTAATCGCAGGATGGTCAGAGACCCAGGGGCCAAAGCTCTACTATTTCGCGACTCACGATGGCGCGTTTCACGCCGGCGCACATATTCCGCCCTGCGAACTTTGGGAAATGGGCTTCGAGCTCGGCGGCGGTCCCGCGGTCACGACTGAGCAGCTCGCTTCCGTTGGCATCACCCCAGAAAAACTGCAGCCGCTCGGAAGCGCCGCAGTCGAAAAATACGGCGCCGAAATTTTCGAGCTTTTGCGAAAGCACGCCGAGCCCAACCCCGACTCATCGCCATGGCCAAAGCACTACGCGATTGGCGGTTTTGTCCAGTTGACGACCATCACGCCTGACGGATCGAACACTAAGACCTTGCGCACTTGGTCCGATGAGGTAGGCGACAAGGTCGGGTCGGCTACCTCCCCGGATGGCGAGAACGTGCTGAGGATGAACCGACACGAGCGCCGCATGCGCCGGAAGGTGGCAGCATGACCGGGATCGAGATCGTTTTGGATGGCATGACCGAAACGCTATTGCCATCTGCCAGCGCGACCATCGCCATCTCACGGCGCGCCGGTGGCATGGTCCCTGCATTGGAACGGGTCATGAAATTCGACAGCGACATGATTACCGGCGCCATCGCCCTTGGCCTGATGATGGACCCTGGCACGGTTGCAGAGAAAATATCACGTAGCAACGTTGCCGAACTTATGCCGGCCGTCGCGGACTTCATCACCATCCTATGCAACGGTGGCAGGATCATTGATGACGAGGAACCCGCTCCGAAGCATTGGGCAGCGCCCGCGGATCAGTAGCGATAAAGACGTTTATCGTTGGCCGAGTTGCTCGCGAATCGCCTTCAACTCTGCCACGCTCGCCTCTGTGGCCTTGGCCGTGCGGCCGAGCGCATTGATCACCTGGGCGAAGCCGAAGAAGCCAAGCGCCACCAGAAACACGGGTGCCGCCGCCATGATAGATGGGCCGTTGAAATTGCCTGTTGTCATCGTAATGAAGCCGAATAGAACCGATATGGCACCGGCCAATGTGAACAGGACAACCAGTATCATTATCAGCCCTTTTTGCGCCTTTTGCGTTCAACCCAATCATTGAAATATTGCTCTTCGCTGACGCCGGCCTTTCTGGCGCGCCGTCGCATGCCTTTCAGTGCGCTTCGTGTAGGCGCATCGACGCCGGTCTGATTTTTGAAGTTGGCTGATGCCATGGCAACCACGGCGAGCCCGATCACGATAAGTATAACTGCGCCCAAAACTTTCCCCCGCGCTTCACTTAGCAGCGGCGCGAAAGATGCCGGAACGTCGATGTTGACGCAAGGCCTGATCGATCTGGCCTGATTGCATTGCCAATTCTCTTCGGTAGATTACGGCAATGGGGCAGATTTTGCTTTTCTGGATGCTCGGCATCCTGGCACTAGCGGCAATCGCCATATCCGCAACGGTTCTGCCGTTGCCGTCTCGATCTGCGCGGCACCAGAAAGTTTGCAGAGCTCTGCAAACTCTCCAATGCCATCATATCTCTGGATCGCGGCATAAGCGGTTCGCTGCGAAATGTGCGCCAGCCGCCGCGCCAACCATCCAGTGAAGCCGCCTTCGCCGGTGTGCAAGGCCGACCATGACACGCTGATCCAGCGCGAGGAGGCTCGAGGCTATACGATCGGATCATACATTAATGGCCGGCCCGAAGACACCACCCATCCGTGGAATCGCTGATAGCCATCACGGAAGCCTGGGCTTCGAACAAGCGGCCTGTGTGAGGACTGAATATCCACAGGCAACTCACGTATGCGGCCGCCAAGGAGATCAACAGAGCGGTCGCGACGGATAGAAGGTGCATCGGTGGCCTCTTTGCTGCTGGACCAGCCAGTAACCCGTCGCGCCTCGATTTGTTCGAAACTAAATCTTCACCGTACCGGTATGGTTGACGAATGGTTGCAATGGCCATCGACGGTCGGAGAGCGGGTCAAAAGTCAACGACCTCGCCGGCCGGTACCCGCGCTTCGCTACACCATTTTTAGGCCGCCAGCTTCATCTGAGCTGCCATCTTCATCACCATGTGCGCGAATTGAGCCGGGATGCCCTTCTCCTCCAGCCATGGCCCGAAATGCCCGCGGGGCAGTGATGTTTTCACCGCGATCAGTCGCCGCCCGATAGCGATCTTTTCGCCGGTGCTGCGATGGATGCCCTTCCGAAAGCGAGTCGCCGCGGGCTCGTTGTCATTGCTCGACGGGACGCCCCCCGCGTTCGTCGGCGACATCAGGGCGAGATATGCTTGCCAGACGGCTTGCTGCCGGTCCTGGGGAAGCTTCCGGAACTGCGGAACGGTCATGCCGCATCCAAACGCCAATCGCGCCACGGAACGATCAGCGGAGCGCATGCGGCCTATTCGGGATGACTGCCAGGCATTCGGCAGGCGATAGGTTCCGACGCCTTCCACCTCGATCTCTGTCATGCTGCCTTCCTCGCAATGCGCTGGCCGAACATGAGCCCCAGCAACAGCGCCGCCATCGTGTCCGCCGTCGTGCCTGGCATCGTCTTGGCGAAGGCGCGGACGCGGCCAACGTCGATGTCGTCGAAGGCGTCAAAGAGATCAGAGCCGACGGTCACCCAGCCCGACAGGACCAGGGCGGAAACCGCCTGCAAATGCATGCAGCTCGAGCCCGTTGCCGGTTTCATTGATCAGGCGGAGGCAGATGGCGAGGTGTCCCTCGCCGTGCGCCCGGCCGATCGAGCGCAGTGTCGGCTTGCAGTAGCATTGGCCTGGCAGGCGCCCGCTGGTGCGATTATCAGCGCCATCGTGAAGGGTGACGCCACAGGCGCGCGCGACACGGTAGATATCGCAGGGATGCTGACCTGTCCGCGCAAGCATGAGCGTCTCCGATGCCGTATACAGCAGATGTTTGCGTCAAACGATGCATCAACGCAATAGCATTGAGCTTTATATGAGCCCGCCTGTAGGCGGGCGCCGGAGGTCCCCTATCAGTGTCTGGACCTCCGCGAAGGTCATCCCGAGCGTCGACCAGTTCTTCCAAGCGTCCAAGCTGTCGTCGTCGAAGTCGTAGAGCTTGTGGGTCGGCCCGTTGTAGATGTTCATGATGGCAGAGCCGGCCGGGTGGTCGGGATCGTCCTCCTCGAAGAACAGCATTTCGACGATGTAGTCAGGGTACTTGGGTTTGCTCCGCACGCCGACACGGACTTGGACCTGGCCGCCGAAGCCGGTCATTTGCCCGAGTACTCGTCGCACATACTCGACCCGATCTGCCAAGCCGCCGGCAATGGTGCGCAGCGTGGCATCGGCCGGTAGCGTTGTGGTTTTGGGCAGCTTTGGAGCCTTCATGGCTGCCTCACAAAACTTAGCGAGAAGAACGATTATCGCTACCCGGCTGCGGTTTATGGTGTGATCAAGGGCAGAACAGGCGGTGAAATTGAACCCAACCCCAACACGCCCAGGCCTCCACATATAAAACCTGCGCTTGCTAGCGCGAGGGGAACCCAAAAAATGGCACGATAAAGATACTTTGCCTGACCCGCATGGCCGGCTGCTAAGACCTCTTCGAGGGTAGCCTTCCGACCAAAAAAGGCGTTCGCAGTCATAGCATAATGGTGGTGGCGGCCTGCCATCAGCTGGGAATGCCGCTGGTACAGAATAGCGAAACTTAGGAGCGCGCAGACAAACAGACCAAGTGATGCGATAGCTAGGTAAGGCACGCCGGCGGAGATCCGCCCGCCGACGAAACCGAGCACCGCAATTGTGCCGCCCGTGTAGATCACACCACAAAAGGTCATGAGGCCGTTGAAGGCTGCCTGCGCCTCTTTCGCTCTGGTTTCGACGTTATTTAGGATCTCTCCCCTTATGCGTTCGAATGCCGGATGCTCAACAATTTCGTTGATGTATCGACCTCTATCGTCTGCCATTGCCGTCCTCTTGGGCGCCGCTCACCTAGCCAGCGACAGAAAGGATAATCCGCCGATCGCAAGGCATATGATTGAGCCGAGCACGGCAGCGATTGCGGTCCATCTCACAATTCCGCCAGCAAAGGCCCACCGCTTCGATTGACGCGTGTCTCGAATGAAAGGTGCATCCCATGCGAACTCTTCGGCCGCAATCGATTCAGCAAAGAAAATCTGACTGAAGTAGGCCAAGCCAGGGGCGATTACCGTGAGCAGGAGGCTTGCGAAAAGCCAATACAGGATCGAGTTGAACGTGATCAAGCTCTCTGGGTGAGCGGCTAACCGAGTGTAGTTTGCGCTGTAGAAGCCGAGAGCGGCGGCGACGCCGCCAGCAGCCACAAGCGCAGGCGCCCGCATAGCCCCGTTCGAGAACGACAAGACTTGGGAGTTCGTATTTTCGAGAGTCGCGCGCCTTGCGTCATGTGCCCGCTCAGCAGCACGAATGCGAAGGTCGTACGCTTTTTCTGTCTCGGGTTGAGTCGGCGTAGCGTCCATAGGCATTTCCTCAACTGGGGTTGCTGACTAGGTATGCTTTTTGGCCGAAGGGCACACTTGATGCTCGGGATCGTACCAAAGCACCCGCATGTAATGCGCTCTGTGCACACAGTGGACGCGCACCTTGCCGTTCATCCTCATTGAATAGAGTTCGTCCAAGTCGTCGAGTTGGATATCCACGAGCCTCGATTGGGCTTCTTTCGAGAGCTTGGTTACCGCGATGAAATGACAGCCGTTGCTCCCCAGCGTGGCCTCGGTCATGGTTTCGAACTCGGCAAGCTTCTCGATGAGCGACTTGTGCTCAATAGGATTCGACAGATTGGTCCACGCGAAAGGCCCAGCTTTGTCTACGGCGTTGAAACGCCATGCCAAAACGCCGCCTCGAAAGCTCGGCGGCGTTTGTTGAATTTTGGGGGTCTTTGTCGGGCTGGGAGTGAAGCCCGTCTTCGGTGTGTGTTTTTTCGTCAAGCGCTAAAGGCTCGCATAGTACTCTGCCATCGATGCTCGAGTTATTTCCCGCGCGCCTCGGTCCCCAGGTGCCAATCCGCTGCGGGCATCGGACCACGGTTGTTCATTGTGAGTTAGATCCGACAGCCATTGCGCTGATTTATCACCGTAAAACTTCAAAACGCTGTCCACGGTCTCTCTCGCCGCCGCGTCGAGATGAGAGGAATCACCGGGTATGGCTTGATCGGTGACCTCGAACTGACCGCGATGCATGGCGTAGAGTCTGGGCGAGACCGGCCCGTTTGCCCAAGCCTGTATCGGGTCATTAAAAAGCGGCCGATCATCCCACACCAATGACCAGGCTTGCGAGTAGTAGACAAGCTTCTGGAGCTTCATCGCGGACATAGGGCCGAGATGCTCCAGAATATATTTTGCGACGTCGAGAACGGTTGCCATTTTGTCGCTCCTTTCCGGCACCAGCCTGGAAAGCCTCCCATGAGCTATGGCCGGAACATACGTGCTTCGCGATTCTCGCACAATATGGTTGTGTTGTGCGCTGCGGTAAAGATGCTGCACACGCGAACAGTGACATCATCATGACACATCTGCTTAACGAAAATGGTTTGTTCCAGGTAGGGTTCCGCTCCTCGAATTCACGAGCAGGGACAAGTCGGTCACAAAAACCCGTCCCCAGCGTGATCATTATACCGATCCGCCCGTCGCACATAGGTCTCGACCGAGCGCGGATCCCGGTGGCGCGACACTTCCATGATGCGGCTGATCGAGGCGCGATTGTCAGCGGCCGATGTGATGAAGCCGGCACGTAGCGAATGCCCGGACAGGCTGGCGACATCGAGGCCAGCAGCGTCGGCATAGCGCTTGACGATCAGGGCAACCGATTGCGAGGTCAGCCCATCGGCCGCCACGGTGTCGCCACGACTGATTGGGCGGAAGATCGGGCCTTCGCTGATGCCGGCCCCGTCCAGCCACTCCCGGAGCCTGTCAGCGGCCGCCAGCGCCTTTCCATTCAGGATGGCGACAGACTGACCCTTTCCCTCCTGGTCAGTCTTGGAGCGGCCGAGAAACACGTCGACGCCCTTCTCGTTGAAGGTGAGGTCCGCGACGGTGATCCCGACGAGTTCGGATCGACGGAAGGCGCCGGCGAACCCTAGCAGCAGCAATGCCCTGTCTCGCTTCCCCTGGAGCGTGTCACGCGGGACATGCGCCAGCAGGCGGTGGATGACGTCGGCGGTTGCTGGCGCCTTCTGGCGAGGCGCTACGCCCACGGTGCGCCGTATGCCTTTCAGGATGGCGCCGACGCCAGCGTCTTCGGTCGGATTGTCCATGCCGGCGCCGCGGTGAAAGAACCGGATCGCGGCCAGGCTACGGCCGATCGTCGACACGCGCTTGCCCGCATTGGCCAAGTAAGATGCATAGTTCGCCACGGTGGCAGGGGAAGCCGGCAGTGAGGTCCGGCCACGCGCTGCGCACCAGTCCTGGAAAGCGCTCCAATCGGTCCTGTAGGCGCGCATGGTGTTCGCTGACAGGGCAGCGCGGCCATAGTCGATTGCCTCGTCGGTGAGTTCCGACAGGGCCGGCAGCGTATTCGAAGCCGAGACGATGCTCAAAGCGGACATGGGAACCCCTCCAGTTCGTATTGATAATTGGTGTTCTCGCTACGGGCGCGGGCTGATGAACCGCACTCCCAGACCGCCAGTGGACATCTGGCCGTCCTCGAGCAGTTCGAGGCCCTTATCTCGGAGCGCGGCTCGTATCGCATCCATCGTGTCAATGCGGCCGCGCACGATCTCGGCGCCCCAACCTTCAAAGTTTCTGATCGTGTTGATCCCGACCTTCGCCGCTTCGGCTAGGTCTTCTTGGTTCATGCCCGCCAACGAACGAGCAGCTCTAATTTGGTTTCCAGTCACTGGCATTTGGTCCTTTAAAATCCCTTCCTGGTTTTTTTACACAGATTGCGCTTGACGGCAAGTGGCAACCAAGCTTATGGTTAAATTACCCAACTCGAAGGGTGCCAGAAATCATCACCGGAGACAACCATGCCGAACACACCTGTTCGGGCAGCCGCCGAAGGCATGCCCAATCTCAATCGCCGCAACGCCCTTGCTGTCAGCATCACCCGTCGCTTCTTCCTTCGCAGCACTGCTGCCGGAGCGGTCAGTGTAGCTGCTGTGGCGCCTGTTGCGGCCGAACCGGAAAAGTCACTACTCGAACAAGCCATCTGGCACATCCGAGAGCTTGAGCGACTGGCATTCGAAGATGGAGCGGGGTCGGTGGCGGTCAACATTATTGGACGCGATTGGGGCGGCCCGACCACGTACTCACATCTGAAATTGATGATGCTCGAACCAAATACGCGCGCCATCGACAACAGCGACGGCATGTTCGCATCGAAGGGCGGTGCAGCATGAGCGCCATGGCCCGCAGTGAAAGCTTCAACGCCGTGAGCAATATGGAGAAGCCGCTGTCGGTAGCGAGGGATTTGGCTGCCGCGCTCGCAATGGTCGCGGAGACTATGAGCAGCGACGAAGGGAGCGTCGTTCAGCGGCTCGCATGGCTGGCCGAAGAAAACATCGCAGCCGCTGAAGCGCTTCGATGCGACCTGTTCCGGCTCACTCATCCATCGCGGGAGCATTTTGAAAAAGCGGGATGGCCTGGGGATGCGCCGCGGAAAGGCCGGTCATGAGATTGGCAATCGCACTGCTCTGCCGGGCGCACTTCGGCTTGGCCTGCTGGCACGAACGGCGCGCCAGAGATCTGCTGGCTGAGATAAGGCTTCGGCGCATGGTCGCCGATTCCAGCAATTTATCGAAAGAACCGCAATTTCGTGAAAACGCCGGTCGAGTGCTGCTGGCATCGATCGTCGGCATGGCGATCGCCGGAATCTGGTTATGGATCAGCGCGAGGGCGAGCCGATGAGCGGCGACTTCCGTCCATTGATTGAGAAGGCCACGGCGGAGGCTCGATCGCTCATCAATGAGATCGATGTGCTCGCGCAAATTTTAGCGGAGAAGATGCAGCGCGCGCATGGGGAGGATTTTCGTATCCAGATCGATCACAAGGTCAAACTCGTGATCGTGGTGCCGCGATGATTTGGAGCAGTGCTTGGCGGCGAGCGGCGAACCCAAATCGATCACGAGAACCATTTTGTTATGCTCGTCCGGCGGTGGCACATCGAAAACTAAGTCACCGGTTCCGACAGGGTACCGGTGAAAGCGGCGGTCGCCGGATCATTATTCCCGACTGGAATTTTGATCTTCCGGTTGCCGCCGGCCCTTGTCCCACGAGGATAGCGCCAACGCCTTGCTCGACGTCTCGCCAGCGAGGGTGAGGCCCGCTGCCTCACGGTGGCGGGCTTTCTATCTTGCAATCGGCTCACCTAATGGCAGCCATGTCACCTCACCGGTGGCGGTGCGCGCCAAGAACCACGTCTGAGCGGTCTTTTGGTCAAGTAAGACCGTTGTCGGCTGAGACTGGCCAGGATTCATGTAGGCCGCGATCGATCCCTGCGAAACCCGATATCGAGGTTCGCTGTTTGAACAGCCCCCCAAGGCAGCCATCATAGCGATGCCGAAAATTTCGCGGCGCATAAATCCCTCCCCCATGTCGCGTCCGGAGTCACGACAGTTGCAGGAAAGAGTTGGCACCGCAATTGGCACCGGACGCCAAGGCGCTGCCGCGAGGGTTCACCCTTGAAATCGGGGCTGCGGGCCTATTTGTCTAACTCGCCCAAGACACCGGCGGCGCGCTCATGCAATTTCAAACTGATCCACACAAATCCGCAGGCAAAAAACAACGTCCCCGCGACATTCAAAAACTCCATTGCTTCAGTGCCTCGGAGCAGTTGGCTAAGGGTGACGTACGGGCCGATACCGCCAACTGCCATAAGGGCTATTGCGATCCCGTTGAAGTATGTCGCTCTCAGCTTGATCTTCTCTTTCTCCCCATCTGTCATTTGTCCCTCCATGTCGCGCCCATGTCGCGCGGACCTGCCGATAGTCTCAGGAAACCCTTGGAAATGATAGGCAGTGGCTTGCAACATGGCGTGACATGAAATCAGCATCCTAGATGCGTTTATTGCACCTAAGAAACTGATTTTGCTAAGAAGAATTTGGTAGCGGGAGAGGGACTTGAACCCCCGACCCCAGGATTATGATTCCCGTGCTCTAACCAACTGAGCTACCCCGCCAGGGCGGCGAAAGGCCCGAAATCCGCCTTAAATCGCAAGGCATTTCGAGGCGTTCGCCAAGGTCGCGCGGATATAAGGTTGGGAGGGTGAGCCTGTCAAGCTTCGAACCGCTCGGCAGGGGCGCTTATTCTCGCTGCCGAAAAGCTTTGCCGCGCCGATAATTGGTTGCAGCCGCCGGGGTTGAGTTCGAAGAGGCACGTCGCTATGTCTCGGCCACGAGTTTTTAGAGTTTGAGAACAGATGAAGCCGCGCATTGCAGTCCTCGGTTGCGGATACTGGGGCTCCAACCACATCCGCACCCTCAAGGCGCTCGGCGCGCTGCACGCGGTCTCCGACGCCAACCGTGCCCGCGCCGAAGGCTTTGCCAGCGAACAGGACTGCCTCGCGATCGAACCGGACCAGTTGTTCGTCCGCAATGACATCGACGCCATCGTCATGGCGCTGCCGCCGCAATTTCATGCCGAGATGGCGGTGCGCGCCACCGAAAGCGGCAAGGACGTGCTGGTGGAGAAGCCGATCGCGTTGACGGTTGCCGATGCCGAGCGCTCGGTGCAGGCGGCGAAGGACAAGGGCCGCGTCTTCATGGTCGGCCACGTCTTGCGCTTCCATCCCGCGTTCGAGACGCTGAAGGCGCTCATCGACAAGGGCGAGCTCGGCGAGGTCCGCTACATCCATTCGCACCGGCTCGGCCTCGGCAAATTCCACACCGAGAACGATGCGCTATGGGACCTGGCGCCGCATGACCTGTCGATGATCCTGGCCATCACCGGCACCGAACCGATCGAGGTGCGCGGCGAAGGGGCGGCGCTGCTCGACAATCTCAGCGACTTCGCGCATCTGCACATGCGCTTTCCCAACGGTTTGCGCAGCCATCTCTTCGCCTCGCGGCTGAACCCTTACCGCGAACGGCGGCTGACCGTGGTCGGCACCAAGGCGATGGCTGTCTTCGACGATGTCGAACCATGGGAGCGCAAGCTCGCCGTCTATCGCCACGCGGTCTGGCAGGACAGCGGCCAATGGGCGTTCACCACCAATGAGCCCTCCTATGTCGCGGTTGGCCAAGGCATGCCGCTGACGCGCGAACTCGAGCACTTCATCCATTGCATCGAAACGCGGGCCGAACCGCGCACCAGCGGCGAGGAGGCAATCCGGGTGCTGCGCATCCTGACCGCGGGTACGGTCACGCACACCAAATCCAATCCCTGAAGAAGATCGGGCCGCGTCGCGGTGGAGAGATCGTTGCCTACTCGGCGGGAACCTGCGCCGGTGACGCGGCAAGTCGGCTCAACATCGCCTCGGCCTCGACGCCGCGCTCGGAGCGTTCGATGAAGCCGCCGCCGAACACGCGGGCCTCGTTGCCGTCGTCGGAATAGAGCACGCAAGCCTGTCCAGGCGCGATACCGGACTCGCCATCGGCCAATTCGACCGATGTGATGCCCGCCTCGTGACGGAGCATCGCCGGGCGTGGCGGCCTGGTCGAGCGGACCTTGGCGAACAGTTCCAGCCCGCCCGCGGGCATGTCGGCCAGCGCGCCGTCACCAAGCCAGTTCATGTTGCGCAGGTAGATCTTGTGCGTCTCCAGCGCCTCGCGCGGCCCGACCACGACACGGGCGCGCTCGGCGTCGAGATGGACGACATAGAGCGGCTCGCCGGAGGCCACGCCGATGCCGCGGCGCTGGCCGATGGTGTAGCGCAGAATGCCTTCATGGCGGCCGAGCACCCGGCCGTCGATATGGACGATGTCGCCCGGATTGGCGGCCGTCGGCTTCAGCTTGGCAATGATGTCGGAATATTTGCCCTGGGGCACGAAGCAGATGTCCTGGCTGTCCTGCTTGGCGGCTACCGTCAGGCCCATCTCCTCGGCAATGGCGCGAACCTGCGGCTTCGGCAGGCCGCCGAGCGGAAAGCGCAGATAATCGATCTGCGCCTGCGTGGTGGCGAAGAGGAAATAGCTCTGGTCGCGATCGGCGTCGACCGGCCTATAGAGCGCGCGATGGGCGCCATTGGCGCCGGAGCGAATGTAGTGGCCCGTGGCCAGCGCGTCGGCGCCGAGATCCTTGGCGGTGGCCAGCAGATCAGCGAACTTCACCGTCTGGTTGCAGGAAACGCAAGGGATCGGCGTCTCGCCGGCGACATAGCTCTCAGCGAAGGGATCGATGACCGCCTTGCGGAAGCGCTCTTCGTAGTCGAGCACATAATGCGGAATGCCGAGCGTCTCGGAAACGCGGCGGGCGTCATCGATATCCTGCCCGGCACAGCAGGACCCGGCCCGGTGCGTCGCGGCGCCATGATCGTAAAGCTGCAAGGTGACGCCGACGACATCATAACCCTCGCGCTTCAAGAGACCCGCGACGACGGACGAATCGACGCCGCCCGACATGGCGACGACGATACGGGTGTTTTCGGGACGTCCGGGAAGATCGAGGCTGTTCATGGTTCTTTCGTTCTGCGCGGCGCTTGCATGCCAATGACGCGAATATAGGTCAAGCTTGGCGGCTGCGCCAGCTTGCGGGAACCGATCGGCGGGCAACTGCCGGCCCGGTGACCGCGCAGATTTTTCGAGCGAATCCGGAACTTCCCGGCAGATATTTCAAATGTTTGCGAAAAGACTAACGCGGCGTTCATGATCATTACCTAGCTGTTAGGGTCTGCTTAGGCAATTTTTAAAGCTGTGGCGGTAACGTGGTGGGGATTGGGTCTTTGAGTTTTTTGTAGAGAGTACGATGACCGATCTGGTTAGACCGCGAGTCAAATATGTTATCGGGCCTGACGGCAGCCCTCTCACAATTGCCGATCTGCCGCCGACGAATACACGTCGCTGGGTTATCCGGCGCAAGGCGGAAGTGGTTGCAGCGGTGCGCGGCGGGCTTTTGAGCCTCGAGGAGGCATGCCAGCGCTACAAGCTGACCACCGAGGAGTTCCTGT
Organism: Mesorhizobium sp. B2-4-7; assembly: GCF_006442685.1. Taxonomy (NCBI): domain Bacteria; kingdom Pseudomonadati; phylum Pseudomonadota; class Alphaproteobacteria; order Hyphomicrobiales; family Phyllobacteriaceae; genus Mesorhizobium; species Mesorhizobium sp. B2-4-7. The sequence continues at coordinate 611,110 of NZ_VFVH01000003.1, forward strand.
CCTGGCAGGCCTCGATCGACGAATACGGCCTCGCCGGGCTGCGCACGACGCGCATCCAGCAATACCGGCACTGACGCTCAAGAATCTGCAAAAGGGCGCGAAGTTCGCGCCCTTTTGGTTTCTTGACAGCATTTGCGCGTTTCAGACCGTCAGCACCACCTTGCCGACCGGCTTGCTGGCGAGGAAAGCGTGCGCGGCGCCGGCCTGTTCTAGCGGGAAGGTCTTTGCCACATGCACGGTAAGCTTTCCCGCATCGACGAGCCTGCCAAGTTCCAGCAGGCCTTCGCGGTCGGGAACAACGGACATGCGTTCGACGCGGATGCTTCGCGCCTTGGCATCCGCCCTGGTCTTGTCGCTGATGTCGAGCAGTGACACCAGCACGCCGCCGTCCCTGAGCACCTTCAACGATTGATGGGCGTGCTCGCCGCCCACCGTCTCGAGCACCAGGTCGATGTCCTTCGCCTTGTCGGTAAAATCATCCTTGGTGTAGTCGATGACCTCGTCGGCGCCGAGCTTGTGGACGAAATCCAATTTTTCCGTGCTGGCGGTGGCGGCAACCCAGGCGCCGCCCGCCTTGGCGACCTGCACCGCCAGATGGCCGACGCCGCCGGCCCCGGCGTGGACCAGCACGCGCTGGCCGGCTTTTATCGCGCCATGACGCACGAGGCCTTGCCAGGCGGTGAGGCCGGCCAGCGGCAATGCGCCTGCCTGGACGTAATCGGCGTGCGCGGGCTTGCGCGCGATTTCATCGGCGGGCACCGCGGCCAGTTCGGCATAGGCTGCCGCCTGCTTTGGGAAGCGCGGCATGCCGAACACCGCGTCACCTGGATTCAGGCCGCTGACACCAGGCCCCAGCGCCTCGACGGTTCCCGAAAGGTCCCAGCCGAGGATGAAGGGTGGTTCGCCGAGCAGCGGGTAATAGCCGGCGCGCACGGCGCCATCGACCGGATTGATCCCGGCCGCCTTGATGCGGACCAGCACTTCGCCGGCGTTGGGCGAGGGCGCCGGGCGCTCGGCGATGACAAGGACATCGGGTCCGCCGACGGAATTCTGGATAATGGCACGCATAAGATTTCTCCTGATTGATCGGTCCCACTATCATTTGGAGAGTAATAGTCTCTTGTCCAGTATATACCTTTTTGATATATAGGCACCGTATGGATAGTGATCTCGACTCCCCCTACGGCTATGATGCATTCCGGCGGACCTGTCCCTCGCACACGGTGCTGGAGACGCTGGCCAGCAAGTGGGTTTACCTGGTTGTTTGTGCGCTGCGCCAAGGCCGGCAGCGCAATGGCGAGCTTGCCCGCAAGCTCGAAGGCATTACGCCGAAGATGCTGACGCAGACGTTGCGCGTGCTCGAGCGCGACGGCCTGGTGCGGCGCGAGGTGTTCGCGGTCGTCCCGCCTCGGGTCGAATATGAATTGACCGAACTTGGCCAGAATCTGGCGGGATTGCTCAACCAGATCAGATCCTGGTCGGAACAACACGTTCCCGACATCAAGGAGGCCCGGGCGCGAGCTGCGGCCGTGAATGAAGGGGAGTGGGCCGTTTAGCGCTCGCCCAATGCGTTGCGCGCCCGCTTGGACGTGCTCAAAGACGCGGATATCGGGCGGTTCAGCCGATCATCGCGCTACGACCGCCAGTTTCGGCCTCGCGAATCTTGGTGTCGCGCGATTCGAGCATTTCCGCCTTGGAAAGCTCCGCTTCAGCTTCGCCGAGTAATGATTCGGCGGCGCTTCGCTGCTGGGCGAGGTCGCCTTGCGAATTTCTGAGGTTGTCGCGGCGCAAACGGGCCGCCTTGGCGAAGGTCGGATAGGCGAAATGATTGATGTCGGTGATACCGGCCTTCTTTTCCTCGGCGCTGATCTGAAGCTCCAGCTCGGCGGCCATGCGTTCGAATTCGGCGATCATCATGTCGAGCTGCAGCAGCTGCCGCCGCTTCTCATTCACCTGAAACTGTTTCAGCCGAACGAGGTTTTCACGTGACTTCATGATTCGGTACTCCCGGAAACGCACACCTGCACATATCGTCCAAACCACTTGGAAAGGCCCAAGCGCTGCCCGTGTCCACCGGCTTTCCCCGCACTATGGGAAACAAAACCCTAAAGTTTTTTGCCGACGGTAACCATTCGTTTACGGGCATTGTTAATCATACGGGTCAGGACTTAAGGCCGGGTAAAAATCCGGCTGGCGACATGGAAGCGATGTCGATGAGTCCCTGGAGTCACTTAGTCCAGGTTTTTAATGTGTTGCATTAGCGGTTTGGTCCTGTGATTCGTTATTAAATTCAAGAGGGTGTAGAAAGTGGTTAAAAAATCTGGTACCGTCATCGACGCGGAATTAGGTTTTGTTAACCATTCCATGGCAGCCTCTGCACCAGGCAATCACTGCTCCGGTCCCGGATGGGTCGCAAGATGGTCCGGCAGCAGAAAAGGGGAATGAAATGCGTGTTCTGCTGATAGAAGATGACAGTGCAACCGCACAAAGCATCGAGCTGATGCTGAAATCGGAAAGCTTCAACGTCTATACGACCGACCTCGGCGAAGAGGGTGTCGATCTGGGCAAGCTCTACGACTACGACATCATCCTTCTCGACCTCAACCTACCCGATATGTCCGGCTACGAGGTCTTGAGAACGCTTCGTCTCTCCAAGGTGAAGACGCCGATCCTCATCCTTTCCGGCATGGCCGGCATCGAGGACAAGGTGCGCGGCCTCGGCTTCGGCGCAGACGATTACATGACCAAGCCTTTCCACAAGGACGAGCTGGTGGCGCGCATCCATGCCATCGTGCGCCGTTCGAAGGGACATGCCCAATCGGTCATCACCACCGGCGACCTGGTGGTCAATCTCGATGCCAAGACCGTCGAAGTCGGCGGCCAGCGCGTGCACCTTACCGGCAAGGAATACCAGATGCTGGAGCTGCTCTCGCTGCGCAAGGGCACCACGCTCACCAAGGAAATGTTCCTCAACCACCTCTATGGCGGCATGGACGAGCCGGAACTGAAGATCATCGACGTCTTCATCTGCAAGCTGCGCAAGAAGCTCGATGCGGCGTCCGGCGGCCAGAATTACATCGAGACGGTCTGGGGCCGCGGCTATGTGCTGCGCGAACCGGAAGACATCCGCGTCAGCGCCTGAGCGACGGCTGCCCGATCGAAATTCCAAACAAAAACCCGGCGTCAGCCGGGTTTTTGCGTCATAGACCGGTGGTAACCGCGGTCCGATGGATCAGGCAGCGATCTTCAGGGTGCGAAAACGCTCGAGTAGCTGCGGGCGGTTGAACGGCTTCAACAGATAGCCTTGGGCGCCGGCGCGTTTGGCTCGCATGATCGAGGCGATGTCCAGTTCGACCAGCGAGATCAGGATCTGCGGCTTGGTCGGGCTTTCCATGGCGCGCACGCGCCGGATCAGGTCGACCGCCTGTACATCCGGCAGTGCACCGTCGACGACGATGATATCAGGCATATCGGCGGCGCACATCTCCAGCGCGTCAAGCCCGCTGGCGGCTTCGATGACCATCATGTCGGAACCGCCCAGGATGCGCTTCGCAACTTTCCTGATGACGCTAGAATCGTCGACGAACATGCAGCGTTTCATTTCCGGGTCCTCTTTGCCTTGTGGCAATCCGGTCGCGTCGGGGTATCTGCCGCACAGCATAGGCCGATCTGGTAAAGAAGCCGAAAAGCCATTAGGTAAAATTTTTGCAAACATGCCGGTTTGCAAGCTTTTCCTTGCAGATGCTTTGGCCCGCGCTGTCAGGCGAAGTTGATCTTCCGTCCGCAGGTCCATTCAACCAATATTACAGAGCTGAAATACTTTGCTGCTGGTTTGTGCGGATCTCAGGCCGCCGAAAGCACGATCTCTTCCGCGGTCGCATGGATCGATATCGTCATGTTGGCCTCCCGCGCCAGAAGCAGCGTATAGTAAGGCTGCACCGAATGCGCGTCGATCGGTTCCTCCGGCTTGTGGCCGGAATGCAGTTCGAGGAATTTCGGCGGCACCCGCAACATGGGGCCGCTCGCCGAAAGCGCGAAGCGAGGCTCGGTCTCGAGATTCTCCAGCGTCACCGAAAGCTTGCCGCCGCGTGGAATGGCGGCGTTGGCGACCAGGATCAGGTTGAGCAGCAGCTTGACCTTGTTTTTGGGCAACAGTGCACGGGTTCCATTCCAGATGAGTTCCGGCTTCTCATTCTTGAGGAAGGCGATAGCGACGGCTTCGGCATCGCCGGTGTCGATCAGCATGCCGGCGGAACCAGCCGCGCCGAAGGCGATGCGGGCGAACTGCAGGCGCGCCGAGGCGTTGCGGGCGCTCTGGCGGATCAGCTTCATGGCGTCCTCGTCGGCGCCGCCTTCATCGAGCAGTTCAAGCCCGTTGTTGATCGCGCCGACAGGCGAGATGATGTCGTGGCAGACCCGGCTGCACAAAAGTGCCGCCAGATCGGGTGCGGAAAGGGTGAAAAGATCGGACATCGGCGAAAATCCCTGCAAAATCCCATAAATCATGGCCGCGCGATCGATCGTCGCCTGCCCATACGAATCACGCTCTCTTCCCAGGCTTTCTGAATACACAGCGCCCGTGCGTGCAGCAACAAACCCAAAATCGCCGTTGGGGCCTATGGCGCGTTCACGCAGGCTGCTTGCCTGTATGAACGACCCCAACAGCCTTCGAACCGCCATCTTCATGTGCGAGTTTAATGGTTGAAAAAGGATTACGGCATAGTTTGCCCCTAACAGCCATCCTTAACGGCCGCCTAAAGAGCCGTACGGGTGCGAGGCGTCGGCGAAAGTGCTCCCTGACGGAGATTGGAAGCATGTTTTCCCGATTCTACGGCCGGAGTTTTCTCCGTGTCCTCTCAATGGCGATCACGCTCCTGGGCGTTCTCGTCTTCTCGACATCGGCCCTGCGGGCCCAGGAGTACACCGCTCAGGAGATTGTCGATTCCGGTCACAAGTTCTTCGGCGCGACATCGGGCGGCCTTGCCACAGTCGTGGAGAAGATTTTTGCTTCCTATGGCTTGCCCAATGGCTATCTGCTTGGCGAGGAGGGATCCGGCGCGCTGATCGGCGGCCTGACCTATGGCGAAGGCACGCTCTACACCAAGAATGCCGGCGACCATAAAGTGTTCTGGCAAGGCCCGTCGCTCGGCTGGGATTTCGGCGGCGAGGGATCGCGGGTGATGATGCTCGTCTATAATCTCGATGACGTCGGCAATCTCTACAACCGTTATGGCGGCGTCGCCGGCTCGGCCTATGTGGTGGCGGGCGTCGGATTCAATGTGCTGAAGAACAACAATGTGCTGCTGGTGCCGATCCGCACCGGCGTCGGCGCCCGGCTCGGCGTCAATCTCGGCTACCTGAAGCTTACCGAACGGGCGACGTGGAATCCGTTCTGACCCGAGGTCACGACCGGAATGTGTATACGCTTCGATAAGAATCCAGATCCGATGACCCATATGCGCCGCGGCGAGCCCTTGCCGCAGCGCCGGATTTCCGTCATGCCAACAGAGTAGCGGTCAAAGGTCGCGACCGGCTTTTGATCCTCGTATTGTTGCATGTCGGCGCGCGATAACGGATAGTCACTTGGTTCAGTCGGTCCTGTTCTTTGCTCTCGGCTTTCTCTGCGCCGGCTTTCTGGCGCTGATGGTGGCTCCGGCCATCTGGCGGCGGGCGGTCGCTCTGACGCGCAAACGCATCGAAGCCTCGATCCCGCTGACGCAAGCCGAAATCGGGGCCGACAAGGACCGGATCCGGGCGGAGTTCGCCATGGCGACGCGCCGCCTCGAGATGAACGTCAAGGCGCTGCGCGAGAAATCGACCGAGCAGCTCATCGAGATCAATCGCGGCCGCGAGGCCCTGAAGGGGCTGGCGCTGGAGCGCATGGACAAGAACCAGGTGCTCGATGAACTGGCCGCCAAGAACGCGGCGCTGCACCAGCGCGAGGATGAACTGCACCGGCTGTCCGAGCGGCTCAAGGAGACCGAACGCAAACTGGAGAAGCGCGCGCTTGAGCTTGAGAAGCTGGAACGCATGTATGACGACGCCAGCTTCTCCTCCAGCAGCCGCCAGATCGAACTTGTGGCGCGCGAATCCGAGTTGCAGAAGCTCGCCAGCGATATCGCGCTGCTGCGCGGCCAGCGCAAGGAGGCGGACAGGCGCAACCAGGAGATCGCGGCCGAAAGCAAGGCCGCGCGTGAGGCGCTGAAGGCCGAGAGGAAAAAAACCGCCGAACTGGACAAGAAAGTCGAACGGTTGCTCGCCGCGCTTGCCGACCGAGAGGAGAAGCTCGAACGCCGCGAGAAAGATCTGGCGCGGCAGCGCGAAAAAGCGAAGGCCGGGGACGGCGCCTCGGCCTTGCGGTTGATCGGCGGGCAGGTACAGGCGGACAGGCGCGACGACGTCGAAACGGCGATCGCCAGGCTCGACGCCGACCGTGAGCGGCTGGAGGCCAGACTGACGGCACTGGCACGCGAGAACAAGCGGCTGAAGGCGGATCTGTCCGCTGCCGAGGCCGCCAGCCCGCAGGGCGATACACGCCACGCAAGTTCCATGTTGCGCGAACAGATGAATGACCTGGCGGCGGAAGTCGTCAACTTGACAGCCAAGCTCGAAGGGCCGGGATCGCCGATCGCCAAGGCGCTGGAGGCGCAGCAGGATGCGCGTCCGAACAGCGGCGGCCGCAGCCTTGCCGACCGCGTGCGGGCATTACAGAAGGCGGCTGCGGCAGATTGAATTCAGGCACCGCCGGCGCAGAAATGATGCAGGGCGATGGCGGATGCCGCCGCGACGTTCAGGCTGTCGAAGCCTTCCGACATGTTGATCCGAACAGTATTGAGACGGGCGAGCAGGCTTTCGGGCAGGCCTTGGCCCTCAGTCCCGAGGTAGAGTGCCAGGCGTTCGGCCGGTTTTGCATCGCGTATGTCTGATGTCCCGCGCGGCGACAGCGCAAATTGGGTAAAGCCACGCCGGTCGAGCGTCGCGGCGAACCGCGCGGTGTCGCTGAACGAGGCGAACGGGACCTTCAAGGCCGCGCCGACCGAAACGCGGATCGCCTTGCGATAGAGCGGATCGCAGCAGGTCGCATCCAAAAGGATCGCGTTGGCGCCGAACGCGGCGGCGTTGCGGAAAATCGAGCCCATGTTGTCATGGTTGGCGATGCCCACGAGCACCACGATCAATGCTCGGGCAGGCAAGCCGTCCAGCAGGGCCTCGGCCAGTTGGGGCGTCTCCTTGCGACCAATGGCAAGAATGCCGCGATGCATGTGAAACCCGGCAATGGCATCCATCACAGCCCCGGCGGCGACATAGACCGGCAGGTCAGGAGATGCCTTGTGCAGGATTTCTTCGAGGCCGGCCAAGCGGTTCTCCAGAACCAGCGCCGATTCGGCACGGAAGCGAGCGGCCGACAGTAGCATGTCGAGCACGACCTTGCCCTCGGCAATGAAGCGGCCCTGTCGGCCGGCGAGGTCACGCTCGCGGATGTCGAGATAGGCGGCGACGCGCGGATCCCGCGGATCGTCGATGTGGACAAGGATCATCTGAGCCTCGGCTGACAATCGGAATCGGTTGCCAAGAACATGATGCGCGGAGGCAGTGTCAAAGTGTATTTTGCGCGCCCAGGATGGACGCACATTGCCGAAGGCCGCTGGTGGCGTAAACGTTTACGCGACCAGCCGTTCAAGTTCCGGCGCGGCGCAGCCTTTGTGCCATCTGGGACAGATCATCCTTGCCGCTGCCGAAAATGCCGTCGAGCGTGGCAAGCAGTTCGCGCACGGCGTCGGATTTGCAGGAGTAGTAAATCATCTGGCGGTCGCGGCGGGTGTCCACAAGGTCCAGCGCCCGCAACTTTGCCAAATGCTGCGACAGGGCGGACTGGCTGAGCATCACCTTCTCGGCGATGGCTCCGACCGACATTTCACCGTCGATCAGATAACTCATGATCAAAAGCCGTTTTTCATTGCCCATCAGCATCAGAAATTCGGCCGCCGATCCAGCGTTGGCGATTAGCTTTGTCGAGATCATCGATCCCCCATGCTCTTTGCTCATCGAGGCACCATGGGGGCAATGGTGCCTGAATCCATAAACTCAGTTGTGAATGGTCGCCAACGAGTCAGCGCCACAGCCAAAGGGTAGAACATTTCATTCAAATCTCAAGCGTTGCTTTTGATCAAACGTAATTTAAGTGCGGTTATTTGGCGACGTTGCCGCCCGGCCGCTCTTGGCCATGTCGACCAAGACGTGCCTCAACTCATGCGCTGTGGCCAAGGGCTGCGGAAAGAAGACCCTGCCGGCATCGTCGCCAGAGGCCAGATCCATGCCGTCGGCATCGAATCCGGCGATGACCCAGCCGTCGCCGGATGCCCGGGCAAAATGATGCGCGTAGAGGGCGACGGCGTCGAGATGGTCCGCATTCATGTGGTCGATCGCGGATTGCTCGCTGGCTGCCAGTTCCTCGACGATCGGCCCGTCGGCGATGAGATCGGTGCGATCAAGCAGGTAGGCCTTGCCGAAGCCGCCGTTCAGGCTGGCGCGCTGCGGTTCGAGACGAAAGATCGAAAAGTCGCCGAGGCCGGCATAGAGGCTGGCCTTCGGATTGTGGTTGAGATAGCGGCGTTCGGCGCGTGCATGCGCGTCCGATCCGCGCTCGATCCGCGCTGCCCGGCAGATCAGCGTCAACCGGGGATGCGCGAGCGGGTCGCCCTTGCCCGGCTCGCCGAGCAGCAGCGAACAGCGCGGGTCCGCAAGTATGGCGGGCGTATGGGCCGAAAGCTGCGACACCAGGATCAGCGGCGTGCCGTCGATGTCGGTGGCGACGCCGACCCGACTCGCCAGCGGCGAACCCGTTTGCGGCTCCAACACCGCCAAGGCGCCGAAGCGGGCGCGGCGCATGAGTGTCTTGGCCTGCCGGATCGCCTCGGCGTCGGTCTCGCGGATCACGTCCTTCGTTCGATCGGCCAAAATGCTCGCCCTGCTAAGTTGATTTGGCTATTCCACTTATCAGACGATGGCGCCAGGCTGGCAAGTGCTACTTCGGAGCCATGCGAATGGCGCCATCGAGACGAATGGTCTCGCCGTTGAGCATCTGGTTCTCGATGATGTGCAAGGCAAGGGCCGCATATTCCGACGGCTCGCCGAGGCGCGAGGGGAAGGGCACCGCGGCGCCCAGCGAATCCTGCACCTCCTGCGGCATGCCGGCCATCATCGGCGTCCTGAATATGCCGGGTGCGATGGTGCAGACCCGGATGCCGGAACGGGCAAGATCGCGCGCCACCGGCAGCGTCATGCCGACGACCCCGCCCTTTGATGCCGAATAGGCGGCCTGGCCGATCTGGCCGTCATAGGCGGCGACGGATGCGGTGTTGACGACGACGCCGCGCTCGCCGCCCTGCAGCGGGTCGAGCTTTGCGGCGCGGTCGGCGACGAGGCGGATCATGTTGAAAGTGCCGATCAGATTGACTTCGATCACCTTGCGGTACTGATCGAGCGGATGGGGACCATCCTTGCCGATCGTCTTCACGCCGATGGCAATGCCGGCGCAATTGACCAGGATGCGCGGTTCGCCCAGCTTGGCCGCGACCTCGGCAAGCGCGGCAACACCGCTGTCGGCGCTGCCGACATCGCATTGGACGGCGATGCCGCCGATCTCGGCCGCCACCTTGGCCGCCCGATCGACGCCGACATCCAAGATGGCGACGCGGGCGCCCCTGGCGGCCAGCGCGCGCGCCGTCGCCTCGCCAAGGCCGGAGCCGCCGCCGGTAACAACAGCGACCTCACCGTTTGGATTCATGGCGTCATCCTTTCACATGAGAGTCAGGCGTGGATCAGGCGCGCAATCGGCGCGAATGGTCAAGCCATCGCGGCGAAGTGCTCGGCGACCCTGGCCTGGTCGGCATGGCAGACCTCGCCCGTGAGCCTTGCAACCGCGCCCGGCATGATCTCGTGCGACAGCAGCCTGTCGAGATCGACGGGGCGTGGCATCGATATCTGGCCGCGCGGGATACGCTTGAAGCCGAGCGGTCCATAATAGGGCTCGTCGCCGACCAGCATGACGGCGGGCGCTCGGGCCTTGGCGGCCGCTTCCAGCGCGATCGCCACCAGCCGGCGGCCGATGCCGAGATTCTTGAAGGCCGGCCGCACCGCGAGCGGCCCGAGCATCAGCGCGCGTCCGGCGCCTGCTGCGATGCGGGTCATGCGAACTGATGCGACCACGAGATCGCCGTCCATGGCGACGAAGGACAGCGCGCGTTCATGCCCGCCGGCCTCGCGGATCTTGTAGGCGGCCAGCACAAAACGGCCGGGCCCGAAGGCTTCGTCATTGATGGCTTCGATCTGAGGGTCATGCGCCGGAGTTTCCGGCAGGTATTCTACGTCGGCAAGGCTCATGGTCTTTGCGTTCCGGTACAGGAGGAAAGGTTTGCTGCAAACGGCAGCATTCGCCAATCAGCGCTTTATCAAGCGTGGGCGCCCTTTCGTCGTCGGTCGAACCGGATCAAAGCAAAATCGAACATGCGGAGTGTCCGCTAGCATCAATTTCCCGCCGCTGCAATCGGCGGTTTTGCAGGTAGAGAGCAACGGGCGCCGCGACGTGCTTGACGATCTGTTCAGCGCCCGGCGATTCCATGCAACGACTTGGAGCCCTACATGATGTCCTAGACAGGAAAGGACAAGCGATGGGATTGCTGGTCGAAGGCAAATGGCAGGACCGCTGGTACGACACCAAAGGCAGCGGCGGCAAATTCGTGCGGGCGCAGTCGCAATGGCGCGACTGGATCACTCGTGACGGGGCGCCTGCCGAAGGCCGCGGCCGCGGCTTCAAGGCGGAGCCCGGTCGCTATCACCTCTATGTCTCGCTTGCCTGTCCCTGGGCGCACCGAACGCTGATCTTCCGGGCGCTGAAGAAGCTTGAAGGCATCATCTCCGTGTCGGTCGTCCATCATTTCATGGGCGCCGATGGCTGGACGTTCCTGGCGCAGGACGGAGCCACAGGTGACACGCTCTATAGCCTGGACTTCCTGCACCAGATCTACACCAGGGCCGACCCTAACTATTCCGGCCGGGTCACGGTGCCGGTGCTGTGGGATAAAAGGGATGAGACCATCGTCTCCAACGAATCCTCCGAAATCATCCGGATGCTGAATTCAGTTTTCGACGCTTGGGGTGACACCGACCTCGACTTCTATCCGCAGGCGCTACGCGGCGAGATCGACGCGGTCAATGCACTGGTCTATCCTGCCATCAACAACGGCGTCTATCGCGCTGGCTTCGCCACCACGCAGGCCGCCTACGAGCAAGCGTTCGGGGAGTTGTTCGCCGCGCTCGACACGCTGGAGCATCGGCTGTCGAATCAGCGCTATCTCGTCGGCGAGCGGATCACCGAAGCCGACTGGCGGCTGTTCACCACGCTGGTGCGCTTCGACCCGGTCTATGTCGGCCATTTCAAATGCAATCAGCGCCGCATCGCCGACTATCCCAACCTGTCGAACTATCTGCGCGATCTTTACCAGGTGCCTGGCGTAGCCGGCACGGTGAACCTCAATCATATCAAGTCGCACTATTACGGCAGCCACGAAACGATCAACCCGACGCGTATAGTGCCTGTGGGGCCGGAAATTGACTACGGCGCGGGGCATGACAGGGCACGGTTCGCCAAGGCGGCTGCCTGAACTACCAATAGGGTGACGGCGGCTTCCCGCCAAAAACCTCGGCGATGCGCCGCAGCGTTGCCGGGGTCGTACCCTGGGGCAAACGGTCGAGCGGAAAGAAACCGGCCTCGGCGATCTCGCGGTCCGGCAGTTTCGGGGCCGCCTGGCTGAATTTTTCGATCAGGTACAGGCCGACATGGTCGCGGCGGCTGGCGCGGCGGTTGAAATGCATCGAGCGCAGCACCGGCGGAGCGGTCAGCGTGATATTGCCCTCTTCCGCCAGTTCGCGCGCCAGCGCTTCGGCCATCGTCTCGCCGATCTCGACCCCGCCACCGGGAAGCTGCCAGCCCGGCACATAGGTGTGGCGGATGAGGAAGAGGGAGTTGGATGCCGTTTCGTGGATGAGCCCGCGCACGCCAAGCGTCATTGGCCGCCGCAGCACAAAGTAGAGATGGAACAGCCTGGCTCGCAGCCCCGGCCAGCCGGTCTGGCGCAAAGTGCTCTCGGGATCGGTCGTCATCAGTCGCGAAACCGTGGGTGGAAAGCCGCGTGCGCGTCGCCTATGAAAGAGAAATGTTCAGGCTCGCACATATTTCCGATATCCATTTGGGGCCACTCCCTGAAGTAACCTATCGCGATCTCGCCTCCAAGCGGGTGCTGGGCTACGTCAACTGGCAGCGCAACCGCCGCCGGCACATGCACGATGCGGTGATCGACACCATCGTGGCCGATATCAAGGCCAGCGCGCCCGATCACCTCGCGGTTACCGGGGATCTCGTCAACCTGGCGCTCGATGGCGAGATCGAGATGGCCAAGCACTGGCTGGAGACGCTCGGCTCGCCGCATGACGTGTCGGTGGTGCCGGGAAATCATGACGCCTATGTGCCTGGCGCCTTCGACAAGGTGTGCCGGTCCTGGGCGGCATGGATGACGGGCGACGGCGTCAACAGTCCGGTCGATCGCAATTCGTTTCCCTATCTGCGCGTGCGCGGCAATGTCGCGTTGATCGGCATCACCACGGCGCGTGCCACGGCACCCTTCATGGCCAACGGCTTCTTCATGGAAGGCCAGGCCGAGCGGCTGCGCAAAATACTCGATGCGACGGCGAAGCAAGGATTGTTCCGTGCGATCATGATCCATCATCCGCCGGTGCGGGGCGCCGTCCCGCAGCACAAGCGGCTGTTCGGCATCGCCCGCTTCCACAAAATCATTCGCCGGCACGGTGCCGAGCTCGTCCTGCATGGCCATTCACATCTGCCGTCGCTGTTTCAGATCGGCCCGCGCGACGCCAAGGTCCCGGTGGTTGGCGTCGCCGCGGCCGGCCAGGCTCCCGGCGGCAAGCCTCCGGCGGCGCAGTACAATCTGTTCGACATAGACGGTGAAAAAGGCGATTGGCGCATCTGCCTGACGCGGCGCGGCTTGACGGGGCCGGCGATACCACCTTCGGATCTGCAGACGCTCGAGCTCGGGGCGCAACCGGCTATGGCCGCAAGCTGAGCCCCAGCGCCACGATACGGTCCCAGAACAGCACGATCGAAACCGCCAATCCCACCAGCGCGCCTGCGGCGATCAGGCCAAGGCCGGACAGGACGGCCGACCAGCCCTTGCTGCGCGGTGGCGATCGCAAAGGCGGCTCGGCTTCCGGCACCACGTGCCGCTTCATCCCGGGAACGGCAGCCTCGACGCCACCCTCCATCATTCTCTGACGTTCGACGATCCGCTCGGCGACATAGCGCGTCACGGAATCGGCAACCGGCTTCATCTCGCTCGATTCGGCCAGCACCACACGGCCGATGCGGGTGTCCTTCAGGAAACGGTAGGTGCGGCGGTCGCGCCCCATGGCGACATGGCTGACGGCGTCGATCCACAGGCGCGGCTGCAGACCGGACGAGACGACGAAGTCGAAACTGTCCATGTCGGCGGGAACGTCGGCAAAAACGGGCGCGAGTTCGGTGGCAAGAAGGTCGAGCCGCATGCGATGCGCCTCGCGCATGTCGACGACGACGTCGTCGCGATCGGCAAAGGCATTCTTTACATCGCGAATGGCATCGGACAATTTTCTCGACGGGTCGATGATCTTTTCGCCTGCATCCTTCATGGGCGTGGCCTCGCGGGTTTGGTTAACATGGAGTTAACACAGCCGCCGGCAAAATGCACTGGCGAGATCAATGCATCAAGGGTCGCCGTTGGCGGCGCAGACGGAAGAAGTCAGCTGGCCGCGGCGGACAGTTTCACCCGTTGCGGCCCGACGCGGCGATTGCTGTTGCGGCGAATGATCTCGGCGATCAGGTCGGGCGCTTCCTCGGCCAGCATATGGCCGGCCTCCAGCACATGGTGCACATGGAAGCGCTCCGGCGGGTCATCCACTTGGGTAAAGGATAGAACGGCGTCATCCGATCCCCACGCCACCATCACCGGCATGTTCAGCGCATCGAGCCGCTCGCGCGGGATGACGCCCTGTCGATCGCTCCTGGTCATGGCGGCCGCGATCTCGACGAGCTTTTCGGTTTGTCCGGGGCGGCCGCGCATTTCGCACAGCAATTCGGCCATGCGACGCGAGGGCGCGGCTCGAGGGCCGGACATTTCGGCGAGGCAGGCCTGGACTTCGGCCAGGTCCTGCGCGCGGGCAAAGCGGCGCAACAACGGTCCATTGATTTCGGGGCCAAAACCGCCCGGCGCCAGGAGCGTCAGCGAGGCGACTTTTGCCGGCTCCGCCAACGCCATCAGCGCTGCAACCGCGCCGCCCATCGAATGGCCGACGAGGTGGACGCGCTTGATCGCGCGTGCGGAGAGGTCGGCAAGGATGGCGTTTGCCGCGACCTTGGCCGGTCCGGCCGACGGAAAGTCGAGCGACAGGCCGTGTCCCGGCAGATCATAGGCCAATGTGCGTACGGAAGGCGGCAGCAAGGAGATCACCTCGCGCCAGACATCGTGGCTGCCGCCAAAACCATGCAGCAGGACGATGGTCTTCGAACCCACACCCCGTTCGTCGGCATAAAGTGATGAAGTCATGAAAGATTGAGGCTTTATTCGAGAAGGCGCGATGGAAATGTGGCTGAATTGCTCCTAGTCCAGAGCATTCGCCAGTAAAATTTTCGCGATTAGGCGATTGGCCGAACAGCGAGCCGGCTGCTGGTGGATGCCGCTCCCAAAAGCGACCTCGATTTGGGCGAACGACACGCACGAGCAAAAAGACCTAAGGCGTGTCGCATGAATCCGTTTCGACGCGAAACGCTTTTGGGTCTTTCATTATTCGATGGACTCGCTGTCCGCTTGAAGTCCTCATTTTCACGCAACTCCGGAAGGGAACCCGGCACTAGCTGCCCTGGAATGGCTCACATCTAGCTCGCGTTGAAGAGCCCGGCGGCACGCAAGGCGTCGACCAGCCGCTCGGTCAGATCGGCGGGATATTTTCTGTCGATGAAGGTTGCGCGCGGATTGGCGGCGAATTTCGGAAATTCGGTTATCAGCTCATCAAGCAGCCTGCGTGCCTGGTTGTCCCGACCGGCGATCTTGGCGCCGATCAGACGGGCGGCGAGATAGTGCGATTTCGCCGCAGTGGTTCTCAGAGCGCTGCTGGCTATCGCTGCCTTGCTGGTATCGCCCAGCATTAATTCTCCGGCGAAAAGCCCAAAGTCCCACCAGGTCGGGTGGCCGCTCGAGGCATCCACGGCATGCGCCAGAAGAGGTGTTCCTTCGGCGTACCGGCCGGCGAAAACCAGCCCGTAGCCATAGGCGGCGGCCATGGCGAGATCGTAGGGGTTAAGATCATGGGCCTTCCGCATCCATCGCAGGGCCTCGTCGGCATTGCCGAGGCGCGAATTGATGTAGCCGTAGGAGCGATGTGCGTACGGGCTGGTCGGCCCCATCTGCACGGCGCGATGGGCAAACGTCATCGCCTTCTCGATCGTTGCGTCCGGCGGATAGGCGTAGTGGTCGGTCACAGCCTCCAAATGCAATGAGGCGAGTTCCGAATAAACCAGTGACGATTTCGCGCCACTGTTGGCAAGGGCTTCGAGGCAACGATAGGCGGTCTCGTGAGTCCTGGCGTTCTGGTCGAGATAGTATTTGTCGTTGAGCAGCAGGCACTGCGTCAGGCCGGTCTCCGCGCCGGACTGCTCGATGTAATTGTAGATGGTGCCAGAAGCGGGAAGTGCCGCACTGAGAATGCCGGATATGCGATCCTCGACTACGGTTGGTGCGCTGTCGGCGGCGGTCAGGTTGCGCGACAACAGCACCCGTCCGGACGCCAAGCTTTGCAGTTCGATGGTAACGTCGCCCGCGTCTGGTCCAGGCAGGATATCGAAAATGAAACTCGTCGCATCGGCGACCGGATCGGCTTTGTCGGTGTTGCGACCGATGAAGTCGATCGTATCAAAGCCGCTCAGGCCGGCACGCAGCGATGCGGCGACGCGACTGGCATTGGGAGTGTTGGCCCTGAGGGCGATGTAGACGAGCGGCAGCGCTTCGACCATGGGCGACGGCGTGATGCTGCCGGTTTCGCCGGCGGTCTCGGACGTTGCCGGGATGTCGCCTCCCGCCAGCAAGGCACCGCCGCCCTGGCGCAGGATCAGAACGCCCAACATGGCGATAACCACGGCGATCGCGATCCAGAAGAACCTGAGATGGCGCGTCACCGAGAGGCCCGCCGCAGGAACCTGGCCGAGCAAGGCCGCCATGGGTGCGGCATCATCGGCGGCACCGGACTGTTCGGGCAGGCTGGCTGTCGGCTCTGCGTGACTGGCGGCTTCCGCTGCTTGCGGCAGGCGGATGGCATTGAGTTCGTAGGCCGGGACGTAACCGCCGCGCGGAATGGCTATGCGGACCGGCTCGGCAATGCCTTCATTGGCGAAATAATGTTGCAGCAGTTCGCGCAGGCGGCCCGCCTGCACCCGCACGACGGCATCGGTGGACGGATCGAAATCGCCGTCCTTGCCGAAAACATCCATGGCGATGGAAAAGCCCTTGAGCCTGTCGGCTTCCCCGGCCTGCTCGCGCTCGACGAGATAGCGAAGCAATTTGCGCGCGCGCTCGGATCTCCCGAACGTTTCGCTGGCAAGCAGTCGCTCCAGTGTCTCGCGCACTGCGGGGGCGGCAGGCGTGGCATGCTGCAAGTGTCGATCCTCTCGAAGTCGGCACAGGTTGAGGCGCGATCATATCGTTGCCGCACCACCGTACAAGCATACACGTATTATGCGATCGCGTACCACACCGGATAATTTCCCGGTGGTTAATGACACAAAAGTCGGGACCAATCGCTAAACGACGATGGTCCCGAATTCGTTCCAGGCCTGTATCAACCGGCTCTTTTGCCGATAATCCGGTTGGCGGCGGACACCACGGCCTCCAGCGAGGCAGCGACGATGTTGGTGTTGATGCCTGCGCCGAACAGCTTGCCGTCAGGATGTTCCATCTCGACATAGGAAATGGCCGAGGCGTTCGAACCGCGCTGCATCGAGTGCTCGGAATAGTCGAGCACCGACATATCGACGCCGACATGGCGCGACAGCGCATCGACGAAGCCGTCGATCGGGCCTGTGCCTGTGCCTGATATCGTCATCTCCTTGCCGTCGTCGATAATGACCGCCTCGACAACGCGCCGGCCCTTTACCTCGGTGTCCGGATAGGTGTGGTGATCGAGGAATTTCAGCCTGGCGCCCGGCTGGTCGACATAGGTATCGAGGAAGCGCTCATAGATGCGCCTGGCCGGCACTTCCTTGCCTTCGGCATCGGTGATCGCCTGGATTGCCTGGCTAAACTCGATCTGCAGGTTGCGCGGCAGGTTGAGCCCGTAATCCGCCTGCAGCACATAGGCGATGCCGCCCTTGCCGGACTGCGAGTTGATGCGGATGATGGCTTCGTAGCTGCGGCCGACGTCGGCCGGATCAATCGGCAGATAGGGAACCTCCCACACTGGCGTGTTGGCCTTCTTCAGCGCCTTCATACCCTTGTTGATGGCATCCTGGTGCGAGCCGGAAAAGGCGGTGTAGACGAGTTCGCCCACATAGGGATGGCGCTCGGGAATCTTCAGCTGGTTCGAATATTCGTAGACATCCTTCATCCGGTTGATGTCGGAGCAGTCCAGCTTCGGATCGACGCCTTGCGTGTACATGTTGAGCGCCAGCGTGACGATGTCGACATTGCCGGTGCGCTCGCCATTGCCGAACAGCGTGCCTTCGACGCGATCGGCGCCGGCCATCAGGCCGAGCTCGGTGGTGGCGATGCCGGTGCCACGGTCATTATGCGGGTGCAGCGAAATGATCAGGTTCTCGCGCCTGTCGAGATTGCGGCACATCCACTCGATGCGGTCGGCATAGATATTGGGCGTCGACATCTCGACGGTCGACGGCAGGTTGATGATGAGTTTGTTGTCAGGTGTCGGCTTCACGATCTCGGTGACCGCGTTGCAGATCTCCAGCGCGACTTCGAGCTCGGTGCCGGTGAAGCTTTCGGGCGAGTATTCGAAACGGTAGCCGCCGCCGGCACTCGCTGCCATGTCGCTGATCATCTTGGCGGCATCGGTGGCGATGCGCTTGATGCCGGCAACGTCCTTCTCGAAGACGACGCGGCGCTGCAACTCGCTGGTCGAATTGTAGAAATGCACGATCGGGTTGGTGCCGCCTCTGAGCGCTTCGAAGGTGCGGGTGATCAGTTCGGGCCGGCACTGCACCAGCACCTGCAGCGAAACGTCGGCCGGTACGCTGCCCTCTTCGATGCACCAGCGGGCGAAGTCGAAATCGGTCTGCGAGGCCGAAGGAAAACCGATCTCGATCTCCTTGAAACCCATGTCGAGCAGCAGCGCGAACATGCGCGCCTTGCGTTCGTGGCCCATCGGGTCGATCAGCGCCTGGTTGCCGTCGCGCAGGTCGACCGAGCACCAGATTGGCGCCTTGTCGATCACTTTCGAGGGCCAGGTCCGGTCGGTGAGGCCGACGATTGGGTAGGGTTGGTACTTGCGGGCGGCGTCCGGCATGCCGCCGTTCTGCTGGCCCGCCGGGGCCTCGCTTACGCGGATTTCTTCTCGTGCGTTCATCGTCGTTTCTCCCGGCGACCCTCGAATCCGCCTTCAGGCGGATGGGTGGCGAGTGGCGCCTTTACCAGATTTTCGTTCGCTTGATGTGACTGCCAAGGAGCATGCGCTTGCGCGGCGGCTCGACCGCCGGGCGCTCCTTCAGCGAACCCGGCGATCGCCGATAAGGCCGAGAAGAAGCAGCGTCGAGGCAAGCGCGCGCACGGTCTCGCCGGCAAAGCCGGTCTGACGGGAAGCGGTGGTGGCGCGCGTGTTCATGGCGGTTTTCATACAGGAGCGGCCAGCCGGAGGCAAGCCGTACCGAGAGCCATGTGTCGGTAGCTAATCAAGTTGTCCGGTTTGGTAGCACATGATCTGTCCGCTTCTGTTTTGGCGTCGAAGCGGTTCAC
>NZ_VFVH01000004.1:0-518964 GCF_006442685.1 Mesorhizobium sp. B2-4-7
GCGACCATTGTGCTGGCCGGGATCGCCGGCGGTTCGATATATTGGCCCTTTGGCGGCTGCTGGTCGGCCTTGGCGAAGGCCGGATGGACGATCTTGCCGCCGTCGGTCAGCATGGTCGCCTTGACCAGGTCGTCATCGCGATTGATGGCAAGCGTCTTCGTCGCCTTGTCGACCAGGGTCTCGAGGAAAGCAAAAAGGTTCCTGGCGTAGAGCAGCGAGGCGGAGGCCGCGACGCGGCCCGGCACGTTGAGATGGCCGACGATCTTGACGCCGTTGGCCGTCGTCACAATCTTGCCCGCCTCGGCGCCCTCGACATTGCCGCCGCGCTCCACAGCAAGATCGACGATCACCGAAGCGGGCTTCATCGAGGCGACCATGTCAGCCGACACCAGCCTCGGCGCCGGGCGGCCGGGGATCAGCGCCGTGGTGATGACGATGTCCTGCTTGGCGATGTGCTCGGCGGTCAGCGCCGCCTGCTTGGCCTGGTATTCCCTGGACATCTCCTTGGCGTAGCCGCCGGCGGTCTCGGCCGCCTTGAACTCCTCGTCCTCGACGGCGAGGAACTTTGCGCCAAGCGAGGCGACCTGTTCCTTGGCGGCGGGGCGAACGTCGGTGGCGGTGACGACCGCGCCGAGCCGGCGCGCGGTGGCGATCGCCTGCAGGCCGGCGACGCCGACGCCCATGATGAACACCTTGGCGGCAGGAACCGTGCCGGCCGCCGTCATCATCATCGGCAGCGCGCGATCGTATTCGGCTGCGCCGTCGATCACCGCCTGGTAGCCGGCAAGGTTAGCCTGCGAGGACAAGACGTCCATCGACTGGGCGCGCGTGATGCGCGGCATGAATTCCATCGCAAAGGCCGTCACCCCGGCCTTGGCCAGCGCCGCGACGGCGGCATCGTTGCCATAGGGATCCATGATGGCGATGACCGCAGCGCCTGACTTGTAGCTTTTCAGCTCCGCATCAGTCGGCCGGCGCACCTTCAGAATCACATCCGCACGGGCCGCATCGGATGCGGAACCAATGGTGGCACCGGCCTTCGCGTAGTCTTCGTCGGCGATGCGGGACAGTGTGCCCGCTCCGCTCTCAACCACCACGTCGAAGCCAAGGGCGGCTATGCGCTTCACCGTATCGGGCGACGCCGCGACACGGGGTTCGCCCGAGCCGCCCTCGGCGGGAATGAAGATGATCTGGCTCACGCTTGGCTACCCCTCCCCGGCACGCGGCGCATCTGCGCGCCTGCCGTATCGTTCACATCTTACTACAATCCACAAAATGGGCAATTTGTCCACATATCTGATTGAGGGTACTTGTCCGCCAGTTGCCGATGCCATATCGATGGCCAAACGGCGGTTCTGGAGGTGTAAATGTCCAAGATCAATGGTGCGAAGCGGCTACGCTCGCGCGAGTGGTTCGACAATCCGGACAATCCCGGCATGACGGCGCTCTACCTCGAACGCTATCTGAACTATGGGCTGACCCGCGAAGAACTGCAGTCCGGAAAGCCGCTTATCGGCATCGCCCAGACGGGCTCGGACCTGTCACCTTGCAACCGGCATCATATCCAGCTCGCCAAGCGCGTGCGCGACGGCATTGTGGCCGCCGGCGGGGTGCCGTTGGAATTCCCGGTCCACCCGATCCAGGAGACAGGCAAGCGGCCCACCGCCGCGCTCGACCGCAACCTCGCCTATCTCGCTCTCGTCGAGTTGCTTTATGGCTATCCGCTGGATGGCGTCGTGCTGACCATCGGCTGCGACAAGACCACCCCGGCGCTGCTGATGGCCGCGGCCACCGTCAACATTCCAGCCATAGCGCTGTCCGTCGGCCCGATGCTGAACGGCTGGCACAAGGGCGAACGCACCGGCTCCGGCACGGTCGTGTGGAAGTCACGCGAAAGGCTGGCGGCAGGAGAGATCGACTACGACCAGTTCATGGACATCGTCGCTTCATCGGCGCCGTCCGTCGGCTACTGCAACACGATGGGCACGGCGACGACGATGAACTCGCTGGCCGAGGCGCTCGGCATGCAGTTGCCGGGCTCCGCCGCCATTCCAGCACCCTATCGCGAGCGCGGCCAGATCGCCTACCAAACCGGCAAGCGCATCGTCGACATGGTGCGCGAGGACTTGAAACCCTCCGACATCATGACGCGGCAAGCCTTCGAGAACGCCATCGTCGTCAATTCTGCCATCGGCGGCTCGACCAATGCGCCGATCCACCTCAACGCCATCGCGCGGCATCTCGGCGTGTCGCTGACCGTCGATGACTGGCAGAAGGTCGGTCACCACGTTCCGCTAATCGTAAATCTCCAGCCGGCCGGTGAATATCTCGGCGAGGACTATCATCATGCGGGCGGTGTGCCGGTCGTGGTGGCAGAGCTGATGAAGGCCGGCTTGCTGCCGCATCCTGGAGCCATGACCGTCAATGGCCGCACGATCGGCGACAATTGCGCCGCGGCAGAGAATCTCGACGGCAAGGTCATCCGTACCGTGGCCAATCCGCTCAGGAAGGATGCCGGCTTCATCAACCTGAAAGGCAATCTGTTCGATTCCGCAATCATGAAGACGTCGGTCATCTCGCCGGAGTTTCGCGACCGCTATCTGTCAAATCCGCGAGACCCCGATGCCTTCGAGGGCGTCGCCGTCGTCTTCGACGGTCCGGAAGACTACCACCGTCGCATTGAGGATCCGTCACTCGGCCTGAACGAGAATACCATCCTGTTCATGCGCGGAGCCGGCCCAGTCGGTTATCCGGGCGGCGCCGAAGTCGTGAACATGCAGCCGCCAGCCTACCTGCTGAAGGCGGGCATCCACTCGCTTCCCTGCATCGGCGATGGCCGTCAGTCCGGCACTTCCGGCTCTCCATCGATCCTCAACGCCTCGCCCGAGGCGGCCGTCGGTGGTGGCCTTGCGCTGCTGCGTACGGGTGACCGGGTACGCATCGACCTGCGCAAGGGGACCGCCGACATCCTCGTGTCGGACGACGAGATTAAGCGCCGTCGCGTCGACCTGCAAAACGAGGGCGGCTATGCATATCCGAAGCATCAGACACCCTGGCAGG
The DNA here is from genome assembly GCF_006442685.1 of Mesorhizobium sp. B2-4-7. Lineage (NCBI taxonomy): Bacteria > Pseudomonadati > Pseudomonadota > Alphaproteobacteria > Hyphomicrobiales > Phyllobacteriaceae > Mesorhizobium > Mesorhizobium sp. B2-4-7. The sequence continues at coordinate 3,061 of NZ_VFVH01000004.1, forward strand.
AGATCCAGCGGTCAATGGTTGACCAGTTGTCCGAGGGAATGGTTCTGAAGCCGGCGGTGAAGTACCAGAACATCGCCGTCACCAGCGGCCTGCCGCGCGACAATCATTAGGACAGTTCCTACTTGGGCCTGCGTTCAAGATCGGTGCTCGATTGGCGAAGAACTGTGACTGATCTGGAATTAGGACCTGAAGATGCGCTATGATTTGTATTCACGCGGGCGACGGAACTCCGGATCCGGTGCCGGCTTCTGCTCTGGGGTTTGACCGGAATGGCTTATCCTTTCACCGCGGCGATCCGCGGCTTGGATGACTGGATCGCGGGACCGGCCTCCCTGCTGGATGAACTTGCGCGCGTCAAATCCAGCAGCCGCGTGGTCGCGCGGGTCGCGGACGATGGGAGCGCGTTTGAAATCGAGCCGGCGACCAGCCGAAAGCCGTCAGCACCCCTGTTGATACTGATTTCTCCAGACACGCAGGCGCCGGCCGCATTGCGCGCCGCGGTGAATGGAAAGGCGGTCCATCTCGGCATCCCGGCGAGCTGGGTGATCGCGCGCCGGATCGAACTGCCGATGGAGGCTGCCAGCCACGTCGAAGGCATCGTTACGTCGCGGATGGGCGCGCTTTCGCCATTGCCTGCTTCCGATATCTATTTCGGCCACAGGGTCCTCGGGATCAGCCGTGAGGCGCGGCAGATCACCGTCGCCGTCGCAATCGTTCCGAGGTCGCGTGTCGCTGCTGCCTTGGCCTGCCTGAATGTGGCCGAGGCCCGCCAGGTCGTGATCTCGGCGCCGTTTCCGGAAGGCGATGCCGTGGAAGTATTGACACAGCGGCAACGGGTCACCGGCACGCGTGGCCGGATAAAGTTTGTCCTTGCCGGAGTTCTGGGCGTAAGCCTAGTTGCTGCAGTCACGGCTCCGGCGGTGCGGCCGATGATCCAGAACAGCTATGCCGAGCGCCGCGCCGCCGTCGAGATCCGGGCCGAGAAGGCGCGCCAGGCAATCGCGCTGGCGGCGACTCCGGACAAGGCTGAAACAGCGCCTGAGCAGGAGGCGCTGAATATCAAGGACGACGCGATAAGCGCGCTGGGAGCATTGGACGACCTGGCTCAGGTTTTGCCGACGCATTCCTATGCCATTGAGGTGTCCTTCGCCAATGGCCGCATGCGTCTCTCGGGCCGGACCAAGGACCTACCCGAAGTACTGACCGCGCTGGAATCATCGGGTCGCTTCGAAGACAGCAAGCTGGTCGGATCGGCCCTGCGCGGCGAGGATGGCGTTACCTCGGAGTTCGAGGTCGATACCCGCCCGCTCATCCGCACGGGAGGTTCGCTGCGATGAGGACGACACCCCTGTGGCGCGACACGCGGCTTCAATCCCTGGTGGTCATGGCCCTGCTGGTCGTCGGAGCTCTTGTACTCGTCGCCGATACGCTGCTGTCCTGGCGCGCGGAGGCGGGCGCGCTGGCGCTCTATGAGGAACGTACCGCCTTGCTCGAAAGCAAGGCGTCCACTTCCCCGGTTCCCCAAGGCGCGAACCAGGCTCTGGATTCCGGCGAGGGCAAGATTCTTCTCGATGCGCAAACCAGTGGGCTCGTCTCGGCCGAATTCCAGAGTCTGCTCTCCAACCGCGTTGAACGCGTGGGTGCCGTTATCCGGCGCGTCGATGTTCCCACAGACGGTCAGGTCGCCGATATAGGCGATCCTCAGTTGGAGTCTTTGGAACGCATTCGTTTAACTGCCGATATCGAGGTTATGGAGCAATCGCTGCCCGATCTCATGTATGCCATCGAGGCAAGCTCGCCCGTCATGGTCGTTGATAGCTTCAGGCTTCGGTTGAACCGAAACGTCGATCTGGGGGGAAATCAGACCTCGGGTTCCATGGATCGGCCGCTGTCGCTGAACGTCATGCTGTCGGCCTTCCGGGAGAAGGGACCCCAGTCATGATGACCATGCTGGGCGCGACAATGATGCTCGCCGCCATCGCGGCCTCTTCGAGCCTGTCCTTCGGCGCAGAAAAGCTATCGGTCAGGGAACGCCAGGTGAGCGACTATGCGGCGCTTCGGGATCGGCCCCTGTTCTCGCCGGACCGGACTGCCCCGATCGCGTTCGGTGCCCCCGAGCCGGAACCTATTGTCGTGCAGCCCGAGCCGGAACCCGAGCCCCCGCCTGCCGCGGCGCCCGAGTGGCAATTGGTTGGCATCGTGCGGTCGGAAAGGCTCAACAGCGCGACCTTCACCACCCCGGCCGAAATGGCGGCCTTCACGCTGCGCACGGGGGAAAGCCGGGAAGGTTGGACCCTGAAGGAAGTCGGCCAGTTCGAAGTCAAGCTCGATGGAGCGGGAGGACGCGCCTCGCTGCGGTTTTCGGATGAGGCAAGCGGTGAACAAATGTTGCCACCGGAGGAGCCGGTGCCCACGCCTTCAGGGGGTTGATCCAAATGGAGTGGTTGCACATTCCGAGCCTCCGGCAGGGATTAATGGAGCGAGTTTCTTTCACAGACAGCAATCAGGAACGAACGCCTCCAGTAGAGGCGTACAGTTAGGAAATTTGGCCTCCATGGTCTCCACGGCATTCGCATACAAGGCTTTGAATGGCGAGGGTCGTCTCGAACTCGGGCGGATCGATGCGTCCGATTCCGACGATGCCGTCCAGAAGCTCGGGGCGCGCGGGCTGATCCCGGTAAGTGTCGAACCGAGGCAGTCTGCATCGCGCGCACCGCTGTTTTCGACCCGGATACCGGCGTCGCAGATCACGCGGCTGCTCTCCGACCTGTCGATCATGCTGAATGCGGGGATCCGGATCGACGAAGCGCTGGCGATCATGGAAAAGGAATTCGACAGCGGCAGGCTTCAGCCCGTGGTTGCCGGCATTCGCACCGACCTGGCGTCGGGCAACTCGTTCTCCAGAGCGCTGGAAGCCTGGCCCGCTCTGTTCCCGGCGTTCCAGGTCGCCATGGTTCGTGTCGCGGAGACCTCCGGCAAGTTACCCACCCTCCTGTCGCGCATCGTGCAGGAGCGCCAGCATTTCGAGGCATTGCGGGCCAAAGTCAGCGAGGCGCTGCGGTATCCGGCAGTCCTGTTTGCCGGCACGATCTGCGTACTGGTCTTCTTCCTGGTGGGGGTCGTTCCTCAGTTCGAACCGATGCTCATGCAGAGCGGCAAGAAGGACATGCTGATGGTGGTGATGTTCGCGGTCTCGAATTTCCTGCGCGCTTATGGGCTGGTCCTTTTGCTTGCGGCTTCGATACTCGTATTGCTGGGGTTCGTGGCGGCGCGGCGGGGCCTTCTCTGGGCATGGCTTTGGGGTTTCGCCAAGAAACTTCCGCTTTTGTCGGAGATACCGGGGAGCTATCGGACGGGGCGCTTCGCCCGTCTCCTGGGCATCATGGTCGAGACCGGCGTGGCGGTTCCTGTGGCTTTCAAGCTCATCAGCGATACCGTCGACCACGGCGAGGCCGCGCGAGCACGCGCGCAGCAGGCGTCCGACGCGCTGAGGCAGGGGAATAGGCTTGGCCATGCGCTTGAGATTCTTCAGCTTCCCCCGCTGGCGGTGCGCATGTTGAGGCTCGGCGAGCAAAGTGGCGAACTCGCAGGGCTGGCCTATCGCGTCGCCGACTTCTATGAAGTGCGGCTGGAGCGTTCGCTGTCCCGTATCGTCGGGCTTGTCGGCCCTGCGGCAGTGGCAACCATCAGTATCTTGATCGGTGGTATGATCGTGTCGATCATGTCCACCCTCATGTCATTCAACGACATGGTCCGCTAGGAGGCTGTTTGCATGAGCGTTCATTTCGCAGTTGGTCCCAATCTCATGCAGCGCAAGCGTGCCCGGCGCCGCGAGGCAGGCTTTACGCTGATCGAGATGCTGGTCGTGCTGGCCATCATCGGCCTGATCTCGGCGCTCGTCGGTCCTCGTGTTCTCGCGCAGTTGTCCGACTCGCGCGTGCGTGCGGCGAAGCTTCAGATCGAGGCGTTTTCCAGCGCGCTCGACATCTTCTACATCGATGTCGGCCGTTATCCGGTGCAGGCCGAGGGGCTGGGAGCGCTGGTGCGCAAGCCCTCGACCATCCAGGTCTGGAACGGGCCATACGTTCGCGGCGAGACCGTTCCGCTCGATCCGTGGGGCCATGAATACAGATACGCAAGCGACGGAAAGACGTTCAACATCACCACCGACGGGCCCGGTGGGCGCGGCTCCAATGTGTCCGCCCAGCCCTAAGGGCAACAGCAACCGCAAAAGGACGCAACGCGGTGTCGTGCTGCTCGACGTGGTCGCGGCGCTTGCGATCGTCGCTCTCGCGGCCTTCGTGCTGATGCCGCGCCCGCGTTCCAGCATCGGGGCTGCCGAGCTTTCTGGCGAGGCGGTTCGTGTCAGCGGGGAGTTCCGCAAGGGCAGAGCGAAGGCGCTGACCACGGGCAGCGTCGCCGACGTGAGGGTCGATCCGGGAAACAAACGCATCCAGGTGGATGGCGCCAATCCGATCTCGATCAGGGATGGGGTGGCCATGAACTGGGTCACGTCGGACCGGTGTCCCATACGAGGCGGAACCAGAGCCTTGCGCTTCCTTGCCGACGGACGGTCGTGTGGGGGCGTCATGACACTGTCCGCCAGCGGCCGGGAGATCGAACTGCGCGTCGACTGGTTGACCGGCCGCGTGGAAATGAGCCCGAAATGACAGGACGGCGCAGACGCGGCTTCACGCTGATCGAGGTTCTGGCCTCGCTTGCCGTCGCCGTGCTGCTGATCGTTCCGATCGCGCGCATGATCACGGGCACCGCAGGTGCGTTCGCGGGTCTGGAACGATCGACCGAACGCCGTGTCGGCATGCAGGCTGCCATGGCGGCGGCGATGACCCTTAACCCGTTGCGAACGGGCCGGCGCGTGATCGGAGGCTTCACGGTCATCGTGGAACCGTACCGCTTCGAACGCGGCACTGCCCTGGCTCGCGCCGGATGGCAGCTTTACTCCGTCACCGTTCGCAGCACCGACGGATCGGATGACGACGCGATGCAGACCGTGCGCCTCGGCAAGCGGCAATGACAAGGAAACGCAGCGCTCGGGCCGGCTTCACGCTGATCGAGGCATTGGCTTCGCTGGTGCTTGCGACGATGCTGTTTGGCGGGCTGGCACTCTACACCGGAACCTGGCTGCGCCAATGGCAGGGGATAATCGCCAGAGGCGGGCAGGAGGACACGGTGGCGGTGATTCTCGACCGGATGGTCGAGGATCTGGAGGCGGCGCAGCCCGGCTATTCCAACCCGGAGGGAGCCGCTGCGATCCGCTTCACCGGCCATGCCGACGAGGTCACCTTCGAGCGCCCAGCGCTCGGCTACGAGCCGCGTGCGGGACTTGATGACATCACCTATTCGATGGGTCGGGCCGGAGCCGACGAGGCCCTCATTCGTGCCCGCCGCGATCACAAGATGGGCGAGGGCGGGGAGGATCTTCCGCTGGTGCGAGGCGATCTGAAGCTTTCGTTCAGCTATGCCGGGCCGGACGGCGCGCTCAGCCCCGAATGGACAAGCACCAACCGCATGCCGTCACTCGTCCGTATCGAGATATCCGGCAGTTCTCCGCGTCCCTGGCGGCAATGGGCCTATGCGCGGTTACGCGTCGAGCTGCCCGCGCGTTGCGGCGCGGCCGAAGCGCTCGCGCCGTGTCTGCAGCGCTACGGCATCGGCTTCTGAACTCCGCAGGGCTGTACGATTGGCGCCGATAACAGGCTTGCAAAACAGCGTGGCATGCAGACGGCGCAAGGCTGCCGCTGGCTATCGACATTCGCGCGGGCTCTGTCGCAAATCGTTCTTTTGTTTTCGCGTCGCTGATCAGGCTGCCAGGATCTCGAACTGCTCGGCGATCGAGGGAGATGGATTGTAGGCAAACCTCGCCTGCTGTCTGCGCATCATGTGAACCATCTCGATGCCAGTGAGAATAACCTCGGCGGTCGCCATTCACTTGAAGCCGAGCATGGATGCGGCGCTTGACGCGTCGATGGTTCTGTTCGATCCAATTATTGAGGTACTTGCTGTTGCGGATGTGAATCGGCTTCGGTGAACGTCGCGGGCGGTCCCGCAGACGGCTTTCAGCATCGCAGGAAATGACCGCCTCGCGGTTGGTTTGGCTGCCGTCGATGACAATGCGTTCCGGCCTGCTGTGGCCCAGCGGCGTGCCGAAGGTCGTCTCGATTTCCTGCAATGCCTTGCTCGCGCCCGGCTGCGTCGACGCGACCTGCTGCGGGGCCTTCAGGAGCGAGCCGTGCTCGCCCAGCGCGACCAGGAGCCGCAACTGTTTCAGGTGGAGCCTGGAAATGATCGAGTGGAGCGGTGGGGCCATGCCTGGGTTGAGTAAACGTTATACCGAGATCACATCTTCTCAGTTGTGGCGCGAGCGAATGCTGCAATACTCCGGCCGGCCAAGTCTCTGCGGCGATCACGATTAATGAGTTTCGCTGTTCAGGCCCAGATTCAAACAATCCCGAATGCGCTGGCCCGAATGCGCTGGTCTAAAAATATCAGGAGGAGAACGTAATGACAGTCAGCCGACGCTCATTGTTGAAGGCCGGCGCCGGAATCGCCGCCGCAGGGGTGGCCAGCAGCATATTGCAGCCGAGCATTGCCAATGCCGCGGACCCGCGCGTAGCCGATATCGTCGTTGTGGGTTGCGGCTCGGCGGGCCTCGGGGCCGCAGTCGCCGCCGCAGAGGCGGGCGCGTCGGTCATTGTCCTCGAGGCGCAACCGCACATCGGGGGACGTGGCATCGTCAGCTCAGGCAACATTCCCCTGGGAGGCGGAACCCCTGCCCAGATGGCGGCCGGCATCGCGGACTCGCCAGACCTCCTGTATCGCGACCTTACCGACTGGTCCATCGTCCAGGCGAACGGCTTTCCGAGCTACCGCTATAACGATCGCGAGCTGATCCGGGCATTTGCCGACGTCAACGTCGACCTTTACAACTTTCTGGTCCGCCATGGCGTCGTGTGGACGACATCCAGGCCCGACAATGTCGGCGGCAATGAGGTCGGCAACTCGGTGAACCGTATGATGCATACGGCGATCATGAACTACGTCTCGGTCCGGACCGGCTTGCCGGTAGCCGCGAGCCAACAGCGGACGACGTCTCAAGGGCCCGGCTTCATATATCCGCTGGAGGCCGCGGCAAAGGCGCGTGGCGTGAAGATCCTGCTGAATTACCGTTTGGAGTCACTGCTGCGGACGAAAGCGGGCGTGGTCGGGGTCGTAGCCTCCAATCAGGGCCGCCTCGTTAACATTCAGGCACGCAAGGGCGTAGTGATTGCGAGTGGCGGCGGAAACGGCAATGTGGAATACCGCCGACAGTTCGACCCACGGCTCACCGCGGAGTACTGCGGCGTCGCTGGCGAGCCCTATTCCTTCCAGGACGCCAGCGGCATACTCGCAGGGCTGAATGTCGGCGCGTCGCTCGCGGGCACGTACAACCAGACTGGAGAGTTCGGCACTAACATCACCAAGCCAACCGCCATCGGAACGCGGTACAACTACTCGTTCCTGCAGTGGGGGCCCAATAGCCCTGTCTTCCACCTTGCGAAAGCTTCGGGACTAGCCAACGTCAACAACCAGAACGTTATCCATGTAAACATGATCGGGAGGCGGTTCTACGACGAAACGGGAGGTCAATTCGGGACGAACAGCGCTGGCTCGGTCAACCCGTACACTCAGGGCAGCTACCTGAACGCCAAGAACATCACATACAACCCGCAAAACTGGATCAACGCCGCTCTGGCTGGAATCGGCGACGGCCACAACGGCGGTGGCCCGATCTGGGCCATCTTCGATGCAGATGCCGTGGCCCGCCAGAGATGGAATGTGGCGCCGCCCTTCGTCGATCCCGATGGATTCTTCTTCCAGGCAAACACGCTGGAGGAACTCGCACAGAAGATCGTCATGCCGCATCAGCGGGTTCCGATGCCGGCAAGCAACCTGGTCGAAACGGTGACGCGGTACAACAGCTTTGTTGACGCGGGTGCCGACGCCGACTTCGGCAAACCGACACCCCAATACAAGATCCAACGGGGCCCCTTCTATGCCGCCTGGTCGACGCCGGTGATCCACGACGCCCGGTCCGGCCTGCGCATCAACGGCTCAAGCCAGGTCCTCGACTATGCCGCTCAGGTGATTCCCGGCCTCTACGCCGCCGGCGAAGCTGCTGGCGGATTCAGTCAGCACGGGAACGGTCGAGCTCTCTCTCAGGGCATCATCGCAGGAAGGCACGCAGCCTCCAGTTCGTATTAGCAGGACTACGGCTCTCAACAATAGTCCCGCCAGGCCTCTCGGTCCGGCGGGACTACCTGTTCCGCGGACCCGAGGCCAGTGATTCCAGCACCGGCGGCATGGGGAACTTGGCCATGCGCGCGACACAGGCCTGCGCGATGCGCCGGCCGTTGGCCACCGAGCCGATGAAGCTGATCGCGTTGACGCGTTTGTCGTCCAGCAGCACCTGGCCCACTTCGGAGCCGCGGCCCATCACAGGTTGAACACTCCCGCTGGCAGGCCCGCGCGGTGCAGGATGTCGGCGATGGCCCAGGCGCTGCCGTATACGAGATCGGCGGGCTTGAGCACCACGGCGTTGCCGCAGGCCAAGGCCGGGGCGATCTTCCAGGCGGGGATCGCGATGGGGAAGTTCCAGGGCGTGATCAGGCCCACGACGCCTACGGGCTCGCGGGTGACTTCCACGCCGACGCCGGGCGTACGGAAGGCACCACGTCGCCGCCGACACGCAGCGCTTCGCCGGCAAAGAACTTGAAGATGTTGCCGGCCCGTGCCACCTCGCCGATGGCCTCGGGCAGGGTCTTGCCTCCCTCGCGGGCGAGCAGGTCGCCCAGTTCGGCCTTGCGCGCCAGGATCCAGGCGCCGGCGGCGTCGAGGATGTCGACGCGCTGCTGCGGGGTGGACAGGCCCCAAGCGGACTGGGCCTGGGTGGCTGCGGCGATGGCCTACCTGGCTTGGGCCGCCTCGGCTTGCGTGAACTCGCCAATGACGTCGCGCGTGTCCGAGGGTTGATGTTGCGCGAGACGCGAGGGCCTTCGACCCACTCGCCGCCGATCAGGTTGTTGAACACAGTGTGCTTGCTTCCTAAAGGCTGGCTTCGAGCATCGCTTCATAACCGGTGTCGGATGCAACGCGCGGGTTGGTCAGGTGGCTGTGGTCCTTCAAGGCGCCCCGGACGATGTCGGGGAACATCGCGCGCCACGCCCCGTTGGGCCAAGCCCGTCGGCAAGCCGAGCCGCTCGGTCGTGGCGCGCACGGACGGCCCCCCTCGGCCCCGCTGGCCAGGTCCATCGCCTTGCCCATGCGGCACCCTGGCGGATACAGCGCTGACCGGCGCGGTCGCGCCGACCTGATGCTCAGGACTGGCGATGGACCAATTCGTCGATCAGCAGTTTGGCGGCGGGCGGAACCCACGCCCCCTTGCGGGTGACGAGCTCATAGGCCTCGCTTCGCGACGCCAGGGCCAGCGGCAGGATGCGCGTCATCTGCCGGTGCGCGAAGAACTGCGCGACTTCGATCGACACCAGGGCCACGAAGGACGGGTTGGCCTGCAGCAGCGCCAGCGTCGCAAAAGCGGAGGTCGTCTCGAGCAGGTGCTGCGGGAACCGGATCCCGCAATCGCGGTATTCGCGTTCGAGCAAGAGCCGCATCGGCATGTTCGCGCGGTATACCACCCATCGGTATGGCGCCAGCTCCTGCAGGGTTAGCTTCTTCGCGTGTCGCAGCGGATGGCCGACGTTCGCGATCACCGCGAGCGTTTCATCCTGGAGCTTCACGCTGTCGTAGACCTGCGGCGCCTGGCTGATGGTCGTGCGGCAGATCGCCAGGTCGAGCCGGCCGGCTTCGAGCTGGGCCAGCAGGGCGGCGCTGGTGTCCTCGACGATCTCGACGGACAAGTCGGCCTGCCGCGCAACGAGCGCGGAGATGGCATCGGTGAGCAGCGGCACCGCGCCCATGATGACGCCGGCCGCCACCCGCCCGCCCTGGCCACGCATGATTCCGACGATCTCGTCGCGCAGGTGCGCGAGATCCGTCTGGATCAGGCGCGCATAGCGGATCACGCAATGGCCGACGGCATTGGGCTCCAGGCCCCGGTTGGTGCGAACGAACAGCGGCGTGCCGAAGGTCGTCTCGATTTCCTGCAATGCCTTGCTCGCGCCCGGTTGCGTCAACGCGACCTGCTGCGATGCCTTCAAAAGCGAGCCGTGCTCGCCCAGCGCGACTAGGAGCCGCAGCTGTTTCAGGTGGAGCCTGGAAATGATCGAGTGGAGCGGTGGGGTCATGCCTGGATTGCGTAAATGTTATATCGAGATCACATCGACCGCAAGCATTTCAAATGAAGATCATTGGCGGTTTCGCCACCGAACAGCGGGACCCGCGTGGGGCCAACCCAGCCGCTGTACCAACAGCGCGTCGGCGAACCAGGACCCGCCAGTGCGTGGAAGGCCTCGGCGCTCGACGGCCGCGAAGGCGCCGATCGTCGTTCCGACAGTGCCGTGGGTCGCAGCAAGATGCGTAAGCTCGTCTGCCAAGTCGGCCGCCGTCTCGTCATCCCGGGCAAGCCCCAGGGCATCGAGAACTCCGACGACGCTCGCCTCGTCAGAAGATCCTCCGCGGGCCGAGTTGCCAGCCAGCGCCAAGCCAATTCGGCCGGCGGGACCGACGTCGTCTCCAGGTCGCGTCAGCAGAACGGCATCACGAAGTGCCGCTTCATCGTCTACACCCCCCATCTGCCGCGCCGTTACCGCCACCGCAAAAAGTTTTTTGACGAAAACTGCTCGTTTTTCAATTTCTCCTGACCAAGGATGACCACATTTGATTAGCATATGCGGTCAAAATCAGTCAAAATAATTCCAATGGAGCCAAACAATGGGAAATCGCCCACCAAAAATGACAAACGATTGGGCTTGCTGGATGGATTCATGATATTTGCGGCAGATCGCTCGCCGTGATTCAGGCGAGCGCGTTTGCGACGCCGTGCGGAGATACAAACGTGGCTAGGAATGTCCGAAAATCAGCGGTGGAGGACATGGCGCCCTCGGCGTCCGCCGGGTCACGGGAAGACGATGGCGGGCGCGGACGGGTCGATTTGATTCCGGCCAAGCGTCATGCCTTCATCCTCGAATGCCTTAAACGGCAAGGAGCCGTAGGCGTTCAGGAGCTTATCGATCTCATCGGCGCATCGCCTTCGACGATCCGGCGCGACCTCGAGATGCTTGAACGGCAGGGAGCACTGGAGCGAACGCATGGCGGTGCGATGCTTCAGCGCACGGAACTCGCCACCTTCGAGCCGGATCTCGCCACCGCGGCGCATTTCGCCAGGGCTGAGAAAGAGGCCATAGGTGCCGCCATGATGTCGGAACTCCGCGCCGGCCAAAGCGTCATTTTCGACGCAAGCACGACCGTGCTGGAAGTCGCCCGCGCCATCGCCGCGGCGCCTATCCCGCTTACCGCCGTTACCAACAGTCTTGCGATCGCGCAGATACTTGCAGCCGTGCCGGAAGTACGCCTCGTCATGCTTGGAGGCACCTGCAAGCCGGGCTCACTGACCCTGGTCGGCCAGCCCGGCGAGAATTTCCTGCGAACCATCCACGCCGATGTGGCCATTCTTGGGACCCATGCCATCACCGGAGACATGCTCACGGAGACCTCGCTAGAGGTTGCGGCGATGAAGCAGGCGATGATCGCGGCGGCACGCCGTGTCGTCGTGCTTGCGGACAATTCGAAGTTCACTGCCCCCAATTTCTGCACCATCTGCCGTCTGGCCGATATCCACCAGATCATTACCGACGAGGGCATCGATCAAGCTCACCTCACCAATCTTCGGACGCTCGATGTGAACGTCCGCGTCGTGCGCGTCAGCCGTCCAGGTTCTTCAGTTGAGCGCTCTTGAGGGCGTGGATATCCGGGTCGTAGCCGATGACCTGACCGGCGCCCTGGACAGCGCGGTTTCCTTCGCATCGCCCGGCCACGGCATTGGGGTGAGCTGGCGACTGGACGGTCCGTTTTCGGAGCGCATGGCTGTCGATGTCGCCACACGAGAGGGCGCCGAGGCGACGGCCGTCGCCAGGCACCGGGCGCTCGCGCCATGGCTCGCCGCCGGACAGCTGAGTTTCAAGAAGATCGACAGCCTTTTGCGCGGTCACGTCATCGCCGAAATAGAAGCCTGCATCGTCGAGGGGACGTACCAGCGCGTTGTGCTGGCGCCTGCTTTCCCGTTTCAGGGGCGCGTTACGCGCGTCGGACGCCAATGGCGGCTCGATCGCCCCGAAATGGTAGGTCCCGACCTCCTCGCCGACCTCGGCCAGCGCTTTTCGGTCGGGCGTTCAACACCGGGGGCACGGTCGGCTCATTTCATCACCCTCTACGACGCCGAAACGGACACGGACCTGGACAAGATCGTCGCAACGGCCGGAATGCCGGAGGCACGGATCTTGTGGGTCGGTACAGGCGGCTTGGCGGCGGCACTCGCCCGGCACATGAAAGCACCGCAGAAGCCTGCTCTTGCGTTATCCGGGCCGTTCCTTGGCCTTGTCGGCACAAATCACGAGATCACGGCGGGACAGGTGGCCGTCTTTGCCGCCGGGCATGCGGATGCGCATATCGTCGTCGAACGCGACATCGACAAAGCGAAAAAGCGCTTGGCGGAGCGTATGATGCAAGGCGCGCCATCAATTGTCAGCGTCGCTGCATCGGGTGATCGCCACGCGGTGGCGGATCATATCGGCAAGGTGTTTGCCTCGCTTCTCGAAGGTTTGCCAAGGCCCGGCACGTTGCTCGTCACTGGCGGCGAAACATTGCGGTCGGTGTGCGACAGCCTAGGCGCCGTCGAACTCACGGTCGAAAGCGAGATCGAGCCGGGGCTGCCGGTTTCCGTCATCAAAGGCGGCGTTTTCGAGGGGCTGGCCACGATTTCGAAATCGGGCGCGTTCGGCGACAGCGCCCTGCTCTGCAGGCTTGCCGCTCTCGCGCGTTCCTGATCAGGACGATCGCCGGCGAAGACGCGGCACATCCGCCTTGCCGGTCAAATAGCGTCAAAAAACACTGCGAAGCCGAGCGCGGTCGAGATTTCAGCCCGCAGAGGGAGAGGCGCAGTCCGATCAGCCGTGAAATGTGATTGCGAATGATCGCGAAAGAAAACTATTGCGCATATCTGGCCAGAAGGATTAGAAGATGATCACAATTGACCGATATGGGGTGTTTATGTCTGGTCCAAGGCTCGGCATCACAATGGGTGATCCCGCGGGCATCGGCCCCGAGATCATCGCGAAGGCATGCGCACGGCTGAAACCGCGCCTTGCCGAGGGGTCACTGTCGCTTCTCATCATCGGCAGCGTCACCGCGATGCGCGCGATGGAGTCCATTTCAGGACGTATCGAGCGGGAAGAACCGTCGGCTTCGCCCAACGGACATTTTCCGCCCGTGGCCATTCTTGAGGCCGGACCAGAGCGGATACCCATAGAGACAGGCGTCATGTCGGCCGAAGGCGGGCGCCTTGCCTACCTGGCCATCGAAAAGGCTGTTCGCCTGGCTCAGGCCGGCTCGATTGCAGGCATCGTTACGGCTCCTCTCAACAAGGAAGCGCTCAACCTGGCCGGCTATCACTATGCCGGCCATACCGACATGCTGGCGGAGCTGACAGGCGCATGCGATTCCGTGATGATGCTTGCCCATGGCGATTTTCGCGTCAGCCATGTCTCGACCCATGTGGCGCTGGCTCAAGTTCCCTCGAAACTGACCGGACCTCGTTTGCGCCGGGTTATCAAGTTGACTGTCGAGGCATTGCAGGGCCTCGGCATTGCGCATCCGCGCATTGCGATTGCCGCGCTCAACCCGCACGCTGGCGAAGGCGGCATTTTCGGTCGTGAGGATATCGACATCACGACCCCGGTCGTCGCCTCTTACACATCGCCCGATTTCACCGTGGTTGGACCTGTTCCGGGCGACACGGTCTTCGTCAAGCTACGTGCCCGTCAGTATGATGCGGTGGTCGCGATGTATCACGATCAGGGCCATGTTCCGGTGAAGCTGCTCGGCTTCAATGTCGATCCCGCGACCGGTGAATGGAAAGCGCTCTCCGGTGTCAATGTGACGCTCGGCCTTCCGATCATTCGTACCTCCGTCGACCACGGCACGGCCTTCGACATCGCCGGCAAGGGCATCGCCAACGAGGACAGCCTGGTCGAGGCGATCGAGTTCGCCGTCCAGATGGCCGCGGCAAAATCCAAACCTTAGGCGCCGGCACGCCTGCAACGCACGAAGAAGCGGATCGAACCATGGCTGTAGAGACGTCCCATCTCATGCTGATCGACGGCAGATTTGTCACCGGCGAAGCCGGCACGCGCCCGGTGATCAACCCGGCCAACGGCAAGGCTTTTGTCGACGTGCCCGAGGCAAGTCCGGATCAGGCTCGCCAGGCGATAGAGGCAGCCCGTAAGGCGCAGAAAGCCTGGGGGCTCAAATCACCCCTCGCCCGTGCGGCGATCATGAAGCGGATCGCGGTCTTGATCCGGCAGAACGCCCGACATCTGGCCGAGGTGGTCGTCAGGGAACAAGGCAAGCCGATCAATGAGGCCATGGGTGAAGTCGGCGGTGCGGCCGAGTTCTTCGACTACTACGCCGAGTTTGCCCGCCGCATTCAAGGTGAGATCCTGCCATCCGACTATGCGGGAGAGCAGGTCTGGATCCAGCGCGTACCCGTAGGCGTCGTCGCCGCCATCATTCCCTGGAATTATCCGAGCGCCCTGGTCAGCCGAAAGGTGGCGCCCGCCATGATCGCCGGCGACACCATCGTCCTCAAACCGCATGAAGACACGCCGCTTTCGGCGCTCGAAATGGCTCGCATCTTTGTGGAAGCGGGCGTGCCGGACGGCGTCGTCAACATCATAACAGGACGAGGCGAAACCATAGGCGAGGTGCTGTGCACGGAACCCGGCGTCGACCTCATCACCATGACCGGAAGCGTGCCGACCGGCAAGCGCATCATGGCGAATGCTTCGCGCAACCTGACGCCCGTTTCGCTGGAGCTTGGCGGCAAGGCGCCCTTCATCGTCCTGGCCGATGCCGATCTCGACCTGGCGGTGCGGTCGGCGGCCACTTCGCGCTACATGAATTGCGGGCAGGTCTGCATATGCAACGAACGCACGCTCGTTCACCGTTCGATTTACGATCAGTTCGTCACGCGCTTCGTGGAGTTCTCGAAGTCGCTGGTCGTCGGTGACCCGATGCAGGCGAATACCGATATCGGTCCCAAAGTCAGCCGTGAGGAATTGGAAAAGGTCGAGGTGGTCCTGGCGGAAGCCGTCGCGGGCGGCGCGAAGCTGGCGCTGGCCGGCGGACGCCCGGCCAAGGCGCCGATCGACGGCGGCTACTGGCTCAATCCGACCGTATTGACCGACGTGACGCCCGACATGCCGATCATGACGCGGGAAATCTTCGGCCCGGTCGTGCCGATCATGCCCTTCGACACCTTCGAGGAGGCAGTCAGCATCACCAATGCCAGTCGCTATGGCCTGTCGGCCTATCTTTTCACCAACGATCTTGGTCGCGTCATGAACGCCGTCAACGAGGTTTCGTTTGGCGAAATCTATGTGAACCGGATCGGGCCAGAAATGCTGCAGGGCTTCCATGTCGGCTTCCGCGAGAGCGGATTGGGCGGTGACGACGGCGTACACGGGCTCGAGAGCTACATGCGCAAGAAGACGGTCTACGTGAATTACTCGGGTGCCGCCACGGCGGCATTGATGCCTTACGGGCGCTGAACAGCGCCCAGCCAGTACGACCAGCCAGGTCGCTACCCGGCCAAAATGGCCGTTTCATCTCATCGGGAGGAATAAAATGCACTATCGTGGATTCATAGCGGCGGCTTTGGCCGTGGCATTGTCGGGGTTGGCCGCATCTTCGGCGATCGCCGACGACACCATTCCACCGGAAGCAAAGGCGTTGCTTGAGCCGTTGCCTCTATCGCCGAGAGGCCAACCCGTTCCGGGCTTCCCGGACGGTCCACCGGCGGTGTCGCCAGACGTGCTGAAATTCTCCGATGCCGACCTTGCAAAGCTGAAGGCCGGAAAGTTCACCGCCGGGCTGGTGATGCACACCATGGATGCCGGCTGGCCTCAATTGCAGGTGGCCGGGATCTCGAACACGCTCAAGGATTTTGGCATCGAGGTTGTCGGAACCACCGACGCCAAGTTCCAGCCCGGCCAGCAGATCAGTGATCTCGAGCAGATGATCGCACGCAAGCCGGATGTGATCTTCTCGATCCCGATCGATCCGAAGTCCGAATCCGAAGCCTACAAGAAGGCGGCGGCAGCCGGCATCAAGCTTGTTTTCATGGACAACGTTCCGGTCGATATGGCGCCGGGCAAGGACTATGTGTCCGTTGTCGCCTCCGACAATGAGAAGAACGCCTATTTCGCCGCCCAGGAACTTGTCGGGGCCATTGGCGGCAAGGGCGAGGTCGGCATCATCACACTGGTCTATGACTATTACTACTCTGTCGCGGCCCGCAAGGTCGGCGCACTCAAGGCATTCGGCGAACACCCCGACATCAAGGTCGCGGACGTCGGTACCTTCACCGCGCCTGAAAAGGCCTACGAGGTCGCCACCGCCATGTTGACGGCGCATCCCGACATGAAGGGCATTTTCGTTGCCTGGGACACGCCCGCGCAGCAGGTCGTGGCCGCGGCCAAGACACTCGGCCGCGACATCGTCATCACCACGAATGACATTGCCGCAGACAGCGCGCTGAACGTTGCACGTGGCGAGTTTCTGGCCGTGGGTGCGCAACGCCCCTATGACCAGGGTGTCGCGGAGGCCAAGGCGGCCGCGCTTGCTCTGCTTGGACATGACGTCCCGCCGTACATTTCGGTACCGACGTTGCGCGTCAAGAAGCTCGACCTTCTCAGTGCCCTCAAGCAGGTCACCAAGGAAGATGCGCCGGCTTCGGTGGTGAAAATCTGCAACGGCGAGTGCTTCTAGAGCAGTTCACCGTTTCACGGAAACGGCGAACCGCTCTATCTCTTTGTTTTTGCGCAATTCCAGACGGAAAACCGTACACACTTTTCCTGGAATTGCTCTGGCTCCTTCTTTCGCCGGCGGGCCGCAGCAGTCCGCCGGCGCTCCCCGAGCGATCGAGAAATCGTCATGGCCGAAGCGAAAACTTCAACGTCCCAGCGCCCTATCGTAACGATGCAACGCATCGGCAAGTCGTTTGGCGCGAACCGCGTGCTGTCGGACATTTCGTTCGAGGTCAAGGCCGGCGAAACGCATGCACTGCTCGGCGAAAACGGTGCGGGCAAGTCGACGCTCATGAAGATCCTCATGGGCGCGTATCGGACGGACGAAGGCCGGATTCTGTTCGACGGCGAGGATGTCACCGCCCTGTCGCTTCGAGAGAGGATCGATCGCGGAATCGCAATGATCTTCCAGGAACTGAGCGTGTTGCCGAATCGTTCGGTTGCCGAAAACCTGTTTATCCTTCGCGAGCCGCTCGCCTTCGGCCGACGTGTCGATGCCAGAAAAATGCTGCGCGAGGCCCGGGCTCTGATCGAGCGATATGCCTTCTCGCTCGATGCTTCGGCACGTGTGGGCGACCTGGCGTTCGCTCAGCGCCAGATGGTCGAGATTCTCAAAGCGATCTCGCGGGGCGCCAAGCTGCTCGTAATGGACGAGCCGACTTCGTCGCTGACCATCCATGAGGAGGAAACGCTTTTTCGGACAATCGGTCAGCTCAAGCAGAACGGAATCGGTATCGTCTACATCAGCCATCGCATGGCCGATGTGCTGCAGCTTTCGGATCGCATTTCGATCATCAAGGATGGGCGACTGGTTGGCCCGCTTGATCCGGAGAAGACGTCCATCGAGGATATCGCGGCGTTGATGTCCCGGCCCAAGGTCCAAACGCCTTCCCCTGCCGCAGCCGCGCCAGCAAATCAGCAGCCCGCAACGCCCGCCGGGACGCCGGCTCTTGAGGTCCATGACCTTGCCACCTCGCGCAAACTGTCCGGCGTGTCGTTCTCGATCGGCCCGGGCGAGATCGTCGGCCTTGCTGGGCTTGTCGGCAGTGGCCGCTCGACCCTGGGCAAGGCCTTGTTCGGCATCCTTCCGGATGTAACCGGCCACATCGCCGTCGGGAGCGACCTCGTCCAGCCGGGCAGTGTGAGCAGGGCCATCGCTGCCGGTATCGCGCTTGTTCCCGAAGACCGTCGGCTCGAAGGTCTTGTGGGTGGGCGCTCGATCGAGGAGAACCTCGCGCTTCCGCGCCTTTCCGATTTCTCGCTGGCGGGTCCGTTCGGGCCGATGGCGAAGGCCCGGATAACGGCTCTGTTCAGACAATACCGGGACGATCTCAGTATCCTGTGCCGCGGTCCCTTACAGAAAGCCCAGGAGCTTTCGGGCGGCAATCAGCAGAAGATCGTCTTCGCCAAATGGCTGGCCATGAAGCCGAAGCTGTTGATCCTCGACGAACCAACCTCCGGCGTCGATATCAATGCCAAGCGCGATATGCGCGAACTTGTGCGCCGCACGGCCGGCGAAGGCGTCGCCGTGCTGCTCATTTCTTCGGAACTCGAAGAACTCCTGGATTTGTCCGATCGCATTCTGGTGATGGCGCAAGGGCGGATTACGCGCAGCATCGATCGCGCGGACGACGAGACAAAACTTCGCGCGTTGCTGCAGGCCGAGGCGGCCAGACAAGCCAGTGCGCGTGCCCAGGGAGTTGCAGCATGAAACCGTCCCCTATGCCCTCGCACGCAAATGCGATAAATTTTTTCCGCGATCACATCACCTATGTGATCTTCCTGGCGATAACCCTCTACTTCGTCCTGTTTGCTCCCCACTTTGCGTCTGTCTCGACCGCAAGCGCGGTTCTGCGCATCACAGCCATCGTTTCGGCAATGGCGATCGGCATGACATTCGTCATCATCTGCGGCGAAATCGACCTGTCGGTAGGATCGGTTGCAAGTTTTTCAGGGATGATCGGAGCGCTGCTGCTCGGCCAGGATGTTCCCACCTACGTCGCAGCTCTTCTGGTGCTGGCAGCCGGCGCAGCGATCGGGGCTACCTCGGGCATCCTTGTTACAAAAATACGCATTCCATCGTTTCTTGTGACCCTTGGCATGCTGTCGATTTTTTCCGGGCTGGCGCTGACGATCACCGGCACCCGGCCAGTGTCGATCGTCGACGATGATTTCTCGAACCTGTTCTGGAACGGCAGTTTTCTGGGCGTGCAGGCGCCAATCTGGTGGACAATCGTCCTAACTTCCGTCGGCTATTATCTTCTGCACCAGATGCCCTTCGGCAGGCGTGTTTATGCGACTGGTGGAAACCCTGTAGCCGCCCGCTTTTCCGGGGTGCGGACGGACAGCGTCAAGATCTTCGCCTTTGTGCTGTCCGGCATGATGGCATCCCTTGCAGGCATGATGCTCGCGGCCCGCTCCACCGCCGGCAATCCCAGTCTGGGAGCGGGTCTCGAACTCGACGTCATCGCGGCCGTGATCATAGGCGGGACAAGTCTCTTCGGCGGCTATGGATCGATCGTCGGTTCTGTCGTCGGCGCAATCTTCATAGGGATTCTCGGATTCGGTCTTCTCGTGCTCGGTCTTTCGACCAGCATCCAGGAGGTGATCAAGGGCGCGATCATCATCATTGCCGTCTCGTTGAACCGGCGTTGAAAGCAGCAGAGTTCCATGACCCGACGAAACGCGCGCGTTCCACGCGTTGACTGATGAAATCGCGCCGCGCCCACCTGAAATTTCTCCACCGGCTACACGGCCCGCTCGGCGCCTGCGCTAGCCAGCTTCGTTGGCCAGGTGATCCTTCATGAGGTCACCATAGGGTTCAACATTGAATGCGGTTGGAAAATTCTCGGGCTTATAGGCCGGGATCGCCGCCTTCCGATCCAGAACCGACTGATGGACCAGCGGCCGCCGTTCCTGTCGCTCGATCATGCGCGGCTCGGCTTGCGGTAGGTAGAAGCCGAGGACCGATTTTCGCTTCCATTCACGCCATTTAACCGATTTTGGAATCCACTCGAGCGGCTTCCAGCCCACGGCCATTGAATCATGCACGATCCCCAACGGATCGGGGCTGACGAACGTCATCGTCCCCTCGCCCTTCCCTTCCCCGAAGACAAGCCGCTCCAGCATGCGGGAATTGGTCTGCAATCCAAATGCTTTGGCCTGATCAATCATCCAGTCGAGCGGAAATTTGGATATGGCGCTGTCCTCTTCAGGATAGCCACCGCCGATATCCGAATGAGATCCGGCGAACCAGACTTGCCTGATATCCTGCTCTTTTGCCGGCGCAATCTTGTCGAAAGGATTTTCGACGAATGGCTGCGGCTCGACCCACCGGTTCAGCCGGAACATGCGACGATGCTCATCGATCGCAATTGCATGTCGAAAGACTTCGACGCTCGGGTTGGTCCTCGTATGCGGCAGTGTGAGGAGCTGTGGCAGAAGCCGGTCGCTTCGCGGCACGATGATCGACGCTACGGTGTCCCAGACACCAAGAAACTTGATGCGCGCGTCCCGGGCTCCTGAAACCTTGGAAAAGTGCCAGGCAACGCTAAGGTCGTGCTCGTCGCTGGCTTGCTTGTAAGAGCTTACGGCATACTCGACGATGTTGAGTTGGTCCGGATGCAGCAGGCCGATCATGTGGATCAAGCCCGCAACGGCGCGGGCTGTATAGGCTCCCCGGCTGAAGCCAAAGAGGAAGATTGCGTCCCCTTCGACGTAGTGCCTGCAGATGAAGGCGTAGGCGCCGGCGATTTCGGCGTCGAGACCATATCCAGTTGCGAGCTCGAACACGGATTTCGCGTTCTGGCGCCATCGCGTCCAGGCATCGCTGGCACCGATGGTTCCTATGCCGGCGTCGTAATAGACGCGCTGCTCCTCATTCTTCTTCAGGATGCGGAACAACTTCAAGACATTCGAGAGATTGCGCTCGATCTGGTTTCCCGTTCCATCGCAGCAGACAACGATGTTTTTGCCAGTCCGCTTCAACGCCACCGCCTTTGAAGGTCCAGTTCAGACCAACCGACTTTGACCCAAGCTGTGGATCACATCAACAGGCGTCTGACGATGGATACCGATGAGAATGTAGCGGCGCGGTCGGCGTGGTTCCGGTGGCGAAAGAAGAGGGGTTCAATCAAAGAAGCCCGTATCCTCTTCCCTGAGATACTTCCTGGCTGCTTCGGCGTCGATATCGAGGCCCAGTCCCGGCGCTTCCAGCAGGTCCACCATGCTGTCCTTCACGATCTGCGACGGCAGGCCGATCACGAGATCCTCCCACCAGGGGTCAGAGGCGCTCGGATATTCGAAGGCAATGTAGTTGGCGGGCAAGGTGGCGCAAACGTTGATCAGGGCGCCGAGGCCCAGCAGGCCGTTGGCGGTGCCGTGCGGCGCCATCAGGATGGAGTGCATGTAGGCGTGCTCGGCGACCCATTTGAGTTCGGCAATACCGCCGATATCGGCAGGATCGGGGCCGATGACGCGCACGGCCTGCGTCTCGATCAGCTCCTTGAAATTGTGCCGCAAGTAGATCTGCTCGCCGGTATGGATCGGCGTCGAGGTGGAGGTGGTCAGCTCCCGATAGGCCTGCGGATTGACCCACGGCACATAGTCGCCGGTCAGCATGTCCTCGAGCCACATCAAATTGTACTTCTCCACCGCGCGAGCGAACTTGATCGCATCGGGCAGCATCCAGCCCGGGCCGCAGTCGAGCGCCAGGCTGACCTTGTCGCCCAGCACTTCCTTCATGGCGATCACGCAGTCGAGCATGTGGTTGAAACCGCGCTCGCTGATCACGCCCTGATCCATGGCACCGTGATAGCCGGCCTTCTTCTGCGTCACGCCATAATGGAAGTCCTCGATGCTGTCCTTCATGTTCGAGTGGAACGAGATTCCTTGCTTGACCATGAAGAAGTTCTGCGGCTGCTCCATCATCCATTTGACGTCGGCCGCATAATCCTCCGGCCGGTCGCCCGCGCGTTTCCGGCGGATCGAGCCGTTATAGACGCGCACCTTGTCGCGCACCTTGCCGCCGAGCAGTTTGTAGGCCGGCACGCCAGCGGCCTTGCCGGCAATGTCCCACAGCGCATGCTCGATCGCGGAGACGGCGGCGCCATAGGGCTTGAACGAACCTCGCTGGCGGATCTTCAGCATCACCCGCTCGACGTCGGTCGGATCCTCGCCGATCAGCGCCTCGCGGAAATGCAGCACAAAGGGCTTGAGATAGGTCTTTGTGAACTCGACCTCGCCAAGGCCATGGAGGCCCTCATCAGTGACGACGCGAACGATGGGATGCCGCCCGATGACAGCGCAGCGCAGGTCGGCGATCTTCATGGCACAGTCCTATTTCACAGACGAGAAAGCTGTCGGTGTGAGCAGCTGGCTGGCGATATTGGCAACGATCTGCCCGTCACGCTCAGACTCGTCCCGGGCCCTGTGCCATGCCGGATCGGTGACGAAAGCCGCCCATTTCGCCTCACGCTCGGCCAGCGATTCCCAGGCGAGGAAATAGGTAAGGCGATTGCTGTTTTCGCCGATCGCCGTGGTGAAAAACCCGGCTTGGCGGATGCCATGCCTCTCCCAGATGGCCAGCGTCTGGTCGGAAAAGCGCTTGAGCAAAGCCGGCAGCCTGCCCGGCAGGCAGTCATAGATACGCAGTTCGTAGATCATGGTTTCGTCCGTTTCTTTCTTCGCCTCTCCCCTCGGAGAGGTCGACACGAATGGCCGGTCGTTGGCCCTGTGAGCTGGAGGAATGAGGGCTGGGGGTCTGGGCTAACTCCAGGTCCGGTCCCAGCTATATTCATTGTCCCAATGCTCGGTGGATTGCCAGATGCCGACCACACCCGGCTGCAGATGCTGCGAGATCACCTCGTCTACGACGTCGTCGATCCCCAGACCCGGCTTGTCCGGAACAGTGATGAACCCGTCCTGCACGAGCGGCTTGGGAAGGCCGGTGACGATATCGTCCCACCAGTCGACATCGGCGGAGTGATATTCGAGCGCCATGAAGTTCTCGGTCGCGGTGGCGACATGGGCCGCGGCCATCGCGGCGATTGGACTTTCGGCCATGTGGATGGCCATGGCGACGCCGTGATCCTGCGCCATGTCGCCGATCTTCTTGGTCTCCAGGATGCCCCCGCTGGTGAGCAGGTCCGGGTGGACAATGGAGAGGCCACCGCTCTTGAGCAGAGGCTCGAACCCCTCCTTGAGGTAAATGTCCTCGCCGGTGCAGATGGGCACCGTGGTGGCGTCCTGCAACTGCCGGTACTGCTCGGTGTATTGCCAGGGAATCACGTCCTCAAGCCAGGCCGGCACGTATTTTTCAATTCGCCTGGCGAGCCGAATGCCGTTCTGGAGTGAGATGTGGCCGACGTGGTCGATAGCGAGCGGGATCTCCATGCCGATGACCTCGCGAACTTCGGCAATGTACTGCTCGAGCAGGTCGAGGCCCTTGTCGGAAAAATGGAGGCCGGTAAACGGGTGGGCGACATTATGCAGGTCGTAGGCCGCGTTGCGGGCGCGCCGCTCATCAACGGTCTTGAGCGGGCCGCGGGCAGGATGAACGCGATAGCCTTCGAGTGAGCCGGCAGGAGACACGACCGCGCCGGGCACATCCGCGATCTGCATCAGCCCCAGATCCATCTTGAGGAAGGTGAAGCCGAGCTCCATGCGCTGCTTGAGACGTTTGCCGGTCTCTGTGCCGCTCGGCACGGTTGCATCGGTATCGCAATAGAGGCGCACCTTCTCCCGAAACCGGCCGCCGAGCATCTGGTAGATCGGAACGCCATAGGCCTTGCCGGCGAGATCCCACAGCGCGATTTCGACCGCCGAGACGCCGCCGCCTTGCCGGCCGTGCCCGCCGAACTGCTTGATCCGGCGAAACAGGCGATCGATGTTGCAGGGATTCTCGCCAAGCAACCGGCTCTTCAGCATCAGCGCGTAGGTGGCGCTGGCCCCGTCGCGCACCTCGCCAAGCCCGACGATGCCCTGGTTGGTGTAGATCTTGAGCAGCGCCGTTGTGAACGGTGCGCCGACGATTTCAGCCACCCGCATGTCGGTGATGCGAAGATCGGACGGCTTGGAGTTCATGTTCACCCGATCAAGGGCTTCGTCGGCTCCACCGGTCTTGGGCATCACTTATCCTCGTTTTTGGTAGGCGGGCTTTTCGGCGGCATGCAGCCCCGACATGAGGCGACATGCGTCAGCCCAGCTCAATCTCGTGGGCTTGCAGGTACTCGCGGTCCATCTCGATGCCGAGACCGGGCCTCGACGTCAGTTTCAGGCTGCCGTTCGAAACGTCGAGCGGTGTGTCGATGAGATGATCGTATTTACCCAGGTTCCACTCCGACGTCTCGAGCTTGTAAAAGTTAGGAACTGTCATCATCACCTGCGCGCCCGCCACCACGTTGATCGGCCCTGCGGCGTCATGCGGCGAGACCGGGACGTAGTAGGCTTCGCACAGGGCAGAGATCTTCTTGAGTTCGGTAATGCCGCCGGTCCAGGTGACGTCAGGCATGATGTAGTCAGCGAGCTTGTTTTCGAGCACCGGCACGAAGTCCCACTTGGTGTGGCCGCGCTCTCCCCACGAGATGGCGGCGCTGACCTTCTCACGCACCTGCTTGAGGGCATTGAGGCTCTCGGGCGGGCAAGGCTCCTCGAACCAGTCGATCTGGCCGGCTTCCTCGAGGCTTCGGCAGAGGCGAATGGCGGTTGGAACATCGAAACGGCCGTGCGCGTCGATGAGAATGTCGACATCAGGGCCCGCCGTTTCGCGGATCAGAGCCGTGAGTTCGGCCGCTTCGCGCTCGTCCTTGCGAGTCATGCTGCCATCGAGGTAGCCGTCCCGCTGTTCGCGCGACACGCCATCGGCGCCACGTCCCTGATGCGGGAAAGGATCAAACTTGAGCGCGGTGTGTCCGGACTCGACGATGTCCCGAATTTCGCGGACCACCGCCTCCTTGCTGGTAAATTTGGACTGGTTAGGATGGGTGTAGAGCGCGATTTCATCGCGCACCGGCCCGCCCAGCAGCTCGTAGATGGGCTTGCCCAAAACTTTGCCCCGGATGTCCCAGAGAGCTATGTCGATGGCGCTCACGCATTCGACCGCGGCGCCGCGGCTGCCCATATAGGTGAAGCTGCGGAAAATCTTGTGCCAGAGATGCTCGATCCGGGCCGGGTCCTCGCCGGTCACGGCGGCGCCGATCTGCCGTAGGATCGTGCAGAGCGCGCGGTTGGCGAGCTTGGTGGTGGTCGTGATCTCTCCCCAGCCGCTCACCCCCTCGTCGGTCGTCACTTCGACGAACAGGTACTCTCCCCAATAGGACGCATCGGACTTGATCAGCCACGGCCGAATGCTCGTAATTTTCATGTCAGCTACCTCTGTCTGATCGTCGGGCTAGCGATGTTCTGGAACGGGCATTCTATCCGGCCCGAGCGGCGTTGCGCGCACGCATATGTTCGAGGATGTGCCGGCCGGAGCCCTCGACATGGCGAGCAACGAGTTCGGCCGCCTTGTCGGCGTCTCCGGCTTTTACGAACGCGATGAGCTCGCGGTGCTCGCGAATGATCGCGGCACGCCGGGCAAGCGTGAAATTGAAACGCCGGCTCACGGCTCGCAGCACTTCACGATGCTTCCACCAAAGCTCGGCGGCATGGCGGTTGTAATGCCGCTGGTACATCACGGTGTGGAAGGCGGTATCCAGCTCGCTGTGCCTGAACGTATCGGCGAAGTTGTTCTCTTCAATCAGGTCCTGGAGACGTTGGAGTTCGGCGATGTCCTCGCCGGTGGCCATATTCACAAACCATCGCGTCAGGGCCGGCTCGATCAGAACGCCGATCTCATAAATGTCGCGGACAAACTCCTGATCGATAGGCCGGACGCGCGCCCCGCGGTTGGGGAGAAAGGTGACAAAGCCTTCGCCGCGCAACAGCTGCAAGGCTTCGCGCACGGGGTTGGTCGAGGTGCCGTGGCGCCGGGCGAGATCAGTGACCACGAGCCGTTCGTTGGCGGCAAGCCGTCCCTCGATGATGTCTTCCCTGATCAGCTCATAAAGCGAGGCGCCCTCGCTGGACGCCCCTATGGGGTCAATCCCCACCGGTGGCTTGGCTTTGAAATCGTTTGGTTCGGCCAAGGCCGGCTCCCCTGGATTAATACACACCCTTTCCGATTAACACGCAAAGTTTCGATAAACAATGTACGATCTAACGCGTTGACAGGCAATTCATGATCTGAAAACGTACAAGGCTCCCGAACGGGTACACAGATACAAAGACGTCCTGCGATCAAACGAGCAAGACCGCTTTGCCTCGCCGCAAAGCGGCATGGGAGAACCAGGGAGGATACCTATGACGAGGATTATACTCGGCAGTGCGGTCCTGCGCGGCACTGTCGCCAGCGTTTTGGCGGCATCACTGATGTCCACATCGGCGCTGGGCGCGCCGCCGGTCGACCTCAGCAAGTGGTCGCCGGAATATGTCCGCGCCATTGCGGGCACACAGGATTTCGACACGGCGGCCGATTGTGCCAAGGTCACCCCGCTGGACTACAAGGGGCGACTGACCTTCTGGTATCAGGGCGTTTTCGAGGGCGACCCCGACCTCCTGCGCCAATACTACAAGGAATTCTTCGAAACCTTCCGCAAGACCTATCCAAACATCCAGCTCGAGGAACAAGCCCTCACCTATAACGATCTTCTCGACAAGTTCCGCACCGCGCTCCTCGGCAATGCCGCGCCGATGGCGGTCCGCTTGCAAATCCTGGGTGGTACCGAATTCGCTTCAAAAGGCTATCTGCAGCCGCTGAAGCCCGAGGATGTGGGCTATTCGACCGAGGACTTCTGGCCCGGCGCCATGAAGGCCGTGACCTGGGACGGGGTGACCTACGGCATTCCAACCAACAACGAAACGATGGCGTTCATCTGGAACGCCGACATCTTCAAACGCGCCGGCCTCGATCCGGACAAGCCACCGGCAACCTGGGACGACGTCATCAAGTATTCCAAGCAGATCCACGACAAGCTCGGCATTGCCGGGTATGGCCTCGTGGCTCGCAAGAATGCCGGCAATACGCCGTATCGCTTCATGCCGCAGCTATGGGCCTATGGTGGCGGCGTCTTCGACGAAGCGGCGGCAAACCCGACCTATGAGCAGGTCGAACTCGACAGCCCGCAGAGCAAGGCGGCGCTGCAGGCTTCCTACGACATGTATGTTCGCGACAAGTCGGTTCCGGTTTCGGCACTCACCAACCAGCAGGCCGATAACCAGCCCCTGTTCGTCGCCGGCCAACTCGGCATGATGATCTCGCACCCGTCCGACTACAATGTCATGCTCGACCTGCAGAAGAAGGCGACGGGCACCGACAAGGACAAGGCGCAGACCGTCATCGACAACATGCGCTACGGCCTGATCCCGGCCGGGCCCGACGGCAAGCGCGCGGTCGTGTTCGGCGGCTCGAACATCCACATCCTGAAGCCCGAATATGTCGAAGGCGGCAAGGTAGACGAGCCGGCGGCGAGGGCTATCATCTGCATGTGGACGAGCCCTGAATGGTCGCTGAAGATGGCCTATGCTGGATCGAATCCCGGCAACCTGAACGGCTTCAAGACCAAATGGATGAAGGAACGTCTGGACAACATCAAATTCCTCGATGTCACGACCTCGATGCTGCCATACGGCATCCCGTTCCCAGCGCTGCCGCAGGCCCCGGAGATCATGAACATCATCGTCCCGGACATGCTGCAGAATGCTCTGACCGGAGCGATGACCGTCGACCAGGCGGCGGACGACGCGGCCCAGAAGGTGAAAGACCTGATGGGCGGGCTCTAGCCTGCGCCTGACCCACGACCTGACCGGCTGCGCTGACAGCGCAGCCGGTTCGTTCCGAAGAAACAAGGGCATACCATCGTGACGATCGTGACCGGCAACGCCGAGGCGCGCCGAAAATTGCAACCCGGCAGGTCCGGTGCGCTGCGGGATATCTGGGAGCATCGCGCCGACTACGCGTACGTGCTGCCCGCGATCGCCGTGATGCTCATCGTCATCGCCTATCCGATCTACTACACGATCGAGCTGTCGTTCTATAAGACGCCGCCTGGCTTGCAGCTTCGTGACAAGACCTTCATCGGCTTCGACAACTACACGGCCATCCTCACCAGCGAGGTGTTCTGGAAAGTCACCTGGAACACGCTGATCTGGACATTCGGATCCACTTTCATCTCCTTTGTCCTGGGGTTTGCCACTGCGCTGGCACTCCACCGCGACTTTATCGGCCGCGGTGTGCTGCGCGCTATCCTGATCATTCCCTGGGTCATCAGCGCGGTCGCCGCCTCCTATATCTGGAAGTGGATCTACCATTCGGATTTCGGCATCATCGGCGCAGTGCTGGTCGGCCTCGGATTGGCCGACCGACCGCCGAATTTCATCGACAATGTCAGCACGGTTCTCCCCTCCCTGATCGTCGTCAACATCTGGCGCGAGTTTCCGTTCGCTATGATCATGATGATGGCGGGCCTGCAGACAGTCCCCGAGCAATTGCTGCTCGCCGCGAAAGTTGACGGAGCCAATGCCTGGCAGCGCTTCTGGCACGTCACCTTCCCGCACCTTCGAAACGTCTCGGTGGTGACGATCCTGCTGCTGGCAGTGGCCAACTTCAATTCCTTCATCATCCCCTGGATCATGACCGGCGGCGGGCCGTCGAACGCGTCGCATATCTGGATCACCCATATTTACGAACTCGCCTTCGGCCGGCAGCGCTGGGGCGTGGCATCGGCCTATTCGGTGCTCCTGTTCATCATCCTGATGACGCTGGGCTACTTCTATGTCCGTGCGCTGAGCGGCAACGAGCGGAAGGAGGGCGGTGCATGAGCGCGATTGCCGAGACGGTCTCCCGAGGCCAGACCCGTCGCCGTATGCGCGTCGACGGGTGGCGGTGGGCCGGGCGCATCTTCCTCGTTTTCATGCTGCTTTATACGGCGTTGCCGATGATCTGGATGCTGATCACCTCGATCAAATCCGGGTTCGCGGCGACGCAATTCCCGCCGCAATGGTGGCCGGACGAGCCGACCCTCGCCAGCTATCAGAAATTGCTCGATCCGCAGAACAGCGTCGGCCAGGACTTCCTCCGCTTCTTCTGGAACAGCCTGTTCGTGTCGACCGTCACGACAATCCTTTCCGTAATCGTGGCTGTCCCCGCGGCCTACGCTTTTTCGCGCTTCAGTTTCCCCGGACGGAACTTCCTGTTCTTCGCCGTTTTGCTGCGCAACATGTTTCCGGCAGTGATCTTTCTCGTGCCGCTCTTCATCCTGATGCGCGCGATCGGCCTGGTGAACACGCACGGCTCGCTCATTCTCACCTATCTGACCTTCGGGCTGCCGCTGGCGATCTGGCTGCTCAAGGGCTTCTACGACAACATCCCGGTGCAACTCGAGCAGGCGGCGCGCATCGACGGCGCAACGCGGTTCCAGGCCTTCATCCTGATCGTGATGCCGCTCTCGACGCCTGGGATCATCGCCACCGCGATCTATTCCTTCATCGGCGCCTGGAACGAATACATCTACGCCTACACCTTCCTTTCCAAGAACGAGCAATTGACGCTGCCGGTCGGCATCCAGCGCTTCTTCTCGGAAAACACGACGGACTTTCCGGGCCTGATGGCGGCCAGCTTCATGATGAGCGTGCCCGTCGTGGTGCTGTTCCTCGTCCTGCAACGATACTTCGTACGCGCCCTTACAGAAGGCGCGGTCAAGCATTAGGGAGTTGCCAATGGCCCACGTGGTCCTCAAAGATCTCGTCAAGACCTATGGCGGCTTCAAAGCTGTCAACGATGTTTCGCTGACGGTCAATGACGGCGAGTTCGTTGCGCTGGTCGGCCCGTCAGGCTGCGGCAAGACAACCACGCTCAATCTCGTCGCGGGGCTGACCTCGATCACATCGGGCGACATCGTCATCGGAGACCGGGTGGTCAATGATCTCGACCCCAAGGACCGGGACATCGCAATGGTGTTCCAGAACTACGCGCTGTACCCGCAGAAATCGGTCTACAAGAACCTGGCGTTCCCGCTGCAGATGCGGAAACTCTCCAGGGACGAGATCGACAAGAAGGTCAGGGAAGCGGCGCGCGTTCTCGACATGACGCACCTGCTCGAGCGCAAACCGCGGGAACTTTCGGGCGGGCAGCAGCAGCGCGTCGCCCTTGGCCGTGCCCTCGTCCGCGACCCCGCTGTGTTCCTCATGGACGAGCCGCTCTCCAACCTCGACGCCAAACTGCGCGTGCAGATGCGATCCGAGATCAAGCGCTTCCACCAGGACCTCAAGGCAACGATCATCTACGTGACGCACGACCAGCTCGAAGCCGTGACCATGGCCGACAAGATGGCGGTGATGAATGGCGGCTATCTGCAGCAATACGATTCGCCGGCGCAGGTCTTTGCCCATCCGGTCAACATGTTCGTCGCCAGCTTCATCGGCAGCCCGGCGATGAGCCTCATTCCGCTGGAGGCTTCGACGGCAAACGGCAGCACCGCATTGACCAGCGCGGAAGGCTGGACGCTTGAGCTGTCGCAACTCAACGCGCGCAAGGTCCAGGGAGCGACCACCAAGAAGGTCGTGCTCGGCGCGCGGCACTCGACGATCAAGCTGCACAAAAGCGCGGTCCCCG
This sequence comes from Mesorhizobium sp. B2-4-7, assembly GCF_006442685.1. NCBI lineage: Bacteria > Pseudomonadati > Pseudomonadota > Alphaproteobacteria > Hyphomicrobiales > Phyllobacteriaceae > Mesorhizobium > Mesorhizobium sp. B2-4-7. The sequence continues at coordinate 33,745 of NZ_VFVH01000004.1, forward strand.
GTGCCATTCCGGCCAAGGCCTATACGGTGGAGCCGACCGGAGACGTCACCTTCGTGCAAGCATTCCTGTCGGGCGCCATCGTCAACATCAGCGTGTCGCCCAACGTCGCCGTCAAAGCTGATGAGCGTATCTGGCTCGAGTTCGACCAGGAGCGGATGCATCTGTTCGATGGCGAAACTGAAATGGCCCTCAAGGCCGACTGAGACAGGGGATGCGCGTGGAACGCGGGGGTGGATGACTAAGAACCTGAAGATCACCGCGATCAAGCCCTACCCGGTGTGGGTGGGAACGCGCAACCAGATGCTCGTCAAGGTCGAGACCGATCAGGGTATCTTCGGCTGGGGCGAAAGCGGCTTGAGCGGTCGCGAGAAAGCCGTGGCGGGCGCGGTCGAGCACTATCGCGAGTTTCTCATCGGCCGCGACCCGATGCAGATCGGCCTGATCTGGCAGGAGGTTTACCGCAGTCAGTACTTCGAAGGAGGCCGGGTCCTGCAGGCGGCGATTTCCGCCATCGACATCGCCCTTCATGACATCAAAGGCAAGGCGCTGGGGGTGCCCGTCTACGAGCTGCTTGGCGGCAAGCAGCGCGACCGCGTGCCCACCTTCGCCTCGACCGGAGACGAGGCCGAGGGCGATGTTGCGATCGAACGCGCCCGCGAACTGCGCGCGCAGGGCTGGCAGGCAATCCGCTTCTTCCCCATCGGACAAAGCAGCAAGGACGTCTTCGAGCCGCGTGAATCGATCGGCCCTACGGCGAGCATGCTGAACAAAGCGCGCGAGGCGCTGGGCGATGAGGTGGTGCTCGGCGTCGATTATCATCACCGGCTGTCGGTGGCCGAGGCGGCGAGCTTCTGCAGCAAGCTTGGCCGCGGCGTGCTTGATTTCCTCGAGGAGCCGATACGGGCCGAGACACCAGAGGCGTACGAGTCCCTTCGTACGATGACCGACATCCCCTTTGCCATCGGCGAGGAATTTGCCAGCAAGTGGCAGTTCCTGCCTTACATCGAGCGCGGCATCCACCAGTTCAACCGGCTCGATGTCTGCAATGTCGGCGGGCTCACCGAGGCGATGAAAGTCGCTGGCTGGAGCGAGGCGCACTATGTGGACCTGATGCCGCACAATCCCCTTGGCCCGGTGTGCACGGCCGCAACCGTGCATCTCGCCGCCGCGGTGCCCAACTTTGCGTGGCTAGAAACCAGGATCCCCGAAAGGAAGCTGGGTTTCGACAATTCCGACTTTTTCCCCGTACAGCCAAGGCTCGACGGGACCGATTATCCGGTCAGCGACCTGCCGGGCCTCGGCGTCGAGGTCAATGAAGCGGCGGTCCAGGCGCAGAGTTTCCGTTTCTGGGAAGCACCACATCTCAAGCGCCGCGACGGCTCTGTCACCAACTGGTAATTCAATTTCAACCGGAGTCCGAAAATGACGCATACTCCCGATATCACGCGGCCGCCCAAGGACCTGATCGACGCGCTAAGGGAGATCGGCGCCGCCACGGTCGCGGGCACACTTGGCCATATGGGCTTTCGCAATCCGCACATGGTCGGCCCGGTGCCGCAGAACCATGGGAAGTCGATCGTCGGGCCGGCACTGACATTGCAGTTCATGCCGCAGAGACCGGACCTCTTCACCGAGGGAGAATATGCCGATCCGGAGACGCAACTTCACAGACATGTGCTCTACCATGCGCAGGAGGGCGACGTGGTCGTCGTCGACGCGCGCGGCGACATGAGCTCCGGTGTCTTCGGCGATATGATGTCGACCTATTTCAAGGGCAGAGGCGGTGCGGGCATCGTCATCGATGGGTGCATGCGCGACCGGCCCAATGTCGAAAAGCTCGACCTGCCTCTTTGGCTGCGCGGCTGGACGCCAAATTATCATGTGCAGACCAGCATCTATCCCAATGCGGTCAACGTTCCGATTGCCTGCGGCGGTGTCACGGTGATCCCCGGCGACATCATCGTCGCCGATGACGACGGGGTGGTGGTGCTTCCCGTCGCAATGGCCCCGAAGGTCATCGAAGAATCCCAGAAGCATCACGATTGGGAGGAATTCTCACGAATGAAACTCATGGGGGGCGCGCCGTTGCAACGCTACTATCCACTGCACCCAAGCGCGAACGACGAGTACGAGGCTTGGCGGAAAGCCAACGCCAAACCTTGATAGACAGGATGAACTGACAGTCGCCAGCGCGCGTCAGCCATTCCCCCTAATTTATCCTGGCGCCGCGCTGTGCGTCGAACAGGTGCGCCTTGCGCATCATCGTCTCCAGCCCGATCTCCTGATCAGGTTTGAATGGCGGCCGATCCCGGCTCTCCGCCCGCTCGTTGACCTAAGCTGGGTTTAATCCCTGGCCACTCCAGACCTGTCCCTGCCGAAAGCTGGCGGCTTTTGCATCGGGAGATACCTGACCGCGCTGGTGGCGACACATTACCGTAACGGAAGCGGTCCTATCATTCATTCGGTGATTTTGGGCGAGGGTCGGGGATCGTCGGCCGGGACCGTCAAGATTAGGGGACCTGATATGGCCACGCAGCTTTGTCACATAGAGACAGCATTCTCGGGAACGGGCTCGGCAATGGCTCCAAAGTTCGCGGAATCATGCGCTTGGGCGAATGCACGAGGCGTAACGATCTATCAGCGTTCAAAAACGGTATGGATCGCGGCCGGCGGCTATCGAGGCCGCGATTTGAAAGTAAAGGGACGGTCGCCTGCCACCGCGCTCGCACTATGGATTGAGGCTGTCCAGTACAGAGGTTCGACATGAGGCTGACCAACGAGGCGTCCAAGGCACGCAAGGAGATCAGCATCCATCGTATCGCCGCCCTGATACCAGCTTAGGATATCGCAGGCCGTCGCCGAAAATCGATCCCCGGCCGAGCTTTGTCCATGCGATCAGCCCGGCCGCTTTGGTCGAGCTGGTTCATCATGAGCCCGCGAGCGCCAGCATGACGCTCGCCCAAGTGCGGAACGCACCTGGCTCAACATCAAGCGGACGCCCGGAGCTGAAAATTTTACGCGGCCGCGCCTGGCGCCGCGGCTCCGGTCGCGTAAAAATGCTTCTGTCGAAGCTCGAATCAACTCCGCCATCATGTTTTCTCCAGAAGAAACGCCTATATAAAAGCAGGTTGGCGGGCCGTTGCCATTCGGGCAGACACCGCTGGCGTTGCGGCGGTGATCCGAACCCGCCAAAACGGATGGCGCGCCCTGCCGGACGGTTTGATATCGCGGTCAACACGTAGGGAGAAACACGCGATCGGGTTGCGCTCGGCATGTGTTGATGGTTTGTTGCCGGTCAGCGGAGAACGAGTGATGCGAGAATCCATCGGTCAAGACGAATACGGGTCGACCAGCCCCTTCGATCCGGATGACCTGCCGAATTTGAATGCGATCGGTCCGGCGATGGGCAGCGGCAATGACTTCGAGAGATACGCGGTCGCCGTCATAATCGTGTTCGGCGCCCTGATCATAGGCGGGCTGATGGCCGCGTCGATGACCTTCGGCCACCGCAACGGTTTCCTGTTCGCGCTCGGCGGCGCCACATCGGCCTGGATATCGGGAAACGCGCTTCTGCTCGACCGGCCGCGCATCTACGCACTGTTCGTCGGCATCGCGGCCCTGATGCTGATCGCATCCACCGTCACGCTGATTTCGTGACGGCTTGATCGTCAATTAGAGCGGTCGTTTCACGGAAACTCAGGTCGCCCTGTCTTTTCGTTTTCGGTGCGATTGCGGACGCGGGTTCACGCGCTTGCGGAGTGCGCCAGTCCCATCAGTAGCCGAGCGCCTCGCCGGAAGCGGCGCGGCTGTCGATGGCGCCATTGTAGCGCGCGCCGCCACCCTTCCCGATTTCCGCAAGGCTCTTGCCGCCGACCAGGATGCCCGCCGCCTGGCCCCAGGTCTTGTCGCTGAGATCGAGGTGATAACCCATGCCGGCCAGCAACCTTTCGGTGTCCGGCGACAGGCCGAACGGCTCGATGTAGACCGTGTCGGGCAGCCATTGATGATGGATGCGCGGCGCGTCGATCGCCTCCTGGATGTTCATGCCGTGGTCGATGACGTTGACGATGGCTTCCAGCGTAATGGTGATGATGCGCGAACCGCCGGGGCTGCCGATGACCATGAACGGCTTGCCGTCCTTGGCCACCACGGTCGGGCTCATCGACGACAGCGGCGTCTTCTTCGGCTGGATGGCGTTGGCCTCGCCCTGGACCAGGCCGTAGAGGTTGGGCACGCCGGGCTTCTGGGTGAAATCGTCCATCTCGTTGTTGAGCAGGATACCGGTTCCGTCGGCGACGACGCCGGCGCCAAACGAGCCGTTGAGCGTGTAGGTGACCGCGACCGCGTTGCCGTCCTTGTCGATGATCGAATAATGCGTCGTCTCCTTGCTCTCGCCGAACCCCTTCGGCATCAGGTCCTGAGACACGCCGGCCCGGAACGGATCGATCTTGTCGCGGATGTCCTTGGCGTAGGCCTTGTCCAGCAGTTTCGAGACCGGATTGTCGACGAAATCGGGATCTCCGAGCGCCGAATTGCGGTCGACATAGGCGTGGCGCATGGCCTCGACCATGACATGCACGGTCTCGGCCGAACCGGCGCCAAGATAGGACAGCGGATAGCCTTCCAGCACGTTGAGGATTTCACAGATGATGACGCCGCCGGAGCTGGGCGGCGGCGAGGAAATGATCTCGTAGCCGCGATAGGAACAGGTCACCGGCTTGAGCTCGCGCACCGCATATTGTTCGAAATCGCCCTTGGCCAGGATACCGCCCTTGGCGCCGCTTGCCTTGACGATGGCATCGGCGATGGCGCCCTTGTAGAAGGCGTCGGGGCCTTTTTCGGAAATCGCCGAGAGCGACGCGGCTAGGTCGGGTTGGACCAGCCGCTCGCCGATGCCATAGGGCTTGCCATCCGGCTTCAGGAATATGGCCGCCGCGGCGGGATCCTTCGCCAGCCTGTCGGCACCTCCGGCAAACGAGGCGGCGTCACCCTGATTGAGGATGAACCCGTCCTTGGCATAGCGAATGGCCGGCGCCATGAGGTCCTGCCGGGACAAGGTGCCGTATTTTTCGCGCGCCATCTCGAAACCGGCGACGGAGCCCGGCACGCCGACGGCGAGGTAGCCGTCGAGGCTGGCGCCTTTCACCGGTTTGCCGTCCTTGTCGAGATACATGGTCTTGGTCGCGGCCAGCGGCGCACGTTCGCGGAAATCGAGGAAGGTCGACTTGCCGTCCTTGAAGCGGACAGTCATGAAGCCGCCGCCGCCGATATTGCCGGCATTGGGATAGACGACGGCGAGCGCATAACCAACGGCGACCGCCGCATCGACGGCGTTGCCGCCCTTCTTCAGGACTTCGACGCCCACCTCCGACGCCAGATGCTGCGCGGTGACAACCATGCCGTTCTCGCCTTTGGCAGGCGCTGGCGAGGCGGCGAAGGCGGCCGCCCATGGCGCGAAAGCGATTGTGAAGGAGAGGCTGACGGCGATCAGCGTGCGGCGAGTGATATGCATGGCGAGGCTCCTGGCGGGGGACGCCTAGGAAACCGTGTTGGGGTGATCGAGTCCACTAACAATTGAGGGGGCACGAGAAAGAGCCCCACCCGGATTGCCATCCGACCTCTTCCCTAGTCTAGTGGAGAGGAGGCTGTCAGCGCTCGCGCCAGTCTCTTCTCCCCAGCGGGGGAAGGTGGCCGCGAAGCGACCGGATGAGGGGCGGGCTCGGCCTCAGACAATGCCACCGCTGCCGCCGGCAACGGCCGGGCGTTCCGCCGCGACCTTGGCGCGGTAGCCTGCCGCCCGGTAAGCGGCGACCGGATCGATGGCGCCGCCGGTGTTCAGCCGCGCCATGGCCAAGATCGGCTCGACATCGGTGCGGTAGGCTGATTTTAGCGTCTGCGTTGCCATCAGCGCGTCATTGCCGTCCTGAAAAGCTTCAAGCGCCTTGCGGTCGACCAGCAGCGCCTGCGCGTAGGCGCGCTGCACCTCGACCGCGGACAGCATCAGGCTCTCGATCGGATCGGTGACGTTGTGGCTCTGGTCGAGCATATGGGCCGGATCGAAGCCGTCGGCGCCGGACAGTTCGGCGTCGACCAGTTCGTTGAAGACCAGGAACAGCCGGTAGGGGTCGATCGAACCGGCATCGAGGTCGTCGTCGCCATATTTCGAATCGTTGAAGTGGAAGCCGCCGAGTTTCCTGAACTGGATCAGCCGCGACACGATCATCTCGATGTTGACGTTGGGCGCGTGGTGGCCGAGGTCGACCAGGCAGAACGCCTTGTCGCCGAGTTCCTTGGCAATAATGTAATTGGTGCCCCAATCCTGCACGACGGTGGAATAGAAGGCAGGCTCGTATATCTTGTGTTCGGTGAACAGCTTCCAGTCAGCGGGCAGCCCGACATAGACCTCTTTCATGGCATCGAGATAGCGCTCGAACGCCTTGGCGAAGTTGACCTGGCCGGGGAAGTTCGAGCCGTCGCCGATCCACACCGTCAGCGCCTTCGACCCAAGCGTCTTGCCGATCTCGATGCATTCAAGATTGTGCTCGACCGCTTGCCGGCGCGTTCCGGCATCGGCATGCGAGAGCGAGCCGAATTTGTAGGACAGCTTTTGGTCCCTGGCGTCGGAGAACGTATTGGAGTTCATGGCGTCGAAGCCGAGGCCGAAACGCGAGGCCGCCTGCTTCAGCCGGTTCGGGTCGGCCTTGTCCCAGGGAATGTGCAGCGACACCGTCGGTGTCGCCTGCGTCAATTGCTTGATGACGGCGCAATCCTCGATCTTGTCGAAGATGTCGCGCGGTTCGCCGGCGCCGGGGAAACGGGCAAAGCGCGTGCCGCCGGTACCGACACCCCAGGAGGGGATCGCCACCGCGAATTTCTCGACCTTGTCTCGGATCGCGTCGATGGCGATGCCGCGACGGTCGAGCCGTTCGCCGAGCGAGGCGTAGTCACGCTCGAGGTCGGCCTTGCGCGCGGCGTTGTTTTTTTCGACGACGTCAGCCGAGATGATGGTTTCGGACACTGCTGTTCCTCCCAGATTTCGTTCGGCTGGCGCTGCCCCTCATCCGCCTGCCGGCACCTTCTCCCCGTGAACGGGGAGAAGGAAGGCCTAGCGCGTAAAGCTTTGCGCGTTACCGGCGTCGACATTGACGATGTTGCCGGTCGACTTGGCCGACATGTCGGAGGCGAAGAAATAGATCGCTTCGGCGATGTCCTCGGGAAACACCGAGCGCTTCAGCATCGAGCGCGAGCGGTAATGTTCCTCGAGGTCGTCGGTCGACATCTTGTAGGCGGCGGCGCGCTGTTCCTTCCACTCGCCGGACCAGATCTTGGAGCCGCGCAGTACGGCGTCCGGATTGACGACGTTGACCCTGATCTGCGCCTCCGCGCCCTCAAGCGCCAAGCAGCGGGCGAGATGGATCTCGGCGGCCTTGGCGGTGCAATAGGCGGCAGCGTTCGGCGAGGCGGCAAGGCCGTTCTTGGAGGCGACGAAAACGACGTTGCCGCCGATCTTCTGCACCCTGAACAGCCGGAACGCTTCCCGCGAGACCAGGAAATATCCCGTCGACAGGATGTCCATGTTCTTGTTCCACAGCGCCAGCGTCGTGTCCTCGATCGGCGCCGAGGAGGCGAGGCCGGCGTTGGAGACCAGAATATCAATGCCGCCGAACTCGACCGCCGTTTCGGCAAAGCCGGCGACGACCTGATCCTCCGACGTGACGTTGATGACCACGGGGCGGACAAAATCCTTGCCATAGGCCTTGGCCAGTTCGTCGTTGGCGCTGGCAAGTGCTGTCTCGTCGATGTCGGCGAGCACCACGCAGGCGCCTTCGCGCAGCAGCCGGCTCGCCGTCGCGCGGCCGATGCCGCCCGCGCCGCCAGTGACGAGCGCGATCTTGCCGGCAAGAGCCTTGGGCTTCGGCATGCGCTGCAGCTTCAGATCCTCGAGCAGCCAGTATTCGATGTCGAAGGCTTCCTGCGCAGGCAGGCCGACATAGGAGGAGACGGTCGAGGCGCCGCGCATGACGTTGATGGCGTTGACGTAGAACTCCCCCGAAATGCGCGCCGTGGCCTTGTCGCCGGCGAAGGTGAACATGCCGACGCCGGGCATCAGATAGACGACGGCGTTGGGATCGCGGATGGCGGGCGAGTCCGCATGCTTGCAGCTGTCATAATAGGCCTGGTAGCCGACGCGGTATTCGGCAATGTCGTCGGCCAGCCGCGCGATGACGGCATCGACATCGGGCTTGGCCGGATCGAACTCGATGACCAGCGGCCGGATCTTGGTGCGCAGGAAATGGTCCGGGCATGAGGTGCCGAGTGCCGCCAGCGGGCGCAGATCCCTGGAATTGACGAATTCGAGCACGGCGGCGGAATCGTCGAAATGGCCGAGCTTATGACTCTTTTCCGAGATGAGGCCGCGGATCCTCGGCATCAGCTTCGCGGCGATGGCGCGGCGTTCGGCGGCGTCGAGCGACTTGACCGCTTCGCCACCGAAAATGGCGACGCCCTCGGAACGCCGCTCGAACCACTCGATCGCCTGGTTGATCACCGAGATCGTCGTTTCGTAGCATTCCTTCGGGCTGTCGCCCCAGGTGAACAGGCCGTGGCTTTCCAGGATCACGCCCTTGGCGGCTGGATGGTCGAGGCAGAATTTCTCCAGCCACAGGCCAAGTTCGAAGCCCGGCCGCTTCCACGGCAGCCAGCCTATGGCGTCGCCGAAGATTTCCTTCGTCAGGGCCTTGGAATCTTTGGCGGCAGCGATGGCGATGATGGCGTCGGGATGCATGTGATCGACATAGGGCTTCGGCACGTAGGCATGCAGCGGCGTGTCGATCGAGGCCGCGCGCGGATTGAGATTGAAGGTGCAATGGGGTAGATAACCCACCATCTCGTCTTCATGCTCGACGCCGCGATAAAGGCCTTTGAGGGCTCGCAATTTGTCCATGTAGAGCGTGGCAAAACCATCAAGCTTGATCGAAGCGCTGTCGCCGCCGGAGCCCTTCACCCACAGCACTTCCACGTCCTGTCCGGTGAGCGGATCCTGTTGCCGGATTTTCGACGATGTGTTGCCGCCGCCGTAATTGGTGACACGCTTGTCGGAGCCGAGCGTGTTCGAACGATAGACCAGAAGCTCGGGATCGCTCATCCCCCTTGCCTTCGCATCATCCCAAAGATTGGCGAGGCGCGAGCCGGAGCGCTTGTCGAGCATGGGTAATCCTCCCTTGAAGCGCGGACGGTGCGCTCCTCTTTTCGTCGGGAATGTCTACGCAAGGCGTGGCTTTGTCAATCACAAACGATCAACATCAATCATATTGCACTGCACAATGAAATTATATGATCGGAAATGATTGACACTGCGCGATTTCTAATGCCAGATGGCCATGCAGGGAGGAACCATGCACGAAAAAGAGCGCCACAGGATCATTCTGTCCGCCGTCCAGGAAAAGCCTGTGGTGACGGTGCAGGAAATGGTCGACCTGACGGAGTCTTCCGAGGCGACGATCCGGCGCGATATCGCGGCCCTGCACGTGCAAAAGCGACTGCGCCGGGTGCGCGGCGGCGCCGAGGCGATCACGCCGCCACAGTTCATCGGCCTTGCCGGCAGGCCTTTTTCCGTCAACGAGACGCTCAATGCCGCGCAGAAGCGGGCGATAGCGCGGGAAGCGGTGGAACTCTGCAAGGACGGCGAGCCGATCATCATCAACGGCGGCACCACCACCTTCCAGATGGTGCATTTCCTGACCGGCCGCCGCATGCCGATCTTCACCAATTCCTTCCCGATCGCCGAAAGCCTGCTCAAGCACTCCAAGAACACGGTGATGCTGTCCGGCGGCACCATCTACCGCGAGCAGAACATCATCCTGTCGCCCTTCGACAATGACGTGACGCGCAATTTCTACGCGCGCCGCATGTTCATGGGCGCCCAGGGGCTCGGGCCGCTCGGCCTGATGGAAGGCGATCCGCTCTTGATCCAGGCGGAACAGAAGCTGATCGATCAGGCCGACGAGTTGGTGGTGCTGGTCGATTCCTCGAAATTCCGCAAACGCTCCAGCCTGATCCTGTGCGGCCTGTCGCGCATCGCCACCGTCATCACCGACGACGGCATCGAGGACCGCGAGGCAAAGATGCTCGAAACAGCGGGGGTAACGCTGATCGTCGCCCGCAAGTCGGCAAAGGAAGAATCTTCGCTGCAAGCCTGAGACACCCTCACGCCCGCAGCGGCGATGGAATGCAACGCTCAAGGGAGGAATATTCGATGAGCTTTCTGAAGAAACTGATGGTTACGGCGGCCTTTTCCGCCGCCATGGTCGTGAATGCCGCCTATGCCGAGAACGTCAAGATCGCGCTGGTGGTGAAGTCGCTCGGCAACGGCTTCTTCGACGCCGCCAACAAGGGCGCCGAAGAGGCGGCCAAGGAACTGGGCGATGTCGACATCATCTACACCGGCCCGACCAAGGCGACCGCCGAAGCGCAAATCGAGGTGGTCAATTCACTGATCGCGCAAAAGGTCAACGCTATCGCCATCTCGGCCAATGACGCCGACGCGCTGGTGCCGGTGCTGAAGAAGGCCATGGAGCGCGGCATCACCGTCATCTCCTGGGATTCGGGCGTCGCCAAGGAAGGCCGCCAGCTTCACCTGAACCCGTCCGACACCGGCCTGATCGGCGAGACCATCATCAAGCTCGCCGCCGACTATTTGCCGGAGGGCGGCGACGTCGCCATCCTGTCGGCCTCCTCGACCGCGACCAACCAGAATGCCTGGATCGACGCGGCCAAGAAGGTGCTGCCGGAGAAATTCCCGAAGATCAAGCTCGTCGCCACCGTCTATGGCGACGACGATTCGGCCAAGAGCACCGACGAAGCCAAGGGCCTCTTGAAGTCCTATCCGAACCTGAAGGCGATCATCGCGCCGACCACCGTCGGCGTCGTCGCCGCTGCCCAGGTCGTCACCGATGAGAAGCTGATCGGCAAGGTCAACGTCACCGGCCTCGCGCTGCCGTCGGAGTTCAAGAAGTTCATCGACAACGGCGCTTCACAGGCCGTGGCTCTTTGGAACCCGATCGATCTCGGTTACTCCGCCGTCTACCTCGCCCACGATCTGGCGGTGAAGAAGGAAGAGGCCAAGCCCGGTGCGACGCTGTCGATCGGCCGCGTCGGCAAGGTCACGCTCGACGACACCAATTCGGCTGCGATGGCTCCGCCCTTCCAGTTCGACAAGACCAACATCGAGAAGTTCTCCAAGATCTACTGATCCGGAGCTTCAAGCTGACGCGGCGGGGTTCACGCCCCGCCGCAACTTCAAACGCACCTTGTTTCAGGGCTTGATACGACCATGGACACGACAGCCCAACACGGCACGGTGAAGGATGGGCCCCAGGCCTCCACGCCACGCCTGACGCTGTCCGGCATCTCGAAGAGCTTTCCCGGCGTGCGCGCGCTGCACAATGTCAGCCTCTCGCTCTATCCGGGCCAGGTGACGGCGCTGATCGGCGAGAACGGCGCCGGCAAGTCGACGCTGGTCAAGATCATGACCGGCATCTACCAGCCCGATGCGGGCACGATCAGCATAGACGGGCAGGACGTCACCCTGCCCAGCGCGCACGCCGCCTTCGGCCACGGCGTTACCGCCATCCATCAGGAAACCGTGCTGTTCGACGATCTGACGGTCGCCGAAAACATCTTTCTCGGCCATGCGCCGCGCACCCGCTTTGGCACCATCGACTGGCGCACCATGCGCAGAAATGCGCGCGAAGTGCTCGACACCATGCATGCCCGCCATATCGACGCCGATGCAAGGCTGAAGGACCTCGGCATTGCCAACAAGCATCTCGTTGCCGTGGCGCGGGCCATGTCGATCGACGCGCGGATCGTCATCATGGACGAACCGACGGCCGCCCTTTCGATGAAGGAGATCGAAGAGCTCTTTTTGCTGATCGAGTTCCTCAAGAGCGAAGGCAAGGCGATCCTGTTCATCAGCCACAAGTTCGACGAGATCTACCGCATCGCCGACCGCTACACCGTGTTCCGCGACGGCGAGATGGTCGGCGAAGGGCTGATCAAGGATGCCGCCCAGAGCCAGATCGTGCGCATGATGGTGGGCCGTGCGGTCGATCACATCTTTCCACAGCGCAAGGCCGAGATCGGCGCGCCGGTGCTGTCGGTCTCCGGCCTGTCGCACCCCACCGAATTCAACGACATCGGTTTCGAGCTGCACAAGGGCGAGATTCTCGGCTTCTACGGCCTTGTCGGCGCCGGCCGCAGCGAGGTGATGCAGGCGATTTCAGGGATCACCCGCACCTCCGGCGGCACGATCACGCTGGACGGCAAGACGATCGCGCCGAAATCGGCGGCGGATTCGATCGAGGCCGGCATCGTCTACGTGCCCGAGGAGCGCGGCAAGCAAGGCGTGGTGATCGGCCTGCCCATCTTCCAGAATGTTTCTCTCCCGTCGCTGGCACGCACCTCCAAATCCGGCGTGCTGCGGCTGGCGGAGGAGTTTTCGCTCGCCCGCTCCTACACCGAGCGGCTCGACCTCAGGGCCTCCTCGCTCAGCCAGGATGTCGGCACGCTGTCGGGCGGCAACCAGCAGAAGGTCGTGATTGCCAAATGGCTGGCGACCGCCCCCAAAGTCATCATCCTGGACGAGCCGACCAAGGGCATCGACATCGGCTCCAAAGCCGCCGTGCACGGCTTCATGGCCGAGCTGGTGGCGCAAGGCCTGTCGGTTATCATGGTTTCGTCGGAGCTGCCCGAAATCCTCGGCATGTCCGACCGCGTCGTCGTCATGCGCGAGGGCCTTGTCGCGGCCGTCTACGACAACAACGGACTGGACGCCGAGACGCTGGTCCGGACGGCGGCGGGGATCGCGGCATGAAAACTTTGCTGAAATATCGCGAAATCTGGTTGCTGGCGGCCATCGTCGTGCTGATCGGGCTGATCTCGACGCGTTTTCCCGCCTTCGCCGACCCCGGCAATTTGCGCCAGGTGTTCAACGACACCTCGATCCTGATGATCCTGGCGCTCGGGCAGATGGTGGTCATCCTGACCCGTTCGATCGACCTGTCGATGGCATCGAACCTCTGCTTCACCGGCATGGTGGTGGCGATGCTGAACGCCGCTCACCCGGCGATCCCGATCCCGCTGCTGATCGTCATTGCCCTGGTCGTCGGCCTGGTGCTCGGCGCCATCAACGGCCTTCTGGTGTGGCGGCTGAACATCCCCTCGATCGTGGTGACATTGGGCACGCTGACCATCTATCGCGGCGCCACCTTCGTCATCTCCGGCGGCGCCTGGGTCAATGCCGACAAGATGAGCCCCGAGTTCATCGGCTTCCAACGCGCGGCCTTACTCGGCATTCCGGTGCTGTCCTGGATCGCCATTCTGGTCATCGCGCTGTTCTTCATCCTGATGACGCGCACCGCGCTCGGCCGCTCGATCTATGCCATCGGCGTCAATCCTACGGCGTCGGTTTATGCCGGCATCGATGTCGGGCGGACGAAATTCATCGTCTTCTGCATCTCCGGCATGATCGGCGGGCTCGCCGGCTATCTCTGGATCTCACGCTACGTGATCGCCTCGGTCGAGGTCGCCAATGGCTACGAGCTCAACATCATCGCCGCTTGCGTCATCGGCGGCATCTCGATTGCCGGCGGCATCGGTTCGGTCGGGGGCGCGGTGTTGGGGGCGCTGTTCCTGGGCATCATCTCCAACGCGCTGCCGGTCATCAACATCTCGCCCTTCTGGCAGATGGCGATTTCGGGCAGCGCCATCATCCTCGCCGTCGTGCTCAACGCGCGCGGCGAACGCCAGCAGGGCCGCATCATCCTGAGAAAAATGGAGGCGGCATGAGCGACGTCCCTGCCCCGCGCCACATTCCGGACCGGCTCGACAAGCCGTTTCGTTCGGCGATCTTTTCCTGGGAAGCGCTGCTGGTCGTGGTGGCCCTCGCCATCTTCGCCATCAACAGCTTCGCCTCGCCCTATTTCCTCGACCCTTATTCGCTGTCGGACCTGACCTTCAACTTCACCGAGAAGGGCCTGATCGCCTTCGCCATGGCGCTGCTGATCATTTCGGGCGAGATCGACCTGTCGGTCGCCGCCATCATCGCGCTGGCCTCGACCATGATGGGCATGGCGGTGCAGGCCGGCGCCGGAACGCCGGTGCTGGTGGCGATCGGCATCGTCGTCGGGCTCGGCTGCGGGGCCTTCAACGGCCTTCTGGTCACGAGGCTTGGCCTGCCCTCGATCGTCGTCACCATCGGCACGATGAGCCTGTTTCGAGGCATCGCCTTCATCATCCTCGGCGACCAGGCCTACAAGGGTTATCCCGAGAGCTTCGCCTTCTTTGGCCAGGGTTATGTCTGGTGGGTGGTGTCGTTCGAGCTGGTGCTCTTTCTCATCGCCGCCGTCGCCTACTGGTTCGCGCTGCACCGCACGAGTTTCGGCCGCCGCGTCTTCGCCATCGGCAACAATCCGGTCGCGGCACAGTTTTCCGGCGTGCGTGTCGGCCGCATCAAGTTCATCCTGTTCTGCCTGACCGGGCTGATGTCCGGCATCGCCTCTGTGCTGATCACCTCCCGGCTCGGTTCGACCCGTCCCTCGATCGCGCAGGGCTATGAGCTGGAAGTCATCACCATGGTGGTGCTTGGCGGCGTCAGCATCCTTGGCGGCGCAGGCAGCATTGTCGGCGTCGTGCTCGCCGCCTTCATCATGGGGCTGGTGACCTTCGGGCTCGGCCTGCTCAACGTGCCCGGCATCGTCATGTCGATCTTCATCGGCCTGCTCCTGATCATCGTCATCGCGCTGCCGATCGTCTGGCGGCGGCTGCGCGGGGGACGCTGATGGCCGAAAAATACGCGTTCAAGATGATGCTCAAGCCCGGCATGAAGGCGGAATATAAGAAGCGTCACGACGAGATATGGCCATCGCTGGTCGCGCTGTTGAAGCAGGCCGGGGTTTCCGACTATTCCATCCATCTCGACGAGGAGACCAACATCCTGTTCGGCGTGCTGTGGCGGCGGGACGACCATGGCATGGCCGACCTGCCGAAGCATCCGGTGATGCAGCGCTGGTGGGCAGACATGGCCGACCTCATGGAGACCAGGCCTGACAATGAGCCGGTGGCCGTGCCCCTGGAAACCATGTTCCACATGGCATGAGTGCCCCGCGCCACATCGCCGTCATCGACATCGGCAAGACCAACGCCAAGGTGGCGCTGGTCGACCTCGCCACGCTGCGCGAGGTCGCGCTGCGCCGAGTGGCGAACGCGCCGGTGCGGCAAGCCCGCTACCCGCATCACGACGTCGAGGCGCTGTGGGCCTTCATCCTCGACAGTCTTGCCGATCTCAACCGCGAACAGACCATCGACGCCGTTTCGATCACTACCCATGGCGCGACGGGCGCTCTGGTTGAGGCCTCCGGCGAACTGGTGTTGCCCGTGCTCGACTACGAATTCGACGGCCCGGAGGAACTCGCGGCCGAGTATGACGCGATCCGTCCGCCCTTCGCTGAAACCGGCACGCCGCGGCTGCCGCTCGGCCTCAATCTCGGCGCGCAATTCTTCTGGCAGCAGAAGCGCTTTCCGACGGAATTCGCCAGGGCAACGGCGATGTTGATGTATCCCCAATATTGGGCGCTGCGGCTGACCGGCATCGCCGCCAACGAGGTGACCTCGCTCGGCTGCCACACCGATCTGTGGAACCCGTGGAAAGCGGATTTCTCGGCGATGATCGACCGCCTCGGTTGGCGCGCGTTGATGGCGCCGGTGCGGCCGGCAAGGGACCGGCTCGGCCCGCTCCTGCCGGCGCTTGCCGAGCGAACGGGGCTCGATCCGCGGACGCCTGTGTTCTGCGGCCTGCACGATTCCAACGCCTCGCTGTTGCCGCATCTTCTCGCCGACGCGCCGCCTTTCAGCGTCGTCTCGACCGGCACCTGGGTGGTGTCGATGTCGGTCAGCGGCAGATCGGTGGCGCTCGACCCGGCGCGTGATACGCTGGTCAACGTCAACGCGCTGGGCGATCCCGTGCCATCGGCGCGCTTCATGGGCGGCCGCGAATTTTCCGTGCTGACGGATGATCAGCCGGAGAACTGGACCGAAGACGATGTCGGGGCCGTGCTGGCAAAAAGGACGCTGCTGCTGCCATCGACACAACAGGGGTCGGGACCGTTCCCGCATCATGCGGCGGCGTGGCTCAACGCTGACGGCATGAACAGCGGCCAGCGCTTTGCCGCCATCTCTTTCTATCTGGCGCTGATGACGGCGACCTGCCTCGATCTGATCGGCGCCGACGGCCCGACCATTGTCGAAGGCCCTTTCGCCCGCAACCGGCTCTTTGTCGGCATGCTGGCGGCGGCGACCGCCAGAAGCGTCGTCGCCTCCGAAGCCGCGACCGGCACCAGCATCGGTGCCGCGTTGCTGGCATCGGACAAGGCTGAGGCGCATGGCAAGGGCTTGAGACAAGAACCGCCGGTCGACCCCGCCTTGACGGATTATGCAAGCACCTGGCGTGCGGCGGTCGAAGGGCGGGGCTAACTACGGATCCGCTTGCCTAATCTTCATAGACCAGCCCCTGTGGATCGATTTCGGGCTTTCGGCCGGCGACGAGATCGGCGAGGAATTTGCCCGAGCCGCAGGCCATGGTCCATCCGACATGGCCGTGGCCGGTGTCGAGATAGAGATTTTTGTAGCGGGCCCGGCCGATGACCGGCACGGAATTGGGCATCATCGGCCGCAGGCCCGCCCAGAACATGGCCTTCTTCTCGTCGAAGGCGCCAGGGAAAAGATCCTTGCCGGTGCTGATGATGGTGTTGAAGTCAGCGGGCTTGAAGCTTCGGTCAAAGCCGGTGAACTCGGCCGTCGAGGACATCCGCAAGCGGTTGCCCAGCCTGGAATAGCCGATCAGCCGGTCCTCGTCGGCGCCACCCATAGTCGGCCCCTTGCTTTCGTCCTCCAGGGGGATCGTCGCGGTATAGCCTTTCACCGGATAAACCGGCAGGTCGATGCCGTAGCGGCGGCCGAGTAGGCCGCTTTCCGGGCCCATTGCGATGACAACCGCATCGCCGGCCACCGGGCCTGACGAGGTGATGACGGCCCGCACCCTGTCGCCTTCGATATCGAAACCTTCGACCGTGGTGCCGAACCGGAACTCGGCGCCAAGCCTCTCGGTCGCATAGGCGGCGAGCCTGTCGACAAACAGTTTGGAATCGCCAGTCTGGTCAGTGGGCGAATAAACCCCGCCGGCTATCTTGTCCTTCACCCCGGCAAGCCCCGGCTCCAGTTCGACCAGCCGGTCGCGCCCGACGATCTCGATCGGCAAGCCATGCTCGGCAAGATAGCGATAATTGTCGGTCCCGGTGTCGAGACTCTTCTGCGAGCGGAAGAAGTAGAGGATGCCCTTCTTGCGCTCGTCATAGTGGATGCCGGTCGCCTCCGACAGCGCATTGATGCAGTCGCGCGAATAGAGCGCGAGCCGCAGCTTGATGTCGGTGTTGGCGCGCAGGCGCGCCACCGTGCACTGGCGCAGGAAGCGCAGGCTCCAGGCGAGAAAATAGGGATCGAAGCGCAGTCGCACCTTGATGCCGAGATCGTGGTTGTAGAGCCCGCGCAGGAAGGTCTTCAGCGCCGCCGGGGAAGCCCAGGCGGTGGCATCGCCCGGCGACACCAGTCCGGCATTCGACTGGCTGGTGCCCCGCGCCGGCGCCGGATGACGCTCGATGACGGTGACCTCATGGCCGTCGCTCGCCAGATAGTAGGCGGCCGCCGTGCCGACGACGCCGGCCCCGAGCACCGTTATCTTCATGTCGTCCCCCCAAAAAAGGTCGAACCGGGCAGCGCGCTTCCGCACCCTCCGCGAACGCTTCCATAGCGCTTCGCGGAGCGGCTTGCGAGCCCTTGGGAAAACCCGCTCAACCGCGTGCGGAATTCTTCCCCGTCAGGATACGCTCCCAGGCGAGCGCATCTGCAACGATCTGGTCGAGATCGTCGCGTTGCGGCGTCCAGCCGAGTTCCGTCCGGGCGAGATCGGAATTGGCAACCACCGCGGCGGCGTCACCGGGGCGGCGCTCGCCCGTCCTGACCTCGAAATCATGGCCGAAGGCGCGGCGCACGCTCTCGATCACCTCCAGCACCGAGTAGCCGTGGCTGTAGCCGCAATTGGCGACGAGGCTCGCGCCCCCGGCGCGCAGCCGCTCAAGGGCCAGGCGATGCGCCGCGGCCAGGTCGCTGACATGGATATAATCGCGCATGCAGGTGCCGTCGGGCGTCGGATAATCGGTGCCGTACACCTGCATGAACGGCCGCTTGCCGAGCGCCGTCTCGCAAGCGACCTTGATCAGATGCGTGGCGCCCGGCGTCGACTGGCCGGTGCGCCCCCTGGGATCGGCGCCCGCGACGTTGAAATAGCGCAGCGCCGTATAGCGCAGG
Organism: Mesorhizobium sp. B2-4-7; assembly: GCF_006442685.1. NCBI lineage: Bacteria > Pseudomonadati > Pseudomonadota > Alphaproteobacteria > Hyphomicrobiales > Phyllobacteriaceae > Mesorhizobium > Mesorhizobium sp. B2-4-7. The sequence continues at coordinate 52,165 of NZ_VFVH01000004.1, forward strand.
CCATGCGCGATCGCCGCATCGCGCAGCATCCATTCGCTCATCAGCTTGGAGAGGCCGTAGGGCGATTCCGGCGCCAGGCGGGCATCCTCGCGCACCGGTTCCAGCCCAGCGCCGCCATAGACGGCGGCTGTCGAGGAGAAGATGAAGTTCGGCACGCCCTCGCGCACCGCCGTTTCGATCAGCGTGCGCGTCTTGCAGGTGTTGTTCTCGTAGTAGCCGAGCGGATCGGCGACGGATTCGGGAACGACGATCGAGCCGGCAAAATGGATGATCGCATCGACATTGTTGTCGCGGATGATGGAGCCGACCAATTCCTTGTCGGCGACATCGCCGACGACCAGCTTTGCCTCCGGTGCCACCGCCCATTCGAAACCGGTCGAAAGCCGGTCGAGAACGACCACGCTTTCGCCCGCATCCAGCAATTCCCAGACCATATGGCTGCCGATATAACCGGCGCCGCCCGTCACCAAAACCGTCATTCCGCGTCCTCGCATTCAAGATCTATCGGAAACTGTCTCAATACCGCTCTACTGGAAAGCCCGCCCCATGACCAATAAAACCCTGCGTAACCGACTTGGCCGGCATATGGCATCATGTCGAAACAAAGCGCCCTACAGGCCGTTATCGCCAGGAAATAGGCCATGATCCGCCCCTCGTTAGGAACAGGTGCGGGGCGTGGCATTTTGACCAAAACGGGCCGGTGGACGGCCAATCGGGCAATGATTATGATCCAGCGCAAAACTGGGAAGCCGACATGAATTATCAGCGGTTCTTCGAGGACGCGATCGACCAGCTCCATGCGGAACGACGCTACCGCGTCTTTGCCGACCTCGAGCGCATAGCGGGCAAATTTCCGCGTGCCATCTGGCGCGCCAACGGCCGCGCAGAGGAAATCACCGTCTGGTGCTCCAACGACTATCTCGGCATGGGCCAGCACCCGGATGTCATCGCAGCGTTTCAGAACGCGGCGGGCCGGATGGGTTCGGGCGCCGGCGGCACCCGCAACATCTCCGGCACCAGCAATCCGCTGGTCGAACTCGAGCATGAGCTCGCCGACCTGCACGACAAGGAAGCCGCGCTGGTCTTCACCTCCGGTTTTGTCTCCAACGAGGCCTCGATCTCGACCATCGCGCGGCTTTTGCCCAACTGCCTGATCATCTCGGACGAGTTGAACCATGCCTCGATGATCGAAGGCGTGCGGCGCTCGGGCGCGGAAAAGAAGATTTTTCGCCACAACGATGTCGCGCACCTGGAAAGCCTGCTGCAGGCGGCGGGCCGCGAACGCGCCAAGCTGATCGTGTTCGAGAGCGTCTATTCGATGGATGGCGATATCGCGCCGATCAGAGAGATCGTCGACCTCGCCGAGCGCTATAACGCCATGACCTATATCGACGAGGTCCACGCCGTGGGCATGTATGGTCCGCGCGGCGGCGGCATCACCGAGCGGGAAGGCCTCGCCGACCGCATCGACATCATCGAGGGCACGCTCGCCAAGGCTTTCGGCACGCTGGGCGGCTACATCACCGGCACGAGCGCTGTCATCGACGCCGTGCGCTCCTATGCGCCGGGCTTCATCTTCACCACCGCGCTGCCGCCGGCCATCGCCGCCGCTGCCACTACCTCGATCCGTCATCTCAAGCGCTCGCAGGCCGAGCGTGACGCCCAGCAGCAGCAGGCGACGCGGACCAAGCAGATCCTCTCCGCCGCCGGCCTCCCGGTGATGGAATCGGCGACCCACATCGTGCCAGTGCTGGTTGGCGACCCCGAGCTTTGCAAGATGGCAAGCGACCGGCTGCTCGGCGTGCACGGCATCTACATCCAGCCGATCAACTATCCGACCGTGCCGCGCGGCACGGAGCGGCTGCGCATCACGCCGACGCCGTTCCATTCGGATGCGCTGATCGCCGAGCTGCAGGACGCCCTGGTCGAGACCTGGGACGCGCTCGGCATTTCCTATGGTTCAGCAGGACGACCTTCCGTGGCCAAGACCGACCGGATCATTCCCCTGCTGGTGCCCAAGTCAGGCGGCTGAAGCCGTTTGAAACTCCACTCCGGCGGCCGTCTGGCGCGCCGGAGCGACTTTCAATTCGGGCTTCGTCAACCTCTCAAACAGCCGTCATCCACTTCGCCAGCCGGTGCGCCGCCTCCTCGAGCTGGTCGAGGCGGCGGTGGAAGCACAGCCTGAGGAAGGCTTCGCCGCCCGGGCCGAAGGCCGTGCCCGGCGCCAGGCCGACATTGGCCTTGTCGACGATCTCGAAGGCGGCGCTGCGCGAATCGGTGATGCCGTCCACCCTGAAGAACAGATAGAAAGCACCTTGCGGCACAGTGAACCGGGCGCGGTCGGTGGCGCCGAGAATGCCGCAGACCAGATCGCGCGCCTTTCTTGCCCTCTCCACCTGTCCGGCGACGAAGACATCGCCTTCATCGAGCGCCGCGACCGCGCCGCGCTGCATGAACTGGGCGACACCTGAATTCGAATACTGGATCAGGTTCTCGAACACCTGCTGCAAACTCGGATGGGTTTTGATCCATCCGACGCGCCAGCCGGTCATCGCCCAGTTCTTGGAGAAGCTGTTGACGAACAGGATGCGGTCCTCTGCGGTCGCGATGTCGAGGAAGGACGGCGCGCGGCCTTGGCCATAGTGGAACAGCGAATAGATCTCGTCGGCGATGATCCAAAGGCCATTTGCCCGGGCGAGATCGAGAATGGCGCGCAAAGTCTCATGGTCGGCGGTCCAGCCGGTCGGATTGGACGGCGTGTTGATGAACAGCGCCCTGGTCCTGGGCGTGATGGCGGCCGCGATCTTCTCGACGTCGCACGACCAGCCATTGCCGGATTGATCGAGCGTGACCGGCACCGGCACTGCACCGGCGATGGCGGCGGCGGCGTCGAAATTCGGCCAGGCGGGCGACAGATAGATCACCTCGTCGCCGGCACCGGCGAGCGCGTCGAGCGCAAGCTGGATCGCATGCATGCCCGAGCCGGTGACGATGAATTCGTCCTCTGCGAAGTGTTTGCCGAAATGCCTCTGGTAATAGCGGGCAAGCGCCTGCCTGAGATCGGGGATGCCCCTCTGCCAGGTGTAGAACGTCTCGCCACCGGCCAGCGCCTTCGACGCGGCATCGGTGATGAAGGACGGCGTCGGCAGATCGCCCTCGCCGGCCCAGAGCGGGATCAAGCCGTCGCGCAGCCTGCCATAGTTGACGACGGCGACGATACCGCTTTCAGGCGCAGCCAGGGCCTCGGGGCGCAGGTTCTGGATCAGGGGCATGGGCAGGTCCGTTCCAATAGGGATAGCATGCCGGCTGTTCTACTACGGGCGAAAGCAAAAAACCCCGGCCGTGAACGACCGGGGTTTTGGTCCAGAAGAACCTGATGCCTCTATCTCTTGGCGAGCAGATCGCGGATTTCGGTCAGAAGCTGCACATCGGCAGGCGGCGGTGCGGCGGCAGGCGCGGGCTTTTCGGCCTCCAGGCGCCTGCGCAGGTTGTTCACCGCCTTGACCATCAAGAAGATGATGAATGCGAGGATGAGGAAGTTCAGCACGACGGTGATGAAGCTGCCATAGGCGAAGACGGCGCCCTCTTTCTTTGCCTCCGCCAGCGTGCCCGAGTGGACGTTCGAGGACAGTCCGAAGAAGTAGTTGTTGAAGTCCAACCCGCCGAAAATCGCGCCCACGATCGGCATGATGATGTCGTTGACAAGGGAATCGACGATCCTGCCGAAAGCAGCGCCGATGATGACGCCGACGGCCAGGTCCATCACATTGCCCTTGGAAATGAATTCCTGGAATTCTTTCAGCATTTCGACCCTCCTTGCCATGATCGGCCGCGTTCTCCAGCGCCGGCCAAGCCCACAATAGCAAAAACCTCCGGTTGCAAAACCGGAAAAAGGGCCAAGGCACCGGTTTGTTTTTACCCGCATCATCAGACGTCCATGCGCCGAACGCCGCGATGGACTCAGCTTCCAAGCTGTGGTTGCGTGCGGTGAGCGGGCGTCGAGCCGGCCAGGGAGGAAGCGCGAGCCGTGCAGGGCTTGTTCATCGCGATCGCTTATGTGACGCTTCTGTTCGCCATCGCCAGCCTTGGCGACCGCCGCTCGGCCAGCTCCGGGCCCGGTCGCGCACGTCCGTTCATCTACGCGCTCAGCCTGGCCATCTATTGCACCTCCTGGACGTTTTTCGGTTCTGTCGGCCTGTCTTCCGAGCGCGGCCTGGAGTTCCTCGGCATCTATACCGGCCCGGTGCTGGTGTTCGTGTTCGGTTTTCCCTTGCTCAACCGTCTCGTGCGGCTGGCCAAGACCGAGAAGATCACCTCGATCGCCGACTTCCTCGGCGCGCGCTATGGCAAGAGCTTCACCGTGGCCGCCATCGCCACGCTGATCGCGACCATCGGCGCGGTGCCCTATATCGCGCTGCAGCTGAAGGCGATCTCCGGTTCCGTCAGCCTGATGGTCGAGCACTACACCGGTTCGCCGCCCTCGTTCGACCCCTTCGTCAGCGACATCTCGCTGGTCGTCGCCATGCTCCTGGCGCTGTTCGCGGTGCTGTTCGGCACGCGCCACGCCGACGCCACCGAGCACCAGGACGGGCTGGTGCTGGCGGTGGCGGTCGAAACCGTGGTCAAGCTTGCCGCCTTCCTGGCGATCGGCCTGATGGTCACTTTCCTGATCTTCGGCGGGCCCGGCGACATGTTCGGCAAGCTGGCCGAAAACGGCCAGGTGCGGCAGGCGATGGGCTATTCGACGTCGCTCGCCACCTGGCTGGTGCTGACCTGCCTGAGTGGCTTCGCCATCATCCTTCTGCCCCGGCAGTTCTACGTCACCATCGTCGAGAACCGCAGCGAGGCGGAACTGCGCACCGCGACATGGGTGTTTCCGCTCTATCTGGTGGCGATCAACCTGTTCGTGCTGCCGATCGCCTTCGCCGGACTGTCGCTGGTCGGCACGAAGACGAGCAGCGACCTATATGTGCTGTCGCTGCCCTTGTTCGGCGGTCACGATTTCCTGGCCATGGCTGCCTTCATCGGCGGCCTGTCGGCGGCCACCGCCATGGTCATCGTCGAGAGCGTGGCGCTGTCGATCATGATCTCCAACGACCTCATCATCCCGCTGTTCGTGCGGCGGCTGCTGAGGACGACGTCTTCCGAAAACGAGGACTGGTCGACGCTCATCCTCAACGTGCGGCGGGCATCGATCTTCATCATGCTTTTCATCGCCTTCCTCTACTACCGCGAGAGCACCGACAGCGCGCGGCTGTCGTCGATCGGCCTGATGTCGTTCGCGGCGATCGCGCAATTCGCGCCGGCGCTGATCGGCGGGCTGATCTGGCGCGGCGCCAATGGCAGGGGCGCGGCCCTCGGCATGGTCGCCGGCATCCTGATCTGGGGCTACACGCTGCTGTTGCCATCGCTCGTCGCGCCCGAAACCGGCATATTGGTGCATGGCCTGTTCGGCTTCGAAGCGCTGCGGCCGCAGGCGCTGTTCGGCACCGTTGCGGAGCCGTTGAACCACGGCGTGCTGTGGAGCCTGTCGATCAACGCACTGTTTTTCGTGCTGGGCTCGCTGTCGCGCGCCGCGGTGCCGCTGGAGCGCATCCAGGCGTCGATCTTCGTGCCGCGCGAAGCCGGGCCGATGCCCAGCCTGCGCCGTTTCCGTACCGCCGTCACCGTCAACGACCTGAAGGACACCATCGCGCGCTATCTCGGCGTGCAGCGCACCGAGCGGTCGTTCCAGTCCTTCGAAAAGACCACCAACGTCATCCTGCATGGCAATGAGCAAGCCAGCATGGACGTCATCCGCTTTTCCGAGCAGCTTTTGGCCAGCGCCGTCGGCTCTTCGTCGGCGCGGCTGATCCTGTCGCTGCTGTTTCGCCGCCACGACCGCGAATCCAGGGATGCCTTCCGGCTGCTCGACGACGCCACGGAAGCGTTGCAACACAATCGCGACCTGTTGCAGATCGCGCTCGACCAGATGGAACAGGGCATCACCGTCTTCGACCGGGATTTCCGGCTGATCTGCTGGAACCGCCAGTACCGCGAGCTGTTCGACCTGCCCGACGACATGGGCCAGGTCGGCGTCTCGCTCGACCAGATCCTGCGCCATCTGGCGGAGCGCGGCGATATCCCGACCGACCAGCGGGTGACGATGCTCAACCGGCTGACCAGCTTCGTCAGCCCCTGGCAGATGGAACTGAAGACCAGCGGCCGGATCCTGGAGCTGCGCTCCAACCCGATGCCGGACGGCGGCATCGTCGCCACCTATGCCGACATTTCCGGCCGCGTCGAGCAGGACCTGGCGCTGAAGCGGGCGAACGAGTCGCTGGAACAGCGGGTGAAGACCCGCACCATCGAACTGACCAGGGTCAACGAGGAGTTGACCCGGGTCAACGAGGAACTGGCGCAGGCGCAGATGCTTGCCGAGGAGGCCAATCTGGGCAAGACGCGCTTCCTCGCCGCGGCCGGCCACGACATCCTTCAACCGCTCAACGCCGCCAGGCTCTACTGCTCGTCGTTGATCGAAAAGGCCGGCAAGGGCCCGGCCGGCAAGGCCGCGGTCAACATCGACTCCTCGCTGGAATCGGTCGAGACCATTCTGGGCGCCGTGCTCGACATTTCCCGCCTCGATGCCGGTGCCATGAAACCGGACGACACGGCCTTCAACCTAGACGCATTGCTGCGCCAGATCGGCAACGATTTCCGGCCGCTTGCCGCGGAAAAGCAACTCAAGCTGACGATCATGCCCTCGTCGCTGACAGTGATGACGGATCGCAACCTGTTGCGCCGCCTGATCCAGAACCTCGTTTCCAATGCCATCAAATACACACGTCACGGCCGCATCCTGGTTGGCGTGCGGCGGCGCGGCGAACTGGCGGAAATCCAGGTGATCGACACTGGCATCGGCATTGCCGGCGACAAGCTGAACACGGTGTTTCGCGAATTCACCCGGCTGGACGAAGGCGCGCGCGAGGCCGAAGGCCTCGGCCTCGGCCTTTCGATCGTCGATCGCATCGCGCGGGTGCTGAGGCTTGAGATCCGTATTTTCTCCAATCCGGGCAAGGGCACGCGCTTTTCCGTCATCCTGCCGGTGGCGGCCGTGCAGGAACCGAAACGCGAGGTCGAAACCAGGGCGCCGGCCCGCGCGGCGGCTTCGCTGGCCGGACTGAGCGTGCTGTGTATCGACAACGACGCCCGCATCCTCGAAGGCATGCGGCTGCTGCTCGAAGGCTGGGGCTGCGCCGTCGAGACCGTGTCCGGCACAACGAACCGGGATATCGCGATCCGCCGCCCGGACATTGTCCTTGCCGACTATCATCTCGATGGCGAAACCGGCCTCGACGCCATCGTCGGGCTGCGAGCGATCCACGGCGACGACCTGCCCGCCGTGCTGGTCACCGCCGACCGTTCCAACGAGGTACGCACGGCGGCGGCCGGGCTCGACGTCCCGGTGATCAACAAGCCGCTCAAACCGGCCGTGCTGCGCTCGATGATGGCCAGGGTCAGGCCGCTGGCGCCGGCGGCGGAGTAACTGTCAGATCTGCTTCATTTCGGCCCCGCCGACGGCGCCCAGGCTTCGAGATAGGCGCAAAACATGTCGGCCATCGCATCGGCATGGCTTCTATCTCTGCCGACGGGCGAGGCGTTTCCGAAAAACTGGTCGCCGGGCCGACATCCGCATAACCATCCGCCAGGTTCGGGCGCTCAGCTCACCGGCTGCAGCGGATCGCTGCCGATCTTGGACAGCAGGATCACCGCCTGGGTGCGGCTGTCGACGCCGAGCTTCTGCAATATCGCCGAGACATGCGCCTTGATCGTCGCCTCTGAGACGCCGAGCTCATAGGCGATCTGCTTGTTGAGAAGGCCTTCCGCCAGCATGCCGAGCACGCGGGTTTGCTGCGGCGTGAGCGCCTGCAAGCGCTTGATCAGGTCCGATATTTCGGGATCGCGCTCGACACCGAGATCGATGCCGGCCGGTGCCGCGATATCGCCCGCAAGGACCGATCGCACGGCGTCGCGGATTTCCTCCATGCTGGCCGATTTGGAGATGAAACCGGACGCGCCGAGGTCGAGCGCGCGCCGGATGGTCGCCGGGTCGTCATGGGCGGAGACCACCACCAGCGGCGCCGCCGGATGGATGCCGCGCAACGAGATCAGGCCGGAAAGGCCGCTCGCGCCCGGCATCGACAGGTCGAGCAGCACCAGATCGACCTCCTCGTTGGCCACGACCAGCGCCTTGGCGCTTTCGAAATCGCCGGCTTCGTGAATAGCGGTGACATTGCCGATGCCGGCAAGCGCTTCGCGCAACGCACCGCGAAACAGCGGGTGATCGTCGGCGATGACGAAAGAATAGCCTGATGGCAAATATCCCTCCCCGGATCCCTTGATGGTCTTCTGTTTTCTCGGGACCTGATGCAACGATTATGAGGCGCTTCGCGCTGTTTTCAAGCAGCAAAGCCGGCGCACCGGATTTCCCCAGACGGCCTGTCTTCAGGTCTTCTGCGAGTTGGGTTTGGCGCCGTCGCCGCTGTCCTTGTCCATATCCTTGACGATGCCCATGAAGCCCTTCAGGAAACGCTCCATGTAGCTCATCGTCTTGTTGAAATCCTCCTCGCTCGGCAATGTCGATTCGAGGCGGGCCGAGAGCGAATTCTCGAGCCTGGTGACGCGCTCGTCCATGGCTTTCATCGAAGTTTGCAGGCGATCGACCTCGTCCTGGAAGGCAGCGCGTTCATCGGCCGCCATCTTGCAGACGAGTTGGCCGGAGCGCTCCTCGCAGATCGACATCGCGCCCGTCTGCGTGTCCATGCGGACATAGCCGTTGGCGGATTTCTCCAGACGATAGCGGTCGGTCTCCTCGGAAAAGGCAGACGCCGCGACCAGCGAAACGAGCGCGGCGGGGATCAAGATGTGCTGCAGACGCATGTTGTCCTCCATGGCCAAAGCCTGAGATATCGCATGTTTGCGCCGGAAATGGGGAAGACGCTTGGCACGGCCTTCCCCGCACGGCTGGTTCGGACTATAGCGCAACCATGTCTCAGATTATCTACAAGATAACCCCGGAAGGGCCCTGGCGCGAGGCCGAAGCGAACGGCCGCTTCACCGGTGCGCCGATCGATGTCGCCGACGGCTTCATCCATTTCTCCACGGCGGCACAGGTCAAAGAGACGGCGGCGAAGCATTTTGCCGGCCAGGCGGCGCTTCTGCTGGTCGCCATCGACGGGACCAGCCTGGGCGATGCGCTAAAATACGAGGCCTCCCGCGGCGGCGCGCTGTTTCCGCACCTCTACGGCGTGCTCGACCTGAAAGCCGTGCTGTGGGTTCGGCCGCTGCCGCTCGGCGCCGACGGCACCCACCAGTTCCCGGCGCTGGAGGCCGAATGAGCGTGCTCGACCGGATTGGCCAGAAGCTGCTCTTCACGTTCGACCCGGAAACCGCGCATGGCCTGTCGATCGCGGCGCTGCGCTGCGGCCTGCCGGTCGGCGCACGGACGGCGCGCGACGCACGGCTGAAGGTCAGCCTCTGCGGCCTCGATTTTCCCAATCCGCTCGGCATGGCTGCCGGTTATGACAAGAATGCCGAGGTGCCCGATGCGCTTCTCGGCCTCGGCTTCGGCTTTGCCGAGGTCGGCACGGTGACGCCGCTGCCGCAGCCTGGCAATCCGAAGCCGCGCATCTTCCGGTTGCCGGCGGATGAAGCGGTGATCAACCGGCTCGGCTTCAACAATGAAGGCCATGCGGCCGCCGAGAAACGCCTGGTCGGCCGCGAGGAGCGCTCCGGCATCGTCGGCGTCAACATCGGCGCCAACAAGGACAGCGCCGACCGCGTCAACGACTATGAGCGCGGTGTCATCCGCTTCGCGCCTTACGCCAGCTATCTCACCGTCAATATTTCCTCGCCCAATACGCCCGGCCTGCGCACCATGCAGGCGCGCGAACAGCTTGGCGAGCTCCTGTCGCGCGTCATGGCCGCGCGCGCGGCGGCGGCAAGGCAGCCGCCGGTGTTTCTCAAGATTGCGCCGGACCTGGTCGAAGCCGAGCTGGAAGACATCGCCGCCGAGGTCACCCACAACGCCATAGACGGCATCATCGTCTCCAACACCACCATTTCTCGCCCGGCGCTACGCTCCAGCGGCGCGGCAAGCGAGACCGGCGGGCTTTCCGGCCGGCCGCTGTTCGAGCGCTCGACCATCGTGCTGGCCCGTATGCGCAGGCTGCTGGGGCCGGACATGGCCATCATCGGCGTGGGTGGGGTCAACTCCGCCGAGACGGCGCTCGAGAAGATCCGCGCAGGCGCGGATCTCGTCCAGCTTTACACCGGCATGATCTATGCCGGGCCGGCGCTGCCGGGGCGCATCGTCGCCGGCATGGCGCATTTCGCCGAGACGGAACGGCTCAAGTCCATCAGCGACTTGCGCGACCGCCATCTCGACCAATGGGTTTCAAGGCCGCTCAACTGAACGCCGTCCGCAGCCGCAGCCGCAGGATGGCCAGCAGGCTGAGGCCACGCACCAGCAGGAAGACATGCAATGCCGCCCACAGGCCATGATTGCCGAAAGCGGGCGCCAGCGTAATCAGCGCGGCCGCGAAGGCCAGGAAAGACAAAAGCATCATGTTGCGCATGTCGCGCGACCAGGTCGCGCCGATGAAGACGCCGTCCATCTGGAAAGCCAGCACGCCGCTTAGTGCGGTGAAGGCCGCCCAGGGCAGGTAGGTGTCGGCCACCGAGCGGACTTCCTGCGACGTGGTGACGACGGCAACCAGATTGGCACCGGCCAGCAGAAGCACCAGGGTTGCGGCACCCGCCAATCCGAAACCCCAGAACAGGGTCAACCGCACCGCGCGCCGGAACGGGTGCTCAGCCCGCGCACCGACGGCGCGGCCGGCGAGCTGTTCCGCGGCGGTGGCGAAACCGTCGAGGAAATAGCCTGCGACGAGGAAAAAATTCATCAGCACGGCGTTGGCGGCCAGCGTGACCGTGCCGAATTGCGCACCCTGGCGGGTGAACAGCGCAAAGGCGGCAAGCAGCGAGAACGAGCGGATCATGATATCGCGGTTGAGCGACAGCATGCGCAGGAACGCGCTCATGTCGAGCAGGCGTTGGCGTGGCACGGGCGGACTTGCCCTGAACCGCCTGATGACGATGGCGAGGCCAAGTAACATGGCCAGGAATTCGCCGGTGACGGTTGCCCATGCGACGCCGGCGACGCCCCAGCCAAGCTCCAGGCCAAGCAGGATGCAGAGCGCGATGTTGATGCCGTTCAGCACCAGCTGCAGCACCAACCCGAGCCCGCCCTCGCCTCGGCCGAGGACATAGCCGAGAATGGCGTAGTTGATCAGCGAGAAAGGTGCCGCGAGCAATCTGATGCCGATATAGACGCCCATCGCCTCGCTGACGCGCGGCCCGGCATCCATGAACCACCGCCCGCCGGCCGCGATCAGCGGCGAAAGCGCCGCCAGCACGATGCCGGCGACAACAGCGATCAGCACCGCGCGCCAGAACACCGCCTGTTCCTCCAGCGCGTCGTTGCGCCCGAAAGCCTGGGCGACCAGACCGGTGGTGCCGGAGCGCAGGAAATTGAAGGTGGTGAAGACGACGTCAAAGACCAGTGCGCCTGCCGCCAGGCCGCCAAGCAAGGCGGCGTCGCCGAGCTGTCCGACAACAGCCGTATCGACCATGCCGAGCAGCGGCGTCGTCAGGTAGGCGAGCGTCATCGGCACGGCGATGACGAGCACCGTGCGGTTGGTGACGACAAAGGATCCGGGAACGATTGGGGATCCGGCGTCGGCTGGGATTGCACCCTTCTCCAAAGAATTGCTGCCTTGCTGATTGCGGCTTGATCGAACAGCCGGTGTGCCCCATTTTCCGGCCACCGCGCAATCCACCCTTGCCATGGCGGCCAACCGAAATTCCGGTCTGGCGCGAGCCGCCGGATCCGGTCCATGTCCCTCCAGATCGTCCATCATCCCGACTACGACGCCGGCTTCGCCGTCAACCATCGCTTTCCGATGAGCAAATATCCGCTGCTGATGGAGGCCTTGCGCGCACGCGGACTGGCCATGCAGGGGGCGCTCAGCATGCCGGAAGCGGCACCCGCACCATGGCTGAAGCGTGCCCATGCGGCTGACTATGTCGACCAGGTCATCAGCTGTTCGGTGCCGGAAAAGATCGAACGCGAGATCGGCTTTCCGGTCGGCCCGCGCGTCTCGCTGCGCGCCCAACTCGCCACCGGCGGCACCGTGCTGGCGGCCCGGCTGGCCTTGCGCCACGGCATTGCCTGCAACACCGCCGGCGGCAGCCATCATGCGCGGCGCGCGCAAGGCGCGGGCTTCTGCACCTTCAACGACGTCGCCGTCGCTTCGCTGGTGCTGCTTGCCGAAGGCGCGGCGCGGAACATACTCGTGGTCGATCTGGATGTGCATCAGGGCGACGGCACGGCGGACATCCTGGCCGGCGATCCGCGCGTGTTCACCTTCTCCATGCATGGCGAGCACAACTATCCCGCGCGCAAGATCGCCTCCGACCTCGATGTCGCACTGCCCGACGGCACGGGCGATGCCGCCTATCTCGAAAGGCTGATCGCCATCTTGCCGGAGCTGTCCGCCCATGCGCGCTGGGACATCGTTTTCTACAATGCCGGCGTCGACGTCCATGTCGAGGACCGGCTCGGCAGGCTGGCGCTTTCAAACGACGGGCTTCGTGCCCGCGACGCCATGGTCATCGGTCACTTCCGCTCGCGCGGCATCGCGCTATGCGGCGTCATCGGCGGCGGCTATTCTACCGACGTGGCCGCGCTCGCGGCGCGCCACGCCATTCTGTTCGAGGCGGCGGCGGACTACGCCTGACCGCTATTTCCTGTAGTTGGCGATTCTGAGCAGGATGAACGCCGGAACCACGATCGCCGCACCCAGCAGAATATAACCCAGGAAGCGGTCGATGGCATGGAAGCCCAGATTCCAGAGATCCAGGAAGAATTTGCGGATGCCATAGAGCACGTCCATCGGCGACCAGCCGAAGGCGGTCATGACGAGGCCGACGAGGAACGACACCACCAGCAACTTCAGGAGTACCCTGAGCGGGGTGTCGCCGAGAAAGCGCGTCAATGCGGACAAGACCTGTCTCCGGCTCTGATCGCCCGATTCGGCGACAGGATCAGAAATACGCACTTGGCCGCCCCGCTTCAAGCCGGGCGGGCCAAGGCTCTGAACCTGGCTGACAAAGCCTATGACGGCCGGTCCGGCGGTGCCGCCGGCTTTTCATGATAGGAATTTTTTCCTTGACAGGGTGAAGGCAACTATGCTAGATATTTGGCTATGGTGCTGAGTTGCGCCAGGGACCCGCCGCACAGGCGGGTTTATCCGTTCAAGGCTCCGTCAACAGCGCGCCGTCGAAGGCTCCGAAGGAACTCGTTAACGCGGATCGTGCCCTGGTACCAAGCCGGCGACCATAGGCGCATGGCAGGCGAGCAGCCGGCGGCGGCTGATCGCGGCCGGCTTATCTGTTTTCTAACCAATTGCCGCTATGCCATTCCTGGAGCGGGAGCCAGGCTTTGATGGAAGCGGAAAAAATCGGCGCGCGCCGCGCGGTCATGCTTTCGGTTGTCGTGCCGTGCTATAACGAGCGGGACGGCGTGGCTGAGCTTCACCGACGCGTCACCGCCGCTTGCCTGGCGCAAAACCCTTCCTACGAGATCGTGCTCGTCATCGACGGGGCGACCGACGGCACCCGCGAGGCCGTTTTCGAACTGGCGCAAAAGGACGACCATGTCGTCGCCATCGACCTTGCCCGCAACTATGGCCACCAGATCGCGCTGAGCGCGGGGCTGGAGTTCTGCCGGGGCCAGCGCATCCTCATTCTCGATGCCGATCTCCAGGATCCGCCTGAACTGCTCGGCGCGATGATGGCCAAGATGGATGAAGGCTTCGATGTCGTTTACGGTCAAAGGGCCAAGCGTGATGGCGAAGGCTGGTTCAAGCTGGCTTCCGCGTCGATGTTCTACCGGCTGCTGCGCCGGATGGTCGACGTCGAGATCGCGCCGGACACCGGTGATTTCAGGCTGATGAGCCGCCGCGCCCTCGACCATCTGAACGCCATGCCGGAGCGCTACAGGTTCATTCGCGGCATGGTGAGCTGGATTGGGCTGAGACAGGCCGCCTTCTCCTATGAGCGGCAACGGCGTTTCGCCGGCGCCACCCACTATCCGCTCAAGAAGATGGTCCTCCTGGCTGTCGATGCGATGACCAGCTTTTCCATCGCGCCGTTGCGGTTTGCCTCGCTTCTGGGAATGCTTTCCGGCGCGCTGGGGATGGTCGTGCTCGGCTATACGCTGCTCGAGTGGTCGCTGGGAAACGTGCTGCCGGGTTGGACCAGCCTTGCCGCGATCATGCTGATCCTGGGCAGTGTTCAGCTTCTGGTGCTCGGCATATTCGGCGAATATCTCGGCCGGATGTACATGGAGACGAAGCGGCGGCCGCTCTATTTCGTCAACGAGATCGTTTCGCGAAGCGATGTGGCCGTCGAAAACCAGGACCTGCCTGTCCACCGCCTCCAGGAAATGGTGAAGAGAGCCGCGCGTGGCTAAGGCGACGATCGACCGGCCGCAACGGGACCTCTCGACCGGAACGAACGCGAAATGGCCGGGAGCCGCGACATGAACCAAGCCACGGCAATCGCGATGGCTACGCCGTCGCTCGAGGATGCACAGCGCAGCAGGCTGTTGTTCTGTCTTTTCTGCGCCTGCACCGTTGCCTACGTGCTGATGAGGCATGCCAACTCCCTCCTTCTGGATCCTGACAGCTGGTGGCAGGTGAAGGTCGGGCTGGATTTCCTGGCGAACCGGACATTTCCGACCATCGACCCCTATTCCTATACCTTCGCCGGCCAGCCCTGGATCGCCAAGGAATGGCTGGGGCAGGTGCTTCTGGCGCTCGCCTATGGCGCCGGTGGCTGGAATGGCGTCGTCACGCTGATCATCGCCACGATCGGCCTGACAGTCTTCCTGATGGGATGGTTCCTCAGCGCATGGCTGAAGCCGGTGTTAGCGGTGGTGCTGGCTTTCGTCGCGGCTTTCCTTGTCGCCCCGATCTATACGGCGCGCCCCCACGTTTTCACGTTGCCGATCATCGTCATTTGGACGGCAATGCTGTTTCGCGCGGCGCAGGAGGAAAGAGCGCCATCCCCGTGGCTGCTCGCGCTCGTCGTGTTGTGGGCGAACCTGCATGCCACGTTCACCTTGAGCTTCGTCATCGCCGGCTTTGCCGGTCTGTATCTCCTGTCGCGCACAGGCCTGTCGAAACCAGCTCTTTTGGCGAAATGGGTCGCGTTCGGCCTGCTTTGCCCAGTGGTCAGCCTGGTCCATCCCTATGGCGTCAAGGCCATCCTGGCGACGCTTACCGTCGCCTATGGCAACGAGGCGGTGCCGCTTATCCTGGAGTGGCGGCCCTTCAACGCCCAGGAAGAGCTCGTCAAGGAAGCCGTGATGCTGCTGGCGCTTTTCGGGCTGCTGGTGTCACGGCTGCGGATCGGCTGGGCCAAGGCGCTGTTCATCGTCTTCACTCTGCATGCCTATCTCAGCCACCAGCGGTTCATGTATTTGTTCTTCCTGCTGGTTCCGCTGGTGATCATGGTTGAGGTCGCACAGCAATATCCCGCACTTTCAGCCGCGACCTGGCTGGCGCAAAAGCGCGACGGATTGGAAAAAGTCTTCGCCAGGCATTACTACGCCATCTCAGGCGCGGTGGCCGTCCTGCTGATCGGCGCGGTCTCGGTCCTCGGCAGCGTCCAACAGATCGCGCCGAGCCCGAAGACGTCCGCCAGCGGAGCACTCGCCTTCGCAAGGGATCAGCACCTGTCCGGCAACGTGCTGAATTCCTACAATTTCGGCGGCACGCTGATCTTCCACGGGATCAAGACCTACATCGACGGCAGGACGGACCAGCTGTTCCTGGACGGGTTCACGAAAGCCGACGACGCGACCGGACACAGTGACGGCAAACCACTGCTCGAGGCCCGGCTGAAGAAATACGCCATAGGCTGGGCGCTGCTGGCGGCCGGCGACACCCGCATTCCCTTCTTCGAGGAATTGGGCTGGAAGCGGGCCTACGCGGACGAATACGCCGTGATCTACCTGCCCGGCGCCTGATCCGCGGCGCCAGCCCAAACCGGCTTCGGCCCTCCAGCATTCGCCTTGACACCGATGTTGCGGTGCAGCAAATTGCACCGGAGAGGACGAACAAAGTGGGATCGAGAATCAAGGCTTTCTCGCATCGCGGCAATGCCGCCGCATGGGCCGGTGAACCGGGTGCGCCACGACTGCCGCCGGCCATGGCGCGCGAACCGGCCGCATGAACTACAGACGCGACATCGACGGCCTGCGGGCCATAGCGGTGCTGCCTGTCGTCCTCTTTCATTTCGGCTTGTCCGCCATCCCAGGCGGCTTCACCGGCGTCGACATCTTCTTCGTCATATCGGGCTATCTGATCAGCGGCAGCCTGCTCGACGATCTCGAACGCGGCCAGTTTTCGATCGGCCGCTTCTATTGGCGCCGCGCGCGGCGCATCCTGCCGGCGCTGACCTTCGTCATCGTGCTCGCAGGCACTGCCGCCTGGTTCATCCTTTTGCCATCGGACCTGCACGAATTCAGCCTCAGCGTCATCGCGGCCTCGACCTTCTGGTCGAACATCTATTTCTGGAAGACGACGAACTATTTCTCGATCGACGCCGAGCTGCGGCCGCTGCTGCACACATGGTCACTCTCGGTCGAAGAGCAATATTACATCTTCGCGCCGATACTGGTGTACCTGATCTATCGCTATGCCTCGAAACGCTGGCTGACGATATTGCTGCCGATCGCGATCGGCAGTTTCGCCTTGGCGGTCATGGCGACCTCGATGGCGCCCACGGCGGGTTTCTACCTGTTGCCGACGCGCATCTGGGAACTGGCGCTGGGGGCCATGCTGATGCTGAGAAAGCCGCCGGCACTTGCCAGCCGGCCGGCAATGGAACTGATCGGCCTCGCCGGCTTTGCCATGGTCGCCTTCGGCTTCGTCACGATTTCGGAGAGCGACCCCTTTCCGGGCTACAATGCCTTGTTCCCCTGCATCGGCACCGCCCTGCTCATCTATGCCGGCCACGAAAGGGCGGGCGAACAGGGGCCGGCAACCATCGCCACGCGGGTGTTGCAGTTTCCTCCGCTGGTCTGGATCGGCCTCATTTCCTATTCGCTCTACCTCGTTCATTGGCCGATCAATTCCTTCGTCCATTACGTTTCGCTGAAAGCCATCGGCGTGCCGACGATCATCGCCATGACCGTGGCAAGCTTCGCCCTGGCGGCGTTCTCGTGGACATATGTCGAGCAGCCGTTTCGGCGGAAACGGGCCTACACCGCACCGCTGCCTATCTTCGCCTTTTCCGCGACGGCAATCGTCCTGCTCTGCGTCGGCGGCGTGGCCGGGGCGCTCGGCAACGGTTTTCCGCAACGCTTCCCGGACTTTTCAACGGAACGGATCCAGGTTGGCGACTGGCGCAACGGCATCTGCTTCAACGAAGGCTCGAACCGGATCGAGGACTGGAACCTTGCCGCCTGCACCCGAACGAGCGGCTTTGCCACCAATGTGCTGTTATGGGGCGATTCCTTCGCCGCCCACTATGTCTCGGGACTTGAAGCCAACGCCCAGAAAATCCAGGCTAACGTCATCCAATACACCTATGCCGGCTGCCCCCCGGACCTGACCTATTTTTCCTATGCCCGACCTGCCTGTACCAGCTTCAACGAGCGGGCCCTGTCGATCATCCGCGAAGCCAACATTCAGGCCGTGATCCTGAGTGGCCGATGGACCGACTACGAGGTCAGGGGCTTCGGCGGTCTCCAGAAGACGATCGACCGGCTTCGCCAGATGGGCGTCAAGGTCTACGTCATCGGCCAGTCTCCCGAATTCATCGCCGACGTCCAGAAAATCGCCTTCTTCGCAAGACGAGGAGATACCGCGAACATGTCCTGGCCGATGGCCATGGATCCGGACATCAACAAGCGGGTTCTGCCCTTCGTCAAAGGCGCTGACTTCATAGACCCGCTGACCTATCTGTGCGACGCCGCAGGCTGCTCGTATGCCGATGCCGGCAACAAGCAATTTCTCTATTTCGACTATGGTCACTTCTCTTCGGCGGGCGCAGCACTCGCCATCTCGAGATACTGGCCGAGCTTTGCAGCCGGCACCGAGATCGCGAAAGTGAGATAGCAGACGGAACCGGCATGCGGCGCGCCGGTCGCCGGGACGGTACCGTGTGGAAAGTGAGCCGCTTTGCGATTGCCCGATGGCCAGCCCTCATGGTAACGAGGCTGCTGCGCGGGTATGATGTAATGGTAGCCTGTCAGCTTCCCAAGCTGAACGCGCGGGTTCGATTCCCGCTACCCGCTCCAGCATATGCCGCAAGGGTTTGCGCCTGATTTGGCGAGTGCCGAAAACCAGCGGTTTTACAGGTAGTTTTACACAGAACGTTCACTTTTTGGCCTGATCGAGTTTTCGGATGCGCTCCTTGATTGCGGCTCCGCGGCTCACATAACGCCTTATGATGCGCGAAACATGGTCCTCTTCCCAGCCCATGATCTCGGCGATCTCGCGCTCGGTCAGGCCGGCGGTGTAAAATTTGGTCGCGGCCGTGCCCCGAAGATCATGGAAGTGCAGGTCATCGCCTTTCGGCCATGCGATCTTCTTGGCGTCGGAGAACGAGCTAGCCAAACCGTTGACAGTCCATGGGCGCTTCTTGCTGCTGGTCAGGATGACAGGTGAGCGCTTCGGTATCCGCCCGAGGGCGTCGCGCAGTTCCCGATAGAGCGGAATGATGCCTTCGCGCTGGTGTCTGCTTTTGCCGGTGGTGATGGTTATGGCATCCTCGTCGACATGGGACCATGATAGGCGGATGAGATCGCCTACCCGAAGACCAGTGCATGCAGCCAGATCGACGGCATGAGCAATTTCGGCCGAGCACGTCTTCTTCAGATGCCCGACGTCGCTGTCCGTCCAGATGATCTCCGAGCGAGAGCCGCTGTAAAGCTGTTTGACGCCTTCGCAAGGGTTCGAGCCAATCTTGCCGAGTGGATCGACCGCGTATGAGAGCACGCGAGAGAGAACCTGCATGCCGTAGTCGGCAGACCTGGGCGTCTCGGCATATGCCGCGCGCCACCGGCGGATTATTGGTCTGATCTTTTCCGGCCGATCGAACTGGGCGATGCGCAGTTCCCCGAAATGGCCGGCAATCCGGTCGAGCCAGGGACCCCAGTTGCATCGCGTCGACTCGGCGAGTTTCTTGTAGTCGGCGCTCGCCTTGTATTGCGTGACCAACGATCGAAAGCGGTTGTTGTCAGGCGACGTGCGGCTGGCAATCGCCTCATTGTAGGACGCGAAGAATTCCGGTGCGCTCGGCATCCCAACAAGGCGCGGACCACCGCGCCAAGCATACCAATAGACATTACCCTTAGCCTTGGGCAATTATCAGTCTAGGGTTGTGCTTCTAGGTTGACGGCGCAACCGCAAACAGTCAACTTGGATCCGAAAACTGTCAACCTACGGCCATCAAACAGGCCATTTCGGTCATCAGGCCGCCATCTGTCAACCAAAACGACAACCAAAACAGCCAAAACCCGCGGCTAAGTTGTCGTAACTTTACATTTGGTTGACACATTTGAGCCGATTCCAGCTTTTTCAGATCAACGTCAACATCTTGATCGGCTAATGGACCGATCAGTAAAGACACATAAAAGGTCCACTAGCGAGCGGGAACAGCTTCGACCGACCAGTGAAGCGTAGCATCTACCGGAACGCGTAGTGACTCGCTGTTTACGAATGATGAGACCCCTTGCACCGCAAGCTCCAAAACATATTCCGCAGACTTGACGGCACAGTTCGTTATCGACTTGGCGCCGGATGCAAAGACATCGGATCGACCATCGTGAAATGATGCAATGTGCATAATCGCGATGTCTTAGGCGTTTTAGAACGAATAGACGGACCAATTAGGGAAGGAGGCGTCCGGGCGCGCCTTCATTATTTCGCCCACAACTCCGGAGTCCCGTTACCTCCTTCGGCCCGATTATCAGCAATCCGGCGCCAACTCTTGATGGATAGGTCTTGCTCGCCGCTCATTTGCCGAATATCCCTCGGAGAGCAGACCGCGCCTTCGAGGTGAGGCTTGGATTGGTCTGATCGGACGCGCGGCGAATTTCCTCGAGCCATGCCACTTCGTTCTCGGTGACCGGCGTCCCGAAGATCTGCCGGACGGCAAGCTCGGTGGTGTCGCCGCCGAGCTGCTCGATCGCCAGCTGGAATAGCATCACGGGATCGCAGTCGAGGGCAGTCGCCAAAGCCGACACCCTGTCGAGAGGCAGCTTTGCCGTGCCGGCCTTGATCATGGCAAGCATGTTGGGGTTGACGAATCCCGCTTCGCTGGCAATCGCCATCTGGGTCTTCTTCGGGCGCAGCTCCAGGATGCGCTTTTCAAGATACGTTGCGAGCCTGGTGCCTGCGAAGGGCTTGCCGGAGCGGTTACTCATCGTCACTTTCCTCTGAAATCGCATCTTCGATGTGCTGCTAATTTCTTTATAGCGACGGTCTGTCGGGGATTTCGTGGGGGGTGACGGGTATTCAAGCGAGCCAGCTCTCGCAGAGGATAAAGTCATTACGAAGAGCAATTGTATGTGATATAACCTCTTCTATTACGCCTAGACGTCGAGGATATGTCACACAAGCCTACACAACGCGATCAAGCCCGTGCACTGCTGCTGGATGGCAGTCTGGTCCGTCTGCGCGACCTGACCGGGGCGGGAGTGAGTCCGGAGACAATGGCCCGTCTGGTTCGCGAGGGTGAGGTCGTGCGGCTCGCGCGTGGCCTCTACCAACTGGCAGAAGCCATGCCAGATGCGCGTCGCTCAATCGCTGAAGCTTCGGCGCTGGTTCCCAAAGGGGTGGTCTGCCTCACCTCAGCGCTGCAATTCCACGATCTGACGCTGCAGATGCCCTCAGCCATCTGGATGGCCATTGATCGAACGAGCTGGAAACCGAAAGTCGATTATCCGCCCATCCGTTTTGTCCGCTTCAGTGGCCATGCCCTCACGGAAGGCATCAAACGGCACCGCATCGAAGGCGTCGACGTTCCAGTGTTCGAGCCCGCAAAAGCCATCGTGGACTGCTTTCGCTACCGCAACAAGATTGGACTCGACATCGCGATCGAGGGGCTCCGAGAAGGGCTCAGGACGCGCCAGGTCACGCCGGATCAACTGTGGAAATTCGGCCAGTCTGGCCGGGTCTGGTCGGTGATGCGCCCCTACGTTGAGGCAATGGTCGCCAATGGCGCGTGAGCTTCGCAACGTTGGCGCCTCGGTCAGAGCCCGCCTGCTCGACCGCGCTCGCGAGGAGCGGTCCGACTTCCAGCTGCCGCTGACACGGTATGCGCTTGAGCGGCTACTCTACAGGCTCAGCATATCCACCGAACGCGAGCGCTTTCTCCTGAAGGGCGCGATGCTGTTTGCGGCCTGGCTCGACAACCCCTTCCGCCCCACACGCGACCTGGATCTTCTCGGAAGTGGCGATGCGGGTGTCGCCACAATGGTCGAGTGCTTCCGAGCAATCTGCTCGACACCTGTGGAGGATGACGGTGTCGAGTTCGACGTTGCTGGACTTACGGCCGAGCCGATCCGCAATGACGCGGAGTATGCCGGCGTTCGTGTCAGGACTGCCGCGACGATTGCCGGCGCACGTGTGCCCATTCAGGTCGACGTCGGCTTCGGTGACGTGGTGACGCCGGCGCCGGTTGACCTTGAATACCCAACCTTGCTCGACTCGCCACCGCCCCGCCTTCGCGCCTACCCGCCGGAGACGGTCGTTGCGGAAAAATTTGAGGCCTTGGCAAGGCTGGGCGTCGCCAATAGCCGCATGAAGGACTTCTACGACCTGTGGATGATCGCAAGGACCTTCAGCTTTGAAGGGAGCGTTCTTTCCTCCGCGATCAGACGAACGTTCGAGCGACGCCAAACGGCCTGGCCGACCGATACCGACAGGACTGAGCGTTGCCTTCGCAGCCGCAAAGAGCGGTCAGTGGCGGGCTTTCCTGACGCGGGAGCGTATGGCGGCGGCGCCCGGCGATTTCACTACCATCATCGATGGACTACGAATATTCTTGGCACCACTTCTGAATGAAGAACCGCACGCCGGTCGGTGGCCGCCAGGCGGACCGTGGACTGAATAGCGTCTCTGCTGCCCAAATTTGGGCATGGGCGACGACACAGGGCGGCGCTCAACGGTTTTACAGCGCCATTGATTTCATTGGATAATTTCTGGTCGAAAATCGGCCTGTTTTACAGCTAAGCCCCTGAAATATAAGCATCACACCCAGCTTCCCAAGCTGAACGCGCGGGTTCGATTCCCGCTACCCGCTCCAGTCTGCGCCAAGGGTTTGAGCCCTTACCAAGCCGTTCCAACTACCGGTTTCTCGCGCAATTCCGGGAAAACCGCTCCAGCCGTTTTCCCGGTATCGTTTTAGAGCCAAACACTAACCCAGACGCGCCTGCGCCAGCAGCGGACATGGCGGCGACCGCGGCGCCAATAGCTGCGGCAGACCCTGCGCCAGGCGCGGCGGCGCCCATGACGACGGTGCCGGCGATGCCACCGGCGATGCGAGATCTGCTCCACCTCGGCTTGATCGTCTCCTTCGAAGACGGCCGCATCAGCCCTGTCGAGGTCGTCCTTATCGAGTTCGTCAAGGATTCCGTTGCCGTTCGGGACCCCGGCAACTGCTCTGCCAGGCCTGGCCAGGCCTGCAAAAGCAACTGCCCCCGCGACGCCAAGCATTCCAGTAAGAAGCAACCGACGTTCCATCAAAATCTCCCGAGTTGTTTATCATCAGCGCATCGTTCCCCGGCTCAAAACGAGCTCCGGCGCGAACGCCGATTGGCCTTTGAACGCACTTACCTGGTTTTTGTTCCGGTCACCCCACTTCGCGCAGGATGAAATCATGCAGCATCTTCGCCGCCGGCGACAGCGCACGGTTCTTCACTGTGATCAGGCTGTAAGGCCGAACCTCGATGTCGAATTCGGTCTGCACGACGTCGATGGCGCCGGCCAGCCCTTCGGGATTCTGGATGAATTTCGCCACCTGGACCGAGACCGGCGCGATGGCGTCGGAGTGCGCGACCATGACCAGGGTCAGGAGCAGCGAGCTGGTGTTGAGGATGCGGTCCGGCAGCGCGATGTTGCGGTTCAGGAAATTGCTCTCCATGGCCTGGCGCAGCGGCGAGCCGCCGGACTGGAAAACCCAGTCATAGGCCGCGGTCTCCTCCAACCGCACCGCTTTGCCCTCGGTCAGCGGATGGCCCCGGCGCACGATCAGGCAGGCCTTCTCGACGCCGATGACACGGGACTCGAACAGCCGCGGGTTGAGATCGTCGGGGATGCGCGCGATGATGAAGTCATGGCGCGACGCGATCAACTCGCGCGCCAGCACGTTGGAGGTCTCGACCTGCATGGTGATCTCGATGCGCGGGTAGATGCGGCGGATTTCGCGGATCGCCGGGACCGCGAGCTCGATCGCGGGCGCCGTCACCGCACCGAGGAACACCGAGCCGCCCTTGCCCGCCTTGAGTTCGGAGATCTCGCGATCGACCTCGCGCATCTCCAAAAGGATGGAGCGCGCGCGCCTGGCCAACGCCTTGCCATAGGGGGTCAAGGTGACGCCGCGCGGCAGCCTTTCGCAGAGCGTGACGTCCAGCACGGCTTCCATCTCGGCGATCATGCGCGAGGCCGCCGGCTGTGAGATATTCATGACCTGGGCGGCGGAACTGACCCGGCCGTGATCGTCCAGTGCAACGATCATGCGCATATGGCGCAGGCTGAGGCCGCTGCGCAGCAGGGTCTCGCCGTCACCGGGGAGCACCTCGTAACCTTCTGAAATCCCGCCAGGGTTGCGCAACGTTGCCATTGATTTCCCTTCGCTCCCAATGCCCTTGAGTTTAGCGTCAACGTATACCAGTTTCGGTATAGCAATCATCAAAGATCGCATTTGACAGTTATGGCAAAGGGACACACCCTTCGCGCGTCCTGGGGCGTGCCAGTCGATGACGAGGAAAATCGTGTCGATTGAAATCAGTCCCAGGGCCGATTGGGAGGATACCGGAGATCGATAGACGACAGCGGCGCTTGCGCTCCTGCTCGCCTGCGCGGCCCGCGAAGCCCCGAGGTGTCGCGTCCATCAACCAGGGAGAGTAATTGTGAAGATCATCAAGACGCTGGCCGCCGTCGCGGCCCTTGGCATCGCTGCCATGACCTATTCGGCGCACGCCGCCGACAAGGGTCTCGTCGGCGTGCTGATGCCCACCAAGACCTCGCAGCGCTGGATCAACGACGGCGATGCCGTCAAGTCCCAGCTCGAGGCTTTGGGCTATACGGTCGACCTGCAATATGCGCAGGACGACATCCCCAACCAGCTCAGCCAGCTGGAAAACGAAATCACCAAGGGTCCGAAGGCGCTGATCATCGCCTCGATCGACGGCACCACCCTGTCGGATGCGCTGCAGAAGGCCGCTGATGCCGGCGTCGTCGTCGTCGCCTATGACCGCCTGATCAAGAAGACGCCCAATGTCGACTACTACACCACGTTCGACAATTTCGGCGTCGGCGTGATCCAGGCGAATTCGCTGGTCAAGGGCCTCAAGGAGCGCTTCCCGAATACCAAGCCGTGGAACGTCGAACTGTTCGGCGGCTCACCCGACGACAACAACGCCTTCTTCTTCTACAACGGCGCGATTTCCGTCCTGCAGCCGCTGATCGACGACGGTTCGATCAAGATCAAGTCCGGCCAGACCGGCATGGACAAGGTCGGCACGCTGCGCTGGCTCGCCGCCACCGCCCAGGCGCGCATGGACAATCTGCTGTCGGCCAACTATTCGGACGGCAGCCGCGTCGATGGCGTTCTGTCGCCCTATGATGGCCTGTCGCGCGGCATCACCGCCTCGCTGCGCGCTGTCGGTTACGGCACGGAGGCCCAGCCGTGGCCGATCGTGACCGGCCAGGACGCCGAGACCGCCTCGGTGAAGCTGATCATCTCGGGCGAGCAGTACTCGACCGTGTTCAAGGACACCCGCGAACTGGCCAAGGCCACCGTCGAGCTCGTCGACAAGGTGCTCTCGGGCGGCAAGCCGGAAGGCCTCGACACCAAGACCTACAACAACGACGTCAAGGTCGTTCCCTCGATCCTGCTGACGCCGCATGAGGTCGACAAGTCGAACTACCAGGCCCTGGTCGTCGACTCCGGCTACATCAAGGCCGACGAACTGAAGTAAATTCGGTTGCATAGCCAGGGGTCCTGCGCAACGCAGGGCCCCTTTTCGTTCACCAGCGACCCCGGTATTGTTGCGGGTCTCGCAGGAGCACTTTACCCATGGCCTCGACGATTTTGGAGATGCAGGACATCACCAAGACGTTTCCCGGCGTCAAGGCGCTGTCGAACGTCAACCTTCGGGTCGAGGAAGGCGAGATCCACGCCGTGGTCGGCGAGAACGGCGCCGGCAAATCGACGCTCATGAAGGTGCTGTCGGGCGTCTATCCCTCCGGCACCTATGACGGCCAGATCATCTTTCAGGGCCAGGAATGCCAGTTCAAAGGCATTCATGACAGCGAACGCAAGGGCATCGTCATCATCCACCAGGAGCTTGCGCTGGTGCCGATGCTGTCGATCGCCGAAAACATCTTCCTCGGCAACGAACACGCCCGATACGGCGTCATCGACTGGAATGCCAACGAGGCGCGCACCAGCGCCCTGCTGAAGAAGGTGGGCCTCAAGGAGGACCCCAAGACGCTGATCACCAATATCGGTGTCGGCAAGCAGCAGCTGGTCGAGATCGCCAAGGCGCTGAGCAAGGAGGTCAAGCTCCTGATCCTCGACGAGCCGACGGCGTCGCTCAGCGAAAAGGACAGCCAGGCGCTGCTCGACCTTCTGCTCGAATTCAAGCGGCAAGGCATGACCTCGATCCTGATCTCGCACAAGCTCAACGAGGTGAACCGGGTCGCCGACAAGGTGACCGTCATCCGCGACGGACGAACCATCGAGACGCTGTCCAGGAAGGACATCTCGGAAGACCGCATCATCACCTCGATGGTCGGCCGTTCGCTCGACGACCGCTATCCGCCGCGCGAGCCCGATATCGGCGAGGTCGTGTTCGAGGTGAAGAACTGGTCGGTCTATCACCCGCTCCATGCCGAGCGGCAGGTGATCAAGGGCATCGACATCAATGTGCGCAAGGGCGAGGTGGTCGGCATTGCCGGGCTGATGGGCGCCGGGCGAACCGAATTCGCCATGAGCCTGTTCGGCCGCTCCTATGGGCGCCGCATCACCGGCGAGGTGCTGCTCAAGGGCAAGCCGATCGACGTCTCCTCTGTGAGCAGGGCGGTCGAACACGGCATTGCCTATGTGACCGAGGATCGCAAGACCTACGGCCTCAATCTCATCGACCATATCAAGCACAACATTACGCTGGCCAATCTCGGCGGCGTGTCGCGCCACAGCGTGATCGACGATTTGCGCGAGCTTGCCGTCGCCAACGACTATCGCAAGCAGACCAACATCCGCGCCTCCAGCGTCTATCAGATGACCGGCAATCTTTCCGGCGGCAACCAGCAGAAGGTGGTGCTGTCGAAATGGCTGTTCGCCGACCCGGAAGTACTGATCCTGGACGAGCCGACGCGCGGCATCGATGTCGGCGCCAAATATGAAATCTATACGATCATCGCGCGCCTTGCGGCCGAAGGTAAGGCGATCGTGGTCATCTCGTCGGAAATGCCAGAACTGCTCGGCATCACCGACCGCATCTATGTCATGAACGAAGGCCGCATCGTCGGCGAAATGCCCGCGGCGGACGCAAGCCAAGAAAGAATAATGCGAGCCATGGTTCGGGGAGAAGGAAAAGCAGCATGAGCACGGAAAGCGCCCCCGCCCCGCAAAGCAACGTCGCCGAAGATGTAGGGCAGCGTCCACGCATCGCCGTATCGGCGCTGGCGACGAACCTGCGCGAATACGGCCTGATCCTGGCGCTGATCGCCATCATGGTGTTCTTCCAGTTCACCACCTCGGGAACGCTGTTCAAGCCGGTGAACCTGAGCAATCTGGTGCAGCAGAACTCCTTCATCATCGTGATGGCGCTCGGCATGCTGCTGGTCATCGTATCGGGTCATATCGACCTCAGCGTGGGGTCCGTGGCCGGCTTCATCGGCGCGCTGGCGGCGATGATGATGGTGATCTGGCCTCTCGGCATATTCAGCAACCCGCTGGTGGTCTCCATCGTCTGCCTGATCGTGGGCGGCCTCATCGGCGCGGCGCAAGGCTACTGGATCGCCTATCACCGAATACCGAGCTTCATCGTGACGCTGGCCGGCATGCTGATCTTCCGCGGCATATGCCAGGCGCTGCTCGGCGGCGGATCTTCGGTCGGACCGCTGCCGCCCGAGTTCAAGGCGCTCAGCTCCGGCTTCATTCCAGATGTCATCGGACCGCTGACGCTGATCCCGCCAACGGTGAATGCAGCCGGCAAGACGATTATGGGCAGCGGTCTGACGCTGCACATGACGACGATCGTGCTGGGCCTGATCGCCGTGCTGGCCTATGCCTATTTCGGGCTACGGACGCGACGCAAACGCGAACGCCACGGCTATGAGGCCGAGCCCTTTACCCTGTTCGTCATCAAGACGCTGGTCGGCAGCGCGCTGGCGCTGTTCCTGGTCTACCAGTTCGCCAGCTATCGGGGCCTGCCGGTGGTGCTGCTCGTCATGGGCCTGCTGATCTCGCTGTTCGTCTTCGTCACCAAGCGCATGACGATCGGCCGCCGCATCTATGCGATGGGCGGCAACGCCAAGGCCGCGCAGCTGTCGGGCATCAAGACCGAGCGGCTGACGCTTTACGTGTTCGTCAATATGGGCGTGCTGTCGGCGCTTGGCGGCCTGATCATCGCGGCGCGCCTTGGCCAGGCCGTGCCGGCGGCAGGCCTCGGCAGCGAGCTCGACGTCATCGCCGCGGTGTTCATCGGCGGCGCCTCGGCGATGGGCGGCGTCGGTCAGGTCATCGGCGCGGTGGTCGGCGGCTTCATCATGGGCGTGATGAACAACGGCATGTCGATCATGGGCGTCAATGTCGACTGGCAGCAAGTGGTCAAGGGCCTGGTGCTGCTCGGCGCCGTGATCTTCGACGTCTACAACAAGAACAAGGCCTGAACAGGTTTCAGGCGAGGCAAGCAGGAGGCATACGGTCGCGGCGCTGCCGGCAATTCGCCGGCTTGAAGAAGTCCTTCAGGGACCGGGCTCGCGAGCGCAATCCGGACGACGAGTTCAACCCGTGGCACGGCCAGTCCGAGCCGCGCAGGTCAGGGTTTGCCAGAAGGCAGCCATGCCAAGATATGAGAGAGGACTGATCATGCTGATCTCGCAGATTCTCGACGACGCCGAGACCATCCGTGTCGTTGCACGCACGGGCGGCAAGACCCGGATCATCAACGGCGCACGCAGCGTCTATTCGCTGGCGATGGAAGCCGCTCGTACCGGCGTCGGCCTTGCCGCGTTGATCGAACGCAAGGGGCTCGGCGAGACCGTCGATCTCGACGCCGCCTACAAGAAGGGGCGGCTGCTGTCGCCGATCAATCATCCCGATCCGGCGCATCTGCATCTGACCGGCACGGGGCTAACGCATCTCGGCTCGGCGGCGACGCGCGATTCCATGCACAAGAAGCTCAGCACCGATGGCGAGGAGCAGCTCACCGATTCCATGAAGATGTTCCGCATGGGGCTGGAAGGCGGCAAACCCGCGAAAGGCCAGATCGGGGTGCAGCCGGAATGGTTCTACAAGGGCAATGGCACGATGGCCGTGGCGCCGGGTGCCGCGCTCCTGTCGCCGGCCTTCGCCAAGGATGCCGGCGAGGAGCCCGAGGTTGCCGGCATCTATGTCATCGGCGACGACGGCGCGCCGTTCCGGGTCGGCTTCACGCTGTCCAACGAATTTTCCGACCATGTGACCGAACGCGTGAACTACCTCTTTCTCGCCCATTCCAAGCTGCGCAACGCTTCCTTCGGACCGGAGATCCTGGTCGGCGACCTGCCCGCCGACATCAGGGGCTCCTCACGCATCTGGCGCGACAGCAAGTTGATGTGGGAAAAGCCGTTCCTGTCGGGCGAAGCGAACATGTCGCACACCATCGCCAATCTCGAACACCACCATTTCAAATATTCGGCTTTCCGCCAGCCGGGCGACGTGCATGTGCACATGTTCGGCACCGCGACCCTGTCCTTCGCCGACGGCATCAAGACCGAGGCCGGCGACGTGTTCGAGATCGAGGCCGGCGATTTCGGCCTGCCGCTGCGCAATCCGCTCGAAATCGAACAGCCGGTGAAGGTGGCGGTGAAGGCGCTCTGAGGGTGGCCATCATTTCCTTCTCCCCTGTGGGATCCGAAGGACGGGGCGAGACCCGTGGCTCGCCCCAGGGCAGTGGATCAGCGCGCAGCGCCGAGACGGTTGAGGGGTGCTGGCCGGAGTGAGGCGTTGGCGTTCCCTGGAACACCCCTCATCCGACCTCGCTTCGCGAGGCCACCTTCTCCCACAAGGGGAGAAGGTAAGAAGCGTCTCAGATCTCAATAAATATCGAAATCGAAATACTTGTCCTGGATCTTCTTGTAGGTGCCGTCGGCGACGATGGCGTCAATGGCTGCGTTGAGCTTGTCGCGCAGCGCCGTATCCTCGAGGCGCACGGCAATGCCGGCTTCGGTCTCGGTGCCCTTGACGTCGCCGACCATCTTGCAGCAACCGTCGCTCGCCTTCTTCATCCAGTCCATCAGCACGAACTTGTCGGAAAGGACGGCATCGAGGCGGCCGTTCTGGAGATCGGTGATTGCCTCTTCCTGGGTCGGATAGAGCTTCGCTTCGGCGCCGGCCTTGCCATAGACGTCCTGGGCGTAGTTGGCCTGCGTGGTCGCCGCCTGGGCGCCGACCGTCTTGCCGGCGAGTGCCGCCGGTTCGGTCGAGGCGATGTCGCTGTCCTTCAGGGCGACGAGCGACAGCGGCGTCGTATAGTATTTGTGGGTGAACGCGACCTGCTTCTTGCGCTCCTCGGTGATGCTCATCGAAGCGATGATGGCGTCGAATTTCTTGGCCTGCAGCGCCGGGATGATGCCGTCCCAGTCCTGGGTGACGATCTCGCATTCGACCTTCATCTGCGCGCACAAGGCGTTGGCGATGTCGATGTCGAAGCCCTCGACCTTGCCGTCGGGCGTGATGGTGTTGAACGGCGGATAGGCTCCCTCGGTGCCGATCTTGATTTTCTCCGCCGCATGCGCCGACAGGGCGCCGGCACCAAGCGTCAGCATGGCGGCGGCCGCCGCCGATATGATCCATTTCGAAATCTGCATTTTCATTCCCCTTGAGCGCCGCCACGTCGGCGGCCGGCGAGGCAGCCAAGCATGGCGAGCCGGCGCAGGCAAGTATCTTGCCTGACGGTGATGAGCGTTCAGGGCGCGGCGCGAAAGTGCTTGGACAGCTTCAGGCCCTGCGCCTGGTAGTTCGAGCCGAGCTCGGTGCCGTAAAGCGCCTGCGGCCGCTTCAGCATATGCTCGTAGACCAGCCGGCCGACGATCTGGCCATGATCGAGGATGAACGGCACCTCATGGCTGCGCACTTCGAGCACGGCGCGGCTGCCGGTGCCGCCGGCCGCCGAATGGCCGAAACCCGGATCGAAGAAGCCGGCATAGTGGACACGGAACTCGCCCACCAGCGGATCGAAGGGCGTCATTTCGGCCGCGTAGAGCGGCGGCACATGCACCGCTTCCTGGCTGACGAGGATGTAGAACTCGTCCGGATCGAGCACCAGCTCGCCGGCGCCGCTCTTGTGGATCGGCTCCCAGAAGTCGACGATCTCCTGCGCCGCGCGTTTGTCGACATCGACCAGGCCGGTATGGTGCTTGCCGCGATAGCCGACCAGCCCGTCACTGTCGCCGTTGAGATCGATCGACAATGCGATGCCGCCGCCGGAGATGTTTGGCGGTTCGGTGGCGACCAGCATTTCGGCCCGGTGCAATTGATGCAACTCTGCTTCCGAGAGCAGCGCATTGCCGGTGCGGAAGCGTATCTGCGAAAGGCGCGAGCCGGCGCGCACGACGATCGGGAAGGTCCGTGGGCTGACTTCGAGATAGAGCGGACCATGATAGCCGGCGGCGATCTTGTCGAACTCGTGGCCGCGATCGGTCATCACGCGGGTGAAGATATCGAGCCGCCCGGTCGAGCTCTTGGGATTGGCGGACGCCGAAATTTCCGCCGGCAGCGCCAGGCTTTCGAGCAGGGGCACGATGTAGACGCAGCCGGTTTCCAGAACAGCGCCGTCGGCCAGGCTGATCTCGTGCAGCTTCAACCGGTCGAGTTTTTCACTGACCTTATGGTTGGGACCCGGCAGGAAGGACGCGCGCACCCGCCACGCCTTGTCGCCGAGCCTCAGATCAAGGCTGGCCGGCTGGATCTGGTCGGCGTCGAGCGCACGCGACGACTTCAGCGCGCCGGACTGGAACAGCGCCGCAATGTCCTGATCGGGAAGAATTCCTGTCTGCCGCAAAGTCTGGCTCCGCTCTGCTGGTACAAGTCTCTTAATGAAGCCGGCAATTGACGCAAGCGTGTCGCGGGTCTAAAGGGTCGTTATCCCGTGGTGATTTGGCCGGTCGGCTTGCAGCCACGTTAAACAAGTCGCTAAAGGACCGTCGGGCCGCAAGGCCGCATGGACCGGTTGCGACTTTTTCGCGGCCGGTTTTTTTGTGTTTGGATAGGACGATGACGAGCAAGACGCGCAACTGGAAGCCTCAGACCGCACTCGTGCATGGCGGGACCCTGCGTTCCGGCTTCGGTGAAACTTCCGAGGCGATGTACCTGACCCAGGGCTATGTCTATGAGACGGCCCAAGCCGCCGAAGCCCGCTTCAAGGGCGAGGAACCGGGCTTCATCTATTCGCGCTACGCCAATCCGACCGTCGACATGTTCGAGAAGCGCATGTGCGCGCTCGAAGGCGCCGAGGACGCGCGCGCCACCGCGTCCGGCATGGCGGCGGTGACGGCAGCACTCCTGTGCAGCGTCAAGGCCGGCGATCATATCGTTGCGGCGCGCGCCCTGTTCGGCTCCTGCCGCTGGGTGGTCGAGACGCTGGCGCCGCGTTACGGCATCGAGGCGACGCTGGTCGACGGCACCGACATCGCCAATTGGGAAAAGGCGGTTCGGCCCAACACCAAGCTGTTTTTCCTGGAAAGCCCGACCAACCCGACGCTTGAGGTGGTGGACATCGCCGCCGTCGCTTCGCTTGCCAATTCGATCGGCGCGCGGCTGGTTGTGGACAATGTCTTCGCCACGCCGCTGCAGCAGAAGCCGTTGCAGCTCGGCGCGCATATCGTGGTCTATTCGGCGACCAAGCACATCGATGGCCAGGGCCGATGTCTCGGCGGCGTCATTCTGTCGGACAAGAAGTGGATCGACGAGAACCTGCACGATTATTTCCGCCATACCGGCCCCAGCCTGTCGCCGTTCAATGCCTGGACGCTGCTGAAGGGCCTGGAAACGCTGCCGCTGCGCGTGCGCCAGCAGACGGAGAGCGCCGGCAAGATCGCCGATTTCCTGGCCGAGCAGCCGGAGATCGCCCGCGTGATCTATCCCGGGCGCGCCGACCATCCGCAGGCTGACGTCGTGAAGAAGCAGATGTCGGGCGGCTCCACCCTGATCTGCTTTGACGTCAAGGGCGGCAAGCAGGGTGCCTTCGCCTTGCAGAACGCGCTCGACATCGTCCTGATCTCGAACAATCTCGGTGACGCCAAAAGCCTGATCACCCATCCGGCGACGACGACGCACAAGAACCTCAGCGACGAAGCGCGCGCCGAGCTCGGCATCGGACCCGGCACGCTCAGGCTGTCGGTCGGGTTGGAAGATACCGACGATTTGCTGGACGACATCGCGCAGGCGTTGAAGGCCCGATGAGGACTGGTGGCAGACCGAGGATTACAGGCCTGCCGCTTTGCGCAATGCTTCGTTCATGCGCGTCTGCCAGCCATCACCACCGGCCCTGAAACGGTCGACAACATCGGCGTCGAGGCGCAACTGTACCGCACGTTTGGGTCGCGCAAGCGGCGGTCGGCCAACTTTGCGGCGCGAAGCGGCATCGGTCGGCTGCGCATCCGGATCGGCCTCGGCGGCGGCAGTGATCGCAGCATCTTCCTCGTCGGTCCTCGCGCCAAGCGCCTTTCTGGCGAGCCCCAAAGCATCAGCGCGCGACTGCTTTGGGGGAGTAGCCTCGCGGCGCACGATCGTCTTAGAGGTTTTCGACATAGTCCGTAATCTCCTGTCTCGTTGCCTTGCGTGGCGAAATTACGCGGATCGCATGGCTTCGCTCGACATAGACCATCACATAAACGCCAGCCTCGATCAGACCGATGGCAACAAGACGATCCTCGCCAAAATCCTCGCTGTCATCGAGCCGGATAACGGCATTGGCGAAATCGAAGGACGGAGCGATCGCGAAATCCACGCCATGCTTGGCCCTGTTTGTCTTTGCCTTGTTTTCATCCCACTCGAACAGCATCGCCGTGGGGGCGCTCCATAGGTTATGTATACACAAAAATAGAGCCTAGTTCAACAATTTTTGTATATACGATAACCTTCCTCGACATCAAGCTGAACCGCCGACATCAAGCGCGGGAGGGCGTCTCTTCGAGCTCGGCCGCCTTGGTGCCGATGGTCATGGCGTTGCCGCGCCAGTCGACGGCCCCGCCCAGCCAACCGCGCATCCAGATCGCCGGCAACATCAGGTCGCGTGCGATCATCGCGGTGACGATGCGCGGCGACAGATACCAGCCCTTTGCCGAGGCGAGCATGCATTCCGGCAGGTAGGCGAGCGCCAGCACGCAAAGCGCTGTCATGGGCAGGCTGACGCCGGCGCTGGCGGCGGCGATCAGCGCCAGCACGAGCGGAGCCGCCACGCCGGTCAGGATCTCGGGCGCGAAGAAGAGCGGAAAGGTGACGCGGCGCAGGCGCGCCCAGCGGGCCTGGCGCGACCAGATATCGCCCGGCATGCGCTGCCCGAGCGGCTGCTCGAAGGGCGAAGCGACGAGATTGACGCGCAGGCCGAGCCTGTTGACCAGTTTGGTCGACGCGGCATCCTCCGCGATCTCGGCGGCGAGCGCACGGATGCCGCCATTGGCGTCGAGCATCTGCTTGTTCCACAACATGCTCTTGCCCTGGGCAAAGCCGAGGCCAAGCGCCTCGCCGGCATATTGCCAGCGCGCCTGCAGCGTGTTGAGGAAAGCGCATTCGACTTCTGCCCAGAAGCCGTCGGGCCGCGAACCGATCGGCGTCGAGCAAACCAGGCCGGTGTCCCGCCGCCATGCCGCCATCAGGTGCTGGACGTAGTCTTTCGGCATCAGCACGTTGGAATCGGCGAGAATGACCCAGTCGTGGCGCGCTGCCTCCCAGCCCTTGACGCAGTTGTTCAGTTTCGGGTTGGCGCTGACGCGGTCGTCGCCGGTGAGCAGGCGGGCCGGCACGGCTGGAAAGCGGGCAATCGCGGCGCGGATCGGCTTGACCGCGGGGTCGTCGGCATGGGCGACACAGAAGATCAGTTCGTAGCGCGGCCAGTCGAGCGAGAAAGCGCGCTCAAGCGTCTCATGGGTAAACAGCTCGACGCCGCGCGCCGGGATGACGATCGAGACAGGCAGCGGCTTGCCGGCCGGCGGCGCGATGGCGGCGCGCCGTTTCAGGCGCGAGCAGGCGAGCAGGATGCTGGCGAGATTTGAGGCGATGAGAGCGATCGAAAGCGAGCCGGTTATGAGAGCGAGTTCCATCGATATCCGGTCACTCCAGAAAACCCGGCCCGCTTGGCGGCCGTTTTCGACAGTTCGACAGAGCGCCCGAGTCGCCCGGCATTGCTGGTGCACACCATCATTGTCATGTGTCACTCAAATGACATTGTTTGTCGGCACCTGCCCTTCAGGGACAGCAACTCGGACGCGCACGGTTGATCGAACCGCAAAGAGCGCCGAATGTTCCACACCGGATTTGTTTTGGAGCCGCTCATGTACCGCGCCGTCACGCGCAACATCGAAGTGCAGGTCAGGCCGTTCTATCTCGAGGACCGCTCGGATCCTTCGGAAAACCGCTATGTCTGGGGCTACCAGATAACGATCGACAACCAGTCCG
Organism: Mesorhizobium sp. B2-4-7; assembly: GCF_006442685.1. Lineage (NCBI taxonomy): Bacteria > Pseudomonadati > Pseudomonadota > Alphaproteobacteria > Hyphomicrobiales > Phyllobacteriaceae > Mesorhizobium > Mesorhizobium sp. B2-4-7. Next base: position 87,394 of record NZ_VFVH01000004.1, read on the forward strand.
ACGAATTCGTGCAGCTGTTGTCGCGCTATTGGCACATAACCGACGGCGCCGGCCGGGTCGAGGAAGTGCGAGGCGCCGGCGTGGTCGGCGATCAGCCCGAACTCAATCCCGGCGACAGCTATCAATACACGTCGGGCTGTCCGCTCTCGACGCCGTCGGGGATCATGGTCGGTCACTACACCATGCGCAACGAGCGGGGCGAGACATTCGACATCGCCATCCCCGCCTTCTCACTCGACCTGCCGGGGACAAGGCGGACGGTGAACTAGGCCAGGCGAAATCGGCGACAGCGTTGTTCTCCCCGTCACTATACGGCGAGAAATGTCCGGCAGGAATGAGGGGCAGCGCCGCCCCTCATCCGCTCTCGGGCCCCTTCTCCCCGTAGAACGGGGAGAAACAAGAAACCCTACTGAGTCGTAAATTCCGCCGGGTCGAAGTCATATTGCGTCGAACAGAACTCGCAAGCGACGTGGATGCCGCCGTCCTCGGTGCTGTCCTTGATCTCCTGCGCGGAGAAGCCCTCGAGGATGCCGCGGATCTTGTCGCGGGAGCATGAGCACTGATCGGCGACGGGAACGCCGCCGAAGACCCGCACGCCATGCTCGTGGAACAGACGATAGAGCAGCCGCTCGGCGCCGATGGTCGGATCGATCAGTTCGGTCGGCTCGATAGTGCCGAGCAGCGCCAGCAATTCCTGCCAGGAATTGTCTGTGGGATCGTGGATCTCCTCGCGCGGATCGCCATCCCCGCCGGGCAGGTCAGGAACGCGCATGCGCTCGGAGGCCTGCGGCAGGAACTGCGCCAGGATGCCGCCCGCCCGCCACTGCTCGCGCGCGCCGCCGGGGCCGGGCGTCAAAAGCTTGGCGACGGAAAGCCGGAGATCGGTCGGGATCTGCTCCGACTGGCGGAAATAGGTGCGCGCGGCCTCTTCCAGGGTCTCGCCGTCGAGCTGGACGATGCCTTGGTAGCGCTGCGTGTGAGCACCTTGGTCGATGGTCAGCGCCAGCACACCATTGCCGAGCAGCGTTTGCTGCGAGGTCTCGCCGGCCGCAATCAGCGCCTCCAGCCGGTCGGCATCGAAGCGCGCATAGGCGCGCAGCGCCGAGGGCGTGGAAAAATCCGCGACCAGCATGTCGACAGGGCCGTCGGTGCGGGTCTGCAGGATGAACTTGCCCTCGAACTTGAGCGAGGTGCCTAGCAGCACCGTCAGCACACAGGCTTCCGCCAGCAACCGGGCGACCGGCTCGGGATAATCATGGCGGCCAAGGATCGCGTCGAGCATCGGTCCAAGCTGCACGGTGCGGCCGCGCACATCGAGCGGGCCGACCTCGAAGGGCACGACGTGATCATCGCCGGCGTAACCGAATTCGCCGAGTTTGGGGTGATGTTCAGCCACTTGATGGGTTTCCAGCATGACAAAGCTCCAGGGCGCGGCCATGCCGCCCTTTGGGGAGCATGCGTCTAAACGCGCTTGATTTGTGTGATGCCGCGCAGATAGGCATCGCGCCTCCGGAGATCAAGTTCCCCGGCACGTCAAGCGCCAAGACACTTCAAGTCCACTTCAGGCCCCAAGACACCAGGCAAGCACGGCCTTTTGGGCGTGGAGCCGGTTCTCGGCCTCGTCGAAGACCACCGAATGCGGACCGTCGATGACCTCGTCCGTCACTTCCTCGCCGCGATGCGCCGGCAGACAATGCATGAACAGCGCGTCGGGCTTTGCCTTGGCCATCAGCTTGGCGTTGACCTGGTAGGGCGAAAACACGTTGTGGCCGCGGGCGCGGTGCTCCTGGCCCATCGACACCCAGCAGTCGGTGACGATGCAGTCGGCCTGGTCGACGGCTTCCTCTGGCGAGCGGGTAAAGGAGAGCTTGCCGCCATGCGCCTTTGACCAGTCGACATGCTTCTGCGCCGGCTCGCTGCCTTCGGGCACCGCGACGTTGAGGTTGAAGCGGAACCGCGCCGAGGCTTCCAGCAGCGAATGCAGCACGTTGTTGCCGTCGCCGGTCCAGGCGATGGTCTTGCCGGCGACCGGACCGCGATGCTCCTCGAAGGTCATGATGTCGGCCATCAGCTGGCAAGGATGGGTATCGTCGGTGAGCCCGTTGATCACCGGGATGGTCGCATTCTCGGTCAGCTCCAGCAGCCGCTCATGCGAGGTGGTGCGGATCATGATGGCATCGACATAGCGCGACAGAACCTTGGCGGTGTCGGCGATGGTCTCGGAGCGGCCGAGCTGCATCTCGGTGCCGGTCAGCATGATGGTCTCGCCGCCAAGCTGACGCATGCCGACATCGAAGGAGACGCGCGTGCGCGTCGACGGCTTGTCGAAGATCATCGCCAGCACCTTGCCTTCGAGCGGTTTCGAGCGCTCGCCCGCCTTGAGGCGCGCCTTGCGCTCCACTGCGTCGGTCAGCATGGAGCGCAGGTCGCCTTCGGAAACGGCGGAGAGGTCGGTGAAATGACGAAGTGACATCAGGAGCTTTCGAATTTACTTCGCGGCTTCAGCGGCGATTGCCTCGGTCAGGGCCTTGGCGCCGGCGCGAATGCGCTCCAGCGCTTCATGGATCTCGCTGTCCGTGACGGTGAGCGGCGGCAGCAGGCGAATGACGTTGTCGCCGGCCGGAACCGCGAGCAGATGCTGGTCGCGCAGCGCCATGTTCACCTTGCCGTTGGGCATGGCGCATTTGAGGCCCAGCATCAGCCCCGTGCCCCTGATATCCTCAATGACCTCGGGGAATTCGTCGGCCACCCCTGCCAGCCCTTGCTTCAACAACAGCGCCTTGCGCTGCACATCCGCCAGGAAGCCCTCCTCCAGCACCACGTCGAGCACGGCATTGCCGACCGCCATGGCCAGCGGGTTGCCGCCGAACGTAGTGCCGTGGACGCCCGCGGTCATGCCGACAGCCGCCTCGTCGGTGGCAAGGCAGGCGCCCATCGGGAAGCCACCGCCAATGCCTTTGGCGATGGCCATGATGTCTGGAGCGACCCCCGACCATTCATGCGCGAACAGCTTGCCGGTGCGGCCGATGCCGCACTGGACCTCATCGTAGATCAACAGCAGGCCGTGCTGGTCGCAGAGCTGCCGCAGCCGCTTCAGCGATTGTGTCGGCACCGGGCGGATACCGCCCTCGCCCTGCACCGGTTCGATCAGGATCGCCGCGGTCTCCGGCGTGATCGCTTTTTCGGCGGCGTCGATATCGTCGAAGCCGACCTGGTCGAAACCCTCGACCTTGGGGCCGAAGCCTTCGAGATATTTGTACTGGCCGCCGGCCGCGATGGTCGCCAGCGTGCGGCCATGGAAGGCGCCCTCGAAAGTGATGACGCGGAAACGCTCGGGATGGCCCTTGACGAAATGGTAGCGCCGCGCCGTCTTGATCGCGCATTCCAGCGCCTCGGCGCCCGAATTGGTGAAGAACACCTTGTCGGCGAAGGTGGCGTCGGCCAGCCGCTCGCCGAGCCGGCTCTGCCCCGGGATCTCGTAGAGATTGGAGACGTGCCAGAGCTTGGCAGCCTGTTCAGTGAGCGCCGCGACCAGATGCGGATGGCCGTGGCCCAGCGAATTGACGGCTATGCCGCCGGCAAAGTCGAGATATCGCTCGCCCTTGTCGGTGACCAGCCAAGTGCCTTCCCCATGGTCGAAAGCCAGGGGTGCGCGAGCAAAGGTCTCGAAAAGCGCCGAACCGCTCATTATATGCGTCTCCGGAACCGGAAAATCAAAAAAGCCGCCAAAGCGGCGGCCTTTGCGGCTTATCGGGTTTTTCAGCCATGAAGTCAACGAAAACGTCGCGTAGTGGCGCGCGGCAAGCCTCCCGACGGGACGCCGGCTCATAAGTGAGCTGGCAAGTTGGGGAAAACCGAAAAAACCGATTCGTGTTGCACTTCGGACTCTTGTCACCGAGTCAGCGCATAAGGTAGTTGTAGTCGGGAAATAACTAGATTTCGTGCGGCGGACCTAATCACCAGATATATGTGGTGTCTGCCCCAGCAGTGGTGCTGGGCCGGGAATGGATTCCGATTGCCGTACGCTTAGCAGGAGCGCGGTCATGAATTGGACTGACGAGCGGGTCGAACTCTTGAGAAAACTGTGGTCGGAGGGTCTGAGCGCAAGCCAGATTGCTGCCCAGCTTGGAGGGGTCAGCCGCAATGCCGTCATCGGCAAGGTGCACCGGCTGAAATTGTCGGGCCGCGGGCGCGCCACGGCAGCGCCGGCACGCCAGAAGAAGACGGCGCAAGGGTCGGGCGCGCAGAAATCGGTGTCGCGCCCCGCGAGTGCGACCCGCCACGTCACGACATCGATCGGAGCAACGGCGCTGCAAGCGCAGTTCGATGCCGAGCCGGTGGCCCGCCACTATATCCGGCCGGTCGAGAATGTGGTGGTGCCGATCTCGCGGCATCTCCAGCTCACCGAACTCACCGAGCGCACCTGCAAATGGCCGAACGGCGATCCGCTGTCGGAGGACTTCAATTTCTGCGGCAACGAAGCCGCCGAAACCGGACCCTATTGTAAATACCATGCCCGCGTGGCGTTCCAGCCGGCAGCGGAGCGGCGGCGGAATAGATAAGGGACTAAGGCAGTAGGGCAGTAGGGCAGTATGTTTTGAATTTGCGCTCCCGAGCGTTTAGCCTACTGCCTACTGCCTACTGCCTACTGCCCTACTCTCACAGCCATCCATTCTTGCGAAACCGCCAGTAGAGGAAGCTGCAGATCAGCGCGATCGCCAGCAGCACCATCGGGTAGCCGTATTCCATCTTCAGTTCCGGCATGTCGCTGAAATTCATGCCGTATATGCCCGCGAAGGCTGTCGGCACGGCCAGGATTGCCGCCCATGAGGCGAGCTTTTTGGAGATCGCCGTTTCCTGGCTCTGGCCCACCAGCAGGCTCGCCTCGAAAGCAAAGGCCAGCACTTCGCGCAAGCTGTCGATCTTTTCCTGGACGGTGCGGATATGGTCGGTCACGTCGCGAAACAGCGGGTGCATGGCTGAATGGATCTGCGGCAGGTCGGCGCTGGTCAGCCGGCGGCAGACCTCCACCAGCGGCAGTGCGGCATTGCGCAGCCGCAACAGATCGCGACGCAGCATATAAAGGCGTTCGATATCGGGGCCGGTCATCGGCTTCAGCAGGACCCGGTCCTCGATCGCCTCGACCTCATCCTCGATCTGCTCGAGCACCGGCATGTAGTTGTCGACGATGAAATCGAGAATGGCATAGAGGACGAAATCCTCGCCCTTGGCCAGTGAATGCGGGCAGCTTTCCCAGTGCTGGCGCACCACAGCATAGGATGTCGAAGGGCCGTGCCTGACGCTGACGATGTAGCCGCTGCCCACGAACAGATGCGTCTCGCCGAAGGTGACGCGGCCCTCGATCAGCTGCGCGGTGCGGGCGACGATGAACAGCGCATCACCATATTGCTCGATCTTCGGCCGCTGGTGCGGATGCTCGGCATCCTCGATTGCGAGCTCATGCAGATGAAATTGCGCCTGCACGCGCAGCAGAAGCTCGCGGTCGGGTTCAAGCAGCCCGATCCACACGACGTGTCCCGCTTTCCTGGCCCATGTGCCGGCTTCCTCGATCGGGATGTCGGCGATGCGGCGCCCGGCTGTGTAGACGCTGGAGGCGATGACGGCCGATGTCGGCGGCGCGGGCTTGAAGTCCCGGACATATTCCATCGCAGCCTCCCGAAGCACTGCCTTTGCTGGGAACCAGCAGGCTTGCCTCAGGGATAGTCTAGCGCAATACGACCAAGCGTTCGAGAAAAAGTGCGTTCACTTGACCGGCTGCGTTGCGGAAAGGCCGATCTTGTCCGTCTTGTCGCCCTTCGGCCGCTCGCTCGGCATCTGGTCGCCGGTGACGATATAGTAGATCGTCTCGGCAATGTTGGTGGCATGGTCACCGATGCGTTCGATGTTCTTGGCGCAGAACAGCAGATGCGTGCAAGGCGTGATGTTGCGCGGATCTTCCATCATGTAGGTCAGCAATTCGCGAAACAGCGACGTGTACATGGCGTCGATCTGGTCGTCGCGGTCACGTACGAAGCCGATCCTTTCGACCGAGCGCGAGGCGTAGACGTCGAGCACTTCCTTGAGTTGGGTCAACGCTAGGTCGGCCAGGGCTTCGAGGCCGCGGAACAGGCTGGTCGGCTGGCGCCCGTCGGCAACCGCCACCACACGCTTGGCGACATTCTTGCCGAGATCGCCGACCCGCTCGAGATCGGCCGAGATGCGGATCGCGCCGACGATCTCGCGCAAGTCCGTCGCCATCGGCTGGCGCCGGGCGATGATGATGATTGCCCTGTCGTCGATTTCGCGCTGGCCTTCGTCGAGGACGGCGTCGTCGCGGATCACCTTCTGGGCAAGGCCGGGATCGGCATTGACCAGGGCGGAGATCGCCTGTTCGACCATGCGTTCGGCATGTCCGCCCATGGCGGCGATGCGCTTCGACAGATCTTTCAGCTCCTCGTCATAGGCGCTGACTATGTGCACGGACTGCATGACCGGATGCCTTCCCACGGATGATCTGATTTTGAGTCGTTTCCTCGAATCCCCGCTGATACGCTAACCGGATGACAGAAAAAAGAAATGGCAGCTTGGAAACTAGGGCGGCTCAGGCCGCCGGCAAATGAACCGAGAAGGCGGCGCCCTTGCCGACTTCGGACTTGATCGAGAGCCTGGCGTTGTGGCGCGTCAGGATATGCTTGACGATCGACAGGCCAAGGCCTGTACCCTTCTGGGTTCGACTGCTCTCGACGTCGACGCGATAGAAGCGCTCCGTGATGCGCGGAATGTGCTCCTCGGGAATGCCGGGGCCAAAATCCCTGATCGTCACGTCGATGCCCGCTTCGCCCTCGGCGTCGCCGCGCGCGATCGACACCACCACGCGGCCGCCCGACTGCCCATATTTGCAGGCGTTTTCCAGAAGGTTCTCGAAGACCTGGAACAGTTCGTCGCGGTCGCCCGGCACGTCGAGAGGGCCGTCGGCGAAATCCCGCTCGATGACGACGCCGTTTTCCCGCGCCAGCGGGGCCAGCGAATCGATGACGCTGTCGACGGTCTGGCGCAGGTCGACCTCGGTCCCCGGCCGCAGATAGGGCTTCATCTCCAGCCGCGACAGCGACAAAAGGTCATCGATCAGGCGTGCCATGCGGCCGGTCTGGTTCTGCATGATCTGCAGGAACTGCTCGCGCGCCGCCGGGTCATTGCGGGCCGGTCCGCGCAGCGTTTCGATGAAACCCGATATCGAGGCGAGCGGCGTGCGCAATTCGTGGCTGGCATTGGCGATGAAATCTGCGCGCATGCGGTCGATGCGGCGCGCTTCGCTCTGGTCCTTGAACACCATCACGTAGAGATCAGTGCCGTGACCGACGGAGGAGGCACTGACCCGGTAAGTCCGCTCGACCGGCAGCCTCTCGGTGTAATCGATGACATCCGACGCGACCTCGCCCGACAGCACGCCGTCCAGAAGAGCCTGCATTTCCGGCGCCCGGAATTTCAGCGACAACGATACGCCAGGCGCGATGCCGCCGAAGGCGGCGAAGGCGGCGGCGTTGGCATGAACGATGGCCGCGGCATGGTCGAAGATGATCAAGGGGTCGGCGACGGCCGCCGCCAGATATTCGCCGGACAGGCGTTGCAGGCCGATGGCCTCGATCGCCGCGCCGCTTTCGCCGGGCTGGCGCGTGGCTCCAGCCGGTATCATCGCCGCCACCAGCAGCAAAGCCAGCGCCGGCAGCAGCACATAGGCGGAAATGCCCGCAAAGGCATAAACCGCCATGACCGCGACAAGACCGGCGACCAGCAACCATCGGCTGTTCCACAGCCGCGCGGCAAGCGCCTGCGTCACGCCCTTCTCATCTGCGCCCTGGTCCGCCATTCGCGCCTGCGCCCCGCTCCCGGTCCGGCAATTTCGCTGGACCGGCCTGGCGCATGACGCCGAAAAATCAGAATCGATTTTCGGAAAGGATCATGCGCAAAATCCAAAAGTGCAGCGCCCTTTGCGTCTGAAGCGGCGCGCGGCACTGCAATGGCTCAATAGCACGAGTCCGTAAGCTGGAAAGGTTCGTCTCGATGAAAAAAGCCAAGGAAAACACCGCCGCGCCGACCCCGGGGCCGCTGAAGCTCAGGATCAACGGCAAGGAGCGGGAGTTCGACATCGAGAATCCAGCACTGCCGGACTGGATCGAGGAGCGCAAGCTGACCGCGGGCGGCTATCCCTACGACAAGAAGATGAAAAGCGACGAATATGACGAGACGCTCGAGGCATTGCAGATCGAGCTGGTCAAGGCGCAGGCGTGGCTGCAGTCGACAGGCAGGCGGATGATGGCGCTGTTCGAGGGCCGCGACGCGGCCGGCAAGGGCGGCACGATTTTCGTCCTGCGCCAGTACCTCAATCCGCGCACGGCACGCAACGTGGCGCTGACCAAGCCGACGCCGACCGAGCTGGGGCAATGGTACTACCAGCGTTATGCGGACCACTTCCCGACCGCGGGCGAATTCGTCACGTTCGACCGTTCCTGGTACAACCGCGCCGGCGTCGAACCGGTGATGGGCTTCTGCACGCCAGAACAGCACGAGAAGTTTCTCGACGAGACACCGCACTTCGAAAGGATGATCGTCAATGACGGCATCCACTTCTTCAAATTCTGGCTGAACATCGGCCGGGAAACGCAGCTCGAGCGATTTCACGATCGCCGCCACAGTCCGCTGAAGAGCTGGAAGTTTTCGCCGATCGACATTGCCGGCATTACCAAGTGGGACGATTACACCAGGGCGCGCGATACCATGTTCGAGCGCACCCACAAGGAATTCGCTCCGTGGATCATCGTGCGTGCCAACGACAAGCGCCGCGCGCGGCTGGCGGTGATGCGGCGCATCCTCCTGTCGCTGCCTTATGACGGCCGCGACCTCGACATCATCGGCAAGGAAGACAAGAAAATCATCGGCGAAGGGCCGTCATTCCTGGCAAAACAGGACTGACGGTGCCTGCGCCACGCGGCACTGGACCGCGTGGCGCAACGCCTTCGGCGCGACGCTCAGGCCGCCAACCGGGCAATCCGCTGCAGCCGCCGCAGCGTGGTGTCGTCCTGCAGCGCCTGCTGGAACAGCGAGATCTCCTGATCGATGCGTTCGCAAAGTTCCGCGGGGTTCCCCTTGAGCAGGCCCCGCGTCTGCAGCAACGCGGCGACCGGCTTCCTGGCGAGCTGCCTTGCCCGGCCGAGGGTTGCCTCCTCGACGCTGCCTTCGGAGACAATCTCGGCGACCAGCCCGAGCGCCCTGGCGTCGTCGGCGCGCAGCGTGTCGCCGAGGCAGAAAAAGCGGAAGGCGCCGGCGTAGCCGAGCTTCTGCGGCGCCAGGATGCTGGTCGCGGCATCCGGCACCAGGCCGAAATCGACGAACGGCACCCGGAACGTGCTTTCGGCGGACGCGATCACCATGTCGCAATGGAACAGGATGGTGCAGCCGACGCCGACCGCATCGCCGTCGACACAGGCCAGTATGGGTTTGGGGAACGTCGCCAGCGTGCGGAACATGTCGGTGACGGCGGCGATCAGCTTCTGGTGCTTGGTAGCGTCGAGGAATTCGGAAAAATCGCCGCCGAGGCAGAAGCAGCCCGCCAGGCCGCGCAGCACGACGACACGAACGTCGTCATTGTCGGCGGCTTCGTGGAACGTCCTTGCCAGGCTTTCATAGGCCCTTCTGTCGAGCACCGGCCGGCCGTCGGTCGACGATACGGTGACGATCAGCGTGTGGTTGCGCAGTTCGGGTTGCGGGTGCGCGTTCATGGCCGTTTCCGATCTCATGACGCCCGCCTTTGCCCGAACATATCGGGATATCCCCTGGCCAGAACGGGAGCGTGGTGATTGCGGCGCGAACGCACCACATCCAGCGTGTGCTCATTGAAGGTGAGCAGCGTCGCGACGACCTGCTGGTTGCCATAGGTGCGCTGATAGCCCAGCGGCGTGGCCAGGAAATGCAGCTGCAGCGCGCGCAGCACCCACATCGGCTCGAACTCGATGATCACCTTGTCGACGCCGCGCTTCAGCCCCCACTCGACGAAGCCGGCAATGAGTTCGGTACCGACGGTCGAAACACCCCGGCGGCCGTCGCGAAAGCCGGGGGCGACCGCATAGCGGGTCAGTTCCCAGATGTTCGGACCCGAGGGCGGCGTTCCCACGGAAAGATCGGCCAGCACCTCGGTCAAGAGATGTGGCCGCGTGGTCGGCAACATCCTCTGATAGCCCGCGACCTCGTTGCCTCTGATGACGATCTGATGCACCGCTTCGTCATGATCGAACTGGTCGATCTCGAAGCCATCGGGGCGCCGCAGGTCCTCCCACCCCATTTCCTCGACAAAAATCCTGTAGCGCAGCCGATGCACGGCCTCCCACAGATCGGGATGTTCCATCAGTTCTTTTGTTGTAAGGGAAAAAATCATTTTGCCGTCTCCTGTTCAAGAGGAAGATACGGCCGTGCCCTCGCAAGAAAATTACGCGATCACGTAGGCAGGAATTTCTAGGCCGACCCGGCCGACCTAACTAATATAGCCGCGCCTTATCGCTTCAGCGACTGCCTGTACGCGGTTGACGGCGCCGAGTTTGCTTTTGGCGTTAAGGAGGTGTTTCTCCGACGTGTGTTCGGAGATGCCGAGGATTTGCGAAATCTCCCATTCGGACTTGCCGACGGCGGCCCATTGCAGGCATTCGCGTTCGCGCGGTGTCAGCTCTACGCTATCGATGGTCTTGCTGGCCTTCGTGTGAAGCTGCATGGCGCGGCCCACCGCATAGGTCGACACCAGCGACACCAGGCCGAACTCGGCGGCGGACAGTTCCACGGCCTCGCCACCCAGTGACACCATGACGATCTGGCCGTCGAGCGTGATGAGCGGGAAGGCCAGCCCGTCGCGCAGCTTGAACACGACGGCGTCGCCCATCACTTCGCCGCTGCTTCTGTCGATGCTAACGCCCTGGGCCGCTTCCCGCCACTGGAACGGCGCCTGCAACTGTTTCATGTGGCTGACGATCGGGTCGTGATCGACATAGTTGCGCGCCACGTAGCGCTCCAGCCATTCGACAGGCCAGTCGCAAAGCAGCACATGCTGCTTCTGCTGGCCGGTCGGGGTGCCCGGCTGCGGAACGGTGCCCGCCATCAGAGCGGTCAGGCCAAAATCTGATGTTATGCCCAACAGCCTCTCGCAAACCGCAGCCGCCGTTCCGGCATGCTGCAGGTGATCTATGTATTCCAGCGTGCGATCGAACTGACCCATCGCAACATCAAACCCCATGTTGCCTCGTTGAAATCGATGATCCGTGCCTTGTTGGCACTTCGCCACCGACCAGGGATTGCAAAGCGTTGCCTTGTGGTTGTGGTTCTCGACCCTGGTCCCCCACCAGGGCAGCCACCGCTGTTTGCAAACCTGCTAAAGCATATCCTGAAATCGACGCGTTGAAATCAAAAAGCATTGTGCCTGTACTATTTTCGTACCAGAACCGATGCGAACACAGGTGCGGTGGAAGTTTATCATGGCGTTCCAGCGGAGGTCTCTCGTCCTTGCGTCGATGCTGATCGCGTCGCTGGCGTTGGGTGAGCGCGCGCGCGCGGCCCAGCCGCAGGTGCCGGTGCTGTGGGATGCCAAGGAGCGGCTACCGAAACCGGATCTCTCCGCACTGCCGCGGCTGCGGTTCCTGACCACAACCGATTTCCCGCCCTTCAACTTCCTGGACGCCGCGGGAAAGCTGTCCGGTTTCCACATCGACCTGGCGCGCGCCATCTGCGCCGAGCTCGGCATCGTCGACAAATGTCAGATCCAGGCATTGCCGTGGGCCGAGCTCGAAGGAGCGCTTGAGAAAGGCGAAGGCGAAGCGATCATTGCCGGCATCGCCGCGACGCCGCAGTCACGCCAGACATACGCCTTCTCGCGCTCCTACCTGCAATTTCCGGCGCGCTTCATCATGCCGAAGGGCGAGGCGCTGACCGAGCCGCTGTTCGCCAAGCTGCGCGGCAAGCGTGTCGGCGTGATATCAGGCTCGGCGCATGAGCGCATGCTGCGCGATTATTTCAACACCGTTCAGGTTGTCACCTTCGACAGGCCGGAAGACCTCTACGCCAACCTCAAGGCCGGCAAGATCGATGCCGCCTTCGGCGATGGCATGCGTTTCGCCTTTTGGCTGGGCGGTTCGGATGCGGCCGGCTGCTGCCGCTTTGCCGGCGGACCTTATCTGGCGCCGGAATATCTGGGTTCGGGCATGGCCATCGCCGCCCGATCCGATGACCCGGCGCTGGCCGCCGCTCTCGACTACGCGCTGCAGGAGATTTCGCTGAAAGGCACGTTCGCCGAGTTCTACCTGCGCTATTTCCCGGTCAGTTTCTTCTGATCCGGTCCCGGTCAGCTTTTTCTGATCCGGTGCCGGTCAGTTTCTTCCGGTCGGGTTGAGTGTCGCCGCTCAGGTCAGCGTGCGCAGGCGCGCCTTGGCCGCACGCGCGATCGCCGCGACGGTCAGCGTGTCGAGATCGAGCTTGAGGCGAATGAGTTGGAGCACCCGCACCTCCTCCATCCGCATTTCGAGATCGACGGCCGCGACCTCGAAGGCGGCCGCATAGGCGGTGTCGCGCAGGCGCTCCGGCAGGGCCTCGGCCACGCTTGCCAGGACACCCTCCAGCCCGCCCTTTTCATGCAGCTTCTTCTGGCAGGCCTGGGCGACGCCAACCAGGCGGTCGTGGTCGAAATCCTCGAACACCGGCCATGAGCGGACGACCTCGCCGATCCGCGCCAGCTCGACATCCGTCATGTCGCGGTCGGAGGCGGAGGTGATGACCATCAGGTAGATCAGCGCTTCATGCGGGGTCGGCATTCAACAACTCCTCGATACGGGCTGCGAAGGTAGGAACGCGTTCCCTGCGCTGCAAGGAAAAAGCGCCGCGCTCGTTGACGCTCCGGTCAGGCGCGCATAGAGACCGGTTGAAAAATCCTCACTTGCGGCTTTGCCGGCGTCTAATTTGGAAAACAGTGACATGGCGGGATCAAACATCATCGATCTCAATCCCGAAGTGCTGACGGCGGCGGCCGAAAGCAAGGCGTGGCCGTTCGAGGAAGCCCGCAAGATCATTGAGCGCTACAAGGGCCGCGAACTCCCGCAAACGGTGCTGTTCGAAACCGGATATGGCCCGTCCGGCCTGCCGCATATCGGCACGTTCGGCGAGGTGGCGCGCACGTCGATGGTGCGGCATGCCTTCCGCGTCATCACGCAGGACAAGGTCGCTACCAAGCTGCTGTGCTTTTCCGACGACATGGACGGCATGCGCAAGATACCCGACAGTGTGCCGGATCGCGCGGCGCTGGAGCCGCACCTGCACAAGCCGCTGTCTTCGGTGCCCAACCCTTTCGGCGGCGATTATGCGAGTTTCGCCGACCACAACAACGCGATGCTCTGCCGCTTCCTCGACACGTTCGGCTTCGACTACGAGTTCGCCAGCGCGACGCAGTACTACAAGGCCGGCCGCTTCGACGCGATGCTGTTGCGCGCGGCCGAACGCTACGACCAGATCATGGCGGTGATGCTGCCGACGCTGGGAGAGGAGCGGCAGGCGACCTACAGCCCGTTCCTGCCGATCTCGCCGAAGAGCGGCCGCGTGCTCTACGTTCCCATGAAGCATGTCGATGCCAGGGCGGGCACCATCACCTTCGACGATGACGGTACCGAGACCACGCTGCCGGTTACCGGCGGCAAGGTGAAGCTGCAGTGGAAGCCCGATTTCGGAATGCGCTGGGCGGCCCTTGGCGTCGATTTCGAGATGTTCGGCAAGGACCATCAGACCAATGCGGTGGTCTATGACCGCATCTGCAACATCCTCGGCGGGCACGCGCCGGAGCATTTCGTCTACGAGCTGTTCCTGGACGAGAACGGCCAGAAGATCTCCAAATCCAAGGGCAATGGGCTGACCATCGACGAATGGCTGACTTACGCGCCGACGGAGAGCCTGGGACTCTATATGTACCAGCGGCCGCGACAGGCCAAGAAGCTCTATTTCGACGTCATCCCGCGGGCCGTGGACGAATATTACACCTTCCTTGCAGCCTATCGGAGGCAGGACTGGAAGGAACGGCTGGGCAACCCGGTCTGGCACATGCACGACGGCAATCCGCCCGCCATCGATATGCCCGTGCCGTTCTCGCTGCTGCTCAACTTGGTCAGCGCCTCCAATGCGCAGAACAAGGACGTGCTGTGGGGCTTCATCTCGCGCCATGTGCGGGGCGTGACGCCGGCGACCCACCCTGAGCTCGACAGGCTGACGGGTTATGCGATCCGCTATTTCGACGATTTCGTGAAGCCGACGAAGACCTTCCGCGCGCCCGACGACGTCGAGCGGGAGGCGCTGGAAGCGTTGGATCAGGCGCTTGGCGCCCTGCCGGCGGGCTCGGACGGCGAGGCGATCCAGAACGCCGCGCTCAACGTCGCCCGCAAGGTGGAACGCTATCAGGATCATTCCAAGAAGAGCCCCGAAGGTGGTCCGGGCGTTTCGGGCGCCTTCTTCCAGATGATCTACCAGGTGCTGATCGGGCAGGAGCGCGGACCGCGCTTCGGCTCGTTCGCGGCACTCTACGGCATCGCCGAGACGCGCGGGCTCATTCAGAAGGCTTTGGCTGGTCAGCTGACTTGAGAATGCCGCCGACCTCTTCCAGGATCGAGCCCGGCGCTTGCGGCGCCGGGGCGGGCGCGGCCGGCATCGAAGGCACGCCTGAAAGGCTTGGCGCCGATCCGAAAATGCCTTTCCTTTCGCTGCGCGCTTTTTCCCCGACTTCGACGTAAGGGCCGCCTTTGGCGGCGCGCGCCCAGCCGTTCTCGACCAGCCATCGGCCGACATCCTGCTTGCCGATCCGGCAGTCGGCGGCGATCAGGTCGCGGCCGCCTTCCGGCGGCACGGCGCAGACCACCGCCCGGCCGCGCAGGAAGGCGCGGAACGCCGTGCGCGCGCGGACGCCGCAGGGCCAGGATTTACCGGCCGAGGTGCAGGTCTCGTCCTGCCCGACAATGTCGACGCCGGAAACCGCGACAGAATAGCCCTTCGCCTCGATCAGTCCGGCGGCGGGCGCGACCGGCTGGAACAGCTTCGTCCCTTTCCAGTCGTCCGGCATTTTCGGCTTGGGCGGCATGGCCAGCGCCAGCTTGCTCAACGGCGCGCGCGGCTCCACCCGCTCCAGCTCCTTGCTGGGAAGCTCCGGCGGCGCCACGACTTGGGGATCGATCGCACGCGAGTGCGGGCTAGCGGCGGGGGGCGGCGGAGCGGCAATGGCCGATGTGGCCGGCTCCTCCGGCACACCGTCGGTGCCTGGCTGAGAGACCGTATCGGCGCTCGGATCGATCTGTTCCACCGCGACGGCAGCTTCGCCGCTCTTCAGCGCGCGGCCGCCGGCGACTACCAGCGCGGCCATTCCAGGGACCATCAGAACCGCAAGGACAAGATGAGGAAGCCGCACCAGCCCGCACCCTATTGGCTTGCCCAGACGATCCGCGCCACCCATTCAACCTCGCGCATGGGAATGTCGCGGTCCGGATGATCGGGATTGAGCGAAACCAGTGCGATCGACCTGGCGGTCTGGCGATCGAGCACCTTGGCCATCACCTCGCCGCCCGTCGTCTTGACGACGACGCGATCGCCCTTGCGGATGAGGGCTGCCGGCTCAACAATGAGCACGTCGCCATTGCGGTAGAGCGGCAGCATTGAATCGCCTTGCACCTGAAGCGCATAGGAACTCTCGGTCGATTGCGCCGGCAGTTCCACCAGATCCCAGCCTTGACCGGCCGGGAAGCCGGCATCGTCGAAAAACCCGCCGGCGCCGGCCTGGGCAAAGCCGAGCAGCGGAACGGCACGCCCGCGGGCGGGCATCGCGCCGTGGCCGGCCCGACCTTCTATCAGCCCGGTGAATTCGTCGAGCGAAGCGCCCGTCGCCTCGATGATCTTGGCCAGCGATTCGGTCGAGGGCCAGCGCGGCCTGCCGTCCGACGACAGTCGCTTCGACTTGTTGAAGGCAGTCGAATCAAGGCCGGCCCGCTTCGCCAGGCCGGAAGCCGAGAGCGAATACCGCTCGGCCAGAGCGTCGATGGCGGCCCAAACACGGTCATGCGAGAGCAATTCCGCTCTCCTTGCAAAAAGGAAAAAATGCCTTTCCTTTCTAGTCTTCGAATGAAGGTTTGTCCACCGGCTGTGGCATCGCATCACATCTTCCTGCTGGCCGCGCCAATTCCGGTTCCCGGGTCAACCGGTCCGCTTGGCCTGATCGCGCAGGTCTTGATGCGAGGCCATGAACGCCCGCTCGGCTTCGCTGGGCGGACGCGGCTGTGCGGAGCGGCCAAGCGCGGCGACGACCTCGTCAATGTCGAGAAAGCGCCGGGCGGCGCGGTCGTAGACGCCGGCCGTCGTCATGATCAATGCGGCGGTCTCGCCATTGTCGAGGACGAAACGGTGCTTGCCGATGACCTGGCTGCCTTCCCAGGTCTCGATCGAAGACACCACTTCGAAACGCCGCCACAGTTTGATCTCACGCACATAGGCCGATTGCAGCCCGCCGATCATCGGCGCCCAGCCATTCGTTCTCGCCAGCGTGATGAGGCCGGCGCGGATGAAGATATCGATGCGGCCAAGGTCCGCCAGCATCATGTAGCGGGCATTGTTGAGATGGCGATTGAAATCGATGTCCGTCGGCAGGCAGCGAAAGGCCAACCGGCTTTCGTCACCCATCTGGTAGGAGCCACGGCTGCCCGCCGTGGCCATCATACGCGCAAGGCGCCCCCAGACATACATTACGGCGCGGCGCGTCTTTTCGGACGCGCCAGGGACGCCGCGGCATCTTTGATTCCGACCACGCTCAGGCCGCCTGCTTCACGTCGCCCTTCGCGTAGGGGTCGAAGCGCTGGTAGAAAGTCTCGCCCTTCTCTGCCATGTCGAGCAGCAGCCTGGGCACCTTGAACTCGGCGCCGTATTTCTTCTGCAAGCCCTTTGCGATCTTGACGAACTGCCCGGCGCCGATGCCGTCGATGTAGGACAGCGCGCCGCCCGTATAGGGCGCGAAGCCGAAGGCCAGGATCGAGCCAACATCGGCCTCGCGCGGATCGGTGACGATGCCCTCCTCCATCACCCGAGCCGCTTCCAACGCGATGGTGACCAGCAGGCGCTGCTGCAATTCCTCGTAGTCGACCTTCTCCGGCTTGAGCTGCGGATAGAGCTCCTTAAGGCCCGGCCACAGCTTCTTCTTGGCCGGCTTGGCCGGATAGTCGTAGAAGCCCTTGCCGTTCTTGCGGCCGAAGCGGCCGTGGTCGTCGACCATGGTGTTGATCAGCGCCATCTGCTTCGGGTCGACCGCCTTCTCGCCGAGATCCCTGATGGTCTGCTTCATGATCTTCTGGGCAAGGTCGATGGCCGTCTCGTCGGTCAACGCCAGCGGGCCGACCGGCATGCCGGCGGCCTTGGCGGCGTTCTCGATCATCGGCGCCGGAACGCCCTCGATCAACATCTTGTAAGCTTCCGACATATAGCGCAGGACGCAACGGTTGACGTAGAAACCGCGCGTATCGTTGACGACGATCGGCGTTTTCTTGATGGCGCGCACGAAGTCGATCGCGGTGGCCAGCGCCTTGTCACCGGTCTTCTTGCCAAGGATGATTTCGACCAGCATCATCCTGTCGACCGGCGAGAAGAAATGGATGCCGATGAAATTCTTCGGCCGCGCCGAATTCTTGGCCAGGGCGGTGATCGGAATGGTCGAGGTGTTCGACGCGAAGACCGCCGACGACTTCAGCGCCGCTTCCGCCTGTTCGGTGGCGCTTTTCTTCACCGCGGAATCCTCGAACACCGCCTCGACCACGAGATCGCAGCCGGCAAGGTCGGCATAGTCCGATGTCGGCGTGATCAGCGACAGGAGCCTGTCCTTGTCCTCGGGCTTGGCACGCCCCTTCTTCACCTGATCCGAGATCAGGCCATCCGAATGGGCCTTGCCCTTCTCGGCGGACTCCATGTCGCGGTCGAGCAGCACCACCGGAATGCCGGCTTTGGCCGTGACATAGGCGATACCGGCGCCCATGAAGCCGGCGCCGAGAATACCGATCTTCTTGAACCTGGTTTCCGGCACGCCGGCCGGGCGGCGCGCGCCCTTGTTGAGTTCCTGCAACGATACGAACAGCGAGCGGATCATCGCCGCCGCTTCCTTGGTCTGCATGATCTCCGTGAAATAGCGCTGTTCGATCCTGAGGGCGGTGTCGAACGGCACCAGCAGGCCCTCATAGACGCATTTCAGGATCGCCGCGGCGGCCGGATAATTGCCATAGGTCTCGCGGCGCAGGATGGCGATGGCCGGCGGCCACAGATTAGCGCCCGCCGCCGAATAGACCGGGCCGCCGGGCAGCTTGAATCCCTTCTCGTCCCACGGCGCTACCGGCTTGAGGCCGTTCCTGATCATGGCCTTCGCAGTCTCGACCAGCTTGGCCGGCTCGGCGACCTCGTGGATCAGGCCCATCGCCTTCGCCTTCTGCGGCGACAGGTTCTGGCCGGAGGTCAGCATTTGCAGCGCCTGCTGCTGGTCGGTGAGACGCGGCACCCGCTGGGTGCCGCCGGCGCCCGGGAAAATACCGATCTTCACCTCGGGGAGCGCCATCTTCACCTTGTCGGAATCGGCGGCGACGCGGCCATGGCAGGCCAGCGACATTTCGAATGCACCGCCCATGCAGGTGCCGTTGATTGCCGAAACCCACGGCTTGCCCGACGTCTCCAGCTTCCGGAACAGGCCGGTCATGGTGCCGGCGTTTTCGAACAGCGCCCTGGTGGCCTTTTCGAGATCCTTGCCCTTTTCAACCGCGAAGGTCGTCAGCATCTTCTGGAGCATGGTGATGTCGGCGCCGCCTGAGAACGTATCCTTGCCGGAGGTGATGACCGCGCCCTTGATGGCGGCGTCGCCCGCCACCTTGTCGACAATGGCGTTCAGCTCGCGCATCACCTCCTCGGTGAAGACGTTCATCGAGCGGTCCGGCATGTTCCATGTGACCAGTGCAATGCCGTCGGCGTCGGTGTCGAGGGTGAAATTGGTGTAGCTCATCGTTTCTCTCCCCGTCAGACGCGTTCGATGATGGTTGCGGTGCCCATGCCGGCGCCGATGCACAGCGTCACCAGCGCGGTGTTCAAATCGCGGCGCTCGAGCTCGTCCAGCACGGTGCCGAAGATCATCGCGCCGGTGGCGCCCAGCGGATGGCCCATGGCGATGGCGCCGCCATTGACGTTGATCCTGTCGTGCTCGATATCGAAGGCCTGCATGTAGCGCAGCACCACGGAGGCGAAGGCCTCGTTGAGCTCGAACAGATCGATGTCCGACAGCTTCATCTTGGCGCGCTTCAACAGCTTCTCGGTGACGTCAACGGGGCCGGTCAACATCAGCACCGGCTCGGAGCCGATGTTGGCGAAGGCGCGGATGCGGGCGCGCGGTTTCAGGCCCATGGCCTTGCCGGCCCGCTTCGAGCCCAGCAGCACGGCCGCCGCGCCGTCGACGATGCCCGACGAATTGCCGGCATGGTGGACGTGATTGACCTCCTCCACTTCCGGATGCTTCTGCACCGCCACGGCGTCGAAGCCGCCCATTTCGCCGGGCATGACGAAGGAGGGATTGAGCGAGGCCAGCGACTGCATGTCGGTCGATGGGCGCATATGCTCGTCATGGTCGAGGATGGTGAGACCATTCTGGTCCTTGATCGGGATCACCGAATTCCTGAAGCGGCCATCGGCCCAGGATTTTGCCGCGCGCTTCTGGCTCTCGACGGCGTAGGCGTCTACATCGTCCCGGCTGAAGCCGTATTTTGTGGCGATCAGGTCGGCCGAAATACCTTGCGGCACGAACCAGCCGGGCAGGCCGACCGAAGGGTCCATGAACCACGCGCCACCCGAGGCGCCCATGCCGACGCGCGACATCGATTCGACACCGCCGGCAATGACGATCTCATCGGCGCCCTGGGCTATCTTGGCGGCGCCGAAATTGATGGCGTCGAGGCCGGAGGCGCAGAAGCGCGAGATCTGCATGCCGGGCGCCGAGGTCGCGTAGCCGGCCTCGAAGGCCGCGGCGCGCGGAATGACCGACCCCGCCTCGCCGACCGGGTCGACACAACCGAAGATGATGTCGTCGACAGTTGCAGTGTCGAGCCCGTTGCGGTCGCGCAGCGCCTCCAGCGTCCTGGCGGCGAGCCGCACTGCCGGCACTTCGTGCAGCGAGCCATCCTTCTTGCCCCTGCCGCGCGGCGTGCGAACGGCGTCATAGACGTAAGCTTCGGCCATTTTCCTGCTCCTTGGGTTTGCCGACCGATGCTCAGAGCGAGCGGCCGATCAGCAATTTCATGATCTCGTTGGTGCCGCCATAGATGCGCTGGACGCGGGCGTCGCGGAACATGCGGGCGATCGGATATTCATTCATGTAGCCATAGCCGCCATGCAATTGAAGGCATTCGTCGACGACTTTGCCCTGCAGGTCGGAAAGCCAGTACTTGGCCATCGACGCCGTCACCGGATCGAGACCGCCATCGATGTGGCGCGCCACGCAATCATTGTAGAAGACGCGGCCGATCGTGGCCTCGGTCTTCAGTTCGGCCAGCTTGAACTGGGTGTTCTGGAAATCGATGACCGCCTTGCCGAACGCCTTGCGCTCCTTGACGTATTCGATGGTCAGCGCCAGCGCGCGCTCGACCATGGCAATCGCGCCTGTGCCGATCTGCAAACGCTCCTGCGGCAATTGCTGCATGAGCTGGATGAAGCCTTGTCCCTCCTCGTGGCCGAGCAGGTTGGAGGTCGGCACACGCGCATCGTTGAAGAACAGCTCCGATGTGTCATTGGCCTTCAAGCCGATCTTGTCGAGGTTGCGGCCGCGCTCGAAGCCGTCGACCTCGTCGGTCTCGACGACGATCAGCGAAGTCCCCTTGGCGCCCTTGTCCGGATCGGTCTTGGTGACGACGATGATGAAATTGGCGAGCTGGCCATTGGTGATGAAAGTCTTGGAGCCATTGATCTTGTATTGGTTGCCGTCCCTCTCGGCCCGCGTCTTGACGCCTTGCAGGTCGGAGCCGGCGCCGGGCTCCGTCATGGCGATGGCGCCGATCAGTTCGCCGGTGGCGAGCTTCGGCAGCCATTTCTTCTTTTGCTCCTCCGAGCCGTAGTGGAGGATGTAGGGGGCGACGATCGAATTGTGCAGACCGATGCCGAAGCCGTCGACGCCGACATGGCCGATGGCCTCGATGATGGCGCTCTCATGGGCGAAGGTGCCGCCCGATCCGCCATATTCCTCCGGCATTGAGGCGCAGAGCAGGCCGGCGGCACCGGCCTTCAGCCAGCTCTCGCGGTCGACCATTTCGTTCTTCTCGAACTCGTCGTAACGCGGCGCGATCTCTTCGGACATGAAGCGGTGCGCCATGTCGTAGAGCATGCCGACCTCGTCCGCCGCCCAGGCGGGCTTCGGCAGGCCAAGGATTTCGGCTGGGTTGGTCATGCGATGATCTTCCTCCCAAGGTCTGCCATCGAAATTGAGATCCGCGCACTGTCGCGGCGCCCCCTCCCGGCCCCTCTGGACCGCCCTCCCCTCAAAGGGAGAGGGACCATTTCTAGAACGCTTCCGCCGGCAGTGCCATCAACGTATCGGCGCCACTGGAGATGCGGGCGAGACGCGTCGCGGTTTCCGGCATGATCCGCTCCATGAAGAAGCGCGCCGTCACCAGCTTGTTGTCGTAGAAGGACGACGCGCCGTTGGCGCCCGGCTTGCCTTGGGCGGCCCTGGCCATCTGCGCCCACATATAGCCGAGCGCCACGAGGCCGAAGAGATGCATGTAGTCGGTCGAGGCGGCGCCGGCATTGTCGGGCTTGGCCATGCCGTTCTGCAGCAGCCACATGGTCGCCGTCTGAAGATCGTTGAGGCTCTTCTTCAATGCCTTGGTGAAGGGGGCCATCTTCTCGTCGGCGCGGTTCTCTTCGCAGAATTCGCCGACTTCCTTGAAGAACAACTGCACCGCGCGGCCGCCGTTCAGACCCAGCTTGCGGCCGACGAGGTCGAGCGCCTGGATGCCGTTGGCGCCTTCATAGATCATGGCGATGCGGGCATCGCGCACGAACTGGCTCATGCCGTGCTCTTCGATATAGCCATGGCCGCCGAACACCTGCTGCGCCATCACGGCGTGATCGAAGCCCTTGTCGGTGAGCACGCCCTTCACCACCGGCGTCATCAGCCCTGTGTAGTCGTCGGCCGCCTGGCGGTCCTTGTCGTCGGCGGAGCGATGGGCGATGTCCGACTTGATCGCCGTCCACAGCGCCAGCGCGCGGCCGGCCTCGTTGAAGGCTCTCATGGTCATCAGGC
The DNA here is from genome assembly GCF_006442685.1 of Mesorhizobium sp. B2-4-7. Taxonomy (NCBI): domain Bacteria; kingdom Pseudomonadati; phylum Pseudomonadota; class Alphaproteobacteria; order Hyphomicrobiales; family Phyllobacteriaceae; genus Mesorhizobium; species Mesorhizobium sp. B2-4-7. The sequence goes on from NZ_VFVH01000004.1 coordinate 109,751, forward strand.
TGCGGCGGATGTCGGGATGGACGATGATAGGATCGGCCTTCTTGTCCGGCGCCTTCGGCCCCGACAGCGAGCGGCCCTGCAAGCGGTCCTTGGCGTAGGCGACGGCGTTCTGGTAGGCAATCTCGGACAGCGAAAGCCCCTGCAGGCCGACGCCGAGCCGCGCCTCGTTCATCATCGTGAACATCGCCTTGAGACCGCCATTGGCCTCGCCCAGCAGCGTGCCTTGCGCCTCGTCATAATTCATGACGCAGGTCGAATTGCCGTGGATGCCCATCTTTTCCTCGATCGAACCGCAGGAGACGGTGTTCCTCTCATCGGGATTGCCAGAAGCATCGAGCTTGAGCTTCGGCACGATGAACAGCGAGATGCCCTTCACCCCTTCGGGCGCCCCCTCGATGCGGGCCAGCACCAGGTGGACGATGTTGTCCGCCATGTCGTGCTCGCCGGCCGAGATGAATATCTTCTGGCCCGAGATCTTGTAAGTGCCGTCGCCATTCGGCACGGCCTTGGTGCGCAGCAGGCCCAGATCGGTACCGCAATGCGGCTCGGTCAGGTTCATGGTGCCGGTCCAGGCGCCCTCGACCATCTTCGGCAGCCATTTGGCTTTCTGCTCGTCGGTGCCATGGGTGATGATCGCCGCGATCGCGCCCTGCGTCAGGCCCGGATACATCATCAGCGACATATTGGCCGACACCATATACTCGGCCACGGCGGTATGCACGGCATAGGGCAGGCCCTGGCCGCCGAACTCGACGGGCGCCGCCAGCCCCATCCAGCCGCCCTCGCGATACTGATCGAAGGCTTCCTTGAAGCCCCTCGGCGTCGTCACCGAGCCATCGTCATGGCGCACACAGCCTTCCATGTCGCCGACACGGTTGAGCGGATGCATTACGTTTTCCGCGAGCTTGGCGCCCTCGGCGAGGATCGCCTCCAGCACGTCGGGCGTTGCATCAGAAAAGCCGGGGAGATTGGAATAGCGCTGGTAGCCCAGCACCTCGTTGAGCACGAACAGCGTATCCTGCACCGGCGCCCTGTAGATCGGCATGCTCTTCTCCACCCTGCGGACCTGATCCGAAACCCCCGAATTCATGTCAGGCGGCATGCGGACCCGTGTTCAGCGGGAGATAACAAAAATTGACGTTTGCGTAAACGTCAATTCAGCCGATGCGACAAAATTTCTCCTGCACCGCAGCAAACCGCACGCGATGCAGTACATGTGTTGGAACCCTTAATGACAAAAGCCGCGTGGCGCTCGCCACACGGCTTTTTTCGATCATGGATGTTGCGCCGCAAGGCGGCGGCCCAAATCAGCCGGCGACGCTCGCCTGCGGCGCCGAGCGCTCGACCAGCATCTGCCGGACGGCAGCCATGGAGGTGCTCAATTCGCTGATGGCGTCATCGATGAGCGTGCGCTGCTTCTGGAGGCGGGCAAGCTGCTTCTCCGACTTGTCCAATGCCAGCCGCAACTGCTTGGTGTTGGAGCCGGTGGGATCGTAGAGATCCATCATCTGCTTGACGTCGCGCAACGAGAACCCGACCTTGCGGCCGAGCAGGATCAGTTTCAGCCGAACCCTGTCGCGGCGCGTGTAGAGGCGGGTTGAACCGTCGCGCTGCGGGTTGAGCAGGCCCTTGTCTTCGTAGAAACGCAGCGTGCGCAGCGTCACGCCATATTTCTTGGCCATTTCGCCGATGCGGACGAGGTCCTCGCCCGAGTCAACGGATATAGTGTTGGTATTGGCCGCGGTCTCGCCGGCCGAGATAAGCTTCATGGTCACTGGCTTTCCCCGTCTGCGGCGTCGCGGTCCTGGACCAAGCGACGCCTGACTGAAAGCGGGGGCGTGCTTCCAGCCGTGGTTTCGACAAACAAATCGCAAACAGCACGCTTGATGCGCCTTTTACGTTTACGTCAATTCTATACCGATAGCCCTCTCATGACGCAAGGGCGTTGTGCGGGCGGCGCTTTATGCCGCAGCGGCCGGTTCACCGTGAACTTCGTCGCAACTTCTTAAGCTTGGTTAACGCGTTGTTTACCACGTTGGGCGAATTGTGCGCATGTCGGCTACCCGTGTTTATCCTGTATCGATTTTTTCACGGTTTTTCGGAGCGCGGGTGAACCCCGGGAAGCTTGTCTTCCACCGTGGTGCGGTCGCCTTCGTTCCGGCGAGGATTTGGGGAGCTGGTCGCAAACCGGCCAATCTGAAAGACGGACGCACCGATGAACAGCAAGCGGTCCTACCTCGACACACTCAACGCCGGCAGGCAGCGCAGGCCTCAGACCACGCTCGAGCAGTTGAACCGCTCGCTGGAGACGCTGGAACAGCGGCTGGAGAGGACGCGCGAGGATACGATGGCACGTCCCGATCCCCGCCAATATGGCGCCGAACCGCGCTATCCCGCAGCACAGCCTTCGGCTCAGCCGCGCTGGTACCAGGATCCGCAGCCCGCGCCGCATCCGCAGGCCCCGATGCCGGCGCCGGCCGTCGGCCAGAACTACCAGAACCTTGCCCGCGATATCGACCGCATCCGCGGCCAGGAAGACAGCGTTGCCATGGTCGGCAAGATCGCCGGCGAGCTGCGCGGCATGCGCGAGGAATTGCGCCACCAGATGACTGCCGGGCTGCAGAGCGAATTCGAGGCGCTGCGCAAGGACATCGACCGCGCACTGCTGGCAAACGCCAAGTCAGGCGCTTCGGGCAAGGGCAGCGCCGAACTTGGCCTCGAATTCGAGCGGCTTTCCGGCGCCATCAAGACGCTGTCGGAAAAAAGCGACGACAGAAGCGTCAACATGCTGCGGCTCGAACTCGAACAGGTCAAAGCCGCGCTCGACACGCTGGCGCGCGAGGAGAGCGTGCAGAAGGTCGACCGCCGCTGGGACGATTTCGATCGTCGCTGGACAGCCTTCGAGGACCGCGTCGACGCCGACCAGCGCAACCGCTCACCGGACCCCGCCATTTCGGGCCTGACCGATCGGCTGGAGCAGATCAGCAACGCCGTCAACAACCTGCCGGAATCGCTATCCCTGCGCTCGCTGGAGGAAAAGGTCCGCACGCTGGCCAGCGCCGTGGATCATTTCGCCAGCCAGCAGGACAATCGCGGCGGCAGCACGCTGGCCATGATCGACGAGCGGCTGGACGAGATCTCCCGCGCCATCGTCGCCTCGACCGTCGCGGCACAGGCCAATACGCTCGACCATGAAGCCTTCGAGCGCATCGAGAAACGGATCGATTCGCTCGCCCGGCAGATCGAGGAAGTGGCGCAGGACCACCCCGGCAACGCCGTCGTCGACCGGCTGAACACGCTGTCTAGCCGGGTCGACGAACTCGCCGGCCGCGCCGCCCTGCCCGAGCAGGCAATGGAACGGCTGGCCAAGCAGATCGCGCTCATCGCCGACAAGATCGACCAGGCGCCGGCCATGCCAGACGCCGACTATATCTTCCACGGGCTGGAGCAACGCTTCGACGTGCTGTCGTCGATGATGGAACGGCGCCAGGGCGACGCCATCGAACAGGGCAACATGTTGTTCCGCGATCTTGAGCGCCGACTGGACGAGGTTGCCGACCGGCTCGACCGGCGCATGCCGCAAGTCGACGGCGCCGGCATCATGGAAGCCATCGATGCCCGCTTCACGGCGCTCGCCAAGCGCATGGAAACACGCATTCCCGACCCCGCCGGCGAAGCCGCGATCCGTGGCCTGGAAAGCCGGCTCGAAGACATTTCGAGCCGCCTGGACTCGTCCGCCGCGCAAGTCGCCGGCATCGATCCGGCGCTGATCCGCAGCCTGGAGGCGCAAGTCGCCAGCCTGTCCGCCCACCTGTCCAGGCCCAGCGCACCGCTGCCGGAGTTCGAGGACATCAGCCCACGCCTCAATGAAATCGAGAAGGCGCTGGCGGGGACGCGCGACTCCATCCTTGGCGCGGCGCGCGAGGCGGCCGAGAACGCGGTGCGCTCGCTGGCCGGCTCGGGCGCCGACACGTCGGCGGTTTCCGGCCTTGCCCAGGACCTGAAGACGCTCGAGACGCTGACACGCCGTTCCGACGAGCGTAACTCGAGAACGTTCGAGGCCATCCACGACACGCTGCTCAAGATCGTCGACAGGCTGGGTTCGCTGGAGCCAGGCGAACCGTCCGAGGCGATGAGCGAGCTCCTGGATGCACGCCCGGACGAAGCGATCGGCAAGCGCCGTGCGCGAGCCGGCAAGATGGCCGTGGACGCTCCGTCGATGGATATCGACGAGCCCATGCCGCTGACAGGGAACATGGCCGATCTCGACGGCCGCGCCGCCGCGATCATGCGCAGCCAGCCCGCTTCGCCACGCGGGCCGGGTGCGCGCTCGCCCGCGGAGGCGGCGGCCGCCGCCGCCATGGCCGCGCTTGGTTCCGATCCGATCGCCGGGAAGGGCGAGCCGACCGGCCGCCGCAAATCGATGCTGGGCGGCTTGGCGCGCGCCTTCAAGGGCAAGAAGGAAGCAGACGTTCCGCCGCTGGCGGGCTCGGTGCCGGGCCCGGAAATCCCGAGCGTCGATCTCGACGAGCCGCTCGACCCGAAAATGGCCAACCGGCCACTGGAGCCCGGCTCCGGCGCGCCCGACCTCAACGCCATCATGAAGCGCGTGCGCGACGAGCGCGGGCAACCGGCAAAGCTCAGCGACAGCGATGCCGCGAAATCGGACTTCATCGCGGCTGCCCGCCGCGCGGCGCAGGCCGCCGCCGCCGAGGCCGACGCCTTGAAGCGCCAGTCGACGATGAAGGGACCGGTGAAGGCGCTCAGGATCGGCGACCTGCTCAAGGCGCGGCGCAAGCCGATTTTGATGGCGGCCGCCGCGATCATGCTGGCGCTTGCCGGCCTGCAGCTTGGCAAGGCGTTCCTCGCCGATCCCGCCCAGGTGGCAAGCAATGACGCGCCGGCCGTTGCCTCGCAGCCGCTGCAAACCGCATCCGTCGACGCCGCGAGCCCGCCCAAGCCGGAAACCCAGTTGGCGGCGGCGAACAGCGAACCGGCCCGTGAGGTCAGGCAGGCCGAGCCCTCCGCTCCGGCGGTCAAGGACGACATGGTGGCGCAGACCGCGCTCGCCATGCCGTCGGACGGCGATGGGCCGACGAACGCCGGCCCGACGGCGGAGCGGGCTCCGACGGCGATGGCTCCCGTCATGCCTGCCGGCGCGGGTGCGGCAGGCTCCGACGCGATGGCTTCGGCAGAACCCATTTCCGCCGGTCCCGTCGCAGCGGCTCCTTCTTCTCCGGCACCTTCCGCTGCTGCCGGCGGAACGCAAACGACGGATGCGGACAGCGGTATCCAACCGACAGTGGCTGCACCGGCCATGGCCAATGACAGCACCGGCGCCGTCGTGCCCGCCGGCGCTCCCGCGGCCCCGGCCAAATTCGACATTCCCGCCGATGCAGGCCCGGTCGCCCTGCGCGACGCCGCAGCCACCGGCGACGCCAAGGCGCTGTTCGAGATCGGCTCGCGCTATTCCGAGGCGCGCGGCGTCAAGGAAGACATGGCGGCCGCGGCCAAATGGTATGAAAAGTCCGCGGAACTCGGCTTCGCTCCGGCCGAGTACCGCATCGGCAATTTCTACGAGAAGGGCATCGGCGTCCCGCGCGACATCAAGAAGTCGAAGACCTGGTACCAGCTCGCCGCCGAGCAGGGCAACGCCAGCGCAATGCACAATCTGGCAGTGCTGTTCGCCATGGCCGCGGACGGCGTGACCGACAATGAATCGGCCGCGCACTGGTTCCAGGAGGCCGCGGATCTCGGCGTGAAGGACAGCCAGTTCAATCTCGGCATCCTCGCCGCCAAGGGCGTCGGCATGAAGCAGAATCTGGAGGAATCCTACAAATGGTTCGCGCTCGTCGCCAAGACCGGCGACAAGGACGCTGCCGCCAAGCGCGACGAGATCGCCAACGCGCTACGGCCCGAGCAACTCGAGCGCGCCCGCGCCGCCACCGAATTGTGGAAGGCCAAGCCGCTCGATCAGGCTGCCAATTCGGCCGACATTCCCGAATCCTGGCAAGACGGCACGCCGCAGACGACGGCCAGCATCGATATGAAGAAGGCGGTCAAGAACATCCAGCTCATCCTCAACAAGAACGGCTACGACGCCGGCGGCGCCGACGGCGTGATGGGCGCGAAGACCAAGAACGCGATCGTCGCGTTCCAGACTGACAACAAGCTGCCCGCGACTGGTGCGGTCGACGAAAAGCTGGTCAAGGCGTTGCTGGCGCGCAAATAGCGGCAGGAGCGTCGTATCCGCGACGCCCCTGCCACACATTTGCCTGTTAACTGCTTGAGATGTTTTTTGTTTCGGCGCGGCGGCGGGGTTTGACCCGGCCGCCGCTTCGGCGCAAGGAAAAATTGGCTTTTCGGTGCGATACTATCCGCAACGGCGGTATTCGCCGACTGGCAAACTGATCGAGACCGACGGGTGGGCATCTATCTCCCGATTGCGGAAATTTCCGTCAACGTCTTCGTGCTGCTGGCCATGGGCGCTGCGGTGGGCTTTCTGTCGGGCATGTTCGGTGTCGGCGGCGGTTTTCTCATCACGCCGCTCCTGATCTTCTACAACATCCCACCGGCAATCGCGGTGGCGACCGGCGCCAACCAGGTCATCGCCTCATCCTTCTCCGGCGCGCTGTCGCATATGAAGCGCGGCACGCTCGACTTCAAGCTCGGCGGGGTGCTGCTTGCCGGCGGCATCGTCGGTTCCACCGGCGGCATCTACGTCTTCGCTTTCCTGCGCAGGCTGGGACAGCTCGACCTGTTCATCTCGCTGCTCTATGTCGTGCTTCTGGGCACCGTCGGCGGGCTGATGCTGGTCGAAAGCATCAATGCGCTGCGCGCCACGCGCAGCGGCGCGGCACCGGTGCTGAAGAAATCCGGCCAGCACAACTGGATCCACCGCCTGCCGCTGAAGATGCGATTCAGGGCCTCGAAGCTGTTTGTCAGCGTCATCCCCGTGCTTGGGCTGGGCGCGGCCATCGGCTTCCTGTCGTCTATCATGGGTGTCGGCGGCGGCTTCATCATGGTGCCGGCTCTGATCTATCTCCTGAAAGTGCCGACCAACGTCGTCATCGGCACCTCGCTGTTCCAGATCATCTTTACCTCGGCCTACACCACTCTGGTCCACGCCACCACCAATCAGACGGTCGACGTGATGCTGGCCTTTCTTTTGATGGCCGGTGGTGTCGCCGGCGCGCAATATGGCGCCAAGGCCGGCCAGCGGCTGCGCGGCGAGCAGTTGAGAGCGCTGCTGGCGATGCTGGTGCTGGCGGTGGCGATAAGGCTTGCCATCGACCTCTTCGTCACGCCGCCCAATCTTTATTCGCTGTCCGGCGCGGGCTTCAACTGATGAATGGCCTGAAAGCGCTCGCAACCGCGGCTCTTCTGTCATTGATCGCCGCCGCACCCGCGAAGGCGCAGACGCCGCCGACCGAAAGCGTCCAGATCGGCCTTTCCACCGACAAAGTCTCGATCACTGCCGGCTTTTCCGGCGCCGATCTGACCATTTTCGGCTCGCTGGAAAATCCCGATCCGCTGGTGGCGCGCCAAGGCCGCTACGATATCATCGTCGTGCTCGAAGGCCCACCCAAGCCGGTGGTGGTGCGCCGCAAGGACCGGGTGCTCGGCGTCTGGGTCAACCTGGAATCCGAGACCTTCGAAAACGTGCCGGTGTCCTATTCGGTGGCGACGACGCGGCCGTTGCAGGACATCACCGAGCCGAACAGCTACAGGCAATTGTCGCTCGGCGCCTCCAATCTCTACATGCAGCCGGCCGATGCCGGCGACAGCCCGGCCACGATCGAGGAATTCACCGCGGCGTTGCGCGAACGCAAGGCCGCAACCGGCCTCTACAGCGAGAATGTCGGCGGCGTGCAGTTCCTGTCACAGAACCTGTTCCGCGCCACGGTGCGGCTGGCGCCGAACGTTCCGGTCGGCACCCACAAGGCGCGCGCGTTCCTGTTCAAGAGCGGCTTGTTCATCAAGGAGAGCTCGGCCCAGCTCGAGATCCGCAAATCCGGTTTCGAACAGTCGATCTTCCGTGTCGCCCACGACTATTCCTTCCTCTACGGCGTCTTCGCCATATCGCTGGCCATGGTGACGGGCTGGCTCGGAAGGTTGATCTTCCGCAAGGACTAAAGCGGCTACAAAGGGGTTTTCCTTTCCCGGATCATGCTATAGACCGCCACCTCCCGGCCCGCCGGGCAACACGCACAATTCAATTCGGCAGAGCGGTCCGATCACCCCGGACGACAGAGAGCGCACGCTTCACAGACGGCGCCGAACCGCTGCCTTAGCAGAGATGACAGGAGGCTGCGATGCGACCAGCATTCGCCGGCATCGATTTTGGCACTTCCAACTCCACCGTCGGCGTGGTCAGGAGCGGCCAGCCGCACCTCGTCGCGCTGGAAGGCGGCGAGGTCACGCTGCCAAGCGCCGTGTTCTTCAACTTCGAGGACAACCGTACCTGTTTTGGCCGCCACGCAATCGCCAATTACACCGACAGCGTCGAAGGTCGGCTGATGCGCTCGCTGAAGAGCGTGCTCGGCAGCGCGCTCGCGCAGGAAAAGACGCGCATCAAGGTGCGATCGATCGGCTTCATGGAGATCGTCGGCCTGTTCCTCGGCCATCTGCGAAAAAGACTGGAGGACGATGCCGGCAGCGCCGTCGAGAGCGTGGTACTCGGCCGGCCGGTGCAGTTCGTCGACGACCACGCCGAGGCCGATGCCAGGGCACAAAGCGAGCTCGAAGGAGCCGCCCGCGCCCAGGGCTTCAAGCATATCGCCTTCCAGTTCGAACCGATCGCGGCGGCCCTCGACTACGAGCAGAAGGTGACGCGCGAGGAACTGGCGCTGATCATCGACATGGGTGGCGGCACGTCGGACTTCTCGATCGTAAGGGTCTCGCCGCAGCGTGCCCGCTCGCTTGACCGCAAGGACGATATCCTGGCCAGCCGCGGCATCCATATCGGCGGCACCGACTTCGACCGATTGCTCAGCATCGCGCATGTGATGCCGGAACTCGGCTACCTCAGCCCGACCAAGGACGGCAAGCGCAACCTGCCGGCCAGCTACTTCATCGATCTTGCCACATGGCAACGCATCAACCTGGTCTACACGGCCAAGGCGATGACGCATCTGCGTCAGATCCGCTACGAGGCCGAGCGCGCCGATCTCGTCGACCGCTTCATCCATATCGTCGAGCACCGGTACGGGCACGCGCTGGCCGCTCTTGTCGAAAGGGCCAAGATCGAGCTGACCGACAAGGTCTCGGCCGATGTCGAGGTGAGGCTGCCGGAAGTCCAGTTCGCCGCCGAGATCACCCGAAAGGCGCTGGACGCCACGATCGCCAAGGACATCGAGCGCGTTGCCGCCACGGTCGGCCAGACCATCGGCGACGCCGGAGTCAAGTCGTCCGACATCACCGCCGTGTTCCTGACCGGAGGATCCACCGCGATCCCGCTGGCGAGACAAAAAATCCTGTCGCTGGTGCCTCAGGCTTCGGTCATCGAGGGCGACATGTTCGGCTCGGTCGGACTTGGCCTTGCGCTGGACGCGCAGCGAAAGTTCGGCTGATACCCGGACAATTCACGAACGCGCGGACGCCTTCTCGTCGGCCCCCAAATGCGCCTTGAGCGCCATCTGGGCCAAGCTTGCCTGGCGGTCGCGATGTGTAATCATGGCGAAGTCGCGTTTCGGCAGTTCGAGCGGCACGGACCGCAGGCTGCCTTCGGCGACGGCGCGTCCGACGACGAGCTCCGAAATGATGGTGGCGCCGGCACCGGCCTCGACCGCCTGGCGAACCGCCTCGTTGCTCGGCAGCACCAGAAATATCTGCAGGTCGTCAAGCGAAATCCCTTCGCGGCGCGCCAGATCCTCCAGCACCTCCCGCGTGCCGGAACCGCCCTCGCGGATGATCCAGCGCAGCCCTTTTATGTCGGGGCGGCCCGGCGCGATTTCGGCGATCTCGGGATGAGAACCGGCAACCACCAGCATCAACCGGTCGATATCGACCTTGGCGCGGCGCAATATGTCGGACTCGGTGCGCCCCTCGACCAAGCCGAGATCGGCGGTTCCATCCAGCACGCTGGCTTCGACCTGCCTGGTGTTGCCTATGCTGACGCTCAGCCTGACCGCAGGATAGGCTTCGTGGAAGGACGCCAGCCGGCGCGGCAGCCAATAGCTGGCGATCGTCAGGCTGGCGGCGATGGAGAGGCTGCCGGCAACCGTCTGCGAGACATGTTCCAGCACATTGCGTGCGGCGGCGGCTCGTTCCAGTACGGCCTTGGCTTCTGGCAGGAACCGGTGACCGGTCTGGGCAAGCTCGATGTTGCGGCCGACGCGGTTGAACAGATGGACGCCGTGCTGCTCCTCAAGCGCGCGGATGGCGGCCGACGCGGCCGATTGGGAGATGCCCAGCAGCTCCGCCGCCTTGGTCATGTGGCCGCGCTCGGCGACGGCGACAAATATCCGCAACTGGTCAAGTGTCATAAGGCATTAAGAACCAATATCGATCGAATTTACAAGAACAACTGATTAGACGGGTTGATAGGCTTATTCTAAGTTTTCAATCGAAGTTAGAAAAAATTCGCTACCGATTGACAGAGAATGAAATGATCGGGCGGTTCAAGTCCCTGTTCGCGCACTGGACCCGCGGCCTGCGGCGGCGGCTGGCCGGCGATCGCTATCATCCGGAAGAGCATTACATGCGCGGTCCCGGGCCGAAAACCAGGGCCAAAGCCGCGAACCGCAGAAGCGCTCGGGGATCATGACCCAAGGATCTCTGCGCGGCGCGAATTCCGCCCCGTCCCAACGCCCGCTCGCCGACACGAACGCACCCGACGAGAACGATGGCGTCGACACCTCGCCCGCCATCTCCGACCGCATCGCCAAGACCACATGCTATATGTGCGCCTGCCGCTGCGGCATCGACGTGCACATCAAGGACGGCAAGGTCCGCTACATCAACGGCAACAAGGATCATCCGGTCAATCGCGGCGTGATCTGCGGTAAGGGCAGCTCCGGCATCATGCAGCATTACAGCCCTGCCCGGCTGAAAAAGCCGCTGCTGCGCACCGGCTCGCGCGGCTCGGGAGAATTCCGCGAGATCGAGTGGGAAGAAGCGCTGACGATCGCCGCGGAGCGGCTTTCGTCCATCCGCCGCAGCGACCCGAAGAAACTCGCCTTCTTTACCGGCCGCGACCAATCGCAATCCCTGACCGGCTGGTGGGCAAGCCAGTTCGGCACGCCGAACTTCGCCGCGCATGGCGGTTTCTGTTCGGTGAACATGGCCGCAGGCGGGCTTTATACGATCGGCGGCTCGTTCTGGGAGTTCGGCGAACCCGACTGGGACAATACCCGGTATTTCATGCTTTTCGGCGTCGCCGAGGACCATGATTCCAACCCGATCAAGATCGGCCTCGGCAAGCTGAAGGCGCGCGGCGCCAAGGTGGTGTCGATCAACCCATGTCGCACTGGCTACAACGCCATCGCCGACGACTGGATCGGCATCCGGCCGGGCACCGACGGCCTGTTCGTGTTCGCCCTCATCCACGAGCTCTTGAAGGCAGGCCGCGTCGATCTCGACTATCTCCTGCGCTACACCAACGCCCATGTGCTCGTCATCCAGGATCCGGGTGCGGCCAATGACGGGCTGTTTGTCCGCGACAGCGCCGGCAACCTGCTCGCCTGGGACAGGGTGGCGAAGGTGCCTGTCCGCGCCACCGACGCCAGCGCCAAACCGGCATTGACCGGCAGCTTCACCGTCGACGGTCGTCGCTGCGTTCCGGTGTTCCAGCTGATCGCCGATCGATACCTCAATGAGAGTTATTCGCCCGATGCGGTCGCGGAGCGCTGCGGCATTGCCGCCGATACGATCCGCAGGATCGCCGCCGAGCTCGCTCATGTCGCCTTTGAGCAGACGATCGAACTGCCGGTGGCGTGGACCGACTGGGCCGGCCGCCGCCACGAGACGATTACGGGACGGCCTGTGTCGATGCACGCGATGCGCGGCATCTCAGCCCATTCCAACGGTTTTCATTCTTGCCGAGCCATTCATCTTCTGCAGGTGCTGCTCGGAACGGTGGACGTCCCGGGCGGCTTCCGCTTCAAACCGCCTTATCCGCGTTGCGCGCCGCCAGGACCGAAGCCTGCCGGCAAGAACGTCCGGCCGATGACGCCACTGGACGGCATTCCGCTCGGCTTCGTCTGCGGGCCTGACGACCTTCTGGTCGATGAGGCAGGGGTGCCGATCCGCATAGACAAGGCCTATTCCTGGGAGGCGCCGCTCGCTGCGCACGGCTTGATGCACACCGTCATCCGTAACGCCTGGGCCGGCGATCCATACAAGATCGACACACTGATGATGTACATGTCGAACATGGCCTGGAATTCCTCGATGAACACCGTCGAGACGATTCGTATGCTGACCGACCGCGACGAGGCGGGCAATTACAAGATCCCTTTCATCATCTATTCCGACGCCTATTATTCCGAGACCGTGCCGTTCGCTGACCTCGTGCTGCCCGACACAACCTATCTCGAACGGCACGACTGCATCAGCCTGCTCGACCGGCCGATCAGCCATGCCGACGGACCGGGCGATGCTATACGCCATCCCGTGGTCAAGCCGGACCGGGACGTGCGCCCGTTCCAATCGGTGCTGATCGAGCTCGGCGCGCGCCTCGGCCTGCCGGGTTTCGTCAGAGAAGACGGGGCGGCCAAATATGCCGACTATGCCGACTACATCGTCAATCACGAGCGCACGCCCGGTATCGGCCCGCTTGCCGGCTGGCGCGGCAAGGACGGCAATTCGACCGGCAAGGGCGAGCCAAACCCGGACCAGTTGCAGCGCTACATCGACAATGGCGGCTTCTGGCACCGCGATTTCGCTGAGGACCAGCGCTACTACAAGATGGCCAACCGGTCCTATCTCGATTTCGCGGTGCAGATGGGCTTCATCCCGAAGGCCGAACCAGTCGTCTTCCAGCTCTATTCCGAACCCTTGCAGCGCTTTCGTCTTGCCGCGCGCGGCCATGGTCGGGCCGTGCCGCCCGAGAGCGAACGCCAGCGCATCGAGACCTACATGGACCCGCTACCCTTCTGGTACGTGCCGTTCGAGGAAGCGGCCGTCGACCAGCAGAAATATCCGTTGCATGCGCTGACGCAGCGGCCGATGCACATGTACCATTCCTGGGGTTCGCAGAATGCGTGGCTGAGGCAGATCACCAGCCAAAACCGGCTGTTCGTGCATGAGAGGACCGCCGCAGGTCTCGGCCTTGCCGACGACGACTGGGTGTGGATCGAAAGCATCAATGGCAAGGTCAAGGGACAGATCAAGCTGGTCGAGGGCGTGAACGAAAGCACGGTCTGGACCTGGAACGCCATCGGCAAAAGGCGCGGCAGCTGGGGGCTGAAGGACGATGCCGCCGAGAGCAATCGCGGCTTCCTGCTCAACCACATCATCGGCGACCAGACCACGGCAGACACCAACGGCAGGCGGTATTCGAATTCCGATCCGGTGACCGGCCAGGCGGCATGGTTCGATCTCAAGGTGGGCATCGTCAAATGCGCGGCGGAGGAAGCCGGTTTCACCGAGCCGCAATTCGAGCGTTTCCACCAGCCGCCGCAATTCCAGCCATCGCCGGACACACTTCGCTTTGGCGCCGAATTCCGCATGAACAGGGAAGCCGCCAAATGACCTGCGTCCCCGCCCACACGGGCAAAAAACTAGGCCTGGTCATAGACCTCGACACCTGCGTCGGTTGTCAGGCCTGCGTCACCGCCTGCAAGGAATGGAACACCGGCGGCCACATGGCGCCGCTGACCGACATCGACCCCTATGGCGGCCATGTCGACGGCGTCTGGTTCAATCGCGTGCACAGCTACGAGCACACCACCGCGATGGGCGGCCGCACGGTGAACTTCCCGCGCTCGTGCCTGCATTGCGAGACGCCGGCCTGCGTCACTGTGTGTCCGACCGGCGCCTCCTACAAACGAGCCTCGGACGGCATCGTGCTGGTCGATGAGGACAAGTGCATCGGCTGCAAGCTATGCAGTTGGGCCTGCCCCTATGGCGCGCGCGAATTCGACACCGATGTCGGCGTGATGAAGAAATGCACGCTCTGCGTCGACCGCATCTACAATGACAATCTGGCCGAGGAGGACCGCGTGCCGGCCTGCGTCGCGGCCTGTCCGACCAGCGCACGGCATTTCGGCGATCTCGGCGACCCCGCCTCGGCGGTGTCGCAACTGGTTGAGGAGCGTGGCGGCGTCGACCTGATGCCGGAACTCGGCTACCGCCCGACCAACAAATACCTGCCGCCGCGCGCGCATACCGAACGCGCCGCAAAGATTTCTGCGCCAACCCTGGAGCCGGTGAGGGCCGAGGGTGGGTTCCTCGGCTGGGTCGACCGCATGCTCTCGAACTAAACCCCATGCATCCAGCCTCCTCGGTCGTCTTCTTCACCACCGCCACCGGCGCCGGCTACGGCCTGCTGGCGCTGCTCGGCGTGCTGGCGCCACTTGGCGTCATCGCACCCGATTTCTGGCTGGGCTTCATCGGCATGGGACTGGCGCTCGGGCTGATCACCGCCGGCCTGTTGTCCTCGACCGGACATCTCGGCCGCCCCGAACGCGCCTGGCGTGCGTTCTCGCAATGGCGCAGTTCCTGGCTGTCGCGCGAAGGCGTCGCCTCGGTCGCCACCTTCGTCCCGGCCGGACTGTTCGGCATTGGCTGGGTCATTCTTGGCCGCACCGATGGCTGGGTCGCCGCCGCCGGACTTCTGGCAACGATCGGCGCCGTCATCACCGTCTGCATGACCGGCATGATCTATGCCTCGCTGAAACCCATCGCTCAGTGGCACAGCCCTTACACCTTGCCCGGCTATCTCATTTTCTCGGCGATGAGCGGCAGTGTGCTTCTGGCCGCGCTATGCCAAGGCTTTGCCGTCGGTTCCAAAATGCTTCTGGCAGCCTGCGTACTGCTGACCCTGCTCGGTTGGGCCTGGAAGCTTGCGACCTGGCGGTACAACGACCAATTGGAAATCCCCACCAACGCCAACACCGCAACCGGGCTTGCCGGGGGGACGGTTAGATCGCTGGAATGGCCGCATACCGAGGAAAATTATTTGCTCAAGGAAATGGGTTTTCGCATCGCGCGCAAGCACAGCGCAAAGCTGCGGCGGATCACCCAGCTCCTGGGTTTCGCGCTACCCGCCTTGCTGCTGATTACGGCCTTCGCCTTGCCGTCACCTTTCGCGGCGCTCGCATCGGTGTTCGCCGCGGTCGCACAGTTTGTCGGCATGCTGGTCGAACGTTGGCTGTTCTTCGCCGAAGCGAAGCACACGGTCACTCTCTACTACGGGAAATAGCGGCTTCAGCCGGGTCGCAGCATCGAGCCTGAAATCGCAAAGATGCGGTCCGTGCCGAGCATATAGGCCATCAGCGATTCCAGGCGGAACAGGCCGGCATAGGCGCGGTCGAGCACGTTGAGTGAGCCGGTATAGGCGCCGAAGGCGGGCATGATCATGCGGCCGCCATCGCCGGCGAAGCAGCGCCGCCGCACTGAACGGCCCTGCTGGACGATGCGGGCGCAGGGATGGAGATGGCCCGATATCTCGCCCTCGACGCGCAGCTTCGACGGCTCGTGCCGGAACAGCAACGAGCCGATGGCGAGTTCGCGCACCGTATCGCCCGGCAGGTCGGCCGGCGCCTCCGGGTCATGGTTGCCGGCCACCCAGAACCAGTCGCGGCCCGCCATCAGCGCCTCCAGCCGTTCGCGGAAACTTCGATGCATGCGCTCGGCGCCGCCGCCATCATGGAAGGAATCGCCCAGGCTGATGACGATTGCCGGCTGGTAGTCCGAGATGACGGCCTGCAATCGCAGCAAGGTCGCGCCGGTGTCATAGGGCGGGAGCAGCATGCCGCGCCTTGCCAGCGATGAGCCTTTTTCCAGATGCAGATCGGAAACGGCCAGAAGCTTGAGCTCGGGAAAGTAGAGCACGCCGCGCGGATCGCAGACCGCACGTTCGCCGGCGATGCCGACCAGATCGGCGTCGGCGATCAACGATGCGCGCGCCAGCGAAAAATTCATTCCTCAGCCATCTCCGGCCCCATGGCTTCCTCAACCAGCGTGGCCGCATCCATCAGCAGCGTTTCATCGGCTTCGCCGTGCACCGGCATCTTGCCGATCTCGAGCATGATCGGCACGGCGAGCGGCGATATCTGTTCGAGGTTCTTATGCATGATTCGACCTTGAATGCGCGAGAGCATGTCCGCAAGTCTGCTGACATCGAGCAGGCCCGCCGCCGCGTCCGCGCGCGTCGCCTGGAGCAATATGTGATCCGGCTCATGGCTGCGCAGGACGTCATAAATAAGGTCTGTCGAGACAGTCACCTGACGGCCACTCTTCTCCTTGCCGGGATGACGCTTTTCGATCAGCCCTGAAATCAGCGCGCAATTGCGAAAAGTGCGCTTGAGAAGCCAGCTGTCTGCCAGCCAGGCCTCGAGATCGTCGCCAAGCATGTCCTCATCGAAAAGCGCGCCGAGCGAGGGTTTTCCGGCTTTGAACATCGCCCCCATGTCGCCCAGCGACCAAATGGCCAAGGCATAGTCGGTGGCGACGAAGCCAAGCGGCCTGGCGCCCGTCCTGTCCAGACGGCGGGTAAGCAGCATGCCGAGCGTCTGGTGGGCCAGCCTGCCCTCGAAGGGGTAGGCGACCAGATAGTGGCGGTTGCCGCGCGGAAAGGTCTCGATCAGCAGGTCATCGCGTTTGGGCAGCACCGATTTGTCGGCCTGGAAGCGCAGCCAGTCGGCCACCTGCTCGGGCAGTTTCTTCCACCGCTGCGGATCGTCCAGCATGGCGCGGACCTGTTCGGCGAGATAGGTCGAAAGCGGGAACTTGCCGCCGCCATAGTAAGGCACCTTCGCATCGCTGCCGGGCGCGTTCGAGACGAAGCACTCATTCTCGCGAATGCCTTCGAAGCGAAGAACTTTGCCGGCGAACATGAAGGTGTCGCCATGCGTCAGCGTCTCGAGGAAAGCCTCCTCGATCTTGCCTAAAACCCTGCCGCCGCGCGACACGGAACCCTTGCTGCCGGCCTGGACATAACGCACGTTGAGCGCCGGCACCTCGATGATAGTGCCGACGTTCAGCCTGTATTGCTGGGCCACGCGCGGATTGGATACCCGCCACAATCCCTCCTTGTTGAGGCGGATGCGGGCGTATCGCTCATAGCTCTTCAAGGCGTAGCCACCCGTGGCGACGAAATCGACGACGCGGTCGAATGTCGGCCGACCCAGCCCGGCATAGGGGGCCGCCGAACGCACCTCCTCGTAAAGATCGTCCGCGCGGAACGGTGCGCCGCAAGCACAGCCAAGGACATGTTGCGCCAGCACGTCGAGCCCGCCATCGACCAGTGGAGGCGTATCCTGCGCGCCGAGGTAGTTGGCATCCAGCGCTGCCCGGCATTCGAGCACCTCGAAGCGGTTGGCCGGGATGAGGACGGCTTTGGATGGTTCGTCCATGCGGTGGTTGGCGCGGCCGATGCGCTGCGCCAGCCGGCTCGCTCCCTTGGGTGCGCCGACATGCACGACGAGGTCGACGTCGCCCCAGTCGATGCCGAGGTCGAGCGTCGAGGTGGCGACGATGGCGCGCAGCGCATTGTCGCCCATCGCCTTCTCGACCCGCCGCCGCTGCGCGACATCGAGCGATCCGTGATGCAGCGCGATCGGCAAGGTATCTTCGTTGACGCGCCACAATTCCTGGAACAGCAACTCCGCCTGGCTGCGCGTATTGACGAACAGCAGGGTAGTCTTATGGCGCTTGATCTCGCGGTAGATCTCGGGCGTCGCGTAGCGGGCCGAATGTCCGGCCCAGGGCACGCGCTCCTCCGAATCCAAGATGGATATTTCGGGCTTTGCGCCGCCGGTAACGACGATCAGTTCGGCCATTTCGGGACTTGCCGTATTTTTGGGCGGATTCTGGCCGACCAGCCAGCGGCGCAATTCGTCCGGTTCGGCCACAGTGGCGGACAGTCCAATGGTCTGAAGCTCGGGCATGAACTGGCGCAGGCGCGCCAGACCAAGCGCCAGGAGATGACCCCGCTTCGAAATCACCAGCGAATGCAACTCGTCGAGCACGACATAGCGCAGGTCTTCGAAGAAACGCCTGGCATCGGGTGCCGCGATCAGCAGCGCAAGCTGCTCGGGCGTGGTGAGCAGGATGTCGGGCGGCACCAGCTTCTGCCGCTGGCGCTTGTGCGCCGGCGTGTCGCCGGTGCGGGTCTCGATGGTGAGGGAGAGCCCGATCTCTTCCACCGGTTTGCCGAGGTTGCGCTCGATGTCGACAGCCAGCGCCTTCAGCGGCGAGATGTAGAGCGTGTGGATGCCGCGGCGGGCCTGTCCCGGTTTTCGCCTGGCCCTGACGGCCAGTTCGGTCAGCGAAGGCAGGAACCCGGCCAGCGTCTTGCCGGCGCCGGTCGGTGCAATCAGCAGCACCGACTGCCCTGCTTGAGCCCTCGCCAGCAATTCGATCTGGTGGGCGCGCGGCGACCAGCCTTTCTCGCCAAACCATCTCAGGAATGGCTCGGGCAGGACAACGGCGGCATTCTGGTCGGCAAGGCGCGGCTTCTCTGTCACGCGTCAGAGGTAGCGCGACGGCGTGCGAACGCCAAGAACAATCGGAACAAAAGGTGATCGAGCAGTTTTTCTCTCCCCCGGAAGAAGGGAGGATCGGCGCTATGGCCGCCGGAACTCCGTCGGCCCGCCGTAGAGATAGCCGATGCGGGCGACGGCTTCCTTCAGACCTTCGCGCGATACCAGCATGGTGTGGCCGTTGGCGTGGATCATGGTCTCGGCATCGGTCATGATGGCGACATGGCCTTTCCAGAAAACGAGATCGCCGCGGCGCAGGCCGGAATAATCGGGGCCCGGATCGAGCGGCTCGCCGATGCTCTGCGCCTGCATGTCGGAATCGCGCAGGACATCGGCGCCGGCCATGCGCATCGCCAGTTGCACGAGGCCGGAGCAATCGATGCCGAAGCCGGAGACACCGCCCCAGAGATAAGGGGTGCCAAGGAACGTCTCGGCCACCGAAACATAGTCGGCGGCCACATTACTGAGCGGCCGCAGGTGACCCGCTATGATTGCCTCACCGGAGGGCAGGACGGCATAGTGGGTGCCGCGCGTTTCGGCGGACCCGGTCACCGTGACGGTGGACCCCATCGACAGCTGTCCCGCGATCGGAAGGCGCAGATCCGGGCCGGGATAGAGGAAAGTTCGGGGCACGGAGACGATATGGGTGAGCGCATGATCCCGCCCGCCCAACATGGCGTCGGCGACATAGCCGACATAACCGTCCCGTTCGGCCTGGATCCAGGCCCAGCCCTCTCTGTCCTCGAAAACGAGCACGTCATCGCCGAACAGGGCTTGCGTGTTGACACCAGCGTCTGGACGCGGAGCCTTGCGGATATCGGCAACCGGGATCGAAATCCGCGCCGGCCGGCCGGCGACAAAGCGGTCGGCAGCGACCTCTCCTTTCAATCTCGCATCGGCAAGATCGGGCCGAAAGGCGTGGAGGCGGGCATCCCTGGCGG
Source organism: Mesorhizobium sp. B2-4-7 (assembly GCF_006442685.1). Taxonomy (NCBI): domain Bacteria; kingdom Pseudomonadati; phylum Pseudomonadota; class Alphaproteobacteria; order Hyphomicrobiales; family Phyllobacteriaceae; genus Mesorhizobium; species Mesorhizobium sp. B2-4-7. The sequence goes on from NZ_VFVH01000004.1 coordinate 129,342, forward strand.
TCAAATTAGTTCATCCATTGAGACGGCTGGTCATCAGATAGGCAGCTCTTGTGCCTTGGCGATGATACCATCGCCGAAGCGCTCGACAAAGAGGGCGCCTTCGACCGTGCGCTTGATCAGCACGTTGCGCTTGTCGAGTTCGTCGCGATGGCGCGACACCAGTTTGAGCGCGCCCATCGTGTCTAGCGCCCTGGTGATGACCGGCTTGGTGACGTTGAGACGGGCAGCCAGCCCGCGCACCGTGTGCGGCGGCGGATCAAGATAGATGGTGAACAGGATAGCCGTCTGGCGCATGGTGAGGTCGGGCGCGTCGTCGCGCACCTGCGACAGCATCACTTGCTGCCACAGTCGCAAGGCCTGGCTCGGGCGCATCGAAATCGACATCGCACGATAATGACGGCAAATTGTTTCGGTTCCGTTTCAGTTTCGGCAACCTGCCGGCCCTGAAAGTCGCCGCCACATCAGCCAAAACGCTTCGAGATGACGCGCTCCAGTGCCCGGATGCCTTGCGCCTCGCCGCCGGCAGGTCCGTGCGGACGATCGGCGGGGTTCCAGGCGAATATGTCGAAATGCGCCCAGCTTGCCGTCTTCTCGACAAAGCGCTTGAGAAACAGCGCCGCGGTGATGGAACCGGCGAACCCATCCGTGGTGACATTGTTGATGTCGGCGATCTTCGACGACAGCTTCGCATCATAGGGCCGCCACAGCGGCATGCGCCACAGCGGATCCTCGACCGCCAGCGAGGCTGTCGTCAGTTCCGAGGCTAGTGCCTCGTCGCTGGTGTAGAAGGGCGGCAGGTCCGGACCTAGCGCGACACGAGCAGCCCCGGTGAGCGTCGCCATGTCGACAAGCAATTGCGGCTCCTCCTCGTCGGCCAGCGCCAGCGCATCGCCCAGAACCAGTCTTCCCTCGGCATCGGTGTTGCCAATCTCGACTGACATGCCCTTGCGGCTCGCCAACACGTCGCCAGGCCTGAAGGCGTTGCCGGCGATCGAATTCTCGACGGCCGGGATCAGCACGCGCAGCCGCACGTGCAATCCGGAGGCCATGATCATCGAGGCCAGACCCAGCACATTGGCGGCGCCCCCCATGTCCTTCTTCATCAACAGCATGCCGGAAGACGGCTTGATATCGAGGCCGCCAGTGTCGAAACAGACCCCCTTGCCGACCAACGTCACTTTCGGCGCGCTCCTTGACCCCCAGCCCATGTCGATAAGGCGCGGCGCACTGGACGAAGCCCGACCGACGGCATGGATCATCGGGAAATTCTGCTTGATGAGATCGTCGCCCTTGATGACCGACACCTCGGCCTTGTGAATTTCGGCCAGGGCTCGAACCGCCTTCTCCAGCTCGTCCGGCCCCATGTCGCTGGTCGGCGTGTTGACAAGATCGCGCGTCAGGAAGACGCCTTCGACGATGCGGCGAACGCGTTTTGCCTCTACGCCGGCCGGTAATTCGAAGCGCAGCGCCTTGCCCGGTTTCTTGCCATAGCGGGTAAAGACATAGCCGCCGAGGGCCAGCGCGATCGCCGCCAGCTCCGGCTCGGCCGGCGCGGAGGCGAAATGCCAGTCGCCCTCCGCCAGGCTTTTCGCCAGCGCGCCGACGGCCAGCGCGCCCTCGCCGTCGCCAATGCCGAACAAGGCACCGCCGAGCGCGCCGTTTTCCGCAGGCACGATGAGCGTCCTGCCCGCTTCGCCGGAGAAGCTGTTAGCCCTGGCCCACGCCACGGCAGATGACGCCAGACCGGCCGTTTCCAGACCGTCCTTGGCCACCAGATGGACAGGAAGCGGGTTGTTCAGCTTGCTCTCGACCAGTTCCACTGACATTCGATGTTCTCCTGCCGACGTCCGTCGATTCAGCGCTTCTTAACTGTCCGTTAGGGTTAACAGAATATTTCTTCGAGAGGGAAGATGGTCACGCAATGGCCGCGCGCATGAATGGAGGCCCAGGGTGCCGATGCCGACGAACCGCACGACGAACGCCACCGGAAAGCGGCTCATCACCACGGCCTTCATGCTCGCGCTGGCCGCAGGCGTTGCCGGCTGCGGGACCGACAAGATCAGCACAGGCTCGATCGGACGCACCAGCGGCAAGCCGCTGGAGACGATGTCGGCGGGAGAATTGCACAATGCGACGGCAGCGCTTGGCCAGTCCTATTCCAGGAATCCCAACGATAAGCGGATAGCGACCAACTTCGCTGCGGCGCTGCAGATGGATGGCGATGCCGACCAGTCGCTTGCCGTGATGCGCAAGCTGGCGATCGCCTATCCCAAGGATCGCGACGTGCTTGCCGCCTACGGCAAGGCGCTGGCCGCCAACGGCCAGTTCGAGGCGGCGCTTGATGCCGTGCGCCGGGCGCAGACGCCGGAATATCCCGACTGGAGGCTGGTGTCGGCGGAAGCGGCCATTCTCGACCAGCTCAGCCAGAAGGACGACGCGCGCCAGCTCTACCGCAAGGCGCTGGAGCTCAAGCCGAACGAACCTTCGGTGCTTTCCAACCTTGGCATGTCCTATGTGCTGGGAGGCGACCTGCGCACCGCCGAAACCTATATGCGCTCGGCCGCACAGCAGCCGAATGCCGACAGCCGCGTGCGCCAGAACCTGGCGCTGGTCGTCGGCCTGCAGGGCCGCTTCGACGAAGCCGAGAAGATCGCCTCGCAGGAGCTGTCACCCGAACAGGCGCAGGCCAATGTCGCTTATCTCAGGCAGATGCTGGCTCAGCAAAATGCCTGGAGCCAGCTCAAGGATCAGGACAAGGCGAAAGCCGCAACCAACTGAGCGGCACGCGGCCACCGAACCCTGCATAAGAGAACCGCGCTGCGTCAGCCGCGCGGTTTTTCTTTGGATCGGTCAGATTCACCTACTGGCTGCTGGTTTCGTGCGCCTGGCCGAAGATGCCGCGCTGGCTGACCTGGATGCCGGCAGGGCCGAGGATGATGGCGAACAGCACCGGCAGGAAAAACAGGATCATCGGCACGGTGAGCTTGGGCGGCAAGGCGGCGGCCTTCTTCTCGGCAGCGTTCATGCGTTGGTCCCGGCTTTCACCCGCGAGCACGCGCAACGCATGCGCCACAGGGGTGCCGTAACGCTCGGCCTGGACGAGTGCCTGCGACACCGACTTGACGGATTCCAGGCCGGTGCGGCTGGCGAGGTTCTCATAGGCCTGCTTGCGCTCCTGCAGATAAGAGAGCTCGGCGTTCGTCAGGATGAATTCTTCCGCAAGGGCCACCGATTGGGCGCCGATCTCGTCGGCGACCTTGCGCAATGCCGCTTCCACCGACATGCCAGATTCGACGCAAATCAGCATCAGGTCAAGCGCGTCCGGCCATGCCATCTGGATCGATTGCTTGCGCTTGGTGGCGCGGTTGTTGACATAGACGACCGGTGCGTAGAAGCCGCCATAGGCAACGAGGACGCAGACGAACAGCCGGATGAACAATGGCTGCTGCGGCAGTCCTCCGAGCACGAATATGTAGATCACGCCCAGTGCGAAGCCGACAAACGGAAGCACGAGGCGGAAGAAGAGAAACCGCGTCAGCGGGTTCTGTCCACGGAAACCGGCAACCTTGAGCTTCTGCAAGGTACCCTCGTCGGCGAGGGCGCGCCGCAGGTCGAGCCTGTCGACGATGTTGCGCATGCCGATCGACTGTTCTTCGCGCAGGCCCTTGCGGCGGCGATCCGCCTCGCTTGCAAGCCGCGCGCGCTGCTTGGCGCGCAATTCGTCGCGTTCCAGCGCGACCGACTTCATGCGCGCCTTGAGCTGGTTTCCGCCAAATGCCGGCAGCAAGGTGAAGACCGTCGCGAACACGGCAATGCCGACCAGCAGCGCGATCAGGAGGCCGGGATCCGTCAGTGATTTGACGACTTGTTCGGTCATGCCGCGGCCCTAGACTTCGAAGTTCATCATCTTGCGCATCACGAAGATGCCGATCGACATCCAGACGGCCGAAACCCCCAGGATCAGGTTACCGATGCTCGTGGTGAACAGCGGCATCAGGTAGTTGGGGCTGGAGAGATAGACGAGAAACGCGACGATGAAAGGCAGCGCGCCGATGATGGCGGCGGACGCCTTGGCTTCCATCGACAGCGCCTGGACCTTGGCCTTCATCTTCTTGCGGTCGCGAAGCACGCGCGAAAGATTGCCCAGCGCCTCGGAGAGATTGCCGCCGGCCTGCGACTGGATCTGAATGACGATGCCGAAAAAGCTCGCCTCGGTGCATGGCATGGTTTCGGGCATGCGCAAGGTGGCATCCGGGATCGACAGGCCCATCTGCTGCGAATCGACGATGCGGCGAAACTCGGCCTTGACGGGCTCGGGAGATTCATTGGCGATCAGGCGCACCGCATCGTTCAGCGGCAGGCCGGATTTGACCGCGCGCACGATGATGTCGAGCGCGTTGGGAAATTCGTTGAGGAATGCCTTGACCCGCCGCGCGCGGCGAAATGAGACGAACCAGCGCGGCAGGCCGAGCGCACCGGCCAGCAGCACGCCAGGCAAAACAAAAAGCGGCGCCCCCACCACGAAGGCGATGATCGTCAGGGCAAGGCCGCAAATGGCGGAATAGATATAGAAGCGTTCGATGGAAACCTTCAGGCCGGCTTGGCGCAGTTGGGCCTTCAGCGGCGGTTTCTTGACCGCGCTGTCCTTGGATTTCTGCTTCTCGTCGAGTTCCTTCAAGGAATCCTGGACCGACTTGCGTCTTTTGGCCGCCTCCGCCACGCGATCGCGCGAGGCCTTGACGACGGAGCGATCCGTCTCCGCGGTCTTGATCGTTTCCAGCCGCTTACCGGCCTGCTTTTCGTTGCTGATCCGGGTGAACAGGAATGCATAGGCGACCGCGCCGGCGCTGAAGCCGGCGAGCACGACAAACGCCAATACGGTGCCGTCAATTCCAAACATCGATCAGAACCCTTACGCCTGCAGCAGCGTCAGTCAGCGCGTTTCTCCATCGCCTCAAGCGCTATTGCGAGGCGCTGCTCCTCGCCATAGTAACGGGCGCGGTCCCAGAAATGGGGGCGACCGATGCCGGTCGATACATGCTCTCCCAGCAGCCGCCCATTCGCGTCCTCGCCCTTGATGTTGTAGAGGACGATGTCCTGCGTGATGATGACGTCGCCTTCCATTCCGATCACCTCGGTGATGTGAGTGATGCGGCGCGACCCGTCGCGCAGGCGTGCCGCCTGGATAATCACGTCGATGGAGCCGACGACGATTTCGCGCACGGTCTTCTGCGGCAGCGAAAAACCGCCCATTGCGATCATGGATTCGATACGATTCAGGCATTCGCGCGGGCTGTTCGAGTGGATCGTTCCCATCGAGCCGTCATGGCCGGTGTTCATCGCCTGCAGAAGGTCGAACACTTCGGGTCCGCGCACTTCGCCGACGATGATGCGCTCGGGCCGCATGCGCAGGCAGTTCTTGACCAGATCCCGCATCGTCACCTCGCCTTCCCCTTCGAGGTTGGGCGGGCGGGTTTCCAGACGGACAACATGCGGCTGCTGTAGTTGCAGTTCGGCCGAGTCCTCGCAGGTGATGACGCGTTCCTCGCGATCGATGTAGTTGGTCAGGCAGTTGAGGAGCGTCGTCTTGCCCGAGCCGGTGCCGCCGGAGATGACGATGTTGCAGCGAACTCGGCCGATGATCTTGAGAACCTCGGCTCCTTGCGGCGAGATGGCGCCGAACTTCACCAGCTGATCGAGCGTCAGCTTGTCCTTCTTGAATTTGCGGATGGTGAGCGCGGTGCCGTCGATGGCGAGCGGCGGCGCGATGACGTTGACGCGGGAGCCGTCGGGAAGACGCGCATCGCAGATCGGGCTGGATTCATCGACGCGGCGGCCGACCTGGCTGACGATGCGCTGGCAGATGTTGAGAAGCTGCTGGTTGTCACGAAAACGAATGCCGGTCTGTTCGACCTTGCCGTTGACTTCGATGTAGACGTTCTTGGAGCCGTTGACCATGATGTCGGCGATGTCGTCGCGGGCGAGCAATGGCTCGAGCGGCCCATAGCCAAGCACGTCGTTGCAGATATCCTCGAGCAGTTCTTCCTGTTCGGCGATCGACATCGCGAAATTCTTGATCGCGATGATGTCGTTGACGATGTCGCGGATTTCCTCGCGCGCGCTTTCGGGATCGAGCTTGGCGAGTTGCGACAGGTCGATCGTGTCGATCAGGGCGGCGAAGACCTGGCTCTTGGTGTCGTAATAGGTTTCGCTCTTTTCGCGCGCCGCCCGCTTCGGCTCCGGAGCTATCGGCGGCGCCTCGACCGCGCGGCGGGCCGGCGGTGCAACAGGAGCGCTCGACGCAGGTGCGGCCGCCGGCCTCGCAAGAACCGCCGTATCGGCCGAATCCGCGACGGCTGGCGCGGTCGGCGCCGGTGCCGGCTGGCGGAATTCCGGCTTGAACCGGTTGCCGTCGTCGCTGCCTCTCTTACCAAACATGATCGACTACCGATTCCACTGAAGAAGCATCATTTCTTGTTGCGCGAAAGTTTGCCGAGCAGATTTCCGAGACCCGCTTTTTTCTTCACCCGGATTTCGCTGCGACCGGTCAGCACATGGGCAATTTCGTTGATCGTGGCGACAACCGGGTTCTTGGCGTCCATTTCACCAAGCATACGTCCGTTGTTGGCGGCATTGCCGAACAGCAGCGGGTCAAAGCCGATGATCGCCATCGCGGCCAGGCCGAGCGGCTCGGCGAAATCGGACGGGGAAATCTCCGGACGTTTGGGCACGCCGGCCTGATTGATGATGAGTTTGGGCGGCGAGTCGTTGGGACGAAGCCGTTTGAGCATGTCGACCAAATTCTTGGTATTGCGCAAATTGGCCAGTTCCGGCGTCGCCGTGATGACGATTTCATCGGCCTTGATCAGGGTGTTCTTGGTCCAACCCGTCCAGACATGGGGAACGTCGAGCACCAGGAGCGGCACGGTGCGCTGCGCGGTGTCGACAAGCTGCGTAAAGGCGTCGGGATCGAAATCATAGACGCGTTCGAGCGTCGAGGGCGCGGCGAGCAGCGAAAGGTGTTCGGCGCACTGGGTCAGCAGCCGGTCGAGATAGACTTCATCGATGCGCTCGGGCGAAAACACCGCTTCGGCGATACCTTGCGCAGGATCCTGGTCGAAATTGATGTTGGCCGTGCCGAAAGCGAGGTCGAGGTCTGCGACGACCACCTCGGATTTGAACAGGGAGGACATCGCCCAAGCCACGTTGTGGGCGATGGTGGAAGAGCCGACGCCACCCTTGGCGCCGACGAAGGCGATCGAGCGGCCGAGCGGCTCGGCTTCCGGATCGACAAAGATCGACGATATGACGCTGACGATGTCGGCCATCGACACCGGCGCGATGACATATTCGGAAATGCCGGAGCGGATGAGCTCGCGATAGAGGCCGACATCGTTGTAGTGGCCGATTACCACCACTTTGGAAGACGGGTCGCAATATTCCGAGAGCTGCGCGAGCTGTTCCAGCAACTGCTTGGGTTCGCTGCGCGACTCCAGCAGGATCAGGTTCGGCGTCGGCGCCGACTGGTAGAATTCGATGGCGGTGGGGACGCCGCCCATATGGACCTTGAGATGGGCCTTGGTCATGCGGCGGTCCTCGCCGGCGCGCTCGACTGGATTGGCGACACCCTCGGTCTCGCAGAATGCCTGGATCGAGATGCGCGGAACCGGCCGCAGCGCCTGCATCACGGCGATGTCCTGCGGCGAGGTCTCACCGCCGTCCACGGGGGTGTCATAGGCAAGATTGCTCATGGTCATCTTTCCGTGACTTCTCTTTTCCTTAGGGCGCGGCTCAGTACGTCACTTCAGAATTGCCGAGGAACTCGTCCGAAATACCCCTGCTGCGGTAGACATCGATCACCGCGCCACGATTTTCCGCGTCGATGGTGGTCTGCTTGCGCGGCCCGATCAGGTCGGCCGGATTGGCCATCTGGGCGGCGAGATTGTTTTGATAGGAGCAGCCGAAATCGGCATAGTGTTTGTTCTCAGACGTCTCCAGCAGGTCATCTGGCCATCGTCCGCATTTATCGGTCTGGGCCTTCACCGCGATGTAGGCGACGCGGATCGGGGCGGATGTCTCGCTCGAGGCAGCCTGATAGGAGACGACCACGATCCGGTTGCGCTTGACGCCAGATGCAATCGCGAGCCGGGCGAAATCGCGCGCAGCGGCGGCGGCGGCGATCTCGTTGGCCGAGCCGCTCGGAACCTGGATCGTCAGCGTCGGGGCAGCACTCTTGTCATAGCCGTCGAGGAAACCCAGGAGCGTATCGCGCTGCGAACCGGTCATGCCGCGGTCACCCGCACCGACAGGTAGATCTATCTTTTGGTTCTTCTCGGCGATCACGATCGGATGGTTGGTGCGGTAGTCGTCTGGAATGGCGCCGACGGTGACACTGTCGCGCTGGGCGCAGCCGGCCAGCAATGCCGCCACCGCCACCGCCAGGGCAGGAATGGCGCGCCGGAGAATTCGCGAACGGCCGGAGCGCGTGGTCATGGCGATGGTCCTTGCCTGCAATGCTGACTGAGACATGTCCGCTTCCTCGTTCACTTGTAGATGAAGCCGACGACGCCGTGATAACGGCCGCTGGGCTTGTCCGTCTGCATTGTGCCGTAGACGCGATTGACTCGGCCCAGGAACATACCGGCGCCATCGCTGGCGGCGTTGAAATTGTCGTCAGGTTTGGCGAGGTCGTTTCGTGCCACCGGTTTCACCAGATAGGGCGTGATGATGATCACCAGTTCGGTCTCGTTGCGCACGAAGTCTCTGCTTCGGAACAGTGTGCCGAGCACCGGGATCTTTGTCAGCCCGGGCAGGCCGGCGACAGCCTGCCTGACGTCATCGCGGACGAGGCCGGCGATCATCATCGAACCACCTGACGGCAATTCGACGGTCGTGTCGGCAAGTCTCTTGCGGATAGACAACAGCGTGGTTCCGGGCAACCTGCCTGCAGCTTCCAGCGTGGTGGCGCCTTCGGCAGTAGGCTCCGACACGGACGTCCGGACCTTGAGGCTGATCCGACCGGCCGACAGCACAACCGGTTGGAACTCCAGGCCGATGCCGTATTCAAGTTTGTCGTTGGTGTATGTGACCTGCCCTGTCTTGTTCTCGTCCGAAACATTGTTCGTACGGCTGGTGATGAGATTGAACTCGCCACCGACCCTGAATGTTGCCTTCTCACCCGACACGGCGGTGAGGGTCGGCTCCGCCAGCGTCTTCATGACGCCACCTTGCTCCATTGCGTTTAGATACGCCTGAAGCGCCGAGGTGCCGATCGAAGCTCCCGAGAATTGCGAGAGCGGTTTCCCAAGCCCGTATGCCGGGGTGCTCATCGCGTCATAGCTGATGCCGTTGCTACCGCCGCTGCCCACCATGTTGACGCCAAGCTGCTTCATCACGGAGCGGCTGACTTCGGCGACCGTCACCTTGAGCGTGACCTGGTCGTCGCCGATGATCTGCAAAAGATTGACGATTTTCGAGACGCGGCGTTCCTGGTCCGGATTGTTGATGTCGACACCACTCTGGGCCGAGCCGCCGGCCGCGGTCTGCGAATATTGTCCCGTCGTCGCTTCACCGCCCGAGACGAAGATCGTCGCCAGGTCGACGGCGCGTTTGGCGTCCAGCGGCGTGTCGACGGTTCCCGTCAGGACGACGTTGTCGTTCAGCAGTTCGACCTTGATGGACGATGTCGGGATGAAGCGCTTGATATAATCCTCCAGGCCTGCGACGTCGCGTTCGACGGCCAGATCGAGGCTGACGATCTGTTCGCCATTCGGCCCGAACACAAAGATGTTGGTCTCGCCAACCGCCTTGCCGAACAGGTAGATGCGCCTCGCGGTGCGGGTCACCGCATCGGCGACGGTCGGATTGGCGACAAGAATGTCGTAGGCATCACTCGGCAGGTCGATGACCACCGACTTGTTGAGGCCGAGCTTGACGCGCTGGGTGGCCGCCGAAGCCGAAACCTGTGCACTCTTGGCCTCGACAACGCTCTGCACGTTTGTCCCAATGAGCAGCAGGCCGAAAGCCCCTGCCATGATCGCCGGCAGTTTACCGCTTAGCCTCATTTCCTTGCCCCCACTTCGGAAACTTCGCCCGACTTGATCAGCCTGACCGTTCCCTTGCGGCCATTGCCGGAAACGAGATAGTCGGCCTCATCCAAATTCTTTTCCTGGGTGTCCGTGATCGCGCGCAGCGCGAGCGTCAGGCGATCCGCCATCTGCTGGGCGACGGTGATGATCTCCGCCTGCTTGGGCGTCAGTTCCAGCGTGGCGGTCTGGCCCACCCTGGTCTTCTTGCCTTCCTCGTCCTCCTGGATGGTCTGGTCGATCGCCAGGACGCGGATGTTCTTGAGGATGGTTTCGGTGTTGAAGCCGGAGCCGCCGCTGTTGGCATCGGCCCGGCGGGTCATAATGACGTCGACGAAATCATTCGGAAGGATGAAGCCGCCGGCAGAGGTGTCGGCCGATATCGTCGTGGCGACCGCCCGCATGCCGGAGGGCAGGATCGACGACATGAAGCTTTGCCCCTCGCCGATCAGCTTGGAACGCCGCACCGGCTCGCCCGCGTACATCGGCACACGGGCTATGGACCCCTTCAGTTTCTCCAGGGCGTCGGGAGCAGTGGCCTTGGTGATGAAATTGGCGTTGATGCCGTCGACCGGCCAGGATTGCCAGGCAATGTTGTTCTCGAGCTGGCTGCCCATGGTGACATCACCCGACAGGACAAGCACGTCCTGCAATGCCACGGCGGGAGCCGCTGGACCGGACTCGACGATCTGCGGTGGCGGCGCGGCGACCATGTTCTTCGCGACATAGCCAGCACCACCCGCCGCGGCGACCGCCACGCTCAGAATAATCAATCGGGATGCTGGCATCTGTCCGAACCCTCGCCTTGGCAAACCACCTAGCCAGGCCGGACTTTGCAGCGGCAATCGTCAAAACAAGGTTAATGTAATGCTTACGATCGTGATTAATTTAAGGTTTACATAAATTAGCTGTATTGCGCAGCCACGGACAAACAGCCAGCCCCGCTCCGCGGAGCCAGCCGCAACACAGCCAAGGAATGATCGGTAAGGTCAGGCCGCCAGCCTGGCCAGCGCCCAGACCATCAGGGGCGAATCCGGGTAGGTCAGCAATCCGCCCAAACCGAGCGCGATGCCGTAGGGAACCCCGGTCGTCTCGTCCGCGAAGTGACGCAGGAACGGATTGCGGCCGGTAAAAACCGCAAGCGGCGACTTCCGGTAGACGAGAATGGCAAGCGTCAGCAAGCCGCCTATGAAGGTCGAGACCACGAGATACTCGACGAGCTGGATGTTGAGTCCCATCCACACGGCGGTCGCGGCCAGCAGCTTGGCATCACCGCCGCCCATGCCGCCCATTGCAAAGAGGCCGAACGTTGCGGCAAGAACCAGCGCGCCGGCGGCGAAATGCCAGCCATAGGCCGCCCATTCCATGCCGGTCAGCGGCGCAACCAGCGCGAAGACGACGACGAGCAGCACCGGCACGCGATTGGCGATCGTCATCGACAGCATGTCGGAGATCGCGGCGAACAGCATGCAGAACGGGAAGACGACGAAGATCAGGGCTTCAAGCATCGGCGCTATGCCTATTATCGGATTAAGCCGCACTCAATCTAAGCATGTTCGATTAACGATTGATGAGGCCCAGGGCAAAAAGACATTGAATAGAACAAGGGCCGCCAGGTGGCGGCCCTTGTCCAGAACGCAATCCGAGCGCTCAATATACTTGACGTCGTTCAGGGCGTCGGGACGTTGTTCAGGGACGTTCCGATAGCTTCGAACTTGGCGTTGATGGCGTTGCCAAGCGCGCCGGCGCCGACGATGATGGCGAGCGCGATGAGGGCGGCGATCAGACCATATTCGATAGCGGTCGCGCCGGATTCGTCCTTTACGAAACGTGCAATGAGATTAGACATTCGAGAGCTCCTACTCCACGTGTTACAGCACTTCCGTCAACTTCTGTGATGGTTGATCGGATGCTGCCAATCTACGGAGAAGCTCTTTCGATCGACTTAATAAACAGCCTTACCGATTCCTTTCCCGGTTGGAACATATTGCGTGGTTAACTATGGGCTAAGCGCCGGCCGAGGCGCAATTCCCAGGCAAGCAGCCGCAAAAGAAACAGCTCCGCGGCGCGTATGACGATCGCGGCATATGGCGCCCGGGCCTGCTTAACCGTTGGTTCACCAATCTCGTTCATGTTCCGTTGAACAGTCCGCCCGCCTGGAGCGCGTCAATGGCCGAGCCGAAATCGTCGATCCTGATTGCCGTGCTTCTTGCCGCCGTGAGCTTTGTCATGCCCGCCAGGGCCGACACCGGCATCGAGGTCACCATGAACCAGGCCAAGATCGTCAAACTGTCGCGCCCCGCCGACACGATCGTGGTCGGCAACCCGGCAATCGCCGACGCGTCCGTGCAGGACGCCTCGACGATCGTGCTGACTGGCAAGGGCTTCGGCGTCACCAACCTCGTCGTCCTCGACCAGGATGGCAGCCCGATCATCGATGAACAGATCACCGTCGTGCGGCAGGCGGCCTCGTCGGTGCGCATCTACCGGCGCGCTGAAGTTCAGACCATGTCCTGCACGCCCTATTGCGAAAGCTCCTACAAGAGCGAAGCCGAAAAATCCTCAGAAGCCGAGATGAGCGTCAGCCGGTAGGCACGCGGTCCAGGTTAGCGGGTGGTTAAGGCGCCCGCGGCGACTTTAACGATCATTCAAACCGGACTTCAACTGGTTTGCACTAGTACACCTGCCGAGACCGTCTGGGGATGGGCAGGATCAGAGCATGAGCATCGAATTCGTCTCGACAAGCGACCGCAAGGCAAGACGGGCACGGCTTTTCGCACGCTTCGCCGGCGACCGCCGCGGCAGTACGGCACTGGAATTCGCGCTGCTCGCATTGCCGTTCGCGGTTCTTGTCTTCGCCATCCTGGAAAGCTGCATCTCATTTGCCGGCCAGGAAGTTATGGCCAACATCACCGACGACATCGCGCGCAAATTGCGCACCGGGCAGTTGAGACCGGCCGACGTCGCCGGGGACAAGTTGAAGACCATGATCTGCGACAAACTGAAGATCATCGTCTCGCAGGATTGCCCAAATCAGCTGGACGTGGACCTTCGCGCATATACCACGTTCGCCGACGCGGCCACGGCCAGCTTCAAGATCGAGAATGGCGAGATCATCTTGATGCAAGGCGCCAACTCGCAGCCCTTCGCGACCACGCCGGGCCTGGCAGAATCGAAGAACATGCTGCGGGTCTTCTACAAATGGCCCGTCATGACCGATCTTCTGGCTCAGTCGATGGGCGGTAACAAGACACTGCATTTTGCATCGGTGACCTGGCAGAACGAGCCATTCGACAACTGAGTTCGCGGCGAAAGCAAAGCCAAGAAAAAGGGACGGGCATGATGCGTGCGGGGGCACATCCAGAAATTGCAGGACGCTGGGGGAAGTGGGTCGGTTTCATACGCGATCGCCGTGGCATCGCGGCGGTCGAGTTCGCTCTCATCGTGCCAATCCTGCTGATCATGTATTTCATCACCATGGAGGCTTCGCAGGCCATCGAGACCAGCAAGAAGGTCAGCCGCATCGGCAGCATGGTCGCGGATCTGGTCACGCAGCAGCCGACCATCGTCAAGGCGGATCTGGATGCCATCATGAAGATCGGCACCTCCACCTTGCAGCCGTACAATCGCTCGAAGCCGGATATCACCATCACGGCAATACAGGTCACAACCGACACGCCGCCCAGGGTGAACGTGGTGTGGTCGCGCAAGGTGGTCAATGGTGCTTACAGTATCGGCACCGCCCTGCCCGCAACCACTACGGTTCCGGCAACGCTCAGGGTCGCAGGCACCTTTCTCATTCGTGTCGAAAGCAAACTTGGTTACAAACCGATCATCACCTGGTCCGCAGACAGCTCACAGACGGCCGGATTGACGACGGTCTTCAACAACATATCGATGGGCGAGACCTATTATCTGCGTCCGCGCAGAAGCCTGACGATCCCCTGCGGCGACTGCTGACGACCCTATCGCCGCACGCCACCGTCCGACACCAGACGCACGATGGCGTGCGCCATCTCGTAATCCTTGGGAACCACGGTGGCGAAACCGCCGGAATGCCTCGATTCCAGCAGGTCGTAGATGTCGGGCGTCGTCGATTTGAGATTGGTCAGGAAAACCGCCAACCGGCGCTTGGCTTCCGGGTCGAGATCGCTACGCACCGCGTGAGGACCGTATCTCAGCAAACCCGACGTCCATACGACTTGAAGGGCGGTCGCCGAAAGCCCGGCGGCTTCGAGCCTTGCCTGCGTGCCCGATAGTCTTGGCTCGCCGTCGGCCGCCGCCGTCGCCCAGCCGAACAAGGCATCGGCCTGGCCATCGACCAGCATTCCTTCCGCGGCCGAGGCGGAATCGGCGCGAACCAGAAACGATGCATCCTCTGCGATCTTGACGTGCTCGGCGGCCAGTCCGGCCAATGGCAAAAGAGAACCAATGCTGTCCGCCGGCGGCATGGCGATCCGGTGGGTTTCCATCGCCGCCAGGCTGGGCACCTTGCCTTCCTTCGTCAGCAGCACGGCGCGGATGCCGACCGCGCCATCGGAATCGACCGGAGCCACGAGCGGTTCGACGCACTCGCAGCGTCTTGACGCCGTTGCGTAGGCGGTCGCCGAGTAGACGGCATATTCGATGCGGGCATTGGCCTGCGCATCGATCAGCGCGGCATAGTCGCGGGCAACGACGAACTCCACCTTCATGCCCAGCGCGTTGGTAAAGGCCTCGGTCAACCGCGCCAGGCCTGGAACGGTGTTGGCTGCGCCGGGTTCGGCGACGATGCCGATGCGAAACGTGCCGATATCGTCACGCCAGTCGGCGCGCGCCGAGCCGGACCAGACCGCGCCTTGCGCGATCATGAGAGCGGCGCATGCCTTCAGGGCAGCTTTCATGGGAGACCCGGTCCTGCGATCCGTCAGTGAATTGGTTCCGGACTATCGCGCCGAGCGGTTGCCGTTTGGTTTCCGAATTGCCAATGCCGCCGTGGAACCCTATGTCTGGATGCTCAAACCGGCAACAATGTTCTCATGGCGCGTGCTTTCCTCTTCGTCCTGGATTCCTTCGGCATAGGCGGCGCCGCCGACGCCGAACGCTACGGCGATGCCGGTGCCAACACCTTCGCCCATATCACCGAGGCCTGTGCGGAAGGCCGCGCCGATCGTGAAGGACTTCGCCAGGGACCGTTGTTTGTTCCCAACATGGCGTCGCTCGGACTTGGCAAGGCTGCCGAGACCGCGACGGGGCTGGGCTTTGCCTCTTTCGGGACGGATCTCGTCGCCAATGCCTTCCACGGTGCCGCCCAGGAGGTTTCGAGCGGCAAGGACACGCCATCCGGCCATTGGGAGATAGCCGGCCTGCCGGTGCGTTTCGACTGGGGCTACTTTCCCGACACGGTCCCGGCCTTTCCCTCCGAACTGACCGAGGCCATCATCCGCGAAGGCAAGGTGCCGGGCATTCTCGGCAACTGCCACGCGCCTGGCACCGAGATCATCGAACGGTTCGGTGAGGAGCACGTCCGCACGGGCAAGCCAATCTGCTACACCTCCGTGGACTCAGTCCTGCAAGTCGCCGCGCACGAGGTCCATTTCGGCCTGGAGCGGCTCTACGAATTCTGCAAGGTGGTGCGTCGCCTGGTTGATCCGTTGAGGATCGGAAGGGTGATCGCGCGACCGTTCGTCGGCGAGACGGCAGCCACTTTCGAGCGGACCTACAATCGACACGACTACGCCGTGCCGCCACCCGAGCCGACATTGCTCGACCGGCTGACGGCGCGTGGCAGCCGCGTCATCGCCGTCGGCAAGATCGGCGACATCTTTGCCCATCGGGGGATTTCGGAAGTGCGCAAGGCCGCGGGCAACATGGCCATGTTCGACCAGGCGCTTGATGCAATGGATGCGGCCCGCGACGGCGATCTCGTCTTCGCCAATTTCGTCGATTTCGACACCGAGTTCGGCCATCGCCGCGATGTTGCAGGTTATGCCGCCGCGCTCGAGGCCTTCGACCGGCGACTGCCGGAAGCATTCGCGAGATTGCGACAGGGCGATCTGCTGATCCTGACGGCCGACCATGGCAACGACCCGACCTGGCGCGGCACCGACCACACACGCGAACGCATTCCGGTGATCGGCATCGGACCAGGTCTGACGGGCGGCGACATCGGGCTGAGAACGACATTCTGCGACATTGGTGAAACCGTGGCCGAACATCTCGGGTTGGCGCACGGCCGCTACGGCACTTCCTTTTACCCGGATATGGGCGGCCATGCCTGAATTGCCCGAGGTCGAGACGGTCCGGCGCGGGCTGGAGCCGGTTCTGGAGGGTGCCCGCATCATCCGCGCCGAGGCACGCCGGCCGGACCTGCGTTTTCCATTCCCCGAAAAATTCGCCGAGCGGCTGACCGGCAAGACGATCACGGCGCTCGGACGCCGAGCCAAATATCTGACGATGGATCTCGAAGGCGGTCCCGCCCTGATCTGCCATCTCGGCATGTCGGGCTCGTTTCGCATCGAGACGGCCGACGCTGCCGAAATGCCCGGCGTGTTCCATCACGAGCGGTCGAAGAGTTCGACGCACGACCATGTCATCTTCGACGTCGCCTCTCGGGACGGCACCCGCTCGCGCGTGGTTTTCAACGATCCGCGTCGCTTCGGCTTCATGCTGTTTTGCGAAGGGCCGCCGGACACCCATCCGATGCTGGCGGGGCTCGGCGTCGAACCCACCGGCAATGCGCTTGACGGAGTGCTGCTGGCCTCACTGCTGAAGGGCCGGAAATCGCCGCTGAAGGCCGCTCTTCTCGACCAGAGATTGATAGCCGGGCTCGGCAACATCTATGTCTCGGAGGCGCTATGGCGCGCCGGGCTGTCGCCGCTGCGCGAGGCGGGCACGATAGCCAAAGCCGGCAAGAAAGCGGGTGAGCAAAGCCGGGGGCTTGCCGTGGCGGTCCGCTCGGTCATCGCAGATGCCATTGCGGCCGGCGGATCGTCGCTGCGCGACTACATGCAGACCGACGGTTCGCTGGGCTATTTCCAGCACTCCTTCGCGGTGTATGACCGGGAGGGCGAACCCTGCTCCAAGCCTGGCTGCGGCGGCCATATCGAGCGCATCACGCAGAGCGGCCGCTCGACCTTCTATTGCCGGACCTGTCAGCGGTGAGTTAGATCGATCTTCAATTGCCTGGAAGAGGAGCCGAAGCCATGGCCTATGAAACGATCGTCGTTGAAACCAGGGGCAAGGTCGGGCTGATCACCTTGAACCGGCCGAAGGCGCTCAACGCGCTGAATTCCCAGGTCATGGCGGAATTGGTGGCCGCGGTAAACGTGTTCGGGGCAGATGACGGCATCGGCGCGATGGTCGTCACTGGTTCCGAGAAGGCCTTCGCCGCAGGCGCCGATATCAAGGAAATGCTGTCGATTTCCTACGTCGATGCCTACATCAAGGACTTTTTCGTCGGCTGGGAAGAGTTGACCCGGGCGCGCAAGCCGATCATCGCGGCGGTGGCGGGCTATGCGCTGGGCGGCGGCTGCGAACTGGCGATGATGTGCGACTTCATCATCGCCGCCGACACGGCAAAATTCGGCCAGCCCGAAATCACGCTCGGCGTCATTCCCGGCATGGGCGGCTCACAACGCCTGACCCGGTTCGTCGGCAAGTCGAAGGCGATGGACATGTGCCTGACCGGGCGGATGATGGATGCCGCGGAGGCCGAGCGTTCCGGGCTGGTCTCGCGCGTCGTGCCTGCCGGCGAGCTTGTCGAGGAGGCCGTCAAGGCGGCGGCCAAGATCGCCGATTTTTCGCTGCCGTCGGTGATGATGGCAAAGGAAGCCGTCAACCGAGCCTATGAAACGACGCTCGCCGAGGGGCTGCGGTTCGAACGTCGACTGTTCCATTCGCTGTTTGCGCTCGACGACCAGAAGGAAGGCATGGCGGCCTTCGCCGAGAAGCGCAAGCCGAATTTCACCAATCGCTGACAGCGCACCTCCGGGGCGCGAAATGCTTCGGCGTGGCTGAAAAAATGCTCCGGCGCGACGACAGCCAAAAAGAACGCCAGCCAGCGTTGACGCGCCGGGAAAGCTGAACTATAAGCCGCACCAACCGAGGCGGCCCTGTGGCTGCCCGTTTGTTTTTTGTGCCCTGCGGCATGCCGCATGCGCCGACCAGATCAGAAGAGAGGCATCATGGCCAATACATCCTCGGCCAAAAAGGCAACGCGCAAGATCGTCCGCCGCGCGGCGATCAACAAAAACCGCCGCTCGCGCGTCCGCACTTATGTGCGCCAGGTCGAGGAGGCGCTCGCCTCCGGCGACAAGGCCGCCGCGCAGGCGGCTTTCAAGGCCGCTGAGCCGGAATTGATGCGCGCCGCGACAAAGGGCGTGATGCACAAGAACACCGCGGCCCGCAAGGTTTCGCGGCTGGCCCAGCGCCTCAAGGTGCTGTCGGCCTGACGTCCCTTTCCGGACTGATCTTCTGAGAACCCGGCCGATAGTGCCGGGTTTTTTCGTTTGCCGGCAAGCACTTAAAAAGAATACTCGGAAACGGTGTCGAAAGCGGAGTTTGCGGTCCGAAATGCTTTGCCGGCATATGCGTGCCGGCTGATGGTCCAGATACTTGGAAAGTGTCGGCTAAAAAATTCCCCCTCCGCAGAAATAATCAATATTTCCCAGCTAGTTACAGATAGTCATCCACACGTTGTCCACAGCGCGGCGAAGCGCCAGGAGAACAACTGGCTGTCAAGCGATTTATTTCACAAAATTTCGCGCCAGCCCGGCTTTTTCATATTCGCCGGAAAAGGGTTTGAATCACAATGGCTTTGTCAAACTATAGTGCTGCCGCATGGCGCTTCGGCGCGCCGGACCTAACCAGATTCCTTAAAAATCCGTTAGACGTGGCCTTGCCCTATCCACAGCGATTTCGGTAATGTCGGTCCATCGAAAGGGATGGGCCGGGTGGCCCTGACCCAGCCTGAATGGGCCAGCTTAAATTGGCGGGGTTTGTGGCGCGGATCAAGTCCGCGGACAGGTTTGGTTTGCTCTTTTTCGATACGGTAGGGGACTGGCGTAACTATACATGGCAGGTCGACAGCGCCGGCGATTTTCGCCGGACGGTGTTGCATTGCCCTGACATACCCAACACGGACTGGCTTCCATGGGCCGGCACCGGTTCCCTGGACAATGGGCGACGTTCATCTGCCGGCGGCGGCAGCGGGCGTCGTAGCAAAGCGCAGTCGCTGGAACACGGATGCAGGAGGCGCATCCCCGGCGGAAAAACAGGTACAGAGACAAGGAACTCGATCATGCAGAGCGGCGTCGAAAGGGAGCTTACCAATGACATCCCATTTTCAGGAAATCTGATCGGAGCTGATGAGATGGCGGCTTCCAGCGACGCGGAACAGAAGTTCGACCGGGTCAAGGCCCAGTTGAAGGCGCGCTTGGGAACCGAAGTCTATTCGAGCTGGTTCGGGCGCATGAAGGTCGCGGAGGCTTCAAAGGGCATCGTTCGCATTTCGGTGCCCACTGCCTTCCTGCGCTCGTGGATCAACGGCCATTATCTCGACCTTATCTGCGAGCTTTGGAAGCACGAGGATCCGGAGATCCTCAAGATCGAGATCATCGTGCGCACAGCCACCCGCCAGGGACGCAGCCATGCCGAACCGGAATTGGCGCCGGCGCGCAAGATGACGCGACAAACGCAGACGGCGCTGGCCGCCGGCACCGTAAGCCCCGGCAGGCTGGAGCGGGCTCCGGCGCCGCGCCCGGGCATGCCGGCCGAGAGCGAGTTCCGCCACAATGTGCTGGGATCGCCGCTCGATCCGCGTTACACGTTCGCCTCTTTCATCGAAGGGCCGTCGAACCGGGTGGCCTTCGCCGCGGCCAAGGCCGTGGCGGAATCGCAGTCGAGCGCGGTGCGCTTCAACCCGCTCTTCCTTCATGCGACGGTCGGCCTCGGCAAGACCCATTTGTTGCAGGCTATCGCCGCGGAATCGCTGAAGCAGAACCCGAAATCGCGCGTCGTCTACCTGACGGCGGAATATTTCATGTGGCGCTTCGCCACCGCGATCCGCGACAACAATGCCTTGACGCTCAAGGAACAGCTTCGCGATATCGACCTGCTCATCATCGACGACATGCAATTCCTGCAGGGCAAGTCGATCCAGCACGAATTCTGCCATCTGATCAACATGCTGCTCGACAGCGCCAAGCAGGTCGTCGTCGCCGCCGACCGGCCCCCGTCGGAACTGGAATCCCTTGAACCGCGGGTCCGCTCGCGCCTCAATGGCGGCGTCGCGCTCGAAATGTCGGCCCCCGATTTCGCCATGCGCCTGGGCATGCTCAAGCTGCGCCTCGCCACCGCCAGGCACGACGACGCTTCCCTCGACATCTCCGACGAGATCCTCAATCACGTCGCCCGCACGGTGACCGGCAGCGGCCGCGAACTGGAAGGCGCCTTCAATCAACTCCTGTTCCGCCAGTCGTTCGAGCCGCAGATCACCATCGATCGCATCGACGAGATCCTCGGCCATATCTACCGCACCGGCGAGCCGAAGCGGGTCCGTATCGAGGATATTCAGCGCATCGTCGCGCGGCACTACAATGTGTCGAAGACCGAGTTGCTGTCCAACAGGCGCACGCGCACCATCGTCAAGCCGAGGCAGGTCGCCATGTATCTGTCCAAGGTGATGACGCCGCGCTCGCTGCCCGAGATCGGGCGGCGCTTCGGCGGCCGCGACCACACAACGGTGCTGCACGCAGTGCGCAAGATCGAGGATCTTTCCGGCGGCGACAACACGCTGGCGCAGGAACTGGAACTGTTGAGACGGTTGATCAACGACCAGGCCTGAGCCGTTCGAAAACGCCTGGCGGCGTGCTTCGCCGCCTTTATCCCCAGAAAGCCCGCGTAGCCGGCCCGAACCGGTCGCGCGGGCTTGCGTTTGCTGGTTTTTTCCTGTCAGTTTACGCAGATTCTGAAGCCTGTTCAGACCTTTCGCGGGACGCCGCCAGCCGGAGACCCGCTCATTCATTCAAGCGAGCCTGGTTCGTCATGCGTGTTATCCTGGAACGGTCAAATCTCCTGAAGTCGCTCAACCACGTCCACCGCGTGGTCGAACGGCGCAACACCATACCGATCCTGTCCAACGTGCTGCTCAGCGCCGAAGGCGCCAGCCTGGAAATGAAGGCCACCGACCTCGACCTGGAGGTGACGGAAGCGACGCCGGCCAAGGTCGAGCGGGGTGGCGCGACGACGGTTCCGGCGCATCTGCTCTACGACATCGTGCGCAAGCTTTCCGACGGTGCCGAGGTGATGCTGAAGACGGACGAGGACGGCAACGCCATGACGGTGACCTCCGGCCGCTCGAGCTTCCGACTGCAATGCCTGCCGCAATCGGACTTCCCCGAGCTTTCGGCCGGATTCTTCTCGCATATCTTCCGGCTCGACTCGGTCGCGCTCAAGGGGCTGATCGAGAAGACCCAGTTCGCCATCTCCACCGAGGAGACGCGCTATTATCTCAACGGCATCTATCTTCACACACATGAGGTCGGCGGCAAGCTGAAGCTGCGCTCGGTGGCGACCGACGGCCATCGCCTGGCGCGCGCCGAGATCGACGCGCCGGCGGGTTCCGAAGGCATGCCGGGCATCATCATACCGCGCAAGACGGTCAGCGAATTGCAGAAGCTGGTCGATGATCCCGACGTGGCGGTCACCATCGAACTGTCGGACACCAAGATCCGCTTCACCATCGGCAGCGTCATCCTGACTTCCAAGCTGATCGACGGCACCTTCCCCGATTATCAGCGGGTCATTCCCACCGGCAACGACAAGAAGCTGATCATCGACCGCCAGAGCTTCGCGGCCGCCGTCGACCGCGTCTCGACCATCTCCTCCGAACGCGGGCGCGCGGTGAAGCTTTCGATCAGTGAGGGCCAGGTGACGCTTGCGGTCAACAATCCGGATTCGGGCAGCGCCACCGAGGAGTTGGCCGCCGACTATTCAGCCGACCCGATCGAGATCGGCTTCAACGCCAAGTACCTGCTCGACGTTGCCGCACAATTGACCGGTTCAGAGGCCCGGTTCATGTTGGCCGACGCCGGTTCGCCAACGCTGATCCACGACATGGCCGATGAAACCGCGCTTTATGTGCTGATGCCGATGCGGGTGTAGAGCAGTAGCGGTTGCCGGCACAAACCCATATAAGTAAGCTTACACTTACCAATTTCCGCAACTATGCGGCGCTGTCGGTCGAGCTTGAGCCGGGCGCGGTGGTGTTTTCCGGTGACAATGGCGCTGGCAAAACCAATCTGCTGGAAGCGATTTCCCTGTTGACGCCGGGCCGCGGCCTGCGCCGCGCGCCTTACGCGGACGTCGCGCGTGAGGGCGGTGACGGCGGCTTTGCGCTGCACGCACGGCTCGACGGACCTGACGGCCAAGTCGAGATAGGGACGGGCATTTCGGGTGGCGACAGTCTTGGCGAGGGCGGCAGACGGGTGCGCATCAACGGCGCCACGGCGCGATCCGCCGAGGACATGCTGGAATGGCTGCGCGTCGTGTGGCTGACGCCGGCCATGGATGCTCTGTTCACCGGACCGGCCGCGGACCGCCGGCGCTTTCTCGACCGGCTGGTGCTGGCGATCGATCCAGGCCACGGACAGCGCGCCCTCGACTATGAAAAGGCGATGCGCGGCCGGAACCGGTTGCTGACGGAAGGTTCGCGGGATTTGAGCTGGTTCGAGGCGATCGAGATGCAGATGGCCGAGACGGGCGTGGCGATCGCCGCGGCGCGCGCCGAAATGGTGCGCCTTCTGGCCGCCATGATCGACAGGCTGCCCGACAGCGGCCCGTTTCCGCAGGCCGATATCGGCCTGTCGGGCGATCTGGAAGCCGAGATCGCCACCATGCCGGCTGTCGACGTCGAGGAGCGGTTCCGCCGCACGCTCGCCGGGGGCCGCGACCGCGACCGCGCCGCCGGGCGCACGCTCGAGGGCCCGCACCGCTCCGATCTCGTGGTCCGGCACCGACCCAAGGCGATGCCGGCGGCGCTGTGTTCGACCGGCGAACAGAAAGCCTTGCTTGTCGGCATTGTCCTGTCGCATGCCAGATTGACCGGCGAGATGTCCGGCTTGACGCCAATCCTGCTGCTCGACGAGATCGCGGCACATCTCGATGGTGGCCGGCGTGCGGCGCTGTTCTCGATCCTGGAGGAATTGAACTGCCAGGCTTTCATGACGGGAACCGATGCTGCGCTGTTTTCCAGCCTGGCGGGCCGGGCGCAGTTCCTGATCGTGGATCACGGCACGGTCGCGCCGATGGCTGTGTGAGCACCTGACAAGGTTTTTCTCCCGCTATATGGTCGAGCCATGATCGCCACCGCCCTCACCGACGAAGAACTCGAACGCTATGCCCGCCACATCGTGCTGCCCGAAATTGGCGGCGCCGGCCAGCAGCGCCTGAAGCGCGCGCGGGTGCTGGTCATCGGCGCCGGCGGATTGGGCGCACCAGTGCTTGAATATCTTGCCGCAGCCGGCGTCGGCACGCTCGGCGTGATCGACGACGACACGGTTTCGCTCTCCAACCTGCAGCGGCAGGTGATTCACGGCACGGACACTGTCGGCATGCTGAAAACCCACAGCGCCAAGGCGGCAATCGCCCGCATCAATCCCAACACCGCTGTCGAAATCCACACATTGCGCCTGACCGCGGACAATGCCCAAGCCCTCGTCGCCCGTTACGACGTGGTCGTCGACGGGTCCGACAATTTCGAGACGCGCTATGTCGTGGCCGATGCCTGCGCGGCGGAGGGAAAGCCGCTGGTGCACGCCGCCGTGGGCCGTTTCGATGGCTCCGTGACCGTGCTGATGCCGTTCCAAGCCGATAGGGACGGCACCTCCAACCCCGGCTACCGCGACCTCTTCCCGGAGGCCCCACCGCCGGGTCTGGTGCCGTCCTGTGCCGAGGCCGGGGTGCTTGGCGTGCTGACTGGGGTGATTGGCACGTTGCAGGCGATGGAAGCCATCAAGCTGATCACCGGCATTGGCGAGCCGCTGATCGGACGACTGCTGCTCTATGACGCGCTGGCCGCGCGTTTCGAGACCATCCGCTACAAGAGACGAAACTGACGTTGACGCGCACTGCCGATATCGCCATCACCCGGATTCCGGCCGATTTCGACCGCTGGAACGAAGTGCTCGCCCTGATCCTGCGCGCATTCGCCTTCATGGACGGCATCATCGACCCGCCGTCCTCGGCGCACCTGCTCACCGCGGAAACCTTGCGCGACAAAGCCCGCCGCGAGACCGGCATGCTGGCGCTCAGCGGCAACAGGATCGTCGGCTGCATCTTCGCCCTGGAACGAACCGACCACCTCTATGTCGGCAAGCTCGCCGTCACGCCGGACTGTCAGGGCCAGGGCATCGGCAGGTTGTTGATGCAAGCCGTCCAGGATTTTGCCCGCAGCCGCGGCAAGGCCGCAATCGAGCTGCAGACGCGAATCGAGCTGGCTGGGAACCAGGCAGCCTTTGCCCGGCTCGGTTTTCGCGAGACCGTGAGAACGGCGCATGAAGGTTATGCGCGACCGACTTCGGTCACCATGCGCAAGACTGTTTCGTAAGTTTCCACTTACATTATGTTGCGAAGCCGCTCAGGTCCTGAGCGGCAGCACGCGATCCGGCGGGCGGTGGCCGTCGACGAAGGCGCGGATGTTGATGATCACCTTCTCGCCCATGTCGATGCGGCCCTCGAGCGTCGCCGACCCCATATGCGGCAAAAGCACGACCTTGCCCTTGGTCGCGAGCTTGAGCAGTTTTCCGTTCAATGCGGGCTCGTGCTCGTAGACGTCGAGTCCGGCGCCAGCGATCCTGCCATCCTGAATCAGCTTGACCAGCGCCTCCTCGTCGATGATGTCACCGCGCGCGGTGTTGACGATATAGGCGGTGGGCTGGAGCAGCGCCAGCCGCCGCGCCGAAAGCAGATGGAAGGTCGCCGGCGTCGAGGGGCAGTTGACCGAGATGATGTCCATGCGGGCCAGCATCTGATCGAGGCTTTCCCAATAGGTCGCCTCCAGCCCGTCCTCGACCGCCTGCAGCACGCGATGGCGGTTGTGATAGTGGATGGAGAGGCCGAAAGCCTTGGCACGCCTGGCAACGGCGGTGCCGATACGCCCCATGCCGACAATGCCGAGCCGTTTGCCCCAGATGCGCCGGCCAAGCATCCATGTCGGCGACCAGCCGGCCCATTTCTTGTCGCCGGTGAGTACATTGGCGCCCTCCGCCAGCCGGCGCGGCACCGCCAGCATCAGCGCCATCGTCATGTCGGCCGTATCCTCGGTCAGCACGTTGGGCGTGTTGGTTACGGTGATGCCTTTCTTGGCCGCGGCCGCCACGTCGATCTTGTCGACGCCATTGCCGAAATTGGCGATCAGCTTGAGGTTTTCGCCGGCCTGGGCGATCAATGCCGCGTCGATGCGGTCGGTCACCGTCGGCACCAGCACGTCGGCCTCCTTGACCGCCGCGACCAGTTCCGGTTGCGTCATCGGCCTGTCCTCGACGTTCAGCCTTGCGTCGAACAGCTCGCGCATGCGGGTCTCGACAGGGTCGGGCAGTTTTCGCGTGATGACCACGAGAGGCTTCTTTTTGCCTGCCATTGTTTCCCTCGTTGAGACCTCTTTAACCAAGACCGGCGAAACTGGAAGCCGGTCGCGGTAGCCGATTTACCCATGTACCAAGCGGTGCCGCCGAAGACAAAGAAAAAGGGGCGCCGGGGCCGGCAGGCCAGCGCCGAAAGGAACGAAAGTGTCTGGTTTCGCGTCGCTTCGCCTGACCCTCAGCGCAGCATTTCTCGGCGCTCTGCTCTATTCACCCCAACTGTGCGCGCAAGGTGCAGCAGCCCCCGCCCAGAGCGTCGTCACGCTCGGGCCGAGCGGCCTGCCGCTGCCACGATTCGTCAGCCTGAAATCCGGCCGCGTCAATTCGCGTGTCGGGCCGGGCGCCAACTACTCGGTCGACTGGATGTATCTGAAGGCAGGCCTGCCGATGGAGATCATCCAGGAATTCGACACATGGCGCCGCGTGCGCGACGCCGACGGTTCGGAAGGTTGGATCAACCAGTCGCTGCTTTCGGGCCGGCGCACGGCGATCGTGGCGCCGTGGCAGCGCGGCAAGGGCGCCCAGATCAATCTCCTCAGGAGCCCCGAAAAGGACGCCAGCGTGGTGGCGATCGTCGAGCCGGGCGTCATGGGCACGATCAAATCCTGCGACGGCCAGTGGTGCGAAATGACGCTCGATGGCCACACCGGCTGGCTCGCCCAATCCGTCGTCTGGGGCGCCTATCCCGGCGAACGGGTCAAGGACTGATTTTTGGCCTTGCCGCGACTCGTTTGAACCGCAGGCCGGACCGTTTAGCGGCCGATGCGGCCGAGATGGGTATCCTGAAAGCTGCTCGACAGCTTCAAGCCGTAACCCAGCGCGCGATCGATAGCGATGTGGGCGATCCAGATCAATGCAACCGCTAGAGCGGCTGCATTGCCGAACAGGCTGCCGGCAAGCACCAAAAACACCGGTGGGACCAAGATGTGGAAGGCATTGTAGCAGGCGGCGCCGACGCGCGGCCCGGCGAGATAGCCGAACATGGACAGATCAGGCGCCAGGATCAACAAGGCGAACAACCGCCAGGACGCACCGGCGAGTGCATAAAAGACGATAGCGGACACCGCGACAGCGGCCCATTCCAGCCGGACAGCCAGATCGAGGGGTTTCATTCCCGGCCGTTCATACGTGCCCGGCCGTGCATACGTGCCTGACCGTCGGTCATTCGGCGCGTTTGGGGCGCAGTCTCACCACGATGTCGACATTGGCGATCTCCATCCCCTCGGGTGGTTCCGGTAGGTTGGTGACGGTGACCGGACCATTGGCGATGTCGAAAATCCGGTTTTCGCCTTCGATATAGAAATGGTGATGATCGGAGGTGTTGGTGTCGAAATAGGTTTTGGCGCCCTCGACAGCCAGAATGCGCAGGAGTCCCGCCTGGGTGAATTGGTGAAGGGCGTTGTAGACGGTGGCCAGCGACACCGGCACGCCGGCGGCGACGGCCTCCTCGTGCAGTTCCTCGGCCGACAGATGGCGGTCGCCCTTGGCGAAAAGCAGGTCGGCAAGCGCAATGCGCTGCCGTGTCGGCCTCAGGCCGGCTTCACGAACCCGCTTGTCCACAGCGACATTTTCCTTCCGGCAGCCCCGGTCCATCTGGTCGTCCAAGCTCACAGTTCCGCCTCAAGACACGTCCAGAATGGCAAAAAAATGGATGTCTGCCGAAACCGGACCCCTTTCGACATATATTCTGTCGTCCGGATGCGATCAATAGCGCGCATTGACCCGGCAAGACTGGCGGGTTAAGCGCAAACGCCGGTTTCCGGCCTGAAACAGATTGTGTTAGGACACCAACGACAAGGGGGCGCCGGCGCCCGGGACATATGGGAACGAGATTGATGGCGGGTTCGAAATCCAGCTACGACTACGAAGAATTGCTGGCCTGCGCCCGCGGCGAGCTGTTCGGACCGGGCAATGCCCAGTTGCCTTACCCGCCGATGCTGATGTTTGACCGCATCACCGAGATCAGCGAAACGGGCGGGGCTTTCGACAAGGGCTTCATCCGCGCCGAATTCGACATCAAGCCGGACCTGTGGTTCTTTGCCTGCCATTTCATCGGCAATCCCATCATGCCTGGATGCCTGGGCCTCGATGCCCTGTGGCAGCTGACGGGTTTTTATCTCGGCTGGCTGGGCGAACCCGGCAAAGGCATGGCGCTGTCGACCGGCGAGGTCAAGTTCAAGGGAATGGTCACGCCCTCGGTTAAAAAGGTCGAGTATGGCGTGGAATTCAAACGTGTGATGCGTGGCCGGCTGGTGCTGGGCATCGCCGATGGTTGGCTAAAGGCGGACGGCGAACCCATATACGCGGCAACGGACCTGAAAGTCGGTCTGTCCAAGCAGTCGGCGGTCGCTTGACCGTCGCCCTGGCCGACCTCGTGGCCAGCATTCCTGGAAGGAGTTGCGAATGAGACGTGTCGTAGTCACAGGCCTCGGCATCGTGTCGTCGATCGGCAACAATGCCAACGAGGTGCAAGCCTCGCTGCATGACGCCAAATCCGGCATCAGCTTCTCCGACTCCTTCGCCGAGCACGGCTTCCGCTGCCAGGTCTGGGGCGCGCCGACGCTCGATCCCAGCGCCATGATCGATCGGCGCGCAATGCGCTTCCTGAGCCAGGGAGCGGCCTGGAACCATGTCGCCATGGACCAGGCGATCGCCGATGCCGGCCTTGGCGAGAGCGACATCACCAATGAGCGCACCGGCATCGTCATGGGCTCGGGCGGGCCTTCCACCCGCACCATCGTCGAGGCGGCCGAAACCACGCTCAAGAACGGCAGCCCCAAGCGCATCGGCCCGTTCGCGGTGCCGAAGGCGATGTCGTCGACCGCGTCGGCGACGCTGGCCACCTGGTTCAAGATCCACGGCGTCAACTATTCGATCTCGTCGGCCTGTTCGACCTCGGCGCATTGCATCGGCAATGGCTACGAACTGATCCAGTGGGGCAAGCAGGACATGGTGTTCGCCGGCGGCCACGAAGATCTCGACTGGACGATGTCGGACCTGTTCGACGCCATGGGCGCCATGTCGTCGAAGTACAATGACAGGGCATCTGCCGCTTCCCGCGCCTATGACGTCGATCGCGACGGCTTCGTCATCGCCGGCGGCGCCGGCGTGCTGGTGCTCGAGGAACTGGAGCATGCCAAGGCGCGCGGCGCCAAGATCTATGCAGAGATCGTCGGCTACGGCGCCACCTCGGACGGCTTCGACATGGTTGCGCCCTCGGGCGAAGGCGCGGTCCGCTGCATGCGGCAGGCGCTGGCGACCGTCACCACCCCGGTCGACTACATCAACACCCATGGCACCTCGACGCCGGTGGGGGATTCCCGCGAAATGGGCGCGATCCGCGAGGTGTTCGGCGAGAAGATGCCCTTCATCACCTCGACCAAATCGCTGACGGGCCATTCGCTGGGCGCGGCCGGCGTGCAGGAATCCATCTATTCGATCCTGATGATGCAAGGCGGTTTCATCGGCGAAAGCGCCCATATCGAGACTCTCGACCCCGAATTCGAGGGTATGCCGGTGGTGCGAAAGCGCATCGACAACGCCAGGATCGACACCGTTTTGTCCAATTCCTTCGGCTTTGGTGGCACCAACGCAACGCTGGTTTTCCAGCGCTATTCCGCATAAGGCCACGTTTTTTCCACGAGGATTGGCGATCATGGACGGATTGATGAAGGGCAAGCGCGGGCTTGTCATGGGCGTCGCCAACGATCATTCGATCGCCTGGGGCATCGCCCGGAAACTGTCCGAACATGGGGCCGAACTTGCCTTCACCTACCAGGGTGACGCCTTCGGCCGCCGGGTCAAGCCGCTCGCCGACAAGCTCGGCGCGGCGCTGGTGGTTCCCTGCGATGTCGAGGACAGCGCCTCGGTCCGCGCCACCTTCGAGACCTTGGGCAAGGCCTGGGGCGGGCTCGACTTCGTGGTCCATGCCATCGGCTTTTCGGACAAGAATGAGCTCAAGGGCCTCTACGCCGACACCAGCCGCGACAATTTCATCCGCACCATGGTCATCTCCTGCTATTCCTTCACCGAGGTCGCGCGCCACGCCGCGGCCCTGATGCAGGATGGCGGATCGATGATCACCCTGACCTATGCCGGTTCGGTGCGCGTCATGCCGAACTATAACGTCATGGGCGTCGCCAAGGCCGGCCTCGAGGCCAGCGTGCGCTATCTCGCCAACGATTACGGCCCGCGCGGCATCAGGGTGAACGGCATATCGGCCGGACCGGTGCGAACGCTTGCCGGCGCCGGGATTTCCGATGCGCGCCACATGTTCTCTTACCAGCAGCGCAATTCTCCGCTGCGCCGCACCGTGACCATCGACGAGGTCGGCGGCTCGGCACTCTACCTCCTGTCCGACCTCGCTTCCGGCGTCACCGGCGAAATCCACTATGTCGATTCCGGCTATCATATCGTTTCCATGCCGACGCTCGAGGAGCTGAAGCAGACGGATCGCGCGAGCGAATAGGCCATTACGCGAAATAGTCTTTTCTCCTGCGAAGAAATAATTCCCTTCCAATAAAATTGGATGCATTCGCGGAAACTCATTTTAAGGGCCTATCGGCTATAGAGTCCCGCAATTTGGGGACTTTCAATGCCTGCCGTCAGCAACCCGAACCGCACACCGGTGTTCCGGCTGATCACCATAGCCAGTTCGGGCATTGGCAGTTTCATTCTCGGCATCTGGGGGCTGAAGCACGCGCTTGGCGACGGCTTTGCCGGCATGCCGGCGGACGTGATGGTGGCGATCATGGCTGCCCTTTGCGCATTGGCGGCGGCGGGAGCCGCGATGTCTTTCTTCGCCGGCGTCGATGAATCGGCTGATTTCGTCTTCAACGAAACCCAGTTCGACAAGCTGACCGGATTGCTGGCGCGTCCGGCGATGGTCGGCAAGATCGCCGAGGCAGCCTGCGCGACGAGCCGCACCGGGGCCCCGATGTTCCTCATCGACATCGACATCGACCGGTTCAAGCAGATCAACGACGCGATCGGCTACAGCCAGGGCGACGAACTGATCCGCGCCTTCACCAAGCGGCTGCAGGCCTGCGTAACCGAGCGCGTGCAGATCGGGCGCATCGGCGCCGGCGAGTTCGCGGTGCTGCTTCCCGATCATCAGATTCAGGGAACGATGGAAGCTATGGTGGAGAGGCTCATCGACGAGATGATGGAGCCCTATGAGCTCAGCAGCCACCAGCAATCGGTGAGCCTGTCGGTGGGCATCGTGGCGATGCCCAAGGACGGCGTCGACCCGGTCCTCATCCTGCGCCGCTCCAACTTGGCGCTGCAAAATGCGCGCGCCAGGGGAGTCGGCAACTGGTCGGTCTTCGATACCGAGATGGGTCGGGTCGCCGATCATCGCCAATGGGTCGAATCCGAGCTGCACATCGCATTCCAGCGCGGTGATTTCGACCTTCACTATCAGCCGCAGCTGGACCTGCCGAGCGGCCGCATCGTCGGCTATGAAGCGCTGATCCGCTGGAACCATCCAGAACGCGGCATGATCCCACCTCTGGAGTTCATCCAGATCGCCGAGGAAACCGGCATGATCAATCCGATCGGCGAATGGGTTCTGCGCAAGGCATGCAGCGACGCCCGCCATTTACCCGACGACTGCTTCGTCGCTGTCAACATCTCGCCGGTCCAGTTCATGACCAAGGACTTCATCGGCCTCGTGCGCGACACGATGCGGACCACCGGCATCAAGCCCTCGCGGCTGGAGCTGGAAGTCACCGAGACGGCCATGATGCAGGACCGCGACCGCGCCGCCGCCATCCTGAAAGAGCTTGCCGATATGGGCATCTCGGTTGCCGTCGACGATTTCGGCACCGGCTATTCCAATCTCAGCTACCTGATCGATTTTTCATTCGGCAAGCTGAAGATCGACCGCTCCTTCGTCAGCCGCATCGATACGGATTCGAGCTCCGGCGCCGTCGTATCGACCATTGTCGGCCTCTCGCGAGCACTCGGCGTCAGTATCATTGCCGAGGGTGTCGAGACAGAGGACCAGGCGACACTGCTCAGGGCAGCCGGTTGCGAGGTGGTGCAAGGTTATCTGTTCGGCCGGCCGGCGCCGCTTGCGGTCATGGCCGGCGAGGGACATGTCATCGAGGATTCGAGGCGCGTCGCCAATCTGCACTGAGTGTCACGCCGTTGCGTGTCAGCGACGCGCGGAAAGAACCTTGAACATGCCGTCACGGGCGAGCTCGGCATGGCTGGAGAAGGCGGCGGCCAGTGCCGGCTCGTAGGGCAACTGGCGGTTCGCCACCATGTACAGCCGTGCTCCCGGCTTCAGCGCCTTTGCCGCTGCCCGGATCAGGCCGGCGCCGATCTCCGGTTCGGCCGCGCGGCTGCGATGAAAAGGCGGGTTCATGATGACCGCGTCGTAGCGACGCTCGACCGGCTCCCCCTGCAGGTCCGTCCAGAAGAAACCTTTCGCAACCGACTGGCTGGCCGTGGCAAGATTGGCTTTGGCGGCTTCGAGAGAAGCGAAATCCGCCTCATAGAGATCAAGTGCCGAGATGCCGGGCGAACGCGCTTCCATCTCCGCCGCCAGATAGCCCCAGCCGGCGCAGAAATCGGCGACATGGCCGCGCAGGTCGGCCGGAAGATGGTCCGCCAGCAACTTCGAACCGGCATCGACACGATCGAAGGAAAACATGCCGGGCGCCGTGCTGAAGCGGCCGTCGACCAGCCCGGCGGGATTGGCGGCACGCAGCGCTGCTGCCGTCTCCGTCCCGGCCGGCCGGCGAAGCCAGAAGGCGATGCCGTGATATTTGGGCAGATGGCCTTCGAGCGGCACAAGCTCGTCCATGCGCTTGCGCAGGCTGGCGATGCCATCATCCTTGCCGCCGGCAATGACGATCAATCCGCCCTCAGCGACGCGCTCCAGCGCATCCGCGATGCGCAGCTCGTTCTGGCCGCGATGGCGGCCCGCGAGCACCAGCGCGGCGTCAAAGCCATCGCCTTGCGTTTGCGGGGTGACAGTGAAGCCCGCGGCTTGCAGCGCGCGAAAATGCGGCCGAAAGCCTTGCACCACGTGCAGCTCGGCGTCGAAGTCCTGCGGTGTCCGCAAGCCGGATTCGGCCCCTAGAAAAAGCACCCGTTCGCCCTTGCCTGGCAAAGCGACCGCCTCGGCCTCGAATGGATGGAAAAGTGTCTTCAGCGGTTCGGCAGACATGCCTTTGCTCCATAAACGAAAGCGGGCGCGACATGAGCCGCGCCCGCTTCGATTTTTCGGTCAGGCCGTTCAGGCGGCGTTTTCTTCGCTCTCAGCCTTCTTGTCGCGAACGATTTCCTTGCCGGTGGTCTGGTCGACGACCTTCATCGACAGGCGGACCTTGCCGCGCTCATCGAAGCCCATCAGCTTGACCCAAACCTTGTCGCCTTCCTTGACGACGTCCGAAGTCTTGGCGACCCGGTCGTTGGCAAGCTGCGAGATGTGGACGAGGCCGTCACGCGGGCCGAAGAAGTTGACGAAAGCGCCGAAGTCGGCGGTCTTGACGACCGTGCCTTCGTAGATTTCGCCGACTTCCGGCTCGGCGACGATGGTGTGGATCCACTTCTTCGCCGCCTCGATCTCCTTGGCGTTCGCCGAAGCGATCTTGACCGTGCCGTCATCCTCGATGTTGATCTTGGCGCCGGTCTTCTCGACGATCTCGCGGATGACCTTGCCACCGGAACCGATCACGTCGCGGATCTTGTCGGTCGGGATGTGCATGACCTCGATGCGCGGTGCGAACTCGCCGAGCTCGGCGCGCGCGCCGGACAGCGCGTGGCCCATTTCGCCGAGAATATGCTGGCGACCGTCCTTGGCCTGGTCGAGAGCGATCTTCATGATCTCCTCGGTGATGCCCTCGATCTTGATATCCATCTGCAAGGAGGTGATACCGTTGGCGGTGCCGGCGACCTTGAAATCCATGTCGCCGAGGTGATCCTCGTCGCCCAGGATGTCGGAGAGCACGGCGAAGCGCTCACCTTCCTTGATCAGGCCCATGGCGATACCGGCGACCGGCTTGGCCAGCGGCACGCCGGCGTCCATCAGCGCCAGCGAGGTGCCGCAGACGGTTGCCATCGACGATGAGCCGTTGGACTCGGTGATCTCCGAGACGACGCGCAGCGTGTAGGGGAACTGGTCGGCGGTCGGCAGCATCGGGCGGATGGCGCGCCAGGCGAGCTTGCCGTGGCCGATCTCGCGGCGGCCGGGCGAGCCCATGCGGCCGGTCTCGCCGACGGAATAGGGAGGGAAGTTGTAGTGGAGGAGGAACTTCTCCTTGTACATGCCGGTCAGCGAATCGACATACTGCTCGTCCTCGCCGGTGCCCAGCGTGGCGACGACCAGCGCCTGGGTCTCGCCGCGGGTGAACAGCGCCGAACCGTGGGTGCGCGGCAGGACGCCGACCTCGGATACGATCTTGCGCACGGTCTTCAGGTCACGGCCGTCAATGCGCGAACCAGTGTCGAGAATGTTCCAGCGCACGACCTTGGCCTGGAGCTCCTTGAACACGCTGCCGATCTGCTCGGAGGAATATTTCGGCTCTTCGCCTTCGGCCGGAGCGAAGGCCGCCTTGACCTTGGCCTTGACGGCGTCCACGGCGGCATAGCGCTTCTGCTTGTCGGTGATCTTGTAGGCGTCGCGTAGCTCGTCGCCGACGATCTTCAGCATCTCGGCTTCGAGGGCGGAATAGTCCGGCGCGGTGAAGTCGCGCGGGTCCTTGGCGGCGACTTCGGCCAGCTTGATGATCGCGTCGATCACCGGCTGGAAACCGCGATGGCCGAACATGACCGCGCCGAGCATCAGGTCTTCGCCGAGCTCCTTGGCTTCGGACTCGACCATCAGCACGGCGTCGGCGGTGCCGGCGACGATCAGGTCGAGCTTGGATTCCTGCATCTCGTCGACATGCGGGTTGAGCACGTATTCGCCGTTGATGTAGCCGACGCGGGCGCCGCCGATCGGGCCCATGAAGGGCACGCCCGACAGGGTCAGGGCCGCCGAGGTGGCGACGATCGACAGGATGTCCGGATCGTTCTCGAGATCATGCTGGACGACGGTGACGACGATCTGCGTGTCGTTCTTGTAGCCGTCGGCAAAGAGTGGGCGGATCGGGCGGTCGATGAGGCGCGAAACCAGCGTTTCCTTTTCGCTCGGACGACCTTCACGCTTGAAATAGCCGCCCGGGATCTTGCCGGCGGCGTAGGTCTTTTCCTGGTAGTTGACGGTCAGCGGAAAGAAGTCGAGGCCCGGCTTGGGCTCCTTCATCGAAACGACCGTGGCGAGAACCTTGGTCTCGCCGTAGGTGGCGAGCACGGCGCCGTCGGCCTGGCGCGCGATCTTGCCGGTTTCGAGGATGAGCGGGCGACCGCCCCATTCGATTTCCACTTTGTGGTGATTGAACATGTCTTGTCCTTCATATGAGGAAAGGGCCGCGCCGTTTCAGCGTGCGCGGGTGCCCTTTCCCCTGGCTTCCTTTCTCGGGCAGCCACGGGCAAGACAACGGGAAGCTCGATCCATGTCGGCCGGATGGCCGCGCGAGCGTCCTGCAATCCTGCCCCATGACCGTCCATGGGGTGGCTTCGAGGGGGCCCTCTGCACGCTCGAAACCGGATTTGGCCAATCGATCCGACTGGCCCTGCGCATGACCCCACAAGCAGCGGCTTGTGGAATGCGTCACGCGCAAACTCAACTTGTTGGAGCGTCCGTCCGGCATCCGGATGGGTGCGCGGCGCTCCAGTACCTGCATTCGAGATCGGATTGGTCCGGTGCTCAAATGCGCGACCGGCGGGCCCTTGTGAGGCCCGCCGGTCAATTCGTCAACGGCGCAGGCCGAGCTTCTCGATCAGCGTCTGGTAGCGCGTGTCGTCCTTGCGCTTGAGATAATCAAGCAGGCTTCGGCGCTGGGAGACGAGAGCGAGCAGACCACGGCGGGAATGGTTATCCTTCTTGTGGTCCTTGAAATGGTCGGTCAGGTTCTTGATGCGCTCGGAAAGGATGGCTACCTGAACTTCCGGAGACCCGGTGTCGCCCTTGGCGGTTGCGAATTCAGTCATCAATTCCTGTTTGCGCTCGGCAGTAATCGACATCGTGTTTTTCCTTATCTGTTCGAGGAAACGGGTCGCCCTCAGCCGGGATGTCGTCCAGCAGGGGCCGGTGCAAGCAGAGCGTCATAGCGCTAAGCTGCGGCGCATATAGTGCAATTCCCAAGAAAACACCAGCCCAATTCACGAAGCCGGCTTTTCACGCCAAAACGGCAAGTTATCCCTGTCAAAGCCATTTTTTCCATTTGAAGAAGGCAATCAGCCCAACCGCGACCACGGCCATGAACAGCAGCGACAAGGGATAGCCGTAATAGGCCTTCAGCTCAGGCATGTTCCAAGGCGACGTCTCCGGATCGAAATTCATGCCCCAGACGCCGACCAGAAACGTGAGCGGCATGAAGATGACCGAGACGATCGTCAGATAGGAAATGACGTCGTTGGTGCGTGCCTGGCTCAGCGACAGATGCATCTCGATCAGGCCGGTCAGCATGTCGCGCTGGTTCTCGACCAGCTCGATCAGCCGCAGCGCGTGGTCGAGCGTATCGTTCAGGAAGACCTTGGTTTCGGCCTTCACATAGGACACGTCGTTGCGGATCAGCGTCGCTAGCGCATCGCGCACCGGCCACAGCACCCCCTTCAGCACATTGGCGTCGTGCCGCAATCCATGAAGCTGCTGCATCTGATGCTTGTGCGGTGCGTGCAGCATCTGGTCCTCGATGCTGTCGACGAGTTCGCCGGCCGCCTCGATCGGCGGAAAGTAGCTATCGACGATGGCGTCGATCAGCGCATAGGCGAGATAGTCGGCGCCACGGGCGCGCAGCCGGTTCGGCGCCGAGCTTTCGATGCGCTTGCGCACCGGATCGAACGGATCGCCTTCGCGCTCCTGGAAGGTGACGACGAAATTCTTGCCAAGGAAAACGGCGATCTGCTCGTAGCGGTGCGAGGCGACGTCGTCGATCATCCGCACGACCACGAAAGCATGGTCTTCGTAGAAATCCACCTTCGGCCGCTGGCCCGTGTTGACGACGTCCTCCAGCGCCAGCGGATGCAGGCTGAAGATGCGGCCGATCTCCTTGATCAGCTCGATATTGGCCAGGCCGGTGCAGTCCAGCCAGATGACCGGCCACTTTTCGCAATTGGCATTGACGTCGTCGATGCTGGCATTGTCGATCGTTTTGGACTTTTGCGGCGAGATCAGGGTGAGCCGCAGTTCCGAGCGTCGCGCCGCGGGATCGGCGATCAGCGTTCCGGGCGATGCACCGACCGGCGGCCGCCTGGCCCTGAGCGGCGCCCGCGTCTTGATCGCCTCAACCTTTGCCATGCGGCCCCTCGGATAGATATCGCATAGAGATTAGACGAGGGCCCTCACCCGGCAAAGACCCGTTTGGGCTTGAACATGCCCTGCTCGATGGCGCCGATGGCCACCAGCTTGCCGCGCGCGGTCGCGCAGGCTTCCTCGGCCTCCACCGGCGCGTCGCGGCCGCGGATGATGACGGGATTGCCGAGGCGGATCTTCGTCGCCGCATCGTCGCTGATGGCTATCTGCGGCAGGCAGTCGAGTGCCGCCGAGGTGTCGACAAGCAGCGCGTCGATCGCGGCAAAATCGATCGGCGCTTCTATCGAATCGGGGGACGGTTGCTGCGTGCCATGACCCTGCTCGCCGAAGCGCGCCGCCTCCAGTTCGGCGACGGTGACGAAATCCTCGGCGGTGAACGGCTCGACCTCGATCCGGCGCAGTTCAGAAATATGGCCGAAGCAGCCGAGATCGCGGCCCATGTCGCGGGCCAGCGAGCGCACATAGGTACCCTTGCCGCATTCGACCTCGAAAACCGTGTGATCGGCCCCGTGCTCGACGATGTCGAGGCGGCCGATTTCGATCTCGCGCGCGGGAATGTCGACCGTCTCGCCGTCGCGGGCGAGATCATAGGCGCGTTCGCCCGCGATCTTGATGGCCGAGAATTGCGGCGGCGTCTGCATGATGACGCCGGTGTATTTCGGCAGCAGCGCCTGCACTTCGGCCTCCACGGGGCGCCGGTCGGAGTCCCTCGTCACCGGACCTTCGAGGTCGTCGGTCGAGCGCTCCTGCCCCCAGGCCACGGTGAAGCGGTAGATCTTGGCGCCGTCCTGGACGTAGGGCACGGTCTTGGTGGCTTCGCCGAGCGCGATCGGCAGCATACCGGAAGCGAGCGGATCGAGCGTGCCGGCGTGGCCGGCCTTCTCCGCCTGGAACAGCCACTTGATCTTGGAGACGGCCTCCGTCGAGCCCATGCCGACCGGCTTGTCCAGCACCACCCAGCCCGAGACCGGCCGGCCCTTCTTCTTGCCGCGGCGCGCCATTATTCGCTGTCCTTATCGTCGTCGTCCGCATCCAGATCGCGCGCCACTTCCGGCGATTTCAGGAGATCGTTGATCCTGGCGAAATTGTCGAAGGAGGTGTCGAGCCGGAAGCGAAACTCGGGCATGTACTTCATCTGCCGCAGCGCGCCGGAGACACGGCCGCGGACGAACTTGGCATGCTTGTTGAGTGCCTCGACCACGGCGCCGGCGTCCGTGGCGCCGAGCGGCGAGATGAAGGCGGTTGCGATCTTGAGGTCGGGCGACATGCGCACTTCCGACACCGAAACCACGGCATTCTCGACCAGCGGATCGATGATCTCGCCGCGCTGCAAGGTTTCGGACAGCGCATGGCGCACCTGCTCGCCGACGCGCAGCATGCGCTGGGATGGGCCTGATGTGGTCGAACGGGGCATTTTTTCTCGATCCTGAAAGCGTGGGGCGCGGGATAGGACCGTGCCTCATGTCTCAAATGTTTGCCAGGCGGCGGCCTCTCGGCCACCGCCTGGCATGACGGACGTCACACGAACTCAGAGCGTGCGGGTTACCATCTCGACGCGGAAGCACTCGATGATGTCGCCGACGCGCATGTCCTCGTAGTTCTGGAAGGCCATGCCGCATTCCTGGCCGCCCGGGACTTCCGAAACCTCGTCCTTGAAGCGCTTCAGCGTCTTCAGCGTGCCTTCGTGGATGACGACGTTGTCGCGGATCAGGCGCACGCCCGCGCCACGCTCGACCTTGCCTTCGGTGACACGGCAGCCGGCGATCTTGCCGACCTTGGTGATGTCGAATATCTCGAGGATCTGCGCATTGCCGATGAAGGTCTCGCGACGCTCCGGCGAGAGCATACCCGACAGAGCCGCCTTCACGTCATCAACGAGGTTGTAGATGATCGAGTAATAGCGGATCTCGATGCCAGCGGCCGCCGCCGCGGCGCGTGCCTGCACATTGGCGCGGACGTTGAAGCCGATGATCGCCGCACCCGACGTCTCCGCCAGCGACACGTCGCTTTCGGTGATGGCGCCGGCGCCGGCATGGACGATGCGCGCACGCACCTCGTCGGTGCCAAGCTTGTCGAGCGCTGCGTTGATCGCCTCGATCGAACCCTGCACGTCACCCTTGATGACCAGCGGGAACTCCTTCAGTCCGCTCGTCTGCAGCTGCGACATCATCTGTTCGAGCGAACCGCGCTGGCCGGCATGACGGGCAACCGCCTTCTCGCGGG
The DNA here is from genome assembly GCF_006442685.1 of Mesorhizobium sp. B2-4-7. Classification (NCBI taxonomy): domain Bacteria; kingdom Pseudomonadati; phylum Pseudomonadota; class Alphaproteobacteria; order Hyphomicrobiales; family Phyllobacteriaceae; genus Mesorhizobium; species Mesorhizobium sp. B2-4-7. The sequence continues at coordinate 168,638 of NZ_VFVH01000004.1, forward strand.
CCAGACGCTGGCGGTACTCGGTGATCTCGCGGGCGCGGGCCTCGTTGTTGACCACGGCGAAGCGGTCGCCGGCCTGCGGCGTGCCCTGGAGGCCGAGCACCTCGACCGGCATAGCCGGCGGCGCTTCCTTGACGTGTTCGCCGCGATCGTCAACCAGCGCGCGCACCCGGCCCCATTCATTGCCGGCGACAAGGATGTCGCCCGGCATCAGCGTGCCGGTCTGCACCAGCACGGTGGCGACGGGGCCACGGCCCTTGTCGAGCTGCGCCTCGATGACGACGCCCTCGGCGGTGCGGTCCGGATTGGCCTTGAGGTCGAGGATTTCGGCCTGCAGCAGGATCGCTTCGAGCAGCTTGTCGAGATTGGTGCCCTTGGTCGCCGACACTTCGACGTCCAGCACCTCGCCGCCCATCGATTCCACGAACACTTCGTGGCGCAACAGCTCGGAGCGCACTTTCTGCGGATCGGCGTCATGCTTGTCGATCTTGTTGATCGCCACGATGATCGGAACGCCAGCCGCCTTGGCATGGCTGATCGATTCGATCGTCTGCGGCATCACGCTGTCGTCGGCCGCCACCACCAGGATGGCAATGTCGGTGGCCTGGGCGCCGCGGGCGCGCATGGCCGTGAAGGCGGCGTGGCCGGGCGTGTCGATGAAGGTGATCTTCTGACCGTTCTTCTCGACCTGATAGGCGCCGATATGCTGGGTGATGCCACCGGCCTCGCCGGAGACGACATTGGCGTTGCGGATCGCGTCGAGCAGCGAGGTCTTGCCGTGGTCGACATGCCCCATGACGGTCACGACAGGCGGCCGCGACACCAGGTCTTCCGGACGGTCGGCGATGTTGAACAGGCCTTCCTCGATGTCGGACTCGGCGACGCGGCGGACCGTGTGGCCGAATTCGGTGGCGACCAGTTCCGCCGTGTCGGCGTCGATGACGTCGCCCGGCTTCAGGATCTGGCCCTGCTTCATGAAGAACTTGACCACATCGACGGCGCGCTCGGACATGCGCTGCGCCAGTTCCTGGATAGTGATGGTTTCGGGCAGGATCACTTCGCGCATAACCTTCTCGCGCGGCTCATTGTGCATCGCGCGCTTGAACTTTTCCTGGCGGCGGCGCATCGACGACAGCGAACGGGCCCGCGCATCCTCGTCGGAAAGCGCGGAGTTCAAAGTCAGCTTGCCGCGACGGCGGTCTTCCTCGCCCTTGGTCGGCTTGGCCGGACGCGCCACTTCGGGCGTCACCAGACGGCGCACCGGCGCACCGGCGCCAGTCCGCTTCGGCTTGACCTCTTCTTCCTCGTCGGCGGTCGCCAGTTCGGCGGCCTGCGGCGCGCGGCGACGCGCCTCTTCCTCGGCGCGGCGGCGGGATTCGGCCTCGGCCTGCAACCGCGCTTCTTCCTCGGCCTGGCGGCGTGCGGATTCCTCGCGCTCGCGCTTGCGGCGCTCCTCATCCTCGGCGCGGCGCTTGGCTTCCTCGACGGCGCGCTGGCGGTCCTCGACCTCGCGCGCCTTGGAGCCTTCGAGCGCCCTGCGGCGCGCTTCCATTTCGCTGCGCGACAGTTCGTTCAACACCATGCCGCTGCGCTCGACCGGTGCCGGCGGAGGTGGAGGCGGCGCCTTGGGTGCCTCCTGCACGACGGGAGCCGCCGCGACCACCGGCTTCGGGGTGAACACGGGTGCCGCCACCGCCGGCTCCGGCTTGTCGCCGGGCAGCGAGAATTTGCGCTTCTTGGTCTCGACCACGACCGACTTGGTGCGGCCGTGCGAGAAGTTCTGGCGCACGGTGCCCTGTTCCATGCCGGGGCGCTTCAGCGTCAAGGTCTTCTTCGGCGTAACACTCAACGTCTTGTCGTCGCCCGATTTCGTATCGCTCATTCCATATCCTCTGCGGCCTCATCTTCGTCAGCAACGGCCGCAAGCATTGCCAGATCGTCCGGGGTACCGCCCCGATATCGGTCGAGCGCAACCATGCGCTTCTGGACCGCCTTACCCGCGTCTCCCGCGAGGACGGCAGCATGTATCACATTTGTACCCCCCAATGCCAAGCTCAACTCGGCCTCGGAGAAAAGTTTGTAGGCGAGGATGGAGGGGCCGCCAATATGGACGGTCGCCCGCCGCGCCTGGCTGATCTTGCGCACGCCATCGTCTGAGGCTTCGGTCGCGTGGAGCACGAAAAGCGCCAATCCACCGCGCACCGCGCTCTCCACCTTGGTGGCGCCCAGCGCGATCGCCCCTGCCTTGCGAGCGAGACCCAGCATGCCAAGGGCGGATCTGGAAAGCAGCCCATCGACCATGCCGCCGAGATCGGGCGGCACGACCACCTGTGCCTTAAAGGCGCGGCTAAAAAGGTTCTTGGCCGCCGCCTTGTCGATATGTAGGCGGTCGGCGCTCACCCAGCAACCACGGCCGGGCAGATTTCTCTTGAGATCCGGAACGACGGCCGAATCCGGGCCGACGACGAACCGGATCAGTTCATCCGGTTCGGCCTGCTTGCGGGTGACGATGCAGGTGCGATCGTTCATCTCGTCCAAGGGCGGTTTCTGTGCGATGCGGTTTCACCTCACGCACCAACGGCTTCGTCAGCCGGCGCTTCTTCGGCTGCAAGCTCGTCTTCGGAAATCCAGCCGGCCTTGAGACGGGCCGCGAGCACCATCTGCTCGGCATCGGCGCGCGAAACGCCATGATCGGCCAGCACGCCCGGATACACCTTGGTCTCGCCGTCCTTGCGTTCCTTCCAGCCCGTGAGGTCGTCGGCGGCATAGCCGGCGAAATCCTCGATCGTCTTCACGCCGTCCTCGCCGAGCGTCACCATCATGGCGGTGGTGATGCCGGGGATTTCGCGCAGCTCGTCCTTGACGCCCAGCGCCTTGCGCTTTTCGTCGTGCTCGGCTTCAATCTTCTCCAGATATTCGCGGGCCCGGGTCTGGATCTCCGAGGCGGTATCCTCATCGAAGCCGTCGATCGAGGCGATTTCGCCGGCATCGACATAGGCGACTTCCTCGACACTGGTGAAGCCTTCGGAGGCGAGCACCTGGCCGACCATCTCGTCGACGTCGAGAGCTTCCATGAACAGCGCCGAGCGCTCGACGAATTCCTTCTGGCGGCGCTCGGATTCCTCGGCCTCGGTCAGGATGTCGATATCCCAGCCGGTGAGCTGCGAAGCGAGGCGCACATTCTGGCCGCGGCGGCCGATGGCCAGCGACAGCTGGTCGTCCGGCACCACCACTTCGATGCGCTCGGCGTCTTCGTCGAGCACGACCTTGGCGACTTCCGCCGGCTGCAACGCATTGACGATGAAGGATGCGGCCGAGGGCGACCACGGAATGATGTCGATCTTCTCGCCCTGCAATTCGGCGACGACCGCCTGGACGCGGCTGCCGCGCATGCCGACGCAGGCGCCGACCGGATCGATCGAGCTGTCGCGCGAGATGACGGCGATCTTGGCGCGCGAACCGGGATCGCGGGCGACCGACTTGATCTCGATAATGCCGTCATAGATCTCCGGCACTTCCATGGTGAAGAGCTTGGCCATGAACTGCGGATGGGTGCGCGACAGGAAGATCTGCGGGCCGCGCTGCTCACGGCGCACGTCGTAGACATAGGCGCGGACGCGATCGCCATATTTGTAGTTTTCGCGCGGGATCAGCTCGTCGCGGCGGATGATCGCTTCGCCACGGCCGAGATCGACGATGACATTGCCGTATTCGACGCGCTTGACGGTTCCGTTGACGATCTCGCCGATGCGGTCCTTGTATTCGTCATACTGGCGGTCGCGCTCGGCCTCGCGCACCTTCTGCACGATGACCTGCTTGGCCGACTGGGCGGCGATGCGGCCGAAATCCATCGGCGGCAGCTGTTCGGCGATGAAGTCGCCGAGCTGGGCGTCGGGATTGCGCTCGCGCGCCGAGGAAATGGCGATCTGCGTGGCATAGTCGTCGACCTTCTCGACCACTTCCATCAGCCGCTGCAGCTTCATCTCACCGGTGTTGGGGTTGATGTCGGCGCGGATGTTGGTCTCCTGGCCATAACGCGAGCGTGCCGCCTTCTGGATCGCATCAGCCATGGCGGCGATGACGATCGACTTGTCGATCGACTTTTCACGCGCGACCGCATCGGCAATCTGCAGCAGTTCAAGTCTGTTGGCGCTTACAACCATGTTTTTTCTCCCGAGCCTGTTTGCCGGCCCCTGGGGCCTGGCAGCTCAATCAACTTTCCTGTTCGTGTTCTTCCGTAGCGCCCGGTTCCGTACCCTCCGGTACGTCGTCGTCCGGTTCGCCGCGGCGTTTCTTGGCTTCCTTGCGCGCCCTGTTGTCCTTCGACAACGCATCACGGATGAGGTCGTCGGTCAGGATCAGCCGGGCTTCGGCAACGGCGTCGTAGGGCACGCGCACTGTCGGCTCCTCACCGTAGGCCGCCTTGTCGCGCTCGATCAGCACATCGTTCTCACCGGCTTCGGCGATCTTGCCCTTGAAGCGCTTGCGATCCGCGACAACGACCGATGTTTCCATCTTCACCAGATGACCGGTCCAGGTCGAGAAATCCGATTTGCGCACCAGCGGCCGGTCAATGCCGGGCGATGAGACTTCGAGATGATACGCCTTCTCGATGGGATCGTCGACGTCGAGCGCCGGCGACACCGCACGGCTCACCTCTTCGCAATCCTCGACCGTCATGGTGCCGTCCTCGCGCTCAGCCATGATCTGCAGCGTCAGCCCGTTCTGGCCGGACAGATGCACGCGTACAAGGCGAAAGCCGATGCCGCGCAGCACCGGCTGGACGATCAGCGCGATGCGCGCATCGATGCCGCTTTCGCGGATGATGCGATCGTCGCTCTCGCTTGCCGTTGACGTCATTCGATTCCTGTCGATCATTCTCTAGCCGTCGGCAGGTAATAAAAAAGAGCGGGACCGGGTGGACCCACTCTTCGTCATACCGACCAAGAATTTGAGGCTGATATAAACGATCCGCCCCGGTGTTTCAAGCCCGCCGTCCCAACTGCGCGAATGTCCTGGCGCATTGGGGTTGCGCCAGGTGCATGCCATCCATGCGGCAACGGCCCTTGTTGGTCCTCAAGCCGCGCTCCTATCTATGTTGCATTGCACAAAACGACAGCGATAGCGCGTCACCGCACGCGAAAGGACATGACAATGAACAGCCGCAAGGTTTTTTCCGCCATAGGCGATCTCTTCACCACATTCGGCAGCGCCGTAGCCGCGTCGCGGGCGGTGGAAGCCGGCCGCAAGCCGCGCGCCCAGGATCTGCGCAGCCTCGGCATGGATCCGACGGCTTTCGACAAGATCGGCCGTTTCTGAACTCCGGCCAACGGGCGACATTCGATTTCTGTGTCCCCGCAACAATTGAAGATCTCTCCCTCACGAAGGGCCCAGATCCTGATGCCCAAATCCCGATGCCTGGGACCTGATGCCTAGGTCCTGATGAAGGTAAGATAGGCCGGCCGCCTGCCCTCGCGGACGGCTTTCGCCTCGTAGCGGGTGCCTGGCCAGCCATCGTAGGGGCGATGCCAGTCGACGGCCTCTGAAGCCTGCCAGGCGAAACCGCCATGCGCGCGGCAATGCAGCAGTGTCCAGTTCACATAGGTGTCGATGTCGGAAGCGAAACGGAATTCGCCGCCACGCTTCACAACGCGTGCGAAACGCTCGAGATTGACCGGGCTGACGAAACGGCGCTTCCAGTGCTTCTTCTTCGGCCACGGATCGGGATAGAGCAGGTCGATGCCATCGAGCGAGGCCTGCGGCAGCCAGTCGAGCAGCCGCGTGGCGTCGTCGTCGTAGACCCTGAGGTTGGCCAGCGGCTTTTCCCGCACCGCCATCATCATCTTGGCCATGCCGTTGACGAAGGGCTCGACACCGATAAAGCCGGTCATCGGCGCTTCGGTCGCGCGATGCAGGAGATGCTCGCCGCCGCCAAAGCCGATTTCGAGGCGAACGGCGGAAACATCGGCTTCGAACAGAGCCCGCAGATCCGACGGCGCCTCGGTCGTCAGATCGATCCGATAGGTGTCGAGGCCGCTTTCCAGCGCCGCCGCCTGCTGCGGGCGAACCGGCTTTCCGCGCCGACGGCCGAAGAAGGCTTCTGTCGCGCGGCTTGGCCTGTCCCCGGAACTCATCGGCTGATCAAGGTCCTGTCGCCGCCCTCAGGCAGCGACAGCATCCTTGAGCGCCTTGGCGAGATCGGTCTTTTCCCAGGAAAAAGATCCGTCGCGGCCGGCCTTGCGACCGAAATGACCGTAGGACGAGGTCTTGGCGTAGATCGGCTTGTTAAGGTCGAGGTGGCGGCGGATGCCGGACGGCGACAGGTCCATCACAGTGCGCAGCGCCTCCTCGAGCCTTGCCTCGTCGACCTTACCGGTGCCGTGCAGGTCGACATAGACCGACAAGGGCTGGGCGACGCCGATGGCGTAGGAAAGCTGGATGGTGCAGCGGTCGGCAAGTTTCGCCGCCACAACGTTCTTGGCCAGGTAGCGCGCCGCATAAGCGGCCGAACGGTCGACCTTGGTGGTGTCCTTGCCCGAGAAAGCGCCGCCGCCATGGGGTGCGGCGCCGCCATAGGTGTCGACGATGATCTTGCGGCCGGTCAGCCCGGCGTCGCCATCAGGCCCGCCGATAACGAACTTGCCGGTCGGATTGATGTACCACATGCAATCGTCGGCGATCTTGAGGTCACCCAATGCCTCGCGGATATAGGGCTCGACGACCTTGCGCACCTTCTTGGAATCCCAGCTCGCATCGAGGTGCTGGGTCGACAGCACGATCTGCGTCGCTTCGGCGGCCTTGCCGTCGATATAGCGGACGGTGACCTGGCTCTTGGCGTCCGGCCCGAGCTTGCCTGCATCGCCGTTGTTCTGGTGGCGGGCGGCGGCCAGAAGTTCGAGGATCTTGTGGCTGTAGTAGATCGGCGCCGGCATCAGGTCCGGCGTCTCGCGGCAGGCATAGCCAAACATGATGCCCTGGTCGCCGGCACCCTCCTCGCCCTGGCGGTCGGAGGCATTGTCGACGCCTTGGCCGATGTCGGGCGACTGGCCATGCAACAGAACGTCGATCTTGGCCTTTTTCCAGTGGAAGCCGGCCTGCTCATAGCCGATCTCGCGGATCGCCTTGCGGGCGACCGACTTGAACTTCGCCGGGTTGACGACCGGATGGCCGGCGGCATCCCTCAGGATGTTGCCTTCCTTGTCCTTCTTCAGCAGCGTCTCGGGAACGCGCACCTCGCCGGCGATGACGACGCGGTTGGTGGTCGCCAGCGTCTCGCAGGCGACGCGGACTTTCCACGGGTCCATGCCCGTCTTCTTGGCCTCACGGTAGACCAGGTCGACGATCTCGTCGGATATCCGGTCACAAACTTTGTCGGGATGGCCCTCGGCAACGGATTCCGAGGTAAAGAAGTAGTTCTGCCGCGTCACGGGTGTCCCCTCTTGAAAAAACGATCGGCAGGCTGCCGATTTGGCGCGCCACGTGTTAGCGGGGCGAAGCGCCGCTCGTCAAGCGGTGCCGCCCTTCTGGCATGAATGTCGATGTCGATATTTTGTACCACCAGCGGCCGAAATGCCGCCGGTCGAGTCCTGTTGCGGATCAGTCGGAATCTTCGGACGCCAGCGACTTCACCAGGTCTATGATCCTGCGACGCACCTTGACGTCGGCGATCTTGACGAAGGCCCGGTTGAGTTGAAGGCCCTCCGGGCTGCCGCAGAATTCCACGGCGAAAGCCATCGAAGCATCCTCCGCGAAACCGCGGCCGGCCGGGCTCTCCTGGCCCGGCGCATCCTCGAAAAAGAAGGCGACAGGCACGCCGAGTATGGATGCTATCGCCTGCAGGCGGCTTGCGCCGACCCGGTTGGTGCCCTTTTCATATTTCTGTATCTGCTGAAATGTGATGCCGAGGTTCTCGCCTAGTTTTTCCTGGCTCATTCCCAACATATTGCGGCGAAGCCGGATGCGACTTCCAACATGGATGTCGATCGGATTCGGTTTCTTCTTGTTATCTTCTGTCATTTTTTCCTCGCCGAATTTTTTCGGCTTTGTGATTTTTTTCCTACCCAAACAAAGCCGGAGGCGACTGCCCCAACAGAACGATCCACCGGCTTCGAGAAATTTTCAGGCGTTACAGTATGAGTTTCTAATGTGTCGACTGTCAATTCACCCGTAGCCTTTGCCTTACATTGAACAGGACGGCAGCCAGGGCAAACAGCAACATGATCAGCATTCCGTTAATGCGCAGCTGGCCGGCGGACACGACAGCTTGCCGCGAGATTGGCACACGGACGTCGATGGCCCCGCGCGCGTCGATCGCCAGCGCATCGACGATGCGCCCCCGTGGGTCGACAACCGCCGAGATGCCGTTGTTGGCCGCGCGCAACAAGGGCAACCCGTTCTCCACCGCGCGAATCTGAGCCTGCCTGAAATGCTGATAGGGACCCGGCGTATCGCCGAACCACGCATCGTTGGTAACGTTGACAATAAGCTGCGCTGACGTTGCGTCAACCGCTACCAGTTCGGGAAAGATCACTTCGTAGCAGATAAAGGGCAAGGCGCGGACGCCGTCCGGCAGCGTGATCGCATGCCGCTCATTGCCTGCCGTGAAGGTCACCGGGCCAGCGACCAGTTGTTCGATGCCGAAACGATCGAGCAGGTCGGCGAAAGGCAGGTATTCGCCGAACGGCACCAGATGGACCTTGTCGACGGCGTCAGCGATTTCGCCCTTGTCGTTGATCGCCACCACGGAGTTGTAGTAGCGGCTGCCGGCACCGGCCGCCGCACCGCCTTCCTCGCGCACGACGCCGGCGATCAGCATCTGGCCGGCGTCCAGCATGTCGCCCAGTGCGGTCAAAGCGTCCGGCCGCTCGGTGAGGAGGAACGGGACCGAGGTTTCGGGCCACAGGATCAGTTGCGGCTTTTCATGGCCGGGGTCCGGCGCCTTGGCCGACAGGCCTATCAAGGTGGCGAAGATACGGTCGCGCACCGAGGCGTCCCACTTTTCCGAAAGGTCGACGGCCGGCTGGACGATGCGCACATCGATCGTGCGGGCCTCAGGCGCGGCCGGAGCGTTGAGCCTGAGATAGCCGAAGCCGGCATGAGCGGCGACGAGCACGACAAGCAGCGCGACGCCAAGACGAAGATGCGTGCGCGCCGCCAGCAGCGCCGGCAGCGAGAAGACGAACACGGCGAGCACGTTCATGCCGACCATCCCGGTGACCGAGACGCTCTGCATCAGCAGGGGCACCGGCATCGCCGCGTAGCCGATCGCGTTCCAGGGAAAGCCGGTGAACAGGAAGCCGCGCAGCCACTCGGCCAGCCCGAAGGCGGCGGCCAGGGCCGCGATGCGGCCGATGTCGTTGCTCCACAGGAGCCGGGCGACCATGGCCGCAAAGCCGTAGAAGAAGGCCAATGCAAAGGGGATGCCGACCACCGCGAAGGGCAGCGCCCAGGCGAAACTGTCGGCCTCTACAAGCAGGGCCGAGCCGATCCACCACAGGCCGGCGAGGAAATAGCCGAAGCCGAACCACCAGCCGACGGCAAAGGCCGGCCGCAGCCGCGCAAACAGGCTGCCCGAGGCCTCACCGGTCGCCCCGTCGAGCAGCCAGACCAGCAGCGGAAACGAAATGAAACAAGCGGCAAAGAAATCGTACGGCGCCTGGCCGAGCACCGCCAGGGCGCCCGCGAGGAACGCCACGAGCGCACGCCGCCAACCCCAAAACAGAATTATCCGGCCGGCCAGGCGGTTCATGCATTGTTCCGAGTCGTGCGAATCACGGCAGCAGATTTATCAGGCCGCGGCCTGCGCTCCAAACTTCGGGTGGTCTGCCGTGAAACCCACTCACCACTGCTGGAGCGCATCGCGTTTGAACTGATCAGACGACGCGCCTTAGGTCTTTGTTTTTGTGCATGTCCTCCTCCCAAAACCGAAGTTACTTAGGGCGACATGGATCAGCGGTGCCACCCTTCTATGCGCACGTCGCCGAGCCGTTCGGCCTCTTCCAGCGGAACGGAGCGGATGGTCTGGGTGAAGGTCCAGACATGGCCCTCGGGATCGCGCGCCCGATACTGGCGCTCGCCGTAGAACTGGTCCGCCGGCTCCTGGATTATACCGGCACCCGCCGTCCGCGCCTGCTCGCAATGTGCATCAATGCCGTCTTTCAGCCTGACATAGACCGACTGCGTGTTCTTGCCCGAGACCGAGGCCGGGCTGGCGACGTAGTCGCTCCATTCGGAATCGACAATGATGTAGCAGTCGCCGAACCGCATCTCGGAATGGACGAGCTTGCCGTCGGCATCGCTGACCACCATGCTGCGCTCGAAGCCGAAAGCTGCCTCCAGCCAATCCAGCGCGGCCCGCGGATCCCTGTAGAACACGCCGGATCCCAAGGCGGCGTGCTTGAAGGGGTCTTCGGTCATCCGCAGGCGCTTAAGCCTGCTCGGTGCGCGCCGCGGCGCGGCGGCGACGTTCGCCCTTCTGGTTCTGCACGATGCGCACGCGCTTGACGCGGCGCGGATCGGCGTCGAGCACATGGAACTCGAAGCCAGGGATGGCCTGCACCACCTCGCCGCGCGCCGGCACCCGGCCAAGCGTGTTGAAGATCATGCCGCCGATGGTGTCGACATACTCGCCATGTTCGCCGGCGGCGAAATCCCCGCCGATCATCTTGGCAACCTCGTCGATCTCGGCCTTGCCGTCGACGACGAACACGCCTTCACCGGTCTGGGTGATCATCGGCTCGTCGTCGTCGTGCTCGTCCTCGATGTCGCCGACCACCATCTCGACGATATCCTCGAGCGAGACGAGCCCGTCGGTGCCGCCATACTCGTCGATGACCAGCGCCATCTGCGTGCGGGTCGTCTGCATGCGGCCCATCAGATCGGAGGCCAGCATGGACGGGGGCACGAACAGCACCGGCCGGATCAGGTTCAGTTCGCCTATGGTGCGCGAGAGGTCGACCTGGGTGAGGTCGAGAACCGTGGCGGCGGGTGTCTTCCTGGTCGCCCGGCCTTTCCTGACGCGCGCAATCTTGGTGATATGGGCCAGCACGTCGCGGATATGGACCATGCCGCGCGGGTCGTCGAGCGTCTCGGCATAGACCGGCATGCGGGAATGGCCGGACTGCTCGAACATGCCAAGCAGATCGCCAAGCGTGGTCGTGATCTCGACCGCCTCGATGTCGGCGCGCGGCACCATGACGTCCTCGACGCGCACCTCGCGCAGCCGCAGGATGTTGTTGAGCATGGCGCGTTCGCCCGGCGAAAAGGATTCGACATCGCTCGTCGTCTCGGCGAGCGCGCCGGCGATCTCCTCGCGCAGGCTGGTTCCGTTGCGTTGCCTGAACAGGCCCAGAACGCGGTTGAACAGGGAAGGCCCGGCAGGCGACGGCTCACTGGCAGCGCTGCCGGTGTTGGCAACGCCAGGGGTAATGGTACTCGGACTTGATCCCTCTTCCGACGTATCGGAAGCCTTGGTCGCACTGCCGGCGTCGGGGCGGACGGCAGTTTCAGGTTTGTCGTTCATCTTCGTCCGTCAATTGGTGTTTTGTAGTTACGCGTAGGGATCGGGAATGGCAAGTCTGGCGAGCGCGGCGCGCTCGACGGCCTCCATCTCCTCGGCCTCGGCATCGGTCTCGTGATCATGGCCCATGAGATGCAGCAGGCCGTGGATGACGAGATGGGAAATATGGTTCTCCAGCGGCTTGTCTTCCAGTGCCGCCTCGCGCGCCACCGTCTCCGCGGCCAGTACGATATCGCCGAGCATCGGCGGCAGCGGACCGCCCTTGGGGAAAGGAAATGCCGGAAAAGACAAGACGTTGGTCGGCTTGTCCTTGCCGCGCCAGCCGGCGTTGAGCGCCTGGACATGGGCATCGTCGGAAAAAACGACGCTGAGTTCGGAACGGCCAGCCGCACCCGTCTCGGCGAATGCCGCGGCGGCGGCGGCGCCGACCAGCCGGACAAGCTCGGCTTCGTCCGGCCAATGCCCAGCCTCGACCGTCAGATCAATGTCGACGGGCAGCGGCGGAGCCGGCCCGTTCGGCGTTTCGGGCTCAACCATGAGGTCGCTCGATCAAATCAGCCTTCGGTCCCCAGGCCGCGGGCTAGCTTGCCGTCCCGGTCGTAGGCCTTGACGATCTCGGCGACCAGCGGATGCCTGACGACGTCGCCTTCATTGAAGCGGACCGTCACCATGCCGGTCACACCGTCGAGGATCCGGAGCGCCTCGACAAGGCCGGACTTGGTGTTCTGCGGCAAATCGATCTGCGTTGGGTCGCCGGTGACGATCATGCGCGAATTCTCGCCCAGACGGGTCAGGAACATCTTCATCTGCATCGGCGTGGTGTTCTGCGCCTCGTCGAGAATGACGGCGGCATGCGCCAGCGTGCGGCCGCGCATGAAGGCGAGCGGTGCGATCTCGATCACCTCGGCGGCGATGGCGCGTTCGACCTTGTCGGCCGGCATCATGTCATAGAGCGCGTCGTAGAGCGGCCGCAGGTAGGGATCGACCTTCTCCTTCATGTCGCCCGGCAGGAAGCCCAGCCGCTCGCCGGCCTCGACGGCAGGCCGCGACAGCACGATGCGCTCGACCATGCCGCGTTCGAGCAGCATCGCCGCATGCGCCACCGCCAGGTAGGTCTTGCCGGTACCGGCCGGGCCGATGCCGAACACCAGTTCCGAGCGCTCCAGCGCCCGCATATACGCGTCCTGCGTGAGCGAGCGGGCGTAGATCGTCTTCTTGCGCGTCGAGATCTGGGCGGCGGAAACCTTGCCCTTGCGCTCCAGCGTCGGCAGCGTGAGCTGGTCATCGGCGGCGACCGCCATGCGCACGGCGCCGTCGACATCGGACTGGCCGATATCCACCCCCTTCTGGAGAATGCCGTAGAGATTGTCGAGCGCCCGGCGGGCCTGCTCGGCGGCGGAAGCCGATCCCTTGATGGTCAGCTGGTTGCCGCGCGAGCGGATGTCGACGCCCAGTTTCTGCTCGAGCCGGGCGAGGTTCTCGTCGAACTGGCCGTAGAGGGCGCTGGCAAGCTTGTTGTTGTCGAAAGTCAGTACGATGTGCGCCATGTCAGAAGCCCCAGATGCCGGTACCGGGGGCAGGTTCTTCAGCTCCGCTGCGCTCAACCGTCTCTCCTCATCTGCCGAGGTCATCAGACCAATTCGGCGAACAGGCTATTGTAACCCGTCTTCGTGATTCGCACCTGGATAATGTCACCGATTTCGCCGGCCTTTTCATCAACAATAACGGGCTGAAGCCAAGGTGAGCGTCCGACCTTCTGGCCGGCCTGGCGACCGGGCTTCTCGATCAGCGTATCTATGGTGCGGCCGACGAGACTCAAGCCGAAATCCTGCTGCTGCTTCAAAAGCAGCGCCTGGAGCCGCTGCAAACGCTCGTCCTTGACCGCTTCCGGCACATGGCCGGCCATCTCGGCGCCCGGCGTGCCGGGGCGCGGCGAATATTTGAACGAAAAGGCCGAGGCGTAGTTCACCTGGCGCACCAGCTCCATCGTCGCCTCGAAATCCGCCTCGGTCTCGCCGGGGAAACCGACGATGAAATCGCCCGACAGCGCGATATCGGGCCGCACGGCGCGGATGCGGTCGAGCAGCGCCAGATAATCATCCGCCGTGTGCCTGCGGTTCATCGCCTTCAGGATGCGGTCGGACCCGGATTGCACCGGCAGATGCAGATACGGCATCAGTGCCGGCAGGTCGCGATGGGCCGCTATCAGCTCGTCGTCCATGTCGCGCGGGTGGCTCGTGGTGTAGCGCAGGCGCGCCAGCCCGGGAATTTCGGCCAGCCTGAACAGAAGGCGGCCAAGGCCCCATTCCTCGCCGTTTTCGCCTTGTCCATGCCAGGCATTGACGTTCTGGCCAAGCAGCGTCACCTCGCGCACCCCGGCTTCGGCCAGGCGCTCGGCTTCGGCGACGATCTGTGCCACCGGCCGCGACACTTCGGACCCCCTGGTGTAGGGCACGACGCAGAAGGTGCAGAACTTGTCGCAGCCCTCCTGGACGGTGAGGAAGGCGGTGACGCCGCGCTTGATCACCTCGGCGCGCTTCGGCTGCGGCAAGTGCTCGAACTTGTCCTCGATGGCGTAGTCGGTTTCGACGATCTTCTCGCCGCCGCGCACCCTGGCCAGTACGTCCGGCAGCCGGTGATAGGTCTGCGGGCCGATGACCAGGTCGACGGCGGGCGAGCGGCGGATGATCTCGGCCCCTTCGGCCTGCGCCACGCAACCGGCGACGCCGATCAGCAATTCGCGGCCGGCGGCGGCGAGTTCGGCCTTCATTTCGCGAATGCGGCCGAGCTCGGAATAGACCTTTTCAGCCGCTTTTTCCCTGATGTGGCAGGTGTTTAGCAGCACCAGGTCGGCTTCGCCGATGGTCTGCGTCGCCGTGTAGCCGTCGGCGGCCAGCGCATCTGTCATGCGCTGCGAATCATAGACGTTCATCTGGCAGCCATAAGTCTTGACGAAGACCTTTTTCGCTGCCGCGGAAATCACTGCCTGCTGTCCAGCCGCAGTGCCGATGTCGTCGCTTTCAACCGTGTTCAAGTCCATCCGGCGGCTTCTAACGCCTTTCCGCGACAAAAAACAGACGATTCTGCCTGGGAGCCTTCGGGATTCAGCGGCTCGGGCGCGGCGCGGCCAGTGCCGCCTGCATCATTTCGCGCACGCGGCTTTCCATCAGCTTCGCCGTTTCCTTCCGGTTCGACCCCTTGGCGAAGGCGATCGGCTCGCCGAAATGCACCTCGACATCGAGCGCGCCTTCCGCCATCAGCACCTTGAGGTGCGGCATCAGATCCTCGTCGCCGATCCACGCCGCGATCGGCCGGTGCCGGCGGCCGAGCGGCACGCCATGCAGCCGGGTATAGGCGATCGCTACCGGCTGGATGAAGACCTGCTCCGCCGCGCCCTCCGAAATCGCCATTGAGGCGGCACCGAACAGCGTGCTCTTGAAGGGCAGGACGATGTTGCCGTCGCCCGTCGAGCCCTCGGCAAACAGCACCATGGCATCGCCCTTGGCCATGCGGTTGGCGATCTCGCTCGCCTGGTCGCCGGACGAGCGCTTGCGCTCACGCTCGATGAAGACGGTGCGCTGCAGCTTCGACAGCATGCCGATCAGCGGCCAGCCTTCCATGTCGGCCCTGGCGATGAACTTCACATCGGCAAACGAGCCCAGCACCATGATGTCGGTCCAGGAGATGTGATTTGAGGCAATCAACAAGGGGCGGCGGTCGGACATCGTGCCGTTTACATGGATGCGCATGCCGAGCGCCCTGACGATCAGCCTGTGCCAGATCTTGAGGATGAAGGTTTCCGGCCACCAGCCGGTCTTCATCGACAGGACCTGCAAAGGCACCAGGATCAGCGAACCGGCGACGACCAGCCCTATCGCCAGGAAAATCCTGATTTTTCCGATCATCGCTCCACCCCGAAACCCTGGCTAGCGAAGATCGCGGCGCATGACAAGCGCGCCGGTCGGGCCATGCTCTGGCGACCTGTAATAGTTGGGGCGCTTGCCGACCTCGCGGAACCCGAGACGCCTGTAGAGGGCGATCGCGGCGACATTGGTCTCGTCGACCTCGAGGAAGAGCGCTTCGGCGCGTTGCGCGTGCAGTTCGCGCAGCACCGCATCCATCAACTGCCAGCCGAGCCCCTGGCGGCGATGCGACCGCGCCACTGCAACGGTCAGGATCTCGCCCTCGCCGGCCGCCAGCCGGGCCAGCACGAAGCCGACCGGCGGCTTGGCGCCGTGCCCGGTTTCGCGCGCGGCATAGCCGAACACGGTGTCCTGTTCGAGCAAGGCCGCGAACTCGCCATCGGTCCAGGGGCGGACGAAGTCCTCGCGGTGCAGCAGCGAGACCGCCGGACTGTCGGTGGTCCTGAGCGGTTCGAGCGCGTAATCGCGGCGGCGCGGCTGGAGAAAAGGTATGCGCATTATTTCCCTTGCCTGGAAAGTATGAACCCGGCCTGCGGCTTGGCGTCGGCGCCGCGCAGATAAAGAGGTTTCGGCCTCTCGCCCTCGCCCTTGGCGGCCGCCAGGCGGGCGTAAGTGAGAATGTCCGCGGTCGCCGTCTCGGGTCCGATGTCGAAGGCGCGTCCGGCGGATGCCGCGATCCGCGTCGCGGCGGTTCCGGCGAGCACCGAAGACCGCTCGTTCGCCATGGCCACGGCATCCGCCAGCGTGACCACGGCCGGACCGTAAGTCAAAACCGACATTTCATCATAGAGAGCGGCATGGATCTCCTCGCGGCCGGCATCGAGCGCGGCCAGCACGGCGCGGCCGGGAAATGCCCCTGCCGTCTCGGCCGCCAGCGCCTCGAGCGTCGTCACGCCGATTGCAGGCACCTTGAGCGCCAGCGCCAGGCCACGCGCCGTGGAAACCCCGACGCGCAGGCCGGTGAAGGAACCGGGGCCGACGGAGACGGCGATGGCGCCAAGGCCGGCATAGGCGGTTGCGCCGGCCTTCAGCGCCTCGGCGATGACTGCCATCAGATGCTCGGCATGGCCCTTGCCTAGATCGAGCACCGCGCGGCCGAGTTCCTGCCTCGCCCCGGCATCATAGACGCAGGCGGCGCAGAGGTTGGCGGCACAGTCGATGGCGAGCACTTTCATGAAACGACCGGTTCGAAAAACAATTCCCTGTGCCTGCCACAGCGCGCCACCGCAAGGGGATAGCGCATAATTTGTTAAGCGGCTTCGTTCCGCCGCAGCGGGAACGGTGTCTATGCGGCAGGCGCTATGCGCAGCATGTGGTTGTCCCAGACATAGTCCGGTTCGGACCGTGTCGCGCCATTGCCCTCGACGATTTCGCCGGCTCCGGTGGTAGCCATGAAACCCGTCCCGTCGGGCGCCACGCCGCAGACCTCGACCAGTGCGCTTGACGAGACGAGCCGCCCGCTCGCCGCATCGATCACCACAAGCGAATTGCCTTCCGGCGAAGAGACGGCAATGGTGCCGGCAACCGGATTGGCGGCGACGGAACCGATATAGTTGCGGAAGCCGGACAGGACATCCCGCGGCATGTCGAGGAGCTGCAAATCCTTGCCGCGCGCGGCGCGGCCGACCAGCAGCGGACGGTCGGTGCCGGGCCCCCTGTACTGGCAGCCGAACCAGACGGTGCCGGTCTGGTCGGTGTCCATGTGGCGGATCGACAGCTGGTGCAGCGCCGCCGGCAATTCGTGCTTCTCGACCAGATCGCCGGTGACACGGTCGATGAGCACATAGGACGGCTTCATGGTGGCGATGTTGAGTTCGGCGCGGCCATAATCGGGATGAGTCTCGATGCCGCCATTGGCAACGGCGATCGTCCTGCCGTCGCCCAGGAGCAGAAGCTCGTGGGGTCCCATGCCATAGGTCGGGAATTCACCAAGGCGCTTGAATTTCGCCCACGCGTCGTAGACGCCGACGACGCCGGCCGCGTTGTCGAAATCGTTCTCGGTGGCATAAAGCAAGGCGCCGTCCGGGGAGAACACGCCATGGCCGAAGAAATGCCGGCCGGTGATGCTGGCGATGGTCAGCGGTTCATCGCGCCCGGCGTGATCGAAGACCACGGCGAAGGTGCCGGGCTGGCGGGCGAACACCACTGAGCGCTTCGATATGGGATCGAAGGTGACGTCGTGGCCGCGGTCGGGCAAGTCGATCGCGTGCAGGAGCTTGCCGGCCTCGGACAGGATTGCGGCGCCATAGCTGCCGTCGCGCTTGACGAAGGCGGTGGCGAAGACGGCATCGGCGGCAAGCGTATTTGCCCAGGCCGGCGGCGCCATCGCGGCGGCAAAACCGATGCCCGCGGCTCTCAGGAAATCGCGACGGTCAATGAGGGAGGTTTTCACGCTCAGTCCCCATCCAGCGAGGAAAAACCGGCGGTCAGGCCGAATTCGGCGGTCAGCCTGGTGCCGAACAGGGTCGACAGGCTGGAGGTGATCAGCGCGAGATGCTCGAGCTTTGCGCGCAGCGCCGGGTCGGCGAGCGCCATGTCGATCGGCCCCTGGACCGACTTCGCGGTGGCGACGCCGTTGACCAGCTGGATACGGATCGATTCCGCCATCCAGCGCGCATCGGCCGGCAGCGCATCGCCGAGCTTCGAGGCCTCGAACAGCCCGTCGATGCCGGCAAGGTTTCCAGCCAGCGAATTGGTGGTGTTTTGCGAACGCCAGTAGATCGCCTGTTTCGGCTTGTCCGCCTCCGGCTTGCCGCCCAGGAAGCCTTTCAGGCGCACGTCGCGAACCATGTCCAGCTCGTTGATGAAGATGCCGACCAGTTCCGTCACCGCTTCCGTGCCGTCGCGATAGAGCGGATTCTGCGGCCCCGGATTGGCCCAGAGCGCCGCAAAGCCGTCCGGCCTGTTCCAGGCGTCGGCGACATCGCCGGCCATGGTTTCGATGTTGCCGGCAACCGCCGCGCCATAGGCGCAGCGATAGGGATCGTTCTTGCCGGCAAGCGCATCGGCGCCGTCACCGTAGAGCACGAACTCCAAGGCGCCGAGCCCCTGCATGGCGACGCTCTTGCCGGAAAGCTGTGCCGGATCGGTGGCGCTCGGGTCTTGGGCGGCCAACGCGGCCTGCACCTGTTTCAGGCCGATGCTTTTGCGATCCGGCCAGAACAGCATTCGTTCCAGCCGGTTGTTTTCCTTGACCGGGCCGAACCCGATGATCTCGGCCGACGACCAGGCATCCACCGTGCGCGAGAATTCGGCGCGTGCCGCATCGAGATCGCCCTTTGAGGGTTTTTCGCAAAGCGCGTGCATCGCCTTGTTCAAGCCCGCCGCGCGGTCGTGCAGACTGGCATAGGCCGGCCGGACAAAGCCGTCGATTGCCCGCTGGATGACGTCGGTGGCCTTCACCGCCGCCGATGCGGGGCTGACGCCCAGCAGGGCCAGAGGAAGAAGGATTACCAGCGCGGGACGCTTCAACATCACAGGGACTCCAGGAATTTGAGCAATGCCTCGCGGTCGGCGGCGCCGGCGGCGGCGAAGCGGTCGCGCGATTTCTGGCCCTCGCCGCCATGCCAAAGAATCGCCTCGACCAGGCTGCGGGCGCGGCCATCGTGCAGATAAAAATTGTTGCCGTTGACCGTTTCGGTGAGGCCTATGCCCCATAGCGGCGGCGTGCGCCATTCGTTGCCCGTCGCCTCGCCCACCGCCTGGCCGTCGGCAAGGCCGGGGCCCATGTCGTGCAGCAGGAAGTCGGAATAGGGCCAGATAAGCTGGAAGGCCTGCGCCTTGTTGGGCGCGTCGCGGCGGGTTACGAATTTCGGCGCGTGGCAGGAAACGCAGCCGATCTCGTAGAAGAGTTTCTTTCCGGCGAGCACATCAGGGGCGCCGAGGTCGCGGCGCGCCGGCACGGCCAGGTTCTGCGAATAGAAGGTGACGAGGTCCATGACCGGCGCCGGCGCCTCGGCCGGACCGAGCCGCTCCTGCACGCCGTCCGGCATGGCAAGGCAATCCTTCTCGGCGGCGGTGCAGTCGCCCCAGTGTTTGGGCTCCTCCGGCGTCGAGATGCCGATGTCGCCGGCAAAGGCATCCGCGGCCTGCTGGCGGATTGACGCGGTCTGCGCCTTCCAGCCGAAACGACCAAGGGTGAGCGCGCCGCTCATGCCGTCGCGCACGATGTTCGGCCTGCCGGAAATGCCGTCGCCGTCCCGGTCGTTCGGATCGGCATGGGCGATTATATCAGCGGGCGCGATCTGCTCGATCAGGCCGAGCCCGATCATCGGCGGCGTCAGGCGCGGCGACAGCGTGGTGCGCGGATCGAGCAGGCCGTAGGCCAGATCATCGACCGCGTAAGTGGGCTTGCGCAGTGAAACCACGGTGCCGTCGCCGAGCCCGACTTTTTCCTCGCTGTAGTCGACGCGCATCCGGCCCTCGCCGCGCAGGCCGGGGACGGCAAGATCCTGCAGCTGCGAACCGTAGACCGGATCGGGGATGTTGAGCAGCCTGTGGTCGGCAAGCCCAGCCTTCTCCTCCTCGGTGTTCGCCTCGCGCGCCAGCCGCAGGAACATCGACGTGCTGCCGGTGCCTTGCGGCGGACGGCCGCGGCCGTCCTTCAGATGACAGTTCTGGCAGGCGCGTTCGTTGAACAGCGGTCCGAGCCCGTCGGAAGCCTGCGTCGAGGACGGCGACGACACCCAATTCTTGCGGAACAGGGCGTTGCCCAGCTTGAAGGTGCCTTCTTCCTCGAAGGTGATGTTGGCCGACGATTGCGAGAAGGAATCGCGGTTGACGTCCTTCCTGGATGTGCCGGCGCCGCCTTGCATCAATTCGAACTGCTCGGGTTTCGAGAAGTCCTTGGTCGGCCTGGTAACGGCTGTGACGCGCACCTGATCCTTCGGGCTGAGGTCGGTGCGCGTGGCGGCGAAATTGGCGGGCTGCTGCGAGCCGGACCCGCCCGTGGCGAAGGTCAAAAGAATGATGGCGGCCGAACCGGAAAGCACGACGCTTCCCGGTTTTCTGTTTGACGACAGGCCTTCGGCCCGCCGCCAGCGGCGCAGCAATGCTAGGGTGCGCCGCATTCCCGCATGCCCTTACTCCGCCTCGTCCGCCGATGCGGCATTGAGCTGGCCGTATTTTTCCTCGCCGATCGAGGCAAGCAGATCGAGCTGCGTCTCGAGGAAGTCGATGTGCCCCTCCTCGTCGGCCAAGAGTTCCTCGAACAGTTTCATGCTGACATAGTCGCCGGCTTCGTTGCAGACCTCGCGCGAGCGCTTGTAGGCGGTGCGAGCGTCATACTCGCCGGCAAGGTCGGATTCGAGCACTTCCTTCACGTTCTGTCCGATACGCAGCGGCGCCACGGACTGCAGATTGGGGTGCCCTTCCAGGAAGATGATCCGGGCCACGAGCTTGTCGGCATGGTGCATCTCCTCGATCGATTCGGCGCGTTCCTTCTTGGCGAGCTTGGCGTATCCCCAGTCCTCCAGCAGACGGAAATGGACCCAATACTGATTGACGGCACCAAGCTCCAGGAACAGAGCCTCGTTAAGCCGCTCGATGATCTGTGGTTCGCCTTTCATGGGTTCTGCTCCCGTATTGGACGCGCAGGCCTCTGACGCGATCCAGATGTGAAACGATGTCCACGCCGCTCGCCTGCGAGCGGGCGTGGTAGTTCTCGGTGACCCGAATGATCGTTTCGACCACATTTGGGAAGCAGCCGCAACAGCGACCGCGCTTGTGCATGGCGTGATAGACTTTTGCCGGCACGATGAGCTGCCAGGGATCCTGGTCCAGCAGCCCGACGATCGTCTGCTCAATCTCCTTCTCGGTGATGATGTTGCAATGGCAGATCAGCATAAACTTGCTCGGATGGCTGACGGCGCCTTCCGCGCCGTGTGGCTTGACTCTATCTTCCCCGCGCCGAAGCCCTTTGTGACTTCGGCCCGGGCTTCCAGGCTTCGACGCTTACTGGAACACCTTGTCCGGCGCATCAAGGCTGTCTGAACCCTCAAAGGCTATGGCGTTGAGCTTCAGCGCGCCGACGGCGCGTTCGACCGATTTGGTCTGGTCGACCAGTGCGTCGATTGCCGCCTGCACCGTGGCGTTGCCCTCGGTGTTGCCTTCGGCGATCTGCTGGTCGTAAGCCTCGCCGCCTTCGGCGCGGGCCTTGATCGCCTCCATCTTGGCGACGGTGACATCGAGCTTGTCAGACAGTTCCTTGTCGATGGCCGGATCAGCCGCCTTGACCATGTCCGCCACCGACGGCCCTGAAATAACGGTGCCGTCCAGCCTGGTGTAGCTGGCGTGATAGGCGGCGCGGATGCCGACGGCGTCATAGAGATGGGAATTGTAGGTGTTGTCGGAGAAGCAGTCATGCTCCTCTTCCGGATCGTGCAGCAGCAGGCCGAGTTTCATGCGCTCGCCGGCGAGTTCGCCGTAGGAGAGCGAGCCCATGCCGGTAAAGATGGCCGAAATGGCGGCGTTCGGCTCGCCGTCGACCAGGTTCTTGCGCGCAGCGCCGCCTTCCTTCCAGTCGCCGACCATCTCCTGGAGGTCGGACACCAAAAGCGTGCTGGCTGAGTTCAGATATTCCGCGCGGCGGTCGCAATTGCCGCCGGTGCAGTTCTTGAGATCATAGTCGGTGTAGGGGCGCTCGCCGGCGCCCGGTCCGGTGCCGTGCAGGTCCTGACCCCAGAGCAGGAACTCGATGGCATGGTAGCCGGTGGCGACATTGGCCTCCACGCCGCCGGCCTCCTGCAGCGTGCCGGAGAGGAATTCCGGCGAAAGCTTCGAGGCGTCCACCTTCTTGCCGTTGATCTCGATCTCCTTGTTGGCGATCACATTGGCCGTGTAGAGCGAATTCGCGTCGGATTCTGTGCCGTAGCTCTTGGCGACATAATCGATCAGGCCTTCGTCCAGCGGCCAGGAATTCACCTTGCCTTCCCAGTCGTCGACGATCTTGTTGCCGAAGCGGTAGACCTCGGTCTGCTGGTAGGGAACGCGCGATGCCTTCCAGGCCTCGCGGGCGGCATTGAGCGTCTCGGCCGAAGGCTTGGCCAACAAGGTATCGACCGCCTTGTCGAGCGCCTGCGCGGTGGTCAGCGAATCCTCGTATTTGGCAAGCGCGATGTCGGCATAGGTCTTGATGACCGCCTTGGGATCGCTCTCGGCCTTGGCCGGCAGCACGAACACCGCCGCCGTCAGCAGCGCCGTGGCACTGATCGCCGCAAGCCTGCTGCCATGTCGTGCCGTCATTATCACTCTCCAGTTTTTCGGGAATTTTGTGAACGGCGCGCGCGACAACCGGCGCCAGGCCATGTGCAGGCCGTCATTCGCGGGGCACGCCGCGCTGTCGCGCGGATCGAAGAAGAAAGACACCAAAATGCCTCCAATCGAAAGGGTTCAAGGCCCAGACATCAAAGGGATGCGCCGATGCGCGAGGCCCCATAAAGCTTCAGGACAGATGGAAGTCAACGAAAATCGACAGGAAAACTCAATCGAAACAACAGTTTATAATTATTCTAAACTGCGATAGTCAACTTTAGCCGCCTGCACGTGTGCAGAGTTCGCCATCGAACTGTCCGATTGACAGCCGCCGTTCCGGGTGCGACCCGCAAATGCCCCCTTGCGGCGGCGCCAGACAATTGCCACGTGGCGAGACATCCTAAAATCAAAGTTCGGGATCGGAATGCGATGAAGAACGGCGTGGTCATTGTCGGTGCGGGACATGCGGGCGTGCAGGCGGCGGCAAGCCTGCGCGAGGACGGTTATGACGGGCCGGTGATCCTCGTCGGCGATGAGAACGAGCTGCCCTATCACAAGCCGCCGCTGTCGAAGACCTTCATCAAGGATGCCGAGGCCAAGCCACAACCCTTGCGTGGCGAGGCATTTTACACCGGCAGCGCCGTCGACTACCGGCCGGGCGTTCGGATCGACCGGATCGATGCCGGACGTCGCCGTTTGGAGATATCAGGCGGCGGCGAACTTGCCTTCGATCATCTGATCCTCGCCACCGGCTCGCGCCCGCGCCTGCTGCCGCTGCCCGGCGCGGATCTGTCCGGTGTAGTGTCGCTGCGCTCGCTTTCCGATGCGCGGCTGATCCGGGACTTGAGCACACGGAGCGAAGACGTCGTCATCCTCGGCGGCGGCTTCATCGGGCTGGAGATCGCGGCGACGCTGCGCGCGGCCGGCCGCACCGTAACGGTCGTGGAAGCGGTCGACCGGCTGCTTGGCCGCGCCGTGGCGCCGATCGTGGCGGGCCATGTCCGCCAGCGGCTGGAAGCGACCGGCGTGCACATTCTAACCGGCACCACGATCGCAAGGCTCGAAGGCGAAAACGGCCATGTCACGGCCGCGATCACCTCGTCAGGCGAAAGGCTGCCGGCGCGCATGGTCGTCGTCGGCATCGGCGCCGTGCCCAATGTCGAACTGGCCGCGGAAGCCGGCCTCACCATCGCCAACGGCATTCGCGTCGACAACCAGATGCGCAGCTCGGTGCCGGAAATCCTCGCCATCGGCGACGCCGCCTCCTATCGGCATTGGTTCACCGGCGGCGACGTGCGGCTGGAATCGGTACAGAACGCCACCGACCAGGCGCGGCTTGCCGCGCGCACCATAACGGGCCATGCCGACGCCTATTCGGCCGTGCCCTGGTTCTGGTCCGACATCGGCGACATGAAGCTGCAGATGGTCGGCCTGACATCCGGCGGCGACAGCCATGTCGTGCTGGGCGATCTCGCCGACAACAAGTTCTCGATCTACCACTATGCCGCAGACAGGCTGCTCGGCATCGAATCGGTCAACCGCCCCGGCGACCACATGCTCGGCCGCAAGATGCTGAGCGCCGGCTTCTCGCCAGCGCCACAGACGGTGGCAGCGGGGCCGGACGGATTGAAAGCGGCGCTGGCCGCGTTCCAGAACAAAGAGTCAGTCGAGGCCAGTGCCTAAGATTGCCAATTTTTGCCATAGGCTATAAAATGCCTGAATGAGCACCATGAACATCTCCCTGCCGGAAAGCTTGAAGCATTTTGTCGATCAGCAAGTGACCGATCGCGGCTATGGCACGAGCAGCGAGTATGTGCGTGAATTGATCCGCCGCGATCAGGATCGTCAGCTTCTGCGCGGCTTGCTCCTTGAGGGCGCATCGTCCGCCCCGGGCGCTCCGGTTGACGATGACTATTTCGCCGCGCTGCGGAAACGGGCGCAGGGCCAATAGAGTAAGTGCCCATAAAGGCGATCATTCCTCGAAAACTAGCCCTGCGGGATGTCGAGGATGCTGTCGATTACTATACGCGAGAAGCTGGTTCGCGCGCGGCATTGGGCTACATCGAGGAGCTTCAAAACGCCTACAAACTGCTAGCCAGCCATCCGGCATCGGGCTCTCTGAGATATGGCTACGAAATTGGATTGCCTGGTCTGCGTAGCGTGCAAGTCAGGCGGTATCCATACCTAATTTTTTATCTTGAACAGACCGGCCATATCGATGTTTGGCGGGTGCTGCACGCCAAGATGGACATTCCAGCCTGGTTACAGAATCCGAGCTCCTGACGGCACGTTCACCGGGCTCAGTGTAAGCCGTCAGGAGAAATGGGCGCCGGCCCCTCAGGCAGCGCGAACCTCGCGGATCGAGCTTTCCAGAATGTCGAGCGCCTCGTTCATGATGCCGTCCTGGATGGTGAGCGGCGCCAGGAAGCGGATGACGTTGCCGTGAACGCCGCAGGTGAGCAGGATCAGCCCCTTGTCGAGCGCCTTCAGCCTGACCGCATTGGCCATCTCCGCCGATGGCAAGCCCTTCCTGACGTCGTTGAACTCGACCGCGTTCATGAAACCGGGGCCACGGATGTCGACGATTTCGGGGACGTCGTCGCGGATCGAGCCCAGACGCTGCTTCAGCCTGGCGCCGAGCGAGTTGGCGCGGTCGCACAGCTTCTCTTCCTCGATCACGTCAAGCACCGCGTGCGCGGCGGCAACGCCGATCGGGCTGCCGCCATAAGTTCCGCCCAGCCCGCCGGGGCCAGGCGCATCCATGATCTCGGCGCGGCCGGTGACCGCCGCCAGCGGAAAGCCGCCGGCCAGGCCCTTGGCCATGGTGGTGATGTCGGCGGTCACCTCATGATGCTCCATGGCAAACATCTTGCCGGTGCGGGCAAAGCCGGTCTGCACCTCGTCGGCAATGAGCAGGATGCCATGCTGATCGCAGATCTTGCGCAGCGCGGTCATGAAATCGCGCGGCGCTTCGTAGAAGCCGCCCTCGCCCTGCACCGGCTCGACGATGATGGCCGCGACCCTGGCCGGATCGACGTCGGCCTTGAACAGGCGATCGAGCGCTGCAAGCGAATCGGCCACCGACACGCCGTGCAGCGGCACCGGGAAAGGAGCGTGGAAAACGTCGGCCGGCATGGCGCCGAAGCCGACCTTGTAGGGCACGACCTTGCCGGTCAGCGCCATGCCCATGAAGGTGCGGCCATGGAAGCCGCCGGCAAAGCCGATGACGGCTTGGCGGCCGGTGGCATTGCGGGCGATCTTGATGACGTTCTCGACCGCCTCCGCGCCGGTGGTGACGAAGATCGTCTTCTTCTCGAACTTGCCCGGAAGCATGCCGTTCAGCCGCTCGGCCAGCCGTACATAGCTCTCATAGGGCACCACCTGGTGGCAGGTGTGGGTGAAGCGGTCGAGCTGCGCCTTGACCGCCTCGATAACCTTGGGGTGGCGATGGCCGGTGTTGACGACGGCGATGCCGGAGGAGAAATCGATGTAGCGGCGGCCCTCGACATCCCAGATCTCCGAGTTCTCGGCCCGGTCGGCGTAAATCTGCGTGGTCATACCGACACCGCGCGAGATCGACTGGCTCTTGCGTTCGGAAATGGCTGAGTTCTTCATGATGTCCCTCATAGGGCCGGCGCCCGTTCTGCTTGATCAGATGTCTTCTGGGCTTATTTCATGCTTTCCTCAAGTCGGCACCGCCGGCAGGCGATTGGGCCTGAGGTAGCGCGCCTGACCAGCCGGCGATATCCGTAACCAGGGCAACGGACTGCGTTAACGGGTTCGGAGCCTTCGCGGCGCGCTGTTGAGGATCATTGAACGGAAAAACCCGCCTGTGCGGCGGGTCCCTGGCGCAACTCAGCACCATATCCAAATATCTATCATAGTTGCCTTCACCTCGTCAAGGAAAAAATTCCTATCACGAAAAGCTGCCCGGCCGGGACTGGCCGTCGTCAGGCCTTTGCAAACCCGAGTCGGATGCCTGACACGGGTACGAGTCCGGTTTCCTTTTTCGGGAGATCGACTATCGTGCCGGGATCCGCGAGGCATCGCGATCGGCG
This sequence comes from Mesorhizobium sp. B2-4-7, assembly GCF_006442685.1. Lineage (NCBI taxonomy): Bacteria > Pseudomonadati > Pseudomonadota > Alphaproteobacteria > Hyphomicrobiales > Phyllobacteriaceae > Mesorhizobium > Mesorhizobium sp. B2-4-7. The sequence goes on from NZ_VFVH01000004.1 coordinate 195,385, forward strand.
AGCGGCCTGCGGCTGAGGGAGCCCATGAGCAGGAACGCGACATCGTCCGTCTCGCCGCCATCGGTCAAACCTTCCAATTTTTCGACTTTTTCCATCGGCGTAGCGCTTTTCACTTGCACGGCCGTCCTGCTTTTGGCCGGCTGCCAGAAACAGGAAGCGGCCGAGAAAAAGCTGCCGATCATGGTGCGCACCGAGACCGTGGCGATGGCCGACTATGCGCCGAGAACCGCGCTGACCGGGGTGATCGCGGCGCGTACGCTGAATAATCTGTCGTTCCGGGTCGGCGGCCGCGTCGCCGAACGGCTTGCCGATGTCGGCCAGCATGTCGACAAGGGCGCGGTGCTTGCCCGCATCGACCCGCAGGAGCAGGAATCCGATTTGCGCTCGGCGCAGGCCGATCTCGACGCGGCGCAAGCGCAGTTGACCCAGTCCGCCGCCGCCTTCGAGCGGCAAAAGACGCTGCTTGCCCAGGGTTACACCACCAGGCGCGACTATGACGCCGCCGATCAGGCATTGAAGGTGGCGCAAGGCAGCCTCGACGCGGCGCAGAGCGCGCTCGCCAATGCCAAGCAGAACCTGTCCTTCACCGAACTCAAGGCTGGCGCCGCGGGCGTCATCACCGCCCGCCAAGTCGAAACCGGCCAGGTGGTGCAGGCTGCGCAGACCGTCTTCACCGTCGCCGAGGACGGCGACCGCGACGCGGTGTTCAACGTCCAGGAGACGTTGGTCGCCAGGACGCCGACCTCGCCGGCGGTGACGATTACGCTTCTGTCCGACCCGCAGATCAGGGCAACGGGCAAGGTGCGCGAAATCTCCCCGGCGGTCGATCCGGCGTCGGGCTCGATCCGGGTCAAGGTCGGCATTGCCGATACGCCCGCCGGCATGCCGCTGGGCGCGGCCGTCATCGGCTCGGTCGGCGCCAAACCGGCCAAGGCGATCCTGCTGCCCTGGCAGGCATTGACGTCCAGCGCCGGCAAGCCGGCGGTCTGGATCGTCGATCCCTCGACCGGTACGGTGACGATGGCACCGGTCGAGGTGCTGGCTTTCAATTCCGGCACCGTCGTCATCGCCAGGGGATTGGAGGAGGGCCAAAGCGTCGTCACCGCGGGCGGACAGCTGCTCAGTGCGGGTCAGAAAATCGAGATATCGGGAGCGGGCCAATGAGCCGGCTGCCGCGCCTCCTGCTTGGCGTGATAGCGCTTGGCGCGCTCGCCGCCTGCTCGAAATCGGAGGAGAAGCCGCCGGAGATCATCCGGCCGGTGCTGTCGGTGGTGGTCGAGCCGCGCACCACGCAGGTCTTCGGCTTCGCCGGATCGGTCGAGCCGCAGGTCAGCGCCGATCTCGCCTTTCGCCTGCTCGGCCGGGTCGTGTCCCGCGACGTCAATGTCGGCGACATCGTCAGCAAGGGCACGACGATCGCGGCACTGGACCCGACCGCCTTGGAGCTGTCCGTCCAGGCGGCCAAGGCCGAGCTCTCCAATGCCGAGGCACAGTTTGCCAACGCCGCCGCCAGCGAGGAGCGCCAGCGCCAATTGCTTGCCACCGCCAACACCACGCAAGCCGTGTTCGATGCCGCGCAGCAGGCGAGGAAGGCGGCCGAGGCCAGTGTCGAGCGGGCCAAGGCCTCGCTGGCCAAATCGCAGGAGCAGCTCGGCTATGCCAGGCTGTTCTCGGATTTCGACGGCGTCGTCACGGCTGTCGGCGCCGAGGTCGGCCAGACGGTCTCCCCCGGCCAGACGGTCGTCACCGTGGCGCGCTCGGACCCGCGCGAAGCGGTGGTCGATATTCCAGACCAGTTGACCGGCCATCTCACGGCCGGCACGCCGTTCCAGGTCATCCTGCAATCGCTGCCGACGATCCGGACCGAGGCCAAGCTGCGCGAGATCGCGCCGCAGGCCGAGGGCTCGACGCGCACGCGGCGCGTGCGGCTGACGCTTACCGATCCGCCGCAGGCCTTCCGGCTCGGCTCGACCGTGACCGCAACGCGCATGACCACGGTGGAGCCGACGATCGAACTGCCGCTGTCGGCGCTCTTCCAGAGGAACGGCTCCGACAGGGTGTGGATCGTCGATGCGCAGACATCGAGCGTGAGCACGCGCGAGATCAAGGTTGCCTCCAGGAACGGCGGAACCTTCACGGTGGCTCAGGGGCTGGAAGCGGGAATGCGCGTCGTCACCGCCGGCGTCCACAGCCTGACCGAAGGCCAGAAGGTCAAACTGCCCGCGGGAGGGGCCTCATGAAGGGCTTCAACCTCTCCGACTGGGCGCTCAACCACCGCTCGATGGTCTGGTATTTCATGCTGGTCTTCGTTGCGGCCGGCATCTTCTCCTACCTCAACCTCGGCCGCGAGGAAGACCCCGCCTTCACCATCAAGACCATGATCATCCAGGCCAATTGGCCCGGCGCTTCGGTCAAGGAGACGGTGCAGCAGGTGACCGACCGCATCGAGAAGAAGCTCGAGGAACTCGACAGCCTCGACTACACCAAATCCGTCACCACAGCCGGCCAGACCGTCATCTTCGTCAACCTGAAGGACACCACCAAGGCGCGCGACGTCGTGCCGAACTGGATTCAGGTGCGCAACATGGTCAACGATATCAAGGCGCAGTTCCCGCAAGGCGTCCAGGGACCGTTCTTCAACGACCGTTTCGGCGACGTCTACGGCAACATCTACGCCTTTACGTCGGACGGGCTGACGCCGCGCCAGCTGCGCGACTATGTCGAGGATGTCAGGACAAAAATCCTGACCGTGCCGAATGCCGGCAAGGTGGACCTGGTCGGTGCCCAGGACGAGGCGATCTACCTTGAATTCTCGACCCGCCAGATCGCGGCCCTCGGCCTAAACCAGCAGGCGATCGTGGCAAGCCTGCAGGCGCAGAACGCGATCACGCCGTCGGGCGTCATCCAGTCCGGCCCGGAACGCATCAGCGTGCGGGTCGGCGGCCAGTTCACCTCCGAAGAGAGCCTTCGCGCGATCAATCTTCGCGTCAACGACCGCTTCTTCCGGCTGAGCGACGTGGCGACGATCACGCGCGGCTATGTCGATCCGCCAACGGCACTGTTCCGCTTCAACGGCCAGGACGCGATCGGGCTCGCCATCGGCATCAAGCCCAACGCCAATCTGCTCAAATTCGGCGAGGCGCTGCATGAGGCGATGAACAAGGTGCTGGCAGACCTGCCGGTCGGCGTCGGCGTGCATCTGGTCGCCGACCAGCCGGTCATCGTCGAGGAAGCGGTCTCGGGCTTCACGCGCGCCTTGTTCGAGGCGGTGGCCATCGTGCTGGCCGTGTCCTTCATCAGTCTCGGCATGCGCGCCGGCTTCGTCGTGGCGCTGTCGATCCCGCTGGTGCTGGCCATCACCTTCACGGTCATGTCCTATCTCGGCATCTCGCTGCAGCGCATCTCGCTCGGTGCGCTGATCATCGCGCTCGGGCTTCTGGTCGACGACGCGATGATCGCGGTCGAGATGATGGTGGCGCGGCTGGAGGTCGGTGATAGCCTGCGCAAGGCGGCGACCTATGTCTACACATCGACCGCCTTCCCGATGCTGACCGGCACGCTGGTGACCGTCGCGGGCTTCATTCCGATCGGCCTCAACAACAGCGCCGCCGGCGAATACACCTTCACCCTGTTCGTCGTCATCGCCGTGTCGCTGCTGGTGTCGTGGATCGTGGCGGTGCTTTTCGCGCCGCTGCTCGGCGTCACCATTCTGCCGGCGACGATGAAGACGAAGCATCACGACCAGCCGGGCCGCTTCACCTCGCTGTTCCGGCGTGCCCTTGTCGGCTCGGTGCGCCATCACTGGCTGACCATCATCGCCACGGTGCTGTTGTTTGCCGCCTCGATCGCCGGCTTCGGCCTGGTGCAGCAGCAGTTCTTCCCGCCATCGGACCGGCCGGAGCTGATCGTCGACTGGAACCTGCCGCAGAATTCCTCGATCGCCGACACGCGCGAGCAGATGGAGCGATTCGAGCAGCGGGCGCTGGTCGGCAATCCCGACATCGACCATTTCTCGTCCTATATCGGCCAGGGCGCGGTGCGCTTCGTGCTCGCCTATGACGTGCAACCGGCCAATCCCTATTTCGGCCAGACGGTGATCGTCACCAAAAGCATCGAGGCTCGCAACCGGGTGAAGCCGGCGCTGGAAAAGCTGCTGCGCGAGGAATTCGTCGGCACCGACGCCTTCGTGAAGCTGCTCGAACTCGGACCGCCTGTCGGCCGCCCCGTGCAGTACCGCGTCGGCGGGCCCGACATCCAGACGGTGCGCGCGCTGGCGCAGCAATTCGCCGGCGTCATCTCGGCCAATCCCAAGCTCGCCGCGCCGACCTTCGACTGGAACGAGCCGCAGCGCGTGCTCAGGGTCGACGTGCTGCAGGACAAGGCGCGGCAGCTCGGCATCACCTCCTCCGACATCGCCAGCGCGCTCAACAGCACCGTCGGCGGCGCCACCATCACGCAAGTGCGCGATGCCACCTATCTGATCAATGTGGTGGCGCGCTCGCGCGAGGCCGAACGCGGTTCGATCGAGACGTTGCAGAACATGCAACTGCCGACCAGCACCGGCGAGGCCATCCCGCTCGCGGCGGTGGCCAACTTCCGCTACGAGCTCGAACAGCCGACGGTGTGGCGACGCGACCGCATCCCGACCATCACGGTGCGGGCCGGCCTGGTCGGCGACGTTCTACCGGCAACGGTGGTCAACGAATTGAAGCCTTCGGTCGATGCCTTCATCGCCAAGCTGCCGCCGGGCTATTCGATCGAGACCGCCGGCTCCGTTGAGGAAAGCGCCAAGAGCCAGGGGCCGATCGCGGCCGTCGTGCCGCTGATGCTGTTTGTGATGGCAACCATCCTGATGGTCCAGCTGCAGAGCTTCCAGCGCCTGTTTCTGGTCGTTGCGGTGGCGCCGCTCGGGCTGATCGGCGTGGTGGCGGCCCTGGTGCCGAGCGGCGCGCCGCTCGGCTTCGTCGCCATCCTCGGCGTGCTTGCCCTGATCGGCATCCTGATCCGCAACTCGGTCATCCTGATCGTGCAGATCGAGGACCTTGTCGCGGAGGGCAAGGACCGTTGGGCCGCCGTTATCGAGGCAACCGAACACCGGATGCGGCCGATCGCGCTGACGGCCGCCGCCGCCAGCCTGGCGCTGATCCCGATCGCGCGCGAAGTGTTCTGGGGACCGATGGCCTACGCGATGATGGGCGGCATCATCGCGGGTACTGCGATCACGCTGCTGTTCCTGCCGGCGCTTTACGTGACGTGGTTCAGGATCAAGGAGCCGAAGCGTCGGGATGAGCCGCCCGCTCTGGAGACCGGCGAACCGGTGCAAGCTCAGACCTGAGACATTGCCGAGTCATTCGTTGTCGTTGGTGGGTGTGGGACGCGATTTGGCCCGCTGCCAAGGTGACGATTTTGAGCTGCGCCAGGCATGCCAGCCTTCCGGCAAGTCGGCCAAGATCTGGATGCTTTCATCCCGCTGCAAAACGCTTTGCAGGTTCACGATCATTATGTCGCCTTCTTCAACAGGTCCGGTTTCGCTGTTGTGGAATTGCCAACTGCCGTCGTCATCGTCATGCGAGACATATGCGATCCAGTCGCCCCGGGTTACTATGCCCCTGTCCAAAAACACCCCGACGTTAGGAGGATCTGCAAACTGCCATTCCTTCATGACGTCCCCTAAGACGATCGGTTCGCAAGACAAGCGAATTCAAATAGCTCTCACAAACCCGTCGCTGGCCCGCAAGAGATTGCGCGTGTAATCCTTCGTCACGCGCCGCTCGACCAAGTCACCCGCCGTCAAATTCTCCACCGCCTCGCCGCTTTGCATCACCATCAGGCGCTCGCACATATGGGTGATGATGGCGAGGTCGTGGCTGACCATCAGGAAGGTCAGCTTGCGCCGCCGGCGTACTTCCTCGAGCAGGTTGAGCACCTCGGCCTGCACCGAGGCATCGAGCGCCGAGGTCGGCTCGTCGAGCAGCAGGATCGACGGTTCGAGGATCAGCGCGCGCGCGATCGCCACGCGCTGGCGCTGGCCGCCCGACAATTGATGCGAGTAGCGGAAGCGGAAGCCGTTGCCGAGACCGACCTCGTCGAGCGCCCGCTGGATGCGCTTTTCCCCGTCGCCAAAACCATGGATGGCGAGCGGCTCCTGCAGCAGGCGGTCGATGGTCTGGCGCGGGTGCAGCGAACCGTACGGATCCTGGAACACCATCTGCACTTCGCGGTAAAAGGCCTTGTCGCGGCGCGCGCCGAGCTTCTTGCCGTTGACCACGATGCTGCCCGAAGCGACCGGCGCAAGGCCGGCGATCGCCCTGAGCAGCGTCGATTTGCCGGAGCCGGATTCACCGACCAGGCCGAAGGATTCGCCCGGCTGCACGTCCAGGCTGACGCCCTTCAGTGCGCGAAAGCGGTCGAAGATGACCTCCAGCCCGTCGACGGCGATTGCTGATGTCATGCCGCCCACTCCGGCTTGCGGTCGAGCACCGGCAACGGGTGACGATCGGCGCCGATCTTGGGCATGCAGTTGAGCAGGCCGCGCGTGTAGGGATGCTGGGCGCGACCGAGTTCGGAGGCCTTGAGCTGCTCCACCACCTTGCCGGCATACATGACGATGACGCGGTCGCAAAAGGACGAGACCAGGCGCAGATCGTGCGAGATGAAGATCAGCCCCATGCCGCGCTCGCCGACCAGCCGGTCGAGAATGCCGAGCACGTCGAGTTGCACGGTGACGTCGAGCGCCGAGGTCGGCTCGTCGGCGATCATCATTTCCGGCCCGGCGATCAGCATCATGGCGATCATGGCGCGCTGGCCCATGCCGCCGGAGACCTCGTGCGGATGCAGGTCGAAGACACGCCGGGGGTCGCGGATCTGCACCGCCTCCAGCATGGCCAGCGCGCGCTCCCGCGCCTCGGCCTTGGAGACCTTCTCATGGGTGCGCAGCGTCTCGACGATCTGGCGGCCGATGCTCATCACCGGGTCGAGCGAATATTTCGGATCCTGCAGGATCATGGCGATGCGATTGCCCCGCAGCGCGCGGCGCTCACGTGGCGATGCGGCCAGAAGGTCGATGCCGTCGAAAGCCAGCCTCTTCGCCGATATCCGCGCCTGGGGCGGCGTCAGCCCCATGATGGCACGGCCGGTCTGCGACTTGCCCGAGCCGCTCTCGCCGACGATGCCGAGCCGCTCGCGGCCTAGCGAGAAGGAAACGCCGCGCACCGCCTCGATCAGCCCGGTGCGCGTCGGGAAGGTGACGCGCAGATCGTCGACTTCGAGCAATGCGCGTTCCGGCCGTGTCCTCGTTTCGCCGTTCATTGGTCGCCGCTCCGCGGGTCGAGCGCGTCGCGCAGGCCGTCACCAAGCAGGTTGAAGCCGAGGCTGACGATCAGGATGGCGAAGCCCGGCGCGCCGGCCACCCACCATTGGTCGAGCACGAAGCGGCGGCCCGAAGCGATCATCGTGCCCCATTCGGGCAGCGGCGGCTGCGCGCCGAGCCCGAGGAACCCGAGGCCGGCGGCGGTGAGGATGATGCCGGCCATGTCGAGCGTCACGCGGATGATCAGCGAGGAGATGCAGAGCGGCATGATGTGGCGCAGCACGATGCGGAAGGGCGAGGCGCCCATCAGCTCCACCGCCTTGATGTAATCGGAATTGCGCACAGTCAGCGTTTCGGCACGCGCGATGCGGGCATAGGGCGGCCAGGAGGTGATGGCGATGGCGAGCACCGCGTTCTCGATGCCGGGGCCGAGGGCCGCGACAAAGGCCAGCGCCAGGATCAGCTTGGGGAAAGCGAGGAAGATGTCGGTGATGCGCATCAGTATGGCATCGGTCCAGCCGCCGGCATAGCCGGCGACGGTGCCGACCACGAGGCCGATGGGGGCGGCGATGATGGCGACCAGGATGACGACGTACAGCGTCCAGCGCGAGCCGTAGAGAATGCGCGAGAGGATATCGCGGCCGAGATCGTCGGTGCCGAACCAGTGCTCAGCACTTGGCGCCAGCAGGCGCGCATTCTTCAGATCGCCGAAGGTCGGCGAATAAGGCGCCAGTACCCCTGCAAGGGCGGCAATGACCAGCAGCGCGATGATGATGAGCAGGCCGAGAAAGGCCAGCCGATTGGCGGAAAAACGCCGCCACGCGACATAGGCGCGGCCGAGCCTCGCCTGCATGCGCGAGGCCGGCCGCTCGCTGAGCAGCCAGTCGCGGCGGGAGAGGGGGGCGGCGTCGGAGGCGGTCATGACGATGCCTCTTGGCGCTGTCGGCCCCCACTCCGGTCTGCTTCGCAGACCAACTCTGCCCCGTTCGACGGGGGAGAGGAAAGGTGGCCCGAAGGGCCGGGGTGGGCCGCAGCCGAGCCTGAAAGTGGGATTCCTCTGCTCATCTTACCTTGGTCCTCGGGTCGAGCACGCGGTAAAGCAGGTCGGACAGAAGATTGATGGCTATGAACACCGAGCCGATGACGATGGTGCCGCCGAGCACCGCGTTCATGTCGGCATTCTGCAGCGAATTGGTGATGTAGAGGCCGATGCCGGGCCAGGAGAAGACCGTCTCGGTCAACACCGAGCCTTCCAGAAGTCCGGCATAGGAGAGCGCGATCACGGTCACCATCGGCACGGCGGCATTGCGCAAGGCATGAGCCCAGATGATGCGGGTTTCCGACAGGCCCTTGGCGCGCGCGGCGACGATGTATTCCTGCGTGAGTTCGTTGAGCATGAAGGAGCGCGTCATGCGGCTGATATAGGCGAGCGAGAAATAGCCGAGCAGCGAGGCCGGCAGGATGATGTGGCGGAACGCGTCCCAGAAGACATCCCACTGCCCCTGCATCGCCGAATCGAGAAGGTAGAAGCCAGTGATCGGCGTGAAGGTGTATTCGTAGACGACGTCGAGCCGCGCCGGGAAAGCCACCCATTGCAGCTTGGCGTAGAACAGGACGAGCCCGAGCAGGCCAAGCCAGAAGATCGGCACGGAATAGCCGATCAAGCCGATGACGCGGACCACCTGGTCGATGAGGCTGCCGCGCCTGACGGCAGCCAGCACACCCAGCGGCACGCCGAACAGCGCGCCGATCAGTGTCCCCAACGTCGCCAGTTCCGTCGTTGCCGGAAGGGCGCGGCGGATGTCGGTCATGACCGGATTGGTGGTCAGCACCGAGGTGCCGAAATCACCGTTGAGAGCATTTTTGACGTAAATGTAGAACTGCTCGATCAGCGGCAGGTCGAGACCCATCTCGCGGCGCGTGCGCTCCACGACATTGGCCGGCGCCCGGTCGCCGAGCACGGCCAACACCGGGTCGATGGGGATGACGCGGCCGATGAAAAAGGTCACCGCGAGCAGACCGAGATAGGTCGTGATCGCGATCACCAGGAAGCGGCCGATCGATGAGAAAATGGTGACGGCGCGGGCGCTGCCGCGCCCTGCCGCCGCCTGATTTTCAGCTACGCTCATCCGCCGGCGCTATTCCTTGGAAACCGGCCCAACGAAATTGGTGTCGAAGCTCGGGCCGAGCGCGAAACCCTTGAGGTTCTTGCGCAACCCGGCGACTTCCAGCTGCTGATGGATGATGACGAAGGGACTGGTGTCCAGGATCTTCTGCTGCAGATCCTTGTACATGTCGGCGCGCTTGCCCGAATCCTTCTCCAGCAAAGCGGCTTCGGTTTGCTTGGTCAGGTCCGGAATATCCCAGGCGTTGCGCCAGGCCAGCGTCTTGGACTTGCCCTCATCCGAATTGTCCGGGTTCGAGGCAAAGGTCTGGGCATTGGAGTTCGGATCGAAATAGTCCTGGCCCCACTGACCGATATAGATGTCGTGGTTGCGGGCGCGGTACTTGGTCAACGTCTGCTTGCCGTCGCCGGGAATGATCTCAAGCTTGATGCCGGCCTGGCCGAGCGTCTGCTGGATCGATTCCGCCATGCCGGTTGTCGGCTGGCCGGTGCGCACATCCATGGTCACGCTGAAGCCGTCGGGCAGGCCTGCCTTGGCCAGCAGTTCCTTGGCCTCGGCGACGTCGAGCTTGAACGGGTTCTTGTCCAGTTCTCCGAGCACGCCCTTGGGCAGGAAAGTCTGGTGGATTTCACCGATGCCCTTGAGGATGGTCGAGCTCAGCGCGTCATAGTCGACCAGATATTTGAAGGCCTGGCGGACTTCGGGCTTGGCGAGGTTCTGGTTCTTCTGGTTGAGGCTGATGTAGTAGACAGTTCCCTTCGGCGCACTGGTTGTGGTGAGGTCGGCGTTCTTGGCAATGGCGTCGAGGTCGTTCGGCTCGAGATTGCGGGCGACGTCGATGTCGCCGGCCTCAAGCGCCAGGCGCTGTGCTGAGCTTTCCTTCATGTTGCGGTAGATGACGCGGGCAAGCTTTGCCTTTTCGCCGTAGTAATTGTCGTTCCGTTCGAGCACGACGGCCTCGTTGGCGCGCCACTCACGCAGCTTGTAGACGCCCGAGCCGGCATAGCCGGTCTTCAGCCAGGCATTGCCGAAATCATTGTCCCATTTGTAGTCGGCGCTCGGCGTGACCGCCGCGACATGTTCCTTGACCAGCTTGGCGTCGACGACCGAGGCGACGGTGGCCGACAGGCAGTTCAACACGAAGCTCGGCGCATAGGCCTTGTCGACGATGAACTGGAAGGTGGTGTCATCGACCGCCTTGGCCTTTTCGGCGACATTGTCGCCGCTGATCCCGAACTGGTCGATGATGAAGGCCGGGCTCTTGTCCAGCTTGACGGCGCGTTCGAACGAATAGGCGACGTCGGCCGCGGTGATCGGGTTGCCCGAGGCGAATTTCAGGCCGGGCTTGAGCTTGAACGTGTAGGTCAGGCCATCGTCCGAGACGGTCCAGCTTTCGGCGAGGTCGCCCTTGACCTTGGAGGTGTCGCTGAGGTCGAGCCGGACCAGCAGGTCATAGGTGTTGCCGGTGACCTCGGCGGTCGACAGCTCGAACGCCTCGCCCGGATCCATGGAGATGATGTCGTCGATGGCAAAGCCTTCGACCAGCGTGTCGGCTGGCGTGACCGCGCCAGCCGGCGCTCCCGCGAGAAGCAGCGCCGACATTGCGGCACCCGCAAGCAGAATGCGGGATCGTAGAGCAAGCTTTTCCATCATCATGGTGATTGTTCCCTGTTTTGTTGACCTGAGTTCCCGGCTCAGGGTTGCGGTGTTTTTCCAGGCCGACAAGGGCCCCCTTTGACCACTTACCGTCGTGGTTTTTGTCCAGTTGGTCAACAGCATATCCGGCGGCCTCGCGGCGGGCAACGAGCATTTATGCGTCGGCTCACTGGATCATAGTGGCAGGCGGGCGAGCGGGAGCATGCGAAGGCCAACAGAGGCCAGCAGTCGAGAAAAAACCCTGACTTGAGAGTTACTTCAGAGCAGCGACCAGGCCGGCATCGGGAAAGCAGGTGGCGGGCTTGCCGTTCTTTTCCTGCCAGGCGCCGATCGAGCGGCGGGTCTTGAAGCCGGGCAGCCCGTCGGCGCTGCCGACATCATAGCCCTTGGCCTCCAGCGCCCGCTGCAGGGCGGCGATATCGGAGCGGTGGAGGTCACCGACCGCGCCCCAGTTGCCGGAAAAATTGGCATCGCCATGGGCGATGCGATCGGCGCCATGGCCTATGAACAGGGCATAGAGGTCGCTGGTGTTGTATTGCTTCAGCACGTAGAAATTGGGCGTGGCGATGAAGCCCGGGCCGCTGCGGCCGGCCGGCATCAGCAGGAAGCCCTCGGCCTTCAGCTCGCTCGCCGGGAATGCCTTGCCGCCGACACGCTTGATGCCCATTGCGGCCCATTGCGAGATTGTCTTGCCCTGGTCGGGGCCTTCGAGCGAACAGGAGACGCTCTCGGGAACGGTCACTTCGAATCCCCAGCCACGTCCCCTCACCCAGCCATAATGGACGAGATAGTTGGCGATGGAGGCGAGCACGTCAGGCGTCGAGCTCCAGATGTCGACGCGCCCGTCGCCATCGAAATCGACGGCATGCTTGAGGAACGACGTCGGCATGAATTGCGGCTGGCCGAGCGCGCCGGCCCAGGACGATTTCATCGCATCCACCGGGGCCAATCCGCGCTGGACGATCTCGAGCGCCGCCAGCAGCTCGGTGCGGAAGAAGTCCTTCCTCGTCGACATGAACGCCTTGGTGCCGAGCACCTCGAAGGCGTCGTAAGGCATCTTCGCCGCGCCGAACCCTGTTTCGCGGCCCCAGATCGCCAAAAGGACCTCGCCCGGCACGCCATAGCGCTTTTCGATCGCGGCGAGTGTCCTGGCGTTGGCCGCCTCGCGCGTCCGCCCGCCCGATGTGACCGCGCGGATGGTCTTCTCGGCGAAATAGGCGCCGGGCGAGCCGAACTCGGCCTGATGCTGCTTCTGCGGCGTCTTCGGCTTCTCGCCGGGCATGACAAGATCGGGCAGCTTGAGATTGGGTTTGACGCCGTCGAAAGCGGCATCGAAGGTCTGCTTGGAAATGCGCTTGGCCTTGGCGTCAGGCCACAGATCGCTCCGGAGCCAGGCGCGGAACTGGTCGTCGATCTTGGCGGCCGAGGCGGGAGGGGTGAGGAACAGTGCAGCCAGTATCGCCAGGAAAAACGCAAAGCAGAACTTGCGGAGGCCGCGTTCCTTGGCGCCCCCCTCTGGCCTGCCGGCCATCTCCCCCTCAAGGGGGGAGATCGACTGTTGTCTCTGCCTTCGCCAAACACCGCCGTTGAAAAGGAGATGCCGGCTGCGAAATTGCCAATCTCCCCCCTTGAGGGGGAGATGTCCGGCAGGACAGAGGGGGGCGCCACGGAACGCCAACTTTTGAGGATGCGGGATCATCGTGACAAGCATCCTTCCCCGCAATCGCGTCAAAACGCCGTCCTGGAGCGCAGCGCTGCCGCCAGCGTGCCTTCGTCGAGATAGTCGAGTTCGCCCCCGACCGGCACGCCATGCGCCAGCCGCGTTATCTTCACCTCGAAACCGGACAATTGATCGGTCAGGTAATGGGCCGTGGTCTGGCCCTCCACCGTGGCATTGACGGCCAGGATGATCTCCTTGACCTCGCCGCCGGCGACGCGGTCGACCAATGAGCGGATGTTGAGCTGATCGGGGCCGATGCCGTCGAGCGGCGACAGCGTGCCGCCCAGCACGTGGTAGCGCACGTTCATCGCCGCCGCCCGCTCCAGCGCCCACAGATCAGAGACGTCCTCGACGACGATCAGCGTGCCGGCGTCACGGCGCGGATCGGTGCAGATCATGCAGGGGTCCGACGTGTCGACATTGCCGCAGGTGGAGCAAATGCGCACCTTGTCGGCCGCCTCGCCCATGGCGGCGGCGAGCGGCGACAGCAGCTGTTCCTTCTTCTTGATCAAATGCAGCGCGGCGCGCCTGGCCGAGCGGGGACCGAGCCCCGGCACTTTGGCCAGGAGCTGGATCAGGCGTTCGATCTCGGGACCCGCGATTCGCTTGGACATTGCCCTGATCTAGAGCAATTCCGCGAAAAGTGCGAAGCGGTTTTGCGTCCGGACCGCGTCTCCAACCAGCACCGGCAGGCCGTCAAGTGCGGCCCGCCTCAGTTGGTTTCGAGCGGACGGCTCTGGCTGACGATCATCGCGCCGATGGCATCGGTGTTCTCAGGCGTCGACTGGAATCCCATCGCCGCTTCCTGCGGCGCGCCCTGCACCGAGGAAATGACCTTCGTGTTCAAGGTCCCGCCAAAACGAGCGGCATCCGGTTCCTCCATCGGCTCCTGCATCGCCACCATCGTCGGCTTCTCCTGGACGCGCGCGGATTTTGCGGCCGGGGCAGCCGATGCCGTCACGTAGGTCTGCTGGGCCGCCTTGCCGGAGCGCACCGGCTCCGCCGCCGCAGTCACGTAGGCCGCAGCGGTGCGATCGGATGTCTTGGCCGTCGGCTCGGCGGAAGCGACACGAGTCGCGGCTACTCCGGGCAAGGCTGCTGGCTGCTCGGCCGAGGCGACCGCGACCGTCGGCTCGTCCGGCAGCGGCTGCCAGTTGCGGCCGCGCTTCTCGTAGAACGCATTGCCGCCGGCGACCATGGTGTAATGCATATTCTTGTAGGGGAAGCGCAGGCCCGCGGTGTGGAAATACATCGTGTTCTTGAGCTTGGCCTTGCGCTCGCCCTTGAGCACGGCGTCGGCGGCTTCCTCGACATCGGGCATGGCACGCGAATTCATCGGCCTGGTCATGACGCCGGGCGCGAACTGGCCGCGCTCGCCCACCACCGCGCAGATGGTGTCACCATGTTTGCCGGAGCGCAGCCGGTTCATCACGACAATGCCGACGGCGATCATGCCATCGCGGCTCGACCGGTTGGATTCGAAGAACATCGCCCTTTCCAGGCATTCCCTGTCCTTCGGCGTGTGGTAGCCGCGAGAGCTCAGGAAACTCGGCGTGATGGCGTCGGTCAGGCTGGACATGCCGTGTGACGCGGTCTGGCTGCAAGCGGCCAGGAACAGGGGAGACGTGACGACGCCGAGCAACAGCGGCGTCTTCCATCGCGTGGCAATCAACAGGTAACCCTCTCACTTCGATGCCCGCCCCCAGGCTGCGGCAAGAATGAGACACTTTCGGGCAAAATGATGGCTAAAACGTTATTGGTGAGATGCTGTTGCCAAACTGGCACAGTTACGTGGCAAGATCCGGACTTCAAGCCTTTGTTTTATGCACGCCCTTGTCCAGGCCGAGACCGCTTTTGGACGACATGCATTATCGCCCGGCTGAAATCGCTGCCGGCCGTCCTGGCTCAATTTCTTCGAATTTCTCCGAGAACAGCCCGCGCTTCAGGAACAATGCTCGCGCATTGCGGGCGACCGGCGCGATCTTTCCCGGCCAGTCGCTGTCGATGAACTCGGACCTGGTGAAATCGGGGTTGGCCTCTCCGGCAGCCTCCAGGAAATCCGCGATCTCCAGCACGATGGCGCGTTCTTCCTTCGAGAGCGCCGAAGTGCCCGCTTCGATCGAGGGGCGATGCACGAAATCCTCGAACAGGTTGAAATAGCCCTTGATGCCGACGAGATCGACGCCGGCATCAGAATCGGCCAGGATTTCCAGGATCTCGTAGATCCTGTTGCGGATACGCTGCTCGATCAGCCTTTCGGACGGCTCTTCGGCCATGGCCAACTAGTCTTTGGCTTTATGCATGTCGTTATCCCCAAAACCGTCGCACACTCTTGGGCGACATGCATCTAGAACGGCAGTTTCATTCCCGGCGGAATCGGCAGGCCGGCGGTCAGCGCCTTGGTCTTTTCCTGCATGATCTGCTCGACCTTGGCCTTGGCGTCATTGTGAGCGGCCAGAAGCAGGTCTTCGAGGATCTCGACCTCATCCTCCTTGAACAGAGACGGGTCGATCTTCAGCGACTTCATCTCAAACTTGCCGGTCAACGTGACAATGACCAGGCCGCCGCCGGCCTGGCCGACGGCTTCGACCGTGGCGATCTCGTCCTGCATAGCCTGGAACTTGGCTTGCATTTCCTTCGCCTTGCCCATGAGGCCGAGAAGATCTTTCATGGTCCGATCCTTTGCAGAGTCGTGGTTTCGTCAGGGTTCGTCGTCGTCCGCCGGCGGCTCGACCGGCACTTCGGCTTCGACCGCGTCGGCTTCCGGCGCGTCGGGGATGCGCACGTCGATGATCCTGGCGCCGGGAAAACGCGCCAGGATGGCGGCGACCGTCGGATCGCTCTTGGCGTCGAGCAAAGCGTTCTCGCGCCTGGTCGATTCCATTTCGGCCAGCGTCTGGCCGCCCTCTTCCTTCGACAGCGACACCAGCCAGTTGCGACCGGTCCAGGCGCGCAGCTTGGTCGTCAAATCGTTAAGCAGCATTTTGGGCGCATCGTCGGTCAGGCTGACGTCGATGCGGCCGGGCTCGATGCGCACGAGGCGGATGCAGCGCTTGACCAGCACCTTGAAGGCGATGTCGCGCTGCGCGTCGGCAAGGGCGACAATATCGGCCAGCGATTTCAGCGGTATTGGCTGCGCCTCCGGCGCCGGCTGCACAGGCGCAATGAAGGCGGCCGGAGCGGGCGCGGCTTCCACCAGCCGCATGGTCTGCGCGCCGCCCGACCCGCCGGGCATGCGCGCCTGCGCCACTGCGCTGGCGCCGTTGCCACCAGGAGCGCCGCCATTACCGGGGCTCGCCGGCGCGCCGTTCGAACGCGGCGCGGCGCCCGGCGCCGGCAGGCCGTTCTCCAGCGATCTCAATGCTTCGTCCAGCGTCGGCAGGTCGGCCGCATGCGCCAGCCGGATCAGCACCATCTCGGCGGCACTTACAGGGCGGTTGGACGACTGCACCTCCGGGATGCCCTTGAGCAGCATCTGCCACGTCCGCGACAGCACCTTGATCGAGAGCGTCCGCGCGAAATCGGCGCCGCGCTCGCGCTCGTCCTGCGACAGCGCCGCGTCGTCGGCGGCGGCCGGAACGAAACGCAGCCGGGTGACGAGATGGTTGAATTCGGCAAGGTCTGTCAGCACGGCGGCCGGATCGGCGCCGGTGTCGTATTGCGCGCGCAATTCCGCCAGTGCCGCGGCAACGTCACCCTTCATGACATGTTCGAACAAATCGACGACGCGGGCGCGATCGGCGAGACCCAGCATCGCGCGCACGGCTTCGGCGCTGACCGCACCACCGCCATGCGCGATGGCCTGGTCGAAAATCGATTGAGCATCGCGCATCGACCCCTCGGCCGCGCGCGCGATCATCGCCAGCGCGTCGTCTTCCGCCTCGATGCCTTCCAGGCCCGCTATCCGGGCGAGATCAGCCTTCACCACAGCCGCATCGATGCGCCTCAGGTCAAAGCGCTGGCAGCGCGACAGCACGGTGATCGGCACCTTGCGGATTTCGGTGGTGGCGAAGATGAACTTGACGTGCGGCGGCGGCTCTTCCAGCGTCTTCAACAGGCCGTTGAAGGCCTGCGTCGACAGCATGTGCACTTCGTCGATGATGTAGACCTTGTAGCGGGCCGAGACCGGCGCGTAGCGCACCCGTTCGATGATGTCCCGGATGTCGTCGATGCCGGTGTGCGAGGCGGCATCCATCTCGATGACGTCGACATGGCGGCCTTCCATGATCGCCTGGCAGTGCTCGCCGAGCACGGCAAGGTCGACGGAAGGCTGGTCGATTGTTGCCGTTTTATAATTCAGGGCCCGCGCGAGAATGCGCGCGGTCGTGGTCTTGCCGACGCCGCGCACGCCGGTCAACATCCAGGCCTGGGCGATGCGGCCGGTGGCGAAAGCGTTGGTGAGCGTGCGCACCATCGGCTCCTGGCCGACCAGTTCGGAGAAATTCGCCGGACGGTACTTGCGCGCCAGCACGCGATAGGCGCCAGCCTTGCCTATCTCCAGGCTTTTTGGTCCCGAATTTCCGGCTTCGCTCATTCGCCCGCAAAACTCCAAATGGCCGCGCCAAAAGGCGGCCGATTCCTGCGCATAGTTTCGCCCGCGCTGCAATGCGTCGTCAACGTCGCGAGAAGGGCCGATGAGGTGGGAGGCTGGAACAATGACCCGTTCCGGGCTCGTTAGGGCTGCTTCCTTCCGGACCTGACCCGGTTGGCGAGTGGATCGTCCACCACCAACCTCCCTCCGTCCATATCGGCAATTCGGCGACGAAATGCAAGGGCGCAGGCAAATCGGCTGCACCAGCCACGAGATTCGCTTGCAGCCTCGATGCAGCCGCTCTAGCGTTCATGACTCTGAGGAAAACACCAAAAGCAAGGGAAACGCCGATGCTGCCGGGCCTGAAGGCCGGATTCACGCTGGATACCCGGCTGGAGGCGGACAGCGAGCAGTTGATGTGGCTTGGGCTGTGTGAACTGCGCGTGATGAACGACCGCCGCTGGCCATGGCTGCTTCTGGTGCCGCAGCGGCCGGGCGTGGAGGAAATCCACGACATGACGCCGCTCGACCAGACAATGCTGACCTTCGAGACCAATATGGTGGCGCAGGCGCTGAAGAAGGTGACCGGCTGCACCAAGATCAACACCGGCGCGCTCGGCAACATCGTGCGCCAGCTGCACATCCACGTCATCGCCCGTTCGGAAGGCGATCCCGGCTGGCCCGGCCCGGTGTGGGGACACGGCCTGCGCGAGCCCTATCAGCGCTCCGAGCTGCGCCGGTTTGCCGAAACGATAAGGGCGGCGCTATAAGCCTTCCCGTGTCCATCCCGAACATGTCCATCCCGAACGCCCAGAGTCCGCATGAGCTTTAGCCTGTTTGACGCGCCCTTGCGCGAGCCGAGCCAATTCGTCGGCTTCGCCGGCAACAGTATCGACCGACAATCCGAGAACCGCGCCGACGATTCGGTCGACAAAGCGCTCGCCGATCCCGGAACCAGGCTGCTTTTGATGCAGGGCGGCCGGCTCTACCTGAAGGTTCGTGACGGCAGCTTCGATCCCTGGTTCGGCGTCGCCGAAAGCCTGCCCTTCCAGACCTTGCCCGGCAGCGGTGTGCTGCTTGGATTCTCCGACCAGGGCCCGGTGCTGGCGGTGACCGCCGGTCTCGAGCCGGAACAGCTTCCCGAAACAGTCAAGGCCATCGACTACCGCTCGGTCTACATGCAAGGCCTGATCGACGAAGCGGCCGCCGGAGCGATGGCGCAGGGCGCCGCACTGCTCGCCTGGCACGCCAGCCATCGTTTCTGCAGCAAATGCGGGACCGAGTCACAAATGCGGGCCGGCGGCTACAAGCGCCATTGCCCGAATTGCGGCACCGAGCATTTTCCGCGCACGGATCCGGTGGCGATCATGCTGACGGCGACGCGCGAGAAATGCCTGCTCGGGCGCGGCCGGCATTTCGCGCCGGGCATGTACTCCGCCCTTGCCGGCTTCATCGAGCCGGGCGAGACGATCGAGGCGGCGGTGCGCCGCGAGACGCTGGAGGAGGCCGGCATCCGGCTCGGCCGCGTCGTCTACCACGCCAGCCAGCCCTGGCCATTCCCCTATTCGCTGATGATCGGCTGCTTCGGCGAGCCGCTCAATGAAGACATCCAGGCCGACCTCAACGAGCTGGAAGACTGCCGCTGGTTCTTGCGCGACGAGGTGCGCCTGATGCTGGCCAGGGAGCATCCGGGCAATCTGATCACGCCGCCGAAGGGAGCCATCGCGCATCACCTGATCCGCGCCTGGGTCGACAGCGAATAATGGAAATCAGGAGAGGGAAATGATCCGCCATACCGTCGTGTTCACGCTGAAGCATCCGCCGCACTCGCTGGAGGAAAAAAGGTTCCTGGTCGACGCCAAAAAAATCCTCTCGGCGATCAGGGGCGTCACCCATTTCGAACAATTGCGCCAGGTCAGCCCCAAGAACGACTACCAGTTCGGCTTCTCCATGGAATTCGCCGACCAGGCCGCCTATACCAGGTACAACGACCATCCCGGCCACGTCGCCTTCGTGCGCGACCGCTGGATTCCTGAAGTCGAGACCTTCATGGAGATCGACTATGTGCCCCTTGGCTGGTAGCTCAATCCGCTACCTTCCACTGCTCGCGTGACTCACTTGCCGGATAGACGCCGAGGATCCGCACTTCGCGCGAGAAGAAGCGAAGCTCGTCCAGCGCCAGCTTGACCAGCGGATCGTCGGGGTGGCCCTCGATGTCGGCGTAGAACAGTGTCGCCGTGAAGGCGCCGAGCTGGTAGCTCTCGAGCTTGGTCATGTTGATGCCGTTGGTGGCGAAACCGCCCATCGCCTTGTAGAGGGCGGCCGGCACGTTGCGGACGCGGAAGATGAAGGTCGTCATCATCTTGGCGGCAGGCGACGGGCGTTCGGCCCACTGCTTGTTCTTGGTCAGGACGACGAAACGCGTGACGTTGGAATCGGTGTCCTCGACATTCTCCTCGATGATGTCGAGTTCATAGAGCGTTGCGGCCAATGCCGGGGACAGGGCGGCCATGGTGCGGTCCTTGACCTCGGAGACCATCTTGGCCGCGCCCGCCGTGTCGCCGGCGACAACCGCCTTCCAGCCATTTTTGCGGACGTATTTGCGGCACTGGCCGAGCGCATGGATGTGGCTGTGCACGGTTTTGATCTCGTCACGCTTCACACCTGGCAGCACCATCAGCTGGAAATGGATGGGCAGGAAATATTCGCCGACGATGTGCAGCCTCGATTCCGGCAGCAGATGGTGAATGTCGGCGACGCGCCCGGCGATGGTGTTCTCGATCGGGATCATGGCGAGATCGGCCTTGCCGGTTTCGACCGCGTTGAACGCATCCTCGAAGGTCGGGCACGGCAGCGGCTGCATCGAGGGATAGACGTTACGGCACGCGGTGTCGGAATTGGCGCCGGGCTCGCCCTGGAAGGATATTCTGTTGGTCTTTTCAGGCATGGCCAATTCTCGTTGAAGGGGTGTCGGTTCGGCGCTCAGTTTGAAAGGATCGTCCTGGCCCGTTCCAGGTCTTGCGGCGTGTCGACGCCGAGCGGCAGCGACCGCACGATCTCGGCGTCGATGCGCATGCCGGCTTCCAGCGCCCGCAACTGCTCCAGCCGCTCGCGGCGCTCCAGCGGCGACGGCTTGAGCGCCACGAAGCGCTCGAGCGCCGAGCGGCGATAGGCATAGAGGCCGATGTGATGATAGAGAGCGCCCTCGCCCCAGGGCGCGGTGGCGCGGGTGAAATAAAGCGCCCTCAGCCTGGTGGCCGACAATGGCGAGCCAACGATCTTGACGACGTTGGGATTGGTCTTTTCCTCGTCGCGCTCGATCTCGACGCCGAGCGTGGCGATGTCCACCGCCCTGTCCTCGAACGGCCTGAGCGAGGCCACGATGATCGCGGGATTGATGGTCGGCAGGTCACCCTGCACATTGACGATGGTTTCGACCTTGTTTGCCGGATCCAGCACCGTCAGGGCCTCGAATATCCGGTCCGAACCCGATTCGTGGTCCGAGCGCGTCATCACCGCCTCGAAACCATGCGCGCGCACCGCTTCCGCCACGCCTTGCGTGTCGGTCGCCACCACCACACGGCCAAGCCCGGCCTCGGCGGCGCGGCGCGCGACATGGACGATCATCGGGGCGCCGGCAATGTCGGCCAGCGGCTTGCCCGGGAGCCGGGTCGAGGCCATGCGGGCGGGGATCAGGATCAAGGTGGACATCGGTTTGGCGGGCGTTCGAAACGAGGAGGGGAAAGTGGCAAAAGGTCTCACTGGAAGCGCCCTTATAGGTGTTGCAACGCCGGAGCAAAAGACCTAGTTTCCGCGCGATTTGACCGGCTCTGGAGGGCAGGTCTCGATACCGACGGACGGAGTGGACGGATCGGTCCGCCGGAAAAGGGAGCAAGGGGCGTATGGATTCCAACGAAGTCAACAAGCTGCTCGCCGGATTGCTCGGAACCGTTTTCGTGGTGTTCTCGGTCGGCATCGTGTCGGACGCGCTGTTTGCCTCGCCCGCTCCGGAAAAGCCCGGCTTCGCCATCGAGGCCGCCGAGCCCGCCGAGGGCGGCCCCGCCGCTCCGGCAGCCGCCGAAAAGCCGATCGCGGATCTTCTGGCCAACGCAAGTGCCGAACAGGGCGCTGCCATCTTCAAGAAATGCCAGGCCTGCCACTCCGGCGAGAAGGGCGGCCCCAACAAGGTCGGCCCGGATTTGTGGGATCTCATCGACCGCCCGGTCGCCGAGCATGAGGGCTTCGCCTATTCGGCCGGCATGAAGGAGTTTTCCAAGGGCGGCACAGAGAAGTGGACCTACGACAACATCAACCACTTCATCACCTCGCCGAAAAAATTCGTGAAAGGCACGGCGATGGGCTTTGCCGGCCTGCCGAAGGAAGAAGACCGCGCCAACGTCATCGCCTATCTGCGCACGCTGTCGGACAATCCCAAGCCGCTGCCCGCGCCGGGCGCTGCCGCCGATGCATCCGCCCCCGCCAAGCCCGCCGAAGGGGCCGCACCGGCCAAGCCGGCCGAAGGCGCAGCTCCTGCCAAGCCAGCGGCGCCTGCGGCTCCCGCCGCACCAGCTCCGGCCGCCCCGGCACCGGCGCCTGCTCAATAAACCGGATATAGTCTCGACGACCTTGAAAAAGCCGGGTTCTGCCCGGCTTTTTCGTTAGGAAAACCGCCTCTACGGCGACAAAGCCGCGCATGGCGGTTTTCACGCGCGGCAAATCATCTAGATTGCCTTTCTGGATGATGGCACGCATCGCGAAGAGGACAGTGGATGACGCTTGGCCCAGTGCTTCTCAAATCGTTGCTGGCGGCAGCCCTGCTGGCCGCGGGGTTGCAGGCGGCCCTGGCCGATGAGTGGCGCACCACCTCATCGCTGATCGGCGAATCCAAATATGGCGACAATTTCCAGCACTACGACTACGTGAACCCCAACGCACCCAAAGGCGGCACGCTGAATTCGGTGGTACTGGGCACTTTCGACAGCTTCAATCCCTATATCGTGCAGGGTTCACCGGCCGCCGGCCTGGTCGGGTTCGGCGGCGGCCTGCTCTACGACACGCTGATGGAGCAGGCGACCGACGAAGGCAGTGTCAGCCATCCGCTGATCGCCGACGCCTACAAATACCCGGCCGACTTTTCCTCGGCGACTTACCGGCTCGACCCCCGCGCGAAATGGCATGACGGCCAGCCTATCACCGTCGACGACGTGATCTGGTCATTCCAGGTGCTGAAGGCGAACAGCCCGATGTACAGCCGCTATTTCGAGAATGTCACGGATGCCGTGGCCGTCTCGGATCGCGAAGTCGAGTTTCATTTCAGCCAGAAGGGCAACCGCGAGCTGCCTAAAATCCTGGGTGACCTCGCCGTGCTGCCGAAACATTGGTGGGAAGGCACGGATGCCAACGGCAAGAAGCGCGACGTCACCAGGCCGACGCTGGAGCCGCCGCTCGGCTCCGCCGCCTACAAGATCGCCAGCTTCAAGCCTGGCTCGGAAATCGTCTGGCAGCGCGTGCCGGACTATTGGGGTGCCAAGCTGCCGGTGAAGGTCGGCCGCGAGAATTTCGACAGGCAGCGTTTCACCTACATCCTTGATGACAATGCCGCCTGGCAGGCCTTCACCAAGGGCGGACTTGACGACATCAAACCGGAAAACAGTTCGAAGCGCTGGAAAACATTCTATGATTTCCCGGCGGTCAAGGCCGGCGATGTCATCAAGCAGGAATTCAAGACCACCTCGCCAGAGCCGATGCAGGCTTTCATGCTCAACCAGAGGCGCCCGCTGTTCCAGGACCGCCTGGTGCGGGCCGCGCTGACCTATCCTTTCGACTTCGAGACGATGAACCGTACGCTGTTCTACGGGTTCAACACTCGCACCAGCAGCTATTTCCAGGGAACTGAACTGGCCTCCAGCGGCTTGCCGCAAGGCAAGGAGCTGGAAATTCTTGAACAGTATCGCGACAAGCTGCCGCCCGAACTGTTCACCCAGGAATTCAAGCTGCCGGTCTACGATTCGCCGCAAGCCGAGCGCAAATACCTGAAGCAGGCTGTCGACCTCTTCGCCAAGGCTGGATGGGTGATCAAGGGCGGCAAGATGGTCAATGCCAAGACCGGCGAGCCGTTCAAGTTCGAGATACTCGGCTGGAACGACACCGACCAAGTCATCTCCAGCCCCTATATCGCCAATCTGCGCAAGATCGGCGTCGACGCCACGTTGCGCATCATCGACCAGACCCAGTACGTCAACCGCGTCAACAATTTCGACTACGATGTCATTATCGGGCAACTCGGCCAGTCGGAATCGCCTGGCAATGAGCAGCGCGACTTCTGGAGTTCCAGGGCAGCCGACCGACCGGGGTCGCGCAACTACGCCGGCATCAAGAACCCGGTCGTCGATGCCCTGGTCGACCGCATCATCTTCGCCACCGACCGCGACGATCTGGTTGCCGCCACCCATGCGCTCGACCGCGTGCTGCTGTGGAACTACTACGTCGTGCCGCAGTACTATCGAGCCGTGGTCTGGCTGGCTTACTGGAACAAATTCGGCATTCCCGCCAAACAGCCGAGCTATATCGGCGCCGACCAGAATTCCTGGTGGATCGATCCGGAGAAGGAAAAGGCGCTGGCGGCCAAATACAAGGGCAACAATTGATGGCGGTGCTGCCCCGTCGCGATTTCCTGGGCCTGGGCAGTGCCGCCGCTGTCGCCGCCCTGTTGCCCGGAAAAGCCTTTGCCAATATTGCGACCGGCACCAAACTGCACGGCCTGTCCGCCTACGGCGACCTCAAATACAAACCGGATTTCACGCATTTCGACTACGTCAATCCGGATGCACCCAAGGGCGGCCAGATGAATTTCGCGCCGCCGAACGCCACGCTCAACCAAAGCTTCCTGACCTTCAACACGTTGAATTCCCTGGTATTGAAAGGAGATGCGCCGCCGCGCACCGAACTCTGTTTCGATTCCTTGATGGCAAGCGCGCTCGACGAGCCGGATGCGGTCTACGGCCTGCTTGCCGAGTCCGTCACCTTGTCGCAAGACCGCAACGGCTTCCGCTTCGCGCTGCGACCGCAAGCGCGTTTCCACGACGGCTCGCCGCTAACCGCCGAAGACGTCGTCTTCGCGTTGAAGCTTTACAAAGAGCAAGGGCATCCGAACCTTTCCCAGGCGTTGCGGTATATGACCGACGCGGTCGCCGAGGATCCACTCACCCTCAACCTTACCTTCAACGGCGAACAGTCCGCGCAAAACATCCTCAGGATCGTGGCGATGCCGATCGTGTCCAAGGCCTTTTATGCGGTCAATGATTTCAATGCCTCGACGATGACGCCGCCGCTCGGCTCGGGACCATACAAAATGGGGCGAGTGGCCGCGGGACAGACAGTCGAATATGAGCGCGTGCCCGACTATTGGGGCCGCGACCTCCCGGTGAATCGCGGCCAGTATAATTTCGACCGTATCCGCATCGACTTCTATCTCGACCGGCAGGCGGCGTTCGAAGCCTTCAAGAAGGGTGACACGCATTTTCGCGAGGAGTTTACCGCGCGGGTCTGGGCGACCGGCTACGATTTTCCGGCGCTCAAGGACGGCAAGGTCGTCAAACGGGAATTTCCCGGCGAGAAGACGCCAGACATGCAGGGCGTCGCACTGAACCAGCGTCGTGCGCAATTCCGCGATGAGCGGGTGCGACGGGCGATCGCCCGGTGTTTCGATTTCGAATGGATGAAGCGGGCGTTGTTTTATGGCTCTTACGAGCGCTCTCAATCGAACTTCGAACGGTCGGATTACAAGGCCGAAGGCTTGCCCTCGCCTGAGGAACTGGTCCTGCTGGAGCCATTCCGGGCCGAGTTGCCACCGGAGGTTTTTGGCGAAGCCGTGACGCAGCCTCTGTCCGACGGGTCAGGCCATGATCGCAAGCTGCTGGGCGAGGCTTCGAGATTGCTCGCGCAAGCCGGCTGGAAGCGGGCGGGCAATTTCGTCGTCAACGACAAGGGCGAGCGGCTGCGGGTGGAAATGCTGACGGAGGATGACGGCATCGTTCGCATCTACACCCCATGGTCCGAGAATATGAAGGCGATCGGGATCGACGCTTCGATCCGGCAGGTCGATTCGGCGCAATATGAACAGCGGCAGAGCGATTTCGACTTCGATCTTACCGTGCTGCATTGGTCGATCGGGGCGACGCCGACTGATGACAGCCTGGAGATGCTCTATGATTCTCGAATGGCGAAAATCCCGGGGCAGCGCAACTACCCCGGAACAGAAAGCAAGGCCATCGACGCGTTGATCGTGGCAGCCGGCAAGGCGCGAAGCCGGTCCGAACTCGTCACCGCGCTCAGAGCGCTCGATCGGGTCTTGCGCGCGCGGCTGGACTGGATTCCAACATACTATCTGGCGAATCACCGCGTCGCCTATTGGGACATGTTCGGCTTCGTCGAGCAAAAGCCTGATTTCGGCTTTCCGGTCGAGACGCTGTGGTGGTTCGACAAGGGCAAGGCGGCAAAAATTGGCAAAGGCTGAATTTCTTGCGGGCGTAAGCACCGCCCCTCACCTGCCTGCCGGCATCCTCGGCCCGTATAGTGACGGGGAAAGAGGCGCGTTCATCGACGGTTTCGTCAATCACATGCGTCGGGAGGGCACCATCTGATGGGCGCCTATATCCTGCGCCGCATCCTTTTGATGATTCCGACCCTGTTCGGCATCATGGCGATCTCGTTCGCCGTCATCCAGTTTGCGCCCGGCGGCCCGGTCGAGCAGGTCATCGCCAAGCTGACGAACCAGGGTGGCAGCGACCGTCTGGGCGGTGGCGGCGGCGATGCGGGCGGCGGTAATTTCGATGCCGCCGGTGACGTCGGTTCAAAATATCGCGGCGCGCAGGGGCTCGATCCGGAATTCATCAAGAAGCTGGAGAAGCAGTTCGGCTTCGACAAGCCGCCGCTCGAGCGCTTCGGCCTGATGCTGTGGAATTATATCCGGTTCGATTTCGGCGACAGTTATTTCCGCGACATTTCGGTGCTCAACCTGATCCTGGAAAAAATGCCGGTGTCGATCTCGATCGGGCTGTGGATCACGCTCCTGTCCTACCTGATCTCGATCCCGCTCGGCATCCGCAAGGCGGTGAAGGACGGCAGCCCCTTCGACATCTGGACCAGCGGCGTCGTCATCGTCGGCTATGCCATTCCGGGTTTCCTGTTCGGCATCATGCTGATGGTGCTGTTTGCCGGTGGTTCGTTCTGGGACTGGTTCCCGCTGCGCGGCATCGTCTCGGACAATTGGGACCAGTTGTCATGGCCGGCCAAGATCGGGGACTATCTCTGGCACATGACCTTGCCGCTGACGGCGCTGGTGCTGTCGGCCTTCGCCACGACGACGTTGCTGACCAAGAATTCCTTCCTGGAGGAAATCCGCAAGCAGTATGTGGTGACCGCCCGCGCCAAGGGCCTCTCGGAACGGCAGGTGCTCTATGGCCATGTCTTCCGCAACGCCATGCTGATTGTCATCGCCGGTTTTCCCGGCGCCTTCATCTCGGCCTTCTTCACCGGTTCGCTGCTGATCGAAAACATCTTCTCGCTCGATGGGCTCGGCCTGCTCGGCTTCCGGTCGGTGGTCGAACGCGACTATCCCGTGGTGTTCGCCAACCTCTACATCTTCTCGCTTCTCGGCCTGTTCGTCGGATTGCTGTCCGACCTCATCTACACCTGGGTCGATCCGCGCATCGATTTCGAGCGGAGAGACGTTTGATGTCGGAGGCAAGTGTTACCGCCGGGGTCGTGCCGGAGCGGATGCCGCGGCCATTTCTGTCGCCGCTCAACAAGCGCCGCCTGGAGAACTTCAAGGCCAACCGGCGCGGCTACTGGTCGCTGTGGATCTTCCTTGTCCTGTTCGTGCTGTCGCTGTTCGCCGAATTCATCGCCAACGATAAGCCGATCATCGCCTCCTACAAGGGCGAGATCCTGTTTCCGGTGCTGGTCGCCTATCCCGAAGAGAAGTTCGGCGGCTTCTATGCCGTCACCGACTATCGCGACCCAGTGATCCAGGACGAGATCAACGCCAATGGCTGGATGATCTGGCCGCCGATCCGCTATTCCTACCAGACCGTCAACAATGCCATTCCCGAAGCAGCCCCGGCCAAGCCGTCCTGGCAGTATGACGCCAAGATGCGCTGCAACCAGTACCCGCAAGGGGCTGATGATCCGGCCTGCACCATCGGCAACTGGAACTGGCTGGGCACCGACGACCAGGCGCGCGATGTGCTGGCGCGGGTCATCTACGGTTTCCGTATCTCGGTGCTGTTCGGACTGATCCTGACCGCCGGCTCGGCTTTGATCGGCGTCGCGGCCGGCGCCCTACAGGGCTATTTCGGCGGCTGGACGGACCTGCTGTTCCAGCGCTTCATCGAGATATGGTCGGCTATCCCCGTGCTCTATCTCCTGCTTATCGTCGCCGCCATATTGCCGCCGGGCTTCTTCATCCTGCTCGGGCTGATGCTGCTGTTTTCCTGGGTGGCGTTGGTCGGCGTGGTGCGGGCCGAATTCCTGCGCGCGCGCAATTTCGAGTACGTCAACGCGGCGCGCGCGCTCGGCGTGCGCAACCGCACCATCATGTTCCGGCACCTGTTGCCCAACGCCATGGTGGCGACACTGACCTTCCTGCCGTTCCTGCTCTCAGGCTCGATCTCGACGCTGACCTCGCTAGACTATCTCGGTTTCGGCCTGCCGCCGGGCTCGGCCTCGCTCGGCGAATTGCTCAAGCAGGCGCAGCGCAATCTCAACGCGCCGTGGCTCGGCATTTCCGGCTTCGTCGTCATCTCGCTGATGCTGTCGCTGTTGGTCTTCGTCGGCGAGGCGACACGCGACGCCTTCGATCCGCGCAAGACGTTCCGATGAGCGACGCCCCCTTGCTCTCGGTCCAGGACCTCAGCGTCGCTTTTGCGCAAGGCGGACAGCAGTCGCTGGCCGTCGATCACATCTCCTTCGACATCGCCAAGGGCGAGACGGTGGCGCTGGTCGGCGAATCCGGCTCCGGCAAATCGGTCTCGGCGCTGTCCGTGCTGAAGCTCTTGCCCTATCCCAGCGCCAGCCACCCCTCGGGCAGGATCCTGTTCCAGGGCGCCGACCTGCTCGCCATGAACGAGAAGCAACTGCGACGGGTGCGCGGCAACAAGATCACCATGATCTTCCAGGAGCCGATGACCTCGCTCAATCCGCTGCACACGATCGAGCAGCAGATCGTCGAGATCCTGAAGCTGCACCAGGGCATGGCCGACCGCGCGGCCAAGGCGCGCACGCTGGCCCTGCTCAACGAGGTCGGCATCCGCGATCCGCAGAAACGGCTCGACGCCTATCCGCACCAGCTGTCCGGCGGCCAGCGCCAGCGCGTCATGATCGCCATGGCGCTGGCCAACGAACCGGAACTCCTGATCGCCGACGAGCCGACGACAGCGCTCGACGTCACCGTACAGGCGCAGATCCTCGAATTGCTGGCCGGCCTGAAGAGCCGCAAGGGCATGTCGATGCTGTTCATCACCCACGACCTCGGCATCGTGCGCAAGATCGCCGACCGGGTGTGCGTGATGACCAAGGGCAAGATCGTCGAGATGGGGCCTACCAAGGACATCTTCGCCAATCCGCAGCACGCCTATACGCGCCATCTTCTGGCGGCCGAGCCCAAGGGCAAGCCACCCGCGGCCAACAGCGCCGCGGCACCCGTGATGACCGGCAAGGACATCAAAGTCTGGTTTCCGATCAAGCAGGGCTTCTTCCGACGCACCGTCGACCATGTGAAGGCGGTCGACGGCATCGATGTCACCGTGCGGGCCGGCCAGACGCTGGGCGTGGTTGGAGAGTCCGGGTCGGGCAAGACCACGCTCGGCCTGGCGCTGGCGCGGATGATCTCGTCAAGCGGAACCATCCAGTTCAACGGGCGCGACATCAACCAGCTCTCGTTCAACGCCATGCGCCCGCTCAGGCGCGAATTGCAGATCGTCTTCCAGGATCCTTTCGGCTCGCTGAGCCCCCGCATGTCCATCGCCGAGATCATCGAAGAAGGCTTGAAGATCCACGAGCCGAAGCTGTCGCTCGACGAGCGCGACGACAAGGTGGTCGACGTGCTGAAGGAAGTCGGGCTCGACCCGGCGACGCGCAACCGCTATCCGCACGAATTCTCCGGCGGCCAGCGCCAGCGCGTCGCCATTGCTCGCGCCATGGTGCTCAACCCGCGTTTCGTCATGCTGGACGAGCCGACCTCGGCGCTCGACATGAGCGTGCAGGCGCAGGTCGTCGACCTCCTGCGCAGCCTGCAGGCCAAGCATGACCTCGCCTATCTCTTCATCAGCCACGACCTCAAGGTCATCCGGGCCCTGGCCAACGATGTCATCGTCATGCGCAATGGCCAGATCGTCGAAGCCGGTCCTTCCGAACAGATTTTTGAAAAGCCGCAAACCGACTATACTCGGGCGCTGATCTCGGCCGCCTTCAAGATAGAAACCGCCCCGACGGGGGTCATCAGCGAGTGACTCCTTCCTTCGCAATTCCGGACGGAAAGCCGCCTTGCGCCTTTCCCGCAATTGCTCCAAACCGAACAACAGGACAAAATCCATAAATGGAAAAAGGCAAAATCCTGCTTGCCGTCACCGGCTTTCACCCGCAGCGCTGGCGCGAACTGCTGTCCGCAGAGCGCGAGGTGGTGCTCGAGCCGGACGGCGCCAGCGATCCTTCGATCACCTATGCGGTGGTGTGGAAACAGCGGCCGAACCTGTTGGGGTCGCTGCCCAATCTGCGCGCCATCTTCTCGATCGGCGCCGGTGTCGACCACATCTTCTCCGATCCCAGCCTGCCGGACGTGCCGATCGTCAAGGTCGTCGCCGGCAACCTGGCCCAGCACATGACCGAATATGTCGTCTGGCGGGTGCTCGATCATCACCGCCAGGGCCTGCTGTACCGGTCGCAGCAGCCGAAGAAGATATGGCGCGAGCCGGCGCAGCGCACCGCTGAAGATATCTCTGTCGGCATCATGGGGCTCGGCAGTCTCGGCCGCGCGGCGGCGTCGGCGCTGCTGTCGCTCGGCTTCGCGGTCAATGGCTGGTCGCGCACGGACCGGCCGATGGAAGGTGTCGCGACCTATTGCGGCGAGGCCGGGCTTATCCCGTTCCTCAATGCCACAGACATACTGGTCGTGCTGCTGCCGCTGACGCCGGATACCAAGGGTATCATCAATTACGGCGTGCTGAAGGAATTGCGCAAGCGCAACGGTCTTGGCGGCTCGGTGCTGATCAATGCCGGTCGCGGCCGCCTGCAGAAGGATGCCGACATCGTGCGCGCGCTGGACGACGGCACGCTGAAGGAAGCGAGCCTCGACGTGTTCGAGGTCGAACCGCTGCCGAAGACCAGCCCGCTATGGGCCCATCCGAAAGTGTTCGTGACGCCGCATGCCGCGGCCACGTCCGATCCCGTCCACCTGGCGCCGATCATGCTGCGCCAGATGGACGCCTTCGAGCGGGGCGAAAAGCTGGAGAACCTGGTGGACCGCAAAGCGGGATATTAGGCCGCTGGCATGTGGTCATCGGGATCGCCTTAGGCGACCTGCGTCAGCCGGGCAGAGCGAACTTCTTCTGCTTGTCCGGCTTGCCGCAATCGCGGCGCTCGATAGACCGGTTCATGGCGTCGATCTCGCCGCTTGCCTTGTCGGCATCGCGCTTGGTCTTGGAGCGGATATCCGGAATGAACGGGCCGAAGCCCATCGCGGGGTTGGAGAATGTCGGCTTGGCCTGCTGGGACAGATTGTATTGCCGAGCCAGGGCGTTGCGTTGCGCCAGCAACTGGCCGCAAGGCACGCTGTCATATTGCAGTGAAGACTGGACGTTTTCGTCCTGGCGCTCGGACATGGAGTTGCCGACACAGCCCGCCATAACGAGGCAAGAGGCCAAGGCCATCATGTTCCAGCGCATGGAAAATCCCTCCGTACGACACTGCCCCGACATAATCCGGCATGCGATTGGGGCTTTTTCGCAGCAGAGGCACCCACAGGCCTCAGACCGCGTCGCCTGACTGCTGCCTGGCGCTTGGCTGTAGGCCGAGTCAGCAGTCTCTTGCAACAGGCTTCCCGCGCCCGAATTAGCCACTATCTTGGAACAATGCGCGCCAGCGACCTGCTCCATCCCCGGCCCGAGGGCCTTTACTGCCCGCCGGGCGACTTCTTCATCGACCCGGTGCGGCCGGTCAACCGGGCGCTGATCACGCACGGCCATTCCGACCACGCACGCTCCGGCCACGGGTCGGTGCTGGCGACGCAGCAGACGCTGGACATCATGGAGCTTCGCTATGGCGAGGGTTTTGCAGGCACGACACAGACGGCAGGACTGGGCGAGCGAATTGCCCTCAACGGCGTCGACATCAGCTTTCATCCGGCCGGCCATGTGCTGGGCTCGGCGCAGATCGCGGTCGTGCATCAGGGCATGCGCATCGTCGCCTCCGGCGACTACAAGCGGCAGCAGGACGCGACATGCCTGCCGTTCGAGCCAATCGCGTGCGACGTCTTCATCACCGAGGCAACATTCGGCCTGCCGGTGTTTCGCCACCCGCCGGACGAGGAGGAGATCGCGCGGCTCCTGAAATCGGCGGCGCAGTTCCGCGAACGCTCGCATCTCATCGGAGCCTACGCGCTGGGCAAGGCGCAACGGGTGATGCGTCTGTTGCGCGACGCCGGCTACGACAGGCCGATCTATATCCACGGCGCGCTGGCCAAGCTCAGCGACTACTACCAGAGCCAGGGCATCGATCTCGGCACGCTGGAGCCGGCGACAGTGGAGAGCGCCAGCAAGGATGATTTCACCGGCGCCATCGTCGTCGGTCCGCCGGCCGCCTTCGCCGATCGCTGGGCGAGGCGCTTTCCCGATCCGATCTCCTGCTTCGCCTCGGGCTGGA
Organism: Mesorhizobium sp. B2-4-7; assembly: GCF_006442685.1. Taxonomy (NCBI): domain Bacteria; kingdom Pseudomonadati; phylum Pseudomonadota; class Alphaproteobacteria; order Hyphomicrobiales; family Phyllobacteriaceae; genus Mesorhizobium; species Mesorhizobium sp. B2-4-7. The sequence continues at coordinate 227,643 of NZ_VFVH01000004.1, forward strand.
TGCGCATCCGCCAGCGCGCCAAGCAGGGCGGCGTCGAGCTGCCGCTGATCATTTCGGATCATGCCGACTGGGACGAACTGACCGCCACGATCAAGGAGACCGGCGCAGAGGAAATCTGGGTGACACACGGCCGCGAGGAGGCGCTGGTGCGCTGGTGCGAACTCGAAGGGATCGCGGCGCGGCCACTGCATCTGGTGGGGTATGAGGACGAGGGCGATTGATGGCATGAATCGCTTCGCCGAACTGCTCGACCGCCTTGTGCTGACGCCGTCGCGCAACGGCAAGCTGACGCTGCTGACTGATTATTTCCGCAGCGTCGAGGATCCCGATCGCGGGCTGGCGCTGGCTGCCATCACCGGCGATCTCAACATCGCCGCGATCAAGCCGGCGATGCTGCGCATGCTGGTGACCGAACGCATGGACCCGGTGCTGTTCGGCTATTCCTACGACTATGTCGGCGATCTCGCCGAGACCGTGTCGCTGGTCTGGCCGCAGACGCCCGGAACCATACCGAACCGTGAGCCGACGCTCGGTGAGGTGGTCGCGAAGCTGCAGGCGGCGAGCCGCTCCGACGGCCCGAAAGTGCTGTCAAACCTGCTCGACAGTGCCGGCATCTCGGCCCGCTTCGCCATCATCAAGCTGGTCACCGGCGGGTTGCGCATCGGCGTGTCGGCGCGGCTGGCCAAGCAGGCACTGGCGGATTTCGGCAAGGTCGACGTCGCCGAGATCGAGGAACTCTGGCACGGGCTGTCGCCGCCGTACACAGCCTTGTTCGCATGGCTGGAAGGCAAGGCCGCAAAGCCCGAGAGGGCCGCGCGGGCACTGTTCCGGCCGGTGATGCTGTCCAACCCGGTCGGCGACGGCGATCTCGACAGGCTCGACCCCGCCGATTACGCGGCCGAGTGGAAGTGGGACGGCATCCGCGTCCAGGCGGTGTCGGAAGGCGGCATCCGCCGGCTCTATTCGCGCACCGGCGACGATGTCTCCGGCGCCTTTCCCGACCTCGCCGAGGCGATGATTTTCTCGGCCACGCTCGACGGGGAATTGCTGGTCGGCGATCCCCGGGAAGCGACAGGGACATTCTCGGATCTCCAGCAGCGGTTGAACCGCAAGACGGTGTCACTGAAGATGCAGCAGCAATATCCGGCTTTCATGCGTTGCTACGACCTTTTGCAGGTCGGCGCGGAGGATTTGCGGGGATTGCCCTTCCGGGAGCGGCGCGTCCGCCTCGAAAACTTCGTGAAAACGCTCGACCCGAGCCGCTTCGATCTTTCGCCATTCGTCGCGTTCTCGGACTGGCAGGCGCTGGAGGAACTGCGCCGGGCGCCGCCGCACCCGATCATCGAAGGCGTGATGCTGAAGCGCTGGGATTCGCCCTATGTCGCCGGCCGGCCGAAGGGGCCCTGGTTCAAATGGAAACGTGACCCGCACACGGTGGACGCCGTGCTCATGTACGCCCAGCGCGGCCACGGCAAGCGCTCGAGCTTCTACTCCGATTACACGTTCGGCGTCTGGTCCGGAGCGGAAGGCGAGGAGGAACTGGTGCCGGTCGGCAAGGCCTATTTCGGCTTCACCGACGAGGAATTGAGGCAGATCGACAAATATGTCCGCGACAACACGATCGAGCGTTTCGGGCCTGTGCGCTCGGTGCGCGCCGACCGTGACAACGGGCTGGTGCTGGAAGTCGCCTTCGAAGGGCTCAACCGTTCGACGCGTCACAAATCCGGCGTTGCCATGCGCTTTCCCCGCATCTCGCGGCTGCGCTGGGACAAGCCCGCCAACGAGGCCGACCGCATCGAGACGCTGCAGGCGCTGCTCGATCGTTGATCGCACCCTCTCCGGTGCCGGCGCTCAAGGCTCGACGGAGACGCGTATCTCGTAAATGTTGACCGCCTTGCCCTGCTTGTCGAAATCGGAGTTGATGGCGATCGTTCCGGCCGAGCCGGGCCGCTTGTCAGGGAATTTCACGTCGAAGAGATATTCGTTGCGCTGCTGGCCGACCGCATAGCGTTTGCGGCCGCAATCACCAAGCTCGCCGAAATTGCAGTCGACCGAGATCTGCGTGTCCTTGCCGTCCTCGGCGCGGGCGACGATATCGAACACGGCGTGCTTGCCGGCGAGCTTCTCCAGCACGCCTTGCCCGACATCGAAGCTGATCGCCGAACCGGAAGCGCCGGACTGGATGCGCAGGAATGGCCCGGAATCGTCCTTCATCGTTTCCGCCTTGGCGTCCGACGGAGCGCTGACATGCGCCGGGTCGGTGGGCGAAAACACGTTGATCCAGTTGCGCGCCTGATCGGCAGCGCCGGGCTTTTCCGGCCCGGTCTCGCCATCGGCCGGTGTGAAATCGTCGTCCTCGACGGTCGGCGGCGCTTCGGGCGGAGCGGTGTCGAGCTGAGCCTGGGTCTTGAAGACGCCGGTCTGCATGGCGAAAAACAGCCCGATGCCGACCGCGGCGAGCAGCGTCACGGTGAGGAAGATGGCGGTCAGCGGCAGCCGCCGGCCCCTGATGCGCCTCTCGTCGCGATCGGGCGCCACTTCAGCCGTCGCCTCGGACGAAGCGGGAGCCGACATGTCGATGGACGGCACGCCGGAAAGGGTCGCGTCGGGCATGATGTCTGGAACGACCGGCAAGACGCGTGAGCGCGGGGCATCGGCAGCCGGCTGCGCAGGCTCGTCGACGGAAACTGCGGGCGGTGCGGCGCTCTCGCCGGTTGCGGCGGGTGCGGCCGGGCTCGCCGGAAGCTCGACCGCCGGTGCATCGGACTCAGCCTGGGGAGCGACATCCGGCACCGCCGGCAGGAATTCGGATTCGATTTCGGTGATCTTGGCCTGTATCGCCTTGCGGCGCTTGATGGCGACTTCCACCGTCACGCCGGGATTGGCCTGGAGCGCGCGGTCGAGCGCGGCGAAAGCCGAGCGATAGACCTTCTCGCGGTATGCGCGGTCCTCGGCATTGCCTCTTTCGAGGGCGTTCCGGATCGCTTTTTCGATTGCGTCCAAGCGAGATCCCTCTGTGCGTTGCCCAAACCTCGCCATGATCGTTAGCCGCAGCCGACCAATCAATCAACGGGCGAGCGTCCGCATTCTGCCTCGTTGGAGTGTCCAAAGTCCATCTTGGCGGTATTCCGGCAACGAAATCAACATGCTTCATCGATCTTTGCCGGCAGGGAGGCACGGCGCCAGGCGCAATGTCCCGGCCGATCGGTAAGGGCGTGGCAGCCGGCTTTGTCGGCGATGCGTCGGGGCGGAACGACGCGCAACACGAATTGCCGGGCCGCATCCTGAATTCGCGATCGCCCATCTTGAATTCGCCGTCGGTTGAGTCTATCACCCAGCCCATCTTGGAGGCCTAACGCTTCCCGGGCCGCTTTAGCTCAGTTGGTAGAGCACATCATTCGTAATGATGGGGTCGCGTGTTCGAGTCACGCAAGCGGCACCACTTCCCCAGCCCCTGCTGACGTCGCCGTCATGGCATCTGTCCCTGCCACAAGGGTAATCCACTTTCGGCCGCGAAGTCTTTATCCTCCGCATAGATCGGTTCGCCTCTTCTCACCACCCGCCCAAGCAGGGCCGCATCTTCGTTGGCGTGATATCGAAAGGCGTTTCGGGTGTCGTATCCGTGCCCGGCCTGGGACAGGGAAAACCCGCTGACGACGACAGGGGCAAAGCCGGCGAAACGCGCCAGTATGATCGCGAAGGCTCCGGTGGAGATCTTCCGGTGCCAGCCGCGGAACATATGATATTTGCCGCTAAGCTGCCAGACGACGTTGGCAAGCTGCCATTTGGTAAGCGCCTGCAAGGTTTCATAACGATAATTGAAGGTGCGACAACCGGCTTTCAGCTTGTCCTCGACATCGGGCCAAACCGGGATGATCAGGTGCTTTGCCTGGCGTCCGTTTAACAGATCACGCTTGTAGAAATCCTGTTCGCTGGCGTCGACAAAAATGCCGCGGCGGATAACGGCGATATCAGGAACGGGGAGGCCGACGGTTTCCGCCAAAAGCTGGGAAGCATTGACGGTCACAAGTGCCCAATCGGCATCATATCCCTGCGGGAGGCGAAAATTCGGCGCCGACCCCATCACCAAGGCGGGACCTGTGGCCCTGGGCAGGCGAAGAATTGGTTTTTGGAAGATTGGCAAGAGATCCGAAAGCGGAGTTTTCATCCGGGAATCTGAACCGCCTGTTCCTCAAACGCGCGCAGGATGCTCTCTTCCCGGCTCCACAATTCGTCCCATTGCGTGGTGCCGGACCAACCCGCAAACCAAGGGCCGCCGAGCGTATAATGCGCCAGCGAGACATCGGCGGGATCGAGTTCGGAAGCCGAAGCCCCGACGAGGTAGTTCCACGCCAGGGGCAATTCGCCGATCTCGTGGTCCTCAAGCCATTTGAAGGCGTGGAGGTCACGTCCGGGCCACGTATTGAGCATCTCGTTGGTCAGCCGCTTGTTGGCGGGATGATCCAGATTCCATAAAACGACCGACGACCAGTTCTTGCGGCGATAGAACGTCTGCGTTTGTCCGTCCATCTTGACCGCTTCGGATTCGCGTTGCTGGTGCTTGACCGCCATGATCGCGTAGGAAGGATCGAGCAGATCGAGCAGTTTGACCGGATCCTTCAGAAACAGGACGTCGCAATCGCAGAACATGGCCCAGCCGCTTTGCCCCATGAACGGAACGGCAAAGCGCGATATGGCAAACTCGGTCGCCATCGGCGCCTCGGAAATCGGGCACCAGAGCTTACCGTCACGTACTTCCATCGGTCGCGTCATGATTCCTTGGGCTACAAGGTCCTTGAGCACGAGCGGCTGTATCTGCAACGGGGTGCTTGTCCGCCGATAGGCGCTCCATCGCGCCACGTCTAGAACTCGGGATTCGCGCGGATCATAGCCAATGTAGATTGGTATCATGTGGCAGTTCTATAATCTGATGTGAATTTAGACGAATCTAGCATGGCAGCACTGCACGCGGAAGACCAGAAGCACATTCGCAATGCCGTGTGTCCGGGTTGCCACGAGCGTTTCATCTCTGAAGGTGTCGATGGTGTTTTTGCGCGACAAGAGCCAAGCAACCGGCATCGCGCCTCTTGACGACGGACCTGTCGAGCGGGTCGTCGCACTCACATTTGAGACAGCTCACCAGCAAGCCACATCGACCGTTGTTATTGGACCTCACATCTCCTGGCCTGGCCCGTCCAGAGTGGCAGACCGAGCGAGTCCGCCACGTGCGGATCGCTCGTATAAAGGGGGAAACCGAGCGCCAACAGCGCCAGCAGGGTGGCACGGTCGGAACCGACGTGCATCCGGTCGATGTTCAGTTTGTTGTACACATGGCCGTGCGAACCTGGGTCAATACCCGTGATGATCACGGCCGGCGCGCCGTTATGCAAGGCGTAAAGGACCGCCGTGATCCCGGTCGAGAACTTCTCCTCCAGATGCATCTCGAAATTGGGCACACCCATCACTGCTTCGTAGAGCGCCATGCGCTGGTGACGGGTCATCGTGCGCAGGTCGCGACAGCGGTAGTTGAAGGCCGCGATGTTGCAGCGCAATTCCTCCATCGTGCGGTGTGCACGCACAATCCAGAGCAGATCGGTCTCCTGGCCGGTCAAGACGGCGCGCACGGCCACAGCGTTGGGCTTGGTCGCGTCAAGTTGGTTGACGTAAAGAAATGTCGCGTCAGGAGTACCCATCCCCCAGCGGGCAGTCACGGTCTGCGAGCCATTCACGGTAAAGAGTGTGAAAGCATCGCGCTGAAAACCCACCGGCGGGTTCGAGACCGGCGCGGAGCCCACGACGAGGACCGGCTTTGTAAGCGGCACAGGGTGCCGTGGCGCCTGGGGGTGCAGCAGGCGATATAACAGTTTCCGCTTAACCACGAGAAGCGGGTGATCGAACAAGCGCTTGCGCAGCGGCTTCTGTGCATCGGGATTCGCTGCGCTATGCTCTGCAATCTCCAGAGCGATCCCCTTGGCCTTCGCCAAACCGGCCTCCTCTCAATGCTTTCCCGGGCATGTACTCCCCCCTGCCAGCCGGCGTTGATCAGCGGCTTGATCGTTGGGGCAGGCAGCAACCATAACGTGACGAATCATTTCCTCCGGCGCTCTGATGGGAACCCTTCGCTTTTCCCCAAGCGCTTCAAGCCTCTCTCACTCAATGTCGCAACTCTACTGTATTCGGCACGAGACTGCATGCGGGTTGCTGTTGTTTGTTGCTTCTGATCACGGTTCGATAGAACTCCGTCCGAAACTCATGGTGCCAGATCGGCAGCATCGCCGAAGCGATAGCCGCGCTCAATACTCAGCAGAGGATCAATCTCCACCAGCCGAACAGGAATTTCAACATCCAATTTCGACAACAAACGGCAAGACACATTGCTGCAACTGCGACCGAATCTGCAACTGCGACCGAGACCCGACCTCAAAACGCCGCCTGGCACTGTGGATCGCGATGCTGGCCGAATGCATCCGCCATTGTCGAGACCGAGGTTTGATGTGAAACTCCCGGCGTCAGCATGGGAGGTCAAAATGCCCAACAGTTTCAAGACCGGAGACGTCGTCAAGCTGAAGTCCGGAGGCCCGAAGATGACGATAAGCGACGGTGCCGCCTCCGGCACATATATGTGCCATTGGTTCAACCGCGAGGGCGATGTATGGACCCCGCAGCATGCCGGCTTCAAGCCGGACCAGCTGGTGGTGGCGGACCAATCGACATAGAGCGGTTCACCGCTTCGCGGAAGCGGCGAAACGCTCTATCTCTTTGTTTTTACGCAATTCCATAGGGAAGCGCTACGCGCTTTTCCCGGGGAAACCGTACACACTTTTCTTGGAATTGCTCTAGTTCCTGCCCTTCGGCTGAAGGGTTCGAACATGGCGCAAGCAGCGCCCGATCGGGCGCGTTGTTGCGGCATGCGCCTGCCGGCACAAAAGTCACCGACGGATTTCTACCGCCGCTGCGTTTAACGGGAGAAGCGTCGCCACGGCACAATGCCATGGCAGCGCGCTAACCGGAGACGCCAGCATGATACGCCGTTCGATCCTTGCCGCTGCCTTGAGCCTGCTGACCGCCACGGCGTTCGCCCAGACGGCGACACAGCCTCCGGCCGCGACGTCCCCTTCTGCACCGCCCCCCGCTGCCGCGCCAGCCACGTCAAAGACCAGGCCCGAAATCACGCTGGCCAAGTTCCAGAAGCGGCGTGAGAAGGCGATCATGGCCGCCGACACGGATGGCGACGGCAAGATCAGCCTGCTGGAATGGGAGGTCCTCCAGGCAAAGCGCGGCACCAAGGGCGACCCGACACAGTCCTTTGCGCGCGCGGACTCGAACCATGACGGCTTCATCGACCGCGCCGAGCTCGATGCGTTCTTCGCCCAGCGCTTCGCCAGGCTGGACAAGAATGGCGACGGCGTTCTGAGCGTCGACGAAATGCCGGGCCATAAAACCGCTCCCAAGGCGGAGCAATGAACGGGGGTAATGGCACGCGATGACCATCAGGGGTGCGCCAGCCGATGAGCGCGGATCCGGACGAGGATCTGGTTCGTCGTATCGGCGCCGGCGATCCGGCGGCCGTGCAAACGCTGGTCGCGCGCAAACTGCCGCGTATCGTGGCGCTTGCCGTGCGCATGCTGGGCGACGCGGCGGAAGCCGAGGATGTCGCGCAGGAGACCTTCGTCCGACTCTGGCGCCATGCCTCGGGCTGGCGGCGCGGCAATGCCCGCTTCGACACCTGGATCCACCGGGTGACGCTGAACCTCTGCTACGACCGGCTGCGCCGCCGCCGCGAATGGGTGACAGACGATCTGCCGGAGGTGGTAGACCCGGCGCCGCTTCCGGATACCCAGCCGCGGGAAGACACGTGGCGCGTCGAACAGGCCTTGCGAGCCATCGCGCCGCGGCAGCGCGAAGCCATCATCCTGGTCTACTATCAGGACATGTCGAACATCGAGGCGGCCACGACCCTGGAGATCAGCGTCGATGCCCTGGAGAGCCTGCTTTCGCGCGGGCGCAGGGCGCTGCAGGCGATCCTGGCCAGGGACGATGTCCATGAATGAAAACCGCGCCGCCATGAAGGCGCAGCGTTCGCGCCTTGCCGACACCGCCTGGCGGCCGGCTCCGATGATCGCCGCGCCGTGCGGGCACGCGATGCCAGCGGGCAAGGGGCCAACAGGCAAGGGAAAGACCGATGTCTGACCGATCCAGGGACGCACCGACGATGGATGCCGAACGCTTTGCCGCGCTGGCGGCAGCCTATGGCGGCGACTTGCGGCGATGGCCACAGGCCGAACGCGCGGCCGGCAGCATCCTTGCCGCAAGCGACGCGGGCGCGGCCATTCTGAGGGATGCCGGCAAGCTCGACGCCCTGCTCGACAGCTATCGCGTCGAGGCGCCCGGCAAGGCGCTGCACGGCGGCATAGTGAGGGCTGCCGACCGGCATCTTGCCCAACGCTCGCGCCAGCGCTTGTGGTGGCTGGGACTGGGACTTGCCGGCATCGGCCTGGCCGGCGCGGTTGCCGGATCGGCTTTGGTGATCGTCGCCACGCCTGAGGTTCAGCCCGATCAGTATGTGCTGGACGCCAATGCGACGGCGTTCGGCGATGCCGGTCCCGACGACACCATCGAGGAAAACCTATGAGCACGGGCCGCAAGCTCCTCATCGCGTCCGTGGCGCTGAACGTCTTCCTGGCCGGCGCCCTTGCCGGCGGGGCCGTCTGGCTGAGAAGTGGCAAGGCGGGCCAGGGCTATTCGCTGGAAGCGGCCGGAGGCCGGCTTCCGGACCAGGAACGCAGGATATTCCGCAAGGCGTTGCGTGAGGTCCGGCGCGAATCCCGCCAGGTCATCCTCGACGGCCAGCAGGCCAGGCGCGAGGCCGCCGACCTGCTGCGGCAGCCCACCCTCGACACGGCAGCGCTGACGGCCGCGCTCGAGCGGGCCCGCAACGCCGACGTCACCATGCGCATGCGGCTGGAGCAGCGCATCGTCGAGTTTGCCGCGGCAAGTTCGGCCGAGGATCGCGCCGTGCTGGCTGAGGCGCTGACAAGACGCGCCGCGTTGCCGCCGGCGCCAAAAAAATCGCCATAAGCACCGACGGAATGCGCCGAAGCCGCCGTTTAAGGCAAGAAGGGCACACCTGCCGGACCGCTTGGTGCGAACAGGTTTTCAACTTCGAGACCATTTGGAGTATCGTCATGAACCGTCTGACACAATACGCGGCCGCCGCCGCGCTTGCCTTGACCGGAACGGCCGCGACCGTTGCGGCGGCATCCGCCACGCCGATGCTGGCCCAGCCAAGCGCCCCGGCGCTGATCGAGCATGTGGCATGGGGTTGCGGCCCCGGCTGGCATCCCAACCACTGGGGGCGCTGCGTGCCCAATCGGGGGGTTGTGTATCAGCGTTATTACCGGCCCGGCCCGGTCTTCCACGTCTGGCACCCCCATCCTGTCTGGCACCCACATCGGGTCTGGCACCGCTGGCGTCACTGGTAAGCGTGCGCGGGGGCCAGCCGCTTCACCGGCCTGGCCCCTCGACCGCAGCAACCGATCCGACCTGAGCGCATCGCGCCGAAAACGGGTTCATGCGCCGCGCTGGGCCTGAACAAGGAGCTGACGTGGCTATCCCGGCCAAAGGCTCCATGCCGCCGGATGCCGCCCTGGTCGGTGGTGCTGCTCGCCGGCGGCGCGATCAAGGGCGGCCGCGTCATAGCCGACTGGCCGGGCCTGAAGCCGGCCCAGCTCTACGAGCAGCGCGACCTGGCGCCGACCAGCGATGTCAGGGCGGTGCTGAAAGGCCTGCTCGCCGACCAGTTCGGGCTTTCGGCGGCGGTGCTCGGCGACAAGGTGTTCCCGGAGTCCGCGACGGTGAAGCCGATGCGCGATCTGGTCGTCTGAATTCCGGTTGCAGATGGCGATTAAGGTTAAATTTACTATGGAATTGTTCGAAAGCTGCAAATGACACAAAGCTCCCCCAAAGGAACGCAAAGACATGTTCGTGGGGAAAGCCATATCTCGACCTCAAGGGCCTTTGCGGGCCTTCTGCCATCCGCTGGCGTTGGTGCTGATCAGCCTTGCGGGCGTTTTTGGTGCCGGCCGAGCCGAGCATGAATGGCTGTCGGTGCCGTTCTCGCTGACATTGGTGGCGGCGCTCGCGGGAGCGGTGTTCCTGACATCGGGGCGTCTCGCCTTTTCCGTCTATCTCGCCTGGATGGCCGTTGCCCTGGTGACGCTGATCTCGGCGGTCAAATTCCGGATGAAGGGGTTCTCGCTGCACTTCTACGACACGATCTTCGTGTCCACGGATCCGGGAGTGTATCGCTTCCTGCTCGGCTCCTATCTCCACCTCATCCTGCCTGTCGCCGCGGCGTTGGTGCTTGGCATCGCCGCAGCGATCCTGATCTTTCGCGCCGACCGGAAGCTCGGCTGGCCCGCATCGGCGCGCGCCCTGCTTCTGGCCGTCCTCGTCACGCTGGTGCCGCTGACCTTTCCGGCCGAGGCTTCGAAGGACCGGTACTTCTACTATATGCAGGGCCGGCACATGTCGGCCTTCTTCATCTCACTGATGGATCTGCGTAACCTGGTCGTCGAGCCGGCGTTCGAGCAGCGGCTGCAGGCCGTCGCGCCACAGCCACCCTTCGCCGACACGGTCGACTGCGGCGACCGGGCAGCGCTTCCCGATATTTTCTTCGTGTTGAGCGAAAGCCAGTCCGATCCAAGCTATTTTCCGCAGATCGCCGGTGGCCCGGGATTCCTGCAGCGATTTGCACCTGCCGCTGGCGAGCCCCGCCCGATGCAGGTCGAGACGTTCGGCGGCGGCACCTGGATCAGCAATTTGTCCTTGATGACCGGGGTTTCGGCCAGCGATTTCGGCTGGCGAAGTCCCTATCTGACGATCACGCTACAGGACAAGGTCGCCGGCGTGTTGCCGGAGTTGCTGGCGCGCTGCGGCTATCGAACGGCCGTCATGACGCCTATGGACTTTACCTTCGTCAACGAGGGGCCTTTCTTGAAGTCGATCGGGTTCGAGAACGTCCTCGACATCAAGGATATCGCCGCGCCCTTCTACCATCTGCGCGACCGTTTCTATTACCACGCGGCGGAGGCATTCATCGCCAGGCACCGCCGGGAAGACGGCCGGCCACTGTTCCTCGAAATCCAGACCATGTTTCCGCACTCGCCCTATGAGGGGCGGATGGAGCCGGGATTGAAGATGGAAGGCGAGCCTTTCGCGAACGATTTCCAGGCCGGCGAATATCTGCGCCGCATGGCGATCGCGCGCGGCGACCTTCAGGATTTTCTCAAGCAGCGGGAAGCGGAGGCCGGCAGGCGCGGCGCCGTGGTGCTCGAATTCGGCGACCACCAGTCCTCGGCGACCAAACCGTTTGTCGATGCGACCGCAGGCAGTGACGCGCTGGCCAAGCTTGACTCGCTCGCCTATCGCACCTTCTACACCCTCACGACCTTCCATCATCCACTGCGTCACCCGATGCCCGATATGGCGTCGCTCGATCTTGCCTTTCTCAGCGCAAGCCTGCTCGATGCCGCCGGCCTGCCGATGTCACCCGTCATGTCTGATCTGGTGCGGTTGCGTAACCATTGCGGCGGCAGGTTCCATGGCTGTGCTGACCGGGCCGAGGTGGATGCACATCTGCGCCGCCGCGCCGATTCAGGACTGCTGCATCTTTTCCCGCAAGCTGCGCCGCTTCATTCACAAGTCGAAACACGGTGACGGCGCGACGCGGCCTCAGTGTGTCGGCCCGGCCCCCAGCGTCGCCACCGTCTTGAGGGCGCCGTCGAGCATGTCGCCCTTCTCGTCCTTCAGCGCCGCCTCGCGCAGCCGCCTGATCCAGTCAGCGGCGTCGGCGCGCCCCTTGAGCAGGTCGAGCGCCGACAGCACGCGGTCGAACTTCGACTGGGCACGGACATGGGTGTCGCTGTAGCCCTTGATCAGCCGGCGGCAGTTCAGGATCTCGACGGCCAATGCATAGTCCTCACGCGCATGGCCCAGCGCCAGCGCGTACCAGCTCTCCAGATGTGCGGCTTCCACCTTGTGGCGCAGCAGGCGGCGGCGCCAGCGGCGCAGGCCGCCGATGAACCACAGAGCGGTGAAGCCGGCAAAACTATCGGTACGGATGCGTCGGCCGCGATTGATGCGACGGTCAAGGAAGGCGGCGAGCTTCGGCCGGTTCTCGATGTAGCTGCCCAGCCCCGCCGGCAGCGTGCCGCAGAACTCCTCGATGCGCGGATGGAAATACTCGGTCACCTGCAGGACCGAGCCATCCCTGACGCCGACCTCCTTGCGCACGCGCCTGTCGCGGGTCGAGCGCGTCTTCAGGTCGGCGACGCGGATCATGTCGTCGTAGCATAGGGCGTTCGCCAAATGCTTGGCGGCGGCGATCGAGAGGGCATAGGCTCGATCAGGCCCGTCCAGCACGACGGCTTTGTCCAGGCGGTCGAGATATTCGCGTCCGTAGGCAATGTCCTGATAGTCCACGACCTTTCGCAGACCGCGCAGCGCCATGTCGCGCACCGCCACGGGCATCACGTCGATGCGGGCGGCCAGGGCCTGCCAGCCTCGCAGGAGGTCTTGCGGGCCACTCACCTGTCCAGCGGCCAGGGCGGAGCCGACGACAGCCGCTTCCGCCGGCTTTGGCGCAGCCGATGATGCCGTGCCGCGCGCGCGATCATAGGCGGCGGCGAAGGCGGCGAGGCTGGCCTTGACGCCGCGGCCACCGGCGCCGATCGCCTCCTGGTAGCTTTCGCGCGTGAACGGCAGAGCGTCGGAGCCGGCCAGCGCGCCAAGCAGACTGGCCGAGATCATCGAGCCGCTGTCGGCGGCGATCTTTTCCATATCGAAAGCGATGAAGCGCTTCGATGCGGCTTCAGCCGTCGCGTGCACCTTCGACGACGACGCCCTGCCGTCGCCGGGCTCGATCTTTTCCGACACGGCGGCGATGCGGTGCGAAGAGGTGATCAACGTCGTGCGGTCGGGAGTGACAAAGCCGCGGATGATGGCGCGGCCGGCTTCCATCAGCTCGGCGGCGATCAATATGTCGACGTCGCCTTGCGAGGGCGACAGCGCGAAGACCGGCAGGCGGCCGGTGTCACGGGCCATCTCGACATAGTAGATGGTGGCGCCGGTGCGCTGGGCGACGCCGGCCACCGAGGTCGATTGCGCCACGTAACCGTTGCGCTCGGCGACGTCGGTGATCCAATCGGCAAGCACGCCGCCGCCCTGGCCGCCGACGGCAAGCACCGCAAGCTTGATAACGCGTTCGTCGTCGGCGGCGCCTGTCTTCGGGCGTAATGAGGCGTTGTGATCAAGCATCGGCGAACACCAGACGGCGGCCTTCGCGGCGACGCTGCAAAAGACCGATGACGGCGCGCCGGGCGCTCTCGAGGAAACGGTCCCAGCGGCTCGAATTGTGCACGACATCGGCGCGATAGAAGGACGGGCACAGCACCGCCGCATCGGCGACTTCGCCGCAATTGCCGCAGCCGACGCAGTTCTGGTCGATGCTCGCGACGGGATCGTCGCGCAGCGGATCGTCGAGCGACTTCACCGACAGCGACGGGCAGCCGGACAGCCGCATGCAGGCGTGGTCGCCGGTGCAGATATCCTCGTCGACACCGAACTTCGGCTTGACGACGCGCGTCCCACCCTTGATCGCCTTGTCGACCAGGGGCTTTTCGCGGCGCTGGCGGTTGAGCATGCATTCCGACGAGGCGACGATGACTTTCGGGCCTTTCTCGTCCGTGGTCAGCGCCTCGCGCAGCGTGTCCTGCATCTTGCCGACGTCATAGGTGCGGTCGACATGGCGCAGCCACTTGACGCCCATACCTTTCACGGCCTCGGTGATGGGATGCTTCGTCGACTTGGTCTTGTTGCCGGCGCGAGACGACAGGATATCCTGTCCTCCCGTCGCGGCCGAGTAGAAATTGTCGACGATGACGATGACGCCGTCGTTCTTGTTGAACACCGCATTGCCGATCGAGGAGGTCAGGCCGTTGTGCCAGAAGCCGCCATCGCCGACGAAGGAGATCGAGCGGCGCTTGGCGTCGGGTGAATTGAAGGCCGAGGCCGAGGCCGGGCCGAGCCCGTAGCCCATTGTGGTGGCGCCGAGTTCGAAGGGCGGCATGATCGAGAACAGGTGGCAGCCGATGTCGGACGCGATGTGGTGCTTGCCGAGTTCCTGTTCGACCAGTTTTGTCGCGGCAAAGATCGGCCGCTCCGGGCAGCCGATGCAGAAACCGGGCGGTCGACCTGGAACGACATTGATCAGGTCCGCCGTGTCGACGCCGTCGCCGACCTTGTTGGGAGCCCGCACTTCGCCGGGCAGAAGATGCGGCGCCTCGGTGCGCAGGAAGGCGCCGATGCCGTCGAGCATGACCTGGCCGGTATATTCGCCGGCCATCGGCAGGTGCTCCTTGCCGACCAGGCGGGTGCCACGCCCGGCCTTGTGCAGCATGGCGGCAAAGGCCTGTTCGATGTAGTTGGGCTGGCCTTCCTCGACGACCAGCACCGCCTGCTTGCCTTCGCAGAAGGACAGAAACTCGTCGTCGATCAACGGATACACGGCATTGAGCACGTAGAGCGGCACGTCGGTCTCGCCATAGGTGTCGGCAAGGCCGAGCCGCTGCAAAGCGCGGATGACGGAATTGTACATGCCGCCCTGCATGACGATGCCGACGGAGCCGTGATCGGAACCGAAGATCTCGTTGATCTTGCGGCTCTTGATGAAATCCACCGCCGCCGGCCAGCGCTTCGCGACCTTCTCCTTCTCGTGCAGGAAGGAAGCGGGCGGCAGCACGATGCGGCCGGTGTCGCGGCGGGGCGCCTCCAGCGCATCGGCCACCGTCATCGGCGGCCGCTTGTTGTCTTTGGCGGTGAAATGACCGTGGACATGGCAGCAGCGGATGCGCACCTGCAGCATGACAGGCGTGTTGGAGGCCTCGGACAACTCGAAGCCGTCTTCCACGGCCTTGACGATCGAGGGCAGGTTCGGGCGCGGATCGAGCAGCCAGACCTGGCTTTTCATGGCGAAGGCATGGCTGCGCTCCTGCATGATCGAGGAGCCCTCGCCATAGTCCTCGCCGACGATGATCAGCGCGCCGCCGGTGACGCCGCCAGATGCCAGATTAGCGAGCGCGTCGGAGGCGACATTGGTGCCGACCGTCGACTTGAAGGTCGCCGCGCCGCGGATCGGATAATGCACCGAGGCCGCCAGCATGGCGGTGGCGGTGGCTTCCGAGGCGCTCGCCTCGAAATGCACGCCGAGTTCGCCCAGAATGTCCTGTGCGTCGGCCAGCACGTCCATGAGATGGCTGATCGGCGCACCCTGGTAGCCGCCGACATAGCCGACGCCGCATTGCAGCAGCGCCTTGGTGATGGCGAGGATGCCTTCGCCGGCAAATTCCTCGCCCGCGCCGAGCCTCAGCTTTTCGACTTCCTTGGCAAAAGACCGTTCGGCCATTTTTGGCCTCCTTCCGTTGCCGCCCGGCTTCGGCGGCGCGTAGCTCTAGATGTCGTGCTTGCGAATGTTCTTCAGCATCTTCTGCAATGTCGCGATCAGCGCTGCATATTCGGCATCGTCGACATCGTCGAACATGGCCTCGAAAGCGTCATGCATGGCCGGCCAGGCACGGGTGAACTCGGTGCGGCCCTCGTCGGTCAGGAACACATGGCGGATGCGACTGTCGCTAACCCCCTGCTCGCGCCGCACAAGCCCCTGCCCCTCAAGGGTGTCGAGCGTGCGGCTCAAGGTCGACTGCTCGATCACCGTATAGACCGAGAGGTCGTTGACGGTGACGCCGTCGGTGACCGACAGCACCGCGAGCGCCCGCACCTGCGAAATGGTCAGGCCCTGCTTGCGGAAATCGTCGCGCAAGGTGGCGTTGTAGCGGCCCATGATGCGGTTCATCAGATAGGGCGCGAATTGCTGCAGGCCGATCTGGCCCAAGGTCGAAATGCGCTGGCGCTTTTCCGCGATTTTCTGCTCCATCACAGTCTCCCCGCCAGGAGAAAGCCGGAGCCGCCGCCGAGGCCCGCGCCCGGATGGGTCGAGGCGCCGATATGGTAGAGGTTCTTGATGCCGGTCTGGTGATTGCGGCTGGTCTTGAACGGCCGCCACAGGAAGGACTGGTCGACGGTCGAGGACCCGCCATAGGGGTCGCCGCCGACCAGATTGATGTTCATCGCTTCGAGATCAGCAGGCGAATAGGCGCGGCGCGCGATGACGCTGTCCTTGAAGCCATCGATATGACTGGCAAGGATCGCTTCGGCGCGATCGGCATAGGCCTCGCGCAGCGCGTCGGTCCACTGCCCGTCCGCCGGTGCCTGCAGCTTGCCGGCGGCATCACCCTTGATGTGACGGGGAGCCTCGGGCAGTTGCAGCCACAGGATCGCCTTGCCTTGCGGGCAACGCGAGGGATCGAGCGCGTGCGGCTGGCCGACGCAGATGGTCGGCACTTCGGGCAGCATGCCCCGCACCGCCTCGTTGCAGGCCTTCGATACCCCGTCCAACCCAGGCGTCAGATGCAGCAGCGCCACCTTGTCCAACCCCTGGCCTCGCCATGAAGGCGGCTTGTCGAGGGCATAGTGGATCTGGAAATTGCCTTTGCCGTAGCGGTATTTTTGCGTCGCTTCGACGTCGGTTTTGGGGCCGTCACTGCCGAGCAGCCGACCGTAAAGCTGCGTTGGCGTGACCGAGCAGATGACGCTCTTCTTCGCATGGACGGTTTCGCCCGAGGCCAGCCGCACGCCGGTGGCGCGACCTTCGGTCAGGATGATCGAGGCAACGTCGGCCTCGGTGGAGATGACCCCGCCGCGCTCTTTGACAAGCGCCTCGAAGGCCGACAGCAGGTTCTTCGCCCCGCCCTTGACGATCGGCGCGCCCGCAGCTTCCAGCGCGAAGGCGATGACCTTGGCGATCTGGCCGGAGAAAGCATCTTCCGGCCCAAGTCCGGCATGCAGGACCCACGGTGCCCACAGCGCGCGTATGGTTTCGGACCGATAGGTGCTCTCCAGCCATCCGCGCGCCGGCACCAACGCATCGCCGAGAAAGGCGGCCAGCCCGCGCGGGCTCCGCCGCCAGGCATCACCGGCGAGCAGCTTCGCCGTCGGGTAGGTCCACAGGCTGCCGCCGAGCAGGCCGAACAGCAGCCCGGCATTGCGCTCGATGCCGCCGACATCCTCGGCGTGCTGGTCGCCGTCGCCTGCGGCGATCGCATTGAAGGCGGCGATGTTGGCGGCGCGGTCGGTGCTGAGCACGGCATGGCTGCCGTCGGGCCGCAGCACCCCCGTCGGGGTGGCCGCGTGACAGAACTCCAGGCCATGCCGGGCCAAGTCCTTGCCCAGCGCCGCGTAAGCCGGCGAGGTAATGAACAGCACGAAGGTCGTCGCCATCACATCATGGATGAAACCGGGCGCGGTGATTTCCTCGGTGCGCATGCAGCCGCCAATGCGGTCGTTGCGCTCCAGCACGAGTACCTTGGCGCCCTTGCCGCCGAGCAACGCCGCGCAGACCAGCGCGTTGATGCCGCTGCCGACGATGATGTGGTCGGGGGCGTTCATTGGCGGTGGCTTTTCGTCGGCGGGTGGGATTCAATTGCGTGGGACAGCGCTCTACGGCGCCCCCCTCTGCCCTGCCGGGCATCTCCCCCACAAGGGGGGAGATTGGCCGTCATCTCGGCTTTCGCCAATTTCCAACGTCGCAGGATGGTATGCGGCGCCCGAGCCGCCAATCTCCCCCCAAGTGGGGGAGATGCCCGGCAGGGCAGAGGGGGGCGCCGTAGAGCGCGAGCGCCGCCAGTCTGCCTCCCTATCGCATCGCCCGCGCGCATGATCTTCTCCCGAAGATCCACTTCGCCCTATTTGCCCGGCACCAGCGCCAGGGCGCGGATCGGGCTGCCGGTGCCGTGCTCGATCTTGAGCGGCGCGGCGATCAGGATGGCGCCCTTCGGCGGCAACTGGTCGAGGTTGCACAGGCTGGCCAGACCATAGCGGTTGGCCTTGTGCATCAGCGTGTGGGCCGGGAATGGCGGCTCCATGCCGCCGGCCTTGCCGGCATCGGTGCCGATCGTCTCCGAGCCCCAGCCCTTGATGTCCTTGCTGATCAGGAACTGGATTGCTTCCGCCGTCGGGCCGGGCGTGTGTGGGCCGGTCTCGTTGGCGTTGAGGAATTCGGCTTCCGAGCCGTTGCGCTTGTACCAGTCGGTGCGCATCACCACCCATTCGCCGGCGTTGATGGCGCCATGCTTGGCTTCCCACGCCTTGATGTGATCGACGGTGAGCAGGAAATCATGGTCTGCGGCGGCTTCCTTGGAGCAGTCGATGACATTGACCGGACCAATAAAGTTCTGCGCCGGAATGGTGTCGGTGGCGCCATCCGGATAATCCTTGCCGCTGATCCAGTGCTGCGGCGCGTCGAAATGCGTGCCCGAGTGTTCGCCGAGCTTCAGCCAGTTCCAGGCCCACCAGGGACCATTCTTGTCGTAACGGGAGATGTTATGGATCTCGACCTTCGGCGTGTCGACGGCAAGTTCCGGCGGCAGCTTGATCAGCGGCGTGTCAGGACCGAGCGGCGCCGACAGGTCGACCACCTTGATGGCGCCTGAAAGAAGCTGGCCGGCGACTTCGCCGAGGAGTTGTTGCGTGTCCATGGTCTCTGTTCCCTCTTGTCTGATGTGCTGAAGGCTCGTTTCGGCCCTTAATATCCTACTAGACGAAAACATATGCATCTGCAATTATCTTTAAGCATAAAGGAAATGGGTGCGGGGCGTGAGCGAGTTCGACGCCATCTTTGTCGGGGCGGGCCACAACAGTCTGGCTTGCGCCGCGCATCTGGCACTCAAAGGCTGGAAAACCGGGGTTTTTGAGCGCAGTGCAACGATCGGCGGCGCCGTCCAGACCCGCGAGTTCACGCTGCCGGGTTTTCGGCACGATTTCGGTGCGATGAATCTGAGCCTGTTCGCCGGCTCGGCCTTCCACCGGAAATATGCAAATGAATTGAACGCCCACGGGCTGGAATTCGCGCCGGTCGCCGACTGTTTCGCCAGCGCCTTCCCGGACGGACGCTGGTTCGGCGTCAGCAACGATCTGGAAAAGACGGCCGCGCGCATGGCTGCCTTCTCCGCCGCCGATGCCGCCACGTGGCGCAAGCTGGTCGCCGCCTTCCCGGCGGAAGCAGAGCATCTGTTTCGCCTCTTGGGATCACCGATGAGCGCCCGCGCCCTTGCCGGCACGGCGTGGAACCTTTGGCGCAAGAAGGGCCTTACCGGCGCGCTCGATACCGGGCGCCTGCTGCTTTCCTCGCCCCGCGCGTGGCTGGAGGAGACTTTCGAGTCGCCCCATGTGCGGGCGACGCTCGCCACCTGGGGCATGCATCTCGACTTTGCGCCCGACATCGCAGGCGGTGCCGTGTTCCCTTATCTGGAATCCATGGCCAACCAGAGTTTCGGCATGGTGCTGGGCAAGGGCGGCGCCCACACCATCATTCGTGCCTTATCGGGGATGGTCACGGGCGCCGGCGGCAAGATCTTCACCAACGCCGAGGTGGCCGAAATCACGGTTTCGGCCGGCAAGGCGACGGGTGTGCGGCTCAAGTCCGGTGAGACGCACACGGCCACCAGGGCGGTCATTGCCGGCGTTGCACCCAAGGCGTTGGCCGGCACGCTTTTGCCCAACGGTTCCGGCGACGCCGGCTTCAACACGGCGATGCAAAAATTCCGCCACGCGCCGGGCACCATGATGATCCATCTGGCGCTGGACGATCTGCCGGACTGGCGCGCCGGCGCCGAGTTGCGGCAGTTCGCCTATGTGCATCTGTCACCGTCGCTCGACGCCATGTCGCGCACCTATCAGCAGGCGATGGCGGGCGTGCTGCCGGACGAGCCGGTGCTGGTCCTCGGCCAACCAACCGCGGTCGATCCGTCGCGCGCGCCTCAAGGCAAGCATGTGCTGTGGGTGCAGGTGCGCATGCTGCCGGCAGAAATCCTTGGCGACGCCGCCGGCAAGATCACGCCCGCGCATTGGGATCAGGTCAAGGATCGCTATGCCGAGCGCGTGCTCGACATCGTCGAAACCTACGCGCCCGGCCTGCGAGCCAAGATCCTTGGCCAGGCCGTGTTCTCGCCCATCGACCTCGAGCGCGAGAACCCGAACCTCGTCGGCGGCGACCAGGTTTGTGGTAGCCACCACCTGGCACAGAATTTCCTGTTTCGCCCGGCACGCGGCTACGCCGGTTGGAACACGCCTGTGGCCAATCTGCATCTCACCGGTGCCGCCACATGGCCGGGCGCCGGCACGGGTGCCGCCTCGGGCTTCATGCTGGCGCAACAGCTTGGCGGGAGGTAGCAGCCGAAAGGCATTGGGGTGGAGCAAGGCAAGGTACGGTTGCCCAGGGAACCCACTGATCAAACAACGAAGCCGTGCACGGAAAACAGAAAAACCAACAAGGGGAACGACCATGACAATCAACAGACGCGAATTGCTCGGATACGGTGCCGCCGCACTCGGGGCGACGGCCATCGGCCTGCCGAAGATCGCCGGGGCGGCGGCCGGCGAACTGACCATCGCCTACAATGTCAACCTGCCGTCCTGGGATCCGACCACCGGACCTTCGGCGGTCAACCCGACCATCCAGGGCCTCTACCAGTCGGTGTTCGATCAGTTCATCCCGCAGAAGCCGGACCTGTCCTTCGCGCCGGGGCTGCTCACCGAGTGGGGCTGGAATGACGACCGCACCAAGATCATGATGACGGTGCGCGAGGGCGTAACCTGGCATGACGGCTCGCCGTTCACGCCCCAGGACGTGGTCTGGTCGTTGCAGCGGGCCGGCGATGAAAAGACCGGCAACCCGATCCAGTTCGTGTGGAAGAACGTCAACAACTTCAAGATCGAGGGCAACAAGATCACGGGCGATGTCGTGCAGTTCGACCCGGTCTACTTCAAGTGGATGTCGTTCCTCACGGGCTACATCATGCCGAAGGCCTATTACGAGAAGGTGGGCGCCGAAGGTTTCGAAAAGGCTCCGATCGGCACCGGCCCGTACATGGTCGAGAAGTTCGAACGCAACGCCTTCCTGCGGCTGAAGGCCAATCCGAAGTACTGGGGCGGCAAGCCGGCATTCGAGAACGTGACGATCAAATTCGTCACAGACGCGGCGAGCCGTGTCGCCGAAATCGAGTCCGGCTCCTCGCAGGTGACGCTCGAGATTCCCTATGAGGAGTATGACCGCCTGATCGCCAAGGACGGTCTTGCCGGCTCGATCAAGAATGTTTCCGACATCGGCATGATCTTCTTCAACGACGTCGAGGCGATGCTGGACAAGAACGTGCGCCAGGCAGCCGTCATGGCGGTCGACAAGGAGCTTCTGGTCAAGCGGCTGCTGCGCGGCTACGGCCAGCCGCTCGCCACGCTGGAAACGCCGGAATACGCGGCCTACGACGCGTCGATCAAGGTCGAGCACAATCCGGAAAAGGCCAAGCAATTGCTGGCCGCTTCCGGCTATTCGCCGGAAAAGCCGGTCAAGTTCACCATCCAGACGACCAAGGGCTTCAAGCCCAAGGACTACGAGATGATCCAGGCGATCGTCGGCATGTGGCGCAAGGTCGGCATCGAGGCGACGATCGAGGTCTACGAGATCGCCAAGCACTACGAACTGCGCGCCGCCGACAAGCTGGCGCCGGCGGCCTTCTACAACTGGGGCAATGCCATCGGCGACCCGACCACCTCGACCGGTTTTGCCATGTATGGTCCGAGCCCGCACTCGGTGTGGGACAGCCAGGATCTGATCGACATGATCAACCCGCTGTGGGGTGAGAAGGACGAGGCCAAGCGCATCGCCGGCTGGAAGGCGGTGGACAAATATATCGCCGAGCAGGCCTATGTGCTGCCGCTGATGCAGTACGCGCAGCCAATCGTTCATGCCAAGGGTGTCAACGTCGTCCAGCATGTGTCCGGCGCGCTGCTACCGGCCCTGATGACCCCGGCCTAATATCGGCCCGGGTTTGCCGCGCGCCGTCCATAGCGACGGCGCGCATCTTCTTTCGGCATACGAGCCTCCGGGCTCCAGCAAAGATTTACATGCTCCTGCAACGATTCCTGATCCGTCTTTTGACGATGCTGATCACGCTGTTCGGCGTGGCCGTCGTCGTCTTCGTCGTGATCCGCATCGCTCCCGGCGATCCGATCGCCATGATGCTGCCGCCCGGCGCGACCGATGTCGACATCGCCCGGCTGCGGGCGCTCTACGGCCTCGACAAGACGATTGTCGAGCAGTTCTTCATCTGGCTGTCCGGCGTCGTCAAAGGCGATTTCGGCACCTCGATCTCGCTGCGGCAAGACGTGCTCGGGCTTGTCTTCAACCGGCTGCCGGCAACGCTGGAACTCGCCATCGTCGCGCTTATCATGGCGGTGGCGATCGGGGGGACGACGGCCATCCTCGGCGCCCGCGAACGAGGCACGGCGGTGGAAGCCGGCATCGACATCGCCAGCGGGGCGGCACTTTCCATTCCCGACTTCCTCTGGGGCCTGGTGCTGATCCTGCTGTTCGGGGTGCTGGTGCCGATCTTCGACATTTCCGGCCGGGTCTCGCCGCAACTCGACCTGCCCTTCGTCAGCCAGTTCTATCTGTTCGAAAGCTTGCTTCGGCTCCGCCTCGATCTCACATGGGATCTCCTGAAGCACATGCTTATGCCGGCAGTGGCGTTGGCATTGCCGCTGGCGGCGATCATCTCGCAGCTACTGAAACAATCGCTGAAGGAAGTGCTCGACCTCGACTATGTCGTGCTGGCGCGGGTGAAGGGTTTTTCGGAAACGCAGGTCATCCTGCGCGAGGCGCTGAAGAATGCCGCCCTGCCCACGCTGACGCTGGTCGGCGTGCAGTTCACCTTCCTGATCGGGGGCACGGTCATCGTCGAGCGGCTGTTTTCCTATGAGGGTCTCGGCAACATGGCGATCGACGCGGTCATCAACCGCGACCTGCCGCTGATCCAGGGCATCGTGCTGGTCTTCGCGCTGTTGTTCGTGCTGATCAATCTCGCGGTGGATATGATGTACGCCCTGCTCAATCCGAGGCTGCGCCATGGATGAGAGCCGCATCTCGAGACACGGCTCAAGCGCCAGGCTTTGGCTGGCCGGCGGCTGGCTGCTGCTGGTGCTGCTGGCGGCGATCCTGGCGCCGCTGGTCGCGCCGCGGGACCCGCTCGCGCAGGATCTTATGCTCGAACGTTTGCCGCCGTTCTGGCTCGATGGCGCGGAGCCCGGCTATTGGCTGGGCACCGACAGCCTCGGCCGGGATCTCTTGTCACGCCTGATCTTCGGCGGGCGCATCGCCTTCATCGTTGCGTTCGCCGCCGCCAGCGCCGCCTGCCTTGTCGGCTCGACCCTGGGCTTGATCGCTGGCTATTTCGGCGGCTGGGCCGACCGCATCATCTCGCGCATCGTCGATGTCTGGATGGCATTCCCGCCGGTGCTGTTCGCCATCCTTTTGGTTGCCGTGCTCGGCACGGGTTTGAGCTCTGTCATCCTGGCGATCGCGATCATCGACTGGACGCGTTTCTGCCGGGTCATCCGCGCCGAGGCGATGGGCCAGTCGCGCATGGACTATGTCGAGAACGCCCGCATCGCCGGCTATGGCCGCATCGGCATCATGCTGCGCGAAGTGCTGCCCAATGTGGTGCCATCGATCGTGGCGCTGCTGTCGCTGGAAATGGGCATCGCCGTCATCGTCGAGGCGATCCTGTCCTTCGTCAACCTGTCGATCTCGACCGACGACCCGACCTGGGGCGGCATCATCGCCGAGGGCCGGCTGTCGATCCACCAGGCCTGGTGGGTGCTGGTATTCCCGCTGATCACACTGATCCTGACCGTGCTGTCGTTCAGCCAGTTCGGCGAGGCGCTGAAGACACGTTTCGATCCGGTGCTGCGATGAGCGCCTGTCTCGATATCAAGGAGTTGAGCGCCGTGCTGCCGAACGGCCAGCGCGTGCTGCGCTCGGTGTCGCTTGCCGTGCAGCCCGGCGAAGTGCGAGCACTGGTCGGTGAAAGCGGCGCCGGCAAGACGATGATCGGCAAGGCGGTACTTGGCGTCTTGCCGTCGAGCGTGCGCATCGTCGAGGGCGATATGCGGCTCGAGGGCGAAGACCTCGGCAAGCTCAACCCGAAGGCACGGCGCACGCTGATCGGCGCGCGCACCGCACTGATCCCGCAGGATCCGCTGACCGCGCTCAACCCGTCGCGCCGCATCGGCCCGCAAACGACCGACCGGCTGGTGCGCATCCTCGGCTGGAGCGGCGAGAGGGCCGAAACCCGCATCCGGCAATTGCTGGACGAGGTGCAGATCCGTGACCCCGACCGGGTACTGAAAAGCTACCCGCACGAGCTTTCCGGCGGCATGCGCCAGCGCGTGCTGATCGCCGCAGCCTTCGCCGCCGAGCCCCGGCTGATCGTCGCCGACGAGCCGACCACGGCGCTCGACGTCACCGTGCAGAAGCAGATCCTGCGGCTCATCGCTGCGTTGCAGCGCGAGCACGGCACGGCGATCCTGTTCGTCACCCACGACCTCGGCGTCGTCGCCAAGATCAGCCAGAAGGTCTCGGTGCTCTATGCCGGCAAGGTCGTGGAAGAGGCCGAAACAGCTGCCCTCTTCGCGGCACCGCAGCACCCCTACACACGGGCACTGATGGCGGCAACGCCGCGCTACACCGATCCCCTCGCCTCGCTAAAGCCGGTCGACGAGGCAGTGCTGGCCGGGCTTGCCGCGGAGATTGCGGCCGCGGACCAGGCGTGGAGGCGACCGCATGGCTGAGCCGCTGTTTTCCGTGCGCGGCCTGAAAGTCGCGCTGCCCGACATGACCCGCAAGCCGCTGATCGGCCGCGCGCCGCTGGCGGAAATCCTAAAAGGCCTGGACTTCGACCTGCCCAAGGGATCGGTGACCGGCATCGTCGGCGAGTCCGGATCCGGCAAGTCGACGCTCGGCCGTGCCCTGGTACGACTGCTGGAGCCCAGCGCCGGCAGCATCAGCTTCGACGGCATAGACATCACGCATCTGCCGGAGGCGGAGTTGCGGCCGCTGCGCCGCGATCTGCAGATGATCTTCCAGGATCCTATGTCGTCGCTCAACCCGCGCCGCACCATTGCCAGCATCATTGCCGCGCCGCTGAAGCAGAACGGGCTTGGCGACAATCTCAGGGACCGCGTGGCCGAGGCCTTGCAGCGCGTCGGCCTGCCGCAGAGCTTCGCCGGCCGCTACCGCCACGAACTGTCGGGCGGCCAGCGCCAGCGCGTCGGCATAGCGCGCGCGCTGGCGCTGGCGCCGAAATTCGTGCTGGCCGACGAGATCGTCTCCGGCCTCGACGTCTCGACGCAGGCGCAGATCCTCACCCTTCTGGAGAAACTGGCGGAGGAGATGGGGCTGACGGTCGCCTTCATCAGCCACGATCTGTCGGTCATCCGGCGGCTGTGCCGGCAGGTCATCGTCATGCGCGAAGGCAGGATCGTCGAAGCGAGCGCGACGGACGCTCTCTTCGAAAATCCCCGACAGACCTACACGCGCGACCTGATCGCGGCCATCCCACTGCCCGAAATCGACGACGGCTGGCTGGATATTCCTTCCGCTGCCAAGGCTCCGACATGAATGCATACGCACGCCGAAAAGCGGGCTCGGATGTGCGACCGGCCAATGACAAAGCCCCGCCAAATGGAGGAGAAACTGACATGAAGACAATAATTCGAAATGCAGCACTCGCTGCCGCCATCCTCGGCAGCACCGGTATGGCGGCAGCAAGCTCGATCCCCGGCATGCGCGGGCACGACCACACCGGCATCACGGTTCCCGACATGAAGCAGGCGGTCGATTTCTTCACCGACGTGGTCGGCTGCAAGAAGGCAATGTCGTTCGGCCCGTTCGCCGACGACAAGGGCACCTTCATGCAGGATCTTCTCGGCGTCGATCCGAAGGCTGTCATCGAGCAGGTCACCATGGTTCGCTGCGGCACGGGGTCGAACATAGAGCTGTTCAAATACACCGCGCCGGACCAGAAGGACCTGACACCGAAGAACAGCGACATTGGCGGTTTTCACATCGCCTTCTATGTCGACGACGTCGCGGCGGCGAAAGCCTATCTCGAGGCCAAGGGCGTAAAGACCAGGTTGGGGCCGCTGCCGGTCAAGGAAGGACCCGCCGCCGGCCAGACCATCCTTTACTTCCAGGCGCCTTGGGGCTTGCAGCTGGAAGCGATCAGCTATCCCGACGGCATGGCTTACGAGAAGGGTGCCGAGACGGTGCTGTGGAGCCCGAAGAACCCGGAAAAGTGACCCCACGGGCCGCGCGCGGCGATGCGCGAGCGCGCGGCCCGCTATTTCGCATAATCGTTTCGATATAAAACTTTAAGCTTGAAATATCTTGGCCCCGGCGCGATACTGAAACCAAGCAAGCGAAGAGGAGATCGCACAGATGAAGGTTGCGGTTCTCGGCGGCGGACCAGCCGGCCTTTACTTCGCCATTTCGATGAAGCTGAGGGACGCCGCGCACGATGTGACGGTTTTCGAGCGTAATCGCGCCGACGACACGTTCGGCTGGGGCGTCGTTCTGTCAGCCGAAACGCTCGAGAATCTGGCCAGGAACGATCCGGTCAGCGCCGTCTGGATCAAGAAGCATTTTGCGTATTGGGACGACATCGCCGTGGTCCATGACGGCGTGCGCACTGTATCCTCAGGCCATGGCTTCTGCGGCATCGGCCGCAAGCGGCTCTTGATCCTGTTGCAACGGCGCGCACGCGAGCTCGGTGTCAGGCTGGTGTTCGAGACCGACATCGCCGATCCCCGGCCCTATATGGAGACGCATGACCTGGTCGTCGCCGCAGACGGGCTGAATTCCAGGGCGCGCAACAGCTTCGTCGACATCTTCAAGCCCGACATCGACACGCGCAAATGCAAGTTCGTGTGGCTCGGCACCCACCAGAAATTCGACGACGCCTTCACCTTCATCTTCGAAAAGACCGAGCATGGCTGGGTGTGGGCGCACGCCTACCAGTTCGACAGCGACACCGCGACCTTCATCGTCGAGTGCAGCGAACAGACCTGGGCCGCCTTCGGCTTCGGCGCCATGACGCAGCAGGAATCCATCGCCGTCTGCGAGCGCATCTTCGAAAAGCATCTTGGCGGCCACAAGCTGATGACCAATGCCAACCACATCAGGGGTTCGGCCTGGATCAATTTCCCGCGCGTGCTGTGCGAGCGCTGGTCGTCTGAGAATCTGGCGCTGATGGGCGACGCGGCGGCTTCAGCGCATTTCTCGATCGGCTCCGGCACCAAGCTGGCGCTGGAAAGCGCGGTTGCGCTGGCCGAGTATGTCGAAACCGAACCGGACCTCGACGCCGCCTTCCGCAAATATGAGGATGCGCGCCGCACCGAGGTGCTGAAGCTGCAGTCGGCGGCACGCAATTCGCTCGAATGGTTCGAGGAAGTCGAGCGCTATCTCGGCCTCGATCCGGTGCAGTTCAACTATTCGCTGCTGACCCGTTCGCAGCGCATCAGCCACGAAAACCTACGGCTGCGCGACGCGGAGTGGCTTGAAAGCGCGGAGGAATGGTTCCAGCGCCAGGCGGGCGCCGGCGCCAACAGGCTGCGCCGCGCGCCAATGTTCGCGCCCTTCAAGCTGCGCGACATGCGGCTCAGCAACCGCGTGGTCGTCTCGCCGATGGCGCAGTACAAGGCCGTCGACGGCTGCCCGACGGACTGGCATTTCACGCACTATGCCGAGCGTGCCAAGGGCGGCGCCGGGCTCATCTATATCGAGATGACCTGCGTCAGCCCCGAAGGGCGGATCACGCCCGGCTGCCCGGGCTTCTATGCGCCCGAACATGAGGCGGCGTGGAAACGGCTGGTCGATTTCGTCCATACCGAGACCGAGGCGAAGATCTGCGCACAGATCGGCCATTCCGGCGCCAAGGGTTCGACCCAGGTTGGGTGGGAAGGCACGGACGTGCCGCTCGCCTCCGGTAACTGGCCAGTCATGGCGGCATCGGCGGTGGCGTGGTCACCTGAGAATCAGGTGCCGAAGGCGATGGACCGCGCCGACATGGACAGAGTGCGCGACGGGTTCGTGGCTTCGGCTGAGATGGCCGACCGCTGCGGCTTCGACATGCTCGAGATCCACGCCGCGCACGGCTATCTCCTGTCGTCCTTCATCACGCCGGTCACCAACCGGCGCACGGATGCGTATGGCGGTTCGCTGGAAAACCGCATGCGATATCCCCTTGAAATCTTTCGCGCCGTACGCGCCGCCTGGCCGGCGCAGAAGCCGATCTCAATGCGCATTTCGGCCAATGACTGGGTCGGCATCGAAGGCGTAACACCCGCCGACGCCGTCGAGATCGCGCGGCTGTTGCATGAGGCCGGCGTCGACATTTGCGACGTCTCGGCAGGACAAACTTCGGTGCTGGCAAAGCCGGTCTATGGCCGCATGTTCCAGACGCCGTTTTCCGACCGCATCCGCAACGAGGTCGGCATGGCGACGATGGCGGTCGGCAACATCTATGAGCCGGACCATGTCAATTCGATCCTGATGGCCGGCCGCGCCGACCTGGTGGCGCTGGCACGGCCGCATCTCGCCGATCCCTACTGGACGCTGCATGCGGCGGTGGCGCTCGGCGACCGTGGCGTGAAATGGCCGGATCCTTATCTGCCGGGGCGCGACCAGATCTACCGACTGGCCGAACGCGACGCCGCAGCGGGGCTGAAAGTATGACGGCCGCCGCGATGATCGCCGGCAGCCATGCCCTTGTCACCGGCGGCGGGTCTGGTGTCGGCCGAGCGATCGCTCTGGCGCTGGCTGGTGCCGGCATCGACGTCACCATATGCGGCCGCCGCGAGGCGGAGCTGGCCAAGGTGGCTGGCGAAAGCAAAGGCGTTTTCGCCATCACTGCCGATGTCACCAATGAGGCGGCGATGGCATCGCTTTACGAGACGGCGGAGGCCGCGCGCGGGCCGTTCGACATCGTCGTCGCCAATGCCGGCATGGCGGGCAGCACGCCGGCGCACAAGACCACGCTGGCCGACTGGCAGCGGACGCTGGACGTCAACCTGACCGGCGCTTTCCTGACGGTGAAGCCGGCGCTCGCCGGCATGGCCGCGCGCAAGGCGGGCCGCATCGTCTTCATCGCGTCTACCGCCGGACTGAAAGGCTACGCCTATGTTGCGCCTTACGTGGCGGCCAAGCATGGCGTCGTCGGCCTGATGCGGGCGCTGGCTGCCGAGACGGCGAAATCCGGCGTGACCGTCAATGCGGTGTGCCCGGGGTTTGTCGAGACGGACATGCTGGACGAGTCCATTGAGCGGATCGTGGAAAAAACCGGCCGCTCGACTGAACAGGCGCGGGCGAGCCTTGCCGCGACCAATCCGCAAGGCCGCTTCATCCGGCCGCAGGAAATTGCCGCTGCCGTGCTGTGGCTCTGCGGCGATGCGGCAGCGTCGATCACCGGACAGGCAATTTCGATCTCAGGAGGCGAAACATGGTAGCCGGCCCCCTGCCCGCGCCGTCGGGACCCGGCAAGGACCGCTTGCGGCTGTGGATCAGGCTGCTGCGCGCCTCGCGCACGATCGAGGCCGAACTGCGCGAGCGCCTGAAGAAGGAGTTCAACACGACGCTGCCGCGCTTCGACGTGATGGCCGCGCTCTATCGCGCGCCCGAAGGCATGCTGATGAGCGATCTGTCGCGTTTCCTGCTGGTGTCCAACGGCAATGTCACGGGCATCGTCGATCGGCTCGTATCCGAGGGGCTGGTCGCCCGCGCCCGGCGCAATGGCGACCGCCGTACCTCGATGGTGCGGCTGACGGATGAAGGCTCCAAATCCTTCGCCGTCATCGCTGCCGCACACGAGGGCTGGGTCGGCGAATTGCTGGGCAAGGTCAGCGAGGACGAGGCACGCCGTCTGACCGGCATGCTGACCTCGTTCCGCAGCAACTGGGAGGGACGCGAATGAGCAAGATGGCCGGCTTCAAGCCGAAGCATTTCCTCTGGCAGGTCGAAGGCCGGATCGCCAAGGTCCGGCTCGACCGGCCGGAGCGCAAGAACCCGCTGACCTTCGACAGCTATGCGGAACTGCGCGATACATTCCGCGACCTCGTCTATGCCGACGATGTCGATGCCGTGGTGTTCCTGTCCAATGGCGGGAATTTCTGCTCCGGCGGCGATGTCCACGATATTATCGGCCCGCTGGTCAAGATGGACATGAAGCAGCTCCTGGCCTTCACCCGCATGACCGGCGACTTCGTCAAGGCGATGCTGAACTGCGGCAAGCCGATCATCGCGGCGGTCGACGGCGTGGCGGTCGGCGCCGGCGCCATCATCGCCATGAGCTCCGACATCCGCATCGCCACGCCGGACGCCAAGACGGCATTCCTGTTCACCCGCGTCGGTCTTGCCGGCTGCGACATGGGAGCCTGCGCTATCCTGCCGCGCATCATCGGCCAGGGCCGCGCCGCCGAACTGCTCTACACCGGCCGCAACATGACGGCTGCCGAAGGCGAGCGCTGGGGGTTCTACAACAGGTTGGTCGATGCCGCATCGCTCGAGGCCGACGCGCTCGACATGGCGGCGCGCATCGTCTCCGGCCCGACCTTCGCCCACGGCATTACCAAGACGCAGTTGAACCAGGAATGGTCGATGGGCCTTGACCAGGCGATCGAGGCGGAAGCTCAGGCGCAAGCGATCTGCATGCAGACGCGCGATTTCGAGCGGGCGTACAAGGCGTTCGTTGCCAAGGAAAAGCCGGTGTTCGAGGGGAATTGAGGATGAGCGGGTTGATGGAGACGTTGGCGGGACAGCGCCCCCCTCTGGCCTGCCGGCCATCTCCCCCTCTAGGGGGGAGATTGGCAGCTTCGGCGGCGGCAGCCATCCTGCGGCGCAGGCGATTCGCGAAAGCCGAGATGAGGATCGATCTCCCCCTTAGAGGGGGAGATGTCCGGCAGGACAGAGGGGGGCGCCGTAGAGCACGGACTCTGGAGAATAGCGGAGGCAGAAATGCCTGACCGCTCCTTCCTCGACTGGCCCTTCTTCGAAGACCGTCATCGCGAACTGGCCGAGCACCTCGAAGCATGGTGCGCGAAGAACCTACCCGTCGATCACCATGACGTCGACGCCGCCTGCCGCGAGCTGGTGCAAAAACTCGGCCGGGACGGCTGGCTGAAACCGACGGCGCTCGACACCGACAATCCGGGACCGCTCGACGTGCGCACCTTGTGCATCACGCGCGAGACGCTGGCGCGGCATGACGGGCTCGCGGATTTCGCCTTCGCCATGCAAGGGCTCGGCACCGGAGCGCTCAGCCTGTTCGGCACGCCGCAGCAGCAGCAATGGCTTTTGAAGACGCGCGCCGGCAAGGTCATTTCCGCCTTTGCGCTGTCGGAGCCGCGCTCGGGATCGGATGTCGCCAATATGGAGATGACAGCGACCCGCGATGGTGACGGCTATGTCCTGTCGGGCGAAAAGACCTGGATCTCCAATGGCGGCATCGCCGATCTCTATGTCGTCTTTGCCCGCACAGGCGAGGCACCCGCCGCCAAGGGGCTATCAGCCTTCATCGTGCCCGGGGACAGCAAGGGCCTCGGCATCGCGGAGCGCCTGGAAGTTATAGCGCCGCATCCGCTGGCACGACTGTCTTTCGATCAGGTCCGCCTGCCCGCCTCGGCGCTGATCGGCAAACCGGGCGACGGCTTTCGCATCGCCATGTCGGTGCTCGACGTGTTCCGCTCGACCGTCGGCGCGGCGGCACTCGGCTTTGCTCGCCGCGCACTCGATGAAAGCATCAAGCGGGTGGCCGAACGCAAGCTGTTCGGCGCGCCGATGGCCGAGCTGCAGATGGTGCAGGGCCATATCGCCGACATGGCGCTCGACGTCGATGCCGCGGCGCTTTTGGTCTACCGCGCCGCCTGGACCAAGGACATGGGCGCGGCGCGGGTGACGCGCGAGGCGGCGATGGCCAAACTGTTCGCCACGGACAAGGCGCAAGAGGTGATCGATAAAGCGGTGCAACTGCATGGCGGCGACGGCGTCCGCAAGGGTCATATCGTCGAAGGCCTGTATCGCGAGATCCGCGCGCTGCGCATCTATGAGGGTGCTTCCGACGTGCAGAAGGTGGTGATCGCGCGACAGGTGATGGGGGCGGCCTGACTCCGGTCACGTCAAGGTTTGGACGGTTTCGAACGCGGATATTGCGGAGAGTTTGAAATGCACGAGATTCTGCAGCCGGATGGCTGGGCCAAGCCGGTCGGTTACTCCAATGGCGTAGCGGCTCGCGGGCGGCTTGTCTTCGTCGGCGGACAGGTCGGCTGGAATGGGCAGTGCCAGTTCGAGACCGACGATTTCGTCGGCCAGGTGCGGCAGACGCTTCAAAATATCGTCGCGGTGCTGGCGGAGGCCGGAGCTGAGCCGCGGCACATCACGTCAATGACGTGGTATTTCACCGATAAGAGCGAATATCTGGCCAATCTCAGGGGTATAGGCGAGGCCTATCGCAAGGTGATCGGCCGGCATTTCCCGGCGATGGCCGCGATGCAGGTGATGGCACTGGTCGAGGACCGAGCCAAGGTGGAGATCCAGGCCACCGCGGTTATTCCGGAATAATCGGCCGTCGCTTCGTCATCCTGGGTGCAGCAAGGAGCGTAGCGATACGGCGCAGACCCCAGGATGAGAAATCAGGAAGGCATCGGCCAGACTATTTTCCGAAGGCCGGCCCGCTCCAGCAGCGGCAGCACGTGATCGCAGAAATAGGGGAGTTCCTGCGTGTAGTTGACGAAGGACAGCGCAATGCCCTGGTAGCCATGCCCGGCAATGGCGACCATATCGGCGGCGATCGTTTCGGGCGTTCCGACCAAGGGATAGGTGCCGGCGCCGCCGGCGAAACGCTGGCGGTAGCGGTCATAGGCATACGGATCGTGCGACCGCGAGAACTCCTTCTTGCCGGCCATATGGGCATCGACCGCCTCACGGTCGGCCAGATCGACGGCATAGCGCGTGTAATAGGCCTGCGCCTCCTCCATCGTCGGCCGGCAGACGACATGCGCCACGGTGTAGACGCCGACCTCGCGGCCAGCCTTGTCGGCCCGCTCGCTGATATCGGCGACATGTTTGCCGGCATCGGCCATCTCGGAAAAGGTGGTGAACAGATAGTCACATCTGGCGGCAGCGAAATCGCGGCCCGGACCGCCGAAAGCCGCGTTCATCGTCACCGGTCGCGGAACTTGCAGGCTGGCCGGCCGGCTCACGGCTTCCTTGAGACGATAATAAGTGCCCTCATAGTCGAGAGGTTCAGCCGACGCATACAGCCTTTCCAGAATTTCGATCCATTCGGCGGCCTGATCATACCCCTTCTCGACCAGCGGCGTGCCGAACATGCCGAATTCCTTCGGGTTCCAGCCGCAGACGATGTTGAGGCCGGCGCGGCCCTGGCTGATATGGTCGACCGTCGCCAGCGCCTTGGCGGCGTAGAGCGGATGCACGAGCGGCACATGCACGGTCATGAACAGCCCGATCTGCTCGGTGGCCACACTGAGCGCCGCCGCCCAGGTGAAGGTCTCGAACGACCATTCGCGCACCCTGTTGCGGCCACCAAAGCCGCGCCAGCGCGCGATCGGCAGCAGGAATTCCAGCCCCGCCCGGTCGGCGATCTGCGCCGCCGTCAGATTGTCGTGCCAGCTTGCCGTCCAGCGTTCAGGCACATCCGATATGGCAAGGCCGCCGTCGGCATTGGTGGAGAAGACGCCGAGCTTCAGTCTGTTTGGGCCGTGCAGGGGGTGCGCTTTGATCATGTCCGGAACTCGCGGCGGGAGATCGACACGCTAGGCCCGCGCGAAAATATTTCAAGCCTGAAATAGCTTCGCCTCGCGGCTGTTTGCGGATATGAATTCCGGCACGACAACAAAGGGATGGAGCGATGAGCGGGTTTCGCCACAAATGCATCGGCAGGGAAAGCCTCGTCGGTTCCTTTGCCGCCATTCCGCATCCCGTTGCGGTCGAGGTGATGGCCCAGTCCGGTCTCGATTTCCTCTGCATCGATTGGGAACATGCCCAGATTTCGCGCGACATGATCGAGGCGATGGTGCGCGCGGCCGACATCCATCGCGTGCCGGCCATTGTGCGCGTGCCCGGCCATGCACCGGAAGCGATCGCCGCGGCATTGGACAGCGGCGCGCAAGGCGTGCTCGTCCCGCGCGTCTCGACCGCCGCCCAGGCGCAGGCGGCGGTGAAGGCCTCGCGTTATCCGCCGACCGGCGAGCGCGGCGTCGGGCCCGGACGGGCCGCCGGCTATGGCTACCGCATCTCCGAATATCTCGCTCAAGCCAATGACAGCATCGTCGTGGCGGTTCAGGTCGAGACATCGGAAGGGCTGGCCAATATCGAGGCGATCACCGCCGTCGAGGGCGTCGACGTGATCTTCGTCGGGCCCGGCGATCTCTCCGTATCGATCGATGCGATCGGCCCCAAAGGCGCCGACAAACTCGCGCAAGCGATCCACAGGATCATCGATGCGACAATCGCGCATGGCAGGACATCCGG
The DNA here is from genome assembly GCF_006442685.1 of Mesorhizobium sp. B2-4-7. Classification (NCBI taxonomy): domain Bacteria; kingdom Pseudomonadati; phylum Pseudomonadota; class Alphaproteobacteria; order Hyphomicrobiales; family Phyllobacteriaceae; genus Mesorhizobium; species Mesorhizobium sp. B2-4-7. The sequence goes on from NZ_VFVH01000004.1 coordinate 262,192, forward strand.
GATCTTCTGCGCGAAGCCGCAAGATGTCGCCCGATGGGCAGCACTCGGCGCCAGTTTCTTCATCCTGGCCAGCGACACGATGCTTCTGGGGGCTGGCGCTGCTGCCGGCAAAGCCGGCGCGGATGCCGAACTGGGCAGGAGCGGCCGCTAGCGCTATCGAAAGGTATGCCAGGCGCCGCCGCTGCCAACTTTTTAAGCTTAAAACTTTTGCCTTGAAAACTGCCGCGGTTTGGATAAGCATTCCTCGATCGATGGCGACTGCCGTTCCGGACGGGCTTGCCGGACATCCATCGTGGTGCATCGGGTGGGATCAAAGGGTTTCAGTCCTTGTCGTTCATGCTGCCCCCAGTCATCCTCCAGCACGCGCCATGCGTGCGAGGGCGTGCGCGCGCCAGATCCGCGATCCGCATACCGAGAGCATCGCCAACCTTGCCTTCCCGCCGATGTGCGTCTGCCGCGACCGGACAGCGCCCGACCGTATGGCAGCGAGCATGAATTGACGCCCCGCTGGGAGGTGGGGCGGCAAGAAACCGTGCGGGCATCAGCCCGCCCGATCAACAACCAGAGGGAACACCCCAGAGGGACCAACAATGAGCCTGACCCGTCGCAATCTCATCCTTCTCGCGGCCGCCATCGGCATCGCCGCCGGACCGGCAACCGCCTATGCCGCCGATGTGCTCAATGTCGGCGCCTACCCGACCAACCCGCCCTTCGAGTACAAGAACGAGAGCGGCACTTTCGAGGGCTTTGAAGTCGACATCGTCAACGAAGCGGCAAAGCGCGTCGGCATGACCACCGACATCGCCGATCTCGGCTTCCAGGCGCTGTTCGCCGCCACCACCTCGAAGCGCATCGATGTCGCCATCTCGTCGATCACCATCACGCCGGAGCGGCTGAAGTCGCAGTCGTTCACGCAGCCTTACTATGATTCCGACATGGGCATCGCCACCAAGACCGACAGCCCGATCAAGGCCGAGGCCGACCTCAAGGGCAAGATCGTCGGCGTGCTGTCCGGCTCGACCGGCGAGACCTGGGTCAAGGCGCATCAGGAGGCCGATGGCCTCAGCGACGTAAAGGGCTATGACACACAGCAGAACCTTTTGCTCGACCTCAGCGCCGGGCGCATCGACGCGGCTGTCAGCGACATTCCGGGCATGCAGTACTCCTTCACCAAGATGAAGGATCTCACCGTCAAGGAACGCATCAAGACCGGCGAACAGTACGGGCTGATGATGACCAAGGACCACCCGCTGCTCGGCAAGCTCAACGACGCGCTGACGGCAATGAAGAAGGACGGCACGCTGGCCGCGATCCACAAGAAGTGGTTCGGCAGCGACGCGCCCGCCGATTCCTCGACCGCCAAGGAAATGCCGGTGCCGAAGGCCTGAGCGGCGGCCGCCAAGGAGAACGTGCCGGCTCGAAAGGCCGGCACGTTCCGTTTGATACATAGTCTCCCGGAACCAGCGCGGCGCGGCAAAACCGCTTTCGCTGTTCCGGACCTCTGCTCCGGCGTCAAGGGACGCCAAACGGTTCGGGAAAGCCTCCCATGTCGCTGCTCGATACCTTCTTCAACGCCGACGTCATCGCGTCCAGTCTGCCGGCGCTGCTGCGCGGCTTTCTCAACACGCTGCTGCTCGGCCTGCTCAGCATCGGCATCGGCATCCCCATCGGCCTGGTGATCAGCCTGTTGCGGCTTTATGCGCCGAAGCCGCTCCGGTGGCTGGCGGTCGGCTACACCGATATCTTCCGCGCGCTGCCGGTGCTGGTCGTGCTGATCCTGATCTATTATGCGCTGCCCTTCCTCGGCATCCGCCTATCGTCCTGGGCTTCCGCCGTAACGGCCTTCGCCATCATCATGTCGGCCTATTCGGCGGAAGTGTTCCGCTCCGGCATCGAAAGCATTCCGCGCGGCCAGTTCGAGGCGTCGCAGGCGCTCGGCCTGCCGTTCCTTTTGACCTTGCGCAAGGTGGTGCTGCCGCAGGCGGTGCGCGTCGTCATCCCGCCGATGACCAGCAACTGCGTCTCGATGTTCAAGGACACCTCGCTCGCCTCCACCGTGGCGCTGCCGGAACTCCTGAAGGAAGCGACCAATGCACAGTCGCTCTATGCCAATCCCTCGCCGCTGATCGGCGCAGCCCTGGTCTATCTCATCTTCCTGTGGCCGATGGTTCGCCTCGTCAGCCTGCTTGAAGGCCGTTTCAAAACCGAGAAGACGCGCTGACCGCGCCTTCAACTTCCCCTCTACCGAGCACTTCGCAGGAGACGACCATGAACAAGCATCAAGCCGCCAATGCGACCGGCACTTCCGGCGCATTCCCTGTTGAAAGAATCCGGGCGATGTTTCCGGCCTTGCAGCGGGCAGGCGACTTCATCTTCCTGGACAACGCCGCCGGCGCGCAGATTCCGCAGAGCGTGCTCGATGCGGTGACCAACCATCTGGTATCGCACAATGTGCAGCGCGGCGGCCGCTATGGCCGCAGCGTCACCGTTGACCAATCGGTCGCCGATGCGCGGACAAGCGTGGCACTGCTGATCAATGCCTACAGCCCATCCGAGATCTGCTTCGGCATGAACGCCACCTCGTTCATCCGCCTAGTCAGCCTCGGCATCGGCCAGATGCTTGGAGAGCGCGACGAGATCGTCGTCACCGACATGGACCATGACGCCAACATCGCGACATGGCTGGCACTCGAATCCGCCGGCGCCAAGTTCAAGTGGTGGCGCATGCGCGAGGACGGCAACCTGCATATCGACGATCTGCGCCCGCTTGTTTCCGATCGTACCCGGCTTGTCGCCTGCACGGTGACGGCGCATTCCATCGGCTCGATCGTCGACGTCGCTTCGGTGGCAGGGATCGCGCACGCCGCCGGCGCCGAAGTGTTCCTCGACTGCGTGCATTACGGGCCGCATGGGCTGATCGACGTCCAGGCATGGGATTGCGACTATCTCGTCTGTTCCGGCTACAAGAATTTCTCGCCGCATATGGGTTTCCTGTGGGGCCGCTTCGAAACGCTGAAGCGACTGCCGACCTTCCGCGAGGACTTCATCCCCGACGAGCCGCCCTACAAGGTCGAGGCCGGCACCTTCATTTACGAGAACGTGTCGGGCATGGATGCGGCCGTGCAGTATCTCGAGCTCATCGGCCGCAATCTTGCTCCGTCCAACAACCGCTCGCGGCGCGAAAACATCGTCGCCGGCATGGGCGCCATCCGCGACTACGAGCTGGTGCTGGCGCGCGAGATGCTGGCTGTGCTGAAGAGCTGCGGGGCAACAATCTACGGCGTTTCCGAGGAGGCCCGGATCAACGAACGCGTGCCGACCTTCTGTTTCAACATCGGCAAATTGTCGCCGCAGCGGATCGTCGAGGAAATGGCCGAGATGCAGATCGGCATTCGCGACGGCCACATGTACGCCCCGCGCCTGATGAAGCGCCTCAACCTGTCGATGGACAGCGGCGCCATCCGCGCCTCGCTGGTGCACTACAATACGGTCGAGGAAGTCAGGCGTTTCGGTGAAGCGCTGCGGGCTGTCATCGCGAAGCTGTCGTAGCGCTCGACCCTTTTCGCGAGAGAAACCGGAGGCGTGACTGCCTCCGTTTCGTCATCCACGGGCGGAGCAAGGAGCGGAGCGACGCGGCGCAGACCCGAGGATTCATGCCGTGATATGCGAGCGTTACCACGGTGCACAACCTGCTCCGCAGCGCTTTTCGGCTGAGATAACGGCATGGATCCTAGGATCTCCGCACCGCGTTGCGGCGCTCCGCCCTAGGATGACGAATTGGAGTCACGCCGCCTTCTTCTTCGCCAACCTCGCCTTGATGCTGGCCACATCGGCGCGCGGCGTCGCTGCGAACAGCGTCCTGGTGTAGCTGTGCTTGGGGTCTGAAAAGACCTCGTCGCGCGAGCCGTATTCGACCGCCTCGCCGAAATACATCACCATCACGTCGTCGGCGATGTAGCGCACCACGGAGAGATCGTGGCTGATGAAGACATAGGTCAACTGGAATTCGTCCTGCAGGTCGGCGAGCAGGTTGAGCACCTGTGCCTGCACCGAAAGATCGAGCGCCGAGACCGGCTCGTCCAGCACCAGAAGGCTCGGGTTCAGCATCAATGCGCGGGCAATGGCGATGCGCTGGCGCTGGCCGCCCGAGAACATGTGCGGATAGCGGTTGTAGTGCTCGTGACCGAGGCCGACCTTCTTCAGCATCTTCATGGCGAGGTCGCGCCGCTCGGCGGCCGTCTTGTCGGTGTTGATCAGCAGCGGCTCGCCCAGCACGTCGCCGATCTTCTGGCGCGGGTTGAGCGATCCGTAGGGGTTCTGGAAGACGATCTGCACCTTGCGGCGCATCTCCTTGGTCAATCCGCCCCTGGCGATGTCGACCTTGTTGCCGTCGATGAACAGTTCGCCCGATGTCGCCGGATCGATGAGCGTGATGATGCGGGCGAGCGTGGACTTGCCGCAGCCGCTTTCGCCGACGATGGCGAGCGTCTTGCCCTTGTCCACGGTGAACGAGACGCCCTTGACCGCGTGCACCGTGCGCGGCCCGCTGAACAGGCCGCCGCCGATATGGTAGTCGCGAACGATGTTCTTGCCTTCGAGGACGGTGGTGCTCATGCGGAGGCTCCCGCGGCCGAGGGCGCCGGCTCGAACAGCATGTCGGAAACGGTCGGCAGCCGGTCGCCGACCGCGTTCTCCGGCAGCGCCGACAGCAGCGCGCGCGTGTAGTTGCTTTTCGGGCTCTCGAACAGCGACAGCACGTCGGCCTCTTCCATCTTGCGGCCCTTGTACTGAACGATGACGCGGTCGGCTGTCTCGGCCACCACGCCCATATTGTGGGTGATCATGATCAGGCCCATGCCGTATTTGGCCTGCAGCGAAACCAGGAGATCAAGGATCTGCTTCTGGATGGTGACATCGAGCGCGGTGGTCGGCTCGTCCGCGATCAAGAGCTTCGGATTGCAGGCGATGGCGATGGCGATCATGACGCGCTGGCACTGGCCGCCCGACATCTGGTGCGGAAACGAGCTCAGCCGTTCTTCCGGATCGGCAATGCCGACGAGCTTAATCAATTCGATGGCGCGCGCGCGGCGCTGGGCGCGGTCCATGCCCATATGGAAGCGCAGCACCTCCTCGATCTGGAAGCCGACGGTGAAGCACGGGTTGAGGCTGGCGATCGGCTCCTGGAAGATCATGGAGATATCCTTGCCGACGATCTTGCGCCGCTCGGACGGGCTGAGCTTCAGCAGATCGACGCCGTCGAAGGCCATGCGGTCGGCCTTGACGGTCGCGGTGTTGGGCAGCAGCCCCATCACCGCCAGCATCGCCACCGATTTGCCGGAACCGGATTCGCCGACGATCGCCAGCACTTCGCGCGGCTCGATCGACAGGTCGATGCCCTGCACGGCCATGAACGGACCGGCGGCGGTGTCGAAGGAAACGGTGAGATTCTTGATCTCGAGCAGGGACATGCTCACGACCTCTTCAGCTTGGGGTCGAGCGCGTCGCGCAGGCCGTCGCCGATCAGGTTGATGGCAAAGACGGTGATCAGGATGGCAAGGCCCGGGAAGGTCACCACCCACCAGGCGCGCAGGATGAACTCGCGTGCTTCGGCCAGCATCGTGCCCCATTCCGGGGTCGGCGGCTGCGCGCCCATGCCGAGGAAGCCCAGCGCCGCGGCCTCGAGGATGGCGTTGGAGAAGGACAGCGTCGCCTGCACGATCAGCGGCGCGATGCAGTTGGGCAGGATGGTGACCAGCATCAGCCTGAAATGGCTGGCGCCCGCGACCTTGGCCGAGATGACATATTCGCGGTTCTTCTCCGCCATCACGGCGGCGCGGGTGAGCCGGGCGAAGTGCGGCTGCAGCACGAAGGCAATGGCGATCATGGCGTTGACCAGCCCAGGTCCGAGAACGGCGACCAGCACCAGCGCCAGCAGCAGCGACGGGAAGGCCAGGATGATGTCCATGATGCGCATGATGAGCGTATCCACCCAGCCGCGGCAGTAGCCGGCGAGCAGGCCGAGGATGACGCCGGAGATCAGCGCCGTGGTGACGACGACGAAGCCGATGGCGAGCGAGAAGCGCGAGCCGTAGATCAGGCGCGAGAGAATGTCGCGGCCGACGGCGTCGGTACCGAGCAGGAACTGGGCGTTGCCGCCCGCCTGCCAGGCCGGCGGCGTCAGGAAGAAGTCGCGGAACTGGTCGTCCGGCGAATGCGGGGCGAGCAGCGGCGCGAAGACGGCGATCAGGATCAGCAGCGCGAAGACGAAGAGGCCGATCACCGCGCCCTTGTTGATCGAGAAATAGTGCCAGAACTCGGCGAACATCTGCAGCCGGGCGTCCTGCGGCCTGACGACGGTCGCGGCTTCGATTGTGGCAGGGCCTTCGTTGGTCATGTCAATTCGCCCGGATACGCGGGTTGATGACGGCATAGAGCACGTCGACGATGAGGTTCACCGACATGACGATGAGCGCGATCAAAAGCAACCCGCCTTGCACGGTGAAATAGTCGCGCTTGGAAATAGCGTCGATCATCCATTTGCCGATGCCTGGCCACGAAAAAATGCTCTCGGTCAGGATGGCGCCGGTCAGGAGCGTGCCGACCTGCAGGCCAATGGTGGTGACGACCGGGATCAGCGCATTGCGGAAAGCGTGCAGCCCGATGACGCGGCGAGGCGCCAGGCCCTTGGCGCGCGCGGTGCGCACATAGTCCTCGCCGAGGACCTCGAGCATGGCCGACCGCGTCTGCCTGGCGATGACGGCAAGCGGAATGGTGCCGAGCACGATGGTGGGCAGGACGAGGTGCGACAGGGCCGAGCGGAATGCACCCTTCTGTCCGGAGATCAGGGAATCGATGGTCATGAAGCCGGTTACCGGCTTGAAGAAATAGAGAAGGTCGATGCGGCCGGAAACCGGCGTCCAGTGCAGCATGCCGGAGAACACGATGATCAGCAGCAGCCCCCACCAGAAGATCGGCATGGAATAGCCTGCCAGCGCCGTTCCCATGGTCAGTTGGTCGAACCAGGAGCCGCGGCGGATCGCGGCGAAGATGCCGAAGGCGACGCCGATGACGATAGCGAAGATCATGGCGAAGATGGCAAGTTCGACCGTCGCCGGGAACCGCACCAGGAAATCCTTGAGCACCGGCGTCTTGGTGGAAAACGAGGTGCCGAAATCACCGCTGAGGATATTGGCCAGATAGGTCAGGTACTGTCGCCAGATCGGCAGGTCGAAGCCGAACTGGTGCATCAGCGCAGCGTGACGTTCGGGCGACAGGCCGCGTTCGCCCGCGAGCACCAGCACCGGATCACCGGGCAGGATGCGCACGAAGCCGAAGGCGAGGATGGTTATCCCGATGAAGGTCGGGACGATGAGGGCGAGCTTGCCGAGGATATAACGCAGCATGGCGGGCGAGGTGGGACGGCGCTGTGGCGCCGCCCCGTTTCGCGAACCTTATTCGGCGATATCGACGCCGTCGAAGCGATGGATGCCGAGCGGATCCATCGCAAAGCCGGAGACGGTCTTCTGCATCGGCATGAACACCTTGGAGTGTGCGAGCGTCGCCCACGGTGCCTGTTCCTTGAAGATGACCTGCGCCTGTTCGTAGAGCTTGGTGCGCTCGGCCTGGTCGGAAACCGTCTTGGCCTTGTTGATGAGCGCATCGAAGTCCTTGTTGCACCATTCCGCGCGGTTGTTCGAACCGACGGAAGCGCAGCTCAAGAGCACACCGAGGAAGTTGTCCGGATCGCCATTGTCACCGGTCCAGCCGACGATGACGGCGCCGTCGTGATCGACCGCCGAAGCGCGCTTGAGGTATTCACCCCAATCGTAGCTGACGATGTTGACTGTGACGCCGACCTTGGCGAAGTCGGCCTGGATCAGCTCGGCGGTGCGGCGCGCGTTCGGCATGTAGGGGCGCGACACAGGCATGGCCCAGACATTCATCTTGAGGTCCTTGACGCCGGCCTCTTCGAGCATCTTCTTGGCCGCATCCGGATCGTACGGATCGTCCTTCACGTCCTTGTTGTAGGACCACATGGTCGGCGGGATCGGGTTGACGGCCACCTGGCCGGCGCCCTGGAAGACCGCGTCGATGATAGCCTTCTTGTTGATGGCCATGTTGAGCGCCTTGCGCACGCGCACGTCGTCGAACGGCTTCTGCTGGGTGTTGTACATCAGCGCACCGACATTGAGGCCTTCCTGCTCGTCGACCTTCAGGTTCGGATCGGCCTGCAGGCCGGCGATGTCGGCCGGCGCCGGGTAGGACATGATGTTGCATTCGCCGGCCTTCAGCTTCTGCGCACGGACCGCCGGATCGGTGGTGATGGCGAAGACAAGGTCGTCGATCTTCTGCTTGCCGCCCCAATAGTCGGGGTTGGCCTTGTAGCGGATGGCAGCGTCGGTCTGGTAATCGACGAAGATGAACGGGCCGGTGCCAATCGGCTTCTGGTTGAACAGTTCAGGCGTCTTGTCCGCCTGCAGCTTGTCGGCATATTCCTTGGAAACGATTGAGGCGAAGTCCATGCCCAGCGTCGGGATCAAAGTGATCGCCGGCTCCTTGAGGGTGAACTTCACCGTCAGGTCGTCGACCTTCTCGACCTTGGTGATGTTGTCGCCGAACTGGTCATTGTAATACTGGTAGGCAATGCCCGGTATGTACTGGAACCAGGGGCCGTTCTTGTCGACCTGACGCTGGAACGAGAACACCACGTCGTCGGCGTTGAAGTCGCGCGTCGGGGTGAAATAGTCGGTAGCGGCGAACTTCACGCCCTTGCGAAGCTTGAACGTGTATTCCTTGCCATCGTCGGAAATGGACCAGCTTTCGGCCAGGCCCGGCGAGACCGTCGTCTTGCCATGGTCGAATTCGACGAGGCGGTTGAAGACCGTACGCGAAGACGCATCGAACGTCTGTCCCGCGGTGTAGGGCGCCGGGTCAAAGCCTTCCGGCGAAGCTTCGGCGCAGTAGACCAAGGTTTTTGCGTTGGCCACGCCGCCCAGGACGCTTGCAGCCAGCAACGCGGCTGCAAAAGTCAGTTTCTTCCTCATTGAGCACTCCCTGATGTTTTTCCAAGCCCCTCTATCAGGCTCGCGAAGCGCGCATATAAGCACCGTTTCTCCGGCTTTGGAACACCCAGTTTGCCTACCCCATGGTAAGCGGGAAAAAAATCCTCCCTCCCGCGAAAAAATGGAAAAATTCAGTATTTTTTTCTATTCACAACATTATTAACGACCGCATTTTTTTATTGATCACCAATCTCACGAGATCGACGTCGCACCCGCTTTCATATGACCGGGGACGCCGGACGATGCAGGGCCGCTGCGCCCATGGCGAGAAAGATTTTCGGCGGCAAATCTTTCGACGGCTTGCCGCTTGGGCAAGGCTTGCACGCCCGCCGATAGAGGCCATACATAGACAAGGCACCAGCGGCAGCGGGGGACGCCTCTGTTGTCAGGAGGCGAGCGCGGCAGGGACGAACAAAACAGGGAGGGACGGTTGGCAAAAGCATCGAACAGGACGGCTCCGCCGAAGACGGCCAAGGCGACCCTGAAGCCGGCCGCGGGCGCCGACAAGCAGCCAACGCCCCCTGCCAAGAACACAAAGGGCGCAAAGGCAAGGGCCGCAGGGAAACCTTCCGCCGGCAAGGCGGACGCTGTTGTCAAACCGGCCGCGAAGCCGGCGGCCAAAGCCGTCCCCGCAAAGACGTCGGCGAAGGCCGGAACTGCTAAAACCGGGACGACAAAGACCAGTTCGACCAAGGCCGGGACGACGAAGACTGGCGCGAGCAAGACCGGGGCGACCCGGACTAGCAAGACTGGGGCCGCACAAGCCGCATCCGTGGCCAAGCCGGCACCGGCGGCCTCGAGACCGGCGGCCGCCAAGCGATTGCCGAAAGCGCTCACCGCCCTTGCCGCAGGCTTGCCGGAAAAGCCCTGGCTGGAAAGCTACCCGAAGAACATGCCGGCCGAGATCGGCGCCCTGCCCTACAGCTCCATCGGCGATTTCCTCGTTGCCGCCTGCAAGCAATTTGCCGGCCAGCCGGCCTTCACCTGCATGGGCAAGTCGATCACCTATGCGGAACTCGAACGGCTTTCGGCGGCGTTCGGCGCCTACCTGCAATCGACCGGGTTGCCCAAAGGCGCACGCGTCGCCCTGATGATGCCGAACGTGCTGCAATATCCGGTGGCGATGATGGCGGTGGCGCGCGCCGGCTACACGGTGGTCAACGTCAACCCTCTCTACACGCCGCGCGAGCTGGAACACCAGCTCAAGGATTCCGGGGCACAAGCGATCATCATCCTGGAGAACTTCGCCAGCACCTTGCAAGCGGTGATCGCCAGGACGTCGGTCAAGCACGTCGTCGTCGCGGCCATGGGCGACATGCTCGGCGGGCTCAAGGGAAGCATCGTCAATCTGGTGGTGCGCCGCGTCAAGAAGATGGTGCCGGCCTGGTCATTGCCCGGCCATGTCAAGTTCAACGCGGCGCTGAAGGTGGGCAGCGGCATGGGTTTCAAGCCGGCCAAGGTGGCGGCCGACGATATCGCGTTCCTGCAATATACCGGCGGCACCACGGGAATCTCGAAGGGTGCTATCCTGCTGCACAGCAACGTGCTGGCCAATGTCGCGCAGAATTCGCTGTGGCTGCAGGACGCTTACACGGTCAAGCCAAAACCCGCCCATCTCAACCTCATCTGCGCACTGCCGCTCTATCATATCTTCGCGCTGACCGTGAATGCGCTGATGGGCATGCAAATGGGTGGACAGAACATACTGATCCCCAACCCGCGCGACATCCCCGGCTTCGTCAAGGAAATGGGCAAGTATCCGATCCATATCTTTCCAGGCCTCAACACGCTGTTCAACGCGCTGCTCAACAATGAGGATTTCCGCAAGCTCGACTTCAAGCCGCTGCTCCTGACGCTGGGCGGCGGCATGGCGGTGCAGAAGGGCGTCGCCGAGCGCTGGAAGGCGCTGACGGGCTGCCCGGTCAGTGAAGGCTACGGCCTGTCGGAGACGTCGCCCGTGGCAACGGCCAACAAGTTCAGCTCCGGCGAATTCACCGGCACGATCGGCCTGCCGCTGCCGTCTACCGAGATCGCCATCCGCGACGAGGAGGACAACAATTTGCCGCTCGGCGAGGTCGGCGAAATCTGCATCAAGGGGCCGCAGGTGATGGCGGGCTACTGGAACCGGCCTGACGAGACCGCCAAGGTGATGACCAAGGACGGCTTCTTCAAGTCGGGCGACATGGGCTTCATGGACGAGCGCGGCTACACCAAGATCGTCGACCGCAAGAAGGACATGATCCTCGTTTCCGGCTTCAACGTCTATCCGACCGAGCTCGAGGAAGTCGTGGCGCTGCATCCCGGCGTGCTCGAAGTGGCGGCAATCGGCGTGCCGGACGAGCATTCGGGCGAAGTGCCGAAACTGTTCATCGTCAAGAAGGACCAGGCGCTGACCGCCGAGGCCATCACCGCCTATTGCCGTGAGAACCTGACCGGCTACAAGCGGCCCAGATACATCGAATTCAGGACAGAACTGCCGAAGACGCCGGTCGGAAAGATCCTGCGGCGCGCATTGCGCGAATAGGAGCCGGCTTGGACCACGATCTTGCCGGCGACGATGCGCCGGACCGGCGCCAGCGCCTCGACCCGGCCGAGTTCATCAAGGCCAACATGCGCCTTGTCCCTGCGCCTGCGCTTCCAGAAATCCGGTTTTACACGGCGCACCCCAGCAGCGGATTGAGACGGCTCGTCGAGCCCGAAGGCGATGCGGAAGATGCGCCGGAGCCACAACCGCCCTACTGGGCCTATGCATGGGCCGGCGGCACCGTGCTCGCGCGCTATGTCCTCGACTATCCGATGACCGTGGCGGGACGCCGCGTGCTCGATCTTGGTGCCGGCTCCGGCATTGTCGGCATCGCTGCCGCGAAGGCCGGGGCCCGCGAAGTGATCGCCGCCGAGATCGACCGCAACGGCGTCGCCGCGCTCGGTCTCAATGCAAAAGACAACGGCGTCACGATCTCGGTGATCTGCAAAGACATTACCACCGGTCCGCCACCGGCGGTCGACCTTGTGCTGGCCGGCGACGTGTTCTACGGACCCGATGTCACCCAACGTATGATCCCCTTCCTCGACCGCTGCCTTGCCGCCGGCGTCGAGGTCCTGATCGGCGACCCGCGCCGCTCCGATCTACCATTGTCGCGGCTCAGGCTGCTCGCCGAATATCAGGTGCCGGATTTCGGCGACGCGAAGGGCGCCGCAAGCAGGCCGAGCGGCGTCTTTTCCTTCGAAGCCGAGACGCCGCTAGCGACGAGATCAGATCGTCTCCTTGACCCGCGCTGAAAGGAAATCCGGCAGGTCGACAACCGAATCCAGGATCACGTCGGCAATTCCGGCCAGAGATTCACGCGTGCCGGTGCCCGAGAGCACGCCGACCGCCAGGCCGCAGCCGCCGGCACGCGCCATTTCGAGATCGTGGCGGTTATCGCCGATCATGGCGACCTGCGTCGGCTTCAGGCCGGTGAGATCGCAGAAGGCCTGGATCGTATCCGGTGCCGGCTTGGGATTGGCCACCGCGTCATAGCCGTAGGCGGCGTCGAACAGCTGCGCGACGCCGAGCGTCACCAGCGTTTTTTCCGCGCCGCTGGTCGAATCGTTGGTGGCGACGCCGAGCCGATAGGACCTTGCGTGCAAGGTGCCGAGCGTTTCGACGATGCCCGGCAGAGCCACCGCCATCGCCGAGCCCTGCACCGAGGTGATCTGGTTGAAGCGGGCGACGGCCAGCATCTGGTCTTCGTCGGACAGGCGCGGAAACCACAATTCGACGACGTCGAGATTGGTGCCGGAGGCAAAGATGGAGTCGGGCTTGAAGCGCCTGTTGGCGAAATCGAAGCCCGCGGCCGCAAGCAGCCTGTCGGCCTTCCAGCGGTCGCCTTCGGAGGCGTCCATGGCCATGAAGTCGGCAACCCCGAGCCAGGTCGCATTGAAGTCGACAAGCGTTCCGTCCTTGTCGAACAATATTCCCTTGATGTCTGCCAACTCAGTCACTCCGAACCACGCAATTGGTGGATGTGTTCCACCAGGCCGGCGGTCGAGGCATCCCGCTTTGCGGCACTTTCCTTGCCTTCCACGACTGGCAGAAGGCCGGTGGCCAGTTCCTTGCCGAGCTCGACGCCCCACTGGTCGAAGGAGTTGATGTCGAACAGCGTTCCCTCGACGAAGACGCGGTGTTCGTAGAGAGCGATCAGGCGGCCGAGCGTGCGCGGGTCGAGCTTGCGATAAAGAATGGTCACCGAGGGCCGGTTGCCGGAGAAGACGCGGTGCGGGGCAATGCGATCGACATCGGCCGGCTTCATGCCCTTGGACAGCATCTGCGCGCGCGCTTCCTCCAGCGTGCGGCCCCTCATGAAGGCTTCCGACTGCGCCAGGCAGTTGGCGAGCAGCAGGTCGTGATGGTGCTTCAGCTCCGGCTCGTGGCCGTTCGCCGCGGCGAGGAATTCGACCGGAATGAAATCGGTTCCCTGGTGCAGGAGCTGGAAGAAGGCGTGCTGGCCGTTGGTGCCGGGCTCGCCCCAGACCAGCGGCCCGGTCGGCGTCGCCACGGGGCCGCCGTCCAGGGTGACGCTCTTGCCGTTCGATTCCATGTCGAGCTGCTGGAGATAGGCCGGCAGCCTGGACAGGCGCTGGTCATAGGGGATGACCGCGCGGGCCGGGTATTTGCAAACGACGCGATGCCACCAGCCGACAAGGCCAAGCAGCACCGGCAGGTTTTTGGCCAGCGGCGCGGTGCGGAAGTGTTCGTCCATTTCGTGCGCGCCATCGAGGAAGGCGCGGAAATTCCCCGGGCCGACGGCCATCATCACGGGAAGGCCGATGGCGCCCCACACAGAATAGCGGCCGCCGACCCAATCCCAGAAGCCGAAGACGCGGTCCGGCTCGATGCCGAACTTCGCCACCAGGTCGAGTGCCGTCGAGACAGCGGCGAAGTGCTTGCCGATCGCTTCCTTGCCGAGCGCCTTCTGGACCCAGTCGCGCGCCGTCTGCGCATTGGTCATCGTTTCGACCGTGGTGAAGGTCTTGGAGGCGACGATAAAAAGCGTGCTCTCGGCGGAAAGGCCCTTCAGCGTGTCGTGGATATGGGCGCCGTCGATGTTGGAGACATAGTGCGCGCGCGGACCGTCATGATAGGGCGCCAGCGCCAACGTCGCCATGGCCGGGCCGAGATCGGAGCCGCCGATACCGATATTGACGATGTCGGTGATCTTCTTGCCGGTGGCGCCCGTCGCCTTGCCGGAACGCACCGCGTCGGCGAAGGCGCCCATCGCGTCCAATACGGCAATGACCTCCGCCTTCACATCCTGCCCGTCGAGCATGATGCCCTTGCCGGTCAGGTTGCGCAGGGCGGTGTGCAGAACAGCGCGGCCCTCTGTAACGTTGATCTTCTTGCCGGCGAACATGGCGGCGCGGCGGCCTTCGAGATCGGCGGCGTCAGCCAGATTCTCCAGCAGGTCCATCGTGCGCGCATCGACGGCGCATTTCGACCAGTCGAGCAACAGGTCGCCGTCGCTGGCGGAGAACGTCTTGAACCGCTGCGGATCGGCGGCGAAGGCCTGGCGCATATCGCCGGCTGCCGCGGCGCGATGGTCGCGCAAGGCGGCAAGCTGTTTTTGGAAGGCTGACTGATCCACCGGCGGGCTCCTGGGACTGTTAAATTATCTTAGCAGACCGGATGTTTCCGGCGCGTGTCGTCGCGCCAAACTATTGAGCCGAATTCCGTCCGGTCAATACGCGGCGATGACGCACAGCGTTACACGGGATGCGAAGGCCGAAAGATCACTGGCATAAATCCCAAAGATCAGAAAAATTGATTGGCGCAACCCCTTGTGCCACCGTTACATTCGACTGGTCCAGCCAAACGAAAAAAGCTGGCCATCGAGGAACATTTCCCATGCCACAGCGCAACGACACGGCCATATGGTCCGGCCTGTTCCGGATTTCGGCCGAATCCGGCCAGACTTTGCAGGCACAGATCCGCCAGGCGATCGTGGCCGCTATTCTCGACCGCCAGATCGCCGCTTCGATGCCGCTTCCGTCATGCCGGATATTGGCCGAAAAACTCGGCGTGGCGCGCGGAACCGTGGTGCTGGCCTTCCAGCAACTGGTCGACCAGGGCTTCCTGGTGGCGCGCGAGCGGCGCGGCCATTTCGTCAATCCCGACGTTTTGGCGACGCCGGCCAAGCCGCACCAGAAGGCGCCCGACCAGGCCAACGAGATCGACTGGAAGGCACGCCGGCAGATCGCGGCCAGCGACATGCCGCCGCCGGCCAAGCACGAGAACTGGATCAAGTCGTCCTACCCCTTCGTCTATGGCCAGTTCGATCCGGCGCTGTTCCCGACCGCCGAGTGGCGCGAGTGCAACCGCATGGCGCTTGCCGTGCTGGAGATCCGCAACTGGGCCTCCGACATGGTCGATCGCGACGATCCGCTGCTGATCGAGCAGATCCAGGCGCGGCTGCTGCCCAGGCGCGGCATCTTCGCCAACCCCGACGAGATCATCGTCACGCTGGGCGCCCAGAACGCGCTCTACATGCTGGCGACGCTTTTGATGACCAAGGGCTCGAAGGTGGCGATGGAGGATCCGGGCTACCCCGACGCACGCTCGATCTTCCGGCTCGCCGGCGCCGACATCCAGCCGGTGCCGGTCGACCAGTCCGGCATCGTAACCTCTTCGATTCCCAACGATTCCGGCTTTGTCTTCGTCACGCCCAGCCATCATTGCCCGACCATGGTGCCGCTGTCGGCGGAACGCCGGCAGGACCTTCTGGCGCGCGCCAACCGCTACAACCAGATCATCATCGAGGACGGCTATGACAGCCAGCTTCTCGACGAGGCGCCGCAGCAAGCCTTGAAGAGCCTCGACCGCTCCGGCCGCGTGATCTATGTCGGCTCGATGTCGAAGACGCTGGCTCCGGGCCTGCGGCTTGGCTACATCGTGGCCTCGGCTGGACTAATCGCCGAACTCAGGGCGCTGCGCCGCTTCATGCTGCGCCATCCGCCGGCCAACAACCAGCGCGCGGTCGCGCTGTTCCTGTCGCTCGGCCACCACGAAGCGCTGGTGCGGCGGCTGTCGAGCGCCTTCGACGAGCGGCGCAAGCGCCTGGTCCATGCGATTTCCGCTTTCCTGCCCGAGTGGCGTTCGACCGACTCGGCCGGCGGCACGTCGCTGTGGCTGGAGGGACCGCGCGGCACCGATTCCCGCGGACTGGCCGAGGCCGCCGCCTCGCGCAGCGTCATCATCGAGCCGGGCGACCGCTTCTTCGACCGCACCGAAAAGCCTTCGCGTTTCATGCGCTTGGGCATCTCCTCGATCGCGCTGCAGCATATCGAGCCCGGTATCCGCGAACTTGCAACCGCCGCGGGCCGCAGGCCGGCCGCCGCCTGATCACCTGGGCCTGACCACCTCCCGGGAGCCGCGCAACAGCGGCTCCTGCTTCTTTAGCACTGGCATATGCAACCGGACCGGCTGGCTCATAGGCTGTGCCAATGCCGGCGGCATAGTCGAGGCCTAAAGGGGACGAAGCAGCCGATGGTGGACCAACCGCCGCCCTGCTTCCGAGAAAAGGTGGAGTGCTTCCATGTCAGTGGCTGTCGAAAAGCAGGAAGCGGCCGACCAGCGTTCGCGCCGCTCCGGCGGACGCGAAGCGCGTCGCGCCATGCGGGCGGCGCCGCTCGCCGACGACATCAGGCCGGTTCGCGCCGGCCTTGAGGGGGGGAGCTATGGCCCCCTGCGCGGCACTGATTGCGAGCGCATCCACGAAGCGGTGCTGACCCTGCTGGAGACGGTCGGCTTCGCCAACGCAATCCCGTCCTGCATCGAGGCGCTGACCGAGGCCGGCGCCAGCCATGGCGACGACGGCCGTATCCGTTTCCCGCGCGCACTGGTGCTCGACACGATCAAGCGGGCGGCGCGGCATTTCACGCTGCACGGCCAGGACCCGAAGCACGACATGGTGATCCAGGGCAAGCGCGTGCATTACGGCACGGCGGGTGCTGCCGTGCATCTTGTCGACGTCGAGAAGCGCGAGTATCGCGAATCCTTGCTGCAGGACATCTATGATGCCGCGCGCATCGTCGACGGGCTCGATAACATCCATTTCTTCCAGCGGCCCATGGTGCCGCGCGATATTCCCGATCCGCTCGAAATGGACTTCAACACGCTCTATGCCTGCGTGATGGGCACGTCCAAGCATGTCGGCACGTCCTTCACGGTGCGGGAGAACGTGCAACCGGCGCTCGAAATGCTCTACGCGATCGCCGGCGGCGAGGAGAATTTCCGGGCCCGGCCGTTCGTGTCGAACTCCAACTGTTTCGTCGTGCCGCCGATGAAATTCGCCGAGGACGCCTGCGGCGTGCTCGAGGCCTGCGTCGAAGGCGGCATCCCGATCCTGCTGCTTTCGGCCGGACAGGCCGGGGCCACCGCTCCGGCGGCGATCGCGGGTGCGGTGGTGCAAGCCGTGGCCGAAGTGCTGGCCGGCCTTGTCTATGTCAACACCATCAAGCCGGGCCATCCGGCGATCTTCGGTACCTGGCCGTTCGTGTCGGATCTGCGCACCGGCGCCATGTCCGGCGGCTCGGCCGAACAGGCGGTGCTGACCGCGGCCTGCGCGCAGATGGCGCAGTTCTACGACCTGCCAGGCGGTTCGGCCGCAGGCATGACGGATTCGAAACTGCCCGACATCCAGTCCGGCTATGAAAAAGGCATTACCAATGTGATGGCCGGCCTTTCCGGCCTCAACCTGGTCTACGAATCGGCCGGCATGCATGCGTCCCTGCTCGGCTTCTGCCTGGAAAGCCTGATCATCGACAACGACATGCTGGGCCATTGCCTGCGCTGCGTGCGCGGCATCGAGGTGACGGACGACGCGCTGTCGATCGACACCATTGCTGATGTCTGCCTGAAAGGCCCGGGCCACTATCTCGGCAACGAGCAGACGCTGAAGCTGATGCAGACCGAATATTTCTACCCCGCCGTCGGCGACCGGTTTTCGCCGAAGGAATGGAACGAGAAGGGCCGACCCGACATATTGCAGCGGGCGATCGTCGAGAAGAAGCGCATCCTCGCCGAACGCTTCCCGCGCCATGTGCCGAAGCCGCTCGACGACAGGCTGCGCGCCCGCTTCGGCGACATGATCAAGCTGCCGCGCAACGGCATGGGCGGCTGAGAACGCCCCCCTTTGAAAATAGGTTAATCCGCGCTCAGCCCATAATGTTCGACGACCTCGGTATTGACCAGCTTGGCGTGTAGCGCCATCAGCACGATCTGGGCGTCGAAACTGTCTCCGGCATCGACCGCGGCCTCTATCCGACGCTCCACGTCCTGCCGCGGCTGCGCGCCATGAGAGCGCTCGAATGCCTCAGGCCCAGCAATACAATAGCTGAACAAACACGCCACTTGCGCATAAGCCTGCGGCGGCGGCTCGTCGGGCCAGTGATCCTTCATCAGGTTGACGATGGTGAGCTTTACGCCCTCCGGCACAAGGGCGGGATGCAAGTCGGCTCCGCGCAATGCGGCATCGAGCTGCCTGAGGTCGCTTGAACGGCCGAACATGCCGAGGAAACCGAGGGAAGAGCGTCGTTTGGCCATCATGGTCCAATCTGTTTCCCAGCAAATTGAGTGGCCTGGCAACGGAATGCAAATGCCGTGCAGGTGGTTTCTGCCCATGTCAGCTGGCTATTCGTGACAGCGACGCATTATCTGCGCCCCGGTTCGAACAGTTCCACCAGATTGCCGGATGGGTCCCGCAGCAATATCTGGCTGCCGCCCATGCCCTTGACGACGTCGTTCCTGAAAGCCTGGCCGGCAGTTTTCAGCTTGCGAACCACGCCTTCGAGATCCTCGACCTCGATCTGAATGCGGTTCCAGCCACCGGGTTCGGGCACGCTGCCGTCGGGCATCGGCTGCGACGCCCCACCAGGGCCGCCAGCGGCATTGAGCAGAAGCCGCAGGTTGCCCCTGGAAAGCATGGCGAAGGACGGCGCCGGGTGCATGGCGACCGTGAAGCCGAGATGGTCGCGGTAGAAGGCGATCGCCCTGTCGACGTCATTGACGATATAGCGAACGTTGACCGTTTCCATGGTCTCCTCCGTGCCGAAGCTACCCACTCGCCGCAAGCAATAAGACACCCGCCAGGGCCGATCCGGCAAGCGTCGGCAGCATGCCGATTTTCAGCTTGAGGATGGCGATCATGGTAGCGCAGGACAGCAGCGCGGCACGCCAGTCGATCGAGGACAGCACCGGCATCTCCATTCCGAGCCCCGTCGCGCGCACGTCGCGGAAGATGACGTGCAAGGCGAACCACAGGGCCAGATTCATGATGACGCCGACGACCGCCGCGGTGATCGCGCCCAATGCCGCCGACAATGCCTTGTTGCCGCGCAGCGCCTCGATGTAGGGCGCGCCGAGGAATATCCAGAAGAAGCACGGCGTGAAGGTAACCCACAGCGTAAGCAGCGCTCCAAGCGATCCGGCAAACAACGGATATGGCGATCCGGAATGGCGCAAGCCTGCAAGGAAGCCGACGAACTGCAGGACCAGGATGAGCGGTCCTGGCGTGGTTTCGGCAAGGCCCAGGCCATCGACCATTTCGCCTGGCGCAAGCCAGCCAAGAGAACCGACGGCCGCTTGCGCGACATAGGCCAGAACGGCATAGGCGCCGCCGAAAGTGACGACCGCCATGAGGCTGAAGAAGCCGCCGATCTGCGTCCAGACGCTGTTTGCCGATGTGAACGCCCAGATCAGCACAACCGGTCCAAGCCAGATCGGCAGCCAGATCGCGATGGTGCGCGGCGCGTGCCATCGCGTCGGCCTGGTGTGGGCCAGTTCGCCGCGCTCGAACATCAGATCGACCGCGCCCGTGGCGTCGGGAGCTTCGTCCTTGCCATGCGCGGCGCCAGAAAACAGGGCCGGCGCGATGCCGTTTCCGACCCATCCCACCAGTCCTGCAAACAGGACGAGGAGCGGAAAGGGGACGTTGAGCACGTAGATGCCGACAAAGGCGCAAAGCGCGATCGCCGCCATAACCCGGTTCTTCAAGGCGCGCCGGCCGATGCGGATCACGGCCTCGACCACGATCGCCAGCACCGCCGCCTTCACCCCGAAAAACAGCGAGTCGACCAGCGGCGCATCGCCATAGAGCGCATAGAGGATGCTCAAGGTCAGCATGACGACCGCCCCGGGCACGACGAAGAGGATGCCGGCGACAAGACCGCCGATCGTCTTGTGCAGCAGCCAGCCGATGTAGATGGCGAGTTGCTGGGCCTCGGGGCCAGGCAGCAGCATGCAGTAGTTCAGCGCATGCAGGAAACGCTGCTCGCCGATCCATCGCTTTTCCTCGACCAATTCCCTGTGCATGAGCGCGATCTGCCCAGCCGGTCCGCCGAAACTGAGCAACCCGATCTTCGCCCAGAGTTTCGTGGCCTCGCGGAAGCTCGGGACCGCAGGCGCCTCGATGAGGTCAGCACTTTCCTCGGAAAGGAGGGAGCTCATGACGCCTTCGCCCCGGCCGGCCAATTGTGCGTTTCGTCGGTGGCATCGCGGCACCAGCGGAAGAACGCGTCGTAAAGCAGCATGCCGGCATCCAATTGTTGCAGGTCATCCCGAAACATGCGCGACAAGCCAAGCGAGGCGGCGAGAAATCCCGCCGCCTGCGGAACCAGGTCGAGGCTGGCCGTGTCGGCTGCGCGCACGATCACGGCGAGGCGGTCGAGCGCTTCGGATTCGAGCCCGAACTCCTCGAGCATCGTGTCGAAGGTGCAGCGCTCGCCGCGATGGCTCCAGAACGCATTGTCGATGTCGAAAGGCACGGCCTGAAAACGATCGGCGACATCGGGCACTTCCGCGGCGTCGACGAACAGGAAGACCGCTTGAGGATCGACGAAACGGCGGATCAGCCAGGGGCAGGCAATGCGATCGACTTTGGGCCGGGCCCGCGTCACCCAGACGGTGCGGCCCTTGTCGTCACGAGGCGGCATCCTGTCGGCACGGACCAGAAGGCCGTGGGCGTCCCGCCAGGCTTCGAAGCCGCCTTCGAGCGATTCGGCGGCAATCCCTTCATGACGCAACCATGCGGCGACGCCTTGCGAGAGCTTTTTTCCCTGCTGGCAGACGACCGCCACGCGGCCACCGGCGAAGTCGGCTGCCCAAGTCTGGACGGTTTTGAAATCGCGCCGGTACGACGCCGGCAGCAAACGTGGATCGGCGTTGTAGTCGTCCTCGGTACGGATATCGAGGATTGCAGGCGCGCCCGGCAAACCGACCATACGGATCAGTTGCGGCACGGTGACAGCGGTTGTTGACGGCATGGCGTCCACCTCCTGAAAGAGAAGCCTGGACGCGAACGTTGGGCTGACGCCTCACGGGGTCGTCGCGATGAACCCCTTGCAGCGATGGTGGATTTGTTGGGCAGGCTTGTCAAGGACGCAATGTCCCCGGCCTGTGGCAGGCCGCGAAACGGAAAGACGACCGGCGGCCGATCAGGCCGCCGATCGGCGATCGCTATCCGTCAATTATCGCTTGAAACGATCGATGATTGTCCGGGGAATAATCAGTGATTGTCCCGGGGCACGCCCTTCGTATGAGCGACGTCCTGGTATTTCACCGCCGGTTTCAGCACCATGCCGCCCGAGAACTGGTCGACCATACCGCGCTGGATTTCCTGCCATGGTGTCTGGTGCTCGGGATAATGGTAGCCGCCATTGTTCTGCAGCTCGGCGCGGCGGCGGGTGATCTCGTCATCGGTGACGAGAATGTTGGCCGTGCCCTTTTTCAGGTCGATGCGAACGCGGTCGCCTGTCTTGAGCAACGCAAGCCCCCCGCCGATGGCGGCTTCCGGCGAGGCGTTGAGGATGGAGGGCGAGCCTGACGTGCCGGACTGGCGGCCGTCGCCGATGCAGGCCAGCGCGTGGATGCCCTTCTTGATGAGATAGGCCGGCGGCTGCATGTTGACGACCTCGGCGCCGCCGGGATAGCCGACCGGACCGGCGCCGCGCATGAACAGGATGGTGTGCTCGTCGATCCCTTGCGCCGGGTCGTCGATGCGGGCGTGGTAATCCTCCGGACCGTCGAAGACCATGGCATTGCCCTCGAAGGCCTCGGGGTCCTTCGGGTTGGAGAGATAGCGCTCGCGGAATTCGGGCGAGATGCCGCTGGTCTTCATGATTGCCGAATCGAACAGATTGCCCTTGAGATTGATGAAGCCGGCATTGGCCTTCAGCGGCTCGGCGACAGTGCGGATGACCTCGCGGTTCTCGTTGACGGCATCGCGGCAATTGTCGCCCATTGTCTTGCCGTTGGCGGTCAGAGCATCCGGATGCGGCAGCAGCCCGGCTTTCATGAGCTCCGCCACCACGGCCGGCACGCCGCCCGCGTGATGGTAGTCCTCGCCCAGATATTCGCCCGTCGGCTGGAGATTGACGATGAGCGGCACGTCGAGGCCGATCTTCTGCCAGTCGTCATTGTCGAGCGGCACGCCGAGATGGCGGGCGATGGCGTTGAGATGGATCGGCGCGTTGGTGGAGCCGCCGATCGCCGAATTGACGACGATGGCGTTCTCGAACGCCTTGCGCGTCATGATGTCGGAGGGCTTCAAATCCTCGTGCACCATATCGACGATGCGTTTTCCCGTCTCGTAGGCGATCTGGCCGCGCTCGCGATAAGGAGCCGGAATCGCGGCCGAACCCGGCAGCTGCATGCCGAGCGCCTCGGCCAGCGAGTTCATGGTGGTGGCGGTGCCCATGGTGTTGCAGTAGCCGGTGGACGGCGCCGAGGAGGCGACGATGTCCATGAACTCGTCGTAGCCGATCTCGCCGGCCGACAGGCGCTGGCGCGATTCCCAGACGATGGTGCCCGAACCGGTGCGCTTGCCCTTGTGCCAGCCGTTAAGCATCGGACCGACCGACAGCGCTATGGCCGGAATGTTGACGGTCGCCGCCGCCATCAACAGCGCCGGCGTCGTCTTGTCGCAGCCGATGGTGAGCACGACGCCGTCAAGCGGATAGCCATAGAGCACTTCTACCAGGCTGAGATAGGCAAGGTTGCGGTCGAGAGCTGCGGTCGGGCGCTTGCCGGTCTCCTGGATCGGGTGGCACGGGAACTCGAAAGGAATGCCGCCCATCGAGACGATGCCTTCGCGCACGCGTTTGGCGAGCTCGATGTGGTGGCGATTGCAAGGCGACAGGTCGGAACCGGTCTGGGCGATGCCGATCAGCGGCTTGCCCGACATCAGTTCGGCGCGCGTCAGCCCGTAATTCAGGTAGCGCTCCAGATAGAGTGCCGTCATTCCCGGATTGTCGGGGTTGTCGAACCACTCCTGCGAGCGAAACTTTTTCTTTCCTGTGGGGGCGCCAGCCATCATGGTCTCCGTATTTGTATGACAAATCGATATGACAACGCGCGGATGCAGGCAAGGGGCACGCGTGATCTGAATCCGGACTTTGGTGCGATAGACATCAATCGGGCCGCACGCTACCAACAATCCGACATTGGTCGTCCGGGAGGTTCTGATGGCTTTGGTGATCGAGGGCGAGGAGCGCATCGCCGCACCCCTCCAGAAAGTTTGGGAAGCGCTGAACGATCCGGCGGTGCTGAGAGAAAGCATCCCCGGCTGCCAGAGCCTCGAAATGAAGTCGCCGACCGAGATGGCGGCGACGGTGGTGCTGAAGATCGGCCCGATCAAGGCGACCTTCAACGGCGAGGTGACGCTGAGAAATCTCAATCCCCCGCATGCCTACACGATCCAGGGCGAAGGCAAGGGCGGCATCGCCGGCTTCGCCAAGGGCGGCGCCGACGTGACGCTGACCGAGGATGGGGCGGACGCGACGGTGCTCAAATACGCTGCCAAGGCCGAAGTCGGCGGCAAGATCGCCCAGCTCGGCAGTCGGCTGATCGAATCGACCTCGAAGAAATTGGCGGGACAGTTCTTTTCGAGCTTCGGCGAGAAGGTGGGGGCTGCTTAGGCTGGTCTATCCAGCGTTAGCGCCGCCTGGACGAAAATTACTCGAAGACGATGCTCGGCACGGCGTCCGCGGCCGCGCCGCGCTCTTCGTTGACCCTGTCCCAGACCTTCGAAGCGATATCGCGATAGATCTTCGCTTCGGCACTGTCGGGCTTCGATGCCACCACCGGCGCACCTTCATCCGAGCTTTCGCGAATGCCCATCTCCAGCGGCACCTCGCCAAGGAAGGTGACGCCGAGGCGCTCGGCCTCACGGCGTGCGCCGCCATGGCCGAAGATGTCGTAGCGCTTGCCGGTGTCGGGGGCGAGGAAATAGCTCATGTTCTCGACGATGCCGAGCAGCGGCACGTCGACTTTCCTGAACATGTTGAGGCCCTTGCGAGCATCGATCAGGGCCAGATCCTGCGGCGTCGAGACGATGACCGCGCCGGCCAACGGCACCTGCTGGGCCATGGTGAGCTGGGCGTCACCGGTGCCAGGGGGCATATCGACGACGAGCACGTCGAGCGGCCCCCATTCGACTTCGCGCAGCATCTGCGTCAGCGCCGACATCACCATCGGCCCGCGCCAGATCATCGGCGTTTCCTCGTCGACGAGGAAGCCCATCGACATCACCTTGAGACCGTAATTCTGCATCGGTTTCAGGATCTTGCCGTCGACGGTCTGCGGCCGGCCGCGGATGTTGAGCAGCCTTGGCATGGACGGGCCATAGATGTCGGCATCGAGCACGCCCACTTTCAGCCCGTTGGCGGCGAGGCCGAGGGCCAGATTGACGGCTGTGGTCGACTTGCCGACACCGCCCTTGCCGGACGCAACCGCGATGATCGCCTCGATGCCGGGCACGCCGCGCTTGCCCTGGCTGTGCGAGGCAGGCGCATGGGGCGCCGGGCGCGGCGCGGCAACGGGCGGGGCGGGACGTGGCGCCGGGCGCGCCGCGACAGGCGCCTCCATGCCGCCGCCCTTCTTCTCCGCCGTCAAGGCGACGACGGCGCCGGCGACACCAGGAATAGCTTTCACGACACGCTCGGCCGCGGCGCGCAATGGCTCCATCTCCTGCGCCCTGGCGGCCGGAACGGTGATCGAGAAGAACACTTTCGAATCGGCGATGAAAATCTCGGAAACCATGCCGAGGTCGACGATGTTGCCGGTGAAATCGGGGCCATTGACCGTTTTCAGGCGCTCGATGACGGTTTCCTTGGTGACGGACATGGCTGTTGCTTCCCTGGCGTTCGGCTGCTGCTCACATAGTGCAGATCGCCGGCGGCTCCAAGCGCCAGGCCGCGACATCAGCCTGCCAGGCGAACCGCCAGATAGGTCAGTGCAGAAATCGCCGCCGTCGCCGGCAAGGTGACGACCCATGCGATGACGATGTTGCCGGCTATGCCCCAGCGCACCGCCGAGACACGGCGGGCGGCGCCGACGCCGATGATGGCGCCGGTGATGGTGTGCGTGGTCGAAACCGGAACACCGAGCCATGTCGCGGCGAAGAGGGTGATGGCGCCGCCGGTCTCGGCGCAGAATCCCTGCATCGGGTTGAGCCTGGTGATCTTCGAGCCCATCGTGTGGACGATGCGCCAACCGCCGAACAGCGTGCCCAGCGCCAATGCCGACTGGCAAGTCAGGACCACCCAGAGCGGCACGTAGAAATCCGTTCCGAGCATGCCTTGGGAATAGAGCAGCACGGCGATGATGCCCATGGTCTTTTGCGCATCGTTGCCGCCATGACCGAGCGAATAGAGGGAGGCGGAAAAGAACTGCATGACACGGAAGGTACTGTCGACGGCAAACGGCGTCTGGCGCACGAACAGCCAGGAAACCACCAGGATCAGGAGAAGCGCCAGGACAAAGCCCGTCGCCGGCGACAGGACGATGGCGGCGACCGTCTTGCCGAGCCCCGCCCAGACGATGGCACCCGTGCCGGCCTTTGCGACGCCTGCCCCCACCAATCCGCCGATCAACGCATGCGAACTGCTCGATGGGATGCCGGCGATCCAGGTGACGATGTTCCAGACGATGGCGCCGACCAGGGCGGCGAAGATCACCGCCGGGGTGACGATGCTTGCATCGATGATACCCTTGCCCACGGTTTCGGCGACATGGAGGCCAAAGAACATGAAGGCGATGAAATTGAAGAAGGCCGCCCAGAACACCGCGTAATGCGGTCTCAGCACCCGGGTCGAGACAATGGTGGCGATCGAGTTGGCGGCGTCGTGCAGGCCGTTGAGGAAATCGAAGAACAGCGCGACGGCGACAAGGCCGACCAGCAGGGGAAAGGCGATCGCGACTTCCATCGCCTAGACGTTCTCGATGACGATGCCGCTGATCTCGTTGGCGACGTCCTCGAAGCGGTCGACCACCTTCTCCAATTGGCCATAGATCTCCGAGCCGATCAGATAGGCCATCGCATCGCTGCGGCCGTGCCGCCTGAAGAGATCCTTCAGGCCCTGCTCATGCAGATCGTCGGCTCGGCCTTCGGCACGCATGACTTCCTCGGCGAGTTCGTTCAGGCGCGCACTGTTGGCGCCGACCTTGGCCAGCAGCGGGATCGCCTCCGCGACGAGCCTGGCGGCATCGACAATGACGGCGCCCATTTCCTGCATCAGCGGATCGAATTCCCTCTTCTCGAACAGCCGCACCGTCTTGACGGTCTTGTGCATCATGTCGATGGCGTCATCCATCGACTGGATCAGGTCCTTGATATCGCCGCGGTCGAAAGGCGTGATGAATGAGCGCCGCACGGCAAGCAGGACTTCGGCGGTGATATGGTCGGCCTCGTCCTCGAGATCGACGATCTTTTGGCACCAATGCTCGATGTCCTTGCCCAGGAGGAGCTGCTGCAGGGCCTCCGCGCCACCGACCACCGTGCGGGAATGCCGCTCGAACAGGTCGAAGAAGCGATCTTCGCGCGGCAACAGCTTGCGGAACCAGCCCAGCATGTTCGTCCCTCCCGGCGCACCAGTTCCATCCACATAGCGCCGCACGCGCCCATGGGGAACAGTAAGCCGGCTGAAAGATGTGGATGCAGCCAATTGCAGGCACCGCTCGCAATTGGCTGGCCGCCGGCAAAGCGGGGGTCGTCAAGCGACCGGAGCGACCTATTTCCAAGGAGACGCCGGGGACGACAAGCAGCGAAGGAGAAACGATCATGCTTGCAAACAGCAACGCGACGGCCAACCTCGCGGTGAAAGAGCTGGCGAAGGCAAAGGCTTTCTACGAGGGGACGCTCGGCCTGAAACAGGTGCATGACGAGGGTGGCGAACTGATCGTGTACAAAAGCGGCGACACCACGATCAATGTCTATCGCTCTCAGTTCGCCGGAACCAACAAGGCGACGGCGGTGACGTGGACGGTCGGCGATGAGATCGACACCGTCGTCAGCGGGCTGAAATCGAAAGGCGTTGCGTTCGAGCACTACGAGATGCCCGGCCTGACACTGGAAGGCGACATCCATGTCGGTCACGGCATGAAGGTCGCCTGGTTCAAGGATCCGGACGGCAACATCCTCAATCTCGTCGACCGATAGGTTTCTGCGATCAAGCATCGGCTTGGGGCGATCGACATCGCAGTGGCCGGCAGCCCTCTGGCGCGGTGCGGCGGCGGCGGTTAGCTTCAGATATGATCGACAAGCTGGAATTTTTCATCGCGCTGGCCAAGGAAGAGCATTTCGGGCGGGCTGCCGAAGTGTGCGGCGTCACCCAGCCCACCTTGTCGGCCGGCATCAAGCAACTTGAGGGTCAGCTGGGCGTGATGCTGGTCCTGCGCGGCTCGCGCTTCCAGGGCCTGACCCCGGAGGGCAAGCAGGTGCTGGTGTGGGCGCGCCGCATCGTCGGCGATACCAGAACCATGCGCGAGGAGATGCGGGCGGCGCGGCACGGCTTGTCGGGACGTATCCGCATCGCCGCCATTCCCACCGCGCTCGCCATGGTGGCGCGGCTGACGACGCCATTCCGCGAAAAACACCCCGGCGTCACCTTCTCGGTACTGTCCCGGACCTCGATCGAAGTGCTGTCGCTGCTCGGCAATTTCGATATAGACGCCGGCATCACCTATCTCGACAACGAACCGCTCGGACGAGTGACCAGCGTACCACTCTACGATGAGCGCTATCAGCTGATCACCGCCATCGGAAACCCCTATTCCGACCGCGACAAGGTGACATGGGCCGAGATCAGCCACCTGCCGCTCTGCCTGCTGACCCCGGACATGCAGAACCGCCGCATCATCGACCAGCACCTGGCCGAGGCCGGTGTCGAGGTCCGGCCGACGCTGGAATCCAATTCGATGATCGTGCTGTTCTCGCATATCCGCACGGGCAAATGGTCCTCGATCATGCCGCTCAACCTCACGGAAACGTTCGGCTTTTCCGAACCTATCAGGGCTATCCCGATCGTCGAGCCGGACGCCAGCCACACGGTCGGGCTGGTGGCCGCGTTGCGCGAACCGCATACGCCGCTGGTTTCGGCGCTGCTGGACGAGGCGATGGCGCTTGCAGACGATTTCCGCGCCCACCGGTAGGTTAGGGAATGCAGGCGCTGGAGCTCGATAGAAAATTTCTATCGAGCGACGGATCAGCTTTATTGATTTCAGGGGTTTCTCCTGATTTTGTAAAGACTTAGCGATAAAGCCACCGACCAGGGAGGGCGCTGCGTGACGATGCAGCCTGCAAGTACCGAGATCGCATCGCGCACGGCCGCGATCATCCAGGAGCTGAAATATCTCGAAGGTCCGCTGCTGCCGATCCTCCATAACATTCAGGAAGAGTTCGGCCATGTGCCGCAGGCAGCACTCCCGGTCATTGCCGACGGACTGAACCTTTCCAGAGCAGAGGTGCACGGCGTCGTCACCTTCTATCACGATTTCCGCGCCCGCCCGGCAGGCCGGCATGTGCTCAAGCTCTGCCAGGCCGAAGCTTGCCAGTCGATGGGTTCCGACGTGGTCGCCGCCAGGATCAAGCAATTGCTCGGCATTGATTTCCACGAGACGGCGAAAGACGGTTCGGTGACCCTGGAGCCGGTTTATTGCCTCGGGCTGTGCGCCTGCTCGCCCTCGGCGATGCTCGATGGCGAGGTGATCGGGCGGCTCGACAACGAGAAGATCGAAGAAATCGTCGCAAAGGTGCGCTCATGATCCCGCGCATCTACATTCCCGGCGACTCCGGCGCGCTGGCGCTCGGTGCCGAAAGGGTCGCCAAGGCAGTTCGCGCTGAACTCGCCGAGCGCGGCGTTGAGGCCAAGATCGTCCGCAACGGGTCGCGCGGCGCCTATTTCCTAGAGCCTATGGTCGAGGTCGCCACAGCAAACGGCCGCGTCGCCTACGGGCCGGTGAAGCCGTCCGACGTCAAGAGCCTGTTCGACAATGGCTTTCTCACAGGCGGCCACCACAAGCGCTGGCTGGGCGCGCCGGACAAGATCCCGTTCCTGGCCAAGCAGACCCGTCTGACCTTCGCGCGCTGCGGCATCAACGACCCGCTGTCACTCGACGCCTATAAGTCGCTTGGCGGACTGAAGGGCCTGCAGAACGCGGTGGCCATGGCCCCGGCCGACATCGTCAAGCAGGTCACTGACTCGGGGCTGCGCGGCCGCGGCGGCGCCGGCTTCCCGACCGGCATCAAATGGAAGACCGTGCTCGATACGACATCCGAGCGCAAATACATCGTCTGCAACGCCGACGAGGGCGACAGCGCCACCTTCGCCGACCGCATGATCATGGAGGGCGATCCCTTCGTGCTGATCGAAGGCATGGCGATCGCCGGCATCGCCACCGGCGCGACCAAGGGCTTCGTCTACATCCGCTCGGAATATCCGCATGCGGTGGCGGTCATGAACAAGGCCGTCGAGGTCGCCCGCAAGGCCGGCGTGCTCGGCGTCAGCGTGCTCGGTTCGGCCACCGCCTTCGACATGGAGATCCGCGTCGGCGCGGGCGCCTATGTCTGCGGCGAGGAGACCTCGCTTCTGAACAGCCTGGAAGGCAAGCGCGGCGTGGTGCGCGCCAAGCCGCCGCTGCCGGCAATCCAAGGCCTTTTCGGCAAGCCTACGGTGATCAACAACGTCATCTCGCTGGCTTCGGTGCCTGTCATCATGGACAAGGGCGCCGCCTACTACAAGGATTTCGGCATGGGCCGCTCGCGCGGCACGATCCCGATCCAGATCGCCGGCAACGTCAAGCGTGGCGGCCTGTTCGAGGCGGCTTTCGGCATGACACTGGGCGAAATCGTCGACGATATCGGCGGCGGCACGGCCACCGGCCGGCCGGTGAAAGCGGTGCAGGTCGGCGGTCCACTCGGCGCGTATTTTCCGCGCGCTTTGTTCGACACGCCGTTCGATTACGAGGAATTCGCCAAGCGCGATGGACTGATCGGCCATGCCGGCATCACCGTGTTCGACGACACTGCCGACATGCTGAAGCAGGCGCGCTTCGCCATGGAGTTCTGCGCCATCGAAAGCTGCGGCAAGTGCACGCCCTGCCGCATCGGCGCGACGCGCGGGGTGGAAACCATCGACAGGCTCGCCGCCGGCATAGAGCCCGAGAAGAACCTCGCTCTGGTCACCGACCTCTGCAACACGATGAAGTTCGGATCGCTCTGCGCGCTGGGCGGCTTCACGCCCTACCCGGTGATGAGCTCGATCACGCATTTCCCCGAGGATTTCAAGCCCGCGCCGGCGCGCGTGGCTGCTGAATAGGAGCTGGCAGATGAACATCAAGGCCGACTTCCCGACGCTCATCGAAGAGATCGATTACGGAACTCCGCAATCGAAAGCTGAGAAGCGGATCACGCTGGCCGTCGACGGCCGCAGCATCAGCGTGCCGGAAGGCACGTCGATCATGCGCGCCGCGATGGAAAGCGGGGTCGAGATCCCGAAGCTATGCGCCACGGACATGCTGGACTCGTTCGGTTCCTGCCGCGTTTGCCTGGTCGAGATCGAAGGGCGCGGCGGCACGCCGGCGTCCTGCACGACGCCTGTCGGCGAAGGCATGGTGGTGCGCACGCAGTCGGAACGGCTCGACGCCATTCGCCGCGGCGTCATGGAACTCTATGTCTCCGACCATCCGGTGGGCTGGAACCAGAAGGCCGGCACCGGCGCCAGTGAGTTCGACGCGGTGGCGAAGTCGGTTGGCCTGACCGAGAACCGCTACGGCGTCGAAGGCCGCAATCACGTCAAGGAGGATGGCGTCGCGCCCGGCCACGGCTCGCTGGCCGTCGACTACGTCGCGCGTGACGAATCCAATCCGTATTTCACCTATGATCCGGCGCAATGCATCGTCTGTTCGCGTTGCGTGCGGGCCTGCGAAGAGGTGCAGGGCACGTTTGCGCTGACGATCGAGGGCCGCGGCTTCGAATCGCGCATGGTCGCCGGCATGCACGAGGATTTCATCGCTTCCGAATGCGTGTCCTGCGGCGCCTGCGTGCAGGCCTGCCCGACCGATGCGCTGCGCGAGAAGACAGTGCTCGCCAAGGGCCTGCCGGAACGCTCGGCCGTCACCACCTGCGCCTATTGCGGCGTCGGCTGCTCGTTCAAGGCCGAAGTGAAGGACGACGAGGTCATCCGCATGATGCCCTACAAGGAGGGCAAGGCCAATCACGGCCATTCCTGCGTGAAGGGCCGCTTCGCCTATGGCTATGCCACTCACAAGGACCGCATCCTGTCGCCGATGATCCGCGAGAAGGTCAGCGATCCCTGGCGCGAAGTGAGTTGGGAGGAGGCGATCGCCCACACGGCCAAGGAGTTCCGCCGCATCCAGTACCAGTACGGACGTACGGCGATCGGCGGCATCACCTCGTCGCGTTGCACCAATGAGGAGACCTATCTGGTCCAGAAGCTGGTGCGCCAGGGCTTCCGCAACAACAATGTCGATACCTGCGCGCGCGTCTGCCATTCGCCGACCGGCTACGGGCTCGGCCAGACCTACGGCACCTCGGCCGGCACGCAGGATTTCGATTCCGTCGAATTCACCGACGTCGCCGTCATCATCGGCGCCAATCCGGCTTCCGCACACCCGGTGTTCGCCTCGCGGCTGAAGAAGCGGCTGCGCCAGGGGGCCAAGCTGATCGTGCTCGACCCGCGCCGCACCGAGATGGTCAAGTCGGCGCATATCGAAGCCGACTACCACCTGCCGCTGAAGCCCGGCACCAATGTCGCCGTGCTGACGGCGCTCGCACATGTCATCGTCACCGAAGGCCTGTTCGACGAGGCCTTCGTCCGCGAGCGCTGCGACTGGACGGAATTCCAGGACTGGGCGTCCTTCGTCGCCCTGCCGGAGAACAGCCCCGAAACCGTCGGCAAGCTGTCCGGCGTCGATCCCGAACTGATCCGCGGTGCGGCACGTCTCTACGCCAAGGGCGGCAACGGGGCGATCTACTACGGCCTCGGCGTCACCGAGCACAGCCAGGGCTCGACCACGGTGATGGCGATTGCCAATCTCGCCATGGCCACCGGCAATATCGGTCGCCCGGGCGTCGGCGTGAACCCGCTGCGCGGCCAGAACAACGTGCAGGGCTCGTGCGACATGGGCTCCTTCCCGCACGAACTGCCAGGCTATCGCCATGTCTCGGGCGACGCGGTGCGCGACATCTATGAAAGCCTGTGGGGCGTGAAGCTGGACGACGAACCCGGCCTGCGTATCCCCAACATGCTGGATGCCGCCGTCGACGGCTCCTTCAAGGGCATCTACATCCAGGGCGAGGACATCCTGCAGTCCGATCCCGACACCAAGCATGTCGCCGCCGGACTGGCCGCGATGGAATGCGTGGTCGTGCACGACCTTTTCCTCAACGAGACGGCGAACTACGCGCATGTGTTCCTGCCGGGCTCGACCTTCCTTGAGAAGGACGGCACCTTCACCAATGCCGAGCGCCGCATCAACATGGTGCGCAAGGTGCTGGAACCGAAGGCGCGTTACGCCGATTGGGAAGCGACGCAGGAGCTTGCCCGTTCCGTCGGGCTGGACTGGAACTATGCGCATCCGTCCGAGATCATGGACGAAATCGCCAAGACGACGCCGAGCTTCGCCGGCGTCTCCTTCGAGTTGCTCGACCGCCTCGGATCGGTGCAGTGGCCCTGCAATGAGAAGGCCCCTCTCGGCACCCCGGTCATGCATGTCGACGGCTTCGTGCGCGGCAAGGGCAAGTTCATCCGCACCGAATATGTGGCGACGGACGAGCGAACCGGGCCACGCTTCCCGCTGCTTTTGACCACCGGCCGGATCCTGTCGCAGTACAATGTCGGCGCGCAAACGCGGCGCACCGACAATATCATGTGGCACTCCGAGGACCGGCTGGAGATCCATCCGCACGACGCCGAGAACCGCGGCCTGCGCGACGGCGACTGGGTGCGGCTGACCAGCCGCTCCGGCGAGACGACGCTGCGCGCGCAGATCACCGACAGGGTGTCACCGGGCGTGGTCTATACGACCTTCCACCATCCCGACACGCAGGCCAACGTCATCACCACGGACTTTTCGGACTGGGCGACCAACTGTCCGGAATATAAGGTGACGGCAGTGCAGGTCGGTGCCTCCAACGGACCATCGGAATGGCAACGCGACTATGACGAGCAAGCGCGCAACAGCCGCCGCATCGCCCCGCTGGAAGCGGCGGAGTAGAACTTGGACGAGACATTCGACAATAAGAGCTTCAATCTTGACGGTTGATCGCCCCCTACTTCGTCGAGCTTCGCTCGACACCTCTTCCCCGATCGACGGGGGAGAAGAAAGGCGCGAGGGGTGCGTCTCGTGACTCGCAAACGCCCCGCCATCACCGAAATGTCCCGTCTCGCTCGCCGCGCCAGCGGCACGGCAGCGGCCCGCCGCATGGTGCCGGAAGAAACGCCGGTGGCGTTCTCCTTTGCCGGCACGGCGCACGCGGTGATGATGGCGAGCCCGGCCGATTTGAAGGATTTCGCGCTCGGTTTCTCGCTGACCGAAGGCATCATCGCTTCACCCGAAGAGATCGAGGCGATCGAGGTCGAGGATCTCGGCGCCGGCATCGACATCCAGATTCGACTGAAGGACCAGGCCAACACGCGCTTCGAGGCGCGGCGGCGCAGGCTCGCCGGACCGGTTGGCTGCGGGCTCTGCGGCATCGAATCCATCGAGGAAGCGATGCGCGCGGTCGATTCGGTTGGTGCGTCTAAACTTACGCTTGATGCCGGCGACATCGTCCGTTCCGTCAAGCTTCTCGCCAAGATGCAGCCGCTGCACAGCGAGACGGGCGCGGTGCACGCCGCCGGCTTCTATATCCCCGGCAAGGGCGCCGTCATGGCGCGCGAGGATGTTGGCCGTCACAACGCACTGGACAAGCTGGCCGGTGCATTGGCCAAGGCCGGCATCGACGGCGCGACCGGCGCGGTAGTGGTGACGTCGCGCGTCTCCGTCGAGATGGTGCAGAAGACGGCGACGATCGGCTCGCCCTTCATCATTGCCGTCTCTGCGCCGACCGCGCTCGCCGTCCGCACCGCCGAACAGGCCGGCATGACGCTGGTGGCCTTGGTTCGCGGCGACGATTTCGATATTTTCACCCATCCGGACCGGGTGGTTCGCGGAGTTGCCAAACATGTCGCATGACGAAGACCACATCATGAGCACCAGCGAGAAGCTGGTGCGGATGGCCAACCAGATCGCGGCCTTTTTCCACTCCAGGCCGCGCGAAGAAGGCGTGGCCGGGGTGGCCGAGCATATCAACAAATTCTGGGAGCCGAGGATGCGGCGTCAGTTCTTCGAGATGCTGGACAGCGGCGGCGACGGCTTCGATGAACTCGTCGTGGCTGCCTCGACCAGGATCAAGCAGCCGGTCTCGCCCGCCGAGGCCGATCTGAAGCTCGGGCTCAAGCTTCCCCCAGGCGACGTAGCCGCCTCGCAAAAATAGCCATTGGTTCGCGTCCGCTTATATTTCCTTCCGCTAAAGTTTAAGCTGCCGCAAGCGACGCAGCTCTGCTATGGTCGGCGATCCGAAATCGTCAGGCCGGGCGGAACAACTCGTGAGGCCGATCGAGACCCGATACGCCCGTAGCGGCGACGTGCGGATCGCCTATCAGGTGGTCGGCCAAGGCGCGTTCGATCTCGTCTTCGTGCCGGGCTTCATCTCCAACCTCGACCTGCATTGGGAGGATGAAGGCTATAGCAGGCTGCTGAAACGGCTTTCCGCCTTCTCAAGGCTGATCCTATTCGACAAGCGCGGCACCGGCCTGTCCGACCGCGTCGATGCCAACCATCTCCCCAGCCTCGAAACGCGCATGGACGACGTGCGTGCGGTGATGGACGCGGCCGGCAGCGGCCGCGCGGCCCTGCTCGGCGCCTCGGAAGGCGCTCCGATGGCCATGCTGTTCGCCGCCACCTATCCGGAGCGGACACGCGCCCTGGCGCTCTATGGCGGCTATGCCCATTTCCACCGATGGGTGATGCCGCCGGAACGGCTGGAGGCATTCATCGCGACGACGGAAACCGCCTGGGGCACAGGCGCCACCTTGCCGCATTTTGCGCCCGGCCGCGTCGAAGACAGTCACTTTGCCGCCTGGTGGTCGCGGTTCGAGCGGCTGTCGGCAAGTCCAACGGCGGCGGCGGCGCTGGCGCGAATGAATGCCGGCATAGACGTGCGCGGCATACTCTCGGCGATCAGCGCGCCGACGCTGCTGATCCACCGCCGCAACGACGCGCGCGTCGATCCCGATGCCAGCCGCTTTCTCGCCCGGAAAATCCCGAACGCCCGGCTTGTCGAAATCCCCGGGCGCGACCACCCGGTGTGGACCGGTGATGTCGACCGGGTCGCCGACCTGATCGAGGAATTCCTGACCGGCGAGCCGGCCGTGGCCGACAGCGAGCGCGTGCTCGCCGCATTGCTGGTGACGCGTATCTACGATACGGCGCGCCTCGGCGACCGCATGTGGAGCGAGCGCAGCCAGCGATTCCAGGAGACCTGGCGATTGCTGGTGGGGCGCCATGGCGGACGTGTCGCAGGCACGCATGGCGAGCTGATGATCTCGCGCTTCGACGGTCCGGCGCGCGCCATACGCTGCGCGGCGGCATTGCGCGAAGCGGCGCAGGAGATCGGTGTGGCCAGTGCACAGGGCGTGCATGTCGGCGAGATCGAGATGCGCGGACCGCCGGTCGGCTTGACTGCACGCGTGACCATACAACTTGCGGCCCATGCCAGCCGCGGCGAGATCCTGGCGTCGCGGCTGGTTTCCGACCTGGCGACCGGCTCCGGCCTACACTTCATCGATGGCGGACGCATTGCGCTCGACGAGTTGGACGAGCCGTTGGCGTTTGTTCTTGCGACGTCCGAGCAGCATCTGGAACCCGCCTGCCGATCCAAGCCCAGGCCTGCCGAACCGGCCGCGCTGACGGCGCGCGAAAGCGAGGTGGTGAGCCTGATCGCCGACGGCAAAAGCAATGCCGCGATCGCCGCCGAGCTCAACCTCAGCGAGCATACGGTCAAGCGTCACGTCGCCAACATATTGCTCAAGCTCGACCTGCCGTCGCGGGCGGCGGCGGCCGCGTTTTCGGCACGGAACCCTGGCCCGCACGGGCCATAAAGGCCATGGCGCTTTCGGGCGAAGCGGCCGATGGCGTCGGGGATTATCAATTCTTCCCATGCAGGCCAGGCGATATCGCCGTGACGGTACTGCGAAGGGAGGATGAAATGGTGAAATCAAGTCGCAAGACCAGATTGCTCGTCATCGCGGCCGGCGTCGGCGCCTTGCTGGCCCTGGCTCCGGCGCGGGCCGAGGATGCCTCGGCGACGGCAGCATACAAGGACATAGAGGCCACGCTCGGCTCCATACCGGACATGTTCAGGACTTTGCCTGACGTGGCGGTCGCCGGTGCCTGGGCCGAGATAAAGTCGATGCAGCTCAACCCCAAGACCGCACTCGACGGCAAGACCAAGGAACTCATGGGGCTTGCCGTCGCCTCGCAGATTCCTTGCCAGTACTGCGTCTACTTCCACACCGAGGCCGCCAAGCTCAACGGCGCGACCGACGAGGAGATCAAGGAAGCGGTGGCGATGGCGGCGATCGTTCGCCACTGGTCGACGATGCTCAACGGCAGCCAGGTCGACCTCACAGCCTTCAAGAAGCAGACCGACGACGTGTTCGCGGCCGTGAAGGCCAAGTCGCAGTGACACTATCGCTGCACGGCGATGATCGCCGGGCAGCACTTTGCTCATCAACCGCCCGATCGGGAAGACGGGCCCATGGAGGACGAAATGCTGACCAAGACACAGACCGTTGACGGCGCGGCAATCAAGAAAGCCATCGAAGGGCGCGACGGACAGATGCTGTCGAGCTTTTACGCCGACGATGCGGTGTTGCGGGTCGTCGACCGCAATAATCCGCCGAGCAAGCCGCGCGAGATCCGCGGCCGAGCGGCGATCAGCACATTCTGGGACGACATCTGCAGCCGGGCAATGACCCACAAGGTCGATACCACCATTGCCGATGGCGACAATCTCGCCTTCACCCAAGCCTGCGCCTACCCGGACGGGACCAAGGTGTTCTGTGCGGCGATGCTGGAACTCAAGGGCGGGCGGATTGCACGGCAGACCGTCGTGCAGGCCTGGGACGAGTAAGCGGCATCAGCCGCATCTTCGGAGGAGGAAAACATGTTCAGCGCCAGATGGCAGATCGACGCCAGGTTCGGACACAAGCAGACCGTGCTCGACCTCTTGCGGAAATGGGAATCCGAGATCGGTTTTCAGGTCGGCGTCGCCGACCTGAAGTTCCAGATCATGACGGGTTCGATCGGCGCGCGGGAGGCGACGGTCGAATCTCACCACCAGGTCGAAAGCCTGGCCCAGTTGGAAGAGTTCTTCGCCAGGATCGGCAAGATCGACGCGCATGCCAAATGGGGCAAGGAGATCGAGCCTTACGTCGTGTCGGGCACCAGCCTCTGGCAGATTTTCCGCATCGTCGAATAATGCATGTCGCCCAAAGGTGCCCATAGAACAACGATCTGAAGCGCGCCGCATCGGTCCCTTTCGACGCGACGCGCTTTCGCTACCATGACGGCTTCCGCCTGCCCGCTATGGCTCTCCCGGGCCATTTCCCCACTGGCCCTTTCGGGCGAAGCAGCGAGGAGCCGGATCGGTGCAATGTGCTCTCCTGCACCATCCTGCGCACCCGACGGATGGACGGCACAAGCAAAGCAACAAGATAAATCGTCGCGTCGAAACCATATGGCGCGGGCGCGATCAGGGAGGAAACCGATGACCGACGAAACCTATGCAAAACTGCGTGAAGGCTTGCGCGGAGAGCTGATCCTGCGCGGCGAAGCCGGCTATGAGGAGGCCCGCAAGGTCTACAACGGCATGATCGACAAGAGTCCGGCGCTGATTGCACGCTGCGTCGATGTCGCCGACGTGATCACCGCTGTAAGGTTCGCGCGCATAAACGACCTCCTCATCGCCGTGCGCAGCGGCGGCCACAACGGCGCGGGATTGGGGATTTGCGACAACGGTCTCGTCATCGACCTGTCGATGATGAAAGGCGTCCATGTCGACCCGAAAACCCGCACCGTGAGGGTCGCGCCCGGCTGCACTTCGGGCGACGTGGACCACGCCACCCATCCTTTCGCGCTCGCCGTTCCGTTCGGCATCGTTTCGACCACGGGCGTCGCCGGCCTTACCCTCGGTGGAGGAACCGGCTATCTCACGCGCAAATACGGCCTCACCATCGATAATCTGATCGAGGCCGATCTGGTGCTGGCCGATGGCAGCATGGCGAAGGCCAGCAAAAGCGAGAATCCCGACCTGTTCTGGGCGCTCCGGGGCGGCGGCGGCAATTTTGGCGTGGTAACCAGCTTCCTGTTCCAGGCTCATCCGGTGAACATGATCTTCGGCGGTCCGGTGTTCTGGGACGCCAGGCACGCGTCGGCGGTCATGCGTACCTATCGCGACTACCTGCCGGAAGCGCCGGAAGACCTCGGCGCTTTCGTCGGCCTCAAATCCGTCCCTTCGAGCGATCCTTTCCCGCGCGAGCATTGGGGCAAGCGCGCCTGTGCCATCATCTCGTGCTACAACGGCACGGAGGAGGACGGGCGCAAGGCCATGGCGCCGCTGCTGGACACCTTGCCGCCGCCAATGTTCAACTGGATGGGCGTAATGCCGTTCCCGGCGATGCAGTCGCTATTCGACCCGCTCCTTCCGAAAGGCCTGCAATGGTACTGGAAGGGCGATTTCGTCAAGTCGCTTCCCGACGAAGCGATCGCGACCCATATCGCACAGGCCGCCCAGGCGCCCAGCGAATTGTCGCTCATGCATCTATACCCGATTGACGGCGCCGTCCGCCGCGTCGGCAAGGACGAGACCGCCTGGAACGCGCGTGACGCAAGCTGGTCGATGGTCATCGCCGCCATCGACCCCGATCCGGGCAAAGCCGCCGACCTGACCGCGTGGGCACGGAATTACTGGGCGAGCGTCCATCCCCATAACGGCGAGGGCGGCTACGTGAACTTCATGATGGACGATGAAGGAGACGCGCGCTTGCAGGCGAGCTATGGCGGAAATTACGAGCGGCTGAGCCAGGTTAAGCGAACCTACGACCCATCCAATGTCTTCCGGGTCAACCTGAACATCAAGCCTGCGACATCGGCGATGCCGGGCCGGACGGCCGCGTAGTGCCGGGGTCTCGCCGCTGATGCCGTTCGGCGGCCGTGCCTGTCAGATGCAGCGCAATCGCGAAGTGGAATGGCGCTGACGACCCTCTCAAGCGGGGTCGCCGGCGCCGGCCACAGCCATATAAGATCTGCCTTTGCCGGAAGGAGACAGATTACCCGTGCGCCACCATCACATGGCGCACAGCGGTATAATCCTCCAGTGCGTAGAGCGACATGTCCTTGCCGTAACCGGACTGCTTCAGCCCGCCATGCGGCATCTCGTTGGTCAGCATGAAGTGGGTGTTGATCCAGGTGCAGCCATATTGCAGGCGAGCGGCGGTCGCCATGGCGCGCGAGACGTCCCTGGTCCACACCGACGATGCCAGGCCATAATCGCTGTCATTGGCCCAGTTCACCGCCTCGTCGACATCCGAGAAGCGGGTCACCGAGACGACCGGACCAAACACTTCGCGGCGCACGATCTCGTCCTCCTGCAAGGCACCGGCGACGACGGTCGGCTGGTAGTAGAAGCCGGTGCCCTCGCCCGGCTTGCCGCCGGTGGTGATCTCGATGTGCTTCAATTCCGAGGCGCGCTCGACGAAGCTCGAGACACGGTCGCGTTGGCGGCGCGAGATCAGCGGGCCGATCTCGTTCTCGGCATCGTCCGGCAGATTGTACTTGATGGTCGACACGGCCGAGGAGAGATCGGCGACGAGCTTGTCGTAGACCTTCTTGCCGGCATAGATGCGGCAGGCGGCGGTGCAGTCCTGGCCGGCATTGTAGTAGCCGAAAGCGCGCAGGCCGTTGACCACGGCGCCGAGGTCGGCATCATCGAAGACGATGACCGGGGCCTTGCCGCCGAGTTCCAGATGCGTGCGCTTGACCGACTTGGCGGCCGCCTGCAGCACCTTCTTGCCGGTGGCGACATCGCCGGTGATCGAGATCATGTTGACCTTGGGATGGTTGATCAGCGTATTGCCGACGCTGTCGCCGCGTCCGAGCACGACATTGACGACCCCTTCGGGCAGGATTTCGGCCAGGATCTTCGCCAGTTTCAGCGCCGTCAGCGGCGTCTGTTCCGACGGTTTGAAGACGACCGTATTGCCGCCGCCGATCGCCGGCGCCAGCTTCCAGGCCATCATCATCAACGGGTAATTCCACGGCGCGATGGAAGCGACGATGCCGATCGGATCGCGCCGGACCATCGAGGTGTGGCCCGGCAGGTATTCGCCGGCTACCTGGCCTGGCATGGAGCGGACGGCGCCGGCGAAGAAACGGTAGCAGTCGACGATCGCCGGGATTTCATCATTGAGCACGGCATTGATCGGCTTGCCGCAGTTCAGCGCCTCGAGCGCCGCGAATTCCCTGGCTTCGGCCTCTATGCGGTCGGCGATCTTAAGGAGATAGCCCGAGCGCTGCGCGGGCGTGGTACGCGACCAAGCCGTGAACGCCTTCCCGGCAGCCGCCACCGCCGCCTCGATCTGCGCCGGGCTCGCCTCGGGGAGATTGAGAATGGTCGCCCCGGTCTTCGGATTGAGGACCGACTCCTCGGTCTCGGTGCCTTTCTCGAACTTCGAGCCGATCAGCATCTGGGTGTCCATTGGTTTCTCCTTGAAGAGGAGCGAATGCGAATAGTGCTACCCGCTATTCCCTATTCGCTGTTTTCATTTCCCGCTGCCGGCGATCTGGTCGCCGTCGCGGGTCAGGTAGTAGGCGGCGAGGATCGGCAGCAGCGTCACCAGCACCACCACCATCGCCACGACATTGGTGACCGGGCGCTGGCGCGGGCGGATCAGTTCTTCAAGCATCCAGATCGGCATCGTCTGCTGCTGGCCGGCGGTGAAGGTGGTGACGATGACCTCGTCGAACGACAGCGCGAAGGCCAGCATGCCGCCGGCAAGCAGCGCCGTGGCGATGTTGGGCAACACGATATGCCGGAAGGTCTGGAAACCATCCGCGCCGAGATCCATCGAGGCCTCGATCATCGAGCCCGAGGTGCGGCGGAAGCGGGCAACGGCATTGTTGTAGACGACAACCACGCAGAAGGTGGCGTGGCCGAGCACGATTGTCCAGAACGAGAACGGAATGTCGGCCAGCGCGAAAGCCGAACGCAGCGCAATGCCGGTGATGATGCCGGGCAGCGCGATCGGCAGGATGACCAGCAGCGAAATGGTTTCACGGCCGAAGAATTTCGTCCGTGACACCGCGGCGGCGCACAGCGTGCCGAGAACCAGCGCGATGGCCGTCGAGATGGCGGCGACGCGCACCGAGAGCGACAGCGCTTGCCACACGTCCGGCCGGTTCCAGGTGACGGCGAACCACTGCGTGGTGAGCCCCGGCGGCGGCCAGACGAAGCTCTTCTCCT
Organism: Mesorhizobium sp. B2-4-7; assembly: GCF_006442685.1. Classification (NCBI taxonomy): domain Bacteria; kingdom Pseudomonadati; phylum Pseudomonadota; class Alphaproteobacteria; order Hyphomicrobiales; family Phyllobacteriaceae; genus Mesorhizobium; species Mesorhizobium sp. B2-4-7. The sequence continues at coordinate 304,151 of NZ_VFVH01000004.1, forward strand.
CCGTCGTGAAGGCATAGACGAAGATCAGCAGGATCGGCAGATGCAGGAACAGCAACCCGCAAGCGGCGGCGATCTTCAGGCCAAGCGGAGCCGATTGGGCACGGTCAGAGCGCATCGAAGGCCCCCATGCGCTTGGCGCCCCAGAGATAGAAGCCCATGATGACGATGGGCACGACCGTGAAGGCGGCGGCGAGCGGGATGTTGCCGGCCGTGCCTTGCTGCGAATAAACGGCCTGGCCGATGAACAGGCGCGACGTGCCGATGATCTGCGGGATGATGTAGTCGCCCAATGTCAGCGAAAAGGTGAAGATCGAGCCGGCGACGATGCCGGGCAGCGCCAGCGGGAACAGCACATTGCGAAAAGTCTGGCCGGGCGACGCGCCAAGGTCGGAAGAGGCTTCGACCAGATTGCCGGGCACGCGCTCGAGGGCTGCCTGCACCGGCAGGATCATGAAGGGCAGCCAGACATAGACGAAAACGATAAAGGTGCCGGTGAACGACACCGACAGCGAGTTGCCGCCGACGACCGGCAGCGACAGCCAGGCGTCAAGCAGCCACAACAGGTTCAGCTTGGCGAGCAGCCAGGTGAGAATGCCTTCCTTGGCCAGGATCAGTTTCCAGGCGTAGATCTTGACCAGGTAGCTCGACCACAGCGGCAGCATGACGCCGAGATAGAACAGCGCCTTCCAGCGGCCGCGCGCATAGCGCGCCGCGTAGTAGGCGATGGGGAAAGCGACGACGGCCGAGGCCAGGGTCACCAGGGCCGCCATCGTCACCGTGCGCAGGATGATGTCGAGATTGGCGGCCTGCAACAGGTCGCCATAGGTCTTCAACGTGAACTCACGATTGATGAGGCCGGAGAACTCGTCGATCGAGAAAAAGCTCTGCGCCAAAAGAGCGAACAACGAGCCGATATAGACGATGCCGAGCCACAGGACCGGCGGCAGCAGCATAAGCAGAAGGAGCAGTTGCGGCCTGCGCCAGAAGAGGTCGGAGAGCGCGCCGCGTATGCCGCCGCTGCCGGGCAGGATGGCAGGGGCTGGGCTGGGGTTGAGCGCGGCAATGGTCATGGGGCCGCCGTGTGCTGAAGAGAATTATATGAGAGGCCGCGTTCTGCGTCGCCCCCCTCTGTCCTGCCGGACATCTCCCCCTCACGGGGGGAGATTGGCAATTTCTCGGCCTCGCCAATTCTGCGACGTTGGAAATTGGCGAAACCCGAAAGGGCAGCCAATCTCCCCCCTTGAGGGGGAGATGTCCGGCAGGACAGAGGGGGGTGCTTCGCGCAAGCCTTCATCACACCGGCTCGTCCATCAAATGCAGGCTCTCGCGGTTGAAGGTGAGCACCACCGCCTCGCCTTCCCCAGGCAAGGCCGTGCCGGCAGGCACGATGGCGTGCAGCTTCAGACCGTCGGCATCGAGCGCCAGCCTGGTGGTGGCGCCGAGATAGTTGGTCGCGACCAGGCGCGCGGCCACGCCGTCGCCTTTCGCGGCGCGGCCGACGCGGATCGATTCGGGTCGCAGGCTGCCCCAGCGGCGCTGGCCGCAATAGCGCTGGACGAAATCCGGCGGCAGCACGTTGGAGGAACCGACGAAATCGGCGACGAAGCGGGTGCTCGGCCGCTGGTAGATATCTTCCGGCGTGCCGATCTGCATGATCCTGCCGTCGTTGAAGACGGCGACGCGATCGGCCATCGACAGCGCCTCGCCCTGATCGTGAGTGACGAAGACGAAGGTTATGCCGAGCGCCTTTTGCAGCGACTTCAGCTCTTCCTGCATGTTCTCGCGCAGTTTGAGGTCGAGCGCGCCGAGCGGCTCGTCGAGCAGCAGCACCTTGGGCTGGTTGACCAGTGCGCGGGCCAGCGCGACGCGCTGGCGCTGGCCGCCGGAAAGCTGGCCGGGGCGGCGGGCGCCGTAGCCGGGCAGCCTGACCAGCGACAGCGCCTCTTCCGCTGCCTTGTGCCGCCCGGCCTTGCCGACGCCCTTGACCATCAATCCGTAGGCGACATTGTCGAGCACATTGAGATGCGGGAACAGCGCATAGTCCTGGAAGACAGTGTTGACGTTGCGGCGATAAGGCGGAACGCCCTCGGCGCGCTCGCCGAAGATCGAGATCGAACCCGCCGTCGGCTGCTCGAAACCGGCAATGAGGCGCAGGCAGGTCGTCTTGCCGGAACCGGACGGCCCGAGCATGGCGAAGAACTCGCCAGGCACGATTTCGAGGTCGACCGTGTCGACGGCGCGCACGCTGCCGAAATGGCGCGAGACTTTTTGAAAGGAAACGGCTGAGGTCATGGAGTGTCCTGATCTGCCGGGCTCATCGATCTCAGGCGGCGCCGCCCCTCATCCGCCTGCCGGCACCTTCTCCCCGTGAAGGACAGGGGAAGGGACGCGCGCCAACGCTGGCGATACCCTCTCCCCGTTCTTCACGGGGAGAGGGTAAGGGTGAGGGGCGGCGCCGGCTTCGGCAAAGTAAGGCTAGGTCACCGCCCGCCGATGACGCCGATATAGTCCGACACCCAGCGGTAATAGGGCACGCACTGGTCGTTCTGGGTGGCGCATTTGGTCACTGGCGTCTTCCAGAACTTGATCTTGTCGAAGTTTTCGTAGCCGTTGGTCTTGCAGCCTTCGTCGGTCAGGAGCTCGTTGCCCTTGCAGGCGGCGGGGACGACCGGCAGCGAGCCGAACCAGGCCGAGACGTCGCCCTGCACCTTGGGCGAAAGCGAGTGTTCGAGCCACATATAGGCGCAGTTCGGATGTGCCGCGTCGGCCTCCATCATAGTGGTGTCGGCCCAGCCGGTGACGCCTTCCTCCGGCACGGTCGAGGCGATGGGCTTCTTGGCCGCGATCAGCGTGTTGACCTGGTATGGCCACGAGCCGGAGGCAACCACGCCTTCGTTCTGGAAATCGTCGACCTGGATGGCGGCGTCGTGCCAGTAGCGGCCGACCAGCGTGCGCTGGACGCGCAGCAACTCAAGCGCGGCCTTGTACTGGTCCTCGTTCAACTCATAGGGGTCCTTGATGCCGAGCTCCGGCTTGTGGAACATCAGGTAGTTGGCGGCATCGGCAATGTGGATCGGGCCGTCATAGGCCTGGACGCGGCCCTTGTTGGACTTGCCGTCCGGCAGCTTCATCTCCTCGAAGACGATGTTCCAGCTCTTGGGCGCTTCCTTGAAGACATCGGTATTGTACATCAGCACGTTCGGCCCCCACTGGTAGGGAACGCCGTAATGCACCTTGTCGACGGTGAACCAGGGGGCGTCCTTGATGCGGTCGTCGACCGTCTTCCAACTCGGGATGAGATCGGTATTGATCGGCTGCACGCGCTTGCCGGCAACGAGGCGCAGCGATGCATCGCCCGAAGCGGTGACGAGGTCGAAGCCGCCCTCGTTCATCAGCGAGACCATCTCGTCCGACGTGTTGGCGGTCTTGACGTTGACCTTGCAGCCGCTTTCCTTCTCGAAGGCGGTGACCCAGTCATAGCCCTTGTCGGTTTCGCCACGCTCGATATAGCCCGGCCAGGCGACGATATCGACCTCGCCTTCACCCTTGCCGAGTTCCGTGACCTGAGCGATGGCCTGGCCGGAGAAGGTCAGCGCGACCGTCAATGCAGTGCATGACTTCAGGAATGAATTCATCATCGATCTCCCATTGATAGGCCCGCGCTTCGGCGGCGGCTTTGTTCCCTGAAGCGAAGTTGCTGTGAAAATCCCGGTTTCGCAAATTCATTTATCAGAAGGGGGATATCGGTTTTTCCGATAGATTAGCGGCCGTTCTTGTCGGGGCGCTGGCGAACCATGCGCTGCGACTGCGCCAGACCGATGAAATCGCGCGCAGCCTGCGGCAGGCCGGAGCCGCGGCGCCAGACCATCCCGACCTGGACGACGGGTAGGGCACCGGAGACGTCGCGCGACTCGATGCGGTCGCCTTCCAGCGACCACGGCCGGTAGACGAGGTCGGGCAGCAGCGCCACGCCCGCGCCGGTGGCGACGAGGCTGCGCACCGCTTCGACCGAACGGGTGCGGAAGGCGACATGCGGCTTGGCGCCGATTGCCGTCAGCAACTTGCCGGTGTTCTCCTCGATCTCGTCGACGGTCAGCATGATCAGCGGCTCCGAAGCGATGTCGCCGATGCCGATGATGTCGGCGCCGGCGAGCGGATGCCCGAGCGGCAGCCACAGGCGGTAAGCCGAGACTTCAAGGATTTCCGATTGCAGCGCGGTTCGGTCGCGCAGATTGGACGTGACCATCACGGCGATGTCCAGCTTGCCGCCGATCAGCAGATGCTCGAGATAGTCGCCATTGTCCTCGATTGCCGAGACCTCGACGCCGGGATAGGCACGACGGTAGCGGGAAAGCAGGTCCGACAGCACATAGCCGGCGACCAGCGAGGTGACGCCGAGCTGCAGCCGGCCGCCCGCTGTCGCCTGCTCGCCGAGGAAGGCGCGGCGCGCATCGGACACATCGGCCAGGATCTTGGTGGCATGACGCAGGAACTGGTGGCCCTTGTGGGTGATGTTGAGGCCGCGCGGATGGCGGTCGAACAATTCGACGCCGAGATCGCCTTCGAGCTCCTTGATCGCTTCGGTGACCGAGGATTGCGAAATGGAGAGGTTCTGCGCGGCACCCGACACCGTGCCCTGCTCGGCGACGGCGATGAAGAACTGCAACTGGCGGATGGTGAAAGCCATGGCCGGACTAAACACGGCGGGGACGACACTGGGAAGTGGAAACGGATCGGCAACTTGACGGCCCCCAGAATTGTAACCAAATAAGTTACATGAAACGCAACAGCCGGCTGTCTTCCACCTTGCACATTCTGGTCCACATGGCCGAGAAGCCCGAGCGGGCGCTGACCTCGGAGCAGCTTGCCACCTTCATCCATACCAATCCGGTCGTGGTGCGCCGCAACATCGCCGGGTTGCGGGATGCCGGCATCGTCACCTCTTCACGCGGACATGGCGGCGGCTGGCTGCTCGGGCGCCCGCCCGACGAGATCTCGCTGGCCGAAATCAGCGCCGCGCTTGGCGAGACGCTGCTGCCGTTCGGCACCGAGCCGGAGAGCCCCGGCTGCCTTGTCGAGCAGGCCGTGATCGCCGTCCTCGACGATTTTCGCATCGCGGCGGAGAAGCTGCTGGCGGAGAAGCTCAGCCGTATCACGCTGGCCGACCTGACCGCCGACTTCCGCCGCCGTTACGACCTCATCGGAGTCTCCAGCCATGCAGTATGATCTTGCCGTCGTCGGCGGCAGCTTTGCCGGCTTGTCCGCCGCCATCCAGGCGGCCCGGGCCCGGCGCAACGTCCTGGTGATCGACGCCGGCCAGCCCCGAAATCGGTTCGCCGCGCATTCGCACGGCTTCCTCGGCCAGGACGGGCGCACGCCAGGCGCCATCCTGGAGGAGGCAAGACGGCAGTTGCTAGCCTATCCGACGGCTCGCCTTGTCAACGGACGTGCGGACAAGGCGGTCGCCAATAGCAGCAGCGACTTCGAAATCAGCACAGAGGGCGGCGAGACCTTTGGCGCCGCGCGGCTGGTTCTGGCCACCGGCGTGCGCGACATCCTGCCGGAAGTTCCCGGGCTTGCCGAGCAGTGGGGCAAGACCGTGCTGCACTGCCCCTATTGCCACGGCTACGAGGTTTCCGGCGGGCCGCTTGGCGTGCTGGCGACCGGGCCCATGTCCCTGCATCAGGCGCAGTTGATCGCCGACTGGGGCGACGTCACGCTGTTCGGCAATCGCCTGATCGAGCCCGATGCCGAACAGATGTCTGCCTTGGAAGGCAAGAATGTGAGGTTCGAACCCGCTGCGGTCGCCGAACTGCGGGAGGATGGCACGGGCGGCTTGACGGTGATCCTCGACGACGGCCGAAAGGCCGGGGTTCGCGCGATATTCACCGCGCCGCGCAATAGCATGGCGAGCCCGATGGCCGAACAGCTCGGTTGCGGCTTCACGGACGGTCCCCTCGGCCCGGTGATATCAATCGATGACAGGCAGCAGACGACGGTCCCCGGCGTCTTCGCCGCCGGGGACGCATCACGCGCGATGCACAACATCGCCTTCGCCGTATCGGGCGGTGCCTTCGCCGGCATATGCGCCCACCAGTCACTGGTATTCGGTTAGGTCAGGCTGCGTTGCCCGCGACGCTGAGCCGCGCACCGGCCTGCGCCAGGCCGGCAGCGATGTCGCGCGGCGGCGGCCGGTCGGTGGCGAGCTCGGAAAAGCCATCGAAGCCGCAGACCTGGACCAGGCCCTGGCGCCCGAACTTGGAATGATCGGTGACGACGAGCGAACGCTGGCCGCGCGACAGCACCATGCGGGCGAACTCGGCCTCGTCGAGATCGTAATCCATGACACCCGTCATCGCATCGACGGCACCCGTCGAGATCACCGCATGGCTGACCGAGAAGCGGCTGACGAAGTCGATGGCCGAGGCGCCGAAGGCGGCGCCGGAATCGCTGCGCAGCTCACCGCCGGCCATGTAGACCTTGTTGCCGTTGACGGTGGCCAGCGTGCGGGCGATGTCGGATGAGTTGGTGACGACCGTCAGCCGCCGATGGCCGAGCAGTTCACGCGCCAGGAACGAGGTGGTCGTTCCCGTGTCGAGCATGATCGATTCGCCGTCGCGGATGGTGGCGGCGACCATGCGGGCGATGAGGCGCTTGGCCTCGGCGTTCTCTCGCATGCGCCGTTCGAACGGCGCTTCGCCGATCGTCGACGGCAGGCCGACGGCGCCATGCATCTTCAGGAGCGAGCCGTCGCTGGTGAGGGGCTTGACGTCGCGGCGCACGGTCTCCAGCGAAACGCCCAGCCGGTCGGCCAGGCTGGCGATGGTGACGGTGCCTTCCTCCTGCAGAAACCGCAGGATTTCGCCGTGCCGCTTGGAATGGCTCATCGGGTCATTTCCAGTCGCGCCATGATGCAGTGACCGCTTCTATGGCAAATCTGCCGCATATTACAAGGAATCTCGAAAGAATACGGGCAGGAAAGCAGAAAAAGCCACAGAATCTCGTTGACAACGTGGCTTACCCGGCGTGACACTGATGCCGTGTCAGGCTCGCACTGCCACGGAAAAGCGATAGCGGAGCCTGATCCGAATTTGTGTGCCCCAAGGTCTGGAAACTGCCTGACGCGAGGGCGACTGGAAGAATTTTCTCATCCGCGGGGGCGGATGCCGGCCTCGAAGAGCCCGGCACGTGGGGCTCGTCGGTGCGGCGCGGGATACCGATCCCGAATGCCGCGCCGGCGAGGTCTTTGCCAGAACGAGCGTCCGGACAAACGGCGGGTCCCCACGGCGGCGCCGCCCCGTCGGCGCCTTGCCGTACGAAGGGCGAATTCATGACGGCCGAGGACCGCATCCGCGCCCTGCCTTGCTGGACAGGCAGCGTCGAGATCGAGCCGCTGCCCGGCGGGCTGAGCAATGCCAATTATCGGGTTAAGGACGCCGCCGGGAGGCATGTCGTGCGTTTCGGCAGGGACTATCCCTTCCACCACGTCTTTCGCGAGCGTGAGGTGATGACCGCACGCGCCGCGCATGCCGCCGGTTTCGCGCCGGCGGTCCGCCATGCCGAACCCGGCATTCTCGTGACGGAGTATCTCGGCGCCAAGACCTGTCTGGCTGAGGACGTGCGCGCCAATCTCGGCCGTGTCGCCGCCCTGATGCGCGGCTTCCACCGCGAGATGCCCAACCACGTCTCCGGTGCCGGCTTCATGTTCTGGGTGTTCCACGTCATCCGCGACTATGCGCGCACGCTGGAGGACGCCGGCAGCCGCAAGGCGAGCGACCTGCCGCGTCTGCTGATGCTGGCCGACGAGCTCGAACGCGCCCAGAAACTGCTGCCGATCGTGTTCGGCCACAATGATCTTTTGCCGGCGAATATTCTCGACGACGGCAGCAGGCTATGGCTGATCGACTTCGAATATGCCGGCTTCAATACCGCGATGTTCGACCTTGCCGGCGTCGCCTCGAACGCGGGCATGAGCGACGAGGAATCCTTCGCCTTCCTGACCGCTTATTTCATGAAGGAGCCGGACGAGGCGATCCGCCGCTCGCATGCAGCCATGCAATGCGCCTCGCTGCTGCGCGAGGCGATGTGGAGCATGGTTTCGGAACTCTACCTCGACGTGCCCGGCATCGACTACGTCGCCTACACGGAAGAGAACCTGACGCGGCTCGATGCCGCGCTGGAAAACTACCGGACAAAATACGGGACCTGAATTCATGACCTTGCCAACCCAGGCAGCGATCGTCGTCATCGGCGGCGGCATTATCGGCTGCTCGACGGCCTACCATCTGGCCCGCGACCACAAGGCAGATGTGGTGCTGCTCGAACAGGGCAAGCTGACTTCGGGCTCGACCTGGCACGCCGCCGGCCTGGTCGGGCAGCTGCGCTCGTCGGCCTCGATCACCCGCGTGCTCAAATATTCGGTCAACCTCTACAAGGGGCTGGAGGCCGAGACCGGCCTCGCCACCGGCTGGAAGATGAGCGGGTGCCTGCGCCTTGCCACCAATGCCGACCGCTGGACCGAGTACGAGAGGCTGGCGACGACAGCGAAGAGCTTTGGCATGGACATGCAGTTGCTGTCGCCGGCGGAGGTCAAGAACATGTGGCCGCTGATGGAAACCGGCGATCTCGTCGGCGCTTCCTGGCTGCCGAGCGACGGTCAGGCGAGCCCATCCGACGTCACCCAGTCGCTGGCCAAGGGCGCGCGCATGCATGGCGCAAGGCTTTACGAGGAAGTGCGCGTCACCGGCTTCGAGATCAAAGGCGGCCGCATCATTGCGGTGAAGACCAACATGGGCGACATCGCCTGCGACAAGGTGGTGAACTGCGCAGGACAATGGGCACGGCAGGTTGGCGCCATGGCCCGCATCAACGTGCCGCTGCAGCCGGTGAAGCACCAGTTTATCGTCACCGAGAAGATCGACGGGCTGGCGACCGATGTCCCGACCATCCGCGACCCAGACCGGCGCACCTATTTCAAGGAAGAGGTCGGCGGGCTGGTGATGGGCGGCTATGAGCCAAACCCGCAGGCCTGGACGACTGATCTCCCCGGAGGCGACGTGCCCAATGACTGGGAGTTCCGGCTGTTCGACGACGACTATGATCATTTCGAACAGCATATGAGCCAGGCGATCGCGCGCGTGCCGGCGCTGGAAACCGTCGGTGTCAAGCAGATGATCAACGGGGCCGAGAGTTTCACGCCGGACGGCAATTTTATCCTCGGCGTGGCGCCCGAATGCGCCAACATGTTCGTCGGCGCCGGCTTCAACGCCTTCGGCATCGCTTCGGGCGGCGGCGCCGGCTGGGTGCTGGCGCAATGGGTGGTCGATGGCGAGGCGCCGTTCGATCTGTGGGTCGTCGACATCAGGCGCTTTTCCAGCCTGCACCGCGACCGGCACTGGGTCCGCGAGCGCACGCTGGAAGCCTATGGCAAGCACTACACGATCGGCTTTCCGCATGAGGAGTATCTTTCCGGCAGGCCGCGCATCGTTTCGCCGCTGTACAACAGGCTGAAACAGCATCGCGCCGTGTTCGGTTCGAAGCTCGGCTGGGAGCGGCCGAACTGGTTCGCCCCCGAAGGCGTCGAGCCGCGTGACGTCTATTCCATGGGCCGGCAGAATTGGTTTTCAGCCGTCGGCGACGAACATCGCCATGTGCGCGAGAAGGTCGGCATCTTCGACCAGTCGTCCTTCGCCAAATACGAGCTGACCGGGCCCGACGCGCCGAAGGCGCTGGACTGGATCTGCGCCAACGACGTCAACAAGCCGGCCGGCCGGCTGACCTATACGCAGCTTCTCAACACGCGCGGCGGCATAGAGGCCGACCTCACCGTGTCGCGGTTCGGCGAGGACAGGTACTACATCGTCACCGGCACGGGCTTCCGCACCCATGACCTGTCCTGGATCAGCGACCATGTCGAAAAGGAGCTCGATATCACGCTCACCGACGTCACCGAGGATTTCGGCACGCTGTCGCTGATGGGACCGCGCGCCCGCGAAGTGCTGGCCGGCGTGACCGATGCCGACGTTTCCAACAGCGGTTTCCCATTCGGCCATGCCCGCGAGATTGTCGTTGCCGGCCACACCGTGCGGGCGTTGCGCGTCACCTATGTCGGGGAACTCGGCTGGGAGCTGCACGTGCCGATCTCCGCAACCGGCGAGATCTTCGACGCGTTGATGGCGACAGGCAAACAACATGATATCCGCCCGGTCGGCTACCGGGCCCTGGAATCCCTGCGACTGGAAAAGGGCTATCGCGCCTGGGGCTCCGATATCACCCCCAACGACACGCCGCTGGAAGCCGGCCTCGGCTGGGCGGTGAAGCTTCGCAAGAACACGGATTTCGTAGGGCGGCGCGCCTTGGAGAAAATCACTGGCGGGCCATTGAAGAAGCGTTTCGCCGGCTTCACGGTCGACGATCCTGAAATCGTGCTCGTCGGGCGCGAGACGATCCTGCGCAATGGCGAGCCGGTCGGCTATCTCAGCAGCGGCGGCTATGGCTACACCGTGGAGAAGAACATCGGCTACGGCTATGTGCGCAATGCCGGCGGGGTGAGCGACGATTTTCTCGCCTCGGGCTACTATGAGCTGGTCGTGGCTATGCAGCGCACGCCGGCAAAGATCCATCTCGAGCCGATGTATGATCCGGCGGGCACCAGGATCAAAGCCTGATCAGTTCACACGCAAGGCGAGGCAGCGGCTGGGCACCGTGTCGGCCTCGCCCGGCATCGAGACGTACGGGCGCGTTTCCTCGATGCGGGTGACCAGCCCCTGCGCCTCCAGCTCCGCGACCCGCGCGTTAAAGCCCAGATCCCAGATCGTGTTCTTGACCGTCAGCACGATCACGCCGCCCGGCCGGCAGATGCGGATCAGTTCGTCCAGCCCTTCGGCACCGACATGGCCCGAGGTAAAGACGCCGGCCGAGATCACCCCGGCATAGGCATTGTCGGCAAAGGGCAGCGGCCCGCCAAGCGCCAGGCAATGCAGGGCCGAATAGACGCCCTTGCGCGCGGCCTGATCCAGCATGCCTTGCGAGATGTCGAGCGCCTCGACCTCCGGATAGCCGGCAATGTCCAGCCATTCGCCGATGAGCCCGGTGCCGGCCCCGGCATCGAGCAGCGGGGCCGAGCCACGCGGCAGATGCCTTGCCAGCAAGGCCAGGCAGATGGTGGGATGGCGATAGCCGGCGGCCGACATGTCGCTGTCGTAGGTCTGCGACCAACGGTCATAGAGCGCCGCCACTTCTTCCGGGCGCTTGGCCGCGTAGGCAGCGCCAAGCGCGCCCTTATGCTTGCTGTCGGTCACTTTCGTCCTGTCCGCCATGCCTAAATTGGTCTCGCACGGATGATAGCCAAAGCACGAATTTTGTGGAACCGTCTCTGCGACAAATAACAGCGGGGGAGCGGGCATGACAATGGACGAGGCACGGACAAAACTTGCCGCCATTCCCATGCTGGCCGGCTATAACGGGACGCTGGAGCGGCTTGGCGGCCTCACCAACCTGGTTTTCAGGGCCGGGGACTTCTGCCTGCGCATTCCAGGCAAAGGCACCGAGGAATATATCAACCGCGCCAATGAGGCGGTGGCGGCGCGCGAGGCGGCTAAGGCAGGCGTCAGCCCCGAGGTGCTGCATGTCGATCCGGGCACCGGCGTGATGGTGACGCGCTTCATCGCCGGCGCCGTAACCATGTCGCCGGAAAAATTCAGGGTTCGGCCGGGCAGCCCGGCGCGTGCGGGAGAGGCCTTCCGCAAGCTGCATTCGTCCGGTGCCGTGTTTCCGTTCCGTTTCGAACTGTTCGCGATGATCGATGACTATCTGAAGGTGCTGTCGACCAAGGAGGTCGCCCTGCCCGCCGGCTATCACGACGTGGTGCGCGAGGCCGGTGGCGTGCGCGCGGCGCTGTCGGCCCACCCGCTGCCCGTCGTCGCCTGTCATTGCGACCCACTGTGCGAGAATTTTCTCGATGCGGGTGACAGGATGTGGATCGTCGACTGGGAATATTCAGGAATGAACGATCCGCTCTGGGATCTTGGCGACCTTTCCGTCGAAGGCAAGTTCGATGCCGCGCAGGACGAGGGGATGATGCGCGCCTATTTCGGCGGCGAGGCGAAACCGGCGGAGCGCGGCCGCATCGTCATCTACAAGGCGATGTGCGACCTGTTGTGGACGCTGTGGGGACTGATCCAGCTCGCCAACGACAATCCCGTCGACGATTTTCGGGCCTATGCCGACGGCCGCTTCGCGCGCTGCAAGGCGCTGATGGAGACGGCGGAATTTTCACGGCACCTGGCGGCGATCCGCGAGGGCTAATTCACACCCTTCGGCACGTTTTCAGGCGGCACCGTCGTGTCGACCACCTTCTGGCGATGGAAGATGAACAAGCCGGCCAGCACGACGATGACCGAGCCGATGAGGATGCGCGGGCCGGGAACGTCGCCGAAGAACGCCAGCCCGAAGACCACCGCCCATAGAAGCAGCGTGTAGTGCAGCGGCGCCAGCGTCGAGGCCGGGGCCAGCTTGAGCGCCCGCGTGATCATCAGATGGGCACCGCAGGAGACGATGCCGAGCAGCAGCATGGCGCCGAAATCGAGCGCCGACGGCGTGTGCCAGGCGCCGATGGTCAGGGCGCCGCCGACCAGCAGCGTGCCGATGGTCTGCCATGTCACCAGATTGGTGTCGCTGGTGCCGCGCAAACGCCGGTTGAGGATGATGGCGAAAGCGAAGGCAATGCTGCCCGCCAGCGCGAAGCCCGACGACAGCGAGAAAGCCGCCGAGGAGGGCTTGAGCATGATCAGCACGCCGCAGAAGCCGAGCAGGATCGCCATCCAGCGGCGCCAGCCGACCTTCTCGCCAAGCAGGAGATGCGAGAGTGCCGCCACATAGATCGGCCCGGCCATATAGAAGCTCATCACATCCGCAAGCGGCAGATAGACGACGGCGGCATAGAAGAGCCCGGTATCGAGCGTGGTCATGATGACGCGCAGGACCTGCAATTCGGGCCTTTCCATGCGGAACAGCTTGGCGGCGCCCTGGTGGGCGATCATCGGACCGAGCACGAAAAACGCGCCGATCGACCTGATCAGAACCACCTGGCCGACGGAAAAGCTGGCGACCAGCCATTTGCCCATGGCGTCGTTGAGCGCAAACAGGAAGTCGCCGGCCAGCATCAGCAGAATGCCGGCCAGAAGCACGTTCCTGATTGTGGTATTCTGCGCCACGGGTTGCGTCATGCCGATCCCTTGCCTGTCCAAGCCGCGTCGTAGACGGAAGCGGCCGCTTTGACGAGGAGAAATCCGGGAATCGGCAAGGCCAGCGCCGGGAATCGGCTGGGTCTAGGACGATGTGTGCCGCCGGTTCACCAGTGCCGGCCTGCCGGGGATGGCAAGCCGGGTGTCCTGCCTGGTTCGTTCCGCCACCACTTTGCCCCTGGCGATGACGCAAATGCGTTCAGGGCGCAGGCGAATGGCCTCGACCGGATTGCCGGCGTCGAGGACGACCAGGCTGGCGCGCTTGCCGACGGCGAGGCCTAGATGATCGAGCCCCATGATGGCGGCATTGACGTTGGTGACCATGTCGAAACAGCGCGCCATGTCGGCCGGGCTCGACATCTGGGCGACGTGAAGCCCCATGAAGGCGACGTCGAGCATGTCGGCGGTGCCCAGCGAATACCAGGGATCGAGCACGCAATCCTGGCCCCAGCCGACGCGGATGCCCAGCGCCAGCATCTCCTTGACCCGCGTCATGCCGCGGCGCTTGGGAAACGTGTCGTGGCGCCCCTGCAGCATGATGTTGATCAAAGGATTGGGGATGACGGAGACGCCCGCCTCGGCGATCAGCGGCAGGAGTTTCGAGACGTAGTAATTGTCCATGGAATGCATCGAGGTAAGATGCGAGCCGGCCACCTTGCCCTGAAGGCCGAGACGCTGCGTCTCATAGGCCAGTTGCTCGATGTGACGCGACAGCGGGTCGTCGGTCTCGTCGCAATGCAGGTCGACCATCAGGCCGCGTTTTGCCGCGATCTCGCAAAGCTCGGTCACCGAGCGGGTGCCGTCGGCCATGGTGCGCTCGAAATGCGGAATGCCGCCGACGATATCGACACCCAGATCCAGCGCGCGGATGGTGTTTTCCCGTGCACCGGGCGAGCGGTAGAGCCCATCCTGCGGAAAGGCGACCAATTGCAGGTCGATATAGGGCGCCACCGTCTTCTTGACATCGAGCAGCGCCTCGACCGCCAGCAGCCTGTCGTCGCAAACGTCGACATGGGTGCGGATGGCGAGCAATCCCATCGACACCGCCCAGTCGCAATAGGCGAGCGCGCGATGGCGCACCGCTTCATGCGTCAGAAGCGGCTTCAGTTCGCTCCACAGAGCAATGCCTTCAAGCAGCGTGCCCGAGGCGTTTATCCGCGGAATGCCGTAGGAAAGCGTCGCATCCATATGGAAGTGCGGGTCGACGAACGGCGCAGAGACCAGATTGCCCCGCGCGTCAATCGTCGTGCCGGCGTTGCCATCGAGCTTCGGCTCGATCGTCGCGATCGTCTCGCCGACGATGCCGATGTCGGCAACCCTGCCGTCAGGCAATGTGCCGCCGCGAACGATAAGGTCGAAATCCATCTGTGTCGTCCCCGAAGAATCAGCACCTGTCGGCTGCCGCCGTGATCGCGGCGGGCGAAAAATCTTGCCACGTGGCGCCGCCCCTCATCCGCCTGCCGGCACCTTCTCCCCGTATAGAGACGGGGAGAAGGGAGATGCTGCGACCTCGCCGCCATTTTTGCAACGTCTACAATTGGCGAAATCTTTGGTTATAGCCCTTTCTCCCCGTCACTTACGGGGAGAAATGTCCGGCAGGACAATGAGGGGCAGCACGAACCTGGCCGATTCGAGCGCTATTCCGGAACGTGCCTCACCGCACCCTTGTCGGCGCTGGTGGCGAAGGCGGCGTAGGCGCGCAATGCGGTCGTCACCTTGCGCTTGCGTTTTTCTTCGGGCTTCCAGGCCAGGGCACCCTTGGCCGCCATCGCCGCCCGGCGGCTGGCGAGCTCCTCATCGCTCACGGCGAGGCGGATCGAGCGGTTGGGGATGTCGATCTCGATCGTGTCGCCTTCCCGCACCAGCCCGATCGTGCCGCCTTCGGCGGCTTCGGGCGAGACATGGCCGATCGAGAGCCCCGACGTGCCGCCGGAGAAGCGCCCGTCGGTGATCAGCGCGCAAGCCTTGCCCAAGCCCTTCGATTTCAAATAGCTGGTCGGATAGAGCATTTCCTGCATGCCGGGGCCGCCGCGCGGTCCTTCATAGCGGATGACGACGACGTCGCCGGCCTTGATCTCATTCGACAGGATCGCCTTGACCGAGGCATCCTGGCTTTCGAACACCCGCGCCGGGCCGGTGAATTTCAGGATCGACTCGTCGACGCCGGCCGTCTTCACGATGCAGCCGTCGAGCGCCAGGTTGCCCTTGAGCACGGCAAGGCCGCCGTCTTTGGAAAAAGGCGTCTTCGCCGAGCGGATAACGCCCGTCTCGCGGTCCAGATCGAGCTCGTCCCAGCGACGATCCTGGCTGAAGGCGACCTGCGTCGGCACGCCGCCGGGCGCGGCGAGGAAGAAATCTCGCACGTTCTGGCTTGAGGTGCGCGAAATATCCCAATGATCGAGCGCCTCGCCGAGGCTTGATGTGTGCACGGTCGGCAGGTCGCGGTTGATCAGTCCGGCTTGGTCGAGCTGGCCGAGGATCGCCATGATGCCGCCGGCGCGGTGGACGTCCTCCATGTGCACGTCGGACTTGGCCGGCGCCACCTTGCACAGCACGGGCACCCGCCGCGACAGCCGGTCGATATCCTCCATGGTGAAGTCGACCTCACCCTCATGCGCCGCGGCCAGGATGTGCAGCACGGTGTTGGTCGAGCCACCCATCGCGATGTCCAGCGTCATGGCGTTCTCGAACGCGCCCTTTGAAGCGATGCTGCGCGGCAGCGCCGTCTCGTCGTCCTGCTCGTAATAGCGTTGGGCGAGATCGACGATCAAGTGTCCGGCCTCGACGAACAGCCGCTTGCGGTCGGCGTGCGTCGCCAGTGTCGAACCGTTGCCCGGCAGCGACAGGCCGAGCGCTTCCGTCAGGCAGTTCATCGAATTGGCGGTGAACATGCCCGAGCAGGAACCGCAGGTCGGGCAGGCGGAGCGCTCGATGACCTTGACGTCCTCGTCGGAGATCTTGTCGTCGGCGGCGGCGACCATGGCGTCGACCAGGTCGAGCGCCTGCGCCTTTCCGGCGAGCACCACCTTGCCCGCTTCCATCGGCCCGCCGGAGACGAAGACGGTCGGGATGTTGAGCCGCAGCGAGGCCATCAGCATGCCGGGCGTGATCTTGTCGCAATTGGAGATACAGACCATGGCGTCGGCGCAGTGGGCGTTGACCATGTACTCGACGGAATCGGCGATGAGCTCGCGCGACGGCAGCGAATAGAGCATGCCGTCATGGCCCATCGCGATGCCGTCATCGACGGCGATGGTGTTGAATTCCTTGGCGACGCCGCCGGCCTTCTCGATCTCGCGCGCGACCAGCTGGCCGAGATCCTTCAGGTGGACGTGGCCCGGCACGAACTGGGTAAAGGAGTTGACCACGGCGATGATCGGCTTGCCGAAATCGCTGTCCTTCATGCCGGTGGCGCGCCAGAGGCCGCGGGCGCCGGCCATGTTGCGGCCATGGGTGGTGGTGCGGGAGCGATAGGCAGGCATGAACTTTCCTTAGCTGGCTGGCTGCGCCCGATGCGGAGCGTCGCGGCCCTGAATATGGATCGCAGGCGTTATAGACCGGCAATTATTGTCTGGCCACATTTTTGCAATGCGCCAGATTCTCCAGAAAAATTCAGAGTTTGCGAAAAAAGATGGCCTCCCGTGTCGGATCGCCTACCGGGCGCCCGTCCTTGGATCAACGGCAAGGGAGTGGGACCATTTTCTCAGACAGCCGTTCCATTGTAGCAGCAAGAAGCAACCGAGGAGCACGACATGCAAAAGATCACCACCTGCCTGTGGTTCGATGGACAGGCCGAAGAGGCGATGAACCACTATGTCTCCATCTTCAAGAATTCGAAGGTGCTGAGCGTCATGCGTTGGCCCAAGGGCCACGCCGATGAAGGCAAAGTGCTGCTGACCACGTTCGAGCTCGACGGCGTGCCGTTCCAGGCACTCAACGGCGGACCGCAATTCAAATTCAATGAGGCGATGTCACAGTCGATCGACTGCAAGACGCAGGAAGAGGTCGACTATTTCTGGGAGAGGCTCACCGAGGGCGGCGAGCCCGGCCCCTGCAGCTGGCTGAAGGACAAGTTCGGCGTCTCCTGGCAGGTGGTGCCGGAACAGCTGCCGCGCCTGCTCCAGGATCCGGACCGGGAAAAGGCCGGCCGGGTGATGAGTGCGATGATGAAGATGGGCAAGATCGACATCGCCAAGATCGAAGAGGCGGCGAAGGGGTGAGAAGTGGTCCGCGTAAGCGGACGGAAAGCCAATTGATTGGCTTTTCCGAGCTTCGAACGCCCTGAGCCTGCGAAGGGCAGGGCTGTCCATTGATTTTTGAGGCCGGCGCTGCCCCTCATCCGCCCTTCGGGCACCTTCTCCCGTGAACGGGGAGAAGGGAAGACCGCCCCTCAAGCCGCCTTGTCGCGGACCTGGTAGTCCTTGATCGTGGCGAAGCGGATCGCCTTCCAGCGCTCGGCCTCGTAATTCAGCGAGAAGGCGTGCTGGGCGAGGAACACCGGGTCGTTGTCGAGATCGCGGGCAATGTCGCCGCGATGGGCTTCGATGAAGCGCTGCACTTCCGTCTTGTCGTCAGCCGATATCCAGCGGCAGACCGAAAAACGCGACATCTCGAATTCGACCGGCAGCGTGTATTCGAAGTTCAGCCGCTCCTTCAGCACGTCGAGCTGCAGCGCACCGACGACGCCGACGATGGCCGGCGAGCCGTCCTCGGGCGAAAACAGCTGCACGACGCCCTCCTCCGCCATCTGGTGCAGCGCCTCCTTCAGCTTCTTGGCCTTCATCGCATCACCGAGGCGCACACGACGCAGGATTTCCGGGGCGAAGTTCGGCACGCCGCGGAACAGGATTTCCTCACCCTCGGTCAGCGTGTCGCCGATGCGCAGCGTGCCGTGGTTGGGGATGCCGACGACGTCGCCGGCAAAGGCCTCGTCGGCGGTGACGCGGGTGCGGGCGAAGAAGAATTGCGGCGCAGACAGGCTCATCGGCTTGCCGGTGCGCACCAGCTTGGCCTTCATGCCGCGCTCGAGCTTGCCCGAGCAGACGCGCACGAAGGCGATGCGGTCGCGGTGGTTGGGATCCATATTGGCCTGGATCTTGAAAACGAAGGAGGTCATCTTGTCCTCGGTCGCCTCCACCATCCGGGTGTCGGCATCCTGCGCGCGCGGCGGCGGCCCGAAAGCGCCGAGCGCCTCGATCAGGTCGCGCACGCCGTAATTGCGCAGCGCCGAGCCGAAATAGACCGGCGTCAGATGGCCCTCGCGAAAGGCGTCGATGTCGAGCGGACGGCAGGCTTCGCGCGCGAGTTCCAGCTCCTCGATGAAGGCCTCGCGCTCGTTTTCCGGCAACAGGCCGGCGACGCGGTTGGAATCGGGACCGTTGACCGGAGTGCGTTCCTTCTCGTCATCGCCCTTGCGCACGGCGTTCAGCGCCAGGTGGTAAGTGCCCGAAAACGTCCTGCCGCGGCCGATCGGCCAGGTGATGGGCGCGGTATCGAGCGCCAGCTTCTGCTCGATTTCGTCCAGTATCTCGAAGGGATCGCGGCTCTCGCGGTCCATCTTGTTGACGAAGGTGATGATCGGGATGTCGCGCAGCCGACAGACCTCGAACAGCTTCAGCGTGCGCGGCTCGATGCCCTTGGCGGCGTCGATGACCATGACCGCCGAGTCGACCGCCGACAGCGTGCGGTAGGTGTCGTCGGCGAAATCCTCGTGGCCGGGCGTGTCGAGCAGATTGAAGACGTTGTCCTCATACTCGAACGTCATCACCGAGGTGACGACCGAAATGCCGCGTTCGCGCTCGATCTTCATCCAGTCCGACCGGGTCTGGATGCGGTCCTTCTTGGCCTTGACCTCACCGGCAAGCTGGATGGCGCCACCGAACAGCAGCAGCTTTTCGGTGAGCGTCGTCTTGCCGGCGTCCGGGTGGGCGATGATCGCGAAAGTACGGCGGCGCGATACCGCCTGTTCGATGTCTTCAGCCAATTATGAAATCCTGTCTGTGGCGCGGGCTTCTAGCAGCGCTTTCCCGGCCTGTCGAACAGATTTGCCCGGATCGGTCCGCCGGCTCTTGAGATAGGGAAGACGCGATGGCATCAGAAGACCTGTTCGATGGAGATCCTGCATGAGCAAGAAAGTGATCGTCATCGGCGCCGGCATCATCGGCGCCTCGATCGCCTGGCACCTGGCCAAGGCGGGCGCGCAGGTGACGGTAATTGCCGACAGCGCTGCCGGCGGCGTGGCGACGCCGAACTCGTTTGCCTGGATAAATGCCAGCTGGGGCAATCCGGAACCGTATTTCCGGCTGCGCATCCGCTCCATGGCGGAATGGTCGCGGCTGGCGCAGGACCTGCCCGGCCTTCCGCTCGCCTGGTGCGGCGGGCTGTGCTGGGACTTGCCGGCGGACAAATTGGAGGCCTATACGGCGGAGCATTCGTCCTGGGGTTATGGCATCAGGCGGGTCGACCGCGCCGGCGCGGTCGGCATCGAGCCCAATCTCGCCGGGCTTCCCGACTTTGCCTTACATGTCGCCGAGGAGGGTGTCGCCGAGCCGGTCGCAGCGACGAACGCGCTGCTGGCCGACGCCGAACGGCGCGGTGCGCGCTTCGTCTCCAGCACGGTTACGGCGTTGGTCCAAACCGGCGGCAGGACGACGGGCGTGGACACGTCGCATGGGCTGTTTGCAGCCGACGAGGTGGTGATCGCGGCCGGCGTCGGCTCGCCGGAGATTGCCGCGACGGCCGGCATAAGGCTACCGATCGAAATGCCGCCCGGCCTGATCGTCCATTCGCGACCTTACAGAAAATTGCTCAACGGTCTGGTGCTGGCCGAGCGGCTGCACATGCGCCAGACGGCGCAAGGCCACATCATCGCCGGGTCTGATTTTGGCGGTGCCGACCCGGGGATGGATGCGGCGGCGACGGCGCGCGAGCTGTTTGCGGCGGTGCAAGCCATGCTGCGCGGCGGCGATGGCCTGGAACTCGATTTCCATACGGTCGGTTACCGGCCGACGCCGATCGACGGCTTCCCGATCATCGGCCGCGCCGAGGGCATGGACGGCCTCTACATCGCGGTCACGCATTCCGGCATCACGCTGGCGCCGGCGGTCGGCTTGTTCGCGGCGCGCGAAATCCTCGACGGCGAGCGCGATCCGCTGCTGGCGTCCTATGGATTGGGTCGGTTCGCTCAATAGCTTGGTGGACGGCTCTCTACGGCAATTCGCGCCGCGAGGAGGCTACCCGGCCAGCGCCAGCTTCGCCGGGGCCGGCGCAAACGGCTGAATATTCACGCCATCCCTGGTCATGGTGACGAAGCTCGATGGCGGGATCGCCTGCCAGTCGCCGCCTTCACGGTCGAAGGGTTCGGAGACGATGCAGCGGCCGCCGCCCTTGGCGGCGGTATAGAGGGTGGGCGCGTGGTCATCCGTGGCGTAGCGGACCGCGTGGAGCGCCTGCCCGTCGGAAAAGGCGGCCGTCAGCTTCAGCGCCGGCTCGATGCCGGCACGCCGCGAAGCCTCCAGCACGCGGCTGGTGGCACAAGCGACGGCGCCTTGCGGATCGGCGGCCAACCCTTCATCGATCATCAGGAGAAAAAACAGCTCGGAATCGGTGGTGCCCTCGCGCTGGTCGAAGACGGCGTCGGACAGCGAATTTTCCAGCGCGCGGCGGATCTTCTCGAAGCCGCCGATCTGGCCGTTGTGCATGAACGACCAAGGGCCCGAGATGAAGGGATGGCAATTCATGCGGCTGGTGGCGCCGCCGGTCGAGGCGCGCACATGGGCGAGAAACAATCCGGATTTGATCTGTCGGCACAAGCTCTTCAGATTGGGATCGGACCAGGCCGGCAGGATGTCGCGGTAGAGGCCGGGCTCGGGCCGGTCGCCATACCAGGCAAGGCCGAAACCATCGCCATTGGTCGGCGACTTGGCTTCCTCGGCGCAATGGCTCTGGGCGATCAGCGAGTGGCAGGGCGCCGTGAGGATGTTTTCGAGGAAGACCGCTTCACCGAGATAGGCCGCCCACCGGCACATCGCTTCGTCCGTTCCTAAGCGCGGTCCGGAAGGGCCTTGGGCTCCTTGACCGCGTGCGAACCTCTGTTGTGCGTCCGCTCGTAAAGTTCGCGGACGATTTGGCTGGCGGTAGTCTCGAACAGAAATGGCAAGAAAGCGTGAACGAGGGCGGCCCCGGCGGCCGTCAGCAGGCGCGAGGAAAACCAGGCGGCAAAGGCCATGTGACCGAAATAGGTTTCGCCGACCTTGGCCGGATGGGAGGTAAAAATCCTTGCGACCCACATGTTGCTTCCCCTTCAGCGCTTCAAGTTCTCGATAGGGGTATCCTGGCACGGTTCGTCGGTTCATCGGTCTCAAAATGTCCTTGTATTTTGCTTGTTCGTGGGACAAACATCCCACATGGCCATCGAAATCGACGAAATCGATCGGAAATTGCTCGCCGAATTGCAACGCGACGGCACGTTGTCGGTCGACCAGCTGTCGGAGCGGGTGGCGTTGTCGCGCAACGCCTGCTGGCGGCGCGTCAAGCGGCTGGAGGAGGATGGCGTCATCACCGGCCGGGTGGCGTTGGTCGATGCCGAGAAGCTCGGGCTCGGCCTCTCCGTGTTCATTCTGGTCCGGACTTCAAATCATGATCCCGAGTGGTTGCAGAAATTCCGGGCGGCGGTGACAGGCTTTTCCGAGATCACCGGAGTCTACCGCATGTCCGGCGACCTCGACTATGTCTTGCGCGCCCGCGTCGCCGACGTGAAGGCCTATGACCGGCTCTACCAGCGGCTGATCGCCAAGGTGGCGCTGTCGGACGTTTCGGCGTCCTTCGTGATGGAGGAGATCAAGGAGACCACAGTGGTGCCGATGGAAGTGCGCTAAGGATTGGCTCCGGCCATAGTGATGCCCGAAAGAAAGCCGTTGATAGGGTCGAGGGCGAATTGACCGAATCGGCAATCGCGCCGATAGGATCGATTTTATGCGCGCAGCCATCCAAAATTCCTCCGTCATCGGTCCGACCGTCGGCTTCGTAAGGTTGCCGCATGGGGAAGGACTCCCCCTCCCTGCCTATGAAAGCCCCGGCGCCGCCGGCATGGACCTGCGCGCGGCGGTGCCCGACGATCGGCCGCTGCTGATCCTGCCGGGAAAACGTGCGTTGGTGCCGACCGGACTGATCCTGGAAATCCCCGAAGGCATGGAAGGCCAGGTGCGGCCGCGCTCCGGCCTTGCCTTCAAACACGGGCTGACCGTCCTCAACACGCCGGGCACGATCGACAGCGACTATCGCGGCGAGGTGAAAGTGCTGCTGGTCAATCTCGGCGACGAGGATTTTGCGGTGACGCGCGGCATGCGCATCGCCCAGATGGTGTTCGCCGCGGTGACCCAGGCGGGCGTCGAAGAGCGCGACCTGGCCGGCGGCACGGCGCGCGGTTCGGGCGGGTTCGGCTCGACCGGCACGGCCTGATGAACATACCGAAACTTGTCATCTTCGACTGCGACGGGATTCTGGTCGATACCGAGAACCTGGCCAACCGGCGTCTCGCCGAATGGCTGAGCGAAGCCGGGTATCCCACCAGCTTTGAATATTGCCGCAAGAACTTCTCCGGCCGCAGCATGGTCTCAGTGCAGAAGCAGATCGAAGAAGAGACCAGCGTCAGGCTCGGCGCAGACTTCGTCGAGCGCTGGAATGCAGGGCTGCCGGACCTGTTCGCCCATGGGGTCGAGGCGATTCCCTATGTCCGGGAGTTCGTCGAGGCTGTCCGCGCGGCCGGCATCGCCTATTGCGTCGCCACCTCGGCCAGGGTGTCGAAAATGCACATCACGCTTGGCCAGACCGGCCTGCTGCCGCTGTTCGAACATGCGATGTTTTCCTCGACCATGGTCGCGCGCGGCAAGCCGTTTCCGGACCTCTTCCTGCATGCGGCCAAGACGATGGGCTTTGCGCCTGCCGACTGCATCGTCATCGAGGACAGCGTCGCCGGCACGCAGGCCGGCATCGCCGCCGGCATGCGGGTATTTTCCTATCATGGCGATCCCTACAGCGACCGTGACGGCTTGATGCGAGCCGGCGGCATCCTGTTCGACGACATGCGCACACTGGCCGGACTGGTGCCGATCCACTGATCTGGACCGTTTTTCTGGGGTTGCGAGGACGCGCCGGACGAATTGTCAGCAGAGAACGCGAAACGCTTCTGAGCCAACCGCATTCGTTTGCCCGGGCAAGGCGGGCAAGCTAAAATCCGCGCCATCGCACTCAACACGATGGGGGAACTTCCATGGACAAGGGCAAGATCTTTCGCGACCTGCATGCCTCGACCTTCGTCATGCCCAACCCTTGGGACGTCGGCACGACGAAGCTGCTTGGATCCTTCGGTTTCAAGGCGCTGGCGACGACCAGCGCCGGTTTCGCCTTCTCGCGCGGCCTGCCGGACGGCGCGGTGACCTTCGACCAGATGATCCATCATTGCCGCGAGGTGACGGCGGCAACCGAGCTGCCGGTTTCGGCCGACCTCGAACGCGGCAAGGGCGACAGCGCCGAGCAGGCCGCCGAAACCATCTTCGCGGCTGAAGCCGCCGGCCTTGCCGGCTGCTCGATCGAGGACCACACCGGCGACCCGAACAAGCCGATCTATGATTTTTCGCACGCGGTGGAGCGCGTTGCGGCGGCGGCGGAAGCGGCCCGCGCGCTGAAACGCGATTTCGTCTTCACCGCGCGGGCGGAGAACTTCCTCTGGGGCAAGTCCGACCTCGACGACACGATCAAGCGGCTGCAGGCATTCGAGAAGGCGGGCGCCGACGTGCTCTACGCGCCGGGCATCGGCGACGTCGAGATGGTGCGCACGGTCTGCTCGGCGGTGAGCAAGCCGGTCAACGTCATGGCAAGGCCCGACTTCACCATTGCCGATCTGACCGCGGCCGGGGCAAAGCGCGTTTCGCTTGGGCCGTGGCTCACCAACTTCGCCTATGGCATGCTGGAAACGGCGGCGCGCGAGATCCAGCAGGACGGCACGTTCGGCTTCGCCCGCGCCGCCATGCCCTTCGGCAAGTTGCAGGCGCTGTTTGGCAAATCGGGATAAGCGGGCCGGACACATGACGCTGACCGTCGTCGACATGCACACCGGCGGCGAGCCGCTGAGGATCGTCACCGGGGGTTATCCCGATATCCCGAAGGGCACGATCCTGGAAAAGCGCGCCTATGTGCGCGACCATCTCGATCATCTCCGGAAAATCCTGATGTTCGAGCCACGCGGACATTACGACATGTACGGCGCGCTGCTGGTCGAGCCCGATTTGCCGGGCGCCGACCTTGCCGTGCTGTTCATGCACAATGAGGGCTATTCGACCATGTGCGGCCACGCCATCGTCGCGCTCGGCCGCTATGCCGTCGACGAAGGGCTGGTGGCCAAGCAGGAACCGGTGACGATGGTCAACATCGAGGCGCCCTGCGGCATGGTCGTCGCCTCGGTCGAGGTGCGCGACGGCAAGGCGGGTGCTGTGTCGTTCGACAGCGTGCCGGCTTTCTTGTTCGCACGCGACCGCAGGATCGAGCTGCCCGGCTACGGCGCGATCGGCTTCGGCATCGCCTATGGCGGCGCCTTCTACGCGCTGGCCGACTGCCACCAGTTCGGATTGGAATTCGGCCGCGATCGGGTGCGCGATTTCGTCGATGCGGCGACGGCGCTGACCGAAAGGCTGAAGCAGGAATTCCCCCTGTCACACCCCGACCATGTCGACCTCGCCTTTCTCTACGGCACCATTTTGACGGACGGGCGGGATACGTTTTCGGGTGAGCCGACGAAAAACGTCTGCGTCTTCGCCGAGGCGCAGGTCGACCGGTCGCCGACCGGCTCCGGCGTCACCGCCCGGCTGGCGGCGATGCATGCCAAGGGCGAGATCGCAACAGGCCAGACACGCACTTTCGAGAGCATCGCCGGCTCGCGCTTTTCCGGCGCGGTGGCGCGGACGGCGAAAGCCGGACCGCATGAAGCGATCATCGCCCGCGTCGGCGGCCGCGCCTACTATTGCGGCCGGGCGGAATTCATCGTCGAGCCCGACGACGAACTGGGGCGCGGCTTTCTGCTGCGGTAGGGACTGGCGCATCAACGGGACGGCTTGCTCCCCCGATCGGGCCGGGCCGAGATCGCCTTGTGCAGATGCACCATCATGGCTGCGGCGAAGAGCGGCGTCACCAGATTGAGCACCGGCACGGCAAGGAAGGCCGCTATCACCAGGCCGGCGAGAAAGACCGTCCCGGCATGGTGCCGGCGCAAGGCCCTGGCCTCTTCTTCCGGACGGAAGCGCATAGCGGCGAATTCGAAGAACTCGCGCCCAAGCAGGTAGCCGTTGACGATGAAAAAGGCGGCGATGTTGATGCCCGGCACCAGCAGGAGCAACAGGGCGACGATGTTGCCCAAAACGACGACGCCGAAGAACTTTATCGCCAGCACCAGCGAGCGCAGCGCCGGCATGGCGCGGCCGGGCGGATCGCCGGGATAATCGGTACGCTCCACCACTTCGGCGACATCGTCGAGGAACAGACCGGCGATGACGGCCGTGACCGGCGCGACGAGCAGCGCCATGCCGAAAGCAAGCGCGATGGCCGCGATGATGCCGCCCAGCCAACCGGCCCAGGACGGCAGGCCGGGAAAGAGCGTCTGCAGCCATGGCAGCGCCAGCCACTCGACGAGGCTGGTCAGCCCGAACCACAAGGCAACCAGAGCAAGCACAGTCAAGCCCAGCGTCTTGAGGAAGACGGCGCGGAATTCGGGCGACAACAACTGGCCGGCGGCGGCACGGGCGGCGCTGGAGATCACGGTGCTTCCTCGCTTCGGCGGATTGCCCCTGGGAGGATAGGCAGCAGGTTCGCCGGTCACAAGCTCTATTGCCTGCCGTGGGTCAAGGCGGTCGTTTCAGGTTTCGAACTCTCCGCATCACCCCTCTTGCGAGCGCCGGCGCCGCCCCTCACTGTCCTGCCGGACATCTCTCCCCGTAGAACGGGGAGAGAGGAGCTGGCGGCAACCCCGGTGCCTCCATCGCAACGTGGTGATTGGCGAAACCAGTGATGACAGCGCCCTTCTCCCCGTCACTTACGGGGAGTTGAGGAGCGTCCGCGAAGCGGACGAAAAGCCAACTGCTTGGCTTTTCGAGTGACGAACGCCGGCAGGCGGATGAGGGGCGGCGCTACCTCGACAATCGGAGCCATGTGGTCTGAGGCGATTGCCCTGTCTGCCTATTGTGCGAGCGCCGGCTTGCGGGTGGGAATGGTCATGGCCGCGACGCCGGCGACGACGAAGGCCATGCCGAGCCAGGCCGTGGAACCCAGGCTTTCGCCAAGGAAAACGGCGCCGATGCCGACGCCGATCGGCACGCGCAGATAGGCCTGCGAGGTCGTGCCGACCGAGCCCAGCGTGTGGATCAGGCGGAAATAGATGACGAAGGCCAGCGCGGTCGAAAACACCGACAGGCCGAGCAAGGCCAGGATCGACGCCGTCGACGGCGCCAAGGTCCAGGGCTGGTCGACGGCGAGGCTGAGCGGCACCAGGATGACGGCGCCGCAGAGCATCGAGCCGGCGGCGGGCAGCATCGGGTCGAGGCCCTTGAAGCCTCGGCCGAAGATCGCCGCCCCCGCATAGCAGACCGTTGCAAGGACGATGGCAAGCTGCGCCCAAAGTTCATGGCCGAGACCGCCCAGCGCCTGTGTGCCCACGATGAGGCAGATGCCGGCAATGCCGGCGCCGACGCCGATCAGTTTGCGCAGCGTCACCGGTTCATGGCGGGTGATGAGCGCGGTCAACAGGAAGGTGAAGATAGGCGACGTCGCGTTGAGGATGGTGGCGAGGCCGGCATCCACCGAGCGCTCGGCGGCGGCGATCAGGGTGAACGGGATGACGCTGTTGAGGCACGCCTGGAAGGCGAAACGACGCCAGCTCGCTGCATCGCCCGGCATGGCGAGCCCGCGCCAGCGGATGATGGCCAGCAGGATCGCGCCCGCGATCAAGGTGCGGGCGGCGATGAACGTCACCGGCGGGATCGTCTCGACGCCGATCTTGATGAACGTATAGGAGGCGCCCCAAAGCACCGCCAGGAGGGCGAGCAGCGCCAGATCGGTGTTCATGTCGTTTCTTGCAGGCATGGGCTTGCCGCCTTCGGACCGGGATCGAACGGCCCTTTTTAGGCAAAGCCGCGGTAAAATGCTTCGGCCACGACCGAATTGTCGTAGCGCCTAGGCGTCAGGCGATATGAACATGGCCTAGGCAAACCGGTTGCAAATCGCTAGACCCGCGCCCGGCCGGCATGGCAAGAAGCCGGCGCGGATTTTGGCGGAGACATTGATGCCGGACTATGACGTGCTTTGCATCGGCAACGCGATTGTCGACATCATCGCCCAGTGCGAAGAGGAATTCCTGGAGACCAATGGCATCATCAAGGGCGCGATGAACCTCATCGACACGCACCGCGCCGAACTGCTCTACAGCCGCATGGGCCCGGCGATCGAGGCGTCCGGCGGCAGCGCGGGCAACACGGCGGCCGGCGTTGCCTCCTTCGGCGGCCGCGCCGCCTTCTTCGGCAAGGTCTCCAACGACGCGCTCGGTGAGATCTATGCGCATGACATCCATGCCCAGGGCGTCGCCTTCGACACCAAGCCGCTTCAGGGCGAGCCGCCGACGGCGCGCTCGATGATCTTCGTCACCCCCGACGGCGAGCGCTCGATGAACACCTATCTCGGCGCCTGCGTCGAGCTCGGGCCGGAGGATGTCGAGGCCGACAAGGCGTCGGGCGCCAAGGTTACCTATTTCGAGGGCTATCTGTGGGATCCGCCGCGCGCCAAGGAGGCGATCCGGCAGACGGCCAAGCTGGCGCACGCGGCGGGCCGCGAAGTGTCGATGACCTTGTCGGATTCGTTCTGCGTCGACCGCTACCGCGACGAGTTCCTCGAGCTGATGCGCTCGGGCACCGTGGACATCGTCTTCGCCAACAGCCACGAGATCAAGTCGCTCTACCAGACCTCGTCCTTCGACGAGGCGCTGGCCCGGATCCGCAAGGACTGCAAGGTCGCCGCCGTGACGCGCTCGGAAAAAGGATCGGTCATCGCGCGCGGCGACGAGACCGTCGTCATCCAGGCGACCGCCATCAAGGAGCTGGTCGACACGACAGGCGCCGGCGATCTCTACGCTGCCGGTTTCCTGCATGGCTACACGCAAGGCCGCGACCTCAAGACCTGCGGCGATCTCGGCTCACTGGCGGCCGGCCTGGTGATCCAGCAGATCGGGCCGAGGCCAAGGCAGAATCTGCGTCGCGAGGCCGAACTGGCGGGGCTGCTGTAGGGGGGCGGTGAAGCTGCCGATCTCCCCCCTCGTGGGGGAGATCGCCGGCAGGCCAGAGGGGGCGCTGTCCCGCTGGCATCTCCAGGGTTCTACACTGCCGCCAAGCCCGAAATGAACGGCATGAGCGTACTGTCATGTCGGGGCGCCAGTTCGAAGAGTATGGGCACGCGGAAGGGAACCACCGCAACCTAGCGATCCTTCGCGCCCCCCTCTGCCCTGCCGGGCATCTCCCCCACGAGGGGGAGATCGGCAGCTTCACCGTCGCGCGGCTGTCACACATCGCACCTACACGCAATCGGGGCGTCCTTGACTGACATTTGGGCGCCCTCAGCCAGTTGGGGTGCCAAGATGCAAGACAGCAAGCTGTCGGGCGGCCGGATTTGTTGCCGCCGCGATTTCCGCTTTCCACATTAGAAATTCAGCAACGGGCCGCGATCGGGGAGGAGCGCTCGCGGCCAGAAGACAGACGCATGAACAGATTTCATACAACCAAACAAGACGACTTCGCGGACATGGTCGCGGAGAAGGTCGAGCGGGCGCTTGCCCACTATGACGAGGCCATCAACAAACCCACCATGGTCTCGGTCGGCAAGATCGCTGGCAGCATAGCGTCCGCCCTCACCTTGTTGCCGCCGAAGCATCAGCGCGCCATCGATGCCATCCATGCCGACCTTCCGGGGCTGGCGTCGAAATTCGTGCGTGCGCTGGCCGCGGAAGCCGCGCGCCGCAGCGAAGCCGGCACCGCGGGCGCCACAAATCCATCGGCGGGTTTCGACGGCCCCGCCTCCCCGCTTCCGCGCACCCAGTCCGACGATCTCGAATCGATGCTGATCGAAGACTGGGCCGGGCGGGTCGCCGGTTCGACCTATCTGGAGGAACACCTGCGCATTGCCCGCTCGACCCTGCACCGCTGGCAAAGGCGGGGCGAGGTGGTCGCCTTGCGCAAGGGCGGCCGCAAGCACGTCTTCCCGCTGGCGCAGTTCGTGGACGGCAGGCCGGTGGCGGGCATTCGAGACGTGCTGTCGTTGATCGGCAATCCGAGGCTGGCATGGCTGTGGCTGACCCGCCCCTCGGCGCTGCTCGACGAGCGCATTCCCATCGACCTGCTGCGGCAAGACCAGGTCAAGGAGGTCGTCGAGGCGGCGCGGGTGTTTTCCGCGGATTAAGCGCGACCAGATCCGCCGCAGCTTTCGCATCCGACGCGCGGACCTTCCTCAGGTCCCCGCCGTGTAGGCCGCGATCGCCGCCATGTTGACGATATCGCTGTCCTTGGCGTTCAGCGAGACGATCTGCACCGGCTTGTTCAGCCCGACCAGCAGCGGGCCGATGACCGTCGAGCCGCCGAGCTCCTGCAGCATCTTGGTGGAGATCGAGGCGGAGTGGAAGGCCGGCATGATCAGCACATTGGCCGGGCCGGTCAGCCTCATGAACGGGTATTGCGCCATGGCACGGGCGTTGAGCGCGACGTCGGCGGCCATCTCGCCGTCATACTCGAAATCGACGCGGCGCTTGTCGAGGATGCGCACGGCTTCCTGGATGCGCTCGGAGCGCTCGCCGTGGGGATGGCCGAAGGTGGAATAGGCGAGCATGGCGAGCCTCGGCTCATAGCCCATGCGGCGGGCAAAGCCTGCCGCTTCCTCCGCGATATCGGCGATCTGCTCGGCGTTCGGCATGTCGTGCACGGCGGTGTCGGCGACGATCACGGTGCGGCCGCGCGCCAAAACGATCGACACGCCGATGACGCGATGGCCCGGCTTGGCGTCGATGACGCGCCTGACATCGTCGAGCGCGGTGGAATAGTTGCGGGTGACGCCGGTGACGATGCCGTCGGCATCCCCCAGCGCCACCATGCAGGCGGCGAAATGGTTGCGGTCGTTGTTGATCAGGCGCTGGCAGTCGCGGAACAGGAAGCCTTTGCGCTGCATGCGCTCGTAGAGATAATCGGTATAGACCGAATTGCGGCGCGACAGGCGAGCATTGATGATCTCCAGCCCCTGCTTGTCGAGGTCGATGCCGGCGTGCCTGGCGTTCTCCTTGATGACGTCGTCGCGGCCGAGCAGGATGGCGGTGCCGAGCCGCTGGTTCACATAGGAGACGGCGGCGCGCATCACTTGCTCCTCCTCGCCCTCGGCGAAGACGATGCGCTTGGGCTGGCGGCGCACACGGTCGTAAATGCGCTGCAAGGTCGAGGCGATCGGATCACGGCGGGCCGACAGCTCCTGCGCGTAGCGGTCGAGATCGAGGATCGGCTTGCGGGCGACGCCAGAATCCATCGCCGCCCTGGCGACGGCCAGCGGAATGGCCGAGATCAGGCGCGGATCGAACGGCACCGGGATGATGTAGTTGGGGCCGAATTTCGGCCGGTTGCCCTGGTAGGCTGCGGCGACGTCGTCGGGCACGTCCTTGCGTGCCAGGTCGGCAAGCGCACGCGCGGCGGCGATCTTCATGTCGTCATTGATGGTGGTGGCCCGCACATCCAGCGCGCCGCGGAAAATATAGGGGAAGCCGAGCACGTTGTTGACCTGATTGGGATAATCCGAACGCCCGGTCGCCATGATGGCGTCGGTGCGGATCTCCGCCACTTCCTCGGGCGTGATCTCGGGATCGGGGTTGGCCATGGCGAAGATGATCGGGTTCTTGGCCATGGAACGCACCATGGCGGTGGTCAGCGCGCCCTTGGCGGAAAGGCCGAGGAAGACGTCGGCGCCGTCCAGCGCCTCGGCCAGCGACCGCGCGTCGGTCTTGACCGCATGCGCCGACTTCCACTGGTTCATGCCTTCGGTGCGGCCCTGGAAGACCACGCCCTTGGTGTCGCACAGGATGATGTTTTCGGGCGCAAAGCCCATCGCCTTCATCAGCTCGATACAGGCGATGCCGGCCGCACCGGCGCCGTTGCAGACCATCCTGGTGGTCTTCATGTCGCGGCCGGTGATCTCCAGCGCGTTGATCAGGCCGGCGGCCGAGATGATGGCGGTGCCGTGCTGGTCGTCGTGGAAGACCGGGATGTCCATCAGCTCGCGCAACCGCTGCTCGATGATGAAGCATTCCGGCGCCTTGATGTCCTCCAGGTTGATGCCGCCGAAGGAGGGCCCAAGGAAGCGCACGCAGTTGATGAACTCGTCGGCGTCCTCGGTGTCGACCTCGAGGTCGATGGAATCGACGTCGGCGAAGCGCTTGAACAGCACCGCCTTTCCCTCCATGACCGGCTTGGAGGCCAGCGCGCCGAGATTGCCCAAGCCCAGGATCGCGGTGCCGTTGGAGATGACGGCGACCATGTTGCCGCGCGACGTGTAGTCGAAGGCGCGGCTGGGATCCTCCGCGATGGCCAGCACCGGCACGGCGACGCCAGGCGAATAGGCGAGGCTCAAATCGCGCTGCGTGGCCATCGGCTTGGTGGCGACGATCTCGAGCTTGCCGGGCCGCCCCATGGCGTGGAATTCGAGCGCTTCCTGCGCGCTGACGGACGGACCGCTGTTTTCGGTTTTCCTTGCCATGATGCTTTTGATTTCCTCGCCATGCGGCACCTCCTTGAGGCGGGTGCCTTGTGTGATTCCGAATTAAGACTACGCGCCGCCGCGTGTAAACCGCCAAGCGTTACCGAACTGGCGTCGGAAGGACGCATGGCGTTCAATGGTGGTTGATCTCCGTTCTTCCCCTGCTTTTCCAATGGCCGGCATTAAACCCCGCCGCCACATCTGCTAGCGTGAGCGCATGAACATGCACATTCAAAACGAACCGGACGCTCCCGAGGCGATCACGCCGGCAGCCGCTGGCGGCGTCACGCCGATGATGGAGCAGTTCATCGAGATCAAGGCGGCGAACCCGGATTCGCTGCTGTTCTACCGGATGGGCGATTTCTACGAGCTGTTCTTCGAGGATGCGGAGAAGGCGAGCCGGGCGCTCGGCATCGTGCTGACCAAGCGCGGCAAGCATCAGGGACACGACATCCCGATGTGCGGCGTGCCAGTGCATGCGGCGGACGACTATCTGCAGAAACTGATCGCGCAGGGTTTCCGCGTCGCCGTCTGCGAGCAGATCGAGGATCCGGCCGAAGCCAAGAAGCGCGGCTCCAAATCGGTGGTGCGCCGCGATGTGGTGCGGCTGGTGACGCCTGGCACCATCACCGAGGACAAATTGCTGGCGCCGTCGGAATCGAGCTTCCTGATGGCGCTGGGACGGGTGAAGGGCAGCAGCGATGCAAGAGGCGGGGAGCGCGGCGGCGCGACCGGGAACCAGGGGAGCTTTGCCCTAGCCTGGATCGACATTTCGACCGGCGCTTTCCGGGTCACAGACACCACCGCAGACCGGCTGCTCGCCGACATCTTCCGCGTCGATCCGCGCGAGCTGATCGTCGCCGATCCGGTGTTCCACGATCCCGAATTGCGACCGGTATTCGACATGCTCGGCCGCGTCGCCAACCCGCAGCCGCCGAGCCTGTTCGATTCGGCCTCGGCGGCCGCGCGCATCGCCCGCTTCTTCGAGGTGGCGACACCGGACAGCTTTGGTGCGTTTTCCCGTGCCGAGCTGTCGGCGATCTCGGGCGCCATCGCCTATGTCGAAAAGACGCAGAAGGCCGAGCGGCCGCCGCTGTCGCGCCCCGAGCGCGAGGAGGCCGGCTCGACCCTGTTCATCGACCCGGCGACGCGCGGCAACCTGGAACTGCTGCGCACGCTGTCGGGCAGCCGTGAAGGCTCATTGTTCAAGGCGATCGACCGCACGGTGACCGGCGGCGGCGCCAGGCTGCTCGCCGACCGGCTGATGGCACCGCTGACCGATCCGGCGGCAATTGCCGCGCGGCTGGATTCGGTGTCGTTCTTCCGTTCCGAGACGCGGCTTTGCCAGGCGGTGCGGGCGAGCCTGAAGAGCGTCGCCGACATGCCGCGCGCGTTGTCGCGGCTGGCGCTCAACCGCGGCGGCCCGCGCGACCTCGGCGCGCTGCGCGCCGGCTTCGAGGCGGCCGGCACCATCGCGGGGATATTTGCCGCGACCGCCCTGCCCCAGGAATTGGCGGCGGCGCTCGCCGCCATCCGGGCGCTGCCGCACGCGCTTGCCGGGCATCTGACGCAGGCACTTGGCGAGGAACTGCCGCTGCTGAAGCGCGACGGCGGCTTCATCCGAGGCGGCTACAACGCCGAGCTCGACGAGATGCGGGCGCTGCGCGACGAGTCGCGAAAAGTGATCGCCGGGCTGGAGCGTTCGCTGATCGAGGAGACCGGCATTCGGTCCCTGAAGATCCGGCACAACAATGTGCTCGGCTACTACATCGAGGTGACCGCCAACCACCACGCGGTGATGACCGGCAGCGACGGCGCCAAGGCGCGCTTCATCCACCGCCAGACCATGGCCAACGCCATGCGCTTCACCACGACGGAGCTGGCGGAGCTGGAAACAAAGATCGCCAATGCCGCCGACCGGGCGCTGAGCATCGAGCTTGCGGCCTTCGACGCGCTGACGGCGGAAGCGGTCGGCGAAGCGGAGAAGATCCGCGCCGGGGCCGATGCGCTCGCCGTGCTGGACGTGTCGGCGGCGCTCGCGCTTTTGTCGGAAAGCGAGGCCTGGTGCCGGCCGCTGGTCGATGCCAGCCTTGCCTTCGAGATTTCGGGTGGGCGCCATCCCGTGGTCGAACAGGCGCTGCGGCGCTCCGGCGAAGGGCCGTTCGTGGCCAATGACTGCGACCTGTCGCCGGAGGGCAGCGCCAAGAACGGCGCGATCTGGCTGCTGACCGGCCCCAATATGGGGGGTAAATCAACATTCCTGCGGCAGAACGCGCTGATCGCCATCCTGGCCCAGACCGGCTCTTTCGTCCCGGCGACATCGGCCCATATCGGCGTCGTCGACCGCCTCTTTTCCCGCGTCGGCGCCTCGGACGATCTGGCGCGCGGCCGATCGACCTTCATGGTCGAGATGGTCGAGACGGCGGCGATCCTCAACCAGGCCGGCCAACGGGCGCTGGTAATCCTCGACGAGATCGGCCGCGGCACCGCCACGTTCGACGGCCTGTCGATCGCCTGGGCCGCGGTGGAATATCTGCACGAGAAGAACCGCTGCCGGGCGATCTTCGCCACGCATTTCCACGAAATGACCTCGCTTGCCGGCAAGCTGGCGCGGCTCCACAACGTCACCATGCGGGTCAAGGAATGGGAGAACGACGTCGTCTTCCTGCACGAGGTCGGCAAGGGCGCGGCCACCGCTCCTACGGCGTCCAGGTGGCGCGGCTGGCCGGCCTGCCGGAGGCGGTGGTGGACCGTGCCAAGGAAGTGCTGCACCAGCTCGAGGAAGGCGAGGTTTCGGGCAAGACCAACCGGCTGGTCGACGACCTGCCGCTGTTTTCAGTGGCGGTGAAGCGGGAAGCGCAGAAGCCGGTCAAGAGCGACGCGCTGGGCTTCGCACTCAGTGACATCAATCCCGATGAGATGACGCCGAGGGAAGCGCTGGAAGCGCTTTATCGGTTGAAGGGGTTGGCGGGGACGTAAATTGAACCTGCTGGCACGGCGGTATCGCCGAAACCGCCAATCTCCCCCCTTGAGGGGGAGATGTCCGGCAGGACAGAGGGGGGCCTCGTAGAGTGCCGGCCTTGATTAACTTGCCCCCTGACGATGCCCGCCGGAGCATGCCAGCGCGGAAGCCGTCGTTGTAAAAATTAATATGTTGGCGGGACAGCGCCCCCCTCTGCCCTGCCGGGCATCTCCCCCTCGAGGGGGGAGATTGGCAGCTTCACCGACAACGCTCAGATCATCTCCAGCCCGCGTTTGCGGCTCGGCGGCGGGAAGGCGCGGTCGAGGTCGGCGAGGTCTTCGCGCGTAAGCTCGATGTCGAGTGTCGCGACATTCTGGCGGACATGGTCCTGGCTGCTGGCCTTGGGAATGGCGATGACGCCATCCTGGTGCATCACCCAGGCCAGTGCGATTTGCGCCGGTGTCACGCCATGGCGGGCTGCGACCGCGTCTAAACTGGCGTTGCGCGCCAAGGCGCCCTGCTCGACCGGCGAATAGGCCATCAGAGGAATTCCGCGTTTCCGGCTCCAGGGCGCCAGATCGAACTCAAGGCCGCGCCGGACCAGATTGTAGAGCACCTGGTTGGTCTGGACGTTGCCGCCGTCGGGCAGGCCGACCAGCTCTTCCATCTCCCCTGTGTCGAAATTGCTGACGCCCCAGTGGCGGATCTTGCCGGCTTTCTTCAGCGCCTCGAAAGCTTCGACGGTTTCGGCCAGGGGCACGCTGCCCGGCCAATGCAGCAGATAAAGATCGATACGGTCGGTGGCGAGGCGCTTCAGGCTGTTTTCGCAGGCGCGCTGCACGCCGGCGCGCGAGGCGTTGGACGGCAGCACCTTCGAGACCAGGAAGACCTCGGCACGCTGCCCGGCAATGGCTTCGGCCACCACCTCCTCGGCGCCGCCGCTGGCGTACATTTCGGCGGTGTCGATCAGCTTGACGCCGAGATCGAGACCAAGCTTGAGGGCATTCACCTCCTCCGCGCGGCGGCGCGAATCCTCGCCCATTTTCCAGGTGCCCTGGCCGAGAACGGGGATGGCTTCGCCGCAGGGCAGCGTGGTGGTTCTGACGCTCGATGGCATGGCAGGCTCCAGTTGAGACGGGATCGCATCACAGGCCGGACGAGAAATTCAGAGGCGTTCTCGCCGAGCCGCGAAAGCTTACTTCACCGGATGGGCGGCGAGCCAGTCCTGCATCTGCTTGATCTCGGCTTCCTGCGCCGCGATGACCGCCTCGGCCAGCTTGCGGATCTCGGGGTCCTTGCCGTTGGCGAGTTCGACCCTGGCCATGTCGATGGCGCCCTGGTGGTGAGGGATCATGCCGCGGACGAAATCGACGTCGGCATCGCCGGTGTATTTGGAGGCCATCATGTCGGCGTGCATCTTGTCCATCGCCGCCTTGTAGCCTGCGGTCGATGGGCCTTCCGCCCCCGTCGCCATGCCGGCCATGTCGTGCCTCATCTCCTCGCTTTGCGCGGGAACGCTTTCGAGGAAGACGGCAACCAGCATTCCAGCCGCCATCAGCAGCAGCACGATTTTCTTGGCCAAGGTCATTGATGGTCTCCTGTTGATCGGGTTTCGTATTTGGGGGATCGGCTCAAAGTTTCAATGTCCTCAGCCGCAACGCATTGGCGATCACTGAAACCGAGGACAGGCTCATCGCCGCCGCCGCCAGCATCGGCGACAACAGCGTGCCGGTCAGCGGATAGAGCACGCCGGCCGCAACCGGCACGCCAAGCACATTGTAGAGGAAGGCGAAGAACAGGTTCTGCCTGATATTGCGGATGGTCGCCTGCGCCAGTGTGCGGGCACGCACGATGCCGTTGAGGTCGCCCTTGACCAAAGTGATGCCGGCGCTTTCGACGGCGACATCGGCGCCGGTGCCCATGGCGATACCGACATCGGCGGCGGCCAAGGCCGGTGCGTCGTTGACGCCGTCGCCGGCCATGGCGACGGCGGCGCCCTTGCCGCGCAATTCCTCGACCAGCGCGCCCTTCTGTTCCGGCAACAGGCCGGCGCGGACTTCGTCGATGCCGAGACTCCTGGCGATCGCGTTTGCCGTGCGCTCATTGTCGCCGGTCGCCATGATGATCCTCAAGCCGCTGTCGTGCAGGGCCTTGATCGCCTCGGCGGTGGTCGCCTTGACCGGATCGGCGACGGCCACGATGCCGGCCAGTTTCCTGTCCACGACGACGAACATCGCCGTCTTGCCATCGCCTTGTAGCGCTTCGGCCGCGGCCGAAACGGTGGACACGTCGGCACCGAGATCACGCATCATCGCGGCGTTGCCGAGCGCTACATTCCTGCCCGAAACGGCACCGGAAACACCCTTGCCGGTGACCGCCTCGAAGCCATTGGCTTCGGCGACCCTTACACCGCGGGTCGCGGCGCCTTCGACAATAGCCTCGGCCAGGGGATGCTCCGAGCCCTTCTCCAGGCTCGCGGCGAGGCCCAGCAATTCCTCCTCCGAAAACCCATCGGCCGCCACGACATCCGTCAGTTTCGGCCGGCCTTCGGTCAGTGTCCCCGTCTTGTCGACGATCAGCGTATCGACGGAAGCGAAGCGTTCGAGCGCGGCGGCCTCCTTGATCAGCACGCCGGCGTGGGCGCCACGTCCGGTAGCGGTCATGATCGACATCGGCGTGGCGAGGCCCAGAGCACAGGGACAGGCGATGATCAACACCGAGACCGCCGAGACGATGGCGAAGATCAGGCTGGGCTCGGGGCCGAAGACCGCCCAGGCGACAAAGGCAGCGATGGCGACCAGAACGACAGCCGGGACGAAGTAGAAGGAAACGCGATCGGCCAACCCTTGTATCGGCGCGCGCGAGCGTTGCGCCTTGGCGACCAGCTCGACGATGCGCGAGAGCGTGGTCTCGGCGCCGATCCGCTCGGCGCGCATGATCAGCGAGCCATTCTTGTTGAGCGTGCCGCCGGTGAGGGCATCCCCTTCGGCCTTCTCGACCGGCAACGGTTCGCCGGTGATCATCGATTCATCGATGGAAGAGCGGCCTTCGAGCACGGTACCGTCGACCGGCACGGCATCGCCGGGCCGGATGCGCAGGCGCTCGCCGGCCTTGACGCTGTCCAGCGGCACATCGCTCTCGGAACCGTCCTCTCCTATGCGGCGGGCGGTCTTGGGCGCAAGGTCGAGCAGGGCGCGGATCGCCGAGCCGGTCTTTTCGCGGGCGCGCAGTTCCAGCACCTGGCCGAGAAAGACCAGCGCGACTATGACGGCTGCGGCCTCGAAATAGACCGGCACCGCCCCGCCATGGCCGCGGAACTGATGCGGAAAAATGTCCGGGAACAGCGTCGCGACGACGCTGTAGAGATAGGCCGCACCGACGCCGAGCGAAATCAGCGTCCACATGTTCGGGCTGCGGTTGCGGATCGAGTCCCAGCCGCGATGAAAGAACGGAAATGCGGCCCAAAGCACGACCGGGCTCGCGAGCGCCAGCTCGATCCAGACCTTTGTCCGGTCATCTATCAGGTTCTCGAGCGACAGACCGATCATCGGCGCCATGGCGACGATGAGAAGGGGCACCGAGAGCACCGCACTGACCCAGAACCGCCTGGTGAAATCGACCAGTTCGGGATTTTGCCCCTCATCGCCTGTCGGCACGCCCATCGGCTCGAGAGCCATGCCGCAGATCGGGCAGGAGCCGGGCTTGTCACGGATGATCTCGGGATGCATCGGGCAAGTGTATTGCGTCCCCTTCGGCATCGCTTCCGGCGCCGGTCTGTCGCCGAGATAGGTTTGCGGCGCCGCCTCGAATTTCGACTTGCAGCCGGCGGAGCAGAAATAGAAGCCCTGGCCGTCATGGCGCAGAAAATGCTTTGCCGTGGCGCGGTCCACGCTCATGCCGCAGACGGGGTCGGTGGCGGTCAGGTATTGTTTCGGCTCGGCTTGGAACTTTGTCCGACAGCCTTCGCTGCAGAAATGATAGAGGCGGCCAGCATGCTCCGATACCGGCTTGCCGGCGGCTGGATCGACGATCATGCCGCAAACCGGATCGCGCGTGACGGCGCCGGCATCCACGGCCGCGCCTTTTGCCGCGCAGCAACCACCATGCGCGTGATGATCGTGATCTGAATGCGTCATTTCGAATGCCTCTATCAAACTGCTTCGAGCCGGAGGTAGTCCTTCCAGTAACTGGAAGGTCAAGGACTGGCTTGAATTTTATTGTCGCGGGTGTCCCGCACCATGGAAACGCGTCAACCCGCCCCCATACCCAGCGCCGCGGAAACGCGCTATAGACGCCGCCCAAAAGGCAAGGCCAACCGGTACCATGGCGAAAATCTCCTTGAAGCTCGATGAACTGATCGACGGCGACGCCTTGCGCCGCGAGATGACCGCGCTGACGGCGGCCACGACCGGGGACGGCTCCGGATCGGCCGCCCGCGCCGGGGTTCTCCAGCTTCTCAAGGGCCGGCTCGCCGCGGGCCGCAAAACAGCCGAGGCCATGCTGAAGCAGGATGGCGGCGGCAATGCCTGCGCCGAGCGGCTGTCGCATCTGATGGATGAGCTGATCCGGGCGCTCTACGATTTTGTCGCGACCCATGTCTACCGGGTAAAGAACCGGTCGGTCGCCGAACGCATGGCCGTCGTCGCGGTCGGCGGCTATGGGCGCGGCACGCTGGCGCCGGGATCCGACATCGACCTCCTGTTCCTGCTGCCCTACAAGCAGACGCCGTGGGGCGAACAGACAGTCGAATACATGCTCTACATGCTGTGGGACCTCGGGCTGAAGGTCGGCCACGCGACCCGCAACATCGAGGAATGCCTCAGGCTGTCGCGCACCGACATCACCATCCGCACCTCGATCCTGGAAGCGCGCTTCCTGTGGGGTGAGCAGAAGCTCTACGACGAACTGATGCTGCGCTTCGACCATGAGGTGGTGCGCACCACCGGACCGGAATATGTGCAGGCCAAGCTCGCCGAACGCGACGAGCGCCATGCCAAGGCCGGCGAAAGCCGCTATCTGGTCGAGCCCAACGTCAAGGACGGCAAGGGCGGCCTGCGCGACCTGCAGACGCTGTTCTGGATCGGCAAATATTTCTACCGGGTGCGCACCGGCGAGGAGCTGGTCGAGAAGGGCGTCTTCACGCAGGCCGAATACCGCGAATTCCAGAAGGCCGAGGATTTCCTGTGGGCCGTGCGCTGTCACATGCATTTCCTCACCGGCAAGGCCGAGGAGCGGCTGCATTTCGACATCCAGCGCGAGATCGCGGAGCGGCTGGGCTACACCACGCATCCCGGCCTGTCGGCGGTCGAGCGCTTCATGAAGCACTACTTCCTCGTCGCCAAGGATGTCGGCGACCTGACCCGCATCTTCTGCGCCGCGCTCGAAGAGGAGCAGGCCAAGCATGTGCCGGGCTTCAACCGCATCTTCCTCACCTTCCAGCGCCGCAAGCGCAAGCTTGCCGGCACGTCGGATTTCATCGTCGACAACCACCGTATCAACATCGCCGACGACCAGGTGTTCGAGCGCGATCCGGTCAATCTGCTCAGGCTGTTCTGGTTCGCCGACAAGCACGGGCTGGAGTTTCACCCCGACGCGCTGAAGCTGCTCACCCGCTCGCTCGGCCTGGTCAACAAATCGCTCCGGCGCGACGAGGAGGCCAACCGGCTGTTCCTCGACATCCTGACCTCGGACCGCAATGCCGAGCTCAACCTGCGCCGCATGAACGAGGCGGGGCTGCTGGGCCGGCTGATCCCTGATTTCGGCAAGATCGTCGCCATGATGCAGTTCTCGATGTACCACCACTACACGGTCGACGAGCATCTGATCCGCTGCATCGGCGTGCTGGCCGAGATCGAGCGCGGCGACGGCGAGAAGGTGCATCCGCTGTCGCATTCGCTGATGCCGGGACTGAGAAAGAGCCGCGAAGCGCTCTACGTCGCCGTGCTGCTGCACGACATCGCCAAGGGCAGGCCGGAGGACCATTCGGAAGCCGGCGCGCGGATCGCCCGGCGCATCTGCCCGCATATGGGACTTTCGACCGCCGACACCGAAACGGTGGCCTGGCTGGTCGAGAACCATCTGGTCATGTCGATGACGGCGCAGACGCGCGATCTCAACGATCGCAAGACGATCGAGGACTTCGCCTCGATCGTGCAGTCCGTCGAGCGGCTGAAGCTGCTTCTCATCCTCACCGTCTGCGACATCAGGGGCGTCGGACCGGGCGTCTGGAACGGTTGGAAGGGCCAGTTGCTGCGCACGCTGTACTACGAGACCGAACTGCTGCTCACCGGCGGCTTCTCGGAAGTGTCGCGCGCCCAGCGCACGGCGGCGGCGCGCGAGTGCCTGGCCGAAGCCCTCGCCGGCTGGCCCGACAAGATCCGCAAACGCTATGTCGGCCTGCACTATGAGAATTACCTGTTGACCGTCGACCTGCCGGACCAGCTTCGCCACGCCGAATTCATCCGCGAGGCGGATGCGTCCGGCAACAAGCTCGCCACCATGGTCAAGACGCACCAGTTCGAGGCGGTGACCGAGATCACCGTTTTGGCGCAGGACCATCCGCGCCTGCTGTCGGTGATCGCCGGCGCCTGTGTGGCGGCCGGCGGCAACATCGTCGACGCGCAGATCTTCACCACCTCGGACGGCCGCGCACTGGACACGATCCTGATCTCGAGGGAGTTCGACCGCGACGAGGACGAGCGCCGGCGCGCCGAGCGCGTCGGGCGGCTGATCGAGGACGTGCTGTCGGGCAAGAGCTGGCTGCCGGAGATGATCGAGAAGCGCACCAAGCCCAAGCGCGGCGCCAAGGTCTTCCGGATCGCGCCGCGCGCCGAAATCCGCAACACGCTGTCGAACCGATTTTCGGTGATCGAGGTCGAGGGGCTGGACCGGCCGGGTCTGTTGTCGGAGATCACCGGAACGCTGTCCGACCTGTCGCTCGACATCGCGTCGGCCCACATCACCACCTTCGGCGAAAAGGTGATCGATACGTTCTATGTCACCGACCTCACCGGCCAGAAGATCGACAGCCCGTCACGCACCACCACCATCCGCAACCGGCTGACGGCGACGCTCGAGGGCACGGCCTCCGAACGCGGCAGCAGGACCAGGGCCGCCGCCGAGTGAGCGCCACCATCACTTTGTCCCAATCGCGCAGGCAGTCTCCAAACGCATGAGCCTCGTCAAGAAATTCGCTACGGTCGCTTCCGGCACGCTGATGAGCCGCGCGCTCGGTTTCGGCCGCGAGATGCTGATGGCGGCAGCACTGGGCACCGGGCCGGTGGCCGACGCCTTCAACGCCGCCTTCCAGTTTCCCAACACCTTTCGCCGGCTGTTCGCCGAAGGCGCCTTCAACGCCGCCTTCGTGCCGCTGTTCGCCAAGGAGATCGAGACGCACGGCACCGACGGCGCCAAGCGCTTTTCAGAGGAAGTGTTCGGGGTGCTGTTCACGGCGCTGCTGGCGCTGACCATCGCCATGGAACTGGCGATGCCGCTGATCGTGCGCTACCTGGTGGCGCCGGGTTTCGCCGACACGCCGGGCAAGTTCGAGACGACCGTCACTCTGGCGACGATCATGTTCCCCTATCTCATCTGCATGTCGCTGGCCGCCATGATGGCGGGCATGCTGAATTCGCTGCGCCGCT
Organism: Mesorhizobium sp. B2-4-7; assembly: GCF_006442685.1. Lineage (NCBI taxonomy): Bacteria > Pseudomonadati > Pseudomonadota > Alphaproteobacteria > Hyphomicrobiales > Phyllobacteriaceae > Mesorhizobium > Mesorhizobium sp. B2-4-7. The sequence goes on from NZ_VFVH01000004.1 coordinate 346,813, forward strand.
ATTTCGCCGCGGCGATCGCGCCTGCCTTTCTCAACATCATCCTGATCAGCGTGCTTGGCTATGCCTGGTATCATGGGCTGGATGCGCATGCCGTCGGCTTCAGCCTGTCCTGGGGCGTTCTGGCGGCGGGCCTCGTGCAGCTCGCCATCGTCTGGGTGGCGGTTCGCAACGCCGGCATCTCGATCGGTTTCCGCCGGCCGAAGATGACGCCGAACGTGAAGCGGCTCCTGATCCTGGCGCTGCCGGCGGCGATCACCGGCGGCATCACCCAGATCAACCAGCTGATAGGCACCGCCATCGCCTCGGCGCAGGACAGCGCCGTCTCCTCGCTCGCCTATGCCGACCGCGTCTACCAGCTGCCACTTGGCGTGGTCGGCGTCGCCGTTGCGATCGTGCTGTTGCCGGAACTGTCGCGGGCGCTGAAGTCGGGCAATCTGATCGAGGCGGCCAATCTGCAAAACCGCTCGGTCGAATTCACCTTGTTCATGACCTTGCCGGCTGCGGTGGCGCTCTGGGTCATGTCTGAGCCGATCGTGCGGCTGGTCTATGAGCGCGGCGCGTTCGCCACCAACCATTCGACGCCTGTCGTGGCGGCGATCCTGGCGATCTTCGGGCTCGGCCTGCCGGCCTTCGTGCTGATCAAGGCGTTCACCCCGGGCTATTTCGCCCGCGAGGACACACGCACGCCGATGATCTTCGCCGCCATCTCGGTGGCGGTGAACGTCGCCACCGCGCTGACGCTGTTTCCGAGGATGGGCGCGCCCGGCATCGCCGTGGCCTCGGCGGTGGCCGGCTGGGTCAACGCGCTGATGCTGCTCGGGGTGCTGATCCGGCGCGGCCATTGGGGCCGCGACGTGCCGCTTCTGAAGCGCATTCCGCGTCTGGTGCTCTCGGCGGGGGTGATGGGCGTCGCCCTCTATTTCGCCGAACACTGGCTGAGCGCCAGCCTCGGCTCCGGCTCGCCGCTGGTCGTCAAGGCGACGACGCTGCTGGGGCTGGTGGCCGGCGGGGCGCTGCTCTACTTCGTCACGGCCTTTGCCAGCGGCGGCGCCGATTTCGGCATGATCCGCCGCAATGTGAAGCGCGGCTCAGGCAAAGCGACACCACCAGCCGTAAACGCCGAGCTGGACGAGTAGGCCGGGCAGCCCGACTGCAATAGCAGTCTTGATCGCAGCGTCATGTTCGTCCATAAGCGCGCCGTCGCAAGACTTTCGCCGCACGCGGTTTCCAGCCGCGTGATTGGCTCCGAAAAGTCTGCAACTTTTCGGAATCACGCTTATACGGCCCTCCACAAGCCACGAGGAAACCATGTCCGCCTTCAAGCCACTCGTCTTCTCCGGCGTCCAGCCGACCGGCAATCTGCATCTTGGCAACTATCTCGGCGCCATCAAGAAATTCGTCGCTCTGCAGGACACGTCCGATTGCATCTACTGCGTCGTCGACCTGCATTCGCTGACGGCCCAGCTGGTCTATGACGATCTCAGGGACCAGACGCGCTCCATCACGGCGGCATTCCTGGCCTCCGGCATCGATCCGAAGAAGCACATCGTGTTCAACCAGTCGCGGGTGATGCAGCACGCCGAGCTCGCCTGGATTTTCAACTGCGTGGCGCGCATCGGCTGGATGAACAAGATGACGCAGTTCAAGGACAAGGCCGGCAAGGACCGCGAGAACGCCTCGCTCGGCCTGCTTGCCTATCCCTCGCTGATGGCAGCCGACATCCTGCTCTACCGCGCCACCCATGTGCCGGTCGGCGAGGACCAGAAGCAGCATCTGGAACTGACGCGCGACATCGCCCAGAAATTCAACAACGACTTTTCGGACCGCATCGCCGGTCTTGGCGTCGGCGTCGAGATGCAGGTCGGAGAGGAAATTGTGAACGGCTACTTTCCGATCACCGAGCCGGTCATCGGCGGGCCGGCGGCGCGCATCATGTCGTTGCGCGACGGCTCCAAGAAGATGTCGAAGTCGGACCCGTCGGATCTGTCGCGCATCAATCTGACCGACGATGCCGACGCCATCTCCAAGAAGATCCGCAAGGCCAAGACCGATCCGGAAGCCTTGCCGAGCGAAGTGGACGGCCTCGCCACCCGGCCGGAAGCGGAAAACCTGGTCGGCATTTATGCCGGCCTTGCCGACATATCGAAAGAGGCGGTGCTGAAGGAGTTCGGCGGCCAGCAGTTTTCGGTGTTCAAGCCGGCACTGGCCGACCTGGCGGTCGAAAAACTGGCTCCCGTCGCCGCCGAAATGCGCCGCATTTCCGATGACCGCGCCTATGTCGACGCGGTACTGCGGGACGGCGGCGAGCGCGCCGGCGTGCTGGCCGAAGCGACGATGAAGACGGTGCGCGACATCATCGGGCTGCTGCAGGACTGATCCGCATCCTTATGCCCCGCACCATACCGGCCAAAGACCGGCGGCTTGCCGCCGGTCAGCCGCAGTGGCAGATTGCGGCCGAAATGACATCGAGTAAATAGACATGGTCTCCAAACGCCTCAGCCGCGAAGCCGGACATCGCCGGAAGTTCCTGGCGATCATCGACGATACGCCCGAATGCGAGCGCGCCGTCGCCTACGCCTCGAAGCGGGCGCTGAGCACCAGCGGCGTGCTGGTGCTGCTCTATGTCATCGAACCGGACGATTTCCAGCACTGGCTGGGCGTCGAGAAGATCATGCGCGAGGAGGCGACCGCCACCGCACGCACCGCGCTCGACAGCTATGCCAACAAGGTGCGCCAGAAGCTCGGCATCGAACCGGAGATGGTGGTGCGCGAGGGCAAGCCCACCGAAGAGATCCACAAGCTGATCGAGGAAGACCAGGATATCGCCATCCTGGTGCTGGCGGCCGGCGCCGGCAAGGAAGGGCCCGGGCCGCTGGTCGGCGCGGTGGCCGGCAAGGGCGCCGCCTTCCCTATCCCGGTGACCGTGGTGCCGCAAAACCTTTCGGACGAGGAGATCGACAGCCTCGCCTGAAGTGTATCGATATTCGGGTGATGCCGGCCTACAAATGGCGGGTTCCTGCGCTTCCGGTGCTCACGTACTTCAAGTACGCTCCGCTCCGGTTCTCGGAAACCACCATTTTCGACTCGGCCTGACCCGAATCTCGACACACTTCATAGTGCTTGGCAGGAGTCGCAAAAACATTCCGCCAGCCAGCCGTTCGGGCGACGCGTTTCGCTTGAATGTCCAGCCGATAGAGCTTATTTAGAATTATTCCAAACTATCTGCCCGAGACGGGCACGGAGACGGCCATGTTCATCCAGACCGAATCGACGCCAAACCCGGCGACGCTGAAATTCCTGCCCGGCAAGGAAGTGCTTTTGGAAGGCACCGCCGATTTCCGTGATGCCGATAGTGCGGCGACGGCCTCGCCGCTGGCCGGCCGGCTGTTCGAAATACCGGGCGTCACCGGCGTCTTCTTCGGCTACGACTTCATCACCGTGACCAAGGACGGGCCCGACTGGCAGCATCTGAAGCCGGCGATCCTGGGCGCCATCATGGAGCATTTCATGTCCGGCGCGCCTGTCATGGCCAATGCCGGCCCCGCCGCGGAGACTAGCCAGACCGGCGAGTTCTACGACAAGGCCGACGAGGAACTCGTCATCACCATCAAGGAGCTGCTCGACACACGGGTGCGCCCGGCAGTGGCCCAGGATGGCGGCGACATCACCTTCCGCGGCTTCGAGAACGGCACCGTGTTCCTGCACATGAAGGGCGCCTGCGCCGGCTGCCCGTCATCGACGGCGACGCTGAAGCACGGCATCCAGAACCTGCTCCGCCACTTCGTTCCCGAGGTCCAGCAGGTCGAACAGGTCGCCTGACCATTCGTCTTCGCCGAGCGCGGCGACGATTCTCAAAAAGCAAGCAACAAAAAACCGGGCCGAATTGCCCGGTTTTTTGTTGGGGACGTCCGTTGTTGCCTAGACGGTCCGCGTACGAACGGTTTTGACCATGAACCTCGCGGTCACGGTCAGAGAACGATGACCTTGGCGCCGACCTCGGCGCGATCGTAAAGGTCGATGATGTCCTGGTTCATCAGCCGGATGCAGCCCGACGACATCGCCTTGCCGATCGAGTTCCATTCCGGGCTGCCATGCAGGCGATAGCCCATGTCACCGCCCTTGTTGAACAGGTACAGAGCGCGCGCGCCGAGCGGGTTCTTCAGGCCCGGCTCCATGCCGCCGGCGAACTTGGCGAGTTCCGGCTGGCGCTTGATCATCTGCGACGGCGGCGTCCAGGTCGGCCATTCGCGCTTGATGGCGACATGGGCGGCGCCATGCCACTCGAAGCCCTCGCGGCCGACGCCGATGCCGTAGCGAATTGCCCGGCCGTCACCCTCGACGAAGTAGAGGAACTTGTTCTGCGTATCGACGATGATGGTGCCCGGCTTTTCCTTGGTGTCGTAGTTCACCTCCTGCCGGTGATACTTCGCGGGCACCTTTTCGATCGGGATGCGCGGCAGCTGGTAGCCGGCGTCGGTCACCGCGCCATAGTCGTTGGAGAATATCTGCCCGCCAATGGTGCTGCAACCGGCGAGTGCGGTGGACAGCGCCAGTGCGGCAATTACTGCAAGCGACTTCATGCGCATGAGGTGATCCGTGCCCCGCCAAACATCCGCGGCACGAGTCGGCCGCTTTCTTGCCATCATTCATGCTGGCATTTGCTTTGCTTGCCAAGTACGCGATGCCTATATGCAAGACCTCACCTGCCGGTAAGCCAGCAACTGCGGCATTTCGGCAACAGCCTTCACCGGATTGTGAAGGAAATTCAATGGCCATGACTCTCGGGCCAGCAGGAATCGAGGAACAACCATGAATGTCGGCGACGCCGCCCAGCGTTCCGGTCTGCCAGCCAAGACCATCCGCTACTATGAGGAAATCGGCCTGATCGCGCCTGCGCGTGCCGGCAACGGCTATCGCGACTATTCGGGCGACGACATCCATCGGCTGACCTTCCTGCGCCGTGCCCGCAACCTGGGCTTTTCCATCGACGATTGCCGCCAGTTGATGGCGCTTTACCAGGACCGCAGCCGCGCCAGCCACGACGTGCGCGAGATCGCCACCGCCCATGTCAGGGCGATCGAGGAGAAGGTGCGCGAGCTGCAGTCGATGCGATCGACCCTGCAGAAGCTCGTCCAGGCCTGCCATGGCGACGACCGGCCGGACTGCCCGATCATCGATGACATTGCGGGAACCGCGCCGCTCGGCGATAAAGCCGTCACGGTCGCATAGATCCGTGCCGGCTAGGCCCGACGCCTCTCGGCTACGGAGGGAGGATGCCGATGGCCTCGATGACTGTCGAACTGCACAATGTCGAAGGCACCGAAGCCGCCATGGGCTGGGCCGGCGGCCACACGATCGTCGTCGACCGGCCCGAGGGCAAGGCCGGCGGCATGGGCCTGGGCTTCAATGGCGGCCAGCTGCTGGCGCTGGCGATTGGCGGCTGCTTCTGCAACGACCTTCGCTATGTCGCCGACGAGATCGGCGTGAAACTCGGCAGGATCGCCGTCTCGGTGAGGCTTGATCTCGACGGCAAGCCCCTGCTGGCGACCGCAGCAAGGATGACGGTTTCCTGCGAGACCTTGGACGGGTCCGATCCCCAAAGGATCATTGACCGTGCCAGCGCGGTTTCGACGGTCAGCAACTCGTTGCGCCAGGGCGTGCCGGTTACGATCGAAACGACGGGGCCTGGTCGCTCATAAACGCCAGGACTTCTCCCGCGCCGTAGGTCGTCCCGCCACGTTCACCCATCACGGAAAGTGAAGGTGGCCATACGGTTCTCCGTGCCTGCTCATGCCATCGAGCACCCATTGATTTGGGTGGCCACCAAATGAGCGGTACGGGTTCAAATCGTGAACAAAATCTGGCATGGTCCCGTCATGCCAATCATCTCACCGATTCCCCTGAACCCGCTCATCGATGGCCGCCAGTCTGAACGCGCCATGCTGGTGCGGCGCGGGGTGCAGCGCCTGCTCCGCGAAATGGGCGCGCATGTGCTGCCCGAACTGTCCCTGGCGACCGGCCGCCGCGCCGACCTCGTGGCGCTGACCCGCCAGGGCGACATCTGGATCATCGAGATCAAGTCCTCGGTCGAGGATTTTCGCGTCGACCGCAAATGGCCCGACTACCGGCTGCACTCGGATCGCTTCTTCTTCGCCACCCATCCCGGCGTGCCGGCGGAGATTTTTCCCGAAGAATGCGGCTTCATCCTCTCCGACGGCTATGGCGCCGAGATTTTGCGCGAGGCGCCCGAGCACCGCATGGCGGCGGCTACGCGCAAGGCGCTGATGCTGCGCATCGCGCGGGCCGGTGCTGCGCGGCTTTTGGCGGCGGAACTCGCCGGAGTGGCCGTGCCGGCGCTGGAGGGGGAGAGCGAGTAGGCTGCCTCGCAGAACCTGCGCTTGTGGACCTCTACTCCTCGCCTTCATCCGCCCCGCTCGCCGCCGGCGCCATCAGCAGGACGGCCGCGCCGAGCAGCGCTGCGACCAGGGAGCCGGAGAGAATGCCGACCTTGACCGCGTCCTGCAGCGCCGTGTCGCTGGCGAAGGCGAGCAGGCCGATGAACAGGCTCATGGTGAAGCCGATGCCGCACAGCAGCGAGATGCCGATCATGTGCAGCCAGCCGGCATGGGCCGGCAGGTCGGCGAGACCGAAGCGGATGGCAAGCGCGGAGGAGCCGAACACGCCGACCAGCTTGCCGACGACGAGGCCGGCGGCAACGCCGAGTGTCAGCGGCTCGAACAGCGCGCCGACGCTGAGGCCCGCCAGCGAAACGCCGGCATTGGCAAAGCCGAAGATGGGGATGACGACGAAGGGCACTATTGCGTGCAGGCCGTGCTCGAGCCGGTGCAGCGGCGAATGGTCGAGATCGTGTTCGATGCCGGCTGTGCGTTCGAGCGGAATGGTTAGCGCCAGCGCCACGCCGGCAAGCGTGGCATGCACACCCGACTTCAGCACCAGCACCCACAGGATCGCACCGAGCACGAGGTAAGGCACGAGGCTCATCACCCGCATGCGGTTGAGCACGACAAGCGCGGCGATCACCGCGAAGGCGGCGCCCAGATAGGCAAGCGACAGACCGCTCGTGTAGAAGATCGCGATGATGATCACCGCGCCGAGATCGTCGATGATGGCAAGGGCGGTGAGAAAGATTTTCAGCGAGGCCGGCACGCGGCTGCCAAGCAGCGATAGCACGCCGAGCGCGAAGGCGATGTCGGTAGCGGTCGGGATCGCCCAACCGGACAGCGCGCCCGCATTGTCACGGTTGATGGCGACATAGGCCAGCGCCGGCACCACCATGCCGCCGGCCGCCGCGATGCCGGGCAGCACCCTGCGCGGCCAGGTCGAGAGCTGGCCGTCCAGCATCTCGCGCTTGATCTCCAGGCCGACGAGCAGGAAGAATACCGCCATCAGCCCGTCATTGACCCAATGCGACACGCTGAGCGGGCCGAGATAGGCGTGGAGGACGGCAAAATAGGTTCCGGAGAGCGGTGAGTTGGCGACGATCAAGGCCAATGCCGCCGCTACCATCAGCATGATGCCGCCGGCCGCCTCGCTGTCGAGAAATTCGCGCAAGACGGAAACCGGCCGCTGTTTCAAGTCCCGCATGTCACCCTCCGTTGCCTTTCCAAACGCTGGCGCCGCCCCTCACCTGCCTGCCGGCATCCTCTCCCCGTATAGTGACGGGGAGAGGGACGCTGTCATCGCCGGTTTCGCCAATCGCCAGCGTTGCGGAATGGGCGCCAGCGTTGCGGCCAGCCTCTTTCTCCCCGTCACTATACGGGGAGAAATGCCCGGCAGGGCAATGAGGGGCGGGGCCGAGTTCGACAATTGGATGCTTCCCCGTAAGCAGAAACCGGTCCGAAGGAATGCTCAGCGCATCGCGCTCCTAGCGCGGCGCGCGCTTGGCCAGGATGCGCTGCAGGGTGCGGCGATGCATGTTGAGGCGGCGCGCGGTCTCGGAGACGTTGCGCTCGCACATTTCGTAGACACGCTGGATGTGCTCCCAGCGCACGCGGTCGGCCGACATCGGATTTTCCGGGGGCGCGGCGCGCTCGCCGGCCGTGCGGGTTAGCGCGGCAAAGACGTCGTCGGCGTCGGCCGGCTTCGACAGATAGTCGACGGCGCCGAGCTTCACCGCCGTCACCGCGGTGGCGATGTTGCCGTAGCCGGTCAGGATGATCGCGCGGGAATCCTCGCGCTTCTCACGGATGGCGGCCACGACGTCGAGGCCGTTGCCGTCGCCAAGCCGCATATCGACCACCGCGTAGGCGGGCGGATTGGCGCGTGCCTTGCCGACCGCCTCCTCGACGCTCTCGGCCGTTTCGACCACGAACCCCCTGGTTTCCATGGCGCGGGCCAGACGGGTCAGGAAGGGTTTGTCGTCGTCGACGATCAGAAGCGAGGTGTCCTCGCCCTCAACCATTGCGCCACTGTTTTCATCGCCTGTCATCGTCTTGAAATTCCTGCTGCCTTAATTTTACGCAGATATAGTTTTGCGTCGCGATTGTCCAATTTACGCGGTGTCAAACATCGTCGCGGGCGCCGATTCCGGGTTCAGGAAAACATTTCTAGGCCATGAAATCCGCACCATGGCGCCCTCGCCCAGTCCGCTCGAATTGCGAAAGTCGAGCGTGGCGCCCGATCGCTCGAGCAATGTCTTGGCGATGAACAGGCCCAGCCCCAGCCCGCCGCCGGCCTCCGTGCCCTGGCGTGTCGACATATAGGGCTCGCCGATGCGGTCGATGATCTCGGGCGGAAAGCCGGGACCGTCATCGATGATCGAGAAGGTGACGGTGGCCTCGTCCCAGCTCCAGCGCACGGTGACGCTCTCGCGGGCGAAATCGACGGCGTTCTCCACCAAATTGCCAAGGCCGTAGATGACGCCGGGATTGCGGCGCCCGACCGGCTCGGGGCCGCTGCGCTCGCCGGGCCTGAGCTTGATCGAGATGCCGAAGTCGCGGTGCGGCGCGGTGACCTCCTCGACCAGCGAGGTCAAAGGCAGGCGGGACAAATGCGCCTCTCCCTCGGACGACAGGCTGGTCAGGCGCTTGAGTATCTCGCGGCAACGCTCGCTCTGGGAGCGCAGCAGCGTCACATCCTCCCCGTATTTCGCGTCCTTGCCGAGCGCCTTTTCCATCTCCTTGGCGACCAGCGTGATGGTGGCGAGCGGCGTGCCGAGCTCATGCGCGGCGGCGGCGGCTAACCCGTCGAGCGCCGACAGATGCTGCTCGCGCTGGAGCACCAGTTCGGTGGCGGCGAGCGCATTGGCCAGCAGGCGGGCTTCCGCGGCCACGCGGAAGGCGTAAATAGCGGTGAAGGCGATCGATGACAGCACCGCCATCCACATGCCGGCAACATAGATGAAGGGCATCGCCAGCGGCGCGCCTTCATGCCAGGGCAATGGCAAGTGGAAAAAGACCAGCAAGGTCGCCGCCGTCATCACCAGCCCCCCAAGCACCGCGGTCAGGCGCAAGGGCAGCGACGTCGCCGAAATGACCACGGGCACCGTCATCAGCAGCGAGAACGGATTGGTAAGGCCGCCGGTCATGTAGAGCAGGCCGGCAAGCTGGAGGCTGTCGAAGATCAGGATGCCGAAGGCCGCGAACGGCGTGAGCCGGTGCGCGGCCGGGAACCGAAAGGCAAGGAGCAGGTTCATCCAGGCCGAACAGGCGATCAGGGCAAAGCACAGGCTGACCGGCAGTGGGAATTTCAGGCCATAGGCGACGAAAAGCACCGTCACGCTCTGGCCGACAATGGCAAGCCAGCGCAGCCGGATCAGCGTGTTGAGGCGCAGTCGCTGGCTCTGCTGGAAGTCGGGAGAACGCAATACGTTGATCATGGCCATGAAATACAGCCGCGAAGCGGCGAGCGCTAGGTGGATGACGAAGCGATGGCGTTTGCGCCAATCGCCAAGCAACTACGTCCCGCGCGGCTTGGCGCGGCTGGTGGCGGCGGCGAGCAGCGGATTTTCCGGCCACACGTGCTTGGGATAGCGACCGCGCATGTCGGCGCGCACATCGGCCCAGGAGCCGCGCCAGAAGCCGGGCAGGTCGCGCGTCGTCTGGATCGGCCGGTGCGCGGGCGACAGCAGTTCGAGCGTCAGCGGCACGGTGCCGCCTGCGATTGCGGGGTGCCGGTCGAGACCGAACAGTTCCTGGACACGAACCGCCAAAACGGGCCATTCGCCGTCATAGCGGATCGGCACGCGACTGCCGGACGGCACGTCGAAATGGGTCGGCGCAAGTGCGTCGATCCGGCGCTGCAAATCGTGCGGCACAAGCGCCGTCAGCCCGGCCGGGACGACACCCGGATCGATGGCCGAGAAGGATGCGGCACCCGACAGGAACGGCAGCAGCCAGTCGTCGAGGCGATCGATAAGCGCCGTGTCGGACATATCGGGCCACGGCGTCCCAAGGCCGCGATGCAGCCAGGACAGGCGCTGGCGCAGCGTCTCGGCCTCCTTGCTCCAGCTCAGCAGCGAAAGTCCATGTTCGCGCAAGGCGTCAAGCATGGCGCGGTCGGCCTCACTGCCGGTTGGCGGAGGCAGCATGCGCTCGGCCAGCGTGATGGCGCCGAGGCGTACGGTTTCGCGCACGCGCACGGCGCGGCGCTCGCGATCGAAGCTCGTTTGCCTGCGGGTTTCGATCCTGTCCGCCAGTGCTGAACGAATATCGTCCTCGCTGATCGCCGCCGCCGCCGTGATGCGCGCATTCTGCGCCTTGCCCTGCAGGTCGGCGACAACCAGAAACGCCTCGCCGGCAAGCGGATCGGCGGCGTCGAGCATGGCGCCGGAGCCGTTGGCCAGTACGAAACGCCCCCGCTCGCCGCGCGCCTTGGCGACCCGGTCCGGCCAGGCATGGATGAGGAGAGGACCAGCGCTGCCACCCTCCCCCTTGTGGAGAGGGTCGGCGCGTAGCGCCGGGGTGGGGGTGCGGCGCCAAAGCCCCCCGCCCCGCTCCGCTTCGCGGATCGACGTTCCGGGGCGAGCCACGGGTCTCGCCCGTCCTTCGGACCCCCATAAGGGGGAGGGTAAAGAGGCCTGCCTCGCCAGGCGTTCGGCGAGTTGCCGCGCGGCGGTGGCGCGCGGCGATCTTTCCTGGCGAAAGCGCATCAGCCGGCGTTCGAGATCGGCGCCGTCACCGCCCAACCCGCGCTCGGTCAGCAGCACCGCGAGCATGGCCGCCTCGCCGGCATGGCCGCCGCGGGCCGCCTCGGCGACCATATGCGCCAGCCGCACCGGCAGAGCGAGCTTGCGCATCGCGGCGCCCGCTTCCGTCAGCCGCCCCGCCTCGTCGATGGCATCAAGCGCGCGCAGCAGCGCCCTTGCCTCGTTGAGCGCCGGGGCCGGCGGCGGATCGAGGAAGGCGAGGCTCGTCGGATCGGCGACACCGAAGGCGGCGCAGTCGAGCAGCAGGCCGGAAAGGTCGGCCTCGAGGATTTCCGGCGGGGTGAAGGCTGGAAGCGACGCCGTCTGTTCGGCGCGCCACAGTCGGATGGCGACGCCGGCCTGCGTGCGTCCGGCACGGCCGGCGCGCTGGTCGGCGGAGGCCTTGCTGGCGCGCACCGTCTCCAGCCGCGTCAGGCCGCTGGCCGGCTCGTAGCGCGGCAGCCGCGACAGGCCGGAATCGATGACGACCCGCACGCCGTCGATGGTGATGGAGGTCTCGGCGATCGACGTAGCCAGCACCACCTTGCGGCGGCCCGCCGGCGCCCGCCTGATCGCCGCGTCCTGCGCCTTGCCATCGAGCATGCCGTAGAGCGGCACGATATCGGTGTCGGCGCCGACCTTGCCGGCAAGCCGCTCGGCGGTGCGCTCGATCTCGCGCTGGCCGGGCAGGAAGGCAAGCACGCTGCCGCTTTCGTCGGCAAGAACGTCGCGGATCGCCTTGGCCATGGCGTCCTCGATTGCGGTGCCGGCCGGCCGCTCGTCGTAGCGAATGTCGACGGGAAAGGCACGGCCTTCGCTTTCGATCACCGGCGCGCCCGACAACAGCTTCGCGACACGGGCGCCGTCCAGCGTCGCCGACATCACCAAGACGCGCAGGTCCGGCCGCAGCGCGCCTTGCACGTCGAGCGCCAAAGCGAGGCCGAAATCGCCGTCGAGCGAGCGCTCGTGGAATTCGTCGAAGATCACGGCCGAGATTCCGGGCAGTTCGGGATCGTCAAGGATCATCCGCGCCAGCACACCTTCTGTGACGACCAGTATTTTTGTCCGGGCCGAAGTGTGGTTCTCCATGCGCATGGCATAGCCGACGGTGGCGCCGGGCTCCTCATCAAGCAATTCGGCCATGCGGCGGGCGGCGGCGCGGGCGGCGAGCCGGCGCGGCTCCAGCAGCACGATCTTGCCCGTGCCCAGCCATGGCGCATCGAGCAGCGCCAGCGGCACCAGCGTCGTCTTGCCGGCGCCGGGCGGCGCCACAAGCACGGCGCCGTTGCCGGAGCCGAGTGCATGGCCCAGCGCCGGCAGCACGGCGGATACCGGAAGCTCCGGCAAGACTTTTGTCGTCATCGCGCCCGCATATCAGCGCTCGTGGTCGCCATGCAACCGGCGCCAGATCAAAGCCGGGTGCGCGAAAACGGGTTCCAGCGCACCGTGCCCAACCGTACTTCCTCGCGCACCATGGTGAGCAGGCCGGACCCACCGACGACCGCGAGGCCGACCAGCGACAGCCAGTCAGGATATTCCCGGAAGAACAGCGCACCGAGGATGACCGCCCAGACCATCTGCGAATAATGCGTCGGCGCGATCCGGTTGGCGGGCGCGTATTTGACGGCCAGCAGCTGCAGCAATTGTCCGCATGCGGTGAAGGCGCCGGCCATCATCAGCCATGCAAGTTGCCTTGCGTCGGGAAGCGTTAACGAGGTGGCGGCGATGCCGATGCCGTTGAACAACAGGCCGTAGCCGATCAACACGCCGAGCATGGTCGTGCGCTTTTCCTGCTTTGCCAGCGAGCGCATCAGAATGACGCTGGCGGCAGCGAGGAAGGCCACACCAAAAGCGGCGAGGTGTCCAAGATTGAGTTCGCGAAAACCCGGTCTCACCACCAGCATGACGCCGGCAAAGCCGGCGACCACCGCCAGCCAGCGCCATGGACCCACCTTTTCCTTGAGGACGACCGTGGAGAGGATAGTGACGCAGAGCGGCGCCAGAAAGACGAGCGCGTAGACTTCGGCCAGGGGAATGGTGGTGAAGGCATAGACGCTAAGCACGCCCGAGGCGATGCCGGCCCAGGCGCGCGCCTGCACCGCCCAAGGCCGTTTAGTGCGCCAGAAATCACGCCAACGCTCGTCCGCCGGCCGGGTGAAGAAGAGAAAGCAGCCGGCAAACAATATCGAGAAGAAACCGATCTCGAACACCGTGAACTGCCCACCCAGGCTTTTGACAACGGCATCGCTGCCCGAATAGCTTGCATAGGCGATCAGGGCGAGCAGGATTCCGTTCGTCACGTTTTTCCATTTCCGGGGAGAGAAGCGTTGAAAATACTGGCGCTCGGCGCGCATCCTGACGACATCGAGATATTCATGTTCGGTACGATGGCGGCCTATGCGGCGCAAGGCGCAGAACTGACTTTTGCCATAGCCACGGATGGTGCCAGAGGCGGCAAGAGCGATCCCACGGTTCTCGCCCGTGTCCGTCGCGAGGAGGCAACGGCCGCGGCCGCGCTGCTCGGGGCGGCGCCGCGCTTCCTCGACTTTCCCGACGGCGGACTGGTGGCGGATGCCGCGCTGATCGGCGCGCTGAAGACGCTGATTGGCGAAACCGGACCGGATCTGGTGATTACCCATGCGCCCAACGACTATCACGCCGACCACCGCGCGCTGTCGGACGCCGTGCGCATCGCGGCGTCGTTCGCCGTACCGGTGCTGCATGCCGACACGATGGGCGGCACCGGATTCTCCCCGACCCATTATGTCGAGATATCAGCCCAGGCCGAGATAAGGCCAAGGCGATCCGCCTGCACCAGTCGCAGGATCCGGAGCGCTTCGTCGACATCGCCCGCACGCAGAATTTTTTTCGCGCCGGCCAGTGCAACGGCGCGCCGGGATCACAGGCCGAAGCCTTCCGCTTCGAGCCGATGTTTCCCTTTGCAGACATTCGCGACCTGCTGCCGCCGGCGCCGCCGATCCGACCGGTCATCGTGAGCACCAAAAGGGTCGACTGAGCCGGGAGACGGCTGCTCCATCGCGGTGACCATGCCCGACGACGAGACCACCGGCCGACGCGCCGGTGCACACGGCCACATGGGAACGCCCGGGCCGGACCGTTGCTTTTCTTCCCGGAGGGCCACGATGTCGCACCTTTGCGACCAGGACCGGACCGGATCAGACGAATTGAGGGAAGACATCGCCGGAAAAAACAGCATAGGCTATTGCCAAGACGGCAAATCTTCCTGGGGAGGAAACGGATGGCTTCACGCTATCACGAGGTCTATGACGGCTGGAAACGCGACCCGGAAAAGTTCTGGGCGGACGCGGCGAACGCCATCGATTGGTACACGCCTTACGACAAGGTGTTCGATGCGGAAGCCGGCGTTTATGGCCGCTGGTTTACCGGCGCCACCTGCAACACCTGCTACAATGCCCTCGACCGGCATGTCGCCGGCGGGCGTGCCGACCAGATCGCGCTGATCCATGACAGCGCCATCACCGGCAGCGTGAAGACATTCACCTATGCCGAGCTCAAACGCGAAGTGGTGGCGCTGACCTCGGTGCTGAAGAACCGCGGCGTCGGCAAGGGCGACCGCGTCATCATCTACATGCCGATGGTGGCGGAAGCGGCCATCGCCATGCTTGCCTGCGCCCGCATCGGCGCCGTGCATTCGGTCGTCTTCGGCGGTTTTGCCTCGCATGAGCTCGCCACCCGCATCGACGACGCCAGGCCGAAGGTGATCATTTCGGCCTCCTGCGGCCTGGAGCCCGGCCGCGTCGTCGCCTACAAGCCGCTGCTCGACAAGGCGATCGAGATATCCCGCCACAAGCCGGACGCCTGCCTGATCCTGCAGCGCGACCAATTGCGCTGCGAGCTCAGGGACAATTACGACATCGACTATGCGGACGCGGTCGCGCGCGAGCGGGCGGCCGGCGCCAATGTCGACTGCGTTCCAGTGCTTGCCACCGACCCGCTCTATATCATCTACACGTCAGGCACGACCGGCCAGCCCAAGGGCATCGTTCGCGACAATGGCGGCCACATGGTGGCGCTCGAATGGACGATGGAAAACGAGTTCGGCGTCAAGCCCGGCGAAGTGTTCTGGGCGGCGTCCGACGTCGGCTGGGTGGTCGGCCATTCCTACATCGTCTACGGGCCGCTGCTGCATGGCTGCACCAGC
Organism: Mesorhizobium sp. B2-4-7; assembly: GCF_006442685.1. Taxonomy (NCBI): domain Bacteria; kingdom Pseudomonadati; phylum Pseudomonadota; class Alphaproteobacteria; order Hyphomicrobiales; family Phyllobacteriaceae; genus Mesorhizobium; species Mesorhizobium sp. B2-4-7. The sequence goes on from NZ_VFVH01000004.1 coordinate 362,142, forward strand.
ATCCTGTTCGAAGGCAAGCCGGTCGGCACGCCCGATGCCGGCACCTACTGGCGGGTGATCGCGCAGCATGGCGTGGTCGCCCTGTTCACCGCGCCGACGGCGTTCCGCGCCATCAAGGGGCAGGATCCCAGGGGCGAATTCGTCGCCAGATACGACCTGTCGAAATTCCGAACGCTGTTCCTCGCCGGCGAGCGCGCCGATCCCGAAACCATCAAATGGGCGGAGCAGAAACTGAACGTGCCGGTCATCGACCATTGGTGGCAGACCGAGACCGGCTCGCCAATGACCATCAACCCCGCAGGCCTTGGCCTGCTGCCGGTAAAATACGGCTCACCCGGCGTGCCGATGCCCGGCTACGACATCCGCGTGCTCGACGATGCCGGCCACGAGGTGCCGCGCGGCACGCTCGGCAATGTCGTGGTCAAGCTGCCGCTGCCGGCGGGCTGCCTGCCGACGCTGTGGAACGCCGACGCCCGTTTCCGCCAAGCCTATCTCGACGAGTTCCCCGGCTTCTACAAGACCGCCGATGCCGGCATGATCGACGATGACGGCTACCTCTACGTGATGGCCCGCACCGACGACATCATCAATGTCGCCGGCCACCGGCTGTCGACCGGCGCCATGGAAGAGGTGCTGGCAACGCATCCCGATGTCGCGGAATGCGCCGTCGTCGGCATCGCCGATTCGATGAAAGGCCAGGTTCCGCTCGGCTTCGTCGTGCTCAACGCTGGTGTCTCGCGCGAGATCGGCCTCATCGAGAGCGAAGTGGTGGGGCTGGTGCGCGAGCGCATCGGCCCGGTCGCCGCCTTCAGGACGGTGGTGACGATCAAGCGGCTGCCGAAGACGCGGTCGGGAAAGATCCTGCGCGGCACCATGCAGAAGATCGCCGACAAGGAAGACTGGACCATGCCGGCGACGATCGACGACCCGGCCATCCTCGAAGAGATCACGGCCGTGCTGAAGGAGCGCGGCATCGGGGTCTAGCTAGATGATCGGGCGCAGCAGAGCCGATCCTTCCGTTTGTTGAGCGGTCGGCGCCAACTGTCACATCTGGCCAATCTTTTGTTGTGCAATGCAACAACAGACTCTAGGGTTTGGCTTGGGGGGCCATTCCAAAGGCACGGCATGGCTCAGCACAAGGCGACATTCGGCGGCGTCGACATATTGCGTTTCCTGGCCGCCGTCATGGTGATGTTCTATCACTATGGCTTCTGGGTATGGGCATTCCCTGACGGGGTTTCGGCGCGCGCGACCGGCGGCATCCCGCCCCATCCCGAAATGGCCTTCGTCGGCTCCGGCTGGGTCGGCGTGCAGATATTCTTCGTCATCAGCGGTTTCGTCATCGCCTTCAGCGCCGAGAATTCGACGCCGCTGCGGTTTTTCGAGGCAAGGGTGAAAAGGCTGGCGCCGGCGGTCTGGATCTGCGCGCCGGTGACCGCGGCGGTGCTGCTGCTCACCGGTCTGAGCTGGCCGACCGATGCCGTGATCAGGCTCGTTCGCACCGGCCTTTTCGCGCCCTACGGCCCCTGGGTGGACAGCGTCTACTGGACGCTCGGCATCGAGATCGCCTTCTACGCTGTCGTCTGGATCCTGTTGCGGCTTGGCCGCTTCCACCTGATGGAGACGGTGGCAATCGTGATCGGCCTCGTCAGCACGCTGTTCTGGTGCCTCTATTATCCGCTCGGCTGGTCCGACCTCGCCGAGACACGCTGGCTGCAGCTCGTCCTGGTGCACCATGGCTCTTTTTTCGCCGTCGGCGTGCTCATCTGGCTGATGCGGTTCAAGGCGGTGACGGCCTCGCGCCTGGCCTTCTGCCTGCTGTTCCTGGGCGGGGGCGTGCTGCAAATCGCCAGCTCGGTCGACGTCCACAGCATCAAGGTCGGCGCCGCGATGCCCTATGCGCCGCCGATCCTTGTCTTCCTGGTCGCCATCGCCCTGATGGCATGGTCGCTGCGGCTCGACCTCAGCTGGAGCGGCTGGCGCCGGATCGGCTTGATGACCTACCCGCTCTATCTGATCCACGACGTCATCGGCGCGGCGGTGCTCGGCGCGATGGTCCGCGCCGGGCTGCCTTATCTGTTGTCCATGGCAACGGTCGGAGCGACCATGATCGCGGCAAGCTGGCTGGTGGCGACCGAAGCCGAACCGCGCATCCGGCTGCTGCTCGACCACACGGTGTTCCGCTACCGGCTCAGGGCCGCGTAGTCGCGATCTTGTTGACCAATGAGGATTGACCAACGGGCACCTCGGTGCCTTCCTCGCAGGAGCGCACTGTCCAGCCGCAGGGTTCCGAGGCCTGGATAGGGAGTCGCGGCCCTGTACAAAGCTAGGGACCAATCGATGCGGATCGTCACGATAGCCGAACTGGAAATCGATCCTGACCAGATCGACAGCTACAAGGCCCTGATTGCCGAAGAGATCGAGGCCTCCGTGCGAATCGAGCCGGGCGTGCTTTTCCTTCATGCCGTGTCGGAAAAAGGTGCGCCTGAAAAGGTGCGCGTGATCGAATGCTACGCCGATCAGACGGCGTACGAAGCCCATCTGACCACACCGCATTTTCTCAAGTACAAGACGCAAACGGCGAACATGGTGCGGTCGCTTCGGCTTATCGAAACCTACCCGATCGCGCTGTCTGCGAAACCCGGTCAGAACTCAAACTGACCAGGGCTTGGACCGACACCGCCCTCCATCCAGAGCGGACGATCGACCTGCCGTCGAAATCGCTGGCAAGCGAAATAGACTGATCTGCTCTGGGGCCGACCTGCTTCCAATCCATGTCGCCAACCTCAAAGCGCGTCGATTCTGCGCAATACAATATTGCTCCGGATGTCATTTCATAGACATCGCCAATCAGCCAAAGAAACCGGGCGTCACGGGCTAGCATGGGTCTTTGGATCGGGCGCGGCTGCTTGAATCCGCCAAGCAGTACGGAAGCTACCTCGTTATAAATTCGACCCTTGAAGATGCCCGTACTTGTTTCGCCGGCTTGTTCGCTTTACGAACGGCAATGACCCTCATCTCTCGCATTGCCGCCATTGCTTTGCTCGCCGTCATTGTCTTCGCGACGCTGTCGCCAATCCAGATGCGGCCCCACCTGGGTGACCCAGATTTCGAACGCGCCCTCGCCTACGTTCTGTTCGGCGTGGCAATGGGGCTCGGCTTTCCAAACCGCTTGGCTGGAACTGTCACTATAGTTGTCGTCGTAGCCACTGTGCTGGAGCTGATGCAGCTCCTCGAACCCGGTCGGCATGCGCGCCTTTCGGACGGCTCACTGAAGGCTTTGGCAGGCATCCTCGGAATAGTTGTCGTCCATCTCAGTCTTTTGGTGGCGAGCCGCTATTGGCCGCGTAAGCTGACATTGCCTGCCGGATGATGCCCGGGTTTAGACTCCCATTGTAGCCCGCCGCGGCCACATAGGCGATGACCTGCCTCGTCACTCAGGCACGGAAATCGCCACGGTTGAACTCAGACCGTTGTCTTGCTGCGCACTTCGGTCTTGTCGAGATAATAGCTCGAGTACTGGCCGAAGAATTTTTCGGACGCTCCGAACGAGCCGTATTTGGCGAGCTTCTTGAGATCGACCTTGTTCAGCACCGCGCCGACGATCTTGTTGGCGACATAGGGTTCGGATTCGAGCATCGATCTCACCATCGCGCGCGGCGTGCGGCCCCATTCGGTGACCAGCACGAAGCCGTCGACAAGCGGCGCGAAGGCCTTGGCGTCGACCACCGGCCCCAGCGGCGGCAGATCGACGACGATGTATTCGAAGGTCTCCTTGGCGTTGTCGATGAAGCGCCGCATGCCGGCCGAGGAGAGAAGCTCGCTGGTATGCGAGAAATTGCCGCGCAGCACGGCCGGAATGATCGCCAGCTTGGTCTGCCGGTCGATCTTGCCGACCGACTGCCAGGTCTGGCCGCTCACCACCGCTTCCATCAGTCCCTGCTCGGCCTCCATGCCGAGGCTGCGGCTCAAGCCCGGATTGCGCAGGTCGCCGTCGATCAGCAGCGTCCTGGCGCCGTTGGCGGCGAGCAGTCCGGCCAGATTGGCCGCGACCGTCGACTTGCCTTCGCCGGGAAGGACCGAGATGACGCCGATGACGCGGCTGCCCTGCCCTTCCATGACGACGTCGAAGGCGATCTTTGCGCTGCGCAGCGTCTCGGAGAACATCGACGCCGGAGCATCGACGCTGACGCGCATGCGCGCGCGCTTTTCGGCGGCGGCCGGCGATTTGGCGGTTTTGAGATCCGGGTCGGCCGGCTTTTCCTCCCTGGCGGTCTTGCCGCCGATGACAGGCAGATAACCGAGGAATTTGAGGCCGACGCGGTCGCGGACATCCTCGCCGGTCCTGAAGAAACGCTCGTTGAATTCGTTCAGGCCGCCGAGCCCGGCACCCATCAACGTGCCCAGCACAAGCGAGAGCGCCAGCACAACCACCGTGCGCGGGCTGGAGGCGCTGAGCGGCGTCGATGCATCCGAGATGATGCGGATCTTGCCGACCGGGAAGGATTGCTGCTGGGCGGCTTCCTCGTAGCGGCCGAGGAATGTCTGGTAGAGCGTGGAGAGCGCCGTCGCCTTCTGGTCGAGTTCACGCAGCTTGACCTGCGACTGGTTGTCGATGGCGCTCTTGCCTTGCGCCGCGGCGACATTGGCCCTGAGCGCGGTCTCGCGCGCCAGCGCCACTTCATATTCATTGCGATAGCTTTCGGTCAGCTGCTTCAGCTCGCCGAATATCTGCGCCGATATGTCGGCCTTCTCCTTGGCGAGCGCCACCGCCTGCGGATGCTGCGGCCCAAAATTGGCCTCGACATCCTGCTGCCGCTTGGCGACGGCGAGATAGCGCGTCTTGAGCGCCGCGATGACCGAGCTGCTCGGCTGGTCGCTCGATATGGCGGCATCCTTGAAGGCGTTCTCCGAACCGCTTTCGACGATGGACTTGTATTGCTGGTAGCGGGCGCTGGCCCGGGCGGTATCGGCCTGCGCCACGATAAGCTGGGCGTTGAGGTCGGCAAGCTGCTTGGCGCTCATCAGCTGGCCGTCGCTGTTGGCGGACAGGCCGTGCTCGGCCCTGAATTTCTCGACCGCGAGCGATGCCGCCTGCGAGCTTTCGCGCAGTTCCGTCAGCCGGCCCTGCAGCCAGACCGCTGCGCGCTCGGTGGCATCGAAGGAGGCGTCGAGCTGGTCGGCGAGATAGGCATCGGCATAGGCTTTGGTGATCGCGGTCGCCAGTGCCGGGTCCGTCGCCTGGTAGCCGAGCGCGATGACATAGCTTCGCCCGACGCGCTCCGCCTGCACCTCGTTCTGCAATTTGAGGATCGCGTAGTCGCGACGAGAGGTCGCGATCAGCGCATCGCGGGTGGCGGGGTCGAGCTTGGTGACGTCGCCGACGCCCGGCATGGGAGGACTGGGGCGAACATACTGGATCAGGCCACGGATCAGGCCGATGCCCTGGGCGAGCGCCGACTGGGGCGGGTTCATGAACGCGTCGTTGCGGTCGAGCTTCAGCTTGTCGACGACCACGGCGGCAAGCCTCGTCGAGGTCAGGATTTCGATCTGGCTCAGGATGGCCGAATCGGTCTGCATGGTCGTCGACGCCGCCGAAATGTCGTCGACGATCTTGTTCAGCCCCTCATCGATCAGCACGCTCGAGACCGATTGGTATTTGGGCGGCGTGGTCTGCAGATAGAGCAGGCCCAGGACAAGACCAATGACCGCGCCCAGGACAACCACCTTGGCCTGCCGCGCTGCCATGCCAAGCAGCCGCTCGACATCGATGAAGTCTTCGCCGTCTCCTGCTTCCGAATTCGGCAGTGGCATCCTCTTGTCGAGAGGAAAGTTGGCATAGTTCATCTTCGGTCCAATTCCAGAGCCCGTCCATCCCAATCATCGGGATGGGCTCTATCTCACTGTTTGAACATGATCTTTTCCGAAAACCGCCTTGCGCTTTCCGGGATCATGCCTTGGCTCCCAGGCACTTCGAAGATCGGGAGCATTGCCAAAAAGCAACGCAAGTTCCATGCCGGACGCCACAGGGCGTTGCGCGCATCGCACCGTCAGCCGTCCGACAATGCTCCCGAAACATGGGCATTATGCGGCTTCTTCCTGTCGTTCATGCGACCGGACGAACTCCTGGAGCATCTCGAAAACCGGACCCTTCATGTCGTCGCGCGCCAAGGCGAAGGCGATGTTGGCCTGGATAAAGCCCTCCTTCGAGCCGCAGTCGAACATGCGGCCCTTGAAAGGCTGGGCAAAGAAGGACTGCTCCTGCGCCAGGCGGACCATGGCGTCGGTCAGCTGGATCTCATTGCCCGCGCCGCGCTGCTGGTTGCCGAGCAGGGCGAAGATCTCGGGCTGCAGGATATAGCGGCCGTTGATGTAGAAGTTCGACGGCGCATTGGCCGGCGCCGGCTTTTCGACCATCGCCGTCACCTCGAAACCGCCGCCAATGTCGGCGCCGCGGCCGACAATGCCGTATTTGTTGGTCTCGGTCGGGTCACAGCGCTCGACCGCAATGACGTTGCCGCCGGTCTCGGCATAGAGGTCGGCGACCTCGGCCAGGCAGCCGCGGCCGCCGAACGAAACCATATCAGGCAAAAGCAGGGCGAAGGGCTCGTTGCCGATGACCTCGCGCGCGCACCAGACGGCGTGGCCAAGGCCTTGCGGGGATTGCTGGCGGATGAAGCTGGTGGCGCCGGCCACCGGCAGCAGGCTTTCCAGCGACTGCAATTGCGCCTTCTTGCCGCTCTGCTCCAGTGTTCCGATCAATTCCGGATGCAGGTCGAAATAATCCTCGATAACCGCCTTGTTACGGCCGGTCACGAACACGATGTGCTCGATGCCGGCCTCGAAGGCCTCATCGACGGCGTATTGCACGACGGGCCGGTCGACGACGGGAAGCATTTCCTTCGGCATCGACTTGGTCGCCGGCAGGAACCGCGTTCCAAGCCCCGCCACCGGTATCACGGCCTTCCTGATTTTCTTCATCGCAAATTCCTTCTGAGGAGATCGACTTCAGTCCATTCGCAGGCCAGGAAAAATCCCTCCATGTGCCTGCATCTTCACCTCCCCGCCCCTACGGCAAATTGTGCCGCTACTCGTCGCAACCGCACGGCGATCGGCATGCCCATATGCCTGACCGCCGCCGGGTCGCTGAGCGCCGTCCGGATCGCCTTGAGCGGGGACCGCGCCTTGATGTGCTGGACCATCGACAGGAACGAGGCTGCCTTGCGCAGGCTGCGGCTGCGCCGGGCGAAGGCCGCTTGCGCGGCCGCGTCCATCTGATGGCTTTGAGCGAAAATCGCATCGGCCTTGCGCATCGCCTCGACATGATGAGGCTCGAGCACGCGCGAAATGGAGCCGCTGCGGATGTGATAGGCATAGCCGATGTCAGGCTCGACCACGCACCTGCCGCCCTTGGCCAGGGCGTTGGCCAGGAATATGTAATCCTCGCCGATGATCAGGTCCTCGTCGTAGCGAAGTCCGTTTTCTTCCAGGAAGCGGCGCTCGAAGATCGGCTTGAGATAGCCGAGATTGAACTTCGATTCGAAGACGACGTTGCCGGCGATATAGCTGGCCAGCGAGATCTCGCCCAATTCCTCCAGATAGCGCGTCGGGAACATCGCATCCTCGATCACGCCGTCCTCGCGGACGACCTGGAGGTTGTCGACGGCGATTTGCGCGCCCGCCCTTTCGGCCCGCGCGATCATGGCGGCGATGCGGCCGGGATAGACCGCATCGTCGGAATCGAGGACCGCGACCCAGCGGCCGCGGGCAGCCTCGAGGCCGGCGTTCCTGGCGCCGCCGGGGCCCCTGTTCTGCGCGAGCGCCACGACGCGCACGATGTCCTGCGGATAGGCCCTTGCCACGTCGAGCGTGGCGTCGCGCGACTTGTCGTCGACGACGACGACCTCGACGCTGACACCCTTCTGCGCGATGGCGCTGGCGATCGCCCGGTCGAGGGTCGCCTCGGCGTTGTAGGCTGCAATGACGAAGGAAACGTCCGGGACGAAGCTGACGTCAGGCTGCACGCTTGCCTCCTTCCTGTGGCGAGGGCTGGCCGTAGAGACGAATCTCGCGGATGCCGACAAGGCCGCTGACGACGCCGACATGCATAATGCCGCGCAGCACGCTGCGGTTCCGCCGCACGGGGCTGGCAAGGAAGGGAAACGCCGCGGCGAAGCAATAGGCTGCCTTTGCCGAGGCAATGGCGACCTGTTTGAGCAGGCCAATGCCGCTGGCATTGCGCCCCAGGAGATGGCCATGCGTCTGCCCGACGCGGAAGCGGCGGCGGCCAAGCCAGTCGAACGCGGCCCTGGTCCGTGGCACGACCTCGTCCACCCAAGCCTCCGGAGAAAACGCGATCGTGCCGCCTGTCTTGTGCATCTGGTCGAAGAATTCGGTGTCCTCGCCGCCGGTCTGGCCACGCGCCAGGCTGAAGCGGCGCCCGCGCAGGCTGTCCGACCCCATGTCGAGCAGCACGTTGCAGGTGTAGCCGGTGCGGATCTCGCCGCGCACCCAGACCGGCAAGGTCGAATGGAAGTCGCCACGCCGCATCCAGTCCGGCGCATCGGCCCCATAGCGCGCCTTGACCGGGCCCAGCACGGCGGCGGCGCGACTTGCCTGGGCTGTTGCGACGAGCTCGGCAAGCCAACGCGGCGAAGCCGTCTCGTCGTCATCGATGAAGGCGACGAAATCCGACGTGCTGGCGTCAAGACAGGCATTGCGGGCGATCGAGATGTTGCGCGCCGGGCAGTGGTGATAGCTGATCGGCAGCGTCAGTTCGCGCGCCAGGGCCGTCACCAGATCCCTGGCGCTCGGCGTGTCGTCATTGTCGGCGACGATGACACGGACATCGAAACCGGCCAGCCTGTCCATGGCGTCGAGCGAGCGCAGCGTGTGGGCCAATTCCGGCCGGCGGAACGTGCACACGCCGATATCGATGCTGCGGTTCTTGCCTGGAACCGCCATCACGCGACCCCGCGCTGTTTGCCAAGGCCGAGAAGCTGCAGCCAGAAACCGACGGACCAGCCGAAATGCATGACCATCGCCGAGACGCCGGCAAGCGCGATGTCGGCATTGCGCTGGCTTACCGCCGTCCACAGGCCATAGCCGAGGCATACGGATGCCCAGATCAAAAGCGGCACCGCCGCCAGCCAGTGCACGAAGGAAAAGGCCGCGAGCACCACCACCGGGAACACCAGCAGCGGCACCATCTGCCGGACCTTCGGGATGACGCGGTGCTTCAGGACATTCTTGGCGCGTCCGCGGCCGTAGCCGAGATACTGGAAATAGAGGCCGCTGAGCGACGCGCGCGGATAGTAGACCATCTGCGTCCTGCCGCTCATCCAGATCCTGTAGCCGGCCTGTCTCAGCCGGTAGTCGAGCTCGGCGTCCTCATTATGGCTGAACGTCTCGTCATAGCCGCCGACGGCCTGGAAGGCAGAAATCCGCATCAGCGCGTGATGGCCGTGATCGACCCATTCTCCGGCGGACAGATGCCTGTGCTTGGAACCGCCGGTGCCGAGCTTTGAATTCTGTGCCGCCGCGGCCGCCTTCTGCACGGTGCCGCTGCCGCTGGTCAGCATCGAGACCACGACCGAATCGGCGCCCGTGGCCAGCGCTTCCTCGACCAGCCGGTCGCAATAGTCGGCGGGGTAGCCGCCATGGGCATCGATGCGGATCAGATATTCGGCACCATCGCCGAATCTGGCGACGGCAAGATTGATCGCCGCGCTCTGGATGCGCTTTTCATTGTGGAGCAGGACGATGCGGGGATCCTCTTTCGCGCGTTCGCCGACAATGGCCGGGGTATCATCGGTGCTGCCGCCATCGGCAACGACGATCCTGGCACCGAGCCTCGCCGCCGCGGGGCTGAGCTGGTCGAGCAGCCCACCGATATGGGCTGCCTCGTTGAGGCAGGGAATCACGATCAGGCTGGAGGGGAGCGCTTGCATCATCGGGCGATCTCCATCCTAGGCCAAAGCCTCGGCCGCGAAGGGTTGGCGCATGGCGGCCAGGCTGCGAAGCTTGTCGACCAGCGCCTGGCAATCGCTGCGATCATAGCTCCATATCCTGGGGTTGCGCGACAGAACGCGCTCCTTCAACGTGCTGAAGCGGCGCTCCTCCATCTTGCCGATGGCGGCTTCGAGCGCGTCGGGTGAGGCTTCGGGCAACAGAATGCCGATGCCTTGCCGGCCGAGGAACCGCCCGGTTTCCGTGTTGGCCATCGAGATCGGCACCGCGCCGAAACGACAGCCTTCATAGAGTCGGTTGGGCAGCAGCCATTCGGAATTCTGGCCCGCCTCGAAGAAATCGATCGCCCAGGAGAAATGCACGTCCCGGTAGATCGCCGCCATGTCCTCCGGGTTGCGGTAGGGTCCGCGAAACGAAAGCCAGGGCTCGGCCTCTACGAAGGCGTGGAAATCCGGGAATTCGGTCAATGCCGGGCGGCCGCGCAGCACGATCTCGAACCGGCCATCGGCGCGGCGCGAGAAATCGGCCAGGAGTTCGAGCGAGCGGCGGCAGCGCAATGCCCCGAACCAGCCGATGCGCCAGGGTGGCGCGACAGGCGCCTCGGCCATCTCATGCTCGGCCGGCAGGATCGCCGCTGCCTCGAAATATTTGTTTTCGACCAGTTCGACCGGCGCCGTCACCTGGCCGAACGGTTCGAAATAATTGGCGGTGAACGCGGGCGAGCTGGTCACCAGCAGCCTTACGTCCCTGGCAAGGTAACGTTCCGTGGCACGCAGCGCCCTGCCAACCGCATCGCTGCGAAGCATCAGGCGATGGATGTCGAGGCATTCATAGACGATCGGCACCGCGGCGCCGAACGCCGTGTTGGCGCGGCGGGCGAGCGCCAGCATTTCCAGGTTGCGCGCGATGATGAGATCGGGCCTCGGCATGCCGCGGAGCCTGGCGCCGATCGAAACCGCCGCCTTGGCGACTGCCGTCAGACGCTGGGCGAATCGCCCGTCACGCGTCGCGCCGAGATCCAGCGGCCGCAAACCCTCGACGTCGGCAATGGGATTTGCCGTGCGACGGAAGCCTGCGAGCGTGACCTGGGCGCCACCTGCCCTGAGCATGGTAATCCGCCGGCGCACTGCCGGGTCGGAAACGTCATGCACAAGGTACAAGACATTCAGCATGAAAACTCGACCGCTGTTGGCCCACCCACGGCGAACCTAGTACAGGTCTTGCTGCATCGCAACATTTTTGGTGCAGCGTAGCAAAATCCACGTTTTTTGTTGCACTGCAAAATAAATGCCGTAATTTGGCCGCGGCGGCGGTTGCAGGGTTCCTGGTCGGAACCTGCACAAGAATCAGGAATCCTGAATTTGGAAGCCAATCCATTCGATCCGCCAGAAGGCTCGCTGCGCAAATCCGTCGGGCGCGGCGCGGTCGTGACGGCCTTGTCGCAGTCCGTGCGGGTCGCCACGCAGATCATTTCCGTCATCGTGCTGTCGCGTCTCCTGTTGCCGCAGGATTTCGGCGTCGTGGCGATGTGCGCGCCGGTGCTGGCCTTCATCGCGCTGTTCCAGGATTTCGGCCTCACCCAGGCGACCATCCAGAAATCGGGCATACGGCACGACGAGGTGAACTACCTGTTCTGGATCAATGTCGCCGTCAGCGCCATCCTGGCCTGCGTGCTTGCCGGCGCGGCACCGCTGGTCGCCGCCTTCTACGGCGAACCGCGTGTGGCTGGCCTGGTGGCGGCGCTGGGCCTGCAGATCATGGCCTACGGCCTCGGTGCGCAACATCTGGCGCTCCTGACCCGCCGCATGCAGTTCGGCCGCCTGGCCATCATCGATGTCGCAGGCGCCGTGGCTGGTCTTGCCGTGTCGATCGCCTGGACCTTCATCGACCGCTCCTACTGGGCACTTTTCGCCGGCACCTTGACCGGAGCCGTGCTGCCGACGCTGTGCTACTGGGCCAGTTCGCGCTGGCGGCCCAGCCTGCCGCGCAAGGTCGCCGGGATCAGCGAGCTGATCAATTTCGGCGCCGGCATAACCGGCTTCAACTTCGCCAATTTCTTCGCCCGCAATCTCGACAACGTGCTGATCGGAAAATACTGGGGCGAGGCGCAGCTCGGCCTCTATGACCGTGCCTACAAGCTGCTCCTGTTCCCGCTGAGCCAGATCACGAACCCGCTGTCGAAGGTGATGGTGCCGGCTCTTTCCAGGCTGAAGGACGAGCCCGACCGCTACCGCAGCGCCTATCTTCGCGTCATGCCGCTGATCCTGCTGGTGGCGCTTCCCGGCGTCGCTTTCGCCACCGCCATGTCCGACATACTCATCCCCTTCGTGCTCGGTGAGCAATGGCGCGCAAGCGCCTCGATTTTCCTGGCGCTGGGCTTCGCCGGGCTGCTGCAGCCGCTCAACAATCCGGCCGGATGGCTGTTCGTCAGCCAGGGCCGCTCCGGCGACTTCATGCGCTGGGGCATCATCACGGCGGTGACGTCGGTGCTCGCTTTCGTGCTGGGCCTGCCTTATGGCGCGCTCGGCGTGGCGATCGCCTATGCCGTCAGCGAATATCTGCGCACGCCTTTCCTGTGGCTCTATGTCGGCAGGAGCGGGCCGCTGCGGGCAAGCCACGTGCTTCGCGCGGCGACGCCGTTCGTGCTCGGCGCGCATGTGGCGCTGGCGGTGGTCTGGTTGGTCAAGCCGCTGCTGCCGCAGCAGCATGTCATTGCCTTGGCCAGCGGCGCGATCCTTGCCTATCTCATCACCATCGTCATCGCGCTGGCCTTCGCAGCCGGCCGTGAAGCCTTGCGCGAGGCCTTGAAAATGCTGCCGGCAAGGCCGCCGGCGGCAGCACCGCGCGAGGCGCAATAATTTTGGCGCTTTCGACCCTTACCGTTCACCCGAGCATCAGGCCTGATCCATGCATTACCGATCGATCTCAGACATGAACGACGCGATCGTGAGCAACCTTCACCGGTTGCCGCGCGACATCGACCTGGTGGTCGGCGTCCCCAGAAGCGGGGTGCTGGCAGCGACGCTGGTCAGTCTCGCGGCGAACATACCGATGACCGACCTGGACTCCTTCCTCGAGGGTCGCGTCTACACATCGGGCATCACCAAGCGCCGTGCGGTGCTCGACCGCAAGGTCGCGGAAATGCGCAAGGTGCTGGTGATCGACGACAGCGTCTCCGGCGGCAACGCCATGCGCGACGCCCGCGCCCGCATAGAGGGTGCCGGCATCGAGGCAGCCTACACCTTTGCCGCCGTGTTCGGGCTTGAGCCGCAGCATGCCGAGACCGATGTCGTCTTCGAGGTCGTGCCGCACCCGCGCATGTTCCAGTGGAACTTCATGCATCATAAATTCCTGGCGCAATGCTGCGTCGACATAGACGGGGTGCTGTGCCTCGATCCGACCGAGGCGGAAAACGACGACGGTCCGGCCTACGAGAAATTCCTCAGCGAAGCGCGGCCGCTCCATACCGCGACCCGCAAGATCGGCTGGCTGGTGACCAGCCGGCTGGAGAAATACCGCGCCTTGACCGAGGCATGGCTGGCCAAGCACGAGATCAAGTACGATCATCTGATCATGCTCGACCTGCCGAGCAAGGCGGAGCGCCAGCGGCTTGGCGCGCATGGCAGTTTCAAGGCCGAATTCTACCGCAAATCCGATGCCATCCTGTTCATCGAGAGCGAGCACGAGCAGGCGCTGAGGATCACCGAGCTGTCGGGCAAACCGGTGCTGTGCGTCGAAACGCACATGGTCAGCTTTCCCAACGCGCTGTCGCTCCCGGCGCTCGGCCAGGCGGCGCGCAACCTGCCGGCCAGGTTGCGACAGGCCAAATCACAGGAAGGCCGCAAGGGCGCCGCCAAGGCCCTTGCCCGCGCGCTGCTTGGCGCCCGCGGCTACGAGACGCTGAAAAGCCGGGTCAAGCGCCTGGCCTGATCCGCCAAGGCTGCAAGTTCAGATTAACGGGTTCCTTGGAGTGTTCGCCGGCGCGTCTGTCGAGAAGCATCAAACGAAAAACCCGCCTGTGCGGCGGGCCTCCGGCGCAACTCAGCACCATAACCGAAAATCTATCATAGCTGCCTTCACCCTGTCAAGAAAAAATTCCTATCACAAGGCTGCCGGGCTGGCCGTCATCAGGCCGCCTGCCGCGAGCGCTGCTGTGTGGCCTTGTCCAGTATGGAAAAGAAGGTGAGGAACTGGCGGTCAGGATCGAGCTCCGGACGCTCGGAGAAGCTGCGCGCCGTGGCCGAGAGCCGGTCATATTCCTGGCGGTCGTTCCACAGCAGCCTGACGGCCGCGACCCAGTCGGCGAGCGGGGCATCGTAATCCAGCACCACGCCGCCCGGGCCGATCGCTTCGGGCAGCCCGCCGCGCCGCGAGCCGACGACGGGAATGCCGCTGCAATGGGCTTCCGAGGCCACACGGCCCCAGGCCTCTTCCCATTTGCTGGGCGCCAGCAGGATCCTGGTGCGGCCATAGACGGTCTTCATGTCGCCGGTGCGGTTCTCCAGCCTGATGTTGGAGAACGGGGCGATGGTCTGCTCGATGCGGGCGCGATGATCGTCGGCGAGCTTCCAGCTCTCCACGAACAGGAACGGAATCTCGGGGCAGGCGCCGGCGATGCGCACGGCGAGCTCGAAGCCTTTCTCCTCGTACGGATTGATCAAGGTGACGAACTGGCCCGTGGTCGGCGTGCTGTAGAGGGCGGCATTGATGGTCGGCGGCAGCACCGCCGCATCGATGCCGAACTTCTGTTTGTAGGCGCGCGCGGTGAATTGCGAATTGGCGATGTAGAGCGCCGAATGCAGCTCGCGCAGATCGCCGCCCAGCTCATGGAACTCGACGTTCCTGAGATAGACGACCAGCGGCACGCCTTCGGCCTGCAGCGCCTTGCCCACCGGAACCGACTTGTGGCATTGGACGACGGCCACGTCCGGCTTCAATCTGCGGACGGCAAAGTCGGCCGCCTTCCAGGGAAACCAGGCCCGCACCACCGGATAACCGGGAAAACTGTCGATGACCGCCGGCTGACGCAGCAGCTTCATCTTGGCGCGCGCCTTGAAGCCGAAGACACCGTCGCCGAACAGGGCGGCCAGTACGGCCGCCTCATGGCCGTGCTCGATCAACTGTTCCGCCAGATGATGGGTGCTCGACTGGACGCCGCCGCTGAATTCGGGCGTGTATCCGTTTCCGCCTGCAAAAAGAACTTTCATGGTCCTGGCTCCTGGTTCTTTCGCGTTTCGTTCAATGTGGCCCGAGAGCTTGCTCCGGCACCGCCTCAGGCACTCTGTTGCTCGAGATTGGCGAACGGATTGGTGCATGGCTGCCATCCGGTGAACCGGATCGGATCGCCCGGCGAACTGCGCCAGGCGTAGTCGGTCAGCATGTGGAATTCGGCGAT
Source organism: Mesorhizobium sp. B2-4-7 (assembly GCF_006442685.1). Taxonomy (NCBI): domain Bacteria; kingdom Pseudomonadati; phylum Pseudomonadota; class Alphaproteobacteria; order Hyphomicrobiales; family Phyllobacteriaceae; genus Mesorhizobium; species Mesorhizobium sp. B2-4-7. Next base: position 377,506 of record NZ_VFVH01000004.1, read on the forward strand.
CAGCCAGCGGTCGAAATGCAGGAGGTCCTGCTTCTTCTGCTCCGGCAGCAGAGCGCGGGCTTTGCCCAGCCTTGTCTCCTCGAGCAAGGTGACGGCGTCGCTGAGTTTCTTGCTCGGGAATATCCACGGGTTCCTGTCGCGGAACGCCAGGACGAACTGCTGCAAATGCTCGATGCGCATGTTGAGCTTGCCGAAATATTTCTCGAGCGTGACGCGCACCAGATCCTCATCCGAAAACGAGGATACTGCCGCGTAGGCAATGCCGGTCGACACCACCCCGCCCGCCATGACGGCCAGTGCGGAGCGTCGCGAGATCTCTATCATCTGGTTTGCTCCTCTCACGCCATCCGGCTCGCCGCCCGCAGGGACAGCGCTGCCGCGGTCAGGCTCGGATTGGCGCATGAACAGCTCGGATATGTGCTGGTGCCGACCACGACCAGATTCCTGAGCTGGTGATGAATCATGCCGCTGTCGACCACCGAATCGGCCGGGCCCGTTCCCATCCGGAGCGTACCCTGGACATGCGATTCGGTTGGCCGGATGCCGCGATCGAAAAGCTGTTCGACCGGCAGCGGGGCGAGCAGCCCGGGCAGTTTCTCCAGCGCCCGCGCCATGCCCTTGACTGCGTAGTCCGACGGCGCCTTGAAGCTGACGAAGGCGTTGTCGTCCTCGTCGAGCGTGACGAAATTCTCATGGTCGAGCAGGTTCTCGGTCACCACGACGAGCGGCAGCGCCTGGCGCAACCGCCCCTTCTCGGCGCGCATGCCGTGTTGCCAGCGGTTCTCGAAATAGACCAGCGCCGCGGCGTGCTCGGACCGGTGCGGACCGTCATAGAGACCGAAATTCAAGCCGGTGGTGATGGTGCTGCCGTCGAAATTGTCGACACCGTCGAGATAGACCTCGAAATTCCAGCCATAGGATTCATGCAGGCCGCGGCCGACGAATTCGCCTCCCAGGCCGGAGCGCAGCATGATCGCGGCGCTCTGGATGGCATTGGCGCCGAGAATGAAGAGGTCGCCGCTGACCTGATATTCCTTGCCGCCATGGACGAAGGTGACCGAGCGGACCGTCCCGCCGACATGATCGAGCCGGCGCACTTCCGAACCGAGGCAGACCGACACGTCGGGATGCTCGAAGACATGCATCAGGCCATTGTTGGCGGTGAACTTGGCGTCGACCGGGCATAGCCAGCATCTGAGGTTGGCGCAGCACGAGGTGCGCTGCGCGGTCGGCACGCGGGCGCGCGCGGTGGGCATGACGAAATGCTGGCCGGGCTGCGCCGCCTTCATGATCCGGTCGGGCGTCGACATGCGGTGCGGCGGCTGCGGAAAAGGCTTCGAACGCGGCAGCATCGCCGCCATGTCGGGATCGCCCGAGATCGACATGATGTCTTCGGCGTCGCAATAGAACGGTTCGACGTCGTCATAGCTGATCGGCCAGTCATTGCCGATGCCGTAGGTGCTTTTCAGCCTGAAGTCGTTGGGATGGAACCTCGGCGTCTGCGCGAACCAGCAATTGGTGCCGCCGCCCAGCCCGATCGTGTAGTTCCAGGGCTTGTCGGAATTGGTCTTGTAGGTCGACTCGTCCTCGATGTCGGTGTTGACGTTCTGCTTGAGCTGCCATTCATGCGTGTTGTGGCGGCCCCATTCCAGGAGCAGGATGCGCGCCTTACGCCGCTTCGTGAATTCGTGCAGGAAGAAGGCCGAACCGAAACCGGAACCGATCGCGACAACGTCGAAGTGGTCCTTGGTGATCTGCTCCGGCTTTACGTCCAGCACCATCAGCCGCAACTCCTTTCCGGGTCTTGTGCGTTCGTCATGGCAAGCACACCGGCCGGCCGCGGCGATCCCACATTGGATTGCCCAAGCCCGGTCTCATGCCGCCATCCTGCCGATCGAGTGATATTCGATGCCGTGGCGGGCGATGACCTTGGGATCATAGAGGTTGCGGCCGTCGAAGATGATCGGCGTGGTCAGCGCGTCCTTCAGCGCGTCGAAGGAAGGCGCACGAAAACTCTTCCACTCGGTGGCGATCAGCAGCGCATCGGCGCCGCGCAGCGCCGCTTCCTTGGTGCCGCACAGAAGCAGGTCGTCGCGCAGCCCGTAGATGGCTTGGCATTCCTGCATCGCCTCGGGATCATAGGCCTGCACGGTGGCCCCGACGTTCCAGAGTGCCTCCATCAGCGTGCGGGCGGGCGCCTCGCGCATGTCGTCGGTGTTGGGTTTGAAAGCCAGGCCCCAGAGCGCGAAGGTCTTGCCCTTGAGGTTGCCCTTGAAATAGCGGTTCACCTTGTCGAACAGCACGGATTTCTGCTCGTTGTTGCGCTCCTCGACGGCGCGCAGCAGCTTGGCGTCGAACTTGACGCCTTCGGCGGTCTTGATCAGGGCGCGCACGTCCTTGGGAAAGCAGGAGCCGCCATAGCCGAGGCCCGGATAGATGAAGTGGTAGCCGATGCGCGGATCGCTGCCGATGCCCTTGCGCACCTCCTCGATGTCGGCGCCAAGCTGTTCGGCCAGGTTCGCCATTTCGTTCATGAAGCTGATCTTGGTGGCGAGCATGCAATTGGCCGCGTATTTGGTGAATTCGGCGCTGCGCACGTCCATCACGATCATCTTCTCGTGGTTGCGGTTGAAGGGGGCGTAGAGCTCACGCATCACCGCCTCGGTGGCCTCGCTCGATGTGCCGACGATGATGCGGTCCGGCCTCATGCAATCGGCGACGGCGGACCCTTCCTTGAGGAATTCCGGATTGGAAGCGACGTCGAAGGTCAGGTCCTCGCGGCCTCTTTTCTTCAGCGTTTCGGCGATCCTGGCCTTGATCTTCTCGCAGGTGCCGACCGGCACGGTCGACTTGCCGACGACGATCTTGGGCGCATCCATTTCCCGGCCGATCGCCTCGGCGACCGCCAGCACATATTTGAGATCGGCCGAGCCATCCTCGCCGGGAGGCGTGCCGACCGCGATCATCTGGATTTCACCATGCCTGACGGCGGCGGCCGCGTCGGTGGTGAACTTGATGCGGCCGGCGGCATGGTTCTCCCTCACGATGCTTTCCAGGCCCGGCTCGAAAATCGGGACGAGACCTTGATTGAGCCGCTCGACCTTGTTCGCGTCGATGTCGACGCAGACGACCTGGTGGCCCACTTCGGCAAGCACAGCAGCCTGCACGAGACCGACATAGCCGATACCAAACACCGTCAAATTCATTCTGTTTTGTTCCTGTCCAGGGCAGCGGACCGTGTTCGGCCCGGCCGGTTCAAATCGACTTTCCCAATAGGTTCTACTTTACGCTGCATGCCAGCGATTCCGGAAACTGGCAGGGTTCGCCCTGCGCGGTGAAGGCGACGCGCTCGATCTGCAGCGAAAGCTTGCGTCCGGGATCGGCGAATGCGCCCAACCATCCGGTCATCGTATCGCTGCCCCAGAGGCTGAAGAAGATCTTCTGAGCATGGCTGGGCAGCTTTGCCGGATCGGTGATGGTGTTCACCAGCTGGCCGTTGACGTACCAGCGCAAACTGTCCTTCTGCCAGACGAAGGCGTAGTCGTTGAAGGCCTTTTCCGTGCCGCCCGGCACGTCGACCAGCTTCTCGTTCTTGCCCTTGCCGGCGATGTAGGCATTGACCTGCACCTTGGACGTGTCCTTGGTCAGGATCTCGAAGTCGATCTCGTCCCAGGGCTGCTTGTCCGACGGTCCGATATAGGAGAAGAAAGCCGCGTTGAGGCCGGGACCGGTGTCGGTCTTCATGCGCGCCTCGTAGGTGCCGTAGCCGAATCGCTGCTTGGTCTGGATTTCGCCGCAAGCGTAGTCGCGATCCTTCGTCTTCTGCTTCTCGAAACCCAATGACAGCACGCCGTCCGCCAGGCTGACCTGCCCCTTCGCCCAGGTGCAATTCTGATGGCCGCCATTCGTCCAGCCATCGGAGACATACCAGCGCTGGCGGTTGAAGCTGGTGAAATCATCGACGAATGAGGGCGCCGACTTCAGATCCTGCGACCAGGATGGCGCCGGCCCGGCGAACAGGCCAGCGAGAGCGGCCAGCGCGACCAGGGCAGCCCTGCGTCCGGTGGAACCGCCCGGGCGGGCTTGCCTGGCCTGGCGCGTTGACGATATGCCGCGAACTGCGACGGTGAACGTGGTTCTCGGATCCGCATTCATACGAAACTCAACCTTTGCGCTGTGCATCCCCAACCCAAAGTAGCCATTCGAGCCGTTGCCAAACGGCGCTTTCTTTCTCTCGTCAGCCCCTCCCCAAGCTGCCTTCTCGCCTCGCGCCAAATCCACCCTTCAGCTTTCACCCTCTGCCGGCGCCTGCCGGTTTGGCGAGCCCCTCGCTGGCCGTCATATCGGACGACCCGTCCTCATCGAAAACCATATCCAGCGAATGACGAAGCTCCCGGACCATGCCGTTCTGGCGTGACAACGCCGCGATGCGGCGCTCGCAATTCAGAATCGAGGTCGTCAATTCATCGACCTCGGCGGAGCGGCGCGCAGACGCCGAGCCGTTCTCCATGGCCTCGACCAAAAAGGCGGCGTTGGTGGCCGTCGCCTTGTAGCGATTCTCCAGCCCGTTTCGCTCCGCCTCGATCTCGGCCGCGATCTGCTCGAACAGCTTCGCCAGGCGGTCGAGGCGCGAAATGTCGGTCTGGCGGTCGCGGGCCGGATTCCTTGATCTGAAGCCGAATATCGAGGCCATGCGTTCAAAGTCCTATGGTGGTCCGGCCGTCGGCCGGACCCCTTACCGGTTCAATATCGGGCAGTCCGATCGGAGGCCAGCTCATTGGCCATCCTAATTGCTGCACCGCAACATAGACTGCCATCCCCGGGCCGCGTAGGCAACCACCCAATTCGTAAACTCATAAATCCGCCGGAAATGGTTTGCGCGACGGGCTGGCAAGAGCGCGGCCGGATACCCGCATTCAAGGCTGCTTGCCCGTGCTGGTGCCGGCCATGAGAAAACGCATTGGCGGCACATGTTGACGACGGGAGGCAAACCCGACGCGGCGAAACAGCGCCTCGAGCTTGTCGGACGCCACGCCCTGGACGATGGGAACCAGGTTGGATTGGCTTGCGAAGGCATAGGCCGCGGCCGACGCCAGGCCCCGCTCGGCCTTGACGTCGAGGAAATTGCGCAGCCGATATTTGTCGCGCACGTGGCGCTCGTGGCGGCGCAGCACCGCTTTGGAACCCTCAGGCAGGCTGTCGATCGCCAGCAGCGCCAGGTCGGCGTCGGCAAGACGCTTCAGGTCCTGGGTCTTGTGGCGGCCGCTCAGCGAATCGGCACGCACGATGGCGCCGTAACCGCAGGAGCGGATGACCTTGAAGCGCGCGCCGCTGGCGACCGCGCGCGCGTAGAGTTCGTAATCCTCGCCCAGACGCAAGCTCTCGTCATAGCGCAAGCCGTGCCTGTCGAGAAAAGCGCGGCTGATCACCGGCTTGAGGAAACCGAGTTCGCCTCTGCGCACGTTGCGCCTGGAGATGTTGCCTTCGACGAAGCGCTCAAGGTCGAGGAATTCCGGCTCGGCCGCGAACTGCGGTGCGACGATCTGGGTGACATCGCTCAAGGCGTCGTCCCTGATGAGCATGATGTTGTCGGCCGCGAAATCCCAGTCCGCGCCGGCAAACAGATTTTGAAATCTGCCCGCGAGAAAGAAGTCGTCGGCGTCCAGAATGGCGATGAATGGCGATTGCGAGGCGGCGATGGCGGCGTTGCGGGCGAAGGAGGGGCCGCGATTGACGTCGAGACGGATCACCGCGAGCCGGTCGCTGCCGTCATCGGCGGCGCGGGCGACTTGGGCCGTGTCATCGGTGGAGGCGTCATCGACGACGACGACTTCGGCCACTTCCGGTTCGCGCAGCGCAGACGCGATGGCGACCGCGATTGTTCGCGCCGCGTTTCGGGCCGCGATGATCACGCAGACCTTTGATTTTGTCATCGACATGAATTTGCCTCTTGCACAGGTTCCATTCTGCCCTCGCCCTGTACGTGTTCGATGCCCGACAGGCTTCCCGTCACGGGCTGCCCTGCCGTTCGAAGATGCGGCGGCTGATGTCGGCCGATGCCGCCCAGCCGGCTTCCGCCAGATAGCGGACCGGCGCACGACCGCACAACTCCCACAACACGGTGCGCCGCTGCGGCCAGCGCAGGGATGACAGCCATGGCGCGATGACCATGTTGAGCAGGTCCTCATTGCCGATACGCGACAGCATCCGCGCGGCGCGCTGCGACAGGAGCGTGTCGGCGCCGCCGAGGAGCACGTCGGCGGCGCGCAGGCCAAGCAGCAGCGTGTCGTCCAGCCCCTGCGCCGCGGCGGCATCGAGCAGGCGCTGCTGCTCGGCTTCGTCCAGGCGGTCGGCGCTGGCGCGCACGTCGCAGACGTAACCGGCGCAGGGTTCCCGGTTGAAAAGCGCCTTGGCGACGCTGATGCAGGACAACAGCAGAGTGTCGGCCGCCGATGTGAACGGCACCTCGACGCCGGTGATCTCGACCTGCCGTTTGCGCCGCAGGAAGCCATCCGCGTCGCGCGGGCTGGGCGAGCCGGGTTGCTGGAGCCGATAATGCAGATCGACAGTGGATTGCGTCGGCCCGTCGCCGCGGATCATGTGCTGTTCGCCGAGGAAACGGACCCACCAGACGGAGCGCGACTTGCCGGCGATCTCGTATCCGATCGAGCGGAGCGCCTCGCGCGCCCTGAAAAACCCGGCCGGCGCCACCAATATGTCGACATCGCCCGAAGGCTTCATGAAATGATCGTCGTAAAGCAGATGCTGCTGGAAGGGACCTTTCAGGAAAACGAAATCGATCTGCCTGTCGCGCAGCGCCGCCTGGATCGCCATCGAATCCATGATGCAGGACGCGTTCATCGAAACGGTCTTCCGGCGGTAGGCGTCGAGCCATTGGGAGAACTGAGCCGGCGGCCCGTTCGCGGGTGCGCTCGACAGCACCTTGAGGATAAAGGTCGCGACCTTGTTCAACCTGGCTATGTCGGTGACATTGGCCACGGAGAGGCCGGAGGCATCGCCGGGCGCGGCGCCGGATCGCGCCGCGAAGAACAGCCGCAGACAGGCCTGCACATAGGCGATCTCGCTGGCGCAATCGGCGGCGCGCAGTCGCTCATATGAACGTTCGGTCAGGGCCATCGGGCGCACGGTTCTCCAGAAGCGATCGGCGCGACGCCTATGCTGCAGGTGCGAAGCAAAGCATCGCCAAAAACTTTTGCGCCGTCCAGTTTTTCCTTTTGCAGCGCAAAAATCCGGCCCCGACGTTTATCGAAACCGGCTCGGGCGAACGATGAGGAGAACTGCTGGACCACAAGGGACGAGTGGCCTTTTCGGCGTTCCGTAGCAAACCTACCGGGAGACCCGGTGCTACGGCATTATTGTCGCCATGCCTTGAAGTGACAGGGCTTAAAAAGTTTATATATGCAAATCAATTTCTTATGCTGACCTAGTGCATTAGGCCCATATGCAGGGATCTCGAGGCGATCAAGGCCAAAGCTTGAGATCGTTACTCACGACTGTGTCTGCGCGCGCAGTCCATAATTGATTAATGCGCGGTAAATCAGGCTTGACTCATAAATGCTGCCATGCAGCTATTGCATCGCAGCATGAAAGTGCCGCCGGCAATCGACAGGCCGTTTCCAGTCCTTGATGGAGTGTAAAATGGAACAGAATGTTGAAAAACAGGAGTACGAAACGCCCAGCCTGACGGTTCATGGTTCGATTGAAACCATCACTCAGGGCGGTGGCGGCAACACGGCGCTCGACGCAGCATTTCCTGCGCACACGCCGATTGGCGACCTGACGTTCTCCTGAACCTGTCCTGATTCTGGAGGGACACGTTGGGCCTCTGGAATCCAAGAACCATACAGGGAGTCGGGGTGAAAATCCCGGCTTCTCTTCATTGCCTGACCCGGCTTTTCTTCATCGCCAGAATGGTCGGCACGCATTGCGGACAGTGTGTAGCAAACGAGGTTTTCGGATGAACTGGAACCCATCTGACCACGATCGCGTAAGTGCGACCAAGGAAGCGGTTGCCTGCGAATTCGGCAATGGCCTGGCGCTTCTTAACCTGAAATCCAACATCTACTACAGCCTCAACGGGGTGGGCACGTTCATCTGGGAGTTGATCCAGGAGCCGAAACCAATTGCCGAAATCCACCGGGCCGTGCTCGCGCGCTATGATGTCGACGCCGAGCGCTGCAGGGCCGATGTCGACGCACTGTTGAAAGGTCTGGCCGATAGCGGACTTGCGAGGCTGCATCATGAGGAACCTGTGTAAGCAGGTTCCGCAAAAGCGGGTCACGGTTTTGCGGCAAGAACCTGCGACGGAGAAAAGTCCCGGCCAGACGAAGCACCGGCGGCGCCTGCTTCGAGCTCTCTCCCTGAGCGGCCCGGAAATGCTGTTCCTCTGCCGCTGCCTGCTGGTGGTCGCGGCCGTTCGCCTGGGGCTGACCCTGTTCTCCTACAACCGCCTTCGCGGCATCGTCACCCGGCTGGAGGCGCGTGAATGCGCCAGCACGGGAGAACTGCGCCGTGTCGCCTGGGGCGTTGCCGCCGCGGCCCGCCTGGTGCCGCGCGCAAGCTGCCTCACCCAGGCGCTCGCCGGCCAGTACATTCTCGCCCGCCAGGGCAACGCCTCGAAGATCCGCATCGGCATCGAGCGCGACACCGGCCGGCAGCTGAAGGCGCATGCCTGGCTGATCAGCGGCAACCATGTCGTCCTTGGCGGCTCGATAGACAGGTTTGTCCCTCTCGTCGACTATGGTCAATGACCGATGAGCGGCGTGGCCGGTATCCTGCACGGGCACGAGGCGCCGGAGTCCGCAGCCGATATCCAGCGCATGCTGGCCCGCATGCGTCATCGCGCCCGCGACGGCAGTTCGTGGTGGACCGACAAGGCTGTCGCGCTCGGCCACGCCTGGCTCAACACGACCGATGAAGCCGGCCCCGGCCCGCTGACGATGGCGGGCGGCAAACTGGCCGTCACCGCGGATTGCCGCCTGGACAATCGCGACGAGCTGACGGCACGGCTCGGCGTCCGCGACGCATCGGTTGCCGACGCCGTGCTCCTGATGTGGGCCTATCTGCGCTGGGGCGAAGCCTGTCCCGTGCACCTGCAAGGCGACTTCGCCTTCGCCATCTGGGATGCCGAGCGGCAGGTGCTGTTTTGCGCGCGCGATCATTTCGGCGTCAAACCGTTCTACTATCACGCGGACGGGCAGCGCTTTGTCTTTGCCTCCGAGATCGGCCCGATCCTTGGCGTCACCGGGGCCGGCGCCCGCCTCAGCGAACATCAGATCTCGGGTTTCCTGGCAGGGCTGCCAGACGATCCGCAAGCGACGCCTTATACCGATATTTTCCGCCTGCCGGCGCGCCACAGCCTCACTGTGACGGGGCAGCGCGTGACGCTGCAGCGATACTGGCAGATCGAGCCGTCGTCGCGGCCTATGCGGCCGGACGCCGCCGAGGAATTCGCCCACCTCTTCTCGCAGTCCGTGCGCAACCGCATGCGCGGAAGCGCGGCGGTCGGGGCCATGCTGAGCGGCGGCCTGGACTCCTCTTCGATCGCCTGCGTGGCGGGCCGGCAAAACCTGTCCGAGGAAAAGCCGAGGCTGCCCACCTTTTCGCTGGTTTTCGAACGCGGTTCGGCGATGGACGAAACCCCCTTCATAGACGCGGTGCTGGAACAAGGGCGCGTCGACGGCACGCTGATCCCGGTCGGCAACTACGCGCCGTTCGCGGAATTCGAACGGGTGCTGGAAGAGCAGGAAGGAACGTTCCTGGCGCCGGGCCTTACGCTCACCCGGGAGGTATACAGGACGGCGGGCGCCAAAGGCGTCAAGGTGCTTCTCGACGGCCATGGCGGGGACGAAGTCGTATCGCAGGGGCACGGCCATCTGCACGAGCTTGCCAACGCAGGCAAGTGGCTGGAGCTGTGGCGCGAGATCCGCAGCGCTTCCAACACCTATGGCGACGGCATGCTCGGCATGTATTTCCAGTTCCTGACCATCTACGGGCCTGCCTGGCGCGTGGCCAGGCTCAGGCACGCCGCGAACCGGCTCCTGCACAGGCTGCGAAAGCCGGCCCAGGGCGGAAGCTGGCGCGACCTGATCAATGCCGATCTTGCCGGCCGCACCGAGCTCATCGAGCGGGTTCACCGAGCCGGCTACAAGCCGCCCGACGTCAGCGCCAGCGAGGCGCTGACCCACCGCTGGATTCTTTCCAACGGCTATGTGCCGCATGCTTTCGAAGTCCTCGACAAGGCGGCCGCCAATTTCGGCGTCGAACCTCGTTATCCCTTCTGGGACAAGCCGCTGGTCGAGTTCTGCCTGGCATTGCCGGGCGAGGAGAAGCTCAGCCGCGGTTTTGGCCGCTACGTGCTGCGCCGCGCCATGCAAGACGTGCTGCCGGCGGCGGTCCAGTGGCGGCGCGACAAGATCGATTTCACCGGCAATCTCGTCAACGGCATGCTGCGCAACCACCGCGACCTCCTGGAACAGGTGCTCGGCCCGGACGCCGGCCGCATCGAACCCTACATAAACCTGCCGGCCGTGAAGGCTGCCTATGCCCGGCTGCTCAGTCGGCCCGACCGGCCGGCGCCGCTCGATGTCCAGTATGTCTGGCGCTCCGCGTCGCTGTCGCTGTGGCTGCGGCAGGTGCAGCGCGCCGGGAGTGCCGCATGACGCCGTTGAACGAGCCGCTGGCCCTCCGCCCGCGCGCGCAAGGCTGGCCGCGCGGACAGCGCCGTTTTTATCGGGCCTACGGCCTGACCATCGCTTCCGAGGTGACATTGCCAGAACTGGAGCCGGCCGAACCCGCAGCGGCGGATATCGTGATCAGTGTCGGCGCGATCGATATGCCGAAGCCTTCGCCCGAGGCCGCGACCATTTTCCGCTTCGAACCGGATCGGCAATATCTGGCATGGCACGCCGTCGCCGCGTTCCTGATCAGCGACGCCTGCCGCATCGAGGTCGAGCCGGCGCCCGGCATCGACGACGCACTGATCGCGTTCCCGCTGCTGGGACCGGTGATGGCGCTCATCCTGCACCAGCGGGGCCTGCTCGTGCTGCATGCCAGCGCCGTCGCGATTGCCGGCAAAAGCGCCATCTTCATGGGCGACAAGGGCGCCGGAAAATCGACGACGGCAAGCGCCATGATCCGTGCCGGACACGAACTGCTTACCGATGACGTCGTGGCGCTCGATCTCAGCCATCCGGACGAGCCGATGATCGTGCCGGGTTTTCCCCAGATCAAGCTGGCGGCCGACGCCGCTGCCGCGATTTCGCTTGAAGGGGCACAAGTGCGGCCGCAGGTGCATCCGGCCATCAACAAGGCCCAGCACCGCTTGCAGAGTGCCTTTTCGCGCGACAGGGTTCCGGCGACCCGCATCTACATTCTCGAGCGCGGCCGAAAGGCTGAGATCTCGCCCATGCCTGGCATCGCCGCTTTGCCGGCCGTGATCAGATTTTCATATGTCACGCGCTTCGGCCGCGCCGCCCTGGTCGGCGATTTCGCGGCGGCGCATCTCGGGCATTGCGCGCGGCTCGCCGATCGCGTCGGCGTGTGCAGGCTCGAAGTGCCGACGGGCTTCGACAGAATCGGCGAGGTCGTGAGCCTCGTCGAGCATGACCTGATGGCAGGACAGGGGTAGCAGGAGATGTCGAAATCATCGCTCCTTCGCCCGTCATTGTTTCGGGAAATCGCCGGGTTCGGCGCCGTTATCGCCCAGATAGGCGGGCGGCGGACCTGGACGGCACTGCTCTTCCTGATCATGGGCAGCCTGACCGAAGGCATCTCCATCCTGTTGCTGGTTCCGCTGTTGCAGCTAGTCGGACGCTCCGGCCAGGACTTCGCGATCAAGCTGCCCGACAATGATTTCATGCGTTGGCTGGTGCCGGACGGCACGCTGAAGCTGACCACGATGCTGTGCATGCTGGTGGCGCTGGTCGCGCTGCAGGCCGCCTTCAACCGCTTCAAGTCGGTCTACATGGCCAGTCTTCTCTTCGATTTCATCAACCGCCTGCGCATGAACCTGTTCGAAAGCATCGGCAAGGCACGATGGGGCGTCTTCACGCGCATGCGCGGCTCCGACCTCGACCATGCGCTGACCGGGGACATAGACCGCGTCCAGGGCGCGGCCTTCTCGCTGCTGATGCTGGTGCAGATCGCCGTGCTTCTGGCCGGCTATCTCGTGATCTCCATGTTCATTTCGCCGGTCATGACGCTGTTCGCCGTGGTCATCGGCATGCTGATGTTCCTCGCGCTGCGGCCATTCCGGTCGCGGGCCACCGCCTTTGGCCAGGTCCTGACCACCAACCGCCAGGATCAATACCGGACGGTCTCGGAATTCCTCGGCGGCATCAAGGTGGCCAAGAGCCTGAACATCGAGGCGACCTATTTCGCGCAGTTGCAGGCGACACTTGAAAGAATGAAGGCCGACAACATCGCCTATGTGCGCAACAGTTCGACCGGCACCGCCCTGTTCCAGGTGGCGAGCGTGATCGGCTTGAGCCTGTTCATCTATGTTGCGCTGGTTCGCTTCGACCTCTCACTGGCCGAGATCGTGGTGCTGCTACTGGTCTTCATGCGCATCGCGCCGCGCTTCATGGACATGCAGACGCAGGCGCAGCAGGTCCTGATCAACCTGCCCGCCTATGCCGCGATGCGTAGTCTGCAGATGCGTTTCGACGCCGAGCGGGAACCTGGCCATGCCGGGATCCAGGACGCTCGAAAGCTGTCGCTCGATTTCGGACTGAATGTTCGCGGCGTCTCCTTCGCCTACGAGGACGGCGCCGCCAAGACGGCGGTGAGCGACATCACCTTCGGCCTTCCGGCCGGCAAGGTCACCGCCCTTATCGGCCCTTCGGGATCAGGCAAGAGCACGATCGCCGACATGCTGCTCGGCCTGCTCGAGCCGACAGCCGGCACGATCCTCGTCGATGGCGTCGAGATCGACGCCGCCAATCGCCGGGGCTGGCGCGACCAGGTCGCCTACGTGCCGCAGGACGTGTTTCTCCTGCACGACACGATCGCGGCGAACCTACGCCTGGCCGCACAGCAAGCAAGCGACGATGAACTGTGGGCCGCATTGCGATCGGCCCATGCGGCCGAATTCGTCGAACGGCTCGACCTCAAGCTGGAAACGGTGGTCGGCGACCGCGGCGTGCGGTTGTCGGGCGGCGAACGCCAGCGGATCGCGCTGGCGCGCGCCTTGCTGCGCAAGCCGTCACTGCTCATCCTCGATGAGGCGACCAGCGCGCTCGACTGGCAAAACCAGGCACTGATCGCGCAATCGATCGACGGGCTGCGCGGCTCGATGACGATCCTGACCATCGCGCACCGGCCATCGATGATCGCGTTCGCCGACTGGGTGGTCGCGATGGAAAACGGCCGTGTCGTCGAGGTCGGGCAATATCGGCGGCTGAAGGCGAAAGCAGGAAGCCGGTTGTCCCGGATGCTTTCGGGCGAACAATCTGAGTCCGAACCCGCCGACGTGGCCTGAGGCCAAGCCTGGTCTGGGTCAGTGAAGGCTTCGCCCGGCGCCGCCCAGCTTTTCACCCTCGGCCACCTCGGCCGAACTCAGCTTTCTTTCGGCCTCGCGTGTCCTGTCGGCCGGCGTCGGCGCGCTTTTGACGATCATGGCATAGACGAGCACGAAGTAGCCCGCCTGGATGACCACGGCACAAATGATGACGCGCAGCAGCGTCGTGCCTATTGAAGCGCCGCCCAGCCATGACCAGCCAACGACGATCGCAAGAGCGAAAATCATCCCAACGATGAATTTTGGAAGCGACATACCCAACAGCCCACAAACCGGCCCGGGTATATTCCAATCGTTGCCCCACCCGAGCGTCGTCCCTTGTCATGCGGGCTTGTTAAGTCGCCCGCTCCCGGCCGGTTGCTTCCGGCCTTTCAACCTGTCGCCACTTTGACAGGTATAATTTGCAATTCTATTAAGGCGAGCAAAAGGCCGCAAGGGCAACTGCATTTATTTTTAGGTGAGCTTTTGCGCTCGACTCGCTCATGCTGCAACGCACACGACGGGATTACGCGCAACTTCGGCTCTTTGGTGTTTTTCAGTAGAATCTACAATATTGAATAGTATTTTATATGAATACCACCGAATATCGTGCCGCGCTAAAGCACCAACGAGCTCCATTCAAGGGCATAAAGAACGCCCCGCCTAGAAGTTGCCCCAAAAGCGCCTCTATCTTTCCGGCTATGCCCATTTATTGTCATAAATGTGCTAAATATTCCGAAATTTGTGCAGGGCACGCTTATTATTTAGTCAATTCATGACGTGACTATTTCAAAGGTGCGGGAAATTGTGTGTTGCGCTGCAACATTTTTTTGATATCGTGCCGTAAACCATCCGGTCAACGCATGGAGTTTTGGCATGAGGGATGTTGCCAAGTCGGCCACAGCGGAGTTTTCGCAGGCTGGCGTCGATTTTCCACCGCCGATCGGCGGCCTTATCAAGCGCAGTTTCGATATTGCCGGTTCACTGGCCGCCCTGATCGCTCTCAGCCCGCTGTTCGTGATGATAGCGCTGCTCGTCAAATTCTCCGATGGCGGATCGATTTTTTACGGTCACCGGCGAATCGGACGTGGCGGACGGGTTTTCCCTTGTCTCAAGTTCCGCACCATGGTGCCGGACGGTGAAAGGGTGCTGGCCGCCTATCTGGCGGCCAATCCGGAAGCCAAGGCGGAATGGATAGCCACCCGCAAGCTGAAGAACGATCCGCGCGTCACCCGGGTCGGCGCGGTCCTGAGGAAACTCAGTCTCGATGAGTTGCCGCAGGTCATCAACATCCTTCAGGGCGACATGAGCCTTGTCGGACCTCGCCCGGTCGTGCGCGACGAACTGGAGATCTATGGCAGCGCCGCCGTGTATTACCTGAAGTCCCGCCCCGGCCTGACCGGCCTGTGGCAGGTCAGCGGCCGCAACGACGTCTCCTATGACAGCCGCGTCGCGTTCGATCGCCACTATGTCGAGAATTGGTCACTTTTTGAGGATATTCGCATCATCATCAAGACAGTTCCGGCTGTCTGGATGTCGCGCGGCTGCTACTGAGCGGTCGCGAACCGGATCGCACGCGGGAGATTTCTCCCGGCAGGCATCGGGCGCAGGCTCATCGGGCTGGTGGGGCCAAAGCGGATCGGAACATTCAGTTGAAGATAGACATGTTCGAAGTTTTTTGCAGCGGCCCGCATTCGGGCCGCTCGCGGCGTTTGCGGCTCGTGGCCAGCTGCCTGGCCCTGTCGCTCGCCCTGCCTCGGATCGCCATTGCCGACGAGTACCATCTCGGATCGCAAGACAAGCTCACCATCCGTATCGCGGAGTGGCAGACCGTCGAAGGCACGTTCCGCGACTGGTCGGCGGTGAATGGCGTATACACGGTCGGGCCGGCCGGAATGCTGTCGGTGCCTTTCGTCGGCGAGCTGCCGGCATCCGGCAAGACAACGGCCGAAGTCGCGGCGGCGATCGGCGAGGCGCTGCAGCACAAGCTCGCTTTGTCGGACCGGCCCGAGGCATCGGTCGAAATGGCGCAGTTCCGGCCGTTCTATATTTCGGGTGAGGTGCAGAACCCCGGCCAATTCCCCTATGTGCCCGATCTTACGGTGCTGAAGGCGGTCAGCATCGCCGGCGGCATCCGGCGAAGCGCCGACTACGGCCCGCAGCTCGGCAAGGACCTGGTCACCGCCAAAGGCAATTTCGACATATATGACGATCAGCGCGTTCGACTGATCGTCAAGCGCGCGCGCATCGATGCCGACCTTGCGGGCAAGTCGAGCTTCGACGTGCCGAAGGAGGTCGAGGGCGATCCTAGACTGCAGGCCATCGTCGCGGACGAGATGACGATCCTCACGGCTGACCAGAAGGCGCTGAAGCTGAAGCTCGAGGCGCTCAGCGATCTGAAAGGAGTTCTGCAGGCCGAGATCGAATCGCTGCAGAAGAAGATCGTCAACCAGCAGAAGCAGGTCGACCTGGCGCAGCAGCAACTCACCAGCATCGGTCCGCTGGCCCAGAAAGGTCTGGTCGCCAACGCAAGACTGCTGGATTCGCAGCAGTCCGTCACCGACCTTCAGGGCAAGATCCTGGACTACGAAACGGCCATCCTCACCGCCAAGCAAGCGATCAGCAAGGCAACGCAGGATGCCATCGATGCCCAGAACACGCTGAGCTCGAGCCTCGCCGCCGACCGGCAGCAGACCGAAGCCGACCTGAACGAGGCCGCGCTGAGGGTCAACATGCAGAAAGGATTGATGGCCCAGGCCACCGATCCTGCCACCGTGGCCGCCAGCGCAACCAACGAAGAGCCCACCCTGATCTATTCACTGCTGCGCGCTGCCGACGGCAAGACGAGCGAGATTGCGGTCAAGGAAGACACGCCGGTGCTGCCGGGCGATGTGATCAAGGTCAAGCTGGCGCCAATGCCCAGCCAGTAAGTGGTCGAACGGCCGAGATAAGAGCAGCTCACCGTTCACGAAAACGGTGAGCTGCTCTATCCCTTTGTTTTTGCGCAATTCCGGACGGAAAGCGCTGCGCGCGTTTCCCGGGGAAGCCGTACACACTTTCCTGAAATTGCTGGAGCGGGGCGGCGTTTGAGGGAATCGCCAGCCGCTCTATCGCCTTGCTTTGACGCAATCCCAAACGGGAAACCGATCGGTATTCATCGAGCGGCGTCCGTGCCAGGCTCGGGGCCGCTCCAGCCTCTGGCGGCATTTGCCTCTTCGATCCTTGCCGCAGACAGGCGAGGACGGGCAACGGGCAGTCGCGCCAGCTTGAAGAAGCTGAAATACATCAGGAAGGAACCCATGATGTAGGGGTTGAGGATCTCGACCTCGACGAAGGAGCGGATCAGGAGCAGCACCATGACGCCGGCCAGAACGACCGAATCCGCCCGCCATGTTCCGAACGCGACCGCCGAGACATGGCCGTAAAGCGTGCGCAGGATGACCAGCGAAACCAGCGTCGCCCCGACGAAGCCGAGTTCGACAAGGGCTTCGATGTAGGTGTTGTGGAAGTGGAAGCCGGTGCGGGTGGTGATGTAGAACTCGTTCCACAGGCGCTCGGCCTCGGCAAAACCCTGGACCCAGTATGCGGCATAGCCGACGCCGAGCATGGGCGCCCTCTGCGCGGCGTTCCAGCCCTGCTCCCACAGATAGGTGCGCCCGGTGAGCGTCGAATCCTTGCCGAACAGGCCGAGGACGAAGTCCATGAGGCCGAGATTCAGCGCCACAAGGATAGCGACGACCAGCATGCCTGTGCCGACCAGGAAGATCACCCGGCGGTAGCGTCGCGACAGCACCTTGCTCATGGCAAGCAGCATCACCAGCGCCAGCACCGCCGGTGTCGAGGCCATCGAGGTGGCCGAATGCGAGATGACCAGCAGATAGGCCGACAAAAGCACCACCGGCACGGTCAGGAACAGGCTCAGCCGGCCGTGCCTGAGGAAGGCGATGAAGACGACGCTGAAATAGATGCCGAGCGAGGCGACGAAGCCGATCTGGTTCTTTGAGGCGAAGGCGCCGACGAAATTATAGGTGCCGTCGAGGACGTCCTCGGAATAGGCCCCGACCTTGAGAGAGTAGAGCAGGACGACGAATATGCCGACCAGGGCGCCTATTGTCAGGGTCCGCACACTGACGGCTCGCGCCGCGACATAGGCGCAGGCGATGTGGGAGAAGTACTGGACGGCCGTTCTCGCGGTGATGCCGGGAGCGTCCGACCAGAAGACGGAGAAGCATACATAGGCCGCGAACGACAATGGCAGCCAGGCGCTGGACAGATGCCGCAGGAACCGCCTGTAGTCAACCATGATGAGGGGCAGCCACACCGCATAGTAGGCCAGGATCAGCACCTGGCCGAATATGACGGAGTAGGAGAATGCCCAGACCGAGACGGCAACGGCAAAACTGCCGTAGACCGAGTTCCTCTCGGGATCGACCAGCAAGGACTTTGGAATCTTCATCTCAGGTTCTCGCCGAGCCTACCCCGGACCGCCGCGTAATCGGCAGGCATCTCCGTAAGAAGGGTGCAATCGACGGCATCTCCATTGTGCAGTGCAATATAACCTATCGCGCCGCGCGCTCAATGGCAAATGCGGTCACCTTGTCTTACAGCCAGGCGAGCGCCGAGAGATCAGGTCCCGGACACGCCCGGACGGGATCGGACTTCTCTTTCCATTGCCGGCCTCTCCATCGAGGCCGCAACCAGCCGTGCGCGCTACCAAAGTGCTCCGCCGGTGACCTGTATGTTTTCCATGGTGATGCCCTTGGCCATATCAGAGCAGAGGAACACGGCCAGCGCCGCGATCTCCTGCGGCTGGAGGATGCGCTGCTGCGGGTTGCCCCTGGCGATCTCGGCCATCGCGTCCTCGGCCGTGCGGCCCTTGCCCTCGCGCTCGACGACCTGCGCCACGTTGCGGCGCATCAGTTCGGTCTCGACCCAGGTCGGGCTGATCATGACGCAGGTGACGCCATGCGCCGCCCCTTCGAGCGCCACGCAACGGGTGAGGCCGAGGAGACCGGCCTTGGAGGCGCAGTAAGCGGGATTGTCCTTCCAGCCGACCGAGGCGGCGGTCGAGCCGATGTTGACGATGCGGCCCCAGCCGCGCTCGATCATGCCGGGCAGCACAGCGCGGGTGGCGCGGAAGGCGCCGGTGAGATTGGTGTCGACGATCTTGTCCCACAGCGCGTCGGAATGGCCGCAGACCGGCTGCTCGGCCGTGGTGCCGGCGGCGTTGACCAGGATGTCGACAGGACCCACCGCCGCCTCGGCGTCGGCCGCGAAACGGTTCGTCACGCCGCTGTCGCGCACATCGAGATGGGCGGCGTAAATCCTCGTTCCATGCGCGCCGAGAGCCGAACGCACGCGCTCTATCTCGTCGGCGCCGGGATAGTAGGCGGCGTCGGATCTCTCCACGCCGCCAGGTGCGACATAGGAGCCGACGGCGACATTGGCGCCGGCCTGCGCCAATGTCGTGGCAATCGCCAGGCCCATTCCGGAGAAGCCACCGGTGACGATTGCGCCGCGGCCGGAAAGGTTTGTCATCGGGCATGGCCTCCGCGCGGCACGGGACGGTCCATCAGTCCCGAGAGGATTTGAACTTCATAGGCCAACATAACCTTCGGAGCCGGTGACGAAACTTGTGTCCTTGCCATCAGCTTTCCTTGTCCATCGGCTCCAGCGGCTTGCCCAGCCAATCGCGGTAGAAACCTTCCAGGTCGGGTTCGAAATCATGGACGATGGGATAACCCGGCGCCGCGGCCTCGACCTCGTGCAGCGTGCCGCATTGCGGACAGATGAACTCGCGGATTTCCATCCATTCGGGATCCGGCAGGTCGCTGTTGGGATAGATCTCGCGCAGCGCCTCCTCGCTGTCGCGCACGATGATCGAAGCCTTCAGCTTCCAGTTCTTGCGGTAGTCGCCGAAGGAATGGCCGCATTCGCAACGGGTTACCCGCTCATCGCCGCTCTGGCAGATGAAGAGGTGGTCGCCAACAGGGAGCAGTATCGGATCGCTCCAGCCGACACGGTCCTGCAAAACCGCGACATATTTGAAGAACCGGTCGTCGTCCTTGTAGGCGCTCATGACGCGGCGCGTCTGCGGCCAGGGCAGCGTGCCCGCGACCAGATCGGCGATGACTTCCTTGCTGTATGAGGTCATGGTCCCTACTCCACGCCGAAGGTCGATTTGGCATCGACATCCCAGAAGGTTGAAAAATCCCTGGTGAAGCGCGGCGAAAGCTTGATGGCGCTGGCATACATCTTCTTCACCTCGGGCGCGAAATCGACCGCCTTCACCCGCTCGCGCTCCTTGGCCATCCACTCCGAGACCGGCCTGGCCCGAGCGAGCCGGCGCGACCGCATCTCGGCGCGGTGGCGCTTGGTGGCTTCGAGATTGGCGACGGGATAGCCGTCCTCGTCCTCGTCAAGCACGATCCCGAAGACATTTTCGGCAGCTTCCCTGGTGAGATAGCCGTTCTCGACGTCCGATGCCGTCTTGAGCGGGTCGCGCTCCAGCACGTCGCCATAGCCGCCACCGCCATTGTAGGAATGGGTGAACACGTCGCCGGTTTTGTGGGGCGCGGTGATATAGGGCCCTTCCATCGTCACGTGCTGGCCTTCGAGCCGGACCTCGAGTTCGGAACGATAAGGATTGGTGCCGGTATGGTGCGCCAGCGGCGCGCCCTTTTGTGCGAGCTCGAAGATGTTGCTGTCGCGCACCGCACGGTGTTTTTGGCAGGTCGGCGCCGGATAGCCGCCGCAGAGCCCGCCATTGTCGAAGACGCGCGAGGAGTGTTCCGAGGTGACCAGCCGGAGATGGTCGGTCTTGCTGACCAGCCAGGTCGACAGGAAGGCGCAGCCGCCGCGATATTTGCCGGCGCCGCCGGAATTGGCAACGATCGAGCGGCCGATATAGACCATCGGCATGTTCTGTTCCCAGATCTCGATGTTGCCCATGTCGGATTCAGGGTTCCAGCCGACATAGGCGGTGTCCAGCCCGTCCTTGATGGCAAGCGCGCCGGAACCGGCGGCCGCGCATTCGAAATGCGCCATGCCGAACAGCGTGCCGTACTGGCTGGTTCCCCCCATCTCGATCATCGGGCTGTTGACCTGGCCGACGAAGGCCTCCTCGACGAAGCCGCGGGCGATGAATGATCTCGACAGGAGCCGCTGGAAGACGCCATAAGCCGGCAAGAGCAGCGCCCAGGACGTGGCGGTGGCCACCATCTCATTGTCGGGATTGGTCCAGGTGCCATGCGGCAGCTTCAGCTCCGTCGCCATCCAGGCGCCGTCATTGACCAGGCCTTCGAAATTCATGTGCTGGGTCAGCGTCACGAACATGCCGCCATCCATGCCGGCCGGCGTGCAGTTCATGGAATGGTAGCCCCAGGGCTGCGTGCCCTCGAAATCCATGATGATCTTGCCGCCTGTGGTGATCTCCATTTCGATCGGTATGTTGTAGAGCCAGTCGGGATCGCCGAGCGGCTGGTAGCCCGGCTTGCCCTTGGTGACGTGACCGTAAAAAGTATGCCCCCGATAGATGCCGGGAACGGTCAGTTGCCGCGTGCGGGCGAGTTGCGCGCGGCGGCCCTCCTCGATGAATTCCTTCGACACCTTCATCCAGTAGTCGAGGCCGATCTCGTCGATCAGCGCCTTGACGCTTTCGCGCATGTCGATGCAGGAGGCGACCTTGGCCTTCTCGTCCAGCACCCAGTAGATGGGCATGCGCAGATTGCGCTCGCAGCGGATCACGTAGTCGCGCCGCAGTTCGTCGTTCTGGCCGACTTTTTCGGCGCAGACGAACAGGCCTTCGGTGAAGCGCTCCTGTGCCAGCGCCACGTCGCCGCCCGGCGTGATGCCGCCGGCCTCAAGTTCGTGGCAGACCGCGCCCGCCCAGCCGACGAGTTTGCCCGTGTGGAAGATCGGCACCACGTCCATCACGTCGGGCACCTGCACGGTGCCGATGAAGGCGTCGTTGTTGGCGAAGATGTCGCCGTCGACGATGCGGGGATTTTCCTCGTAGCCTTGTCTGATCATCCATTTGATGAAGCGGCTCATCGTGTGCACATGCACCATGATGCCGTTGGAGAGCGCGATCGCGTCGCCCTCGGGCGTGTAGATGGCGACGACCATCTCGCCGACTTCGCGCACGCCGGGCGAAGCCGAGATGCGACGCGCCATCTCGCGCGCCGAGACGCAGTAGGCGCGCAGCTTGGTGTGCAGCGTCTCGAACTTCAGCGGATCCTGGTTGCGCAGTTCGAGATCGGTGATGCCGTCATAGCAGCCGGTCTCGTCCATGAGCCGTTCGGATTCGATCAGCCGCTCACGGAGGCGCAGGGCGGAGGCGGGTTTGTCCAGCATGGCGTTCGCCCTCTCAAGCGTGGGAGTAGTGGAGCAGCGTCCATTCGTCGACGAAGACACGGTCCCGCGGATGGACGACGAGGGTGGTGGCGGGGTGTTCGATGATGGCCGGGCCGATCACCTCATGCCCCGGCAGCAGGAGATCCATCTCGTAGAGATCGGCCTTGTGCCAGCGGCCGCCAATATAGGCCTCGCGCACGCCCTTGTGCGCGGATGCGGGGCTTGAGGGGCCGAGCGGCCGCTTGAGCAGCACGGGCTTGACCTTGTCGGCGGTGGCGATGAGACCGAGTTCGGTGATCGAGAAGCCGGCTTCACCATAACGCGAGACGCGATGGTTGACCTTGGCGTAGACCGCTTCGAACTCGTCGATGACCTTGCGCATGTCGTCGGCCGAATTGATGGCCGATAGGGGCGCCATCACCTCGACGTCCTCGAGCTGGCCGGTATAGCGCATCATCAGGAACGGCACCGTCCTGATCTTGTCCAGCGCATGACCGTCGGCCACCATCTCGTCGACCGCGGCCCTGGTGAGATCGTCCCAGACCGCAGTCACTCTGGCACCGAAGGCCAGCAGCTCGGCCTCACTCGCCCGCGCGCCGATGTCGATCTGGGTCGATACCGAATGCCGGCGCATGAAATCCGCCGTGGTGCAGCCGAACGCGGAGAAGGCGGCGGCGAACTGGAAGGTGATGATATCCTTGAAGCCGATGCCCCTGGAGCAGCCGGCCAGATGCAGCGGCCCCGAGCCGCCATAGGAAAGCAATGTGAACTCCGAAGGGTGGATCCCCTGGCCGGAGATGACGCGGCGCAGCGCGTTGTTGGCGTCGGCCTCCAGCATATCGATCATGCCTTCGGCGGCTTCCTCCACGCCGACGCCGAGCTGGCTGGAGCACTTTTCCTCGAAGGCCTTGCGCGCCTTCTCGACCTGCAGCACGACCTTGCCGCCGAGGAAATAATGCGGGTTCAGCCGGCCAAGGATGGCGTCGCAATCGGCGATGGTCGGCTCGGTGCCGCCCCTGGCGAAGCAGATCGGGCCGGGATCGGCACCGGCGCTTTCCGGCCCGAGCGAAACTTTCTTCGTCAGCGGATCGACTTTGAGGATCATGCCGGCGCCGGCGCCGATCGTGTCGAGATGCAGCGTCGGCACATTGAGCTTGAACCGGTCCATCAGCGGCTCGTTCTCGATCCGGGTCTGGCCGCGCGTGATGACGCCCATGTCGAAGGAGGTGCCGCCCATGTCCGAGCAGATCAAGGAATCATTGCCGATCAGCTTGCCGACATAGGCCGCGCCCAAAATGCCGCCGATCGGGCCGGAGATCATGGTTTCGTGCAGGCGCGGATGGTTGATCGAGGTGAGGCCGCCGAAGGAGAGCAGCGTCTGGACGCCATATCTGAAGCCGTATTTCTTCGAGACGTCCTCGATCCCCTTGAGCTGCTTGCGGCCGCGCGAGGTGGCGTAGGCCTCGATCAGCACCGAGTTCAGCCGCGACTGCTCGCGGATGACCGGGCGCACCTCATGGCTGCTGTAGACGAGGATGTCGGCTCCGGCGGCGGCGATCTCCTCGCGGCAGATCTCGGCGATGCGCTTCTCATGCACCGGATTGACATGCGAGAAGATCGTCATGATGCAGACCGCCTCGACCTTGTCGGCGATCAGCTTTTTCGCCGCGGCACGGACCTCATGTTCGTAGAGCGGCAGGATGATGTCGCCGAACTGATCGATGCGCTCGGTGACGCCGTGAGTGTGGCGGCGCGGCACCAGCGGATCGGGATGATGATGTGTCACAGCGTGCAGCCGGTCGGCATAGGAATAGTCGGCCCAGGCCTGCAGGCCGCGACCCATCAGGATCATGTCCTCAAGGCCCTTGGTGGTGATCAGGCCGAGTTTCCTGCCGGTGCGCGACAGCAGCGTGTTGAGCATGCCGGTGCCGGAATAGAGCACCACATTGACGCCCGAAAACAGGGCCTCGAGCGAGATGCCCCAGGCGTCCGCCGCGTCCTCGGCCGAGGCGAGGAACCCCTCGGCCTCGTTCTTCGGCGTCGTTGCCGACTTGCCGATCTTGAAGCGGCCGTCCTGATCGACAAGGATGGTGTCGGTCATGGTGCCGCCGGCGTCGATGCCGATGACGATGGGATTGGTAGAGATATGGTCCACGGGTCGCCTTCCCTTGCCGAGCATGACCACAGGCTAGATTCGCGGGACCGGATCGCGCCATATGCCTAAAGGCACAATGACGGACGGGAGCTCGTCGCCGAAAAAGAGGCATGCGCATGGGCAACATCTGGGCGCCGCTCGCCATGGCGATCGCCGCCACCGGCACCGACAGGCATGTCGACTGCCTGATCGACCTGATCGGCGCCGACATCGCGCATGACTTGGTGACGGTGACGCGCTATTCGGCGACGCAGACGCCGCAATTCGTCAAGCACCGGCGCTTCTCCGACGAGATGGTGCGGCGCTATCTTGATAATTACTATGTGTTCGACCCCTTCTACGCTTCCTGGCGGCGCGAGCGCCGGTTGGGCATCATGCCGCTCAAGCGGCTGGCCGACGACGAGGCCAAACGCGGCCAGTACATAGCCGGCTTCCTCGCGCAATCGGAGATCTGCGATGAAGTCGGCATCATGCTGGCCGATGGCGGCGACTGGTGCCTCGGCATTTTCCTCGATCGTTCGACCACGGCGTTCAAGGACAACGAGATCGCCCTGCTGGCTGAGCGGCTGCCGGTGTTCGAGGCGCTGCACGCGCTCGACATCAAGACGCGCGGAAGCGATTTCTCGCGCAGCTCGGCGCCGTCCAGCCCCGGCGCCTCACCGCGCCAGCAACCCACAATCCCGGCGAGCCTATGGCCGGAACTGTCGCTCAGGGAAAGAGAGCTCGTGCAATTGATCCTGGCCGGCCATCCGACCGCCAACATTGCCGAGCGGCTCGGCATCACCGTCGGCACGGTCAAGAACCATCGCCGGCGCATCTATGAGAAACTCGACATCACCACCGAGCGGGAATTGTTCCTGCAGTTCTTCCTGTACCGCTCGGACAAATAGGCCTGGCGCTGGTGCAAGCGCTGGACAGGCAGATCGAGGGGAGCCCGGCATAACGCGCCTCAGGGATTGGCCCAGACGATCGAGGTGCATGCCGGCTTGAACTTGGCCGGCGGCGACCTCACAGTCACCCCCGAACATGGTTTCGCCGAGCGGAGCCGATTTGCGCCAGGACAGGGGAAAATGAGATGCCGACGATTCTCGCGGAACGGTTTGCCGGACGCTCGGCAGTGATTACGGGCGGCGCATCCGGCATCGGCCTCGCCGTCGCACAGAGGCTGGTCCAAGAGGGCGGGCGCGTTTCGGTTTGGGACCGCGATCGCGCCCAGATCGAAGCGGCCAGGGCTTCGATCCCGACGCTGCATGGCCAGACCGTCGATGTCGCCGACCCGGCGGCGGTGGATCGGGCGGCGCGGTCGACGATCGAGGCGCTTGGCGGGGTCGACATCCTGATCACCAGCGCCGCCATCACCGGTCCCAACATGACCGCCTGGGACTATCCGGTGGAGGACTGGCGTCTGGTCATCGACATCAACATCAACGGTGTCTTCTACTGCAACAAGGCGCTCGTCCCGCACATGCTGGAGCGCAATTACGGCCGCATCGTCAACATCGCCTCGATCGCCGGCAAGGAAGGCAATCCCAACGCTTCCGCCTACAGCACATCCAAGGCCGCGGTGATCGGCCTGACCAAATCGCTCGGCAAGGAACTGGCCAAGACCGGCATAACCGTGAACTGCGTCACGCCGGCGGCGGTGCGCACGGCGATCTTCAAGCAGATGAGCCAGGAGCATATCGATTTCATGCTCTCCAAGATACCGATGGCGCGCTTTGGCGAGGTCGACGAGGTGGCGGCGCTGATTTGCTGGATCGCCTCGGAGGAATGTTCGTTCACGACGGCTGCCGTCTTCGACGTCTCCGGCGGCCGCGCCACCTACTGATGTGGTGCGGCGCTTTCCGGCTGGCGGCAAGCAACTACAATTGCGCGTGAGGAAGCAACCAACGGAGCTGGACAAGCGTACAATGGCCGAAGCCGGAACCCGGCAACGGCAACAATGAGGGCGAAGACATGACCATGCGTGACAGATCGGCCCGCGCGCAATTCCTGCACCTTTCCCCGGCAATCGCGACGACCAGACCGGAGCTTGCCGCATTTGCTTAAAGTCGAGCCTGCCATCCTGTCGGACGACGACCTTCTGGATCGTTTCCAGCGCGCGGCCTTCGGCTATTTTCTGGAAAACGTGAACCCCGAAAACGGGCTGGTCGCCGACACGTCGCGGCCGAATTCACCGGCCAGCATCGCGGTCGTAGGCTTTGCGCTCTCCTGCTATCCGATCGGGGTCGAGCGCGGCTGGATGGCGCGGGAAGCAGCGGTGGAGCTGACGCTCGCCGCGCTGCGTTTCTTCTGGACCAGCACGCAAGGCAGTGGCGCTGACGTCACCGGCCACAAGGGTTTTTACTATCATTTCCTCGACATTCGCACCGGACTTCGGGTGTGGCGCTGCGAACTGTCGATGGTGGATACGGCATTGCTGATGGCCGGCATTCTCGTGGCGGGCGCCTATTTCCGGGGCGACGATGACGAGGAAGCCGAAATCCGCCGGCTGGCCGAGGCGCTCTACCGGCGCGTCGACTGGCGATGGGCGCAAGGCAGCAGTCCGACGTTGCGACAGGGCTGGAAACCGAAGAGCGGCTTTCTCCACTATGGCTGGGAAGGCTACAATGAGGCGACGATCCTCTATGTCCTGTCGATGGCCTCGCCCGACAGCCCGACGTCCGACGACAGCTACGCGGGCTGGACGGCGACCTATCAGTGGGAAAACATCTACGGCTACGACGTGCTTTATGGCGGTCCGTTGTTCATGCACCAGTTCTCTCATGCCTGGATCGATTTCGCCGGCATCCGCGACGCTTTCATGCGCGAGAAGAATTCGGACTATTTCGAAAACAGCCGCCGCTCGACCTACCTGCACCGCGACTATGCTCGGCACAATCCGTATGGCTATGACGGCTACGGAGAGAACCTCTGGGGGCTTTCGGCCGGGGACGGACCGGGCGGCTTTCGCAGCAGCATACAACGGCGGCGGCGCCGGTTTTCCGGCTACGTCGCGCGCGGTGCGCCTTTCGGGCCGGACGACGGCACGATCGCGCCGTGGTCCTATCCGGCGTCGCTGCCTTTTGCGCCTGATATCTGCATGGCGGCGCTGCGCCATCTCGCGGATCGCTACCCCCAGGTGATCGACAATTTCCGGCTGCCGAGCGGCTTCAACCCGACGCTGGCCAACCGGCGAAAATTTGGCCGCTACGGCTGGGTGTCGGAAGGCCATTTCGGCCTCGACCAAGGCATCGTGGTGATGATGATCGAGAACCACCGCTCGCGCCTGGTGTGGGAGCTGATGCGTTCCAACCAGTACATCCGCCGCGGCCTGAACAAGGCGGGGTTCACAGGCGGATGGCTGTCGCAGTCGGCAAGCCCGGATGGCCGCGATGTCGCTTGAAAGGACGAAAGCTGCCGGTTTTCCGGCCGACCACAATGATGTCGAGTTGGTCAGGGGCGCCCATCCGCCGCATTGGCGAAACCCGCCGCCCACCGGAGCATACAATCTCGTCGTCGTCGGCGCCGGGCCGGCCGGCCTGACGGCGGCGAGCGAAGCGGCAAGCCTCGGCGCGAAAGTGGCGCTGATCGAACGCGGGTTGATCGGCGGCACGTGCATCAACACCGGCTGCATCCCGTCCAAGTCGATCATCCGCACATCCAGGCTCTATGCCGACATGCGCGATGCCGAGAATTTCGGAGCCGATGCGCCGGACCATCTTCGCGTCGATTTCCAGCGCGCGATGACCAGGATGCGGCGCATCCGGCAACGGATCAGCCATGCCGACAGCGCAGAGGCGCTTGCTGCGCTGGGCATCGACGTTCATTTCGGCGAAGCCCGGTTCGACGGAAGCGATTGCGTGACCGTCGCGGGAACGACGCTGCGCTTCCGCAAGGCGCTGATCGCGACAGGCGCGAGGCCGGAGTTTCCATCCATTCCCGGCCTGGTCGAGGCTGGCTATCTCAGCAACGAGACGATGTTCGACCTTGTCGACTGCCCGAAGCGGCTGCTGGTCATCGGCGGCGGGCCGCTTGGCTGCGAGACAGCGCAGGCCTTCTGCCTGCTCGGTGCGAAGGTCATCCTGGCGCAGAGCGATCCGATGTTCCTGCCCGGCGAGGAACGCGACGCCGCGCAGATCCTTTCGGAAGCGCTGGCGCGCGAGGGGGTCGAGGTCCGACTGAACACCGAAGTGGTGGCGGTGCGCAGGGAAGGCGACAAGAAGCTCGCCGACCTGGTGCGGGACGGCGACACGACGACCATTTCCGTCGACGAGATCATCACCGGCATAGGCCGCTCGCCCAATGTCGACGGTCTTGGCCTCGACGAGGCGGGGGTTGCCCACGATGCCAAAGGCATCAAGGTGGACGACTATCTCAGGACCTCAAACCCGCGCATCTATGCGGCGGGCGATGTCTGCCTCGACTACAAATTCACGCATACCGCTGAAGCAACAGCCCGCATGGTCGTGCAGAACGCCCTGTTTCTCGGGCGCAAGAGGCTGAGCGAATTGGTGGTTCCGTGGTGCACCTACACCGATCCGGAAATCGCCCATGTCGGCCTCTATCCGGTGGAGGCGCGCCGCGACGGCATTCCGGTCAAGACCTATACGGTGCTGATGCACGATGTCGCCCGCGCGGTGATGGACGGCGAGGAAGAGGGTTTCGTCAAAATCCATGTCAGGGAAGGATCAGACCGCATCCTCGGTGCGACCGTGGTCGCCGCCCATGCCGGCGAGATGATCAACGGGGTGTCGCTCGCCATCAGGTCGGGCATGGGATTGCACGCGCTGGCCGACGTCATCCATCCCTTCCCGACACAGGCGCAAGGCATCAAAATGGCCGGCGACGCTTACCGGCGAACGCGGTTCACCCCTTTGTGGAGGCATCTGGCGGCACGCTGGCTGGCGTGGTCCAGGCGATGACACTTGTGTCCCGTCGGCGTTGGCGCGGGCTTCAGCCGTGCAGGTCCCGCGAAATCGGCGGGCCGACCGAAAAGCCGGTGAAGGTGACCTCGAAGCCTTCGCGCTGCGGCGAACAGCACATCATGCCGACATCGACCGCCTTCGAGACCGGGAAGTAGGCGAGCCGCACCGGCTTCCAATGACCGTCGGAGACATCCAGGTACTGGACGCGGATGGTCTCGGCATGGCGGGTCAACCGGATCGCAACGCCATCCGGACCGGCCGGAATGGTGGCCAACGACCAGTCCGAGGCATCGTTGGTGACGACGACCGAAAAATACATGACGCCGTCGGTGTATTCGATGCCGGCCTTGATCCAATGCGTTTCGCTGAGGCGGAGCATCAGCCCCGCCTGGTCGTAGAGCACCTCATAGCGTCCGTTGACGGTGACTTCCGCGGTGAAATCGCCCTCTACGCGCTTGTAGAGGAAATGGCCGTTGTCGCGCCAGAAACCGTAAAAGGTCTCGCGCCAGAAGTCCGTCTCCTTGCCGGTGCGCACATGAACCGCATCGCCGTCGACGGAATGATGCGGCGGCGGATTGAGCCAGGTCAGATCCTTGTCTTGAACTGTCATCGCCTTGTCTCTTGGTGCACGCGAAGGCTTCGCCGGCCCGGTCAGCCGGCGCCCCGATCAGCCTGCAAACGTGTAGGCGGTCTTCACGGTGGTGTAGAATTCCATGGCGTATCGGCCCTGTTCGCGCGGACCGTAGCTCGAGCCCTTGCGGCCACCGAAGGGAACATGGAAATCGACACCCGCCGTCGGCAGGTTGACCATCACCATGCCGGCCTCCGAATTGCGCTTGAAATGCGTGGCGTGCTTGAGGCTGGACGTGCAGATGCCGGACGTCAGCCCGAATGGCGTATCGTTGGCGACGGCGAGCGCCTCGTCGTAGTCCTTGACGCGGATGACGCTGGCGACAGGTCCGAAAATCTCCTCACGCGAGCTGCGCATGGCGTTGGTGGCATCGGTCAGCAGCGCCGGCCGCAGGAAGAAGCCCGGCGTCTTGCGGTCAAGCCGCTCGCCGCCGAAGGCGAGCGTGGCGCCTTCCCTGACGCCGATGGCGATATAGTCTTCGTCCTGCTTGAGCTGCGTCGCATCGACAACGGGACCGATCTGGGTCTGCGCGTCGAGCGCATCGCCGACGACCAGTTTGTCCATCCGTTCCTTGAGCGCTTCGACGAAACGGTCATGAATGCCGTTCGTCACGATCAGCCGGGACGAAGCCGTGCAGCGCTGACCGGTCGAGAAGAAAGCGCCGTTGATCGCGCAATCGACAGCCGTAGCGAGGTCGGCATCATCGAGCACCACCAGCGGGTTCTTGCCGCCCATTTCGAGCTGGAACTTGCGCATGTGCTCGACGCTCGCCGCGGCGACGCGCTTGCCGGTGCCAACCGAGCCGGTGAAGGTGATGGCGTTGATGTCCGGGCTGTCAAGCATCGCCTGGCCGACCACCGAGCCCTTGCCCATGACGAGGTTGAGCACGCCCTTGGGCAGACCGGCACGGTGCAGTATGTCGACGATGGTCCAGGCGCTCTCGGGAACGAGATCCGCCGGCTTGAAGACGATGGTGTTGCCGTGGGCAAGCGCCGGGGCGATCTTCCAGGCGGGAATGGCGATCGGGAAGTTCCACGGGGTGATGATGCCAACCACGCCGACCGCTTCGCGCGTGATCTCGACACCGACGCCCGGCCGCACGCTAGGCACGACTTCGCCCGAGAGGCGCAGTGTCTCACCGGCGAAGAAATCGAAGATCTGGGCGGCTCGAATGGTCTCGCCAATGCCTTCGGCCAGCGTCTTGCCTTCCTCGCGCGCAAGGTTGCGGCCGATCTCGTCCTTGCGCGCCAGGATCTCGTCCGACGTCTTCTTCAGCACCGCGTGACGGACCAGCAGACCCGAGCGCGACCAGGCGGGAAAGGCCGCCTTGGCCGCGGCGATCGCCTGTGCCGCCTGTTCGACACCTGCGGAAGCGTATTCGCCGACGATGTCGCCGGTATCGGACGGGTTGATGTTGCGGGAGCCGGCATCGCCGACCCACTCGCCGTCGATGAGGTTCTGTCGAAGCGGTGCCATGTCGTGTCTTTCCTGCTGGTTCGCCGCGCGGCGGCATCTGTGTGATTGTATTTGCCAGACAATTGCGCTGCGGGAAAGCACGCTTTGCGCGGACGGCCGCGACAAAGTCTCTCGGTTCGCGGCCCCGCGCGACCTGCTGCCCGCGTCGCGTCGTCCTTGGCCCAACAGGTTCGGCGACACATCGTTCCAATCACCGCGAAACGGGTCTGTACATATATGTCCATAGTCTTGATTTGCCCGGGGCGGCGTGTCATGCGTCGTGCCGATGGAAGCCACCGACACGACAACCCAGCGCGCCGGCGCCACCGGCAACATCAAGGTCACCCGGGAAGACTGGCTCAAGCTCGCGCTTGAAACGTTGATTTCGGACGGCGTCGAAAGCGTCCGTGTGCAGACGCTCGGCCAGAAGCTCGATGTGTCGCGTTCCAGTTTCTATTGGTACTTCAAGAGCCGCCAGGACCTGCTCGACCAATTGCTGGATTATTGGCGGCAGACCAATACAAGGTTCATCGTCGAACGCGCCGCGCGGCCTTCCGCGACCGTCATCCGCGGGGTGATGAGCATCTTCGAGTGCTGGGTGGACGAGAAGCTGTTCGATCCGCAGCTGGATTTCGCGATCAGGGCGTGGGCCCGGCGATCGCCCGCCATCAGGCGGGCTCTCGACGAGGCCGACGAGGAGCGCGTCGACGCCATTCGCGACATGTTCAGGCGCCACGGCTATGACGAGGAAGACGCCTTCGTGCGCGCCCGCGTGCTCTATTTCATGCAGATCGGCTACTACTCGCTCGAGCTCGACGAACCGATGAGCAGCCGTCTGCCGCACGTCGCGTCCTATCTGCGCAGCTTCACCGGCCAGGAGCCCACGGCACAGGACGTCGAGGATTTTTCGCGCTATGTCGAGGAAACGCTTTCGCGCAGCCGTTAGCGACAGCCGCCGCTTTCACACCACGGCACGAACTAGACATATATGTACAATAGCGTTACGCCTCAGCCCATTGAACCAACCTCTTCAGACGCCATGACCAGACGCTATTCCGCTTTGTCGCTCTTCAGGGAAGGCCTCGCCGGCCAGACCGGCTGGGAGCCGGCCTGGCGCTCGCCCGAGCCGGAGCGGTCCTACGACGCGATCGTCATCGGCGGCGGCGGCCACGGGCTGGCGACAGCCTATTACCTGGCGAAGAATCACGGCATCGCCAGAGTAGCGGTTTTGGAAAAGGGCTGGATCGGCGGCGGCAACACCGGCCGCAACACGACCGTGGTGCGCTCCAACTATTACTATCCGCAGAGCGTCGAGCTCTATGGGCTGGCGCACCGGCTCTATGAGGGACTGTCGAAGGACCTCAACTACAACGTCATGCTGTCGCAGCGCGGCATGGTCAGCCTGTGCCACTCGACCGCCGAAATGGAGATCGGGGCACGCACAGTCAATGCCATGCAGATCAACGGCATCGATGCGGAGCTGTTTTCGCCCCAGGATGTGCGCCGGGTGGCGCCGATCTACAATTTCACGGCCAATGCGCGCTTTCCCGTGTTCGGCGGCATCTGGCAAAGCCGGGCCGGCACCGCGCGCCACGACGCGGTCGCCTGGGGTTATGCACGGGCCGCGAGCCGACTCGGCGTCGACATCATCCAGAACTGCGAAATCACCGACTTCATCGTCGAGGGCGGGCGCTGCCGCGGCGTCCAGACGACGCGTGGCGCCATCCGCGCGGACCGCATCGGCATGGCCGTGGCAGGACATTCCTCGGTGCTGGCGGCCAAGGCCGGCTTCCGCCTGCCGATCAATTCCTATGCGCTGCAGGCCTGCGTAACCGAACCGGTCAAGCCGATCCTCGACACGGTGGTGCTGTCGCCCGGCACGGGCGTCTATGTCAGCCAATCCGACAAGGGCGAGATCGTCATCGGCGGCGGGCTCGACCGCACTCCCTCCTATGCCCAGCGCGGTAACCTGCCGACGCTGGAGGGGGTGATCGCGGGGCTGTTGGAAATGTTCCCGATCTTCGGCCAGTTGAAGCTGATGCGGCAATGGGCCGGGATCGTCGACGTCGTGCCCGACTCCTCGCCGATCATCGGTCAATCGCCACTGCCCAATCTGTTCCTCAATTGCGGCTGGGGCACGGGCGGCTTCAAGGCGATCCCCGCCGGCGGCACGCTTCTGGCGAACCTTTTGGCAACGGGCGGGCACAACGACATCAGCCGCCCCTTCGATCTCGACCGCTTCGCCAGCGGGCGGCTGATCGACGAAGCGGCTGGTTCCGGCATCGCGCATTGATGCATGTCGCGCAAAAGCGCCGAGCGGCCTTAGGGCAACGACATGCATAAAGACGAAGACTGAGGTTTGCCATGCAACTTTTCCCTTGCCCGTTCTGCGGCCCGCGCGACGAGACCGAATTCCACTATGGCGGCGAT
This sequence comes from Mesorhizobium sp. B2-4-7, assembly GCF_006442685.1. NCBI lineage: Bacteria > Pseudomonadati > Pseudomonadota > Alphaproteobacteria > Hyphomicrobiales > Phyllobacteriaceae > Mesorhizobium > Mesorhizobium sp. B2-4-7. The sequence continues at coordinate 410,958 of NZ_VFVH01000004.1, forward strand.
GCCGGCAATGTCAGGCCTGATGGCGCCGAGGTGCCGATCGAGCATTGGGCCAACTATCTCTATCTGCGCTCCAACCCAAAAGGCGCGGCGCGCGAGATATGGGTGCATATGAACTGCGGCGAATTCTTCGTCATGGAGCGGGACACCGTTACGCACAAGGTGCTGTCTTCGGCTGCCCTGGGCTGGGAGCACGCGGCGTGACCGCCTCGCGCCTTAGCACGGGTGGCAGCGCCATCGACCGCTCGCGCCCGATCCGCTTCAGCTTCGACGGCGCCACCGTGCAGGGATTCACAGGCGACACCATCGCCTCCGCGCTGCTGGCCGCCGATGTCGCGGTCGTCGGCCGCAGCTTCAAATACCACCGGCCGCGCGGCATCTGGGGCGCGGGCGTCGAAGAGCCGAACGCGCTGGTGGATATCAGCGGCCCGCAGACGACGCCGAACACGCGCGCGACGACCGAGCCGGCGCGCGACGGGCTGGTCGCCAAAAGCGTCAACGCGACACCCAATGCGCTGGCCGACCGCAACGCCTTCCTCGACCGCTTTTCCCGCTTCATTCCGGCCGCCTTCTACTACAAGACCTTCATGTGGCCGGACTGGCACATGTTCGAGCCACGCATTCGCGCCATGGCGGGACTGGGTCAGGTAGACAAGGACTGGACGTCGCCCGGCCCGGCCGACCAGATCAACCACCATTGCGACGTGCTGGTGATCGGCGCCGGACCGGCCGGGCTGGCAGCGGCAAGGCTGGCGGCCGGCGCAGGCCGGTCCGTCATGCTGGTCGACGACCAGCAAAAGCCCGGCGGATCGCTCGGTCACCGAGCTGGCGAGATCGACGGCAAACCGGCCGCCATCTGGGTCGAGGAGACTGTTGCGGGGCTTTCCGCCGGCGGTCACCTGGTCCTGCCTTCGACCACCGCATTCGGTATCTACGACCATAATCTGGTCGGGCTCAACCAACGCCATTTCGACGGCCGGCCGGACACGCTGTGGCGGGTCAGGCCGCGCCGGATCGTGCTGGCGACGGGCGCCATCGAGCGGCCCCTGCCATTCGCCAACAATGACCTGCCGGGCATTCTCTCGGCGGACGCAGCGCTCAGCTATCTCAGGCGCCATGCGGTGCTGGCCGGCCGCCATATCGTCGTCGCCGCAAACAATGACAGCGCCTATGAAGTGGCGGAGGCGGCCGCCGAGGCTGGCGCCGACGTCACGCTTGTCGACATCAGGCGCGACGGTATGCCCGCCGCGCCCGCCAAGGTGCGGATGCTCAAGGGCCGCGCGCTCACCGCCGCGGCCGGCAAGCTGCGCGTCGAGGGTGTGATGCTGGACGACGGCACCAGGCTCGACGCCGATTGCGTGCTGGTGTCGGGCGGCTGGACACCGACCATCCATCTCTTCGGCCAGGCCAAGGGCAATCTCGCCTGGAGCGAGGCGCGCGCGGCCTTCCTGCCGGGCGACCCGGTCGAGGCCATAGCGATGGCCGGAGCTGCCGCCGGCGCGGTTTCGTTGTCGGAGGTATTCGCCGGTTCGCAGAAAGCCGTCGCGTCGCTCGGCCCGACGAAGGCAGCAGTGCCGCGCAGCAGCGGAACGGAGGCGACCAGCGGGATAGTAGCGGCATGGCCAACGCCGGGTTCGAAGGGACGCATCTGGATCGATTACCAGAACGACGTGACGGTGAAGGACATAGAGCTGGCGGCGCGCGAAAATTTCGTCTCGGTCGAACATCTGAAGCGCTACACGACGCTCGGCATGGCGACCGACCAGGGCAAGACCTCCAACCTGCCGGGCCTGGCGCTGATGGCCGGGATCACCGGCCGCACGGTGCCGGAAGTCGGCACCACGACCTATCGTCCGCCGTTCACGCCGGTTCCGCTGGCAAGCTTCGCCGGCGCGCGCAGCGGCGAACTGATGGCGCCGGTTCGGCGGCTGCCGCTGGAGAGCGTGCATCGTGCCAGCGGCGCCGTGCTCCAGGAGTATGGCGGCTGGCTGCGCCCGGCCTATTATGGGGGCGGCGATGCGGATCGCTCGATCCAGGACGAGGCCCGTCGCGCCCGCCAGTCCGTCGCATTGTTCGATGGCTCGACGCTGGGCAAGATCGAGGTGATCGGACCCAAGGCGGCCGCGTTCGTCGATTTCGTCTATTACAACACAATGTCGACGCTGAAGCCGGGCCGCTGCCGCTACGGCTTCATGTTGTCCGAGAATGGCGTGGTCTTCGATGACGGCGTGCTGGTGCGGCTGGACGAGCATCGCTTCGTCGTGTCGTGCTCGTCCTCGCACGTGGCCGCCGTGCGTGCGCGGCTGGAGGAGTGGCGCCAGGACCGGTTCGGGCGCGGCGCGGTCTACATCCACAACGCCACCGCGGAAATGGCGACCCTGACCGTTTCGGGACCGAACGCCCGGAAACTGCTCGAAACGGTTGATCTCGGCCTTTCGCTCGACGATGGCGAGCTGCCGCACATGGCGGTCGGCCAGGGCAGCTATGACGGCGACGAGGTGCGCATCACCCGCGTCAGCTTCACCGGCGACACAAGCTACGAGATCTCCATCCGGGCCGATCGCGCCGAGCCTTTGTGGGCGCGCCTGCGCGACGCCGGGCAGGCGTTCGATGCGGTTGTCATCGGCCTCGAGGCGCTGATGATCCTGCGCGCCGAGAAAGGCTTCATCGTGATCGGCAAGGACACTGACGGCACCACGCTGCCGCATGACCTTGGCGTCGAGGCCCCGCGGGTAAAGCGCCAGACCGAATTCGTCGGCCGCCGCTCGCTGTTCACCGAAGAGGCTTCGCGCGGCGACCGCATGCAACTGGTCGGGCTGACGGTGCCGTCCGGCGAAGCGCCGCTGCCAACCGGTGCGCATGGCATCAAGCGCAGCGGCGGCAAGCTGCGCAGCCAGGGCTTTGTCACATCGAGCTACCGGAGCCCTACGCTTGGCCGGCCGGTTGCGCTCGGCCTGATCGAGCGCGGTGCGGCCCGCCACGGCGAAACGATCGAAATCCAACATCTCGGCAAGGCGATGACGGCGACGATCGCCGCTCCTTGCGCCTTCGACCCGGCAGGAGACCGGTTCAATGCGTGATCTCGCCCAAAAATGGCCGGTAGCGCCGGACTGGCAGTCGGCAACCATCGGTGCACCGGGTCTCGAGGCGCGCACGATCCCCGGCCTTCACCAATTGCTGGTCAGCGGCGATCTCGACGCCTGGGCGCGGATATCCGGCATGGACGGCAACGGCGTGGGCGCCTTTGGCAGCGCGCAAGGTGACCGCTATGCGGCGCGTCTGGCGCGCGACCGCCTGCTCGTCGTGTCGAGCACACCGCTCGCCATCGCCGCGGGTTGGCACGCGGAAGGTTTCGCGGTGACGGCGATCAGCGCTGGACTTCATGTGTTCGAGGTCAAAGGCTCGGCCATCGACGCTTTCATCGCGCGCGGATCAACGCTCGACCCAAACAAGGAAAGCGCCAGTGCCGCACTTTCCTTCGCCGGCGTCAGTGCCATCGTCTACCGCCACCGGGACAGGCTGCGCATCCATGTCGATCGCGGCCTGGCATCCTACCTGTGGACGTGGATGGAAACGGCTCTCAGAGCGTGAACGACCAGAACAGGCAGGCCAGCGTGGCCGCCGCGAAGACGACGAAAAACAGACTGCGCAAGAGCACGTTGCGGCGAAGCTCGTTCATGACGAAGTGGCAACCGACGATAGCCGCCGCAAACAGGAACCGCCAGTTCAGCAGCGCCCATAGGGCGTCGCGCTGGCTGAATGCCCATCTGGCGACGAGACAGCCTACGATGGAGGCAAGGAGCACGATCACGGTCCAGAAGATGGCATCGGCTGCATGGGTGAGCACGATGCTGGCGGCTCTGATCGGCAGGATCATCATCAGCAGCGCGCTGAAGAAATAGACGGCGGCGAGTGGTATGAACATCCCGGCATCGGCAATGCCGTCGAGGCGCCTGACGCCGATCGCACCGTAGGGGTAGCCGTGCCTGGCCACCACCAGGCTCAAGGCCATGAGCAGCGCTGTCAGCACCGCGACCAGGGCGAAGGACGTGAGGGCTTTGCTCATGACGGTCCCGTTCAAAGCGAATCAAACAGGAACCGTTTTAGTCAATGGCCGCATATTGCGTAAGCACCGGCGCGCCCGACGGCAGCGAAATCGGCAGGCAGCCCAGCATCAGTGGAGCGGGCGGCCAGAACGAAACCGCCGCGTCGACCGCCTGACCGGCGCGCTTCAGGCTGCGGCGGGCAGCGATGTCCAACAATTCCGAAGCTGAATCCGGTTTCTACAACCCCGAAATTTGGAAAAGTGACTGTTTGGTGGAGCCAATCGGAATCGAACCGACGACCTCTTGAATGCCATTCAAGCGCTCTCCCAACTGAGCTATGGCCCCACTTCCGGCAGTCAACCGGCGCCGTTTCCGGCGAAGAGATCCGGCGCGGGTTGGAGACCGCGCCGTTAGTGCAGGCGGCTTCTAACCCCGCCCTTCGTCAATATCAAGCCTTCATCAGCGGCTTTTTCTTCACAAGCTGCGAAAGCCGGCAAACGCTTGCGTTCCCGGCCTTGTCAGACCTCGTCGTCGTCGTCGCCGACGCCGATCATGTCGGCGACATCGTCGTCCTCTTCCTCTTCGTCGGCGAGGAACGTATCGTCCTCGTCGTCGCCCAGGTCGACATCATCCTCGTCGTCGCCGAGATCGGGCAGATCGTCGCCCTTGACGTCTTCGTCAGCCTCTTCGAGCGAGACGACTTCAACGCCCTCCTCGTCCTCGGCGTCCACTTCCTTCTCGGCCACTTCCTCTTCCTCCTCGAGGGCGGCGATCTTGCCTTCCTCGAAATAGGAACGCGGATAGGTCTTGCCGGTATAGGGCGAGACGATCGGGTCCTTGTTCAGGTCGTAGAATTTTCGACCCGTTTCAGGGTCGATACGCTTTGTGCCAAGTTCGGTTTTTGCCACGGCAAGCCTCGTCGATAAAAGAGTGGTCCCCTTAACCACTGTTTGCAGCGCTGTCAAAGCCAAAAGCCGGCGTCACAAAACCATGCGTTGAAAGGCCTAGCATCAAGTGACGACCATGGGGGATGACCATTTCGGCCCACCGTGATACGAGACCGCCGCAACAAATGAAAAGCGCCGGCCCGCCGGCATTCCGTCCAGGGAAATTCCATGTCTCACGCCGCCGCTTCCAAGCCGGCCACCGCCCGCAAATGTCAAGCGCTTTCCGGTACGGCGCGCGTGCCGGGCGACAAGTCGATCTCGCACCGCTCCTTCATGTTCGGCGGGCTCGCCTCCGGCGAGACCCGCATCACCGGCCTGCTCGAAGGCGAGGACGTGATGCGCACCGGCGCCGCCATGAAGGCGATGGGCGCACATATCGAGAAGCGCGGCGACGAATGGGTGATCCGCGGCACCGGCAACGGCGCGCTGCTGCAGCCGGAAGGGCCGCTCGACTTCGGCAACGCCGGTACCGGCTCGCGGCTGACCATGGGGCTGGTCGGCACATATGACATGGAAACGACCTTCATCGGCGATGCTTCCTTGTCAGGCCGGCCGATGGGCCGCGTGCTGGAGCCGCTGCGCCAGATGGGCGTGCAGGTGCTGAAGGCAACGCCCGGCGACCGCATGCCGATCACGCTGCATGGACCAAAGCATGCCGCCCCGATCACCTATCGCGTGCCGATGGCCTCCGCGCAGGTGAAATCGGCGGTGCTTCTCGCCGGCCTCAACACGCCGGGCATCACCACCGTCATCGAGCCTGTCATGACGCGCGACCACACCGAAAAGATGCTGAAAGGCTTTGGCGCCAATTTGTCGGTCGAGACCGACGAGCGCGGCGTGCGCCATATCTTCATCGAGGGCCAGGGCAAGCTCACCGGCCAGACGATCGCTGTGCCGGGCGACCCATCCTCGGCCGGCTTCCCGCTGGTGGCCGCGCTGATCGTGCCGGGTTCCGAGATCGTGATCGAAAACGTGCTGATGAACCCGACCCGCACCGGGTTGCTTTTGACTTTGCAGGAGATGGGCGGGCAGATCGAGATCTTGAACCCGCGTAACGCCGGCGGTGAGGATGTCGCGGACCTGCGCGTGCATTACTCCGAACTCAAGGGCGTCACCGTGCCGGCCGAACGGGCGCCGTCGATGATCGACGAATATCCGGTGCTGGCGGTTGCCGCCAGCTTCGCCGAGGGCGAGACGCTGATGCAGGGGCTGGAGGAACTCAGGGTAAAGGAATCCGACCGGCTGTCGGCGGTAGCCAATGGGCTCAAGCTCAACGGCGTCGACTGCACAGAGGGTGAGGCATCGCTCGCGGTGCGCGGAAAGCCCGGCGGCAAGGGGCTCGGCGGCCACCCCAATGGCCCGGACACGACCGTGCAGACCCATCTCGACCACCGCATCGCCATGAGCTTCCTGATCATGGGGCTGGCGACCGAGGAGCCGGTGACCATCGACGACGCCAACATGATCGCGACAAGTTTCCCGGAGTTCATGAGCCTGATGACGGGGCTTGGGGCGGAGATCGGGTGAGAGTTGATGGGTTGGGGCCAAACTGAAATGCCGGCAGGACAGCGCCCCCCTCTGTCCTGCCGGACATCTCCCCCACGAGGGGGGAGATCAGCCGTCACAGCGGCCTTCGCAAATCGCCCGCGTTGCAGAAGTGAGCGAGGCGTCGGAACTGCCAATCTCCCCCCTTGTGGGGGAGATGTCCGGCAGGACAGAGGGGGGCGCGACGGATCGCAAGCTCTCTCCGGACCGCTACGCTGTTCGGTTTCAGGTATGCTGGCCTGCCAATGACACACGTCTTCACCATCGCCATCGACGGTCCGGCCGGAGCCGGCAAGGGCACCCTCGCCCGGCGTCTGGCCGATCACTACCGACTGAACCTGCTCGACACCGGCCTCACCTACCGTGCCGTCGCCCATGCCTTGCTGCGGCTTGGCTTGCCGCTCGACAATGTCTCGGCGGCCGAAACGGCAGCACGTCAGGTTGACATGGCGAAGCTCGACCGGGCCGTCTTGTCGGCGCATGCTGTTGGCGAAGCGGCCTCGAAGGTCGCGGTGTTTCCGACCGTGCGGCGCATCCTGGTGGAGAAACAGCGCGAGTTTGCCAAATCCCCCCCGGGCGCCGTGCTCGACGGTCGCGACATCGGCACCGTGGTGTGCCCCGATGCCGACATCAAACTCTATGTGACCGCGAGCGCCGAAGTGCGGGCAAGACGCCGGCTGGCCGAGATCGAGAGCATCGGCGGCACGGCTGATTTCACCGAAATCCTCGCCGATATCCGGCGCCGCGACGAGCGTGACATGGGCCGCGCCGACTCGCCCTTGAAGCCTGCCCCCGACGCGCACTTGCTTGATACCAGCGAAATGGCTATAGAAGCCGCGTTTCTCGCGGCCAGAGCTGTCATCGACGACGTGCTGTCCAAGGGAAACAAGGCCTGATCCGGGTTTTTCCTCGTGCTTCCGTTGCTGGAGGCGAAGGAAATACCCATATCGGGCACGAACCAGCCTGCCAGCATTCTTCATGCGCCGGACTTGCCGCCTTAAGCGGCCAAGGGCTCTTTGCCCGGAACGCCGGCAGGCCAACGCAACGCTAACCCACGGCGCACGCCCCGCTAAAGATGCGGGGTATTCCAGGAGAAACAATGTCTGTAGCAAATCCCTCTCGCGACGATTTCGCGAGCATGCTCGAAGAATCATTCACCGCCGGCCATTCCGGCGAGGGCCAGGTTGTCCGGGGCACGATCACCGCGATCGAAAAGGACATGGCCATCATCGACGTCGGCCTCAAGGTCGAAGGCCGCGTGCCGCTGAAGGAATTCGGCGCCAAGGGCAAGGAATCCACCCTGAAGGTCGGCGACACGGTCGAAGTCTATGTCGAGCGTATCGAGAACGCGCTTGGCGAAGCCATGCTGTCGCGCGAGAAGGCTCGCCGCGAAGAGAGCTGGGTGCGTCTCGAAGAGAAGTTCACCAAGGGTGAGCGCGTCGAAGGCGTCATCTTCAACCAGGTCAAGGGTGGCTTTACCGTCGACCTCGACGGCGCCGTGGCGTTCCTGCCGCGCAGCCAGGTCGACATCCGCCCGATCCGCGACGTCTCGCCGCTGATGCACAACCCGCAGCCTTTCGAGATCCTCAAGATGGATCGCCGCCGCGGCAACATCGTGGTGTCGCGCCGCACCGTGCTCGAGGAGAGCCGCGCCGAACAGCGTTCGGAAATCGTGCAGAACCTCGAAGAGGGACAGGTTGTCGAAGGCGTGGTCAAGAACATCACCGACTACGGTGCGTTCGTCGACCTCGGCGGCATCGACGGCCTGCTGCATGTCACCGACATGGCATGGCGCCGCGTCAACCATCCGACCGAGATCCTCAACATCGGCCAGACGGTCAAGGTGCAGATCATCCGCATCAACCAGGAAACGCATCGTATCTCGCTCGGCATGAAGCAGCTCGAGAGCGATCCTTGGTCGGAGATCGGCACCAAGTTCCCGATCGGCAAGAAGATCAAGGGCACCGTCACCAACATCACCGACTACGGCGCGTTCGTCGAGCTGGAGCCGGGCATCGAAGGCCTCATCCACGTTTCGGAAATGTCGTGGACCAAGAAGAACGTGCACCCCGGAAAGATCCTGTCGACGACGCAGGAAGTCGATGTCGTGGTGCTCGAAGTCGATCCGGCCAAGCGCCGCATCTCGCTCGGTCTCAAGCAGACGCTGGAGAACCCGTGGGAGGCTTTCGCTCGCAGCCATCCGGTCGGCAGCCAGGTCGAGGGCGAGGTCAAGAACAAGACCGAGTTCGGCCTGTTCATCGGCCTGGAAGGCGACGTGGACGGCATGGTGCACCTTTCCGACCTCGACTGGACCCGTCCGGGCGAGCAGGTGATCGAGGAGTACAATCGCGGCGACATGGTCAAGGCGCAGGTGCTCGACGTCGACATCGAGAAGGAGCGCATCTCGCTCGGCATCAAGCAGCTGGCCCGCGACACGGTTGGCGAAGCGGCGACTTCAGGCGAGCTGCGCAAGAACGCCGTCGTCACCTGTGAGGTCATCGGCGTCAAGGATGGCGGTCTGGAAGTGCGGCTGGTGGAAAGCGGCATCGAGACCTTCATCAAGCGCTCCGACCTTTCCCGTGACCGCGACGAGCAGCGCCCCGAGCGCTTCACCGTCGGCCAGAAGGTCGACGCCCGCGTCATCGCCTTCGACAAGAAGACCCGCAAGCTGCAGGTCTCGATCAAGGCGCTGGAAATCGCCGAGGAGAAGGAAGCGGTCGCCCAGTACGGCTCGACCGACTCCGGCGCCTCGCTGGGCGACATCCTGGGCGCCGCGCTGAAGAAGCAGGGCAGCTAATCGCCCTTTCGCACAGGCCCGAAACAAAACCCCGCCGGAGCGATCCGGCGGGGTTTTTCTTTGTCGGAAACTCGGACGCAGCCCGAGGATCGTCGAAGTCAACTATGCGCGTTATGCGCGACCGTAGAGCGGCACCAGCGTGCCGCTCATCGCCTGGTTGGCGGGCGAGGCAAGGTAGGCGATGGCCTCGGCCGCCGCTTCAAGGCTGACCCATTTGCTGAAATCGGCATCCGGCATGTCGGCACGGTTGGCCGGCGTGTCGAGCGTCGAGGGGGCCACCGCATTGACCAGGATGCCCTGGTGCTTCAGCTCTTCCGCCATCGCCACCGTCATCGCCGCGACCGCTGCTTTGGAGGCGGCATAGGCGACCATGCCCGAGCCGCGGCGCGGATCGAGCCCGGCGCGTGCCGTGACATTGACGACGCGGCCGGCGGTGCCCGCCGCCAGCATCGAGCGCACCGCCGCACGGCTGCACAGGAACGCGGTGCGGGCATTGGTATCCATCATCTCGGCAAAGGAGGCGGATTCGATCTTCTCCACAGGCGCCTTGGCAAAGCCGCCGGCCAGATGGATCGATCCCCACAGGGCGGGAACCTGGGCATAGAAGGCTTCGACCTTGGCGGAGTCCGACAGGTCGACATTGTGTGCCAGCCTGACGTTCTCGTGTGTGGTGAAAGGGAAATGCGAAGGTGCCGCGGCATGGGCGTTCGGCACATGGCAGACCGCGCCCTCGCCCAGCAGCTTGCCGACGACCGCGCCGCCGAGCGCACCGGTCCCACCGGTCACAACGATGTGCCTGCCCTGAAGTGTTTCCGTCATCCTGGACCGCTCCTGTCTTTTTTTGATTATGTCGCTTGTTTCGCCGCGCCGACGCGAAGCGTCGCGCCTTTCGTGCGATCACTCAATTGATATCTCGACATGGCAGCCGTCGCGTCTTTGCATGTGTCGGGCAGCGGCGATTGTTGCCGCGCAAAAGCCAAGCCGGCGAATGACCACGATGCAGGTAGGAAAATCGACGCCGGCGTGAAGCTTCACTCGACCGTGATTTCGATGACGCGCGGCAACCCCGTTGCCCGGGCGCGCTTCAGCGCGAGTGGTAAGGCGCCGGTATCGGCGATCCGTTCGGCGCCGATGCCATAGGCCTCGGCCAGTTTGCAGAAATCCGGCGGTGCCGGGGACACGCCGACGGGTTCCACGCCGACGTCGAGCATCGAAGTCTCGATCTCGCGATAGCCCCTGTTATTCCAGACGACGAAGATAACGGGTGCCGCGGCATCGAGCGCCGCGCCGAGCTCGGGTAAGGTGAACTGGAAGCCACCGTCGCCGGTGAGGCAGACGATCGGCGCGTCGGGCATGGCGAGCGCCGCGCCCACCGCCGCCGGCGGGCCGTAGCCCAGCGCGCCGAAGCCGGTGGCGGCGTTGAACCAGCCGCCCGGCCGGTCGTGATCGTAATAGAGGTTGGCGGCGTAGACGGGCTGGGTGGAGTCGCCGACGATGATCGCGCCCGGCAGGGCGTCGCGGATGGCTTCCACCGCATGGACCTGCGCCGCATGGACGGGGGTCAGTTCGGCGCGAGCCGCCTTTCGCGCCGCCGCGGCGCGGTTCTTCCCGTCCTGCCTGCCCGCGTCGACCGAGCCGAGCGCGGCAAGCAAGGCTTCGATCGCCTCGGCGCAGTCGGCCTGGATGGCCACCGTCGCCGGACGGCGCGCCAGCTGATCGGCGCCGATGTCGATGCGGATCAGATTGGCCGGCAGGACAAATCCGCCATCGCCATAGCCGTCATAATCGGTCGGGCCGAACTCGGTGCCGGCGGCAATGACCAGATCGGCCTCGCCCATCAGCGCGCGGATGGCTTTCAGGCTGGGACTGGCCGGTACGCAGAGCGGATGGCGGTGGAGCAGGCCGCGCGCATTGGTCGTCTCGACGACCGGCGCGCCCAGCCTTTCGGCCAGGCGCCGCAGCGCATCCTCGGCGCGCTTGGCGCCGCCGCCGGCCAGGATGAGCGGGTGCCGAGCCGCCGCACAAAGGCTGGCCGCCGCGGCGATGGCCGTCGCCCCGGCAGCCGGTGGCGCGGCATTGCTCAGCACCGCCGCGATCCCATCGGCAGGCTTGACCATGACGTCGGTCGGAATCTCGATATGCACCGGGCCCGGCCGCGACGAGGAAAACAGCGCGAAGGCACGGGCGAGCGCGCCGGGCAGTTCGCCGGCCTCGGTGATGCGTTGCGAAAACAGCGCCACCTTTTCCATCATGCCGCGCTGGTCCGGCAGCTCGTGCAGGAAGCCCAGGCCCTTGCCAAGCGTCGGCGTGGCGTTGACGCCCGAGATTACCAGCATCGGCACCGAATCGGCGCGCGCCTGTGCCATGGCGGTGATGGTGTTGGTCAGACCCGGGCCGGTGATGACGAAGGCGACGCCCGGCCGGCCGCCGGCGCGCGCATAGCCGTCGGCCATGAAGCCCGCGCCCTGCTCGTGGCGCGGCGTGACATGGCGGATCCTCGAACGCGCCAACCCGCGATAAAGCTCGACCGTGTGGACGCCGGGAATACCGAACACGGTGTCGACGCCATGCGCCTCGAGCAGTGATATCAACGCTTCGCCAATGGTGGTCATTAGTGTTCTCCCCTTTCCGGCTCGAGGCCGAGCTCGGCTTCGACAGCCTTGATCCCAATCGCCGCCAATTCGCCGGGCGAGAACATCTCGCCGGCCAGGCAGCCTTCGATCCAGAGTCCGTCGATGATCGCGTTGATCGCGATGGCATGGTGGCGCAACTGGCTTGCGTCCGGCTTGCACTGTTCGGCGGCGAGCACTTCGGCCACAACCGCCTCCACCTCGTTGCGAAAGCCGAGATAGCCTTCGCGGTGGGCACGGGCCAGGGTCGGATCCGCACCGGCGCGGCCGATGAAGGTTGCCCAGAGCGAAAAAACCCGCGCGTCGATGATCGGCGCGTTGAGGTTGGCGGTGACGAAAGCCGCAAGGCGTTGCCGCGGCGAGGCATCTTCCATGACCAATGCTGCTTTCGCCTGCTCGGTCATGCGGCCGACCAGTGCCGTATAGGCCTCCTGCAGCAGTTCTTCCTTGCCGGGGAAATAGTGCCGGATCAGCCCCGCGGTGACGCCGGCACGCAATGCGATGGTGCGCAAGGTGGCGCCCTGCAGCCCATGTTCGGCCACGCTGTCCAGAGTCGCCTCGATCAGATCCTGCCGCCGCCGCTCCTCGCCCTCGCGACGAAACTTGCGGCGGGATGGCGCATTCATTGGCGCAGGATCGGCCGCGTCAGGCATGTCGGCCCACCTTCGCAGGCGATGCAGAGCGCATCCGCCTCGAAGACTTCAACCATGCAGCCCGCGGCCTCCATCGCGGCCTTGGTCTTGGGAAAGCCTGCAACGGCAATGACCTTGAGCGGGCTAGTCGGCAGTACGTTAAGGCTGAGGCCGTTGGAAGCAGCGAACTCCTCGGCATCGCCTTCGACCAGCCGGATGCCGCGTGCCTTCAGCATTTGATAGAACGGGGCCGGCAAAAGCGGCGAATAAACCAGCGCGAGGTCGTCGGCCAACGGGCTGATCACCGACATCAGGTGCAGGCACGCCTCTTCGCCCTGCCACAGCGGCAGATCAAAGCCGTAGACGGAAACGCCCAGCGGCGTCAGCAGGTTGGAAACCTGCTGGATGCCTTCCTGGTTGGAGCGGACACCGCGCCCGATCGCCAGCGTGCGGGCGTCCACCCAGACACAATCACCGCCTTCGACCTGACCAGGAGCCTCGACGCGGCCGAGGATCGGAATGCCCAGCCTTGTGTAGGTTTCCTCATGCAGCGAGGGCTCCCTGGCGCGTAGTGGCTTACCCATGGACAGGATCAGCGCGCCGCGACCGGTCATCAGCGATGGGTCGTGCGTGAACACCGAATCCGAAAGTCCGTCGGCCTTGTCTTCGATCCATTCGATTTCAGCGCCGGAAGCCGCTACCAACTCAGCAAGGGCCGCGTGCTGCGAGGCAGCTTTCGCCGGATTGAACCCCGGGCCATAGTGCCAGGCAGATCTGTCGGCGTCGCGCATGGCGTTGGCCGCCGACCGCATCAGCACGCGCCGCAGCGTCGCCGCCATGGACTGTGATCCGAAAGCGCTCATCGGTGCCCTTTTTAGCTGAAAAAAATCGAGAAAATTTCATGAAAGGCTATTTATACACTTGCACAACAAGGCCGCAAGTGCCGTAATGAGCGGGATTGACGGGCTCGCGCTGTTGGGTCCATGCTGAAGTCTGGAGCGGGGCAGTACAGCGTATGTTGATTAGCCGGGTAGACGTTCGACGAGCTGCCATCGACTGCACGGAGGTCACCTGTTGAGCACGGCGGGAGTTGCCGCAGCCCCATCCGGTGAGGCGCAAAATGGCGCCGCCGAAGCCATCCACGTCGAGAACCTGCACAAGAAATTCGGTGAGCTGCATGTGCTGAAGGGCGTCTCGCTGTCGGCGCGCGACGGCGAGGTCATCGCCATCATCGGCGGCTCGGGCTCAGGCAAATCGACGCTGTTGCGCTGCATCAACTGCCTGGAGAATCCGACCAGCGGCATCATTCGCGTCAATGGCGAGGAGATCAAGCTGAAGGCGGACAGCCACGGCCATACCGTGCCGGCCGACCGCAGGCAGATCGAACGCATCCGCTCCAAGCTCGGCATGGTGTTCCAGAATTTCAATCTGTGGAGCCACATGACGCTGATCGAGAACGTCATCGAGGTTCCCGTGCATGTGCTGGGCGTCAAGCGCGACGCGGCGATCGCCCAGGCCGAAAAGCTGCTCGTCCGCGTCGGCCTCGCCGAAAAGCGGGACGTCTATCCGGCCTATCTATCGGGCGGCCAGCAGCAGCGCGCCGCGATCGCTCGCGCATTGGCAATCAATCCGCGCGTCATGCTGTTCGACGAACCGACGTCGGCGCTCGACCCCGAACTGGTCGGCGAGGTGCTGAGAGTGATCGGCGACCTGGCGCGCGAAGGCCGCACCATGGTGCTGGTCACCCACGAGATGAAGTTCGCGCGCGAGGTCGCGACGCATGTCGTCTATCTCTACAATGGACTGGTCGAGGAGGAAGGCCCGCCGGAGCAGATCTTCGGCGCGCCCAGATCCGAAAGGCTCAAGCAATTCATTCGCAACATCGGCTAGCAAACCGAGGGCGGAAGAAAACCGGGAACCAACAACAAACTGGGAGTCGTGAAATGAAGACTGTTCTGAAGACGTTCGCCGCAGCGCTGCTGCTCGGCGTCGCCGCCATGGGCGTGGCCAAGGCCGATCCGGTCAAGATCGGCATCGCCGCCGAGCCGTATCCGCCGTTCACCTCGCCGGATGCTTCGGGCAAATGGGTCGGCTGGGAGATCGAGTTCATCGACGCCGTCTGCGCCGAGGAGAAGCTCGACTGCGTCATCACGCCCGTCGCCTGGGACGGCATCATCCCGGCGCTGACCACCAAGAAGATCGACCTTATCGTCTCTTCGATGTCGATCACCGACGAACGCAAGAAGACGATCGACTTCTCGGATAAGTACTACAACACGCCGACGGCGATCATCGGACCGAAGGACCAGAAATTCGGCTCCGCGCCGGACGATCTCAAGGGCAAGATCCTGGGCGTCCAGGTATCGACCGTGCATGCCGTCTACGCCAAGAAGCATTTCGGCGCCACGGCATCCGAGATCAAGGAGTACCAGACGCAGGACGAGGCCAACAACGACCTTGCCGCCGGGCGCCTCGATGCGGTGCAGGCCGATTCCATCGCGCTTGGCGAGTTCCTCAAGACCGACCAGGGCAAGGCCTGCTGCGACCTGAAGGGCATGGTGGCTCCGGACGACGAAGTGCTCGGACCGGGCGTTGGCGCCGGCGTGCGCAAGGAAGACACCGAGCTGAAGGAAAAGATCAACGCCGGCATCAAGGCGATCCGCGCCAATGGCAAGTATGACGAGATCTCGAAGAAATACTTCGATTTCGACATATATGGTGGCAGCGGCGCGCAGTCGAACTGACGTGGCGATGCCATGCAGCCGGACTGACGCGGCGGTGCCACGCAGTCGGACTGACGACCATCGCATGGGCTGGAAGACAAGGCACTGACGCCAAGTCCTCCAACCCGACCTTTCCCACGCACCCTTGCCGCCGGCGGCTTGCGCCGGCGGATTGAGCCAGCAATCCGGGGGCGAAGCTGATCGATTCATTTCTTCCGGCCTCTGCGGCCGGCATCATCGAACTCCTGTCGCCCGCGCCCGTCGGCTGGGGCGGGACGCTCATGCTTGGGCTGCTGCATTCGCTTGAGATCGCCGTCGGCGCCACGATCGTCGGACTGTTGATCGGAACCGGCGGTGCCTATGGCAAGCTTTATGGCGGCCCCGTGGTGCGCGACCTGCTGGCGGTCTACACGACCATCGTGCGCGCGGTACCGGAACTGGTGCTGATCCTGCTCCTCTACTACGCCGGTACCGACCTGATAAACCAGATGCTGACCGCCATGGGCTATCAGCGCGTCGACATCAGCGGGCTGGTGGCCGGCATCGCGGTGCTCGGTTTCGTCCAGGGTGCCTACTCGACCGAGGTCATACGCGGCGCCATTCTTGCCGTCCCGCAAGGCCAGATCGAAGCTGCCCGCGCTTACGGCATGTCTCCCGGCCTTCTCTTGCGGCGCATCACGTTGCCGGCAATGCTGCCCTTCGCCATTCCAGGTCTCGCCAATCTGTGGCTGATCGCCACCAAGGATACGGCGCTGCTGGCCGTGGTCGGCTTCTTCGAATTGACGTTGGCGACGCGGCAGGCGGCGGGCGTCACCAAGGCCTATCTGATATTCTATCTCGCGGCCGGCATGCTCTATCTGGCCGTGACGCTGTTTTCGAACCTCATTCTTGGTCGCGTCGAGAAATGGGCGCGGCGCGGCATGCCTTCGATCAAGGAAGCACACTGATGGCGAGCGAAGCGGCCATCATCAACAGCGCGGCTCGCGCCTCGCTCTGGCTGCAACCGCATCGCATCGTCCTGATCCTGATTGCGCTCGGGCTGGTGCTGTCCGCGGCGTTCTTCATGCGCTGGGACTGGCTGCCGCAATATTACGGCCTGGCCCTGCTCGGCATCTGGCGCGCGTTGTGGATCCTGGCCGTCACCTGTCTGTTGGGCTTCCTGATCGCCGTGCCGGTCGGATTGGCACAGGCTGGCGGCCCGATCTGGTTCGCGGCGCCGGCGAAGGTCTTCTGCACCGTCATCAGGGGAACGCCGCTGCTGTTGCAGCTGTGGCTGCTCTATTACGGGCTGGGTTCGTTGTTTCCGCAATATCCGTGGATCCGCGAATCCTGGATGTGGCCCTATCTCAGGCAGGCATGGCCTTACGCCGTCCTGGCGCTGACGCTCTCGTTCGCGGGTTACGAGGGCGAAGTGATGCGCGGCGCCTTTGCCGGCGTGCCGAAGGGGCAGCTCGAAGCCGCACGTGCGTTCGGCATGAGCCGCTGGAAGATCTTCCGGCGTATCTGGCTGCCGCAGGCCTTCTACCGGGCGCTGCCGACGCTGACGGGGGAAACCGTGCTGCAGCTGAAATCGACGCCGCTGGTGGCGACCATCAGCGTCATCGACATCTTCGCCGTTTCGTCGAAGGTCAGACAGGACACTTACCTCACCTATGAGCCCTTGCTGCTGCTTGCCTTGATCTATATGGCGATCACCGGCATTCTGGTCTTCGCCTTCGGCAGGATCGAGGCGCGGATTCCGAACAAGATCGGCTAGGGACCTAGTGAGTAGGGATTGGTGAGTAGGAAGTGGCTAGCCGCCACCACCCAATGCTGACTACTCACTACTCACCACTCACTAAAGGCAGTCGCCATGCAACTCAGTCTCGAACAGGCAACCGGGCTGTGCCGCATGGCGGCGCTGGGTGCGGGCGCCAACGAGGAAGCGGCGCAATCGCTCACCGCCTCGATCATATCGGCCGAGGCAGAAGGACTCTCGACCGTCGGATTGTCGCATTTCATCGACTATCTCGAAGCGCTGGAGGCCGGCCGCATCGACGGCAATGCCGAGCCGGTGATCACCCGGCCGGCGCTCGCAGTCTATCTTTCCGATGCGCAAGGCGGGCTGGCGCATACCGGCTTCGACCGCACGCTCGACGATCTCGCCAAGGCGGCAAGACTGTTCGGCGTCGCCATCTTTTCGCAGAAGAATGCCTATACATGCGGCGCCCTCGGCTACTTTACCGGAAGGCTGGCAGCGCAGGGGCTGGTCTCCTTCGCTGCCACCAACGGTCCCGCCGTGCTTGCCGGTTCGGGCTCGGTCAAGCCGGTCTATTGCACCAACCCGATGTCCTTCGCCGCACCCGCCGCCGACGGCCCGCCGCTGGTCATCGACCAGTCGTCGAGCGCCACCGCCTTCGTCAATATCCGCAAGGCGGCCGAGGACGGCAAGAAGATCCCCGAAGGCTGGGCGCTCGATGCCAGCGGCAATCCCACTACAGATCCGGCCGCAGCCATGAAGGGCGCCATGCTCGCCTTCGGTGGCCAGCGCGGCGCCAACATCGCGCTGATGGTCGAGGTGCTGGCGGCGGGTCTGTCGGGGGCAAACTGGTCGCTCGATGCGCCCTGGTTCACCGGCGGCCCGGACAATCCCGGCACCGGCCTGTTCGTGCTGGCCGTCGAGCCCAAGCTGCTCGATCCGGATTTCGAGCAGCGGATGAAGGATCAGCTCGACCGGCTGCGCCGGCGCTACGGCGTGCACATACCGGGCCGCTCCCGGGCCGAGGCGGCGGAGAAGGCCGCGGCACGGGGCATCAAGGTCTCCAAGGCCGTGGTGCAGCGCATTTCCGAATTCGCCGAGCGCTATTCGGCCTGAAATAAATTCTTCTTTTCAGCTCATCAGCTGCCGGCGCCTGCCCGCGGCATGGCCATGCGTGTTTTTTTCGCGCGCGGTCTGAACCTTTTCGAGCGTCGGGGCGACCAATGCCTGTCCAGGGCAGGATGAGCTTGCCCGATTCAGACCGGGGGAACAGCAAGTCACATCGAAACCTGCTCCACGCCAAGGCATGCCCTTCGCGTCCCGGAAAGCCCAACCTCAATGAAAGGATACCACCATGACCAGCACCAAGACAACCATTCTGACCGCAGTCCTTCTCCTCGGCTCGTTCATGGGCGCGACCCAGGCGGCCAACCTGAAGGGCGCGCCGGTCAAGCCGTCCAGTCCAGGCGTCATTGCCGCGCCGGGCGGCGGCGCTACCGAGGACCACTATTGCAAGAACGGTCACGCGAAATTCGCCAGTTGCAGCACCGATTTCATCGCGGCCTGCAAGAAGGTCGGTGGCACCATGTCGGATGTCCAGGGCTGGGGTGGGCGTACTTGCTTCACGCCCTCCTGATACCGTCTCAGGTCAGGCCGCTCCGTCGGCCCCTGGCTTCGCATGGATGTCATCCGGAAAACCCCGCCTCGGCGGGGTTTTCTGCGTCAGGCAAGGCGTTCTGAAGCGCATTTGTCCTGATGCAATTCCCAAGCTGTTTTTCCTGGGAAAGCCGCTTCACAGCGACGACGCGTCACCCTTTGCGTTTGACGCGAAACGGATTATGAAACGGCTTCAGCCAAGCTTTCGAGCGCCGGAGCCAGCCATGACCGAAATCCTGCAGACCCCCAAGCTCGTCGTCATTTTCGGCGGGTCGGGCTTTGTCGGCCGCCACGTGGTGCGGGCCTTGGCCAAGCGCGGCTATCGCATCAGGGTCGCCTGCCGCCGGCCCGATCTCGCCGGCCATTTGCAGCCGCTCGGCAATGTCGGCCAGATCCAGCCCGTGCAGGCCAATGTGCGCGTGCGCTGGTCGGTCGATCGCGCCGTGCAGGGCGCCGATCATGTCGTCAACCTGGTTGCCGTGCTGCATGAGAGCGGGCGGCAGAAATTCACGGCCGTGCACGAATTCGGCGCTCGCGCCGTGGCCGAAGCGGCACGCGCAGCGGGCGCCGGCCTGACCCATATTTCGGCCCTGGGCGCCGACCTGGAAGCCGCATCCAACTATGCACGCACCAAGGCGCTTGGTGAAAAGGCCGTTCTGGAGACGATCAAGGACGCCGTGATCCTGCGGCCGTCGATCAATTTCGGACCGGAAGATAGTTTCTTCAACCGCTTCGCCAACATGGCGCGTTATTCGCCGGCACTGCCGCTGATCGGCGGCGGCCACACCAAGTTCCAGCTGGTCTATGTCGGCGACGTCGCCGAAGCGGTGGCGCGCTCGGTCGATGGCAAGGTCAAGGGCGGTCAGATCTACGAGCTTGGCGGCCCGCAGGTGCTTACTTTCAAGGAAAGCATGCAGGAAATGCTCGCGGTGATCGAGCGCAAGCGCCTACTGGTTCCGGTGCCGTGGTGGGTGGCGAACCTGCAGGCGTCGATCCTGGGCCTCTTGCCCAACCCGCTGCTGACCAAGGACCAGGTGCTGCAATTGCGCGAGCATAATGTCGTGTCGGAGGAGGCCGCCAGGGCCAACCGCACGCTTGCCGGCCTCGGCATCCAGCCGCAGGCGCTCGGCACGATCCTGCCAAGCTATCTCTGGCGTTTTCGCGCGGCCGGCCAGTTCCAGCGCAAACCGGCGGTCTGAACATAGGCCGACGGCGGGCGATTACAGGCGCGAAGTGATCCGCATGGGCAGCCCGCCTTGCGGCTGGGTGGTCAGCTTCTGGACCGGCCACGGCCTGGTTTGCGCGATGGAATCGAAGCGGAAACGCGACAGCAGGACGGCGAGCGCGATGATCGCTTCCTGCATGGCGAAGCTGGCGCCGATGCAGACGCGCGGCCCGGCGCCGAACGGCAGATACTGAAAGCGGTCGATCTTTTCGCGGTTGCCCGGATGGAACCGCTCCGGCATGAACGCGTCCGGCCTGTCCCACAGCTTCCTGTGACGGTGGACGACCCAAGGCATGACCAGCACGGCCGCGCGCCCCGGGATGTGGAGATCCCTCCAGTTCTCCGGCTCGATCGGCTCGCGGTTGATCGACGGCGCCGGCGGATAGAGCCTGAGCGCCTCGTCGAAGGCGGCGCGGGTGAGCGGCATGGCGTCCAGCCATCTGGTCGGATCGGGCTCGCGCGCCAGCACGGCATCGATCTCGCGCTCGATCTTTTCCCGCTCCCATGGCGCCTCGGCCAGGCAATAGAGCGTCCAGCCCAAGGCTCGCGCCGTGGTCTCATGGCCGGCACCGATGAAGGTGATGATGTTGTCCTCGACTTCCGAGCGTGTCAGCCCGTCCGGCCCCTCGGCCTTGAGCAGGAGGGTCAGGAAATCCTGCGGCACGGCATCGGCATCGCGCCTGAGTTTCTGTTCGCGTATCTTGACCGTATTGCTGACGATCTTGCGGAAATAGGCCATGGTCTTGCGGCCGCGGATGCGGGTAAGCCGTGGCAGCCATTCGGGCGCGCGCAGCAGGTCTAGCGGATCGACGCGGCCCATGGTCTCGAACAGCCGGTCGATCTCCTTGGCGAAACTGCCCGGCTCCCCCGCGATTTCCCCGGAGAACAGCGTCTCGGCCAGGATGTCGTAGGTCAGCAGCGTCATGTCGTGGGCAATGTCGGAGGTGCCGCCATCCTCGTAACGGGAGGCGAATTCAAGCGTGCGCTTGAGCATCGGCCCCGCGAAACCAAAGATGTGACGCGGCGTGAACACCGGCGCCATCGCCTTGCGCGAACGCTTCCAGACCTCGCCTTCGGCCGTCAGCAAGCCGTCGCGCAGGATCGGCCGCAGGATGAGCTGGCGCACCGTCGCCATCTTGTAGTTCCTGGCATTGTCGACCAGGACATGGCGAATGAGCCCCGGGTCATTGGCGATGACCAGCGGTCCACCGACGCCGTTCACCGAGATCCAGGGCTCGTTGTAGGTCGGCTCTCCCCACAGCTCGAGCGGGTTGCGGTAGACGATGCGCATCATCTCCAGCGTCGAGGGCGGCGATGTGCGCGGCCTCGGCGCCGGCGGAACGAAGGGGGCGGGCTGAGTGTCCATGGCTGCTCCGCTGGCAAGCGCGTCGCGCTAGTCCTTGCCTCCGTTCGATGTAGTGACTGACGCACGGCGCGTCCATGTGGCCTGACGGTAAAAGCCCGTGCCCCGACGGGACGGAGCGATGCTCCCATCATCCGATTGTGACCGCTCGCCAAACGGCGCGGTCTTGTCCATGACGGCGCTCTGCCGTAGGTCACAGTCACCAACAGATACCGTCAATCGAAGGAGCCCGCCTTGAAGCACCAGTTGAACATCATCATCGGCAGCACCCGGCCGGGCCGGGCCGGGCCGGTTTTCGCTCACTGGCTGGAGCGGTTCGCGCGCGAGCACGGCAAGTTCGAACCGGTGCTGACCGACATCGCCGCCTTCGATCTGCCGGTGCTGGACGAGCCGCACCATCCCAGGCTCGGCAACTACCTGAACGATCATACCAAGGCCTGGTCGAAGGCCGTCGATGCCGCCGACGCTTTCGTCTTCGTGGCACCGGAATATAATTACTTCGTCGCACCGGCCATCGTGAACGCGATCGACTATCTCTCGCGCGAATGGAAATACAAGCCCGCCGCCATCTTCAGCTATGGCGGCGTTTCCGGTGGCCTGCGCGCGGCACAGGCGCTCAAGCCGCTGCTGACCTCCGTCGGCGTCATGCCGGTTCCGGAAGGCATCGCGCTGCCGCTGTACCAGAAGCTGCTGGGGACCGACGGCTCCTTCGAAGCGAGCGAGCAGGTGCAGGGCGGGGCAAGAACCATGCTGGAGGAGTTGCTGCGCTGGAGCGAGGCGCTGAAGCCGATGCGCGCCGGCTGATGCAAGCCGGCTCGCCCGCGCCGTAGACAGGCGGAATGTCGGCAAACGACCGAACCGTGGGCGGTTCGGCCTGCGTTTGCCATGCGCTTTGCTGCTGATGCTTTTGATGGCCGCCATCGCGGCAGCCGGCGCCAAGATAGAAGTTCACGATCAAAATTCCTGCGCGACCGGCTGGCTAAGGTCAAAGCCTCTCGCCAATAGCTGGCCGACGGTGCGCTTTTCCGCCCGGAAATGCCTGCAAACCTTGGAAAAACCACCTTTAACGCCTATATCTAGGCCATATTGAAAGCGCGATTCGGGGGCGATTTTTCGCGCTCCACCAGCCGCCTCTAGACAACAGGTTTTCATGAGCGACCAGACTGAGAACGCCAACGGCGCCGAAGCCGAATACGGCGCAGATTCCATCAAGGTTTTGAAGGGCTTGGATGCCGTCCGCAAACGGCCCGGCATGTATATCGGCGACACCGATGACGGTTCGGGCCTGCATCACATGGTCTATGAGGTCGTCGACAACGCCATCGACGAGGCACTGGCCGGTCATGCCGATCTCGTCACGGTGACGCTCAATCCCGACGGTTCGGTCACCGTCATCGACAATGGGCGCGGCATTCCCACCGATATCCATCCCAGCGAAGGCATTTCGGCAGCCGAAGTGATCATGACGCAGCTGCATGCCGGCGGCAAGTTCGACCAGAACTCCTACAAAGTGTCCGGCGGCCTGCACGGCGTCGGCGTCTCTGTGGTCAACGCCCTGTCGGCCTGGCTGAAGCTCAAGATCCGCCGCAATGGCAAGATCTTCGAGATGAGCTTCACACACGGCAATGCCGACGCGCCGCTGAGCGTTACCGGCAGCTATGAACAGGACAAGCAGCCCGGCACCTATGAAGGCCGCAGCGGCAGCGAGATCACCTTCTTTCCGTCGTCCGAGACCTTCACGATGGTCGAATTCGATTTCGGCACGCTGGAGCATCGGCTGCGCGAGCTTGCGTTCCTGAATTCGGGTGTGCGCATCGTGCTAACCGACGCCCGCCACGCCGACGTCGTGCGGCATGAACTGCACTATGATGGCGGCCTGGAGGAATTCGTCAAATATCTCGACCGGGTCAAGAAACCGCTGATCGACAAACCGATCGCCATCAGGGCCGAGCGCGACGGCATCACCGTCGAAGTGGCCATGTGGTGGAACGACAGCTACCACGAGAATGTGCTGGCCTTCACCAACAACATCCCGCAGCGCGACGGCGGCACCCATCTCGCCGGTTTTCGCGGCGCCCTGACGCGTCAGATCACCGGCTATGGCGATTCCTCGGGCCTGACCAAGAAGGAAAAGGTGTCGCTGATCGGCGACGATTGCCGCGAGGGGCTGACGGCAGTGCTGTCGGTCAAGGTTCCCGACCCGAAATTCTCCTCGCAGACCAAGGACAAGCTGGTCTCCTCGGAAGTCCGGCCCGTGGTCGAAGGGCTGGTCAACGAGGCGCTCGGCACCTGGCTCGAAGAACATCCGAGCGAAGGCAAGGTCGTGGTCGAGAAGGTAATCCAGGCCGCCGCGGCGCGCGAGGCCGCGCGCAAGGCGCGCGACATCACCCGCAAGACCTCGCTGGGCGTCACCTCGCTGCCCGGCAAGCTTGCCGACTGCCAGGAACGCGATCCGGCGAAGTCTGAGATCTTCATCGTCGAGGGCGATTCGGCCGGCGGCTCCGCCAAGGGCGGCCGCTCGCGCCAGAACCAGGCCATCCTGCCGCTGCGCGGCAAGATTCTCAATGTCGAGCGCGCCCGCTTCGACCGCATGCTCAGTTCCGACATGATCGGCACGCTGATCACCGCGCTCGGCACGTCGATCGGCAAGGACGAATTCAACGCCGACAAGCTGCGCTACCACAAGATCATCCTGATGACCGACGCCGATGTCGACGGCGCGCATATCAGGACGTTGCTGCTCACCTTCTTCTTCCGGCAGATGCCGGAATTGATCGAACGCGGCCATCTCTATATCGCCCAGCCGCCGCTTTATAAGGTGACGCGAGGCAAGAGCTCGCAATACATCAAGAACGAAAGCGCGTTCGAGGAATTCCTGATCGGCTCGGGACTGGAAGAAGCCTCGCTCACGCTCGGCTCCGGCGAGGTTCGCGCCGGACAGGACCTGCGGGCGGCGATCGACGATGCGCTCGCCGTGCGCCAGCTCATCAACGGCCTGCACACGCGCTACAACAGAGGCGTCGTGGAGCAGGCGGCGATCGCCGGCGGGCTCAATGCCGACGTCGTCGCCGATCTTGGCCGCGCCAATGCGATGGCGGAGCGGATCGCGCAACGTCTCGACATCATTGCCGAGGACACCGAGCGCGGCTGGACCGGCCGGATGTCGACTTCGAATGAGGGTATCGGCGGTTATGTGTTCGAACGCACGGTGCGCAGCGTCAAGGAATACGCCCATCTCGATATGGCGTTGATCAATTCAGCCGATGCGCGACAGCTCGACCGCTACGCGCAGCGGCTCAGCGACGTCTATGGAGCGCCGCCCGTGCTGCGCCGCAAGGATGTCTCGGAACCCATCTCGGGACCGTTGGCACTGCTCAACGCGGTGTTCGCGACCGGCCGCAAGGGCCTGACCATGCAGCGCTACAAGGGCCTGGGCGAGATGAACGCCGAGCAGCTTTGGGAAACCACGCTCGATCCGAACGTGCGTTCGCTGCTGCAGGTCAAGGTAAACGACGCCACCGACGCCGACAGCCTGTTCTCGCGGCTGATGGGCGACGAGGTCGAGCCGCGGCGCGAGTTCATCCAGGACAACGCGCTGTCGGTGGCCAATCTGGACATTTAATCCGGAGTCATCCCGGGACCATTGGCGCGCGTCGGTCGCGCCAGTGTTTCCGTTGCGAGATTCATTCGAACCGCCGGAACGGAAGCTTCTTTCCAGCATTGTGACAGTATCGATCACAATTCCTGGCGAAGGAGGCTCCCATGGGACGCGGCATCTTGCTCTGGTTACTCGGGGTTCCAATCCCGATCATCCTTCTCATCATGCTTTTCGCGCGATAGGGGGCTGTCATGCAGTCCACCCTGTCGATCACGGATGATCCCGGCGCGGTGGAATCGTCCGCCACCGCTATCAGCTGGGGTCCGATCATCGCCGGTGCCTTCGCCGCCTCGACATTGACCTTCATCCTGATGCTGCTCGGCTCCGGCCTGGGGTTGAGCATGGTCTCGCCATGGTCGGGCTCAAGCGCCTCTATCACCAGCTTCGCGGTTTCGACCGCGGTCTGGCTGATCGTCGTGCAATGGCTGTCATCCGGCCTCGGTGGCTATCTTGCCGGCCGGCTGCGCACCAAATGGGTGGGCGTGCATACCGACGAGGTTTATTTCCGGGATACGGCTCATGGCTTCCTGGCATGGGCGCTGGCGACGCTGCTGGTCGTCGGCGTACTCGGCTCGGCGCTGTCGGCGGCTGTGGGTTCCGGCGTCCAGGCTGTATCCAGCGTGGCCGCCGGCGCCGCCCAGGGCGCTTCGGCCGGTGCATCGGCCAATGCAGGCGGGGCATCGACGGACAATGCCACATCCTATCTGGTGGACTCGTTGTTCAGGCCGGCGGACGCGGCGAGACTGGCGGCAGCCAATCCGCAAAACGACGCGGCGGCGGCGGCGCAGGCATCGCGCATCCTGGTCGCCAGCGCTGCGGCTGGCGAGGTTTCGCCCGAGGACAAGACATACCTGTCGCAGCTGGTCGCGGCACGCACCGGCCTGTCGGAAGCAGACGCCAAGACGCGTGTCGATACGCTGCTGGCAAAGGCGCAGGACGCCAAGGCCAAGGCCCAGCAGGCGGCCGATACCGCCAGGAAGGCGAGCGCCACATTTGCGCTCCTCGGCGCCCTGTCGCTGGTCATCGGCGCCTTCATCGCCAGCGCCGCGGCCGCCCTCGGCGGCAGGCAGCGCGACGGCGAGGAGGCCGTGTTCCTGACCAGCCGTTGAACATCGTCCCAAGTCCAAAACTGAAGAAGCCCGGCGAGCCGGGCTTCTTCATGCGGACGATCTGACCGGGTCAGTGATCCATGGCCTTGACGATTTCCTCGGTCATCTTCTTGGCGTCGCCGAGCAGCATCATGGTGCCGTCCTTGTAGAACAGCGTGTTGTCGATGCCGGCATAGCCGGAGCCGAGCGAGCGCTTGACGAACAGGCAGGTGCGCGCCTTGTCGACGTCGAGGATCGGCATACCGTAAATAGGTGAGGACTTGTCATCCCGCGCGGACGGGTTGGTGACGTCGTTGGCGCCGATGACATAGGCGACGTCGGCCTGCGCGAATTCGGAATTGATGTCCTCGAGCTCGAACACTTCGTCGTAAGGCACGTTGGCTTCGGCCAAGAGCACGTTCATGTGGCCCGGCATGCGGCCGGCCACGGGGTGGATGGCGTATTTGACGTCGACGCCATTGGCCTTGAGCTTGTCGGCCATCTCGCGCAGCGCATGCTGCGCCTGGGCGACGGCCATGCCGTAGCCCGGCACGATGATGACCTTCTGCGCGTTCATCATCAGATAGGCCGCATCGTCGGCCGAGCCCTGCTTGACCGTGCGCTCGATCCCATCATCAGCGCCCGCGGCCGCAGTCTCACCACCGAAGCCGCCGAGGATGACGGAGATGAAGGAGCGGTTCATGCCCTTGCACATGATGTAGGACAGGATGGCGCCCGACGAGCCGACCAGGGCGCCGGTGATGATCAGCGCCAGATTGCCGAGCGTGAAGCCGAGTGCGGCCGCCGCCCAGCCCGAATAGGAATTGAGCATCGACACCACGACCGGCATGTCGGCGCCGCCGATGGGGATGATGAGCAGCACGCCCAGCACCAGCGATGCGGCAACGATGAGCCAGAAGACGAGCTTCGATTCGGTGGTGACCAAAAGCACGATCAGCACGACCAAGGCGATGCCAAGCGCGATGTTGATGAAATGGCGGCCGCCGATCATGATCGGCTTGCCGGACATGCGCCCGTCAAGCTTGAGGAAGGCGATGACCGAGCCGGTGAAGGTGATGGCGCCGATGGCCACACCCAGGCTCATTTCGACCAGCGCCTGGGCGTGGATGTCGCCCGCCGTGCCGATGCCGAAGCTTTCCGGCGCATAGATGGCGGCGGCAGCGACCATCACGGCGGCAAGGCCGACGAGCGAATGGAAGGCGGCGACCAGTTGCGGCATCGAGGTCATGGCGATGCGCCTGGCCGTGACGGCACCGACGCCGCCGCCAATGGCAAGGCCGAGCACGATCAGGCCGAAGCGTCCGGCCGATGGCGTGGCCAGCGCCAGCGTGGTGGCGATGGCGATGCCCATGCCGATCATGCCGTAGAGATTGCCCTGCCGGCTGGTGGTCGGGTGCGACAGGCCGCGCAGCGCCAGGATGAACAGAATGCCGGAGACCAGATAGAGGAAGGAGGCGAGATTGACGGTCACGTCACTTGTCCTTCTTCTTGTACATTGCCAGCATGCGCTGGGTGACGAGGAAGCCGCCGAAGATGTTGACCGACACCAGCATCAGCGCGACGAAGCCGAAGCCCGCGGCGACGCCCGAGGCGGCAATGCCGACGGCAAGCAGCGCGCCGACGACGATGACCGAGGAGATGGCGTTGGTGACGGCCATCAGCGGCGTGTGCAGCGCAGGCGTCACCGACCAGACGACGTAATAGCCGACGAAGATCGCCAGCACGAAGATGGCCAGGCGGAAGACGAAGGGATCGATGGCGCCGCCCGACAGCGCGTGCGCGGCGTCGCCGGCCGCCTCAGCGCCTCCGGGAGCATTTGCCAGGTTCTGCACCGCCAGCCGGACGGCGGCACTTGCCTGGTCGAGCTGGTCGAGGGCTTTCTGCAAGGTCTGATCCATCACGCGGTCCCTTTCGGCTTGGGCGAGGGCGACTTTGGCGAGGGCGACTTTGGCAGCGAGGGCTTGGATGCGGCGGCTTGCTTGGGCGCGGCTTTCCTAGGCGCGGCTTTCTTGGGCGCCGAAGCATCGGCGACCATTGTGCTGGCCGGGATCGCCGGCGGTTCGATATATTGGCCCTTTGGCGGCTGCTGGTCGGCCTTGGCGAAGGCCGGATGGACGATCTTGCCGCCGTCGGTCAGCATGGTCGCCTTGACCAGGTCGTCATCGCGGTTGATGGCAAGCGTCTTCGTCGCCTTGTCGACCAGGGTCTCGAGGAAAGCAAAAAGGTTCCTGGCGTAGAGCAGCGAAGCGGAGGCCGCGACGCGGCCCGGCACGTTGAGATGGCCGACGATCTTGACGCCGTTGGCCGTCGTCACGACCTTGCCAGGCACAGCGCCCTCGACATTGCCGCCGCGCTCCACAGCAAGATCGACGATCACCGAAGCGGGCTTCATCGAGGCGACCATGTCAGCCGACACCAGCCTCGGCGCCGGGCGGCCGGGGATCAGCGCCGTGGTGATGACGATGTCCTGCTTGGCGATGTGCTCGGCGGTCAGCGCCGCCTGCTTGGCCTGGTATTCCTTGGACATCTCCTTGGCGTAGCCGCCGGCGGTCTCGGCCGCCTTGAACTCTTCGTCCTCGACGGCGAGGAACTTTGCGCCAAGCGAGGCGACCTGTTCCTTGGCGGCGGGGCGCACATCGGTCGCGGTGACGACCGCGCCGAGCCGGCGCGCTGTGGCGATCGCCTGCAGGCCGGCGACGCCGACGCCCATGATGAACACCTTGGCGGCAGGAACAGTGCCGGCCGCCGTCATCATCATCGGCAGCGCCCGGTCATATTCGGCAGCGCCGTCGATCACCGCCTGGTAGCCGGCAAGGTTAGCCTGCGAGGACAAGACGTCCATCGACTGGGCGCGCGTGATGCGCGGCATGAATTCCATCGCAAAGGCGGTCACCCCGGCCTTGGCCAGTGCCGCGACGGCGGCATCGTTGCCATACGGATCCATGATGGCGATGACCGCAGCGCCTGACTTGTAGCTTTTCAGCTCCGCATCAGTCGGCCGGCGCACCTTCAGCACCACGTCGGTCTTAGCCACATCGCCGGCCTTGCCGATTGAAGCGCCCGCCTTGGCGAACTCCTCATCGGGAATGCGCGATCGCGTGCCGGCACCGGCCTCCACAACCACTTCAAGACCCAGGCCGGCCAGCCGTTTCACGGTATCGGGCGAAGCCGCGACGCGCGGCTCGTTCGCATCGAGCTCACGAGGGATGAAAACCGTCTGTCCCACCGCATGATCCTTTCGGCTGGAACCTGTTTGCGCAAAGTGTCGGCCGGGGCGTCCGGCGACGTCAAAGGCAATGGGGTTTTGGAAAGACTATCGCAGAATGAAGGCGCCGACGGCCATGATCAGGACGAACAGGATAGTCGCCGAGAAGAAGCCGCCCGCGAAGAAACCGAAAGCCATCGCCAGAAGTATGGCGCCGCAGAAGAGTGATCCGTATTTGGCCAGCATGAGGAAGCCCGCATAGGTGCGGTCGTGCTCGGCATAGTCCATCTTCGCGCCCAGTTCGACAGGACCGGTCGGCGTGTGCTCAGCCATAGGAATACCCCTTCGAAGACATCTTTCAGGCACATAGCGAAAAGCCGCGCCGAGAGCAATGGCGCTATTGCCGCATCGCAGCCGACAACTGCCTCAAGGGAAATTTGAAGCAAAGCGCCCCTGCGTTCGGCAGAATCGCCGAACCGCTCCGGCTGCTTGTTTTCGCGCAATCCCGGACGAAGCCGGCTGGCGCGTCAACCGCGCTGTCCGTCTTTAGCCGGCGAGGTGCGGAAACAATCCAAGCAGGCCGGCTATGATCAGGTAGAGCGCGACGATGTAGTTCAGCAGCCGTGGCATGACCAGAATCAGCACCCCGGCGATCAGCGAGATAAGCGGCGTGAGCGCGAGCTGGGAAATATGCATGTCGGGGTCCTTTTGGCAGATACGTCGAAATGAAGACGCGGAGGGTCAACGCGCCGCCGTCATCAAAACGCGGATCTGGCCGGAAAGCTCCGGAGCTTTGCAAAATCAGGGGCCTCAGGCGGCCTCACGATAATATTTCGCCGTCGGCACGATAGACAAGGGCGTCAGCCGATTGATGGCCGGATTGGCGAACATCAACCGCTGTTCCATGGGCGTCGACCTGAAGAATGGGAAACGTTCGAGCGTCAGGCGCATATTTTCGCCGGCGGGGATTTCGAACAGGGCGATCCGGGTAAGAACGCCCGGAAACTCCTTAGCCTCGGTCCTCTGCACGGCATTGAAGTAACGAGAATAAAAATTGGAATGCTCGACCTTGACCGGCGTCAGCACAGAGTTCTGGCCAAAATAGAGCGAGGCCACCATGGCAAGCCTGAGTGTCAGAAACGGCAGCACTCCGGGTGCCGGCGCGGCATCAGGATCGGTTGCGAAGCGGGTTCCGTCGATGAAGGTTTCTCCGCGGGCAAGCCGCTCGATCAGTATTTCCGGATAGGCATCAACGGAGGGCGAATTCGGGTGCTCGATGGAAATGTAATGGAAGCGGATTGTGCTCACCAATTCGCCGTAGCAATAGACACCGAATCGGTAGGAATTGGGTAGATTGTCCCAGCGATCCTCGAACATGCCGCTGGCGAGCGGGCCGCACATGCCGGAGCGCAGATAGGACTTATAGCGAAGCCGGTAAATCGCTTCCAAATCCTCGCCCCCGGTAATGAGGCGATAATCGACATGCTCAAGCAGTTGCATCATCGATCGATTCAGCACCGAATCCCCGGCTGTGCTTACCCCGCCAGACGCATTCCTTGTAGCTGTTGCAGCATCCATCGTCTGTCCTCGAATTCGACCTAGGATAGGCTATTCGAGTTGAAATGAGACACAAGCCGAAATTTAGATCTTGTTGATTTACATTCCGTTAACCTTAATGGCCGGGAGCCGCTTGAGAATATCTTACTGAGCAATCGTCCGAGCGATTGCCACTGAGAGGATGTGGATCATGCCTCCGATACATCTGCGTAGTGAGGAAGACCTTTCAGCAGCATTGCGCAAAGGCAAAATCACGGCGGAACCGTATCCTGTCATCGAACGATTGAGTTCGACATCAAAGAGCATCGTGCGACTCGCAACGCGCGGGGAATCCAATCGAGCGAAGTCGAAAATTACGGCGCTAACGGACCGTCCGTTTACCGGTGCGACGCAGGTCAGCGGCGAATGGCCAGGTGACATTCGACATCGTCTCGATACCCGACGCACTGAGCGCGGCACCGAACAGGAAGCCCTGCACGAGATCCGGTTTCACTTGCAAGGCCAGGATCTTGAGCTGCTCAAAGGTCTCGACGCCTTCGACAGTCACCGAAAGTCCAAGCGGCCGCGACAGATTGACAATGCCCTTCAGCAGCTCCAGCGAACGCTTGCTCTGGGTGACGTCCATCAAGAAGGAGCGATCGATCTTGATCTTGTCGAGCGGCAGCTTGTGCAGATAGCTCAGGCTCGAATAGCCGGTACCGAAATCGTCAAGTGCGATGCGCACACCGATCTGCTTCAGTTCCTCGATATATTGACGTGTCAGCGACTTGTCATCGAGCAGCGCCGTTTCGGTGACCTCGATCTCCAGCCGGCCGGCGGCAAGGCCGGAGCTGGCCAGAGCGTCGCGAACCTTCTGGATGACGTCCCGGTTGCGGAAATCCTTGGCGGAGAGATTGACCGAGACGCTGGTGTGGTCCGGCCATTTGGCGCATTCGGTGCAGGCTGCCTGCAGCACGAAGGTGCTGATCTCGGAAATGATGCCCATTTCCTCCGCCAGCGGAATGAAGATGCCGGGCGAAATCGGCCCGAGGTCGGGATGGTCCCAGCGGCACAGCGCCTCGCAGCTGGCGATGCGCATCGTGCTCATCGCCACGATCGGCTGGTAGACGACGCGCAGGGCCTTGCCTTCCACCGCGCTGCGCAGATCCGCCTTCATCAGCTGGCGGTTGCGGAACGCAGCGTCCATGGCGGCCTCGAACAGCCGCCAGCCGTTCTTGCCGAGCTCCTTGGCCTTATAGAGCGCCAGGTCCGCCTTGACGATCATGGCATCGACGTCGGTATCCCTGACCCGTGACAGCACGGCGCCGGCGCTGGCCTGGATGCGCAGCCCGTGGCCGGCGACGTCCACCTCCCCTTGCAACGCTGCAAAGATCTCGTCGATCTGAAGGGTCAGATGGCTCTCATCCTCTATGCGGTCGAAGAAAACCATGAATTCGTCGCCGCCGAAGCGGCTGACGGTGATGCCTTGTCCCGCAACGGCGGCAAGACGCTCGGCCACCGCGTAGATCAATCCATCGCCGATCGGATGCCCGAGCGTGTCGTTGACGCTCTTGAAATCGTCGAGGTCGAGCACGGCAAGGCCGCAGAGGCGGTCACGGTCGCCTGACGCCATCGCCTCGCCGATCAGTTCGTGGAAATAGGCGCGATTGGGCAGGCCGGTGAGATTGTCATAGCGCGCCATGAAGCGGATCTTGTCTTCCGCCTCGACGCGCGCCGTCACGTCCTCGAAGGTGATGACCCCGAGTTCCTGGCTGCCTTCGCGGGCGGAGAATTCGTAGTGCTGGCCATTGGCGAGCGAAACCAGGACCTTACGGTCGCGGCCCTCGCGCAATGCACGCGTCAGCTGGGCTTCGATGTAGCGGCAGTCCTTTGGGGCCAGCATGCCGCCCACGACGCCGCGCATCAACAGACCATGGATTGACCGCCCAAGCAGAGCATCGGCCGATTTGAGCGACATCAGATGCGCGGCCTCGGCATTGGCGACCGCCACCCGACCGTCCGGGCCAAGCATGACGAGGCCATGCGACATGGTATTGAGCGCGCGATCGAATCTGAGCGCGAGCTTCCTCGCTTCCTTGTGGCCGATGACGGCCGAGAAAAGCACATCGCGGACGTGGTCGGCGCTGTTGATCGTGACGAAAGTCAACGGGATGATCATCAGACCGAGAATGACCGAAGGCACATCCATGCGCAGCAAAAGTGCAAGTGCTGCCGGACCGATGAAGGTCACGGAAAAAACCCGCACCATAATGGGAGAGCCATAGTTCCTGCCAACAACCGTCACCAAGGTCGCGATGGCCAGCGACGTCGCGGCCAGTTCGGCAAAGGGATCGGGATAGACATAGATCGATATGAAGCACAGTGCGCCCAACGTGAGGCCCTGCACGCTGCCCTTGAGGATGTAGTTGCGCTCCCACC
Source organism: Mesorhizobium sp. B2-4-7 (assembly GCF_006442685.1). Taxonomy (NCBI): domain Bacteria; kingdom Pseudomonadati; phylum Pseudomonadota; class Alphaproteobacteria; order Hyphomicrobiales; family Phyllobacteriaceae; genus Mesorhizobium; species Mesorhizobium sp. B2-4-7. The sequence continues at coordinate 444,204 of NZ_VFVH01000004.1, forward strand.
GATGCGCCTCCTGGACGTCGGCTATTACACCGCCTGACTTCCGGAAGGCGCGAATGCCGAAATAGCGGTAAAGGCAGATGGACAGCAGAACAAAAGAGAAAGCCAGGAACAACGGATTGTTCGTACGCAAGTAGATCATTAGCCCGAGGATCCAGTAGCACACGCCACCGATCACCAGCATGTGGGCGTTGTCGAACAACGACCGCACAAACTGGATATAGACATCCGCTGGGATGTTTTCGGTCTTTGTTCTGCCCATGTCGTCGGCCCAACGCTAGGCCTCGTCATCTCACATCCGCCTTAAGAAAGGCTTAGAACAGCGGTTTTGGGCGGCTTGCCGAAGGCGCGCAAAGCAGGACAGACTGGGAGAATTGGGCTTTAGGTAAACAAGGCCATCACTCGGCGGCCTGGAGTTCCGCCCTCGCTGATGTGCCGGACAGGCGCTCGAGCAGCCTTTGGCGCTCGCCGGCTGCCTTTTGAGCGCTGGCTTGGCGAACATGGCCGTAACCGCGGATGAGTGCCGGCACCGAGACGAGGGCCGTGGCGGCCTCGATGGTGTCCGGTGCCAGCGAGTTGGCGACGCGTTGCAGGTCGGCCTCATATTGCGCCAGCAATTGCCGCTCCATGCGCCGCTCGGCGGTGTAGCCGAACAGGTCGAATGCTGTCCCGCGCAGGCCCTTCATCGCCGCCAGCATGCGGAACCCTTTCATCATCCAGGGACCGAAGCTCGATTTCCTCGGTTTGCCGTCATTGCCGCGACGGCCCAGAACCGGCGGCGCCAGGTGGAATTCGAGTTTTTCGTAACTCTGGAACTGCTTGCCGAGTTCGGCGGCGAAGGAGCCGTCGGTATAGAGCCGCGCCACCTCGTATTCGTCCTTGATCGCCATCAGCTTGAACAGGTTCCTGGCCGCCGCTTCCGTCACGGCGCTCGAACCGGGCGCTGCCTTGGCTTCGGCCGCGCGCAGGGCAGCGATCCTGCCGGCGTAGCGCTTGCCATAGGCGGCGTTCTGATAGGCGGAAAGGAAAGCGATCCGGCGGGCAATGATTTCGTCCAGCGTCTGGGCAATGGTGGCGGGTTGGCCGTCCTTGTCCGGCTGGACGAGGCCACGCACGAAGTCCGGCTGATGCGCGGCGCGGCGGCCCCAGCGGAAGGCGGCGATGTTCATCCCCACCGCCTCGCCGTTCAATTCGATCGCCTTTTCGACGGCTTGGGCCGACAGCGGCAGACCGCCATGCTGGAAGGCGAAGCCGAGCATAAACATGTTGGCGCCCAGCGAATTGCCGAACAGGACGGTGGCTGTGCGGGTAGCGTCGAAGAAATGCGCCCTGTCGTCGCCGGCAGCAGTGCGGATCGCCTTCTTCAAGCGCTCGATGGGCAGCGAGAAATCGGCCGAGCGGGCAAACTCGCCCGGCATGATCTCGGCAGTGTTGGCGAGGAAGATGGTGTGGCCCTCGCGCACCGCGGCCAGCACCTTCTTGGCGCCCGACACGACGAGATCGCAGCCGAGCACGAGATCGGCTTTGCCGGCCGAGACACGGATGGCGTGGATGTCATCGGGCGTGCGGGCGATGCGGACATGTGTGAACACCGAACCGCCCTTCTGGGCAAGCCCGGCCATGTCGATCATGCCGCAGCCCTTGCCTTCGAGATGAGCCGCCATGCCGAGCACGGCGCCGACGGTGACGACGCCGGTGCCGCCGACGCCGTCGATGATCGCCGCCCAGCCCTGTTCGCCGAGCGGGAATTCGGCGGCTGCTGGAACGCCGTCGAGCGGATCGGTCTTGCCGGCGATGCCTTCGGCCTTGCGGATCTTGGCGCCATGCACCGTGACGAAGGACGGGCAGAAGCCATTGACGCAGGAAAAATCCTTGTTGCAGCTCGACTGGTCGATCCGGCGCTTGCGGCCGAACTCGGTCTCCACCGGCTGGATGGAGACGCAGTTCGATTGGACGCCGCAGTCGCCGCAGCCCTCGCAGACCAGTTCGTTGATGAAGACCCGCTTGTCGGGATCGGGAAAGGTTCCGCGCTTGCGACGGCGGCGCTTTTCGGCGGCACAGGTCTGGTCGTAGAGCAGGATCGAAACCCCGCTGACGCCGCGCAGCTCGCGCTGGACGAGATCGAGATCGTCGCGGTGATGGATGGTGGCGCCAGCCGGGAACTCGACCTTGCCGGCATATTTGTCGGGTTCGTCGGTGACGACGGCGATGCGCTCGATCCCTTCGGCTCGCACCTGCCTGGCGATCATGTCCACCGTCAGGCCGCCTTCATGCGGCTGGCCGCCGGTCATGGCCACCGCGTCGTTATAGAGTATCTTGTAGGTGATGTTGGCGCCCGACGACAGCGCGAAGCGGATCGCCAGCGTGCCGGAGTGGTTGTAGGTGCCGTCGCCGAGATTCTGGAAAATGTGGTCGCGCTTGGAAAAGGGCGCCTGGCCGACCCACTGCGCCCCCTCGCCACCCATGGCGGTGAAGCCGACAGTATTCCTGTCCATCCACAGTGCCATGAAATGGCAGCCGATGCCGGCCGCGGCGATCGAGCCATCCGGCACCTTGGTCGAGGAATTGTGTGGGCAGCCGGAGCAGAAGAAGGGCGTGCGGGAGCCGATGTCCGACGCGTCTGCGAGCATGGCCTGGAACTGGCGCAGCTTCGCCACCCGCGCTGAAATCTCTTCCGACGGACCGATGGTTTTCACGATCCTTTCGCCAAGGGCAATGGCGATTTCGTTGGGGTCGAGCGCGCCCTTGGCCGGAAACAGCCAGTCGCCGCGCTCGTTCTTCTTGCCGACGATGACGGGCTGCGTGGCGGTGCCGTAGAGGCTCTCGCGAAGCTGCACCTCGATCAGCGAACGCTTCTCCTCGACGACGACGATGGTGTCGAGGCCGCGCGCGAACTCGGCAATGTGCTGGAAATCGAGCGGCCAGGGGCAACCGACTTTGAACAGCCGCACGCCGATGCGGCCGGCGGCCGCCTCGTCGATGCCGATATCCTCGAGCGCCTGGCGGACGTCGAGATAGCTTTTGCCGATGGTGATGATGCCGATCCTGGGATTGCGGCCGCCCGAATAGACGACGCGGTTCAGCCCGTTGGCATGGATGAAGGCCGACGCGGCGGCGCGCTTGTACTCATGCAGCCGCTCCTCCTGGCCGAGCATGTCGATCTCGTGGCGGATGTTGAGGCCGCCGGGCGGCATGTCGAACTCGGGATTAACGATGTTCAGACACTCGATCGAGGCATCGACCGAGGCCGTCGATTCGATGTTGTCCTTGACGCATTTGATGGCCGCCCATGTGCCGGCGAAGCGCGACATGGCAAAACCGTAGAGCCCGTAATCGATTATCTCCTGGACACCGGCCGGGTTGAGGATCGGCACCATGGCGTCGACGAACAGGAATTCGGTGGCATGCGCGTTGGTCGAGGATTCGGCCATGTGGTCGTCGCCCATCAAAGCGAGCGCACCGCCATGTTTCGACGAGCCGGCCAGATTGGCGTGGCGGAAGACGTCGCCGGAGCGGTCGACCCCCGGACCCTTGCCGTACCAAACCGAAAAAACGCCGTCATGGGTGCCTTCGCCCAGCAGTTCCGTCTGCTGCGATCCCCAGCAGGCGGTAGCGGCGAGTTCCTCATTAAGGCCGGGCTGGAAGACGATGTCGGCCTGGGCGAGCTGTTTTTTTGCCTTCCACAGCTGCATGTCGAGGCCGCCCAGCGGCGAACCGCGATAGCCGGAGACGAAGCCGGCCGTGTTCAGGCCCGCGCGGCGGTCGCGCTCGCGCTGCATCAGCAGCATGCGGATGACCGCCTGGGCGCCGGACAGGAAGATGCGTTCCTTCCCCAGGTCGAACTTGTCGTCGAGCGCGACGTCGTGCAGCGTCATCAGGCATTTCCTCTGCGGAGGCCGCGCGGGGGCAGGCAGCCAGCGTCGGGATCGGATGACGCATCCTTTCTCCCCTTGCAAGACAGGTCAAACGAAATCGGACGTGACAGGCAACGCGCAACGAACGATCCGCCGTCATCTCTTGCCCGGTATGAAATCGCCCCGCGAGCAATGTCCGGCGTACGAAAATTTCGCTTGCTTTTCGGCTTGGCGGCGAGCGTCAGGTCCCCTTGGAGCAGTCGGGCTTCGGCTCGCCCGGCAGCTTGCCGTCGGGGTGGCCGACGAGATCGGGATTGGCGGTGTAGAGCTGGTCAATGACGAGCGGCCGGTCGGGCAGGATGGACTGGTCTTCGGTGGACATCAGCGTGGTGTCGATCTTCTGCAGGACCGCGCCGTCGGAACCCTTGATAGCGATGGCGATCGTATAAGGCTTGTTCTTGACGACGCAGGTCAAAGCCGGGCTCTCCAGCGTCACCTTGTCGAGCTTGGGCCAGACCTTCTGCTCGACCACCAACGGCGCGCCGCCGGCCGGATCCTGGAAGCTGGCGACCGCGACCTGGCCCTCTCCCATCGGGCGCAGGGGCCGCAGCGTCACGACATAGGTCGCCCTGGCAAGACGATAGTTGAAGACGAATATCTTGCCCGAAATCTCGAACAACTTGCCTTCACCGTCCTTGGCGGTGTCGCGGCAGGCGCCGAGCGCCATCGCCGCGATCAGCGCCATGCCGAGCAGGGCTGAACGAGAGCTAATCCTGGACATTGTTGACCTCATTGGCCGCCCTGCGGCGGCGATAGTGGCGGCTTGCCTTCTGGCGGTTGCCGCAGACCGCCATGTCGCACCACAGGCGGCTGGAATTGCGGCTGCGGTCGACGAACAGCCAGGTGCAGTTGGGGCAGATCCTGAGCCTGGCGACCGTGTCGTTGCGCAGCAGCGACAGGGCGGAAACCGCCAGTGCCGCTTCGAATGCGATCGGCGTTGCCGGATCGCCGAACGGCTTTCCGGGCGCTACGATCTCGGTCCGGCTGCCGGCAAGGCCGTCGGCGCAGGCCCCCAGCAAGCCTGAGAGATGATCGGTGGCGACGGCGCCCCTCAACACGGCGTGGCGAAACAACCGGTCCGTCGCCTCGCGGATCGCCAGCACGACAGGCGCGATTGCTGTCGGCGCGGAGACCGCCAGCCGCCTGCCGCCAAGCTCGGCGGCGCGAAAGCCGCTCGCCGCGTCCGCGAAGCGGGCGATCTCGCGCGGATCGTCAAAACGGTCGAAGGTCCTCTCGGGATCGGCACGCAGCACGACGGTGTTCGCCGTGTCGAGCGCGAGCAGGCCGCCGGTGAAGCGGTGCGGGGTCCAGGATACCGTCATGTCCGAAATCTAACCGATAAATGGCATTTGACAAGTTAGATTCGACGATGCAAGTCTGCCCTGAAGCGGGTATTGCCGCTCTCTGTCTGGAGCGTATCGTCGTCCCAAAACCGCTATGCGCTTTGGGCGACATGCCCCCGAGGATTTTCGCATGCTGTATCTGTTCCAGCAGGTCCTGAACGGGCTGCATTCAGGCGCACTCTATGCGCTGCTGGCGTTCGGCTATGTGCTGACCAACGGCATCCTGCACCGCACCAACCTGGCCTATGGCGCGCTGTTCGCCTTTTGCGGACAGACGATGATCCTGACCGCCGCCTTCGGCTATCAGGTGCTGTGGCTGACGCTGACGGCGGCGGTGGTGCTCGGCGTCGCAGCGGCTTTCCTCTACGCCGCGCTCATCAGCCGCGTCCTGTCGCGCAGCGTCTTCGAACCGCTGGCCGACCGCTCGCCCAATGCGATCGTGGTGACCACGCTTGGCATCCTGCTGGTTTTGTCGGAAGCAAGCCGCATCGCGGCCGACACGCATGATCTGTGGCTGCCGCCTATGCTGGCGCAGCCTGTCGTTTTCGCGCAGGATGCCCGCTTCAAGGCGACATTGACGCTGATCCAGCTGCTCGATTGCGCCGTGGTGCTGGCGGCGGTGGCGCTTGCGGCATGGGCCTTTGCCCATTCGAATTTCGGCCGGCGCTGGCGCGCCGTCTCCGACGATCCCAAGGCGGCCGCCATGTGCGGCGTCGATGTGCGCGCCGTGTTCCGCCACGCAGTGCTGTTCGGCGGTTTCTGCGCCGCGCTGGCCGGCGTCATGGCCGGCCTCTATTACGGCAATGTCAGTTTCGGTTCCGGCCTCGTCTACGGGCTGAAGATCCTGTTCGTGACGGCGGTCGGCGGCTATCTCTCACCGCCGCGGGCGGCCCTGGGCGCTGCCGCCTTCGGCATGGCCGAGTCGCTGTGGGCCGGCTATTTCCCGGTGGAATGGCGCGACGCATGGATGTACCTGTTCCTCGTCGCCATGCTGGTGCTGATCGGCGCTGGCCGCGACCAGACCAAGATCGCGTGATCAGCATCAGACTTTGGTTGCATGACGCCTGCCACCGATGAGCCTGTTTCGGCAACGAAACGATCTCCTTAACGCTTTGATTTTGCCCACGAACCCTGCCGGAAGCCGGTTCCGGTTTTCCGAGCCCTGCGCCGCAGCCCTGCGCTTCGTCGGCTTCCTCGTCTCACAACCGCGTTGACAGCGCCGCTCCTGTGTTGACCCGTCCTGCCACGCACGGCATACGGTTAGGCCACAGCGGCGCGGCGTAAAACAACGGGGAGCCGTCGCGCCTCGGACAAAAGGGAGGAATGCATGGCAGGGCTTCTCGCTCTATCCAGGACGATCGACCGTGTGAACGAGTTCATCGGCAAATGGATATCGTGGTTGATCCTGCTGGCAATCCTGGTGAGCGCCGCTAACGCGACCATCCGCAAGGTGTTCGACACCTCGTCGAATGCGTGGCTGGAGCTGCAATGGTACCTGTTCGGCGCCGCCTTCATGCTGGCGGCGGCCTACACGCTGAAGCAGAACGACCATATCCGCATCGACATCGTCTATGGCCTGTTCCCGCGCCGCGTGCAGCACTGGATCGACCTTTTCGGCCATGTCTTTTTCCTGATGCCGTTCGTGACGCTGATGGTGATCTATTTCGTCCCCTACGTGTCGCTTTCGTTCCGCAGCGGTGAAATGTCGAACAATTCCGGCGGGCTGATCATCTGGCCGGCAAAGGCGATCCTGCTGGTCGGCTTCTTCCTGCTAGCGCTGCAGGGCATCTCCGAGATCATCAAGAAGATCGCCATCATGCGCGGCGACATGGACGACCCGACCCCGTTCATATCGGCGCATGAGCAGGCGGAACTCGAAGCCAAGGCACTGGCCGACGAGGTGCGCTCGTGATCGAGTTCATCGCCCAGAACATGGCGCCGATCATGTTCGCCTCGCTGGTCCTCTTCCTGCTGATCGGCTATCCCGTCGCCTTCTCGCTCGCCGCCAACGGACTTTTGTTCTTTTTCATCGGCGTGCTGGTCTCACCCTATTCGGGCGGCTCGATCAATCTCGCCTGGCCGCTGCTGCATGCGTTGCCGGATAATTTCTACGGCAGCCGGGTGATGTCGAACGACACGCTGCTGGCGATCCCTTTCTTCACCTTCATGGGCATCGTGCTCGAGCGATCGGGGATGGCGGAAGACCTGCTCGATACGATCGGCCAGCTGTTCGGGCCGATCCGCGGCGGGCTTGCCTATGCCGTGATCTTCGTCGGCGCGCTGCTGGCCGCGACGACCGGCGTGGTGGCGGCATCGGTCATCGCCATGGGGCTGATCTCGCTGCCGATCATGCTGCGCTACGGCTATGACCGCCGGCTGGCGTCCGGCGTCATCGCCGCGTCCGGAACGCTCGCCCAGATCATCCCGCCGTCGCTGGTGCTGATCGTGCTCGCCGACCAGCTCGGCCGCTCGGTCGGCGACATGTATGCGGGCGCGCTGATCCCCGGCATCGTGCTGACCAGCCTCTACATGCTCTACATCCTGATCATGACGATCGTCCGGCCGAATTCGATGCCGGCGCTGCCGCTGGAAGCACGCACGCTCGGCCATGGCGTCGTGTCGCTGCTGGTCGCGTTGCTGGCGACGGTGGCGATCTCCTACGCGGCCTACCGCTATCTCGCACCGACCCATGGCGACAATGCCGACATCCTCGGCGCCAGCATCGGCGTGGCCGTGATCTATATCGTTGCGATCGCCGATCAGCGCCTGAAAATCAACATGATGTCGCGGCTGGCGCAGCAGGTCGTGATCGTGCTGATCCCGCCATTGGCGTTGATCTTCCTGGTGCTGGGCACCATTTTCCTTGGCATCGCCACTCCAACCGAGGGCGGAGCCATGGGCGCTGTCGGCGCGCTTGCGATGGCGGCGATCAAAGGCCGGCTGTCGCTCGATGTGGTCAAGCAGGCGCTCGCTTCGACGACAAGGCTGTCGTCCTTCGTGCTGTTCATCCTGATCGGCGCGCGCGTCTTCTCCCTCACCTTCTACGGCGTCAACGGCCACATCTGGGTCGAGCATCTCTTGACCTCGCTGCCGGGCGGCGAGGTCGGCTTCCTGATCGGCGTCAACATCCTGGTCTTCGTGCTTGCCTTCTTTCTCGATTTCTTCGAACTGGCCTTCATCATCGTGCCGCTGCTGGCACCGGCCGCCGACAAGCTCGGCATCGACCTGATCTGGTTCGGTGTGCTTCTGGGCGTCAACATGCAGACCAGCTTCATGCATCCACCCTTCGGCTTCGCGCTGTTCTACCTGCGCTCGGTCGCCGCCCGGGTGCCCTATCTCGACCGCTTGACCGGCAAGCAGATCGCGCCGGTGACCACGGGCCAGATCTATTGGGGCGCCGTGCCGTTCGTCTGCATCCAGGTGATCATGATCGGGCTCACCATCGCCTTCCCGCAAATGGTGATGCACTACAAGGGCACAGCGGTCGATTCCGGCACGATCGACTATACGGTGCCGGAGGTGCCGGGACTGACGCCGCTCGGCACGCCGCCGGCCGGTACCGGAACCGCACCCGCCACTGGCGCCGCGCCGCCCGCCGCGCCTGCCGCACCCGACCTGTCGCAACCGCCGAACTTCGGCGACACGGCGCCCGCCAAACCGGCGGCACCACAGCCGGATCTGTCGCAGCCGCCGAACTTCAACTGATGCCGGAGGTCGCAAAATCATGAAAGCGGTACGGCTGGAAGCGGTTGGCAGCATCACGCTGCGCGAGGTCGCCAAGCCGGTTCCCGGGCCTGACGATCTGCTGGTGCGCATCGAGTCCTGCGGCGTCTGCGGCACGGACCGGCATCTCTTCCACGGCGAGTTTCCCTGCCGGCCGCCGGTAACACCCGGCCATGAGTTCTCCGGCATCGTCGAGGCAATGGGACATTCGGTGAGCGGCTTCTCGCTCGGCGACCGCGTCACCGGCGACCCCAACATCGCCTGCGGACGCTGCCGCCATTGCCATGCCGGCCGCATCAATTTGTGCAGCAATCTCAATGCCATCGGCATCCATCGCGACGGCGGCTTCGCCGACTACGTCGTGTTGCCGCAGAAACAGGCCTTCATCCTGCCCGCGGACTTGAAGCCGACGCACGGCGCCTTCTGCGAGCCTCTCGGCTGCTGCCTGCATGGCGTGGATCTGGCCGAGATCAAGCCCGGCTCCTCGGTCGCCATACTTGGCGGCGGCGTGATCGGCCTGCTCACAGTGCAACTGGCAAGGCTTGCAGGGGCGACGACCATCATCCTGTCGACGCGACAGGCCTCACGGCGCGCACTGGCCGAGGAGCTCGGCGCGACGGCAACGGTCGACGCAAGCGCCGCCGACGTCATCGATGCCATCTCCGGGCCAGCGGGACTGGTGCCCGGCGGTGTCGACGTGGTGCTCGAATGTGCCGGTGTCCAGAAAACGGTCGAGCAGTCGCTGCGGCTGGCGAGGGCCGGCGGCACGGTCGTCATTGTCGGCGTGGTGCCGCAAGGCATGAAGGCGGCGTTCGAGCCCTTCGATCTTCTGTTTCGCGAGTTGAAGGTTCTCGGCTCCTTCCTCAATCCCTACACGCACCGCCGCGCCGCCGAGCTGATCGCTTCGGGCGCGATCGAGATCGACCGGCTGATCTCCAGGCAGGTGCCGCTGGAAGAGGCCGCCGCGGTAATCGCCAACCCGCCTGCCGCCGGCGAGGTCAAGGTGGTGGTGGTGCCGGACCGAGGCTGAGTGCCGCTGTCGCTTCGAACCCGTTCGACCCCCGGCCCTGCGGCGCAAGTTTCGACGCCTTCGACTATCGATGTTTCCAGCACCGACGCCCAACGAATAAACCCCGGACTACCGAGTCCGGGGTCTTCGAAAAGGAGGCAGAAAAACCTTACAGCTTGCCGTTGCGCTGCTGGACCATCATGAAGGTGTCGTAATTGTACTCGGCCACCTGCGCCCAGAGATAGTGCTCCTTACGGAAGCCCTTGATCGAGTCCCAGATCTTCTTAAACGGCGCGTTCGAGGCTTCCATTTCGGCGTAGACCTCATTGGCCTTCTCGAAGCAGGCGGACATGATCTCCTGGCTGAACGGACGCAGTTTGGCGCCGCCGGCCACCAGCCGCTTCACCGCCGCAGGATTGAGATAGTCGTATTTCTGCAGCATGTTGGCGTCGGCGGCTTGCGCGGCGGTATGCAGCAGCGACTTGTAAGTCGGCGAAAGCTCTTCGTATTTCGCCTTGTTGAACATCAGGTGGACGGTCGGGCCGCCTTCCCACCAGCCTGGATAGTAGTAGTAGGGCGCAACCTTATAGAAGCCGAGCTTCTCGTCGTCATAGGGGCCGACCCATTCGGCTGCGTCAATGGTGCCCTTTTCGAGCGCCGGGTAGATGTCGCCGCCGGCGATCTGCTGCGGCACGACGCCGAGCTTCTGCACAACCTTGCCGGCGAAGCCGCCGATGCGCATCTTGAGGCCGGAAAGGTCGGCCACCGTGTTGATCTCCTTGCGGAACCAGCCGCCCATCTGCACGCCGGTATTGCCGCCAGGCAGGCCGAACAAGCCTTGCGTGGCGAGAAATTCGTTGAACAGGTCGATGCCGCCGCCATGATAGTGCCAGGCATTCATGCCGCGCGCGTTGAGCGAGAACGGAACCGCCGCGCCCAGCGCCCAGGTCGGATCCTTGCCCCAGTAATAATATGCCACCGTGTGGCAGGCCTCGACCGTGCCGGCGGTCGTGGCGTCGGCCGCCTGAAGGCCGGGCACCAGCTCGCCAGCGGCGAAGACCTGTATCTGGAAGTTGCCGTCGGTGGCTTCCGAAAGCATCTTTGAGAAGACCTCGGCGCCGCCATAGATCGTGTCGAGCGATTTGGGAAAGGACGACGCCAGCCGCCAGGTCACCTTTGGATTGGACTGGGCTATGGCCGGCGCGGCGAGCGTGGCGGCGGCCACAGCGGCGCCAACGCCGGTCGTCCCGGCCTTGCGGATGAATGAACGACGATCCATGAAGTCCTCCCTTTTGGATCAACAAACCGACGTGCGGCGCATGCTCGATGCCCCGCACGGCTGGGCGAAACAATACACGGGCAAGGAGTCGAGTCCAGCGTGGCGGCCTGATTTGACGGCGTGTGCGCAGGGCCTTGCAACTATAGTCTAACGGGCCGTTTGGTGGCCCATCCGACGGACCGAAACTTGTCATGGAAAAATGTGCTGGGATCGCCTATTTTGAGGGCAGGATTCCCCGGCCCAGATGGAAAACAAAGCCAAAATGCAGCAGCCGCTCGTCGCCGTATCGACCGACGTCCGTCAATTCGACAACTACACCTGGCATGCCGCCCCACAGCAATATCTGGAGGCGGCGATCGCCGGCGCCGGCGTGTTTCCGGTGCTGGTGCCCTCGTTCGGCGATCGGCTCGATTTCGATGAGCTGCTGTCGTCGGTCGACGGCGTCATGCTGACCGGCTCGAAATCCAATGTCGACCCCTCGCTCTATGGCGGCGATGCCAGCGAGGCGAACGGCCCCTATGACCCGGCACGCGACGCCACCACCTTGCCGCTGATTCGCAAAGCGATCGAGCGTGGCGTGCCGCTGCTTGCCATCTGCCGCGGCATCCAGGAGATGAACGTGGCGCTGGGCGGCACGCTGGGCACTGAAATCCAGGAGCGTGAAGGCTCGCTCGACCACCGCGCGCCGGTGAGCGACAATCAGGACGAACGTTTCGCGATTCACCAGACCGTTTCGATCAAGGCGGGCAGTTGCCTGGCCGGTGTGTTTGGGGCCGGCGACATGAAGGTCAACTCGTTGCACCGCCAGGCAATCGGCCGGCTTGGTTCGAAGCTGCAGATCGAAGCCGTGGCCGACGACGGCACCGTCGAGGCGGTCTCTGTAAAGGATGCCCGCGCTTTCGCGGTCGGCGTCCAGTGGCATCCCGAATACTGGGTCAAGTCGGATAGTAACTCGGCCAAGATCTTCCGGGCCTTCGGCGACGCGGTTCGCCTGCATGCGGCTGCCAAAGCCGGCGCCCGCGCGGCGGCGGAGTAATCAGTCGTCGGTGCTCGGGTCCCCGGCGGCCGCCAGCGACAGCAGCGGCAGTGCGGGAGCGTAGGATTCGAATCCGTCGCCATCGGCGACCGCGAAGGTGACGATCGGATCGACGCCGTTGACGCTGAAGGCGACCGTGCCGTCCTCCTGCTCGCGCCAGAATTTCGCCCGCTCGATGCCTGGCATGAGTCGGCTACAGTTCGGAGCCACCGTCAAAAGCGACAGGCCGTCCGAGACGGTGGCGCCGCGTTTGATTGCGCAAACCCCCTCATCACCATTGGCGACCAGCCTGTAGGTGTCGGGCGGCGCGGCCTCTTCAGCGACGCTTTCACCAGTGCCGCCATGAAACAGCTGAACGCCGCCAAACAGGGCGGCGGCTCCGATCAGTACGGAAAGCGTTTTCATGGTGATCCTCATCCATGCGTACGGACAGGATGAAGAATGATTTCAAAGGGTTAAGCTGACGTTAATAAATATGGCAGCCCGACCGCTCAGCAGCGCGCCTTCACATGCGCGGTCTCGGGCACAGGTGTGATCGACCGGCGCTCGCTGAACCAGGACACCAGATTGTCGACGCACAGATCCGCCATGGCGCGACGTGTGTGCTCCGACGCCGAACCGACATGCGGCAACAGACTGGCATTGGTCGCGTCAAGCAGCGCCCGCGGCACGTTCGGTTCGTCGGCGAAGACATCGAGCCCGGCGGCGGCGATAGTGCCCTTGGCGAGGGCTGTCGCAAGCGCCGCCTCGTCGACCGTGCTGCCGCGCCCGATATTGACGAAGACGCCGTTGGCGCCAAGCGCCGACAGGATCTCGGCATCGACCGCCTTTTCCGTCGAGGCGCCGCCCGGGACCACCGAAATCAGCGTGTCGACTGCTTCGGCGAGGCCCTTCAGCGTCGGATGATAGGGGTAGGACAGGCCCTCGACCCGGCGCCGGTTGTGATAGGCGACGGGCAATCCGAACGCCTCCAGCCGGCGGGCAATGGCGAGCCCGATGCGGCCCATGCCGAAAATGCCGGCGCTGCGGCCGCGCAAGGTAAGCCGGCTCAAGGGATAGTTGCCCTTGCGCTGCCAGCTGCCGTCGCGCAGCCAGGCTTCGGCGCGCGGCAGGTCGCGCACGGTGTTGATCAGCAGGCCGATGGCGGTGTCGGCGACCTCCTCGGTCAGCACATCCGGCGTGTTGGTGACCATGATGCCGTGATCGCCAGCGTGGCGGGCATCGACCGAATCGTAGCCAACACCGAAACTGGCGACGATCTCAAGCTTGGGCAATGCATCCATGAAGGCCGCGCTGATGCCGCCGAACGAGGCGATGGCGCGCACGTTGTCACGCATTTCATCGGTGACCAGGGACGGGTCGGCGCGCTCGATCCCGACACGCCTGAATGTCCGGTCGATGCGCTCGACCGCGTGGTCGTTGAAATGCCCCGGCACCAGGATGGCGACGGTTTGCAGTTGCTCGGGCCTTGTCATGCACGCTCCACCGGCTTGCCGGTCGACTGTCGCACATGCAGTTCCGGCTTGATCAGTTCCTGAGAGGGCCGCACCGTCTGCCCGTTCAGCTTGTCGAGCAGGGCGCTGGCGGCGCGGCGGCCAACCTCGCGCTGACCGTTCCACACGGTGGTCAGCGCCGGCGTGGCGATTGCCGCCTCCTCGAGATCGTCGTAGCCGGTGACCGATATGTCCAGGCCGGGCACCAGGCCGGCGCGCGCGATGCCGTTCATCAGGCCGATGGCGACGAGGTCGTTCCAGCAGCAGGCGGCTGTCGGCTTGTCCTTCAGGGCCAGAAACTGTCCGGCGGCCTCGAAGCCAGCCTGCTTGGTGCGCGGGCCGGGGATGCGCCAGGCCGGCCGCACTTCCAGCCCGGCGGCCTCCATGGCGTTGACATAGCCCTGGTAGCGATCGCGGCCGGTCGAGGTCTGGTCGGTGCCGCCGATCATGGCGATGCGCTTGTGGCCGAGCGAGATCAGGTGATTGGTGGCAAGCCCCGTGCCATAGGCATCGTCGCCGCGAAAAACCGGCACGTCGGCGCCCTCGACGGTGCGCGCGATCAGCACCGCCGGCAGGCCGTTTTCCTCGGCCATCAGAATATCCGAGGCCGGAGTGCCGATGGCCGGCGACATGATGACGCCGTCGGCGCCGAGCTGCAAAAGCGTGTCGATGAAAGTGCGCTGCTTCTCGAGCTGGTCGTAGTGATTGGACAGGATGAAGGTCTGGCGGCTGCGGTCGAGCTCGCTTTCGATCGAGCGCAGTATCTCGGCGAAGAACGGGTTCATGATGTCATGCACGACGACGCCGACAATGCCCGAACGCGAGGTACGCAGGCTGGCGGCACGGCGGTTGTAGATGTAGCCGATGGCGCGGGCATGTTCCTTGATGCGGTCACGGGTGCCGCCTGCCACCAGCGGGCTGTCGCGCAGCGCCAGCGATACCGTGGCCGTGGACACGCCGAGCGCATCCGCGATCGTCGACAGCTTGATCTTCTGTGCCAGCCTTCCCCTCCCCCGTCGTTTTTTAAACTGTTTAAAGGCGGCCTTATGCCACCCTTCGACGCTAAATCAAAGTTTTTTTGCCAGCGCTTCCGCCTCGACGTCCAGCACCGCACGATTGCGCAGGCGCAGCCGGTGCTCGCGATGAACGATGTAGAGACCGCTGGCGACGATGACGGCGGCGCCGACGAGTGTCCAGCGGTCGGGGAACTGCTTGAAGACGATGAGCCCGGAAAGGATCATCCACACCATCTGCGAATAGGGATAGGGGGCGAGCGCGGTGGTGGTGGCCATGCGATAGGCCTGCACCAGAAGCCAATGACCGACGCCGCCAAAGACGCCGAGCATGAGCAGGATGAACCAGTGCCAGCCATCATGCGGCAGGGAAAACGAGAACGGCAGCATGGGCAGGAGCACCACCGCCGGGGCCAGTGCCGAAAACAGGATGAGGCTTTCCGATGTCTCGGTCGCCGACATGCGCCGGGTCATGATCACATAGAAGCAGTTCGACAGCATCGAGCCGAGCGCGAACAGGTGGCCGATGCCGAAAACGCCGACTCCCGGCCTTGTGATGATCAGAACCCCGGCGAACGCGGCCAGGATCGCCAGCCACCGCCGCCAGCCCGCCCATTCGCCAAGCAGCGGGCCGGCAAGTGCGGTGATGACCATCGGCCCGAAGAAATAGATCGATGTCGTCTCGGCCAGTTGCAGGGACCGCAGCGCCAGCACGTTGAAGATGGTCGAGCCGAACAGGAACAGCCCGCGCAGGACATGAGCCGGCAGGTTGGCCGGACGGAACCGCGCCGGTTCACGCCAGCCGCGCAACAGCGCGCCGACCAGCACGACATGCACGGCAAAGCGCACCCAGGCGACGACAAGCGCGGAGACGCCGGCTAGGACGAGGTATTTGCTGCTGGTGTCGAGAAAGGTGAAGAAGACATAGGTGGAAAGCATGCACAGGATCGCCACCGGCGGCGTCGCGCTTTCTGAAGATGTTTGGGGAGCACTCACTTGCAGGCCGGATGGAAAGCTGGGCTGAGGCCCACCTTTTGCGGCAATTGCGGGCGTGCGGCAAGCCAAAAGCGGCTGGCACAACAAGAGCTGCGGACAGGCTCAGGCCCGGGTCGTCAGGGATGCATGCGAGCACCCTTGGTGATCTTGTCGACCGTCTTCTTGTCGGCGCGTAATGCGATGCCGACAACCTTGGCGTCTTCCGGCGCGAATTCGGCGAAGACGGCGCGGTTGGCGGCGTCGAACCCGGTCGAGAACATCTCCTCGACATAGAGCGAGCTCGTTACTCCGCGCTCCAGGGCGCGGCTGTGGATTGCGCCGAGTGTCGCCTGGTCGGCGGACAGCACGATGACGGGCTGGATCGACAGCGGATTGTAGACATTGCCGGCGCGGTCACGATAGGGCTCGCCGATGATATCGGGGAACTGCGCGACGACGCCGCTGGTCAGGAATGCGGTGACGTTGAGTTTTTGCCAGACCGGCAGATCATCCCTGAGCACGATTGCAAATTTCGTATCGAACATGAGACAGTGACCATTCGTGGTTATGCCCCTTTCAAGGCGAAAGGAAGCGATGTCGCTCGATCTAGGCAGCCAGGCGTTCCAGGGTCTTGGACGTTTGTGCGCGGAGGCTGCGGAAAACTGCATCATTCCCGCCCGCGACCCCGCCGGCATGGAGCGCATCGAGGCGCGATTCCACGGTAGCGCCTTCGACCTGCATCGCCACGACACCTATGCGATCGGGGTGACGCTGCAAGGCGTGCAGAGCTTTCGCTATCGCGGTGCGGTGCGGCATAGCCTGCCTGGCCAGATCATCGTCCTGCATCCCGACGAACTGCATGATGGCGGCGCGGGAACCGAGGACGGGCTGCGCTACCGGATCCTCTATCTGGAACCGTCGCTGATGCTGGACTGCCTCGGCGGCGCATCGTTGCCTTTCGTCAGGCAAGCCGTGGTGGCGGACGAACGCCTGCGCGCGACCTTGCTTTCGGCGCTGGGTCCACTGGAGGAGGAACTCGACGAGTTGTTCGTCGCCGACTTCCTGGCGCAACTTATGCAAGGGCTCGCCCGCCATGCCGGCCAGCCGGCGAGAGCGGTGCCGGGAACGGCCTGGCGGGCGGCCGCTCTGGCGCGCGACTATCTCACGGAAAACTCTGCCCGGCCCGTGCGATCCGACGAGTTGGAGGCGGTTACCGGGTTCGACCGCTATGCCTTGTCCAGGCATTTCCGCGCCGCTTTCTCCACCAGCCCGCATCGTTTCCTTTTGATGCGCCGGCTTCAGCGCGCGCGGCGCATGATCGCCGCCGGCGAGCCGCTGGCACAGATCGCGGCCGAAGCCGGTTTCAGCGACCAAAGCCACTTCAACAGGCAATTCAAGAAGGCATTCGGCATGACGCCGGGACGCTGGTCTTCGCTGATCCGTGGGTCCGCCGCGGTGGCCTGATCACCGCAACCGGCGGTCAGTCGTCCGACTCGGCGTCGTCGTCGATCAAGGCCAGGTCTTCGTTCGAAAGATTGGCCTCGATGCGGGCAAGAAATTTGAACAGTGCCTTCTGGTCCTTCTTGTCGAGGCCCTTCAGCGCCTGCTTTTCGGTCTTCTTCACCGACTTTTCGATGGCGCGGATGGTCTCGCGACCGGTGTCGGTGAGAAAGATATGCGCCTGGCGGGCATCGGCGTCGGAGGCGCGCTTTTGCAGAAAACCCTGTGCCTGCAGCCGATTGATGGTCTTGGTGATGGTGGGCGGGCGCACGCCGAGCCGGCCAGCCAGATTGCCCGGGGTCTGGCCGTCCTCGCGGTCGAGCGCCAGCATGATCTGGTCCTGGCCGGCATAGAAGCCATGCGCCAGCAGCCGTGCCGCAAGCGCTGTTCTTGCCAGCCTTGCCGCCGAATGCAGCCGGCTCATTGTCGCAGTCTTGTCCGCCTTGGCCATGGTCATCCCTCTTCGGCCATACCGGTGCGGGCAGCATAGACGCAGCCGGCCGGTTGGCAATCGACGATCAAAAAAGATTCCGGCGCCTGAAACAGCTTTGCCGGCAAGCATTGCGGTACCCGCCGTGGCTAATGCCAGATGATTATTTCAGTTAGATGACAAACGACTTTTCGCGAAAGCGATTGCGGTGGATCGGCCGGCCGTGGTCGTCCACAGGCTCTTTTTGCGCACCGATACCGCATGGCCTGCAGGGCGCCGCCAGCCGCCTAGTTCGACGAGACGCTGACCTAGGGATTGGACCGCAGCCATTCGCGGTTTGCCTCGTGCAAAAGCCCGCCGCGCATCCTATATGGAGCCGACAATCCCTTTCGAGGCCGCCGAAATCTTTCAAGGCCCATCCATTCGAGGCAAGCCATGAGCGACGCACAGACGCAGATCCCCGTAACCGTTCTGACCGGCTATCTCGGCGCCGGCAAGACGACGCTGCTCAACCGCATCCTGTCGGAAAACCACGGCAGGCGCTACGCCGTCATCGTCAACGAATTCGGCGAGATCGGCATCGACAACGACCTGATCGTGGAGTCCGACGAGGAAATCTACGAGATGAACAATGGCTGCGTTTGCTGCACGGTGCGCGGCGACCTGATCCGCGTCGTTGAGGGCCTGATGCGCCGGCCCGGCCGCTTCGACGCCATCGTGGTGGAGACCACGGGTCTCGCCGATCCGGTGCCGGTGGCGCAGACCTTCTTCATGGACGACGACGTGCGCTCCAAGACGAAGCTCGACGCCGTGGTGGCGCTGGTCGACGCCAAGCACCTGCCGCTCAGGCTGAAGGATTCCAAGGAAGCCGAGGACCAGATCGCCTTCGCCGACGTCGTCGTGCTCAACAAGACCGACCTCGTCACACCAGAAGAACTGGCCAAGGTGGAAGCGACGATCCGCGCCATCAACCCGGCCGCAAGGATCCATCGCACCACCCGCGCCGGCGTGGCGCTGTCGGAAGTGCTCGACCGCGGCGCCTTCGACCTGTCCAGGGCGCTGGAGAACGACCCGCATTTCCTCGAGGCGCATGACGACCACCATGGTCATGATCATGATCATGACCACGACCACGATCATCACCACCACGATCATGACGGGCACGATCATGACCACGATGGACACGACCATCACGCGCACCCATCCGACATCCATGACGTGACGGTGCAGTCGGTTTCGCTGCGGGGAGGCGAGATGGATCCGAAGAAATTCTTCCCCTGGATCGAGAAGGTCACCCAGATGGAGGGGCCGAACATCCTGCGCCTGAAAGGCATCATCGCCTTGAAGGGCGACGACGAGCGCTACGTCATCCAGGGCGTGCACATGATCATCGAGGGCGACCACCAGCGCGCCTGGAAAGACGGCGAGAAGCATGAGAGCCGGCTGGTGTTCATCGGTCGCGAACTGGACCCCGAACGGCTGAGGAAGAGCTTCGAGGCCTGCCAGGCCGCTTGATTTCCGGACTTTATGGCGGTAGCGCTGCCCGCTCTTCCTTCTCCCCTTGCGGGAGAGGGTGGGGCCGCGCCTGGCGCGCTGGCGGCTCCCGAGACGACCAGCAACAATCTGGAATGGACCTGTCCTACATGCCGACCGTCGCCCCGCTTGATCTCGAAGGCCATTGCCTTGCCGCCGCCTTCCTCCGCGACGTGCCGCATTTCGCGCTGGCCGACGGCACCGTCCATCGGCTCGACAATGGCCACAAGACGGTGCAGGCCAATGACGGGCTGCTCGCGGCCTTCCACGATGCCGCCAATGACCGGCTGCTCACCGGCGGCGAAGACGGCAAGGTGTTTGCGGTGAAAGCGGGCGGCGAGGCCAAGGAATTGGCGAGCGCGGGCAAGAAGTGGGTCACCAGCGTCGCCGCTGGCCCGCAAGGCGCCATCGCCTACGCTACAGGCAAGACCGCCTATGTGCGCTTTGCCGACGGCCACACAAAAGACTTCGCCCATCCGCGTTCGGTCGAGGGGCTGGCATTTTCGCCCAAGGGCATGCGCTTCGGCGTCGCGCGCTACAATGGCGCGACGCTGCATTTCCCGGCCGCCGAGGGCAAGCCGGTGGAGCTCGAATGGGCCGGCGCCCATACCGGCATCACCTTCTCGCCGGATGGCGCCTTCCTGGTCACCACCATGCAGGAAAACGCGTTGCACGGCTGGAAGCTGGCGGACGGCAAGCACATGCGCATGAGCGGCTATCCCGCCAAGGTCAAAAGCCTGTCATGGAGCGTGAAAGGCAAGTGGCTGGCGAGTTCCGGCGCGCCGGCGGCGATCGTCTGGCCGTTTTCAGGCAAGGACGGGCCAATGGGCAAGGCGCCGCTGGAACTCGGTACGCGCGGCAATGCGATGGTGACCTCAGTCGCCTGCCATCCGAGCCAGGATGTCGTCGCCATCGGCTATGAGGACGGCATGGTGATGGCGGTGCGTTTTTCCGACGCCAAGGAAGTGCTGTTGCGTCGCCCCGGCAAGGGCGCCATCACCTCGATGATGTGGGACAGGGAAGAACGCCGCATCGCCTTCGGCAGTGCCGCCGGCGACTGCGGCGTTATCGACATCACGGGTTAGGGGAGTAGGGGAGTAGGGCAATATGGGAGCGGGTTTAGAGCATCCGGGCCGTTGAGCGCCTACCCCACTACTCCACTACTGCGCCAGAGAGGGGTTTCATGCACAGCGCCCACACGTCCATTGGCGGCGTCAGCCGCGACCGCATTGCCGCATTGCGGGACGCCGAAGGCGCCAGCTTCCGCAAGGCGCGGCCGAAATCGCAGGCCAAGGCCGGCAACGGCCTGCCTGGCTTCTTCGGCGGGGTGCCGATGCACTGGATGAACGACTGGCCGACGCCGTTTCCGATCCTGGTCCAGAGCGCCAGAGGCGCTACGATCACCGACATCGACGGCAACAGGCTCGACGATTTCTGCCTCGGCGACACCGGATCGATGTTCGGCCACTCGCCGCCGGCCATAGCGCGCGCCATCCGCCGGCAGGCCGGACGCGGCCTGACATACATGCTGCCTTCGGAAGATGCGCTCGCCATCGGACCGCTGCTGCAACAGCGCTTCGGCCTGCCGTTCTGGCAGATCGCCACGACGGCGACCGATGCCAACCGTTTCGCGCTGCGCGTTGCCCGCGCCGTCACCGGGCGAGAAAAGATATTGGTCTTCAACGGCTGTTATCACGGCTCTGTCGACGAGACGATGGTGCGGCTGATCGACGGCAAGCCGGCCAACCGGCCCGGATTGGCCGGAGAATTCCGCGACCTGACCCGCACGGCCAAGGTCATCGAGTTCAACGACGTTGCCGCGCTGGAGGCGGCGCTCAGGGACAAGGATGTCGCCTGCGTCATCGCCGAACCGGTGCTGACCAATTCCTGCATGGTGCTGGCCGATCCCGGTTTCCACGAGGCGCTGCGAAAGCTGACGCGCGCGGCCGGCACGCTGCTTCTGATCGACGAGACACACACGATCTCGACCGGACCGGGCGGCTATTCCGCGAAATACGGGCTGGAGCCGGACCTGTTCGTGCTAGGCAAGCCGATCGCCGGTGGTGTACCGGCAAGCGTATGGGGCATGAGCGAAGAGGTCGCCTCGCGCTACGCCGACTACAACAGGACGAAAGAGCCGGGTTATTCCGGCATGGGCACGACGCTCTCAGCCAATCCTCTGCAGTTCGCCGCGATGCGCGCCGCGCTCGAAGAAGTGATGACGGCCGAGAACTACGACCGCATGGATCATCTGGCGCGGCGGCTCGATGCCGGGCTGACCACGGTCATCGACCGCTACCGCCTGCCATGGCATGTCGCCCGCGTCGGCGCCCGCGTCGAATTCATCTGCGCGCCGGGCCCGCTGCGCAATGGGGCGGAGGCGGAGGCCGCGCACGCGCCGGAACTCGAAGCCGCCATCCATGTCGCGCTGGTCAATCGCGGCGTGCTTATCGCGCCCTTCCACAATATGATGCTGATCTCTCCGGCGACCACTGGCGCCCAGGTCAACCGGCTGATCACCGCCTTCGGCGCAGTTGCGGCGGAGCTTGCGGCATGAGACAAGCCACCCAACAGACAGGCGCGCAAGCCAGGCCGGGCTCCATCATGACTTCACCTTCGGGCTCGACGCCCACCGAGGCGCAGGCCTTTCTCGACGCCCATCCTGAGATCGAAGCCTTCGATATCGTGCTGACCGATGCCAACGGCGTCGGCCGTGGCAAGATCGTGCGCCGGCACGAGCTGAAAGCCATCTTCGAAGGCGGCCGGCACATGCCGATCTCGATCCTCGGCCTCGACATCACCGGCGAGGACGTGCACGAGACCGGGCTGATCTGGACCACCGGCGACGGCGATCTGCGCGCCTGGCCGATTCCTGGCACGCTGGTGCCGCTCCACGGGACCAAACCGCCGCGCGGCCAGGTGCTGATGGCGATGTATCATCTCGACGGCGCGCCGATGTCATCGGACCCGCGGCTGGCGCTGGCAAGGCAGGTCGACATATTGGCGTCCAAGGGGCTGTACCCGGCCGGCGCCTTCGAGCTCGAATTTTTTCTCCTCGCCAATGAGCGCGACAGCGACGGCAAGGTGCAGCCGGCGCACGCCGTGCTGGATGGCCGCGTCTCGGGCAAGACCGAGGTCTACTCGGTCGACCATCTGCACGGCATGGAGCCGCTGTTTACCGACATCTATGCCGCGGCCAAGGCACAGGGCATTCCGGCCGAGACCGTGATTTCTGAATATGCGCCCGGCCAGTACGAATTGACGCTGAACTACCGCAAGGATGTGATGCGGGCGGCCGACGACCTC
Source organism: Mesorhizobium sp. B2-4-7 (assembly GCF_006442685.1). Lineage (NCBI taxonomy): Bacteria > Pseudomonadati > Pseudomonadota > Alphaproteobacteria > Hyphomicrobiales > Phyllobacteriaceae > Mesorhizobium > Mesorhizobium sp. B2-4-7. Next base: position 466,755 of record NZ_VFVH01000004.1, read on the forward strand.
GTTATGCTGAAGCGGCTGGTTCGGGCGCAGGCGCGCCGCCATGGCGTCACGGCTTGCTTCATGGCCAAACCGATCGAGAAATATGCCGGCTCCGGCATGCATTTCCACGTCTCGCTGCAGGACAAGGCCGGCCGAAACGTTTTTTCGGAGGCCGGTGGCGAGAGTTGGTCGCTGCCACTGCTGCGCGGGCTGGGCGGCCTGATCCAGACCATGGCGGAATCGATGCTGGTGTTTGCGCCGCACGCCAATTCCTGGCGGCGCTTCGTCTCCCAATCCTATGCACCGGTGGCGCCGACCTGGGGCGTCAACAACCGGTCGGTGGCGCTGCGCGTGCCGGCGGGCGACGCCAGGAACCGGCGCATCGAGCATCGGCCGTCGGGCGTCGACGCCAACCCCTATCTGATCGCGGCAACCGTGCTTGCCGGCATCGTCAAAGGGCTCGACGAAGGCCTCGACCCCGGCCCCGAGACGACCGGAAACGGCTATGAGGCGGCGGTGACGCGCACGACCATGCCGGTCGACTGGCGCGCGGCGATCGAGGCGGCCAGAGCGTCCAGCTTCCTCAAAGCCGCGCTTGGCGAAGACCTGCACCGCACCTTCGTGGCGATCAAGCAGTCCGAATACCTGCGCGTGGCGCGCACGGTCAGCGAGCTGGACTATCACCTCTATCTGCACGAGGTCTGAGCCCTCGGAGGAACCATCGCCCTTCCCGTCCATTTCAGTGTCAGAACCGACAGGACAGGATGATGGCGACCACAGGCCAAACGCATGAAGCGAAGAGGCCGGCCAGGCGCATTTCCGGGCCGTCCGACGAGCCACTGCCAGATGTCACCTCGATCTCGGAGCTGCGTGAGGTAGCGAAGGCTTGCCACCGTTGCCCGCTGTGGCGCGATGCGACGCAGACCGTGTTCGGCGAAGGGCCTGACGGCGCCAAGGTGATTTTCGTCGGCGAGCAGCCCGGCGATCAGGAAGATCTCGCCGGCGCTCCCTTCGTTGGCCCGGCCGGCAGGGTGTTCGACGCCATACTGGAAGACGCCGGGGTCGACCGCCAGAAAGTCTACGTCACCAATGCGGTCAAGCACTTCAAGTTCGAGCCGCGCGGCAAGCGTCGCATTCATTCCAAGCCGAACGCCGGCGAGATTCAGGCGTGCCGCTGGTGGCTCGACCAGGAATTCGGACTGATCAAACCGAACCTTGCCGTGGCGCTTGGCGCAACGGCGGCATTGTCGCTGCTCGGCAAGGCGGTTCCGGTGACGAAGATGCGCGGCCAGGCGATCGAGCGGGAAGATGGCATGCGTGTGTTCATCACCATCCATCCCTCCTTCATCCTGCGCATCCGTGACCGTGCGGACAAGGAGGCCGAGCGAGAACGGTTCCTTGACGACATGAAGCAGGTGAAGCGGCTGATGGCTGCCTGATCCAAACGATTAGCGAATCAGAATGGCCCTGAGATCGTTGACATTGGTGCCGGTCGGACCGGGCACGAACAGATCGCCGACCGCGTTGAAAGCCGTCCAGGCATTGTTGCCTGCCAGCATCGCCTTGGCGTCGATGCCGGCCGCGCGCATGCGCGAGACCGTTGAACCATCGGCGAAGGCGCCGGCATTGTCCTCAGAGCCGTCGATGCCGTCGGTGTCGGCGGCCAGGGCGTGAATGCCCTTCACATCATTGATGCCGATGGCGAAGGCGAGCAGGAATTCGGAGTTGCGGCCGCCTTTCCCCTTGGCACGCAGCGTCACCGTGGTCTCGCCGCCGGACAGGATCAGCACCGGCTTTGAGAAAGGCCGATTGCGTGTCGCTACTTCGCGCGCGATGGCCGCGTGAACCCCGCCCACCTCGCGGGCTTCGCCTTCGATGGCATCCGAGAGAATGACAGCTTCGATGCCCTGTCGGCTCGCTTCCGCTGCGGCTGCTTCGAGCGACACGCCGGCGGAGGCGATCAGATGCACCTCGTTGCGCGAAAAGCGCTCATCCCCGGGAACTGGTGCATCGGCGGCCGGTGAATTGATATGCGCCATGACCGAGGCCGGCAGGTTTATGCCGTAGGCTGATATCGACGCCAGCGCATCCGCCCGGCTGCCGGTGTCGGGAACGGTCGGGCCGGATGCGACCAGCGCCGGATTGTCACCGGGAATATCGGAGACAACCAGCGACACCATTTTGGCCGGCCAGGCGGCGGCGGCCAGCCGGCCTCCCTTGATGGTGGAAAGATGCTTGCGGATGGTGTTCATCGCCGCGATCGGCGCGCCCGACGCCAGCAGCGCCTCGTTGACGGCGATCTCGTCGGCCAATGTCAGGCCGGTTGCCGGTGACGGCAGCAGCGCCGAACCGCCGCCGGAAATCAGCGCCACCACCAGATCGTCGGCGGTCAGCCCTTGCACCTTCTCGAGCAGCCGCCGCGAAGCCTCGAGGCCGGCGGCGTCCGGCACCGGATGCGCCGCCTCGATGATCTCGATGCGCTCGCATTTCGCGCCATAGCCGTAGCGGGTGACGACCAGTCCTTCGATCGGACCGTCCCACGCTTTCTCGAAGGCCGCCGCCATCTGCGCCGAGCCCTTGCCGGCGCCGATGACGATGGTGCGGCCCTTGGGCCTGGCCGGCAAATGATCGCGGATGGTGCGCTCCGGATCGGCGGCGGCGACGGCCGCGTCGAAGATTGAAACGAGAAAGGATTTGGGGTCGAACAAGGTCATCCTTTGGCGCCATCGGCGTCTTTCGAATTGAGCAACCGTCGGCGCTGCCCCTCACCCTCTCCCCGTAAAGAGACGGAGAGAGGGGGTCGCCGGCGCTGGTGCGCATCCCTTCTCCCCGTCACTATACGGGGAGAAGGTGCCGTCAGGCGGATGAGGGGCGGCGTCAACGTCACGATTTTTCCTCGGGCGGCAGCGAAAACTCGCGCTTGTCGATGCCCAAATGACTACACAGCGCATCGACCACCACGCCGTGATCCTCGCGCTCCGGCAACCCGGAGACGGCGATGACGCCGATGACCCCGACACCCTTGACCGTGACGGGAAAGCCGCCGCCGGCCAGCACGTAGTCGGCAATATCCAGGCCCTCGCCGATCTTGAAAGTGCGGTCGAGGCGCTGCTGTTCCAGCACCATGCGGTAAGTGCTTTTCAGGAACCGCTTGACGACGTTGATCTTGCGCCGCGCCCAGTCGGGATTGGAAGCGTTCGAGCCCGGCATGGCGGCGTAGAACAGCGGCCGGTCGAAGGTCCTGATGTCGACTATGACCGGGAGATTCTCGGTGAGCGCCCTGTCGCGGATCGCGGACCCGATACTGAACGCGACTGCCTCGTCGAAGGCGGGAAAGACAAGGACTTCCTCCTGTCTCTTGATCAGAGCGATGTCTTCGGCAACGGCCATGTCGTTCCCCTTTCAACGTCGCCGCACGCTTTGACGGATGGTTGCCGCTGGGTCAAGCCCGGGTCAAGCAAGGAACGCGCCGTCACGTTCTAAATTGCCAAATCGGTTTTTGCCGGCCGACCCGCCACATAGACCTCGCGCACGGCGCGATCATCGCCCAGCGTCTGCAAGAGAAAGAGTTCCTGCGCCAGCGTCTCGACGGTCTCCATCCTGAGCCGCATCGACGACGTCGCCCTGGCGTCCAGCACGACGATATCGGCATCGGTGCCTTCCTCCAGCGTGCCGATCCTTTGCGCCACCGACAGCGCCTCGGCGTTGCCGCGCGTGACCTGCCAGAAGGACTGGAACGGGTTCAGCTTCTCGCCGTTCAGCGCGATCACCTTGTAGCCCTCGTCCATGGTGCGCAGCATGGAATAGTTGGTGCCGCCACCGACATCGGTGGCGGCGGCGATGCGGAGGGCTTTATCGCGCGTGCGGTAGCGCTGATAGTCGAACAGGCCGGAGCCGAGGAAAAGGTTCGAGGTCGGGCAGAACACGGCTACGGAGCCGCTGTCCGAAAGCGCGTCCGCTTCCCGCTCCGACAGATGGATGCAATGGCCGAGCAGGCTCTTTCTCCCCAACAGCCCGTAATGCTCATAGACGTCGGTGTAATCGCGCGACCACGGATAAAGCTCCTGCGTGAAGGCGATCTCGGCATGGTTTTCCGACAGATGCGTCTGGATGTGCAGGTCGGGGTATTCGCGGCATAGCGCGCTGGCCATCTCCATCTGCTCCGGCGACGAGGTGATCGCGAAGCGAGGGGTGATGGCATAAAGCTGCCGACCCTTGCCGTGCCACTCCTTGATCAGCGCCTTGCTGTCGTCATAGCCCGATTGCGGCGTGTCGAGCACGCCATCGGGCGCGTTGCGGTCCATCATCACCTTGCCGGCGATGTTGAGCATGTTGCGGTCATGCGATTCGGCGAAGAAAGCTTCTGCGGAGGCCTTGTGCACGGAGCAGTAGGCGGCGACCGTGGTGGTGCCGTGGCGCACCATCTCGTCGAGGAACAGCCGCGCGACGCGCCGGCCATGCTGCGCATTGGCGAACTTCGTCTCCTCCGGGAAAGTGTAGGCGTTCAGCCAATCGAGCAGTTCCGCGCCGTAGGAGGCGATGATCTGCATCTGCGGGAAATGCACATGGGCATCGATGAAGCCCGGAAGCAGCAGATGCGGCCGGTGATCAATCCTTCTCGCTGTCTCGCCTGCTTTCCTTTCAACATCGACGTAAGCGCCCGCAGCGATGATCCTGCCGTCGTGGATCAGCAGGCCGCCATCCTCCTCGTAGCGCCAGGCGGAATGATCATCGATGCTTTCAGGCCAGCGCACGAAGGACAGCGTGCGGCCACGCAGAAGTGTCGATGTCATGCTTATTTCCCCGCGCCTTCGAACCAGGCCACCAGCAGCGCCCGCTCCTTGTCGGTGATCTGGCTGACATTGGCGGGCGGCATGGCATGGCTGCGGCCGGCCTGCAGATAAATCTCGCGGGCATGCTCGGCGATGCCGGCGTCGGTATCCAGCATCACGCCCTTGGGCGCATGGTAGATGCCCTCGTAGACCGGCTCCGGTGAATGGCACATCGAGCAGCGGCCGAGCACGGTGTCGCGCACGGCCGGGAAATGGGCCGAGGCGATATAGACTTGGGCCGAGGCGGACGCCTTTGGTTCGCCGCTCAACACCTTCGGCACGGTGGACAACCAGACGATGATGAGGAACAGGACAAGGGCGCCCAGCCAGGTCCAGTGCGGGTTGCCGGCGCGCTTGTGCACGGTGTTGAAGTAGTGGCGGACCAACACGCCGATGATGAACACCAGGGAGGCGATGATCCAGTTGAACTCAGTGCCGAACGCCAGCGGGTAATGGTTCGACAGCATCAGAAACAGCACCGGCAGCGTCAGGTAATTGTTATGGAGCGAGCGCTGCTTGGCGATCTTGCCGTATTTCGGATCCGGCTTGCGGCCGGCGATGAGGTCGGCGACGACAATCTTCTGGTTGGGGATGATGACCATGAAGACATTGGCCGACATGATCGTGGCGGTGATGGCGCCCAGATGCAGGAAAGCGGCGCGGCCGGTGAACAGATGGGTCAGTCCCCAGGCGATGAACACCAGCACGCAGTAGAGCACCAGCATCAGGCCTGTATCGCTTTTGCCCAGCGGCGAACGGCAGAGCAGGTCATAAACCACCCAGCCGACGCCGATCGTCGCCATCGACAGGACGATGCCGACCGGCACAGACATCGGCAGCACGTTGGGATCGATCAGGAACAGGTCGGCCCCGGCATAGTAGACCACGCACAGCATGGCGAAGCCGGACAGCCAGGTGGCGTAGGATTCCCATTTGAACCAGGTGAGGTGTTCCGGCATCTCGGCCGGCGCGACCAGGTATTTCTGGATGTGATAGAAGCCGCCGCCATGCACCTGCCACTCCTCGCCGAAGGCGCCGGCAGGCATGCCCGGTCGCTGGCGCAAACCGAGATCGAGCGCGACGAAATAGAAGGACGAGCCGATCCAGGCGATGCCGGTGATGACATGCAGCCAGCGCACGGCAAAGCTCAGCCAGTCCCAGAAAATAGCGAAATCCATCATTGAAGTCGTCCCTGCCGATGAAGCGACTTTACGGTGTGGCGTGCAAACGGAAAGAGGCGAGGCGTGCGATGACTTTCAAAAAAAATTGGAAAATACTAGGTTGCTCGCACGCAGCTTGATTGAAAGCCACTGAACCGCATGGCCTATCTCGACAACATCGCCGTCTTCGTCCGCGTCGTCGAGCTCGGCAATCTGTCGGCGGCCGGGCGCGACATGCGCATTTCGCCGGCGGTTGCCTCCAACCGCATCAAGGAGCTGGAGAAGCACCTTGGTGTGCGGCTGTTCAACCGCACGACACGACAATTGATGCCGACCGAGCATGGCACGGTGTTCTACACCGGCGCCAAGCAGGTGCTGGAAGCGATCACCGAGGCGGAGGCCGCGGTCTCGGCCCTTTCCGGCCAGCCGCGCGGCACCATCCGCGTGACCGCGCCGCTCGGCCTCGGCCGCCGCCTGGTCGCCTCGGGCATTCCCGATTTCCACGACAAATACCCTGATATCGAGGTGCGGCTGAGGCTCTCGGACCACAATGTCGATATCATGAAAGAGGGTATCGACGTCGCCTTCCGGCTCGGTATCATCGAGGATTCCAGCCTCAGGATGCGCGGCATCATGGAATGCGAGCGGGTGCTGGTCGCGGCCCCCAAATATCTGGAGGCACGCGGAGAGCCGGCCGAGCCGCAGGAACTGATCAGCAGGAAGCACGATTGCCTGATGCTGCGCTATTCCGGCGCGCGCGAATATGTCTGGACCCTGCAGACGCCGAACGGGCCGCAGAAATTCGAGGTGCACGGGCCCTATGATACGGACGATGGCGACGTGCTGACCGGCTGGGCGCTGTCGGGGCGCGGCATCATCAACAAGCCGCGCTTCGAGGTCGAGCCGTTCATCCGCGACCGGCGGCTGAAGATCATCCTGGCCGGCACGCCGCCCACGCCGGTGCAGTTCGCCGCCGTCTATCCGCACAAAAAGCTGCAGGACCCGAAAGTGCGCCTGCTGCTGGATTTCATGGCCGAGCGCTGCCAGCGGCTGATCAAGGACATACTGGTCGGCAAGTGAGCGGCTCCTGGCCCAGTCGCAAGGGTTGCCTTGCGCGAAGGCGAACTTAGGTTCGCGGATGCCGCCTCATGGCCGATGGGCTTTGCGCCGACTGACGAGCTAGCCACAATGCATCTCACCGTTTCGCTCAACATTGCCTCCACGGCCGGGCAGGCCGGCGCGCTCACCTTCAGCGACTTGGCCGGCTTCGCGCAGCGGGCGGAAGCGGCCGGGCTGGACATGATTGTTCTCGACGATGCGCCGCCGGGCAGGGCCGGGTCGGGCAACCCGTTCGAAGCGACGACCCTGCTTGCCGCACTGGCGACCGTGACGAGCAGGATCGGGCTGGTCGCCACCGCGTCGATGGTTGCCCACCAGCCCTACAATCTGGCGCGCCGGTTCGCCTCGCTCGATATCATCAGCCACGGTCGCGCCGGATGGAACGCAACCATGGCGCAGGCGCCGAGCGAGGCGGCCAATTTCAGCCGGCTGGATGGATTTTCCAGCGACGAGTTTCGCCGCCGCTCCGAGGAATATATCGGCATCGTCCAGGGCTTGTGGAATGGCTGGGAGGCGGACGCGCTGTTGTTCGACAAAGACAGCGGCCGCTTTCACGATCCCGGAAAAATGCACCAGCTCGACCACAAGGGCGAATTCTTCGCCGTGCGCGGACCGCTGAACGTGGCGCGTTCGCCGCAGGATACGCCGGTTCTGGTCCTGTCCGGCCTGGCGGCAGGCGACCTCGACATTGCCGCGCGCACAGCCGATGTCATCCTGCTGGACGAAAGGCAGGCAGCGCGGCGCAAGGCACGCCATGACGAATTCAGGCGCCGCGTTTCCGCGTCCGGGCGCGAACCGGATGCCGTGAGGATATTGGCTGACATATCCCTCGCCGCCAACGGCGTCGCCGGGCTGGCCGACAGGATGGAGGAAGAATTCCGGGCGAACAATTGCGACGGATTCAACATCCGGCTCTCCGCGCACATTTCAGCGCTCGACGATTTCACCAATCGCGTTCTGCCGGAGCTGCGGCGGCGCGGCGTGATTCGACAGAGCCATGGGGGCACAACGCTGCGCTCGCATCTGGGACTCAGCGGCGGAGGCGACCGATGACCGCGCGCCAGATGAAGCTCGGCGCCTTTCTGTGGGCGACGGGCCACCATATCGCCGCCTGGCGGCATCCCCAGGCCCATGTGAAGGCCGGGATCGACATCGATCATTACGTCGCGCTGGCGCGCACGGCGGAAGCGGCGAAATTCGACCTGTTGTTCTGCGAGGATGCGGCCGGCCTGCGCGAAGCCGATGTCAGCATCGCCAGCCAGACCTCGCGTTCGATCGGCTTCGAGCCGATCAGCCTGCTTTCCGCACTCGCTGTCCAGACCAGCCGCATCGGCCTCGTCTCCACGGCTTCGACCAGCTACAACGAGCCTTACGGGCTGGCACGAACCTTCCTTTCGCTCGACCAGCTGAGCGGCGGGCGCGCCGGCTGGAACCTGGTCACGTCGGCCAGCCCGATCGAGGCCGCCAACTTCGGCGCAACGGGTCTCAGACCCCACGCCGATCGTTATGAACGGGCACGAGAATTCGCCGAAGTCGTCACCAGGCTTTGGCACGGCAAGCTCGGCGCCTCCGGCCATGACGGCCAGAGCTTTTCGGTGTGCGATCCACTCGATTTGCCGCGTTCGCCGCAGGGCGCCCCGGTCATGGTTCAGGCCGGCGCCTCGGATGTCGGCCGCGATCTCGCCGCTCGCACCGCCGATGTGGTGTTCACCGCCGCGCAGACTTTCGCGGAAGCGAAGGCTTTCTACGACGATCTCAAGGGCCGTCTGGCGGCCTATGGACGCGAACCGGACGACATCAAGATCATGCCCGGCGTCGCCCCGGTGGTGGCGGAAACCGAAGCGGAAGCGCGGGCGAAATACGAGGAGCTGCAGGAGCTGATCCCCGATGACGTCGGCGTAGCGCTGCTGTCCAGCTATCTCAGCATCTCCGATCTTCGGCGCTATCCGCTCGACGGGCCGCTGCCCGAATTGCCGGAGAGCGAAGGCATGAAAAGCCGGCAGGCCCTGGTCATCGAGCAATCGCGCCGCGACGGCCTTTCCATCCGCCAGCTTGCCCGCCATTTCGCTGGCGCACGCGGCCATTGGCGCATCGTCGGGACCGCGGTGCAGATCGCAGACGAACTCCAGGCCCGGTTCGAGGGCGGTGCGGCGGACGGCTTCAACGTCATGCCGTCATATTTCCCCGGCGAACTCGATGCCTTCGCCACCCTGGTCGTGCCGGAGCTGCAGCGGCGCGGCCTGTTTCGCAGGGATTATGAGGGCCGCACACTGCGCGATCATCTGGGCTTGAAGCAACCGGTATAGCCGCGACGTGACCTTACCCGGCCGTCGTCCTATCATGCGGCACCTGGTGCTCGGCATTTGCCGCGGCGCCGTGATTGACCAGCGCCGTCATGATCTCGGCGGCCGCTAGCGCGGCAATGACGGATGGGCGCTTGTCTTTCACGGCATCACCGCCAATTGGGGAAACGAGGCGGGCAAACTGCGCTTCCGTGCCCTCAGCCGACTTCAGGAACCAATTCCTGAATGTCGCTTTCTTGGTCTTTGAGCCGATCATGCCGACATAGGCGGTGTCATCACGCTTCAGGGCTTCGGCGACAATCAGGAAGTCCAGCGCATGATCATGGGTGAGGATGGCGAAGGCGCTGCCTGCAGGCGCGTTGCGCACCTCGGCTTCAGGCATCGGGGTCAGCCGCGTCTCGATGGCTTGCGGCATTCCTTCAAGCGCGTCTGCCCGTGTTTCGATGACAACGGGGTGCACAGGGAGAAGGGCGACCGCGGAGGCCAGCGCCTGGCCGACGTGGCCGCCGCCGAAGATGTAGACACAAGGCAGTTCAGCCTGCTCGACTTCCGCGGCCGAAATCAGCTCCTGCGCCAACGTCGCATCGACGAGGCGGATCGACACTTCGACACGCCCGCCACAGCATTGGCCGATCTCCGGGCCGAGCGCCACGTCGAGGATCACGTGGGCGTCGGGGCGGGTCTCTTCACCCTCCCCCTTGTGGATAGGGTTGGACGACGTCGTCGTCGAGGGATCTGTGAACGCCGCTCCCCCGCCCCGTTTCGCTGACGCCGCTTCGCGGCGTCCGCTCGCCGACCCTCCCCGCAAGGAGGAGGGTAAAGAGCCCAGCATCTGCCGTGCCTTGTCGATGGCCATATATTCCAGTTGGCCGCCGCCGATCGTGCCCGATGTCGCTGCTTGCGAGACGAGCATGAAGGCGCCCTTCTCGCGCGGCGTCGAGCCCTTCGTCGCCGCGACCTCGACGAGCGCGACCCGGCCGGTTTGGCCAAGAAAGGCTTTCAGGCTTTGCACAGTCGTGTTCATTTTTTACATTCCCTGTCGGGAAATATAGGCCTTTTCGGCCTGTTTTGCACGTTTTGCCGGAGTCAGGTCTTCGCCTCTTTCTTCAGCCGCTCGATCGCCATCAGCACGCGTTCCGGTGTCGCAGGCGCATCGAGACGTGGACAGATCCTGTGGTCGGCGACGCTTGCCACCGCGTCGGACAGGGCATGCAGCACCGACATGCCGAGCGGGAAGGGCGGCTCGCCGACCGCCTTGGAGCGATGGATCGTCGGCTCACCGGCCTCCGGCCAATCGGCCAGTGTCACGTTGAAGATCTTGGGCCGGTCCGACGCCAGCGGGATCTTATAGGTCGAGGGCGCATGCGTGCGCAGCCGGCCCTTGTCATCCCACCACAGTTCCTCGGTCGTCAGCCAGCCCATGCCCTGGATAAAGCCGCCCTCGACCTGGCCGAGGTCGATGGCGCGGTTCAGCGAGCGGCCCGTCTCGTGCAGGATGTCGGTGCGTTCGACCATGTATTCGCCGGTCAGCGTGTCGACCGAGACTTCCGAGCAGGAGGCGCCATAGGCGAAATAATAGAAAGGACGGCCCTCGCCCTTGTCGCGGTCCCAGTGGATCTTCGGCGTCTTGTAAAAGCCGGCCGCCGAAAGCTGGATGCGGGCCATATAGGCCTGCTTGACGAGGTCGGCGAAAGGTATCTCCTGGTTGCCGATGCGCACCCTGTTGGGCAGGAACAGCACCTGGTCGCGTGGCACCTGGTATTTCTCGGCGGCGAAATCGGTCAGCCGGTCCTTGATCTGGCGGGCGCCGTTCTGCGCCGCCATTCCATTGAGGTCGGTGCCGGACGACGCGGCGGTGGCCGAGGTGTTCGGCACCTTGCCGGTGGTCGTCGCGGTGATCTTCACCTGGTCGAGATCGATCTGGAACTCTTGCGCCACCACTTGCGCCACCTTGACGTTGAGGCCCTGCCCCATCTCGGTGCCGCCATGGTTCAGATGCACCGAACCGTCGGTGTAGACATGCACCAGCGCGCCGGCCTGATTGTAATGCGTGGCGGTAAACGAGATGCCGAATTTGACCGGCGTCAGCGCCAAGCCCCGCTTGATGAAGCGGCTGTTGTTGTTGAAGGCCGAGATCTCGCGCCGGCGCCTTGCATAGCTGGCGCTTTCTTCCAGTTCCCCAACGATGCGGTGGATGATGTTGTCCTCGACCACCTGATGGTAGGGCGTGACGTTGCGGTCGGCGGTGCCGTAGAAATTCCGCTTGCGGATCTCGAGCGGGTCCTTGCCGACGGCGAACGCCACCTCGTCGATGATACGCTCGGCGCCGACCATGCCTTGAGGGCCGCCGAAGCCGCGAAAGGCGGTGTTCGAGACCGTGTTGGTGTAGAGCGGCGCCGACTGTGCATGCACAGCCGGCCAGAAATAGGTATTGTCGCAGTGGAACAGCGCGCGGTCGGTGACCGGCCCGGAAAGGTCCGCAGAAAAGCCGCAGCGCGCCGCGAACATGAAGTCGACGCCGAGAATATTGCCCTCATCGTCGAAGCCGGCTTCGTAGTCGATGAGGAAATCGTGCCGCTTGCCGGTGGCGATCATGTCGTCATCGCGATCGGGCCGGATTTTCACTGCCCGATGATGCTTCTTGGCGGCGATCGCGGCCAGCGCTGCAAACTGGTTGCCCTGCGTTTCCTTGCCGCCGAAGCCGCCCCCCATGCGACGCATTTCCACGGTAATGGCGTTGCTCGGCACGCCGAGTGCATGACCAACCATGTGCTGGACTTCGCTCGGATGCTGGGTCGAGGAATAGATGGTGACGTCCTGATCCTCGCCGGGAACCGCCATCGCGATATGCCCTTCGAGGTAGAAATGCTCCTGGCCGCCGACGCGCATTTTTCCTTTCAGCCGGCGGGGGGCCTGACGGATCGCAGCAGCCGCGTCGCCGCGTTTCAGCGTCAGAGGCGGCGTGACGAGTTTGTCCCTGGTCGGATCGAGCGCGCCGATGTCGGTGACGAAAGGCAATTCCTCGTATTCGACCCTTGCCAGCCTGGTGGCGCGCCGCGCCTGCTCGCGCGTCTCGGCAATCACGCAAAAGATCGGCTGGCCGAAAAACTGTACCTCGCCGTCGGCGAGTACCGGCTCGTCATGGCGCCCGGTCGGCGAAATGTCGTTCTCGCCCGGCACATCCTTTGCCGTGAGCACGTCGATCACGCCGGGGGCGGCGCGCGCCGCCGACAGGTCCATTTTGGCGATGGTGGCATGCGTGGCCGTGGCCAAACCGAGGCAGCCATGCAGCGTGCCCGCCGGTTCGGGCATATCATCGATGTAAACGGCGCTGCCGCTGACATGCTTGTGCGCGGAATCATGGCGCTGGTCTGTGGCGACGCCGCCGACGATCTTTTCGGCCTTTAAATTGGCGCTGGCGTGCTTGTTCATCATGCCGCCTCGTTGCGCGACACCTGGAACGGTGCCCTGGTGCCGGTGGTTTCGACAAAGAAACGCAGCAACAAGTTTTTCGCCGCCAAAGCCCGATATTCAGCGCTTGCCCGCATGTCCGTGAGCGGCGTGAAATCCGTTGGGTATTCGGTCATCGCCGCCTCGACTGTTTCTTCGGTCCAGGGTTTGCCGAGCAGAGCTTTCTCGACCGCCGCAGCCCGCTTCGGCGTCGCCGCCATGCCGCCATAGGCGATGCGGATATCGGCCACGGTGCCGTCCCTGGCCAAGGTCAGAAAAAACGCGCCGAGGGCGGCGGTGATATCCTCGTCGCGGCGCTTGGTGACCTTGTAGACGCCGAACTTCGTTTCGTTTGCCGGAACCGGCACATGCACGGCCTCGACGAACTCGCCGGCCTGCCGGTCCTGCTTGCCATAGGCGATGAAGAAATCCTCGAGCGGGATCGTGCGCCGCTTGCTTCCACGGCGCAGCGTCAGCCGCGCGCCGAGCGCGATGAATGGCGGCGGTGTGTCGCCGATCGGCGAGCCATTGGCGATGTTGCCGCCGATCGTGCCCATGTTGCGCACCTGTTCGCCGCCGATGCGATCGAACAATGGCCCGAGCGCCGGGATGCGTTTCGACAGCATCGCGAAGGCATCGGAATAGGTGACGCCGGCTCCGATCGAGATCACGTGCTTGTCCTCGGCAATGGCGCACAGCCCGTCGAGATTGCCGATGAAGATGACAGGCGAAATATCGCGCATGTGCTTGGTCACCCAGAGACCGACATCGGTCGAGCCGGCGACGATGGTGGCGCCCGGTTCCTTGTCGAGCACGGCGGCGAAATCGTCAACGTCAGCCGGCACGACGAGCCGCGCCTTGCCGGCGCCGATCTCGATCCGTGCCCCGTCGCCCATCGCCTCGAGTCTGGCCATGATCGACTGACGCTCCAGCGCCAGCGGATCCTTCTGTGCTTTGCCGTAGCTGGAGATGGCGCGAGCCGCGCGCATGATCGCCTCATAGCCGGTGCAGCGGCAGAGATTGCCCTGCAAGGTCTTTTCGATGGCCGCGTCCGACGGCTCCGGTGATTTCATCCACAAACCGTAAAGCGACATGACGAAGCCTGGCGTGCAGAAGCCGCATTGCGAGCCGTGGAAATCCACCATCGCCTGCTGCACCGGGTGCAACTGGCCCGGCGTTCCACGGAGATGCTCGACCGTCACGACATGGGTGCCGTCCAACGAACCCAGGAAGCGGATGCAGGCGTTAACACTTTCATAGACCAGTTCGCCGGCGGAAAGCCTGCCGACCAGTACGGTACAGGCGCCGCAATCGCCTTCTGCGCAGCCTTCCTTGGTGCCGCGCAGCGATCGGTCGAGCCGCAGCCAGTCAAGCAAGGTCGCGTCAGGCGCCACGGATGACAGCACGACATCCCTGCCGTTGAGGATAAAGCGGATGTCGTTGCGGATCTTGACCTCGGCCACGTCTCAGCTCCCCCTGTAAGTCGAATAGCCATAGGGCGAGACGAGCAGCGGCACATGATAGTGCACGGCATCCGCCATGCCGAAGCGGATCGGCACGGTGTCGAGGAAGGCCGGCTCGGGCAGTTTCGTTCCCTGGCGCCGCAGATAGTCGCCAGCGGCGAAAACCAGCTCGTATTCGCCGGTCTGGAAATCCGCGTCGGCCAAAAGCGGTGCGTCGCAACGGCCATCGGCGTTGGTGGCGACCGTCTTCAGATGCGTCCTGGCCGGGCCATCGATCCGGTAGAGCGCGATCGACAATCCCGCCGCGGGCTTGCCGGTTGCCGTATCCAGGACATGGGTCGTCAGACGCCCGCCATCGATTTTCGACGTTTCTGCCATTGTCCGCCTCCCATTCCAATACGAACAAACCGGCCGGTACAGCCAAACATTGCTGATGAATTGTGCGCCAATTAAAGGCGATGCATAAGTCCCGGTCGAGCGGAGTGCGACAAAAACACTTTCAAAAATTTTCGGGGGAATGCGAGAAGCACCCTTTCGATATCCTGATCATACTTCGGGCGATGCCCCGTGGGAGGGACGATGCGTTACACCAGAGACATGCGCGGCTACGGAGCCAATCCGCCGGATCCCAAATGGCCCGGTGGCGCGCATGTGGCCGTGCAATTTGTCGTCAATTACGAAGAAGGCGGCGAGAACTGCGTCCTGCATGGCGACAAGGCTTCGGAAGCCTTCCTGTCGGAAATCGTCGGCGCGGCTCCCTGGGCGGGCCAACGCCATTGGAACATGGAATCGATCTACGAATATGGGGCGCGGGCAGGCTTCTGGCGGCTGCTTCGCCTGTTCACCGAGGCCGAGGTGCCAGTGACCTGTTACGGCGTCGCCACGGCACTCGCCCGCTCGCCCGATCAGGTGACGGCGATGCAGGATGCCGGCTGGGAGATCGCCTCGCACGGACTGAAATGGATCGACTACCGCGACCACAGCGCCGAGGACGAGCGCCGCGACCTCAAGGAGGCGATCCGGCTGCACTACGAAGTGACAGGCGCGCGCCCGACGGGCTGGTACACCGGCCGGACGTCGGTCAACACCGTGCGGCTGGTGGCGGAGGAAGGCGGCTTCGACTACGTCTCCGACACTTATGACGACGAGCTGCCCTACTGGTTCGCGGATGACGGGACCGACAGGCCACAGCTCATCATCCCCTACACGCTCGATGCCAACGACATGCGCTTCGCCACGCCGCAGGGCTTCAACTCGGGCGACCAGTTCTTCGCCTACCTGAAGGACAGTTTCGACACGCTCTATGCCGAAGGCAAGGCTGGGCGGCCGCGCATGATGAATATCGGCCTGCACTGTCGCCTCGTCGGGCGGCCGGGGCGGGTGGCGGCGCTGAAGCGCTTCGTCGACTATGTGAAGTCGCACGACAAGGTCTGGCTGGCGCGGCGTATCGACATCGCCAGGCATTGGCGCGAGACCCATCCATACAAGCAGCCGGTGCTGCGCCCTTCGAGGATGGAATTCGAGGCCTTCGTGCATGCTTTCGGCGGCGTTTTCGAACATTCGCCGTGGATAGCCGAGCGCGCCTACGAGCTGGAACTTGGCCCGGCGCACGACAGCGCCGGCGGCCTGCACAATGCGCTCTGCCGCGTTTTCCGCGCCGCAAGCGAAACGGAGCGGCTCGGCGTGCTCAACGCCCATCCCGACCTTGCCGGCAAGCTGGCAAGGGCCAGGCGGCTGACGGCTGAATCGGCCAGGGAACAGGCTTCGGCCGGCCTCGATGAGCTGACCGACAAGGAGCGCGAGCTGTTTTCCAAGCTCAATGCCGCCTACGTCACCACCTTCGGTTTCCCGTTCATCATCGCGGTGAAGGGTAAGACCAGGCAAGAAATCCTGGCGGAGTTCGAAAGGCGCATCGGCAACAGCCGCGGCGTCGAATTCGAGACCGCCTGCAAACAGGTCGAGCGCATCGCGCTCTTCCGCCTCAAGGACATGCTTCCGCAATAGGTTTGAACCCATGGATACGATCAGGATGCCCGAGCGAACCTATTATGCTCCACATGGCGGCCATTCCGGCCAGAGTGAGCTTCTGACCGGCCGCGCCGTCTTCACCGAGGCCTATGCCGTCATTCCCAAGGGCGTGATGCAGGACATCGTCACCAGCGCCCTGCCATTCTGGGACAAGACCCGCGTCTGGATATTGTCGAGGCCGCTGTCGGGCTTTGCCGAGACGTTTTCGCAGTACATCGTCGAGATCGCGCCCGGCGGTGGCAGCGACCGGCCGGAACCCGATGCCGGCGCCGAGGGCGCCTTGTTCGTGGTCGAAGGCGAACTGACCGTCCTGCTTGCCGGCGAAAGACATGTCTTGCGGCCGGGCGGCTTCGCCTTCCTGCCGCCGTCGAGCGGCTGGACTGTTCGCAACGAAAGCAATGCGGCTGTCCGCTTTCACTGGATACGCAAGGCTTATGAGTCCGTCAGCGGCCTCGAGGTCCCGCAAGCCTTCTTCACCAACGAGCAGGACATCGGGCCGACGCCGATGCCCGGTACCGACGGCCGTTGGGCGACGACGCGCTTCGTCGATCCGGCCGACATGCGCCATGACATGCACATGACCATCGTCACCCTCGAACCGGGCGCGGTCATTCCCTTTGCCGAGACCCATGTCATGGAGCACGGGCTCTATGTCCTGGAAGGCAAGGCCGTCTACCGGCTCAACCAGGACTGGGTCGAGGTGGAGGCCGGCGACTATATGTGGCTGCGCGCCTTCTGTCCGCAGGCCTGCTATGCCGGCGGACCGGGAAAATTCCGCTATCTGCTCTACAAGGACGTCAACCGGCACGCCAAGCTCGGCGGTGCCGGGATCGCGGGGCGTGCGCCGTGACCCGCATCGTCGCGCGGCCGCTGACCCGCGAGGGCTTTGCCCCGTTCGGCGATGTCATCGACATGGGCGGCGACAACCACTACCCGATCAATGGCGGCAAGGCCGAGCGCTACCATGATCTGGCGACCGCCGAGGCGGTAGGGCCGAATGCGCGCGTGCTGATCTCGATGGTGCGCGGCACGCCTTACGAATTGCCGCTGGCGCTGACCATGGTCGAGCGTCACCCGCTCGGCAGCCAGGCCTTTATCCCGCTGTCGCCACGACCGTTCATGGTGGTCGTCTGTCATGACGGCAAGGACGGTCCGGCCGAGCCGCATGCCTTCATCACCAAGCCAGGGCAAGGCATCAATTATTCACGCAATCTATGGCACGGCGTACTGACGCCATTGGGTGAGCCCCAGGATTTCCTGATCGTCGACCGTGGCGGCGACGGCTCCAATCTCGAAGAATTCCATTTTTCGCACGCCTACGAGATTCATCTCCCCGACGAGATCCTTTGATGACCGACATTTCGCTGATCGACCGCCTGCTCGACGTCATCGAGCACGACATCGTGCCGAAGACGCAGGAAGGCGTCGCCCATGGCAACAAGCTGTTCGGCGCGGCGATCCTGAAGAAAGGCGACCGCTCGCTGGTGCTGGCCGAAACCAACAACGAGATCGAAAACCCGCTCTGGCATGGCGAAGTGCACTGCCTGAAACGCTTCTACGAAATGCCGAGCGCCGAACGTGTCGACACCACGGAGGCCATCTTCCTGGCCACGCACGAGCCCTGTTCGCTCTGTCTGTCGGCGATCACCTGGACCGGTTTCGACAATTTCTACTATCTGTTCAGCCACGAGGATTCGCGCGACAGTTTTGCCATCCCGCACGATCTGAAAATCCTAAAAGAGGTCTTCACCCTCGATCCCGGCGATTACAATGCCGAGAACGCCTATTGGAAGAGCTTTTCGATCCGCAGGCTGGTGCGGGCGCTGCCCGAGGCGGAACGCGGGCGGCTGGAGACGCGCATCGGCAAGATTGCAGCACTTTATGAAGCGCTCTCTGGCGACTACCAGGCGAACAAGGCCGAGAACGACATTCCGCTGAACTGAGGGCACCAAGCAGCGGCACAGGTCGCATATTCCGCTGCTCCAGTCGCGAATGGCGATTGAAACTTGCCGCGCCGCGAGGCGTTATGCGCGCCATGAAAACCGTCACCGAGTTTCCCCGCAAGGTCGTCGAATTCCCTGACATGGCCATCGTCATGCCGGATGGCTGCCGGCTGTCGGCGCGGGTATGGATGCCGGAAGATGCCGGCGACGATCCGGTGCCTGTCATCCTCGAGCACCTGCCTTACCGCAAGCGCGACGGCACCATCTTTCGCGACCAGCTGACGCATCCCTATTTCGCCGGCCACGGCTATGCCTCGATCCGTGTCGACATGCGCGGCAATGGCGATTCCGAAGGGCTGATGGACGACGAATATTCCGAGCAGGAGTTGCAGGACGCCTGCGACGTCATCGCCTGGGCGGCGGCTCAACCCTGGTGCAACGGCAATGTCGGCATGATGGGTATTTCCTGGGGCGGCTTCAACTGCCTGCAGGTGGCCGCCAAGCAGCCGCCGGCGCTCAAGGCGGTGATCAGCCTGTGCTCGACCGTCGATCGCTATGCCGACGACATCCACTACAAGGGCGGCTGCTTGCTGCTGGAGAACTTCGGCTGGGCCTCGACAATGCTGTCCTATTCGTCACGGCCGCCGGACCCGCTGCTGGCGGGCGACAACAGATGGCGCGACCTGTGGCTCAGCCGACTGGAGAACCAGTCGTTCCTTTTGCCGCTCTGGCTTGGCCACCAGCACCGCGACGCCTACTGGAAACGCGGCTCGATCTGCGAGGATTTCTCCGCCGTCAAGGCCGCGGTGCTGTCGATCGGCGGCTGGCATGACGGCTACCGCAACACCATCTCGCATCTCGTCGCCAACATCGAGGCGCCGGTCAAAGGCATCGTCGGCCCCTGGATCCACAAATACCCGCATTATGCCGGGCCCCAGCCGGCAATCGGCTTCCTGCAGGAAGCGCTACGCTGGTGGGACCGCTGGCTAAAGGGCGTCGAGACCGGCGTCGAGGCCGACCCGGCCTACCGCGCCTATGTGATGGACAGCGTGCGGCCGGCGCGCTGGCATCCGGAACGGCCGGGCCGCTGGGTGGCGGAGCGGCAGTGGCCTTCGCCCGACATCAAGACGCAAACGATCGAATTGATCCCGGCGGGCGGTAAATCCGTCACCATCGCTTCGCCGCAAAGCTGTGGGCTGGCCGGCGGTGAGTATTTCCCGTTCACCTTCGGCCCGGAATTGCCGGGCGACCAGCGTCCCGACGACGCGCTGTCGGTGTGTTTCGACCAGCCGGAACTCGCCGAGGCGATCGACGTCGTCGGCGCACCGGAAGTCTACGTCCGGTTATCCTGCGACCGCCCGCAGGCCAACATCGCGGTGCGGCTTTGCGACGTACATCCCGATGGCGCCTCCGAGCTGATCTCCTATGGCGTGCTCAACCTCACGCATCGCCTCTCCCACGAATTCCCGCAAGCGCTTGTCCCCGGCGAGAGCGTTTCGGCACGCGTCGTGCTCGACCAGTGCGCCTATCGCGTGCCGGCCGGCCACCATTTGCGCATAGCCGTCTCGAACGCCTACTGGCCTATGATCTGGCCCTCGCCGGAGCCGGTCCGCCTAAGCCTGTCGGCGGCGACGCTGAAGCTGCCGCTGCGCCCGCTGGCGACGGGCGACGAGGTCACGTTCGCCGCGCCGGAGGCCGCTTCCCCCTGGGCAACCGAGACCATCCGCCCGGCCAATTCGGAACGCCGCGTCGACCGCGACGAGAAGACCGGCATCGTCACGCTTTCCATAGAAGACGATTTCGGCGAGGTGCGCGATCTTGCACATGGCCTGGCGAACGGCAGCATCGCCCGCGAGACCTGGACGATCCATCCGGACGATCCGTTGTCGGCTGGGGGACGGACGCATTGGACGCAAACCCTGTCGCGAAGCGGATGGTCGGTGCGCACCGAAACATCGGCCGAAATACGCTCGGACGCCAAAAACTTCATCGTAAGCGCCCGAATTGAAGCTTACGAAGGCGAAAAACTCGTCTTCGAACGCGATTTTGAACAGGCGGTTCCGCGCTCGCTTGTTTGAGCGGCAAGGCATTGGTCCAATTGCGACGTGCCATTTACGCCACGGCATGTCGCATTCGGTCTTGCTTACCGCTTTCCCTTGCGGTCATTATTCCCCTCACAAGAAACAAGAAAACGACCACTAAGGTCGAACCAACAGAGTGAGGAACTCAAAATGTCAAACGAACTGGAATTCCTTAGCCGACGCGTCGCCTCAGGCAAGCTCAGCCGTCGGGATTTTCTCGGCCGGGCGGCAGCGCTCGGCGTCACCGCGACCTTCGCCAACTCACTGCTTTCGAGCGCGGCGCGCGCAGCCGGCCCGGTCAAGGGCGGCACGCTCAAGGCAGGCCTGGTTGGCGGCGAGTCCACCAACAGCCTGGATCCAGCCCTGTTCATGACGCAGGTGCCGTTCGCCTTCGGCAAGATGTGGGGCGAACTGATCGTCGAGCTTTCCCCAGAGGGCAAGCTCGAGAACCGCATCGCCGAGGAGATCGGCTCGTCCGACGATGCCAAGGTCTGGACGCTGAAGATCCGCGACGGCGTCGAATTCCACAATGGCAAGACGGTGACCGCCGAAGACGTCGCCGCCACGCTCGAGCGTCATTCGGACGAGAAGTCGAAGTCCGGCGCGCTCGGCTACATGAAAGGCATCGAAAGCATCAAGGCCAGCGGCAAGGAAGTGGTGCTGACGCTGAAGGAGGCCAATGCCGATCTGCCCTACCTGCTCAGCGACTACCACCTGATCGTCCAGCCCAATGGCGGCAAGGACAAGGCCGATGCCGGCATCTCGGCGGGCCCTTACAAGGTCACCACCAACGAGCCCGGCGTGCGCCATGGCGGCGAGCGCTTCGCCAATTACTGGCAGGGCGACAAGATGGGCCATGCCGACCAGATCGAGATCATCGTCATCAACGACGCTACGGCCCGTACGGCCGCCCTGCAGGGCGGCCAGGTCAACATGGTCAACCGCGTCGAGCCGAAGATCGTCGACCTGATCAAACGCGTGCCGGGCGTCACCATCCGCAACCATGCGGGACCGGGCCACTACGTCTTCATCATGCACTGCAATACGGCGCCGTTCGACAACAACGACCTCAGGATGGCGCTGAAGCTGGCGATCGACCGCGAAGAAATGCTGAAGAAGGTGCTGCGCGGTTACGGTTCGCTCGGCAATGATTTCCCGATCAATGCCGCCTACCCGCTGTTCACCGAGATCGAGCAGCGCACATACGATCCGGACAAGGCCAAGTTCCACTACAAGAAGTCGGGGCATGACGGCGCGGTGCTGCTCAGGACCTCCGATGTCGCCTTTCCCGGCGCCGTCGACGCGTCCCAGCTTTTCCAGCAGAGCGCGGCCAAGGCCGGCATCCAGATCGAGCTCAAGCGCGAGCCGGGCGACGGCTACTGGAACGAGGTCTGGAACAAGCAGCCCTTCTGCGCCTCCTATTGGGGCGGACGCTCGACCCAGGACCAGATGTACTCGACCGCCTACCTGTCGACCGCCGACTGGAACGACACGCGTTTCAAGCGCCCGGATTTCGACAAGATGGTGCTGGCGGCGCGCGCCGAGCTGGACGAGGCCAAGCGCAAGGCGATGTATCACGACATGGCCGTCATGGTGCGCGACGAAGGCGGCCTGATCCTGCCGATGTTCAACCAGTTCATCGACGCCACCGGCGCCAAGGTGGGCGGCTGGGTGGACGATCCGCACCAGGAGTTGATGAATGGCTATGCCCTGGCAAAGTGCTGGCTCGAAGCCTGAGCCGGCCTTGCCCAGATGTCCTCACCCATCGTGAAACTGGTGGCCCAGCGCGTCGCGCTGGGCATCCTCCTTTTGTTGGCCGTCTCGGTCCTGATCTTCGCCGGCACACAGATCCTGCCCGGCGACGTCGCGCAAGCCATCCTAGGGCAGTCGGCGACACCGGAATCGCTCGCCAATCTGCGTGAGCAGCTTGGGCTCAACGATCCGGCCTATATCAGGTATTTCCGCTGGCTCGGCGGCGTTTTGACCGGCGATCTCGGGACCGCCATGTCGAGCGGACAGGATATCGCGACATCGATCAAGGGCCGGCTGTGGAACACGCTGTTCCTCGCCTTCTGGGCGGCGATCGTGGCCATTCCGCTAGCCATAACGCTTGGCCTGATCGCGGTGCGCTACCGCAACGGCTGGGTCGACAAGCTGATCTCGGGACTGGCGCTCGCCTCGACCTCCTTCCCGGAATTCTTCATCGGCTACTTGCTGGTCTTCTACTTCGCGGTTCAGCATCAGTGGTTCCCCGCCATCTCGACCGTCTATGACGGCATGCCTTTCGGTGAACGCATGCAGGCGATCGCGCTGCCGGCGGCGGCGCTGACGCTGGTGGTGCTTGCCCATATGATGCGCATGACGCGCGCCGCGATCCTAAACGTCATGCAATCGGCCTATGTGGAGACCGCCGAGCTCAAGGGGCTCTCGGCTTTCGCAGTCATCCGCAAACATGCCTTCCCGAACGCCATCGCGCCGATCATCAACGTGGTCATGCTCAACCTCGCCTATCTGATCGTCGGCGTGGTCGTGGTCGAAGTGATCTTCGTCTATCCCGGCATGGGGCAGTATCTGGTCGATCACGTCACCAAGCGCGACGTGCCGGTGGTGCAGGCGGTCGGACTGATCTTCGCCGCCGTCTATATCGGCCTCAACATCATCGCTGATATAGCGGCAATCGTCGCCAATCCGCGCCTGAGGCATCCCAAATGAAGAGGGCGGGCATGCTCGACATCAAACGCATCCCCGTGCCCGCGCTGGTCGGCCTGGTGCTGACGGCCCTGTTCGTGTTGGCGGCCATCTTCGCGCCGTGGCTTGCGCCGCACGGCAATGGCGAGATCGTCGGCGACGTCTGGGAGCCCATGTCGGCGGCGCACTGGCTGGGCACCGACAACCTTGGCCGCGATCTGCTGTCGCGCATGATCTATGGTGCGCGCATCACCCTGTTCATCGCAGTGCTCGCCACGGCGTTGTCCTTCTCGCTTGGCGCCATTCTCGGCTTTTCGGCGGCGGTGTTCGGCGGCTGGTTCGACACGCTGCTGTCGCGCCTCGTCGATCTCCTGATGTCGATCCCGACGCTGATCATGGGCCTTGTCGTGCTCTCGGTGCTGCCGACAAACCTGGTGACGCTGATCCTGGTGATGGGCATTCTTGACTCGACCCGCGTCTACCGCCTGTCGCGCGCGGTGGCCGTCGACATCAACGTCATGGATTATGTCGAAGCCGCCAAGCTGCGCGGCGAAGGCAGCGCCTGGATCATCTTCCGCGAGATCCTGCCCAATGCGCTGTCGCCGCTGGTCTCGGAACTCGGCCTGCGCTTCATCTATGCCGTGCTGTTCCTGTCGACGCTCTCCTTTCTTGGCCTCGGCGTACAGCCGCCGGATGCCGACTGGGGCGGCATGGTCAAGGAAAACAAGGACGGCATCGTCTTCGGCATTGCCGCGGCGCTCATACCGGCGGCCGCGATCGCGGCGCTTGCGATCTCGGTCAATCTCGTCGCCGACTGGGTACTCAACCGCACGACAAGCCTGAAAGGAGGACGCGGATGATGGCCGACAGCAAAGCCAAATCCAGCCCGCTCCTCGATATCCGCAACCTGCGCATCGAGGCCATGGTCTACCCACCGGGCGAAGCGCCAAAGACCATCACGCTCGTCCATGACGTCTCGCTGACCCTGGAAAAGGGCAAGGTGCTCGGCCTGATCGGCGAATCCGGTGCCGGCAAGTCGACCATCGGCCTGTCTTCGATGGGTTATGGGCGCGGCGGCGTGCGCATCACCGGCGGCGAGGTACTCCTCAACGGCCGCGACATCCTCAAGGGCGGCAAGGAAGGTTTCCGCAGACTGCGCGGACGCGAGGTCTGCTATGTCGCGCAGTCGGCGGCAGCGGCTTTCAACCCGGCGCACAGGCTGATGGACCAGGTCGTCGAAGCCACCCTCCTGCACGGCAGGGCGACGCGCGCGGAGGCCGAGAAACGCGCCGTCGCGCTGTTCAAGAAGCTGAGCCTGCCCAATCCCGAAACCATCGGCGAGCGTTTCCCGCACCAGGTCTCCGGCGGCCAGCTGCAGCGTGTGATGACGGCGATGGCGCTGTGCTCGGAACCGGACCTGATCGTCTTCGACGAGCCGACGACGGCGCTCGACGTGACCACGCAGATCGACGTGCTGTCGGCGATCAAGGACGCCATCCGCGACACGCATGTGGCCGCGCTCTATATCACCCACGACCTCGCCGTCGTCGCCCAGGTTTCGGACGAGATCATGGTGCTGCGCCACGGCCGTCTGGTCGAATGGGGCGGCACCCGCCAGATCATCAAGGAACCGCGCCAGGAGTACACCAACGCTTTGGTGTCAGTGCACGAGATCGAACACGCCGAGCAGAAACCCGGCGTCTCGCCATTCCTGTCCGTGAAGAACGTCACCGCCGCTTATGGCGGCGGTCATGTCAAGGTGCTGAAGAACGTCTCCGTCGATATCTATCCCGGCCAGACGCTGGCGGTGGTCGGCGAGTCCGGCTCCGGCAAGTCGACGCTGGCGCGCGCCATCACAGGGCTCCTGCCGCCCGAACAGGGCACGGTGACCTTCGACGGGCGCCCGCTTGCCAACCGGCTTGCCGACCGGCCGAAGGAGGATCTGCGGCAGCTGCAGATGATTTACCAGATGGCCGACGTGGCCATGAACCCGCGCCAGACCGTCGGCACCATCATCGGCCGGCCGCTGGAGTTCTATTTCGGCATGCGGGGACGTGAGCGCGACCGGCGCGTCGCCGAATTGCTCGACGAGATCGAGATGGGCAAAGGCTTCCTCGACCGCTATCCGGCGGAGCTGTCGGGCGGCCAGAAGCAGCGCGTCTGCATCGCCCGCTCGCTCGCCGCCAAACCGAAGCTGATCATCTGCGACGAGGTGACCTCGGCGCTCGACCCGCTGGTGGCCAACGGCATTCTCAAGCTTTTGTTGAACCTGCAGCAGCACGAGAAGGTCGCATATCTCTTCATTACCCACGACCTTGCGACGGTAAGGTCGATCGCCGATTCGATCGCGGTGATGTATCGCGGCGAGGTGGTCCGTTACGGTTCCAAAAGCAAGGTGCTCACACCGCCTTTCGATGCCTATACCGACCTCTTGCTGTCCTCGGTTCCGGAAATGGAGATCGGCTGGCTGGAAAAGGCGATCAAGGGGCGACGCATGGCGAGCGCCGGGAACTAGGCAGCGGTTCGCCAGTCAAGGAGATGACGACCGTGATCCGCATGCAACACTGGAGGGCCACGCGTCCCTTCGGACGGGCGTCGCCTGTGTGCGGTTGTTTCAAAAAGGGGGTAGGACATGAAGACTGAACTCGACCATCTCGCTGAACTCGCCGGCCAGGGCCGGATATCTCGGCGTGATTTTCTTGGGCGCACCGCGGCGCTGGGCATGTCGGCGGCGCTGGCAACGACGCTGGCCGGGAAAGCCTTCGCGCAGACGCCGGTCAAGGGCGGCATTCTCAAGGCCGGCCTGCAGGGCGGCGAATCGACCAACAGCCTCGATCCGGCGCTTAACCTCAGCCAGGTCACCTTCAGCTTCGGCAAGCAGTGGGGCGAATATCTGGTTCGCCTCACCCCCGACAACAGGTTGGTCAACCTGATCGCCGAGGACATCGGCGCTTCCCCGGATGCCAAGACCTGGACGATCAAGATCCGTGACGGCATCGAGTTCCACAATGGCAAGACGGTCGGCGCGGAGGATGTCGCGGCCACCATCGAGCGCCACGCCGACGAGAAGTCGAAGTCGGGCGCACTCGGCATTCTCAAAAACATCAAGGGCATCAAGGCCAAGGGCAAGGAGGTCGTCGTCACGCTTGCCGACGCCGATGCCGACTTCCCCTATCTGATGGCCGACTATCATCTCGTCATCCAGCCCAATGGCGGCAAGGACAATCCGAACGCGGGCATCAGCGCCGGCCCCTATAAGGTGACCGTCAACCAGCCCGGCGTGCGCCACGGCGGCGAGCGCTTCGCCAATTACTGGCAGGGCGACAAGGCGGGCCATGCCGACCAGGTCGAGATCGTCGTCATCAACGATGCGACGGCGCGGCTGGCGGCCCTGCAAGGCGGCCAGGTGCACATGATCAATCGCGTCGAGCCGAAGGTGGTCGATCTCGTCAAGCGCATCCCCGGCGTCAGCATCGAGAACGTTTCGGGCAAGGGCTATTACCCGTTCAACATGTTCTGCGACACCGCGCCCTTCGACAACGGCGATCTCAGGATGGCGCTCAAGCTCGCCATGGACCGCGACGAGATGCTGGAAAAGATCCTGCGCGGCTACGGTTCGGTCGGCAACGATTTCCCGATCAACGAGGCCTATCCGCTGTTTTCGGCCATCGAACAGCGCAAGTTCGATCCGGAAAAGGCGGCGGCGCTCTACAAGAAGTCGGGCCACAGCGGCTCGATCCTGCTGCGCACCTCCGACGTCGCCTTCCCCGGGGCCGTCGATGCGGCACAGCTCTATCAGCAGAGCGCCGCCAAGGCAGGCATCAAGATCGAGATCAAGCGCGAGCCTGGCGACGGCTATTGGTCGGAGGTCTGGAACAAGCAGCCTTTCTCGCTGTCTTACTGGGGCGGGCGTGCCACGCAGGACCAGATGTATTCCACCGGCTATGTGTCGAACGCCGACTGGAACGACACGCGTTTCAAGCGGCCCGAGTTCGACAAGATGCTGTTTGCAGCGCGCGGCGAGCTCGACCAGGACAAGCGCAAGGCGATCTATCACGACATGGCCGTGCTGATGCGCGACGAAGGCGGATTGATCGTGCCTTTCTTCAACCAGTTCATCGACGCCGCCACCGACAAGATCGGCGGCTTCGCCAAGAGCCCGATCGGCGAGATGATGGACGGCTACGCGCTCGCCGAATGCTGGCTGAACGCCTGACATCAAGTTCCCGCCGAAAGCGCCGCGTGTCCGTGCGACACGCGGCGTGCTCGTTCCCCCGACAATCGCATGGAGCAGCTCGTGGCGCTCAAGACCAAACTGTTGCTGATCATCCTCGACGGCGTGCCTTACCGGAACTGGCGCCGGCTGATGGGCAACCTCGAAGGCTGGGTGCAGTCGGGCGAAGCGCGGGTATGGAGGATGCGCTCGGTGCTGCCGTCGACCTCGGCCTGCTGTTATGCTTCGATCCACACCGGGGTGCCGCCGCAGGCGCATGGCATTCTTTCCAACGAGAACCGCTTCCGCGTCAGCCGGCCCGACATCTTCTCGGAGGTCACCAGGGCCGGGGGAATAACCGGCGCGGTCACCCACTCCTACTGGTCGGAGTTCTTCCGTTCCTACCCGTTCGACCTCGTCGAGGACATGGAGTATGACGAGCCGGGCGGGCCGATCACGCATGGCCGCTTCCACACCATGACCGGCTACAACGCGCGCAACCAGATGACGCCGAGCGACGTCGACCTGTTCGCCACGCTGACCATGCTGAGCAGCCGCCACGGCATCGACTACGGCATCCTGCACACTTGCACGCTGGACTCGATGGGCCACCGTTTCGGCCATGACTGTCACGAGATGGACCATGCCTGCTACGCGATGGACGGCATGCTGGCCGCTTTCCTGCCGCGCTGGCGCGACGCCGGCTATGAAGTGATCGTCACCGCCGATCACGGCCAGACCGACCGCGGCCACCATGGCGGCCATGATGAGGAGATGCAGGATTTCGCGCTGTATTATTTCGGCGGCGGCAACGGCCCAGATGCCGACACGCTGCTCGACCAATTGCAGCTGGCACCGACGGTTCTGAGCCGGCTTGGGGTGGCGATACCCGAGACGATGAAGGCGAAGCCCTTCCTGAGCTAGCTTCCCCTTCACCCACTGGCAAGGCTCATCTTCTTCGGTTAGCCTCCGCAAATTCCTTGGCGGAGGATGAACCTTTTTGAGCCGATCAGCGACAGAGCAGGCAGGAGCCAGGCGGCTCGATCGGTCATGACCGGCGCGATGGAGACCGATCGCGCGCTTGTCGAGCGGGTCGCGAAGGGCGACCGGGCCGCCGTGCGGCTCCTGTTCATGCGCCACCACGCGCGGATATACCGCTTCGTGGCGCGCCAGACGGGATCGGAAATGATGGCTGACGACATCGCGAACGAGGTGTTCCTCGAACTGTGGCGCCAGGCGCCGGGTTTCGAGGGACGTTCCGAAGTCTCGACATGGCTGCTCGGCATCGCCCGCTTCAAGGCGCTGTCCCTGTTGCGCAAGAAAAAGGAAGACTGGATCGACGACGAGGCCGCAGCCGCGGTGCCCGACGGCGCCGATACGCCCGAGATCGTTGCCATGAAGGAGGACAAGAGCACTGCCTTGCGCCGCTTCATCGATGCCTTGCCGCGCGAGCATCGCGTGGTCATCGATCTCGCCTATTATCAGGGGCAATCGGTGACCGAGATCGGCGAGGTGCTCGACATCCCGGTCGCGACCGTCAAGACCCGCATGTTTTATGCCCGCAAGAAACTCGGCGAAGCCCTCAAGGCCGCCGGTTACGACAGGGGGTGGCCATGAGCGCCGCTGAAAAGATGTCGCGCCGCGACGAAATGGAAACGTTGCTGCCGTTCTACCTGAACGGTTCGCTGGAAGGCTCGGAACTGGAGGCCGTCGAGGAATGGCTGGCCAGCGATCCGACGGCGATGGCCGCCCTTGGCGAGGCGGAGGCTGAATTCTCCAGCACCGCGGCCGCCAATGAGGCGATCCGTCCGCCGGCCGACGCGCTGAGCCGCTTTTCCAGGGCGCTCGATGCCGAGGCTGGCCCGGCGCGCGCCGCCGCCGGTTCGTCCTGGCTGGCGCAGGCCTGGGGCCGTTTCATGGCGCTGCCGGTCGGCGTCGCCTGGGCGGCGGCCGCGGCTCTGCTGGCGCTGGTCATGGTGCAGTCGTTCGTGCAGCCCGGCGGCAAGGACGGCAATTTCGAGATCGCGGGCGCGCAGGACGAGATGGCGAAGATGCCGTTCGCCCTGGTCAAGTTCAAGCCCGACGCGAAAATGTCCGACATCGCCGCCTTTCTCGGCAGCAGCGGCCTGAAGATCCTGGACGGACCGACCGCCGGGGGCGTGTTCCGGCTCGGCATTCCGGCCGCCAACGCGGCCGACTACACCAGGCAACTCGGCCTTGTTGCCGCCCAGCCTTTCACCGACACCGTGATCGAGGGAAGGAAACCGGCCGATGGCGGCTGAGGCGGTCATCCGATTCGCGGCAATCCTTGCGGCGGCGATGATGATCGCCACCGGGCTTGCGTCGGCGCAGGGCAACGACGCCAATGCCGACCGGGGAAAGATCGACTGCCGCGACGGCACCGATGCGGCAGGCGCCGGCTGTGGCAAGGACGGCGGCGACACTGGCAGCGCGGCCGGTGCCGTGTTTCTTCCCGCCCTGATCGTCGACCTGTTCCCCAATCCGGCCGCTCCCGCGGCACCGGTGCCGACGCCACGGCCGGACCCGGCGACGCCGCACGGCGGCACGCCGGCCGGACCGCCTCCGGGCGGGCCAATCGTCTCGCCGAGCGATCTCATCGCCGTTCAGCCGCCACGCGCCGTGGCCGGCGATTTCGTGCCCGACGAGGTGCTGGTGACCGTCGATGGCGATGCGGGCGCCGTGCAGCAGATCGCCGCTTCCTTTGGCCTCGATGTGCGCTCGCAGCGGCGGTCGTTTCTGCTCGGCACCACCCTTGTGCGCTTCGGTATTCCGGACGGCCGCCCCGTCGGCGTCGTGCTGGCGCAGCTTGCCGCCGACAGCCGCACGGAGCGGCGTGAACCCAACCATACCTATTCGCTTCAGCAGGCGGCGGGCATCGTCAACTATGCGTTCGAGCGCATCGCGCTCGACGCCAACCATGCGAGCGGCGAGAACGTCCGCGTCGCGGTAATCGATACCGGCGTCGACGACACCAATCCGACGCTGGCCGGGGTCATCGCCGGCCAGTTCGACGCCATGCCCGGCGTGCCGGTCAAAAAGCGCGACCACGGCACCTCAATCGACGGGCTGATCGCCGGCGTCGGCGCGCTCAGGGGCATGGCGCCCGGCGCCAGGATCTATCACGCACGCGCCTTCGAAGGCGGCAAGTCGACAATGGACGTCATCCTCGCTGCGCTCGACTGGGCGGCCGAGCAGGACGTGCGCATCATCAATATGAGTTTCGTCGGTCCGAAGAACGACCTGCTCGGCGTCGCCTGCCGCAATGCACGCGCGCTCGGCATGGTTCTGGTCGCCGCCGCCGGCAACAACGGGCCCAAGGCGCCCTATGGCTACCCGGCCGCCTTCGACGGCGTCATCGCGGTGACCGCCACCGACGCCAGGGATGGGCTGATGCCGCAGGCCAATCGCGGCGCCTATGTCTTCATCTCGGCGCCGGGCGTCGAGATGGTGGCGCCGAGCGGAGCGGGCTCGGATGTCGTCACCGGCACATCGTTCGCCGCCGCGATCGTCTCGGGCGCCATCGCCAATCTCATCCACGCCGCGCCGGACCGCTCGGCCGTCGCCATCGAAAAGGCGCTTGCCGCAACGGCCCGGGATCTCGGTTCGAAAGGGCGGGACGATGATTTCGGCTACGGGCTGCTGGACATCAAGGCCGCCGAGACGGCGAAGGAATGATCCTTGGCAACATGCTCCTAAATTCAGTCGGCTATTTGCGATGGCCGAGACGGGACGAATGCTGGACTAAACATCTAGAGGGCCGGACCCAACCGAACGGCGCTTCCATCATAGAAGCGTGACAGCCGAAAGCGGCTGAGATCATGCCCACTCGCGTTACCCTGAATCAGGTCGGAAACGACGCGACCGATTCCAGGTCCGATACCGAAGCCGTGACCACTCATTCCCGTCGCCACGAAAAGACCGACGACTGCCCGGGCGTGATCCACGACGGGGACGACATCGGGCATGGCGTCAATCATGCCTCCCCAGCCTGCCTTCAAGCGAACTGTTTCGAACTGTGGAAAAAGGCGTCTGAAATTGCGCTCTACAGAACGGAGGCCGGAGCGTTCAGCGGCCGGGTTGAGCACCCGCATTCTTTCGAAAGGACTCTGGGAATCCGGGGTCCAATCGCGCGGGGTCGACCAGCTATCAGGGTAACCCGATGGAGCGCACGGAAAGTAGCGGGTTCCGAGCGGATTGGCCATGAGGGCGGGAAGATACTTGGTGGCGTGCCGGAATGCGTCAGGCCCCAGGTAAAGCAAATTACTACCTCCCGGGGCGAGCGTGTATCCGCCATCCTGTCGGCGCCTGAAAGCGATGTGTTCGTCCGCTGCCGCACCTGCATAGATTTCAGGCATAGGCTCCGTTGCGGCTACGGTTACCCTGACGCTGAGTTGGGGGATGGAGACGCCGTGTCTTCTCAGGAACAGCGACGACCAGGCGCCGCCCGCGACCAGTACGCTGGAGGTTTCAATGTATCCCGCCTCGGTCCACACTCCTCTGATCCTGCCAGCTGAGATTTCGAGGGTTCGCGCTGCGCAATTCTCTATGATCTTGGCGCCTTTTCGGACGGCAAGACGAGCAAGCGCAGGCACCGCCAACCAAGGCTCCGCACGCATGTCGGAGGGCGTCGTCATCGCGCCCTTGAACTTGCGCGACATGCCCTTGATGAGTTTCGCGGTTTCGTCTGCGTCCAGGAGGCGAGTGTCGAGCCCATGGATCGCGGCGATCTTCATGAATTCTTCGAAACCGGCCATGTCCTTGTCGGAGTTCGCCAGATAGGTCACACCTGTCTGGTCCAGCCCGATGTCTTCGCCGCATTCCTCAGCCAGTTGCCGCCATAGGCGAAAAGCCTCGATGACAATTGGCAGTTCATCTGCGTCGCGCCCCTGCTTTCGAATCCAGCCCCAATTTCGGGACGATTGTTCGGCCGCAACGCGGCCTTTTTCCAGCAGCGTGACCGGAATGTTCCGCTCCGCCAGGAAAAGAGCCGTCGTTACGCCGATAATGCCGCCACCAATGATGACCACCTCCGAACGCTTCGGCGGTGGGCCAGGATGTTGGATTGGATCCATTTCGGAGAACGGGAATATGGGCAAGTGGGCATCCAGGAGGGCTGGTTGATGGCTTCGGCTTACTGGTTGCCACCCTCTAAAAGCCAAAGCAAGCGCGGTGCAGGCAGACCACTATCCATGACACTGCAATCGATCTTCCGGCAACGCCCGCAAGCGGTCGAACTCGGCCCCTCGGAGCGATTGGCTCTAACCCTAGGCAGGCGCTCCGGCAACCGACCCCCTGATCACCAGGTCGACCGGCCAGACCTCGCCGCGCGGGCCCTCTTCCAGGCCCGATATCCGTGCGGCCAGACGCTCGGCGATGCGGGCGCCGGCGAGCCGGATCGAGGAGCGCGTCGTCGACAGCGGTACGGAGAAATTCTCCGGCTTCAGCCATGGGAAGACGTCGTCATGTGCAATTAATGAGATGTCGCCGGGGATGCTCAGGCCGAGGTCGCGCACGGCGCGCACGACGCCGAGCGCCATGATCAGGCTGGAGCAGGCGATCGCGGTCGGCGCGCCGTCCTGTTCGAGCAGGCGCCGGGCGGCGCGATAGCCGTTCTCCTCGGTCATGGCAACGGAGCAGACATGGCGGTCGCCCAAGGTCAGGCCGCTCGCGGCGAGCGCCCGGCGCACGCCTCGCTCGCGATGCACGGCGAAGGTTTCGCGGTCATCGCCATTGATCAGCGCCAGCCGCCGGTGGCCGAGCTGGACGAGCAGCCGTGCCGCCTCGTGAAAGGCGCCCTCATTGTCGATGTCGAGATAGGGATAATCGAAATCGAAACCTTCGCTGCGGCCATGGATGATGAAGGGTATGCCGAGCGTGTTGACCAGCGCCACGCGCCGGTCGGCCGGCGTCGGCGAGGAGATGTAGACGGCGTCGACCTGGCGGTTGGCGACGATGCGCCGGTAAGTCGTCTCCTGGTCGTCGGCGTCGGCGGGAGACAGCACCAGGTCGAGCTCGTGCGAGCGCGCATAATCGCCAAGGCCGGACAGGAATTCGACGAAGTGCGGGTCGATGTCGACGGCAGCACCCGTCGGCAAGACATAGCCGATCATTCCGGACTTGCCGGTCGCAAGCCGGCGTGCGCTCGGATTGGGGCGATAGCCATGGCGCTTGGCGGCGTCCATGACGCGCCGGCGCGTCTCTTCGTTGACCTCGGGATAGCCGTTCAGCGCCCGGCTTACCGTGGTCTGCGAAAGCGCCAGCATGTGCGCGAGTTGCTTCAGGTTCACGAGAGGCCTCCATGCCTCAAAGCGCTTTTAAATTGAATCGACCCAAGCCCTGCGGCAGGCCCGGCATGTCATGGCGACCATAGGCAGGCTTGGTGCAGGTTTGAAACATAAATTGCTGCTGCACTGCCAAAAAAGCATGCTGCAGCGCGATTTTCCAGGCGCCAGACTCCGGAATTAAATCGATTAAGTTACCACGCCTCTTGACTTCTGGACGATTCAATGGCGAGATCGAAATAGCCAAAGCGCTTTGGAAGACTCTTCGAAAGGTTGCGGTTCCTTTCCGACTGAGTCACAGTCCTGCGGCGTCGGCGGGCGGAATGGAGGTTCCGTCCGGTGTTTGTGACCCACTGGGAGGGAATACCGATGAAGAAAATGCTTTTGCTGGGCGCCGCGCTTGCCGTGCTCGCCCTCGGCGCGCCCGCGCAGGCCGAACTGAAGTTCAAGCCGGGCGAGGACAAGCGTTTCAACTGGGCAAACTACGAAGAACTCAAGAAAGTCGACCTCAAGGGCGAGACCCTGTCGATCTTCGGGCCATGGCGCGGCGAGGACGAGACCCTGGTGCGCGGCGTACTCGATTATTTCTCGGAAGCCACCGGCGCCGAGATCAAATATTCCTCCTCGGAAAATTACGAGCAGCAGATCGTCATCGACACGCAGGCCGGCAGCCCGCCCAACATCGCCGTTCTGCCGCAACCCGGCCTGATCCAGGACCTTGCTTCCAAGGGTCTCTTGACGCCGCTCGGCGACGACACCGCCAAATGGGTCAAGGACAATTACGGCGCCGGCCAGTCATGGGTCGACCTCGGCACCTTCAAGGACAAGGACGGCAAGCCGGGCTTCTTCGCCTTCCCCTACAAGGCCGACGTGAAGTCGCTGGTCTGGTACTCGCCGGACAATTTCGAGGAAGCCGGCTACAAGGTACCGAAGACGCAGGAAGAACTCGCCGACCTCGAGAAGAAGATTATCGCCGACGGCGGCACGCCATGGTGCATCGGGCTCGGCTCGGGCGGCGCCACCGGCTGGCCGGCGACGGACTGGGTGGAAGACCTGATGCTGCGCACGCAGTCTCCGGAAACCTACGACAAATGGGTGAAGAACGAGATCCCGTTCAACGACCCGGCCGTGGTCAATGCAATCAACATCTTCGGCAAGATCGCGACCGACGACAAGATGGTCGATGGCGGCGCCAAGGCGGTCGCGGCGACCGATTTCCGCGACAGCCCCAAGGGCCTCTTCGCGGTGCCGCCGAAATGCTACCTGCACCATCAGGCGTCGTTCATCCCGACTTTCTTCCCGGAAGGCACGAAAATCGGCCAGGACGCGGACTTCTTCTACTTTCCGCCCTATGCGTCCAAGCCCGAACTCGGCACTCCCGTGCTCGGCGCCGGAACGCTGGCGATGATCACCAAGGACTCGAAGGCCGCCCGCGCGTTCATCGAATTCCTTAAGATGCCGCTGGCCCATGAGATCTGGATGGCCGAAGGCGGTTTCGTGACGCCGTTCAAGGCGGTCAACAAGGATGCCTATGCCAGCGATGCGCTGCGCAAGCAGGGCGAGATCCTGGCCAATGCCTCGACTTTCCGTTTCGACGGGTCGGACTTGATGCCGGGCAAGATCGGCGCCGGCGCCTTCTGGACCGGCATGATCGACCTGGTCGGCGGCAAGTCGGCGCAGGACGTCGCCACCGACATCCAGAAGAGCTGGGACGCGATCAAGTAAGAGCCGCACCCGCGGAGGCCTAGGCTTCCACCTCCCGAGCGGATCCGGGCCAGTTGGCCCGGATCCGACCGGCCCCATCGCAACATCCCAGCCCGGCCAACCGGGACGGGTCAGATCCAGTCGTGACAGCGTAGACATTCCGGCATGCGGCGGGCACGGAGCCACACGCTTCCCTGCCTGCCCGCGCTCAACAACGAGATCGGCGCGCGGCGCAATCGCAAGGATCGTTTCCATCCTGGCGGGTCGTGCAGGGAGAGGGACCCATGGCGGCTCAGATTTTCTCGGCCATATTCGTCATCATCATCGGCGTCGGCGGCTGCGTCGCCTATTTCTGGGGCGCCAACAAACTGCTCGATGTCACCTTTCCCTCGCGCGGCGTCTCGGGTGCCGCCGCCGTCGACAATCTGCGCCGGCAAGGGCTGATCCGGCCCTGGCTGTTCGTCGGTCCGGCGATGATCATCCTGACCATCTATCTCATCTATCCGGTGGTCGAGACGCTGCGGCTGTCCTTCCTCGATCGCGGCGGCGCCAATTTCGTCGGCCTGGCCAATTATCAATGGGCTTTCGGCGACCGCGAGTTTCGCAATTCGATCCTCAACAATGTGCTCTGGCTGGCCGTAGTGCCCGCCGCCTGTACCTTCCTTGGCCTGATCATCGCCGTGCTTACCGACAAGATCTGGTGGGGCACGATCGCCAAGAGCCTGATCTTCCTGCCGCTGGCGATCTCCTTCGTCGGCGCCAGCGTCATCTGGAAATTCATTTATGAGTATCGCGGCGAAGGCCAGACGCAGATCGGAATCCTGAACGCCATCATCCAGCATTTCGGCGGCCAGCCGCAGGTCTGGATATCGCTGCCGTTCTGGAACAATTTCTTCCTGATGGTGATCCTGATCTGGATCCAGACCGGCTTTGCCATGGTCATCCTGTCTTCGGCGCTGCGCGGCATTCCGGAAGAGACGCTGGAAGCCGCCGTCATCGACGGTGCCAATCCGTTCCAGATCTTCTGGAAAATCATGGTGCCGCAGATTTGGGGCACCATCGCCGTGGTCTGGACCACAATCACCATCCTGGTGCTCAAGGTATTCGACATTGTCCTGACCATGACCAACGGCCAATGGAACAGCCAGGTGCTGGCCAATCTGATGTTCGACTGGATGTTCCGTGGCGGCGGTGATTTCGGCCGCGGCGCGACAATCGCCATCATCATCATGATCGCGGTCATTCCGATCATGGTCTGGAACATACGCCAGGCCAACAAAGAGACGGGAGGACATTGAGATGACCGTCGCGACCGGAAACTCCTTCGCCAGCCGCTTCGGCGTTCACATCGCCGTGCTGGTCTTCGTTGCGATCTGGACCATGCCGACGCTCGGCATCCTGGTATCGTCGCTGCGCGACAAGGACCAGATCATCGCCTCGGGCTGGTGGAACTCGTTCGCAAGTTCGACCCAGACCGAAGCTGGACGCCTGCCGCCCGCCTCGGCGCAGGTCGAGAAGGACGGCAAGTTCGTCCTCCAGGGCAACATTTTCGGCGATGGCGCCAAGCGCGAGATCAGCGCCTTCGGCGTCAAGTCGGCGGCACCGACACAATATCCGGCCGGCACATCGGCCGATCTCGGCGATGGCGTTACCTTGCAGCTCAATGCCGACGGCAGCTTCGTCATGACCTCGCCCAAGGCGTTCGAGGGCGACCGCGGCCAGCGCGTCTACTATGCCTCCTCGGCGCCGCCGAAATTCACCACCGACAATTACAGGACCGTGCTGTTTTCGGAAGGCATCGGCCGCTCCTTCATGAACTCGCTGACCGTCACTATCCCGGCGACCGTCATCCCGATCCTCATCGCCGCCTTTGCGGCTTACGCTCTGGCCTGGATGCGCTTTCCCGGGCGCGCGCTTCTGATCGCGGTCATCATCGGCCTGCTGGTGGTGCCGCTGCAGATGTCGCTGATCCCGCTGTTGAAGCTCTATAACGGCGTCGGCGCCTTCTTCGGCGTGCCCTCCAAGACCTATCTCGGCATCTGGCTGGCGCATACCGGCTTCGGACTGCCCTTCGCCATCTACCTCTTGCGGAGCTACATTGCCGGCCTGCCGCGCGAGATCATGGAATCGGCGCGCATCGACGGCGCCAGCGATTTCGAGATATTCGTCAAGATCGTGCTGCCGCTGTCATTTCCCGTGCTGGCGTCCTTCGCCATCTTCCAGTTCCTGTGGGTATGGAACGATCTCCTGGTGGCGATGGTTTTCCTTGGCACGGAGGCGGATCAGATCGTGCTGACCGCCAAGCTCAATGCCTTGCTCGGCTCGCGTGGCGGCGACTGGGAGATCCTGACGACGTCGGCTTTCGTGACCATCATCGTGCCGCTGATCGTGTTCTTCTCTTTGCAGCGCTATTTCGTCCGCGGGCTGCTCGCAGGCTCGGTGAAAGGAGGCTGAAACCATGCAATCCGCTTTGAAAGCCAGTTCGAGGCCCGATCTCGCCGTCGATAGCGACTGGTGGCGAGGTGCCGTGATCTACCAGATCTATCCGCGCAGCTACCAGGACTCGAATGGCGACGGCATCGGCGACCTCAAGGGGATCATCGGGCGGCTGCCCTATATCGCCGCGCTCGGCGCGGACGCCATCTGGATCTCGCCCTTCTTCAAATCGCCGATGAAGGATTTCGGCTACGACGTCTCGGATTACTGCGACGTCGACCCGATGTTCGGCACGCTGGCCGATTTCGACGCGCTGACGGCGGAGGCGCACAGGCTGGGGCTGAAGGTGATGATCGACGAGGTGCTGTCGCACACCGCCGACATCCATCCCTGGTTCAGGGAAAGCCGATCGAACCGCAGTAATCCGAAAGCCGACTGGTACGTCTGGGCCGATCCCAGGCCGGACGGCACGCCGCCCAACAACTGGCTGTCGATCTTCGGCGGATCGGCCTGGCAATGGGACACCAGCCGCCAGCAATATTACCTGCACAACTTTCTCGCGGAACAGCCGGACCTCAATTTCCACAACGGCGAAGTCCAGGACGCGCTGCTCGACGTGACCCGCTTCTGGCTGGAGCGCGGTGTCGACGGGTTCCGCCTCGACACCATCAATTTCTACTTCCACAGCCAGGGGCTGGAAAACAACCCGCCGTTGCCGCCGGAGCAGCGCAACGACCAGACCGCACCCGCGGTCAATCCCTACAACTACCAAGACCACATCTACGACAAGAGCCGTCCGGAGAACCTCGGCTTCCTCGAACGCTTCCGCGCCCTGCTCGACGAATATCCGGCAACGGCCGCGGTCGGCGAGGTCGGCGATTCACAGCGCGGACTGGACGTTGTCGCGGCCTATACAGCCGGCGGCAAGCGCGTGCACATGTGCTATTCCTTCGACTTCCTGGCGCCGGAAAAGATCAGCGCCGCCAAGGTCCGTTCGGTGCTGGAAACCTTCGGCAAGGTTGCCAGCGACGGCTGGTCGTGTTGGGCCTTCTCAAACCATGACGTGATGCGCCCGGCCTCGCGCTGGGCCGCCAACGAAGCCGACCCGACCGCCTATCTCAAGGTTATCTCGGCATTGCTGATGTCCTTGCGCGGCTCGGTCTGCATCTATCAGGGCGAGGAACTGGGGCTCGGCGAAGCCGAATTGCGGTTCGAGGATCTGCAAGATCCCTACGGCATCCGTTTCTGGCCGGAATTCAAGGGCCGCGACGGCTGCCGCACGCCGATGGTGTGGGACGGCAGCGCCAGGAATGGCGGCTTCTCCCAGGCAAAGCCGTGGTTGCCGGTGCCGGCCAAGCACCTGTCGCAAGCCGTCAATGTCCAGCAAGGCGACGAGCATTCGCTGCTCGAACACTACCGACGCTTTCTCGGCTTCCGCCGTGCCCATCCGGCGTTGGCCAAGGGCGATATCAATTTCATCGAAAGCCAGGGCGACACTGTCGCCTTCACGCGCCGCGCGGGCAACGAGCAGATCGTCTGCGTCTTCAACCTGGGATCCGGGCCAGCGGAGGTTGACCTTGGCGGTCGATCGCTGCAACCTTTGCCCGGACACGGATTTTCGGGACAGCAGAGCTCCGGCTCCATCCGCCTCGGCGGCTACGGCGCCTGGTTCGGGCGCATCGACTGAATTCTAGGGACCACTGGAGGGAAACATGGCCGATGTCACGCTGAGGCAAGTGAAGAAATCATACGGCAATCTCAACATTCTGCACGGCATCGACCTCGACATCAAATCGGGCGAGTTCATCGTCTTCGTCGGGCCGTCGGGTTGCGGCAAGTCGACATTGCTGCGCTCGATCGCAGGGCTCGAGGAGATCACCTCGGGCGAGCTCAGAATAGCCGGCGAGGTGGTCAACGACGTGCCGCCGTCGAAACGCGGCATCGCCATGGTGTTCCAGTCCTACGCGCTCTATCCGCATATGACGGTCTACGACAACATGGCGTTCTCGATGAAGATCGGGAAGGAAAGCAAGGCCGAGATAGACAAGCGCGTGCGCCAGGCGGCAGAGATCCTGCAGCTGACCAACTATCTCGACCGCCTGCCCAAGGCGATGTCGGGAGGCCAGCGCCAGCGCGTGGCCATCGGGCGCGCCATCGTGCGCAACCCGAAGGTGTTCCTGTTCGACGAACCGCTGTCGAACCTCGACGCCGCGCTACGCGTCGCCACCCGCATCGAGATCGCCAAGCTCAAGGAATCGATGCCCAACACCACCATGATCTATGTCACCCACGACCAGGTCGAGGCGATGACGCTGGCCGACCGCATCGTGGTGCTGAAGGAGGGCCATATCGAGCAGGTCGGCACGCCGATGGAACTCTACAAGAAACCCGGCAATCTGTTCGTTGCTCAGTTCATCGGCTCGCCGGCCATGAACATCCTGCCGGCGACCATCGACAAATCGGGCAATCCGACCGTCATCAGTCATGTCGGCGGCCGCAAGGCTACGGTGCCGATCGCGACGCCGGCCTCGGCCAAGGGCGCGTCGGTGAGCTTCGGCGTGCGGCCGGAGGACCTGACGATCGCCGGCGGCACGGACTATCTGTTCGAAGGAACGGTGGATTATGTCGAGCAGCTCGGCGAGGTGCAACTCGTCTATGTCGACATCGGCCGCGCCGACCTGCCGCTGGTGACCAAGCTGCCGGGCAATGTCGAGGTCAAGCGCGGGGCGACGCTGCGGCTGAGCGCCGACGCCGGAGACCTTCATATCTTCGACGCGGATGGCCGATCCTTCGCGCTGCACGAGACGGAAGCGAAAGCGGCCTGAGAGCAGGCCATGAATTAATTGCCGGTCACGCAAAAAAGGAGCGGCGGGCAAAGCCCGCCGCTCCTGTTTGGTGTCAGCTTCGGCTGTTAGTGGCCGAAGAGATTCCGGTCACTGCCCTGAGGGGCGGACTTGTGTTCATCGCCCGACGAATTGAGCAGCTTGTAGACCGGCGAGCCGCTGTCGCGGATCGAAGCCGTGTGCGCATTGTCGACCGAGGTGACGGCAGGCTGGTTGGCGCCATTGGAGCCATAGTTGTCGCTGCTGGCAAAAGCGCTGCCCGAAACGGCCAGGACGGCGGCGGCAGCAAGGATGATCTTTTTCATTTCAAGTCTCCTGAATTCTCAAATTCCACCGCAGAGGCGGGCTTGCCCGCCATCTGCTGCAGGATCGGCTGTTAGTTGTTGCCGAAGAGGTTACGGTCGGCACCCTGAACAGGTGCCTGGGCAGCCGGAGCCGACGTCTTGGTCGAAGCGGTGTATGAGCTGTCCGTCGAAGTGGCCGCGGGCTGGTTGGCGCCATTGGAGCCATAGTTGTCGCTGCCGGCGAAAGCGCTGCCCGACACGGCCAGGACGGCGGCGGCAGCAAGAGCGATCTTCTTCATTTCAAGTCTCCTGAATTCTCAAATTTCGCCAGGACGGCGGAAGGCCCGCCGTCAACTGGAGATCGGCTGTTAGTTGTTGCCGAAGAGGTTGCGATCGGCACCCTGGACAGGCGTCTGGGCAGCCGGTTCCGACTTCTTGGTCGAAGCGGTGTACGAGCTGTCGACGGCGGTGGCCGCAGGGGCATTCGAACCATAATGGTCGCTACTAGCGAAGGCGCTGCCGGAAACAGCCAGAAGGGCGGCGGCAGTGAGAATGATCTTTTTCATTTTTTGATACTCCAGTATTTTTCCGTCCGTCTAGCGGCGTGTCTTGGGAGGAAATCGCGTCGTTCGGACAGCCCCGATGTGGGAAAGCCATACCGCCATTTCCAATCACGAAGTTTTTCCGTGTGGACCAAGTTTCCACCACTTGAAATTGTGCCAGAGCCTTCTACATTCGTTTTTTCCATTTGTTATCAAATAGTTATTCTAACAGACGGCGCGATCACCAACTGTGTCGAAGGCCCAGTGTTCACACCGTCCTGCACGCATCGTCAACAGAAACGAACCGTTCGGTTCGATTTTAGAGGGCGCTAACAGTCACTTTTCGAAACCGTTAACCTTTTTTGCCTCCGCCACGAGACGGAATCCGAGGCGGCGACCTGAGGCTTTCTGCCCTGCAACGGCGGCCGCGCCGTTTCCAATGCGTGTCGCGCGGCATGGATGCGATGTCGTTTTCATGCCGACGACAAGTCGGCGATCATGGTTAGATCCTGCCATCTCAGGTGCCGCCGCGTGACGACGAGGCGGAGAATTGGGAAGCCGGTCAGAATCCGGCGCTGCCCCCGCAACGGTGGTGGAGTTCAGGTCGCAACGGGAGACCACTGGGCAAAGGCCTGGGAAGGTGTCGCGACAGTCCGCAAGGACAGCTCCAGAGCCCGGAAACCAGCCCGAGATGTTGGACTCGACTGATCGCGGCGGGCGGTCAAGAGGCGGATGGTGCATGTCCGGCGCAAGCCGGCGCGCGGCTTGATCCTTCCTCTCTCCCCTCCGTTCAGTCCTTCGATGCGAGGACAGGACTTCAATGCGAGGACAGGACATGGATGCGCGCAACGACATGCTGAAACGGCTGCAAGGCCGCAGGGACGGCTTCTCGCTCGAGCAGCCCTTCTATACCGATCCCGACTACTTCAAGCTCGACATGGAGCTGATCTGGTACCGCGACTGGCTGTTCATCGGCCATGATTGCGAACTGCCCCGGCCCGGCAGCTTCATCACCGTGCAGATCGGCGACTATCCTGTGGTGCTGGTGCGTGACCAGAAGGGCAACATCAACGCCTTCCACAATTCTTGCCGCCATCGCGGCAGCCGCGTCTGCAACACAGACAAGGGCACGGCGGCGAAGCTCGTCTGCCCCTACCATCAGTGGACCTATGAACTGGACGGCAGGCTGCTGTTCGCCAGGCAGATGGCCGAGGGTTTCGACAAGAGCCAGTTCGGCCTGAAGCCGGTCGCCTGCGAAAGCGTCGGCGGCTACATCTTCATTTGCCTCGCCGACGAGCCGGCGGATTTCGCGCCGATGCGGACGATGATCGAACCCTATTTGCTGCCGCATCGGCTGCGCGAAGCAAAGGTCGCCTTCGAGAGCACCATCGTCGAGAAGGGCAATTGGAAGCTGGTCTGGGAAAACAACCGCGAATGCTATCATTGCGCCGGCAACCATCCGGAGCTCTGCAAGACCTTCCCGGAGGCGCCGACCGTGACTGGCGTGCAAGACGCCGACAGCGACCCGGAGATGCTGGTGCACTGGGCCAAGTGCGAGGCGGCAGGCCTGCCGAGCAGGTTCCGCATCGACCCGGCCGGACAGTACCGTGCCACCCGCGCGCCGCTGCTGCGCGATGCCGTCAGTTATACGATGACGGGAAAACGCGCGGTCAAGAAGAACCTGTCCGACGGCGTTGGCACCGACCGCATCGGCTCCTTGCTGCTCTATCACTATCCGACGACCTGGAACCACATCCTCGGCGACCACGCCGTCACGTTCCGCGTGCTGCCGATCAGCGCCACCGAGACTGCGGTGACGACCAAATGGCTGGTTCACAAGGACGCGGTCGAGGGCGTCGACTACGACCTCGCCGAACTCACCCATGTCTGGACCGAGACCAACGGCCAGGATCGTCGCATCGTCGAGGAAAACGCCTTCGGCATCCTGTCGCCGGCCTATGAACCCGGCCCCTATTCCGAACTGCACGAAGGCGGCGTCATCCAGTTCGTCGACTGGTACGCG
Organism: Mesorhizobium sp. B2-4-7; assembly: GCF_006442685.1. Lineage (NCBI taxonomy): Bacteria > Pseudomonadati > Pseudomonadota > Alphaproteobacteria > Hyphomicrobiales > Phyllobacteriaceae > Mesorhizobium > Mesorhizobium sp. B2-4-7. The sequence continues at coordinate 510,148 of NZ_VFVH01000004.1, forward strand.
CGTTTCATCGGTCCGCGCCTCGCCGAAGACGGCCGGCCGGCCCTGCGCAGCGTTGCTTGAGAGGTGAGGGATGAATGCGATGACGGATCTCGGCCTCTATCGCCATCTCGATCAGATGGCGCCCTGGAACGACAGGCTCCAGGTGCTGGAAGTGATCGGCGTGAGCGACGAGGCGCCTGATGTAAAGACTTTCACCTTCCGCTCCGACAACCAGACCTGGTTCCGCTACAAGCCGGGCCAGTTCGTGACGCTGGAACTGCCGACAGCGGATCGGTTGCTGATGCGCACCTACACGCTGTCGTCTTCGCCTTCACGGCCATTCTCGATCGCGGTGACGGTGAAGGCGCAGGCCGGCAGCACCGGCACACGCTGGATGTTCGACCATTTGAGGCCTGGTTCGCACGTCAAGGCGTATGGGCCGGCCGGAGACTTTTCGCTGCACAGCCACCCGGCGGCCAAATATCTGTTCATCTCGGCCGGCTCCGGCGTGACGCCGATGATGTCGATGCTGCGCTGGCTGAATGACTGCGCGCCATGGACCGATGTCGGCTTCGTCAACTGCGCACGCCGCCCCGAAGAGATCATCTTCCGCAAGGAGCTGGAATTGCTCGGCAGCCGCATGCCCGGCCTGTCGCTCGGTTTCATGATCGAGGAGCGGTCGAGCCGGGAAGGCTGGTTCGGCCATATGGGCCGCATCGACGCCATCCGGCTGCCGCTTCTGGCGCCCGATTTCCGAGAGCGCGAAATCTTCTGCTGCGGCCCCGACCCCTTCATGCGTGCCGTGCGCGGCATGCTCGAAGCCGCCGGCTTCGACATGGCGAGATACCATCAGGAGAGCTTTGCAGCGCCGCTGGTGGAGGAAATCCCGGCGCCGTTCGCCTCGCCGACTGGAGACGGCGCAGCCATTCCTGTCGAAGCCGCGACGCCGATCCGGTTCTCGATTTCGGATGTCGATGCCGCATGCGTCGCCGGCCAGACGGTGCTGCAGACGGCGCGCGCCTCGGGAGTCAGAATCCCCGCCGCGTGCGAATTCGGCCTGTGCGGAACCTGCAAGGTCAAGAAGCTCTCGGGCGAGGTCGAGATGAGCCACAATGGCGGCATCCTCGATCACGAGATCGAGGATGGCTTCATTCTCGCCTGCTGCTCCAAGCCGCTTTCGGCGCTTGAGATCGAGGCGTGACCGGCGGCTGGCTGCGAGCCTCCGACGCCGCTTAGTGAGCGTCGCCTGAGTCCGTTTCGCTGCGACACGCTTTTGGAGCGAAATCCGACGGCCATTCAGGGAGTGATCAGCTTCACAGAAGGGAAATAAGTCCGGTAGCGGCCGATATCACGCGTCAGCAGCGGAAGGCGTCCGACGGCTGCGTGGGCGCCGATGAAAAAGTCAGGCAGTACGCCGGTCCTGGATCCTCCCGATCTGCGATATTGTGTAAATGCTTTTCCGGCAAGGAAGAGGGCTGCTCTTGGCATCGGAACCATTTCTAGACCGGCCGCCTCGACAAACGCCTCCAGATCCTCGATGCGTGCGTAGCGGACGGCAAGCTCGGCATAGACCGCATCATTGATCAACAACGGCCCATCGAGGCTCGCTGCCTCGAGATGGGCGACCGACCAATCCGCCCAGCTCGGATCGTCCGTAACAACGTCGAGCAGAACGTTGGTGTCGACGAGCGTCACCGTTCGGAACGCGTCAGCGCCATGATCGCGTCGGTCGTGAGCCCCTCGCCGGCATGGCCTCGCAACCTGGCGAAGCGGCTCGCCGGCTGCTTTTTGTCAGCACGGGTCAGCACCACGCTGCCATCGGCAGCGCGCCGGAAGTCGACCTTGCTTCCCGGGACGATCTCCAAGAGATCGCGAACCGGTTTGGGGATGGTCACTTGTCCCTTCGCTGTAACGGTCGTCGCCATCTTCGTTCCTCGGTAATACCATGTCTTCCGAAGGTATTACCTTGCGGTTCGAATTTCAAGGCCTGAAGCGTCAATCCCCGGCCGGGGGGCGGGCTCGTCGACCGACAAGCCCGCCATCCCTGCATTCATGTCAACGCGATGTCTCAGCCATTGGCGAAGGGCACGGCGACATAGATCTGGGCATCGCCTCGTTCCACCAGCAGCAGCACCGATTTGCGGCCTGACTTGCCGGCCTGCGCGATCGCCTGCGTGGCCTGCCTGGCGCTCTTCACCGGCATCTGGTTGACGGCGATAATGATGTCGCCGGGCTGGACGCCGGAAGCCGCCGCCGCCTTGTTGGGATTGACCGCGGCGACCACCGCGCCACGCTGGTTGTCGGGGAGGTTCATCTGCTGGCGAATATCGGGCGTGATGTCCATCAGGCCGAGCCCGATCGCCGGCAGGCGGGCGCCCTGCCCGTTTCCCGGCGCGCCGGAATCACCAGATACCGACGCGGTCTGCGCATCGTCGCCATTGCGGCCGACGTCGACGGAAAGCTGCATGGTTTTGCCATTGCGCCAGACGTCGAGCGTTTCCTTCTTGCCGGGCGAGACATCGGCGACGGCACGCGACAGGTCCTTGGGATCCTTTATCTCCTGGCCGGCGAAGCCGGTGATGAGGTCCCCCGTCTGGATGCCGGCCGCGGCCGCCGGCGAGCCCTCGGTGACCGAGGAGACCAATGCGCCGCCGGGGTGATCGAGACCTATGGCACTGGCAACGTCCGGGGTCACCGGCTGGATCTGGACGCCAAGATAGCCGTATTCGATTTCGCCGCCCTTCATCAGCTTGGCGACCACCTTTTGCGCCTGGTCGGACGGAATGGCGAAGCCAACGCCGACGCTGCCGCCATTCGGCGAATAGATCGCGGTGTTGATGCCCACGACGTTGCCGCTCACATCGACCAGCGGACCGCCAGAGTTGCCGTGGTTGATCGGCGCATCGATCTGGATGAAATCGTCGAACGGCCCGCTGTGGAGATCGCGGCCGCGCGCCGAGACGATACCTGAGGTGACCGTGGTGCCGATGCCGAACGGATTGCCGAAGGCCAGCACTTGATCGCCCGGCATCAACTTATCAGAATCTCCCCATTTTACCGTCGGCAGGGGCTTGTCGGCCTTGATCTTGATCACCGCAAGGTCGTTCTTGGCGTCGCGGCCGACCAGCTTGGCGGGAAGCTCTGAACCGTCGTCAAGCGTCACCTTGATCGAGCTCGCGCCGTCGATGACATGGTTGTTGGTGACGATGGTGCCGTCGGCGCCGACGATAAAGCCGGATCCGAGCGCTTCGGCGCGCTGCGACTGCTGCGGCGGCGCTTTCGGCCCGGGCATGCCCTGGTCGCCGAAGAACTGGCGGAAATAATCGTCGAAAGGCGAGCCGCCGCCGTCCAGGGGCGAGGCATCGCTCATGGCGTCCGGTTGCCCCTTCATGACGGTCGTAACCGTCACCACGGCCGGCTTGTCGGCTGCCACGATGGGGGCAAAGGAGCCGTTCGGGGCCGCTACGCCGGCTACGGGGGTCTGTGTCGTACCGACGGCGTTGTGGACCTCGTTCGGGCTTTCGGCGAAGGAGGCCACGATGGGAGAGATGATCAGCGCAGCGCCCAGCAGGGCCGCGACGCGATGTCTACGAAGAATGCTTATGGGTGACATGGTCGTTCTGTCCGGGCGAGAGTTGAACCTGGGCCGCGGATGGTTCGGGGGAAAACACCCGTCGGCTGTCGACAGCCGGATTGCCTGTCTCGCCGCGCATGGCAGCCGGCCGGATCGACAAACCAGCATCTAGGGCGCGGATTGGCCCGATTTAGGGTTTTCGGGCGACCTTACGAAGATTTAATTTTAGAGCCGGCTTATGGACCAGCCGCTCGGCTGAGATAGGCCGAGGCGATCTCGCGCATGCGCTCGCCGTCGAAACTCGGGCCGTGACCGCCATGGCCGATGCGGATCGGCAGGTCGAGCAGACGCCGCATGGTGAGGCAATAGGCCGACTTGTCGGAGTCTGGCAGGTCGTCGATCAGCCGGTCGTCATAGATGGCGTCGCCGCTGAAGAACAGGCCGTCTGCTTCGTCGAACAGCGCGATCGAATCCGGCGAATGCCCGGGCAGATGCAGCACGCGGAAGCGGCGGTCGCCGAGATCGACGACATCACCCTCGTCGAGGGTGCGCGTCAGCGGCGCTGGCGGGATCTTGTAATCCGCAGCCTTCCAGCCCGGTGCCGGCAGTCGCGAGACGGCGCCGTCGAGGTCGTGGAACATGTAGGCGTAGGTCGCCGCCTCATCCATGTTCTCGAACTGCGCGGCACTCACCCTGGGTCCCGCGCGCAGCGCGAATTCATGCAGCGAGCCGACATGATCGAGATGGATGTGGGTGGCGACGACGATGAGCGGTTTGCCGGCCCGGGTTTCGATCTCCGGCGCCAGCGGGCAGATGCCCATGCCGGTATCGACCAAAAGGTCGGCGTCGCGGCCGGTGAGATGCCAGATGTTGGCGCGCACATAGTCATGCACGAACGGCTCGGTCAGCATCGTCGTCTTCTCGTCGACGATGCTCCTGCTGAACCAGTTCTCCATCAGAAGCGGCCCGGCATCAAGCGTGAGCCCGGCATCAGGTGTGAGCCTCGCATCAGGTGTGATCCTGGAATCAAGTATGGTCCCGACATCAGACGAAGGGCTTTCCGACCTTGTATTTTTCCGGCACCAGCCGCTTCAGGTAAGCCATGCCGGCGTCGGACAGATGGTTGGCGTCCGGCTTCATGAAGTTCTCGGGCATGTGACGGGTCTTGCCGGCCACGTTCTTCAGCGGCACCTTCTTCAGCACGGTTTTGGTGCCGTCATATTGCAGCGCCACGGAGCCGCCGCCCTGTTCGGCCACGGTGACCGCGAAAGCTCCCGCGTCGAACGCCTCCTGCGCGTCGACGGCGCTGATGGCGCCGACATAGCCGCGCGGCATGTAGCCCAGCGCATCGACGCGGGCGCGCTTGCCCGGCAGCCCTTCGGCGAGCGCCCGCTCGAGTGCCGCCGGCAGGTCGCTGCCCGATAGCTTGACATTGCCATGCTGGTCGCGCTCCAGCTTCTCGGGCGGGACCAGGCTTTCAACCAGCGCCTTGCCGTCGGCGGTGCTCACCCCTTCCGAAACGGCGACGATGCAGCGCTTGTGGCGGTCGAGCGTGGCGCGCACGTCCTCGATGAAGGCTGTGGCCGAGAACGGCCGCTCCGGCACGTAGACGAGATGCGGACCACTGTCGGGATCGAGCTGCCAAGCCGCGGCCGCGGCCGTGAGGAAGCCGGCGTGCCGGCCCATGACGATGCCGACATAGATGCCGGGCAGAGCGCGGAAATCGAGATCGACGGACAGGAAAGCGCCGGCGACGAACTCGGCCGCCGAGATGAAACCCGGCGTGTGGTCGTTCTCCTCGAGATCATTGTCGATGGTTTTGGGCGCATGCACGAACGCGATCTTGCCCCCGGCGGCATCGGTCAGGATCTGCTGCGTGCCCGACGTGTCATTGCCGCCGATATAGATGAAGGCATCCGCGCCGGCCTTCTTCAGGCCGTCGAGGACGACCTCGCAATAGGCTGCATCCGGTTTGTCGCGCGTCGAGCCAAGGGCCGCGCTCGGCGTTCCGGCGATCAGCCGCAGGCGGTCTTCCGGGACGGCGGAGAGGTCGATATAATTGCCGTCGCGGATACCGCGCACGCCGTGGATGGAGCCCAGGACCTTGGCGCCGAGATGCCGCTTGCGGATCTCCAGCGTCGCCCCGACCACGGTCTGGTTGATGACGGCCGTCGGGCCGCCGCCCTGCGCGATGACGAAAGTTCCGGCCATTGGTGAATTCTCCCGGGCGATTGGATTTCAGGCACCTTCGCCTGTCTTTGGCCATCGCGCAACGGCAGAAACGACCGGCCGCGCCAGCGGCCGCAAGGTGAGGCTTGGGCTAGACGACGACGACCGGGTTCTTCTTGGAAACGCGGCTGTAGAGGTCGATGATGTCCTGGTTGATCAGGCGCACACAGCCCGACGACATGGCCTGGCCGATGCTCCACCATTCGGGCGAGCCATGGATGCGGTAGCCGGTGTCCTTGCCGTCCTGATAGATGTAGAGAGCACGCGCCCCGAGCGGGTTGGTGAGGCCGCCGGGCTGGCCGCCCTGCCATTTTACCAATTCCGGCTTGCGGGCGATCATTTCCGGCGGCGGGGTCCAGGTCGGCCATTCCCGTCCGTACTGGATGTTGGCGCGGCCGGACCAGCGGAAGCCGTCCTTGCCGATGCCGACCCCGTAGCGGATGGCGTCGCCCCCCGGCTGGACGAGATAGAGCATGCGCTCACTGAGATGAACGACGATGGTGCCGGGCGCTTCGCCCGTCTGGTCGACGACGATCTGGCGACGGAATTCCGGCTTGATCTTGAGGTAGGGCACCTCGGGCACATTGAAGCCGCCGTCGCTCAGGGATGCGTACATCAGGTCGGGACTGGTGATGTTCTTGTCGACGCTGATGCTCGGCCGGATCGGCCGCAGCGAACCGGTGACCGTGTCGTCCAGCTCGAGCGCCGGCAGGCCGCCGCCCGAAGTCGAGCAGCCGGCGGCGCCAAGCAAGGCCAACGCCCCTGCCCCGGATAAAACGGCGCGGCGGGAGAGAAGACTGTCGGTTTCGATTGCGTCGCCGTTTCGCGGCGGCGTCAGACTTTGCGGCAACTCACGCATGTACCCAAACCCTACGCTGTCGGCGGGAAGCACGGTCCGGCCGGATGACGGGCATTTTCATCATTCATGGTTGATAAAGCGTGAAGGCCTTGCGCTGCCTGCATTTGCGAACAGGCTGGGCGCCATTGCGCCCTCTCCGGTATCGCCAACCAGCGTGCCCTGCACGAAATCACCTCGGGCGGGTCATAGTCCCGGCGCCAGCGTGTCAAAAGCGGGGGCCTCCATGTGCAAGACCTGAAAGATCAACCTCGAGCTTCTCGCCGAGATCGTGAACCTGTCGGGCGGCTCGACTGACGCCGAACTGCCGTTGGCGGGGGTAGAAACAAACCGCTTTACATTCTCCTGGACCGAAGGATTTATCCTCTTCTTTGAGCTCAAAGGAGACGAGCATGTCCTTCGAAAACTGGGCCGCCTTCGCTTCCGCGTCGACCATCCTCCTAGTCATTCCGGGACCGACCATCCTTCTGGTCGTGTCCTATGCCCTCGGCCAGGGATGGCGCACCGCACTGCCGATGGCTGTCGGCGTGGCGCTGGGCGACTTCACGGCGATGACCTTGTCCATGCTGGGCATCGGCGCCCTGCTGGCAGCTTCGGCCACCGTCTTCACGATCCTGAAGCTGATCGGCGCTGCCTATCTGGTCTATCTCGGCGTAAAACTGTTCCGGGCCGGCGGCGCGCTCAAGGCCGAGCCGCGCACCGATGCCGTGTCCTCCGCCAGGATGATGGGGCATGCCTGGCTGGTCACCGCGCTCAACCCGAAAAGCATCACCTTCTTCGTCGCTTTCCTGCCGCAGTTTCTGGACCGGCACGCCGATTTCTGGACGCAGATGCTGATCTTCGAGACGACCTTCCTGGCGCTCGCCTTCGCCAACGCCTTCGGCTACGCACTGATCGCGTCGCGAGCGCGCAACCTTGTGCGCAACCCCAGGGCGATCCGCGTCTTCAACCGCACCGGCGGCACGCTGCTGGTTGGCGCCGGCATCGCCACAGTGGCGATGCGTTCAGGGAATTGAACAAGGGGAATTCGCTCAACGCACAGCGTTATCGCTGCCCCTCACCTGCCTGCCGGCGGATGAGGGGCGGCGTCGACTTTACGCACGAAAACAGCGCCAGCTTCGCCGTCTCACCACTTGATGCTGACGCCGAGATTGCCCTCAAGGATGCGCCGCTTGTCACCGCCGAGATTGGTGGTGTAGTCGCCGGTGGCGAAGAGGCTGACCTTGTCCGTCACCTTGGCGGTCACGCCGCCGCCGAATTCGAACGAGGTCGAGCGGCTTTCGGTCGAGATGTCGGTGGTGTCGAAGTTGACGTGATCCGTGCCACCGGAACCGTGCCAGAGATTGGCCTTGAGGTAAGGTTGCAGCACGGTGCCGTTCAATGTCGTCTCGCCCTGCAGGCGCAGGCCGAGGCGTCCGGTGACGTTGTCGTCGAGATCGAAGAAAACCGACGCGAAGCGATCCTCGGCATCGTCGAGCGATAGATGCTGCCAAATCAGTTGCGCCTGCGGTTCGAGCGTCCAGCCTTGCGCCAGCGCGATCGGGTAGCCCCCTTCCAGCGAAGCGGTGACGCCGGTTCCCTTGACATCGATGCCGATGTCGCGGGTCGAGGTCGCATCGCCGCTGAAAAAAGTGGCCATGACGACCCCGTCCAGGTACCAGCCCCCGGGACCGATACGGGTCCAGTAGCCGCCGACGCTGGTGCCGCCGAGATCGATGTCGCCGACGCCCAGATCGTTCTGCCCCAGCGCCTGGCCGCGCACATCGCCGTTCATGGTGGCATAGGCGATGAACAGGCCGGCACGATCGACGCCACCTGAAGCGGTTTCCTGGCCAAACACGTCGAAGCCGCCCTGGAACCCGAACAAGGTGCCGTCGAACGACGGCGAAACCGTTCCCGACCAGCCCATCTTCGCGTCCTGGCCGAAGATACGGCCCCAGACCGGAGAGAGTTCGGTGTTTGACAACAGGCTCTGTTCGCCTCGCCGTTCATGGAAAGTACCAAGTGTCGTCATCGCCAGATGCTCGGCCACCGGCAGAACCGCCGAATAGACCGGGACCTCGACACGGTAGAGCAGGATCTCCTCCCCTGCCGCGGGCGTCGGAAGATCGGGCACCGCAGTCGGGACGGGCGGGGGCGGCGGTGGCGGATCAGCCGCCGGTGCCGCCGGCGGCTGATC
>NZ_VFVH01000005.1:0-367664 GCF_006442685.1 Mesorhizobium sp. B2-4-7
CCAGATGAGTGGCGCGACACGCACTATCAAGTCAAAGGACCCGCAGTGTCTGCCTTCCAGGCGGCATTCGCGGAAAACTGGTTGGAGACGGCCGGCGAGACATTGCAAGGTGAGAAGTTCTACCCACCCTCCGAACCTGCGGGGTCGCTTAGCGCTCAGCTGATCCTGTCATCGCAGCCAAATGGCTCGGAGAACATGGAACTGATGATGCTGGCGGCGATCGCTGCCGCCAGGGATCATCTTCGCATCGGAATGGCCTATTTCGTGCCTGACGATATTGCCCTGCAGCAGATCTTGGACGCCAGGAAACGAGGGGTAGCAGTCGACGTGATCGTGCCCAACTGGCTCACAGACGTGCCCCTGGTCCGAAAGGGCTCGCGGTACTTCTGGGGCGACTTGCTCAATGCTGGGGTCCGGATCTTCGAGTTCCAGCCAACGATGTATCATCCCAAACTCCTGATCGTCGACGACGTCTGGACGAGCTTTGGCTCTGCCAACCTGGACGAGCGCTCTTTGCGACTGAACGACGAAGCCACGCTGAATGTCTACGGCCGAGATTTTGCCAAAACGCAGATCGACCTGTTCAGCCAGGATCTTGCGCGATCAAGGCAGATCAGTTTGGGCGAATGGGAAGCGCGCCCCCTGACCGAAAAAGTATCGGACTGGCTGGCCAGCAGACTACACTCGCAACTCTAGAGCCTCTTGGTGGGCGAGTCCCCGCAAACGGCATCTGCGCCCGTCAAATGGCTAATATGGTGCGCCACGCGCAAGAATGGGAGCAACCCCGCAATAACACCGAGCGGATTGCTCAACACGCGCCCAGCAACTTCATCGGTCGATGCATCCCCACCTCGTCGGTCACGCGGCCCCTTTGCGATCATGACAGTGAGACCCGAAAGTGCTCTCAACGATGGTGTATTAAGGTCCGCGCATGGGCGGCTGGAAGCCTGAGCGATCAGAGGCACCGGCATGTCTTAATGAGGACGAATACGCCCACTTGCGTAAGGCAGCGCCAAAAGCCCCGGGGCGATCCAGAAGCCGGGCTCAGCCATTGCGGCGAGATCTGACAGAAGTCGCTTCATGTTGCCCCACCCGTGCCCTGACGAATCCGCGGCCGATCATAAACTCGAGACAAGAGTCCGCTCTTGTGGGAGGAGAAGCGGGCTCTTAGCTGCGACCTAAGACCCAGCGGCCGGCGCAAGAGCCGCTCAGCGGACCCGATCGCCAGAAAAAAAGTCCGCCCGCGCCATTTGGGCGTCACCGTTTCGCGGCATCGCTGTCGGCCGCGGCGCGAGACAGGAACATCTGCGTCGTCTCGGCGAGGTGGCTCTTGAGCCAATCCGCCATCGCTTCCTCTTCGCGCAGATTCTGTTCACACACACGCGCCACCTCGGCCTCCCCTTCGGCGTGGGCCGCGGCGATGAGCATCATGTAGGAGGCAATCTCCATATGCTCGAAAGTATAGCTGGCGAGCGACCCCTTCATCACCTCGTCGCCGGCAAACACGCCGCTGATCGACTGGGCCATGGCGGTGAGCTTGCCGCCTGCGTCTTTCATCGCGGAAGATCCCTCTCCGATCCGGTCAAGACAGCTTTTGAGGCGCGAGGCCTGCTGCCGCGTCTCGTCGAGATGCTGACGGATGCGGTTGCGGAGTTCCGGATAGCTTTCGAGGCGTGACAGTTGCCCGGAGAGCATCGTCTCGGCCTGCTCCTCCATGGCGTGAGCGTCTCTCAGCCACTGTATCAACCAGTCGCGCGATTGTGTCATGAAGCTCTCCCTTTGGGTTGCTCGCCCAAACCGCGAGCGGAGAGGATGGCTCCGCCCGGGCTATGGCAGGCTCGGCCAGAGGGCTGTCGACGCGCCGATTAACCACCGACGCGACTTCGAGCAGCGAGCCTCAACTGGCAGAGGGCCGGAGCCTGTAGCTTCTTTAGACCTCGGATAGGTTTTGGCGGTATCTATCGGGAAAAGGAGCGGGAAAGTTATGACCGAGTTCTGGCAGTCACTCCTCGCCAATCTTGCCCTGGTCTCCATCCTCGTGGTCGCCTGGGATCTTGTGGCGGACTTCACTGGGCGTCTGTCGACGCGGATGCAGTCGCTGGTTCTTGGTGTGGTCATGTGCATGGGCGCGATCATTTCCATGGCGACGGGCTTGTCCGTCTCCGGCTTCGTCGTCGATCTCCGCGCCGCCTTCATTGCGGCTGCCGCGTTCTTCGGTGGATGGCCGGCGATGTTCATCGCTACTGCCGGCTCCATTGCCTATCGCATCTATCTCGGTGGACAGGGCGCGAGCGTCGGTGTCGTGGGGATCCTCATCACCGCTATAGTCGGTATTGCGTGGCACCACATCGTTACTGCCCGGTCTCGCACCATGTTCGACATATTCGGACTCGGCGTGTCGGTAGCTTTCGCCGGGCTGATCACGCTCCTGATCATCCCCTCGCAAGTCGTTGCCGACCTGGTGCAGCAGAGCACACTCCCATCACTCGTGTTCCGCTTCCTCAGCACCGTCCTCATAAGCGTTCTGCTGGACCGGCAGCAGCGGCGGCGCGATCTTGCGATGTCCAACATGATCTACCGCGCCATGGTCCGCGAACTCCCGGATTGCCTGAACATCAAGGATGTCGACGGCCGGTTCATCGCCGCCAATCCCGCTACTGCCGAAATGATGCGCGCCGCTTCGGTCGAACAGCTTATCGGCAAGACGGATTTCGATTTCTACTCTAAGGACGTGGCCGAGCGCTTCCGGCAGGATGAGATGGGCGCTCTGGAAGCCGGGCAGACGCTGCGCATCGACCAGCCGGCGGTTTTCCCGGACGGCAGACAAGGCTGGCTCTACACGCTGAAGGCACCGTTCCGCGACGAGACCGGCAAGATCAGCGGCGTCATCACCTACAATCGCGACATCACCGAGCAAAAGCGAAATGCCCAGCTGAAGAACGATTTCATCTCGACGGTCAGCCACGAATTGCGCACCCCACTGACCTCCATCCGCGGCTCACTTGGTTTGATCGCGGCCGGCGTCGCCGGCGAACTGCCCCCCAAGGCCGCCAATCTCGTCAACATCGCCCACACCAACAGTGAAAGGCTGGTTCTTCTCATCAACGACATCCTTGATATGGAGAAGATCGAATCTGGCGTGATCACCTTCAAGATCAGGCAGATGGCTGTCCGCCCGGTCCTGGAACAGGCGATTGCCGCCAGCACCAACTACATGGCCGACAGCCGAATCAGGATCGTCTTGGTCGACGATGCCCCGCGCGCCGAAGCCAACATAGATCCGGATCGCCTGCATCAGGTGATGGCCAACCTGCTGTCGAATGCGATCAAGTTCTCGCACACTGATGGCATCGTCACGGTGAAACTCCATCGTCGTGCCCCCGATATGCTGCGCATCTCGGTCGTGGACCAGGGCGCTGGCATCCCCGAGGCGTTCCGCAGTCGCATATTCGGGAAGTTCGAGCAGGCGGACGCCTCCAGCACTCGCAAGATAGGCGGTACTGGCCTGGGCTTGGGCATCGTCAAGGCCATCACTGAAAAGCTGGGCGGCGGCATCTCCTTCGAAACCGAGGAAGGCAAGGGAACCTCGTTTCACATTGACCTCCCCGAAGCGCACAGGCAGACCGAGAAGCCGGTTTCGGTCGAGCGCCGGGCGCGCAAGCGCGATGGCCGCCTGCGTGTCCTCATCTGCGAGGACGAGCCTGACATTGCTGTGGTGATCGCAGCACTTCTCGATGCAGAAGGCTTTGCCAGCGACGTCGCGCCCGATATCGACACCGCCAAGGCGCTGCTGAGCTCGCGCGACTACGTGGCGCTGACGCTCGACATCAAGCTGGCGGGGGAATCCGGAATCAAGCTCTTCCACGACATACGGGCATCACCGGTGAATTCCGACATTGCGGTCATCGTCATCTCCGCCGTCGCCGACGAGGCCAGGCGCTCGCTGAACGGCAGCGCCGTCGGCATCGTCGACTGGCTGGAGAAGCCGGTGGATTCGAAACGGCTTCACGCCGCTCTTGCCAAGATCGTCGGCCGTAGGGTCGAGCCGAAGCCACAAATCCTGCATGTCGAAGACGATGAGGGCGTGCTTGCGGTGATGTCAGAAGGGCTGGGTTCGGGCGTCTCGATCACCTCGGCGAAGACACTAAAGCAGGCCCAGGAGGCGATCGCCCGCCATCGCTTCGACCTAGTCATCCTGGATATCGCGCTTCCCGACGGATCGGGCCTCGACCTCCTGACCGATCTGCCGCTCGAGACTGCGGTCATCGTGTTCTCGGCGGCGGAACTCGACCAGAAGCTCGGCGATCGGGTGCAGGCGATCATGACCAAGACCAGAGCGTCGGAAATCGATGTGGCAAAGTTGGTACGGAACATGTTGGTTTCGTCCCGCAATGGCACTCGGCCTGCCGCGCACGCCAAGGAGTGATGCTAATGCCCGCAAGGATCCTCTATGTAGACGACGAGGACGATATCCGCGAAATCGCCCAGATGTCGCTGGAGCTCGAGCCGGAATTCGAGGTGCGATCCTGTTCTTCGGGCATGCAGGCGCTGGCCGATGCCGCCGAATGGCGGCCCGACCTCATCCTGCTCGATGTGATGATGCCGGACTTGGACGGACCGGAGACGCTGAGGCGCCTGGCCGAGTCCCGGCCGACGGCGTCGATACCCGTGGTGTTCATCACCGCGCGCACCCAGACGCATGAGGTCGAACGCTATCTGGCTATGGGGGCGGTGGGGGTGATCGCCAAACCTTTCGACCCGCTTGCGCTTGCCGGTGAAGTCAAAAGATTGCTTCTATCGCGCACCTGAGCCGACGTATGGCTTGGCCACCGAGCGCAGTTTGTCTGCACACTGTGCGATGCCGTTCAGGGCTCCTATACCATGTCGCCTTATTCATCTACTGATTGTGCCGAGGTGCAGGCGCAGCGAATCAGGTTGTCTATAATCGCGTGGCATCGGCGGACGTCGATGAGAGAGTCGAGACGAATATTTCTGTCTGCATGGACCGCATTGGCGGATGTCGGTTCATGGGATCACTCCGGGGGGCGACGGAACCGGAGCAAGGCTGGTGAACGGAGCGAAGGCAAGAGTTCTGATTTGCGATGACGATCCCTTGTTGATCGAGCTGATGGAATTCAGGCTCAGGGCAAAGGGATATGAGGTCATCAAAGCAGTAGACGGGGCGGAAGCGCTCTCGAAGGCAGAGCATGAGGCGCCGGACATCATCGTGCTCGACGCGATGATGCCCAAGGCCGACGGCCTGGAGGTCCTTGCCCGCATCAAGGGCGATCCGGCTTTGTCCGAAACCCCGGTCGTCATGCTGACCGCCCGCAAGGGCGAAAGGGACATCGTCTCGGCCCTCGAAAAAGGAGCCGACGACTACCTTGTGAAGCCATTCATCCCCGAGGAGCTTCTGGCGCGGTTGGCGCGTCTGCTCGCGCGAAAGAGCGGGAAACGCTGATGCGGCGCCGCCGGTGCGCAGCCCTTGGCGCATGTCTGATCCTGGCGATCGCTGCGCCCCAGGGCGCGGTGCTGGCGCAGACGGTGGATGAACTTTACGAGTTCGGCGTCAAGGCCAGGCAAGCGCAGCATTTTGACGAGGCGGTGGAGTTTTTACGGCGCGCCCTTGCGCTTAAACCCGATAACGCCGACGCCTTGGTGCAACTCGGTTTTGCCGAACTCGGCCGCGACAATCTGTCGGCAGCGCGCGACGCTTTTTCCAACGCCCTGTCCTTGGCCCCAACCTATCGGGACGCCAGCTTTGGCATGGCTGAGGTCGAGTTCCGCTCGGGCAATCTGGATGCCGCGCTTCCGCTAGCCGAAACGGCCCTGCGGGCCGAGCCCGGCAACGCTGACGCCGCCACGCTTATCGCGAATATCCAGAAGGCGAAGCAAGCCGCCGGCAGTGAGGTGAGACGGTCTCCCGCGGTTCCGGCGCCGACAAAGAAACCGACTAGCCGGCGGCCCGATCCCGTCGCCGGTCTGATGGAGCAGGGCAGACGCCTGCGAGCGGCGGGAAAGCTGCCCGAGGCGGAGAAAGTCTATCGCCGGGCACTGGGACTGGCGCCGAAGAACACCGACATCCTCGTCGCCCTTGGCCTGGTCGTCGGCTCCAGCCAAAGCTTCGACGAGGCGGGGCTTTTCTTCGACCGCGCGCTTGCGATCAAGCCGGGCCTTCTCGACGCGCGGCTCGGCAAGGTGCGCCTGGCGATCTGGCGGGGCGACGCGCCGAGCGCCCGCCGCTTGGTCGATGGCGTGCTGGCCTCAGTGCCAGGCAATGTCGAGGCGCTCGAGCTGGATGCGAGAGTGGCTTTGCTCGAGGCCGATTACACGCGGGCCGGGCAGTCGTTCCAGCGCGTGCTTGCGGCCGATCCGCGCAATGCCGAGGCGCTGGTCGGGCTCGGCGATGTGCGCCGCGCCGAGGGTAAAGAGGAGGACGCGCGGGATGCCTACAGCCAAGCGCTCGCCGTCGAGCCTGGCTCTTTCGATATCGAGCAAAGGCTGGCCGTGCCGCCGCCGCGCAAATGGCGGCTCGATCTCGGCAGCGAGGTGAGCGATCTCACGAGCGAGCTCGGCGACTGGACCGACAGTTCGGCAGGTCTTGCCTATCGGCTGTCGCCGCGCACCACGATTTCCGGTCGCACCCGGCTGGCTACACGCTTCGGCCGCACCGACGTCCAGATCGAAGGCCGTATCGACCAGGCCTTCTCGCCGGCGTTCTCTGCCTATGCTCTGGCGGCGGCGACGCCGGACGCTGATTTCCTCGCGCGCTATTCGATCGGCGCCGGGGCTTCGTGGCAGGTCATGGCGCCGGCAAAGGCGTTCGGCCCGCTTTCGCTCAACATCGACGCCCGCTACGACAATTTCGCCGACACAAATGTCACCAGCATCTCGCCATGGGTGCAGACCTCTATCCTAGACGGCCGCCTGGGGCTTTCCGCCCGCTGGGTTCATGCGCAGGATGATATCGGCACGGGCGCAGACGGTTATGTGCTTCGCGTCGACCTTGCTGCGACACCGCACTTCAACGTGTTCGGCGGTTATGCCGACGCTCCCGAAATCTCCGACGGCACGCTGGTGCCGACGCGCGCGGTCTTTGGTGGTGTTTCCTGGGACATCAGCGATCCGCTGACGTTGCGCGCCAGCATCGCGCATGAAGAACGACCGAGATTCGACCGGAATACATTCGGTCTCGGCCTGACCGCGCGGTTCTGACCATGTGGTACATCTGGGATCTCTCCATACTGCTCAGCGCTCTTTCGCTGGTGATCATGCTGTTCCTGATCGCGAGACGCGTCCTGCAGGAGCGCCGGAGCAAGGCTGCGGCCGATCAGCGGCGTCAGCTTCTGACTGCGCTGATCGCCTTCACCGAGAGCCGCGACCGCGAGGTGTTGAAAACGGCCATTCTTTCGGTGCCGGCTGGCGTGGCGATCAATACCGGCTTCGAGTTCATTTCGCTTTTGCGCGGCGAGGAGCACGACGATGTCCTTGCTGCTTTCAAGGAATGTGGCCTGCCGGCCCTTGTCGGCAGGCAACTGGAAAAGGGCAACGGCGCCGAACGCATCCATGCGGCCGAGATGCTGGCGGCGCTGCGCTCGGAAGGTGCGGTGGCAAGCCTGCTTTCCGCGCTGAACCACGACCGCTCGCGCGAGGTCAGGATCGCCGTCGCCATAGCGCTCTGCGATCTGAACAGCCTGCCGCCGCTCGGCATTGCGCTGCGCAAGATCGGCGTGGCCGGGCAGCGCTCGCGACGCCTGATCGAGCTGTTCAGGCGCTTTCCGCACGCGCGCCTGGAGGAACTGGCGGACCATGCTGCGCGCGCCGACGCCGTGCCCTTCATAAGGGCGGCCGCGATCGACGCATTGGCCCGCGCCGGCGGCTTCCGCTTCGCCGATCTCTTCGCCCGCTTGGCCGACGACGCCTCGCCCGAGGTTGCCGCGGCGGCACTGCGGGCGCTCGGCCTCACCGGAAATGCCGACGCGCCGGCGATCCTCTCGACCGCGATGACAAAAGGCGACTGGGAGGTGCGCAGCGCGGCCGCCGATGCCGCCGGCCGCCTCGGCCTCGCCGAACTTGGCCGGCCGCTATCCAAGCTGATGGGCGACGAGGTGTGGAACGTGCGCTATGCCGCCGCCAACGCGCTGCGCTCCTTCGGCCAGCCGGGAGAGCGGTTGCTGCGCCAGATTGCCGACAGTGAGGTCTCGCGCAGCCAGCGCACCGCCTCGCTCATTCTTGCCGAGGGACCAGCCGTATGATCGCCGACTGGAGCGACGAGATCGTTCTTGCCGCCACCATCTTGTCTTGGTTCATCATCGGGGCCGGGCTGGCGCAGACGACGATATACCTCCTGCAGCTCATCGTCGCCGGCTATGCATTGTCCAAGCGCCCACCGGTCGCGCGCTCGGCGCTGCTTTGGCACCGCTATGGCGATGTCGCGCCGCCGATCGCGCTATTGGTGCCCGCCTACAACGAGGCCTTGAACGTGGTCGAGAGCGTCCATTCCATGCTGGCGCTCGAATATCCCAATTTCGAGGTCATCGTCATCAACGACGGCTCGAAAGACGAGACCTTGCTGCGCCTCATCGAGGCGTTCAAGCTGGTAAAGTTCCATCGGCCCTATGAGGAGGCGCTCGCGCACAATCCGATCCGCGGCCTCTATTCGTCACCGATGACCGAGCGGCTGTTCGTCGTCGACAAGGAGAACGGCGGCAAGGCCGACGCCCAGAACGCCGGCATCAATGTCTGTCGCGCGCCGCTCTTTTGTGTCATCGACGGCGACTCTATCCTTGAGCCCGACGCGCTGATGCGTGCCGCCCAGCCATTCATCGACGACCCCGAGCGCACCATTGCCGTCGGCGGCACGATCCGCATCGCCAACGGCTCCAGGATCGAGGCAGGCAGGGTGCGCGAGGTCCGTCTGCCACGCCGTCTGTTGCCACTGCTCCAGGTGGTCGAATACCTGCGCGCCTTCCTGATGGCGCGGCTTGCCTGGAGCCGCATCAACACACTGATGCTGGTCTCCGGCGCTTTTGGCATGTTTCGCCGAGCCGAAGTGGTGGCGGTCGGCGGCTTCACCAAGGGTTCGATGGGCGAGGACCTCGACCTCGTCATCAAGCTGCACCGCTATATGCGGGATAAAAAGCGCAAATACCGCATCCAGTTCATTCCGGAGCCGGTGTGCTGGACCGAGGCGCCGGAATCGCTGAGCGTCCTTGCCCGGCAGCGCACGCGCTGGCAGCGCGGCTCGCTCGAATGCTTCTTCCGCTACCGCTCCATGCTCTTCAACCCGCGCTATGGCCGCGTCGGCTTTCTCGGCTTCGGCCACATCTTCATTGTCGACGTTCTGGGACCGGTGGCGGAGGTGCTGGGCTATATCCTCATCCCCGCCTTCTGGCTGCTCGGTGTCCTTTCGGCCGAATATCTTCTGGCCTTCACCTCGCTCATCTTCACCTATGGCGTCTGCGTGAGCGTATGCTCCCTCGTTCTCGAAGAGGCCGAGTTGCAGCGTTTTCCCCGCGCCAGGGACCTCGCGGTATTGACGGCGGTCGCCGTGATCGAGAATTTCGGCTACCGCCAGCTCAACAATTTCTGGCGCGTGAAGGGCTGGTGGCAATTTCTTCGGGCCGACCAGAGCTGGGGTGAGATGACCAGGACCGGCCTGGGCGGCGCGAAGAAGTGAGCCCCGTCTGCTGAGTCACTTCAGCGTCCGCTCGATCTCCGTGATAAGTGCATCGAGTGCGGCGTGCGAGGCCCCATCGTCCGCCTGCTCGATCAGCAATGTCTCCAACGCCGATGCCCGCGCGCTGATCTCCGCAAACCCGAATGTCCCCGCGGCCCCGGCGAGCGAGTGCGCGGTGGGAATCAGGGTGTCGTTGGAGCCCACTGACGGGCCTCTCTGACGCGCCGCCCTCAACTCCGCGAGTTGAGTGGCGCACCGAGCCAGGAAACGCTGTCGTAAGGGGGCGAAGGGATCATTCAGAATGGAAGGGGCCTCCATGGATGGCTTTAGAGGTATTCAAGCAGAAAACTCGGTGGAGTGGAACGAACTGCTTGCGGTCCACGCTCCTGTCAGAGCAGAACTGCGGCGCCCGCTTCAGCCAAATGCAATGGCGATGAGTTTTTGATGTCCAACCGCGGAATGAGCGAGCTGGTCGGCATAGACCTTCTTGAAGGCCGGCGAGCGGGGTGCATTCAACGTATTTTCAAATGTTTGGAGCCTGCTGCGGTATTCGGATAGGCCGACAGGTCGGCGGCCGCAGCACGTCCGCTATCATGCAATTGGTGAAAGTGTACCATCCTGCCGCCATGAGCTCACGACCGGCAATACGGCTTGCATGGCCCAACAGTTTGCCTAGCCACTCGTCAAGCGCGGGACATCTGAAGCGCAACACGATTTCGTCCTTCCGATTTGGCACGAAAAAGAGCCAGATCGGCGGCATTGACGAAATCCTTCGGCGTTTCGTTCTCGGTGGGCACCGCTGTTGCGACGCCAACGCTGATGGTCACGCGATCCGAGCCGTGGGGTATGTTCAGCTCCCGCACGCTCTGGACGAGCTGCTCTGCGATCGCACTGGATTGTTCCAGTAAAGTGTCGACCAGCACGATGACGAACTCTTCGCCTCCGTACCGCGCAGCGAGATCGGTGGAACGGCCGGAACCGCTCTGGATTACGCGGGCGATTTGCTTGAGCACCTCGTCGCCGGCCATATGGCCATAGGTATCATTGTATCGTTTGAAGTTGTCGGCATCGATCATCAACAGCGACAATGGGGATTGTGCGCGAAAAGCACGCTTCCATTCAGACGCCAGATATTCGTCAAAATAGCGCCTGTTGCCGAGGCCCGTCAGGCCATCGATCCGCGTCAGACGTTCAAGCTCGAGATTAGCACTGATCAGCTGTCGCTGGCTTTCCCTTAGCGCTCGGTATGCAGCTTCTCGCTGGACGTGATCCAGATAGGCCCGCGTGTGATATCGAACGCGTGCAATCAGCTCGATACGATCCGGAAGCTTTACGAGATAATCGTTCGCTCCCGCACCGAACGCTTCGCCCTTGGTGGCTGGGTCTTCCTTGCTCGACAGCACAATGACTGGGACCGCGCGTGTCGAAGCATGCTTCCGGTATTCTCGCACCAGATGCAGCCCATCGACCCCGGGCATGACGAGATCCTGCAGGATGACGGTTGGCTTTACCTCGTCGGCGACCGTGATCGCTCTCAATGGGTCGGTGCAGAAGTGTAACGAGATATCAGGCTCGCTGGCTAGAGCGCGCCTGACCGCCTCGCAAACCATGATCTGGTCATCGATGAGCAGAACCATGGATGAATAGTTATCTGCAAGTGGTGGGACCAGCTGTGGTTCTAGCGTCATCGGACGAACCCTTTCACCTGGAGCGCTGAAAGGGCTTCGATTATGCGTGAGCCGATCGCACTCAAAGGAAGAATATCAACAGCCGCGCCGACATCGGCGGCGGCCTTCGGCATGCCGTAGACGGCGCTGGTTGCTCTATCCTGCGCGATTGTGAGATGCCCCTTGTCGCGGAGCTGTCTCAACCCGTGCGCACCATCCCTGCCCATGCCTGTGAGCAGGACTCCAATCACCGAGCCAGGCCACCATTGCGCGGCACTTTCGAAGAACACATCTACGGACGGCCGATAAACGCTGTCCTCGGGGCTAGGCGTATAGCCAAGTTGCTGAGCTGACTTGAAAACCAGATGATCCGCGGAACTGGCAATGAGAACGGTGCCCGCTTGAGGACTATCGTTTTCCCGCGCTGGACGGATCGGGAGAGGCGTATGCTGGCCGAGCCAATCAGCAAGGCCTGGAACGAATTGGGCATCGAGATGCTGTACGAGCACGATGGCGGCGGCGAAATCAACGGGAAACGCGCTCAGGACTGCGGCAACGGCGGCCGGCCCGCCAGCAGAGGCACCGATTGCAATTAGCCGTCGAGCTGTCGGCTCAGCCGCACGGGACATCCTCCTTCTTGCCTTGCCCGGCGCATCGCCGATCAGCTTGCCGATCGTTGCTATCTTGTTGGTCAACAGCCGTGCGGATTGCGAGGACGCATCACCTTCGATGCCTACTGAGGGAATATCGACGGCGTCGAGCGCGCCATGCCCCATCGCTTCGTAGACGCCGGCGACGTTGGCTTCGATACTGGCTGTCACCAGCAAGATTGAACATGGGGTTTCCGCCATGATTCTGCGGGTCGCTTCCACCCCGTCCATCTCTGGCATCGCTAGATCCATGAGTATCAGATCCGGCAGATCACGTCTGCAGACCTCGACCGCCTCACGCCCATTGGTCGCAATCCATGCGACTTGGTGTTCGCCGGTCGACATGACCAGCCGGCGCAGAAGTTCAACCGCCATCGGCATGTCGTTGACTACGCCAATTCTCATTCGTTGGTCGCCAATTTCGATCTCATTCAGTCGCCTCGCCGATCATGTCCACGACGGCATGGATCAGCGCCTCGTCCTGAAAGGTACTCTTGGTCAGATAATAGTCGGCACCGGCGTCAAGCCCGCGCGAGCGGTCTTCTTCCCGATCCTTGTATGAAACGATCATGATGGGTGTGTTCCTGAGATGGACGTCCTTTCTGATCAGGCTCACCAGTTCGATACCATCCATGCGCGGCATGTCTATGTCAGTGACGACGAGATCAAAAGGACCAGATCGGACGGCATTCCACCCGTCCATACCGTCGACTGCCACTTCGACGTCATAACCGTGATTGCCCAGCATCTTGCGCTGGAGTTCGCGAACCGTGAGTGAATCGTCAATCACCAGCACGCGCTTGCGTCTGCTCGGTCCGGGACCGCCCGCGGCTCGCCGAAGGGCTCGAAATCCGCTGGACGACGCAAGCTTTTCCACCGATCGAACCAGATCATCGACGTCGAAGATCAGAACAGGCGAACCGTCCTCCATCAGGGCCGCTGCGCTGATGTCCTTGATCTTGGCAAACCGGGAATCGAGAGGTCTGATCACCAGTTCGCGTTCCCCGAGAAAACGGTCGACGATTACGCCGTAGGCGTCCCCCCGACCCGTTTCCACCACGACGACCGAGAGTTCCTCTGCTTCGGACGCAGACTCTCCTCGATCCAGCACCTCGCGCGCTGTCACCAACCCGATCTGTCGATCGTTCAAGCGAAAATGCGGGCGGCCCTGCAGGAGGTTGATCTCCACCCGCTGCAATTTCATTGTCTTGGAGATGGCAGCGAGTGGAAACGCATAGGGCTCCCCATCGACTTCGACGAGTAAGGTGCGCAGGACTGACAACGTCAGCGGCAGTTGCAGTTGAAACCGGGTTCCTCGACCAAATTCCGAGGAGACGCTCGTGATTCCGCGGACCTCCTTCGTCATCGCCTGCACTGCGTCGAGTCCCACGCCACGGCCGGAGACGTCGGACAGGCCAACTTTCATCGAAAAGCCGGGCAGAAAAAGGAATGCCAGCAATTCCGTTTCGCTGAGCGCGTCGGCGCTTTCCCTGGTTGCAAACTGCCGGGCGACGACAGTCTCGCGCAGCTTCGAGAGCTCGATCCCTCTGCCGTCGTCCACCACGGCTATTTGCAGCAGTCCGGCATTGTGCCTCGCTTCGAGCCTGATGAGTCCCTCTTCGGGTTTGCCGGTTGCGAGGCGCTCATCAGGCGGTTCAAGCCCATGGTCTACCGCGTTGCGCAGAAGATGCCCCAAGGGGGCATCCAGCTGCTCGAGGATATCGCGGTCGATGCCGGTCGAGCCGCCTACGATCTCCAGTCGCACCTGCTTGCCAAGTGTACGACCGAGGTCGCGGACCGTTCTTGCGTAGTGTCTCACCCCGTCTTCAAAAGGTCGCATCCGGCTCGCCAACGTCTCCTCGTACAATCGGTTGGCAAGATCGGTGGCTTTCCGATCGACTGAATCCAACTCATCGAGACGCTCCGCCAAGAAGGCTTGGCTCAACCGAAGCTTTCGCTGCGTTTCAACCAGCGCCTCCACCACAGCCGCATCTTTTGCGACCGGCAGCAGCACTGCATCGAGATTGTCGAACGCACTTGCGATGTCTGATTGAAGGCGCTTCAGCCGCAGCAGCCCGTCAGCGAATGGCCTGAGCCGCCGAGCTTCCATCAGCGACTCGCCGGCCAAACCGAGCAATCGGTTCAGGCTTTCTGCCGTCACCCGAACCATTCTATCTGAGCCGATGCTCCCTCGGGCTTGAGCTTTCGGCTCGACAAGGGGGTTCGCTGACGAGGTTGCCGCCGGCTCCTTTCGGCTATGCTCTGGGGTTGCGAAATCAGCTGCCGAATCTTGGGGTGCGGGCTCGGGGAGGGACAGTTCCTCGAACTTCGCCAGAAAGCTTTCGACTTCCGGGTTGACGCTCTCGTTCGATGATCCCGATGCGATCAATTTCAGAAGGTCAGAGCCTTGCAGAAGCGCATCTATATGCTCCTTGCGTACCCTCAGATGCCCACGTTGCGCGGCGACCAAGCAATCTTCCATTGCATTTGCAACTTTGACGGCGGGCGTCAGATCGATAATGCGGGCTGCTCCTTTCAGCGAATGCGCGGCCCGCATGCATTCTTCCAGGGCGTCGGTGGCGACAGGATCGCGTTCGAGCGCTAGAAGGCCGGAGGTCAAAGCCTGTGATTGCGTCTCCAGTTCGGCCTGGAAAAGGCTCAACATCGAAACCTGACTGAAGTCCTCATCTGTCATGCCATGCTCCGATCCATCATCGTGAGCAGTTGTCCCGGGTCGAGACAGCCAACAGCCCGTTCACGCCAGGGCAAAACGGCAACAGTAGCCGCCGACAGAGTCTTGCCGATCGTAGCGGGCACAGCGAGAGTGTCGCGTGCCCGGTAGCGATGTAAGCCGTGGACCTCATCAACCGTGAAAGCAACCCGCTTGTCCCGCTCGCCCACCACGACGAGGCGGCGAAATATCTTGGCTCGTCTGCCTTGTTCCTCCTCCTTGGGTTCGTCGATCCCGAGCAATTCAGCGAGCGACAGGCAAATCAGCAATTCGCCCCGGACATTGGCGATGCCGAGCACTGCACTATTCCTGCGGTGTGGAAGGGAATGAACGGGACGGGATTCAGCCACTTCATGAAAAATGCCAGCTGGAAGCGCCAGCCATTCGTTCCCCAACCGGAAGAGAACGGCCGTCTGCAGCGCTTCATCGTCCGTTGAAACGACCGCTGCACGACCAGCGTCATCAGGCCATTCGCCGCGATATGCCGAGGGCGCCGCACGATCAAGGAGGCGCCGTGCAATCTTCCTATAGGTCGGGCAATTCCGGCAGTGGAGATGCTGCTCCAGTTGGGGACAGGACTTGTCACCCCGAACGCCTATCCGCCGCCAGCAGTCGTCGATTTCAATCTGCTCCACTGGCAGAGCGATCCTTGTCGAAGCCGGCATCAGGTGCCGCTCCTTTTCTGGACCCGGACCAGCCTTCCGGCCAGCGCCTCGGCGCCGCTGTGGTCGCCTTGCTTGCGAAGCAGCAAAGCCAGGTGGACCAGAGCCTCTCGATGATTTGGCGCGAGATAGAGTGCCTTGCGATAGCTTTGCGCGGCCTTGGATGCAGCGCCATCCGCATCCTGAACGAGGCCCAGCAGATAGAAGATTTGCGCGGAAGGACCGAATTTCTCGAGATGGGCGAGGGCGACCTCCTGTGCCTCCTTTACCCGACCCGCATTGGCGATCCGTTCAACCGCGACTAGGCTTTCCGAGACCTGATCAACGGGCTTGGCCAGGGCCGGCGCACTGTTTTCCTTGCCGACGGTCAGTCGTGGCGGAAGAACGGGCTTGCTCTTGTTGAGCTTCGGGGTTGATGTCCGCACCGGGATAGCAGTTGTCGGCGCCGCGGCCTTGATGGGCTCCGATTCCAGGAAGGCAAAGGCCAAGGGCCATTCAGCGGAAATAAAGCCATGCAGCCTTGGAAGTGCTGCTTCCGCGGGACCGACCAGAAGAAGTCCGTCCGTGGCCAAGAGATCTTTCAGGCGGGTCAATGCGCGATCCTGCAGTTCGCGATTGAAATAGATCAGCAAATTCCGACAGAGTAGGATGTCATAGACCTCTTGCCCAAAAATTGCGCGAGTACCGAATAGGTTGCCGACCCTGAAGCGAACCTGTTTCAGCACCGCAGCACTGGGCCGCAACCCACCCTCGACCGCTTCGAAATAGCGGTCCCTGAATTCGAGATAGCTGCCGCGAAAGGAATTGCGCCCGTAGACGGCACGTTCAGCCAACGCGATATTGCGGGTACTGACGTCCACCGCATCGATGTTGAACTCGTGCGCTTCAAAGCCGGCATCGAACATGGCCATTGCGACCGAATAGGCCTCTTCACCGGTTGAACATGGCAGGCTCAAGACTTTTGTCGGCTGAGCACGCTTGTGCACGCGCGCATGCCGCGCCAACATCGTGAACGCTTCTCGGTCGCGAAAGAACCAAGTCTCCGGGATCACCACCGCATTGATCAGCTCCTGCAGCTCCTGCGGGGAACCGGTCAAGTGTTCCCTATAGGCCTGAGGATTGGCAATCCGGCACGCTGCCATCCGGTCTCTGACCGCCTGACGGACCACTGTCGGGCCAACGCTGGCACTGTCCAGTCCAATGGTTTCCATCAGGAGCTTTTCTATTGCGCCGGTCATTAAACACTCATCGCGGCCTGGCGGAGCAATGCGGTACGAATCTCTTCCGAAAGCAGCGCTTCCGCTTTGACCCACTGAATGATCTCCGTGCCATCCGAAGCCACCGGACCAAGATAAGACGGCGTTTCTGGCTCGAGGCCGAACGGCGCGAAGTCGGCAGGGTCTCGCTCGACCGTATCCGTCACCCGTTCCGCGACCAACCCAAGCAGGCGTTGCTCGCCATCTCGCGCCGGGTAGCGCGTAACAACGATCCGGGTGCTCAATAGGCGCTCCGATGGCCGGCCAAGCGCAAGAAGAGTAACATCGATGAGAGGGATGGGTATTCCGTTATAACTGACCAGACCGACCACACCGGTTGGCGCACCCGGCAGAACTTTGACATCGATATAGGGCAGCACCTCTTCAATTTGGTGGACATCGATCAAGTAGCGATCCGAACCCATACTGAAGGCGAGGAATAGCATTATCACCTCCTACTGCCGGCCCGCTATGCTCTCAGCTTGAACCTTGAAATGCTGCTTCGCATGCTACCTGAGACTTGATTGAGCTCGTCGATCGCGAGCGTCGATTGCTGAAGGGACTCGACTGTTTGCTGAGCTGCCTCGCTTAGCTGGGTTAGCGTGTCGCTTATCTGTCCCGCGCCGATCGCTTGTGCTTGCATGCCTTCATTGGCGACTTCGAAACGTGGCACCAACCCCTGGACCTGCTGGATGATGTCGAAGAGTTGCCCGCCGACCTGCTGGATTTCGTGCATGCCCCGGCGGACCTGCTCGGAAAACTTGTCCATGCCCATCACACCGGCAGCGACTGCCGACTGGATGTCTTTGACCATCTGCTCGATATCGTAAGTGGAGACGGCCGTCTGGTCCGCAAGCCTTCGGATCTCTGTCGCCACCACTGCAAAGCCCCGGCCATATTGCCCGGCCTTCTCAGCCTCGATGGAAGCGTTGAGCGACAACAGGTTCGTCTGATCGGCCACTTTGGTGATGGTCGTCACCACCTGATTGATGCTGCCAGCTTTCTCGCTCAGGATCGCGAGTTTGGAATTGATCGCACCCGCCGCGTCCATGACCTGCTGCATGGTTCCTTCCATACGGGTCAGCCCCTCTTGCCCTCCGCCGGCGACGGCCGCCGTTTGCTCGGCAACTGTCGAGACCTCGTTCATCGTGCGAACCAGCTCGTTTGAAGTGGCGGAAATTTCCTTGGCTGTCGCGCGGATCTCAGTTGTGGTCGCGGCGATTTCAGTCGCTGTTGCCTGCTGCTGCTTGGAGGTTGCAGCAATCTCAGTTATCGACGTGCCGACCTGTATGCTGGACCTTTGTACCTGACCAATGAGAGTTGTGAGATCGTCTGCCATTGCGTTGAAGCCGTCGGCAAGCACGCTGAATTCGTCCCGGCGCCTCAGATCGAGGCGTTCGCTGAAGTCGCCTTGCCGTATCATTTGAACTGCGTCGACCAAACGTGTGAGCGGAGCTGTGATAGCGCGGAACAGCTGGTAACCCAAAAGAAGGGCTAGTCCGAGGGCTATCAACAAGCCCACGCTCAAACCGACTTCCGCCGTGCTAACGATTGAGCTGATTCGCTGCGTCGCGCTGTTTGCCTCGCCTCTGTGATCCTCGAGCATGGCTTGCAGAGCGGACTGCAATTTCACAAAGATCGGCTCTACCGTGTTCTTGATGACCGGGCTTTCATTGGGAGTTTCACCTTTCGACAAGGCAGCTCGGCTCGTGTCCAGCACAGCAGTTTCCGCCAGCCGAAATTGGTTGGCGAGTTCTTTGACGACTGCGTAATTCTGCTTGTCGATGTCGGAGACGATCGTTGCTTCATACTCGTCCATCAACCGCCGCACTTGGTCGCGATTGGTCGCGATCGTGCTTTCAAGCGTGCTTTTATCCGACGGGTTGTCCTGGAGGGCATATTCCTGAAGCAGGCTATGTGCCTTCATCTGCCCCATCATGATCTCGGTGCTGTGATAGAGGTCTGGAAGGATGCCCTTCTCGACCTCAGTTGCCTCCCGCTCCGCCTGAAGAAACCAGGCGTACGCGATAACGGCGATCACGGACATAACCACCAGAACGGCAGCGAAACTGACGAGGATGCGGTGGCGTATTGTCAGACTCGTCATGGAACCGGTTCACCTATGGGGGCATCGAGGCCTGCGCGAAAAGCGCTCGTTCCGACGTTTCGAAAAGGTGCGTCGAAAAGCAGCAGTCTTATGCAGAATGGTTTCTTTTCCGTTCCATCGCTAATGATGGCGAAGCGGCTCGCCAGTCGGCGCCCCCAATAAGCGTGGTCAAAGGCATGTCTCGCCGTCGACATAGATAAACCCGACATCGGCTGGGGCGGCACGCACCGTCAAGTGGAGCGTGCATGAGCTGCTTGAGGCCAGGAGTTGAATGACTGCTTAGCCCGCTTGATGCCGAAAGCCGACCTCTCGCTTGCGTCCCCTAATTTCACCTTGAATCCAACGCAAAGTAAAAAAGGGCCGAGCTGAGACACATATGGTGTGCACGCCGAGCGGACTTTGCGCTGCCGCCCGAGAAGAAGAGCCCGACGGCGTTGTGCCGGGGGGCTCGGATGCCTGCAGGGTCAGGTCAAAGGCCAAAGATCTTTTGGACCGCAACAACCTGGCGGGAGCAACATATAGACCCGGTAATCATACCCTGATTTACTGTCCCCACCCGATATTTTGAACGAGCCCAAAAAAAGCGGGCAAGAACAGCCGGTCACGAGCGAGCGAAGCCTGAGAGGTCGGGGGAGGGCGAGCGTCCCAGTACTGATTCGAACGTACAGGCGAGGGAGAGGAGCAGTTCGTCTGCTCTGCCAGGACAGATCAGTTGCAAACCCGTAGGCAATGTCGACGGAGCATGGGGGAGCGGCAGGCTCGCCGCGCAGAGGCCGAGGACATTTGCCGATCGAGTAGGGCCGGCGCAGGCGTCCAGAAGAGCGGCGGATGCTGACAGAGACGTAAAATCTCCCGGAAATGCCGGCGGCAGCTTCCATTTCACCGGTCCGACCCAGGCATCGATTCCGTTGAACCAGGCAGTGTTGAGCTGGACAAGTTCCTGCTGCCGCCGACGGGCACTCGCATACGAGGTCTGCGTGATGTCGAACCCGGCGGCGATGCTGGCGGCAATGTCTGGGTTCATCAAAGCGCTCGTGCGGTGGAACCGCTCGCGGCCGAACGAGGTGACCATTTCGGCTAGGCTGATGGTGCGGAAGAGCGGATCGATCTCGGCGAGTTCCGGAATGTCCATTTCCACAATCGTGACGCCGGCGGCTGCAAGCGTCGACAAGGCGCCTTCCAGCCGAGCCGCCACATGACGGTCCAGAAGGTCGCCGAAAAGGGCCCGAGGTCGGCCGAGCTTTACTCCTCTGATCGTTGCCGCCGGAGGCACGGGAGTGCCGCAAAGAGCGGCCCAAACGATGGCGGCGTCCTCGGCCGAACGAGTTAGCGGGCCGATAGTGTCGAGCGTCGCCGAGACCGGGAAGCTGCCATCCGTCGGCCAGATGTTCGCCGTCGGCTTCAGACCGAACACGCCGCAGAACGCAGCCGGGCCGCGGATCGAGCCGCCGGTGTCGGTGCCAATGGCAAAACCGCAAAGGCCCGCAGCCACGGCGGCCGCCGACCCGCTGGAAGAGCCGGCGGTCAGTCGAAATACAGCGGCATCCCATGGATTGCGCGGTGTACCCCGCCGATAATTGGTACCTGTGCCGCTCATCGCGAACTCGACGGCCTTGGTCTTGCCAATAATGACGCAGCCGGCGGCGGCAAGGCTGCGCATGAAACCGCCCGGGCCGCCGATCAGGTCCGAGACATCGACATCCGAGCCGGCCGTTGTCGGCATTCCTTCAACGGCGATGATGTCCTTGATCGCGATGGGAACACCCATCAAGGGGCCGAAATCAACGCCGCCGGCGAGTGCCTCGTCGACGAGTTTGGCGGCTCGCAACGCGGCTGATGCCGCCACGTGTTCATAGGTTTGCAGCTGGCGATCGTAGGCGGCGATCCGCGCCAAGTAGGCCTCAGTCGCGGCAACGGCCGTCGTCTCGCCGGCCCGCATCCGGCGACCGAAGCCACGGATGCCACCGGGATCGAGCGGGTCGGCCGGAATGGTCATCGGAATTCAACCTCCTGCAACCACACGCCCGTAATCACGTCCAAAACGCCCTCGGGCGATGCGCTAAGTTCACACGCCCGGCACCGCGTGCTCGCGGCGTCTAGGGAGCGGCTGCTGCTCGTGTAGGGGCGTCTTGGCCGGTCTGCGCCACCGCTATGATGTGCGCCAGTGCTTTTTCGACCATGCCGTTGTGGCTGCGTTCGGCAATCAGCCTCGACAGGGTCGCTACCGGCGGTGGGCCGCCACCGGTCGCATTCTCCAGCCAATTTGCGGCGAAATCGATCTGCAGCCGCTCCGCCGTCAACTCGGCTTTTTTGATCTGGGCGCGCAGCTGTTCTTTCGCATTGTCGGCGATATCCTCGCGTGGCGACTTCAATGTTCGGCGAAGCGCGCGCAGCGGAAGCACTACGTCTTCACGCCAGCTTGACATTGCGGCCCGCAGCGCTGCGATCTCATCGCTTGAAAGGGACTTGCCCAAAGCTATGTCGGCATAGATGAGCATCAGCATTTCCACCACGTCCAGACCTGCCTCGTCCTGCAGGACGAGGCAGGCTTCGGAAACGCCCTCGCGCCCATAGAAGTCAATCAGGAATGCCCATGCGGCGTCTGCGGGAGAGGACTGTTCGTTCAAGTCAATCCTCCTCGTATTGGGTGGCCAGTTCGCCGATCGAGACTGGTTTCAGGGGGGGGCGGATACGGTAATATCCCGTTGCGTCGGGAGTCTGGCCGGTTTCGTGCGCGACGATGGCGCTGACCGTCGGACCACACATACGGCCCTGGCAAGGACCCATGCCGCAACGCAGGAACGCCTTGGCCTGGTTCGGGCCGAGACAGCCCCGCCGGACGATGTCGCGAATGGCTCCGGCACGAATAGCCTCGCAACGACATACGACCACGTCGTCCGCCGGAACGAGCACTTCATTGCGCGGACGATAGAGCCGGTCGAGGAAAGGCCTGATCGTCAGGTGGGCGTCAAGGGCCTGCTGCGCGACGGCCTTTCGGCTTTCCAATTCGGTATCGGAAATCTTATCGAGACCCTTGAGGATCGCAAGCGCGCACAACGCGCCGGTATGGGCGCTTGCCATCGCGCCCACGATGCCGCCGCCGTCGCCGGCGATGAAGACGCCCGAAATGGAGGTTTCCCGCATCGGGTCGAGGATCGGGAGGAAGCACTGTTGCTCTTCATCCCATCGATGGGCACAGCCGATGGATCGGGCTATCTGCTGGCTCGGTATCACGCCCTCGTGCAGGGCAACCAGATCGAGGTCGATGCGTATGGTGCCCGTTCGGGTCCGGAAGCTGGCGGCGACAGCGCGCTCGGCGCCCTCGATGCGCAGCTTGGAAACGCCGCGATAGATTTTCACGCCGCGTCGGTGCAACGCGGCCATCAATCCCAGGCCTTTCCAAAGGTAACCCAAACCGTGGCCGCAAACGGCTTTCGGCAAATGCCGCAGTGCGGGTATGAGATTGGTCCGCTTGGCGGTGTCGAGAAGCACGAGGTCGGAAACGCCGGCTTCAAGGCACTGGGCCGCGAACAGGTAGACGAGAGGACCGCAGCCGGCCAGCACGAGGCGCCCGGAAGGGCGAAGCCCCGCATCCTTGAGCATGATCTGCAAGGCGCCGACCGTCAGGACGCCGGGCAGCGTCCAGCCAGGCACCGGAACCGGCCGCTCCATCGCGCCCGAGGCAATGACGAGGGCCTTTGCCTGCAACTGCTCGACCTTGCCGTCGGCCTTCGTCCAGACCGTGCCGTCGGCATCGATGCGCCAGGCGCTCGTGTTGAAACGCAACTCCGCGGCGCTGGCGCGCATCCTGGCCGTCAGCGCAGCGCCGTCCGCATAGTCGGAGCCGAGCACTGCGGAAAGTCTCGCACTGTCCGTGTTGCGTTCGACGGCGCGGTAGATCTGTCCGCCGGGCGCGGGTTGTTCGTCGATGACGAGTGTGCGGGCACCGCCTTCGGACAGTGTTGCGGCAGCCGTCATTCCGGCAGGTCCGGCTCCGATCACGATAGCGTCCCAAAGGCCGTTCATCCGAGCGTCCTCGCACCGTGCTGGCGCCTGATGATCATCCCGGGGCGGGCCCTTGTCAGGCAGGATTGCTGATTCTGCTTGCCGTCGATTTCGACCAGGCACTCAAAGCACACGCCCATCATGCAATAGGGTGCGCGCGGGCTTTCGTCGACAGGGCTTCCTCTCAATAGTGAAACTCCGGCCGCCAGCAGCGCCGCAGCGACACTGTCGCCAGACTGGAAGGGAACCTGGGAGCCCTCAAAGTCGAGGACGTTGGCGCCCGGAGGCAGTGCGGAACTACACTCAACTCTGGTGAACATCGAACCTGCCGCCTGTGAAGCTCGAAAGATGTTGCGGTAGCCGGCCTTTCGCCAGCGCCGGACCGATTTCCAGCGCATGCACGCTGGCGAGGGTGACGCCGCTGTGGCAGGTGACCGCAAAGGCGCCCGGAAAACGAGCGGATTCCTCGTAAATGGGGAGGCCGTCAGGCGTCATGACGCGCAACGAACCCCAACTGCGCACCACCGTGGCCTCAGCCAGCGCGGGAAAAACGCGGGCTGCCGTCCTGCAAAGCGCGGCCGCGGTAATCACGTCTGTTCCGTCGTCGAAACCTCGACCTTCATGGCTGCTGCCAAGCAGGACCGTGCCCTCAACCGATTGCCGGATGCAGTTGGTGGCATAGGGCAGGAATGGCTTAATCCGTTCGGTGACGACAATCTGTCCCCGCTCGGGCTTCACCGGCATTGAAAGCCCCACATGCCCGGCGAGGTTGGCCGCGCCCAGACCAGCGGCCAGGGCGATCCGCCTGCCGGTAACGCAGCCAGTGCGGCTGACTGCCTTGAACCCGTCCTTTTCCGTGGCGATGTTCTCGACCCGGAACCCGGGGCGGTAGCTGCCGCCGGCGTCCTGCAGCCCTCCCTGCAGCGCGCGTAGCAGATACAGAGGATTGACGTGGCCATCGAGCGAGGAAAACGAAGCGCCAACCACGTCATCACCGATACCGGGCAGCATAGCCCGCAAGTCGGCGCGGTCGAGGATGGATATGTCGATGTCGCCGCCATCGGCCCGTGTGCGGGCGATGACATCGCGGCGCTTGTCTAGTTCCGCCTCGCTAAAGCAGAATTGCAGCCCTCCAGGTTGCCGCCACCCGATGTCGAAGGAAACGGCGTTGCTCAACTTTGCGGCAAATCCCGGCCACATTCGGCCTGCGTGCAGTGACCATTGCATATAGTGTGGGGTGCCGACGCCCTTTCCCTGGAGCCAGACAAGGCCGAAGTTGCCACGAGCGGCGCGATGGGCCTGGTCGCCTTCGTCGAGCAGGACGACGTTGGCTCCGGCAGTCTGCGCGCCCCATGCAAGGGCCGCCCCGACGAGGCCGCCCCCCACGACGATCAGGTCGAACACCTCCATCGCTACTGCACTTCACGAGGTTTCCGGGTGGAAACCGCGAGGCCTCAAGCCTGCGTGAAGCCACTCGACCAGCGACACGACATCGTAGACAGGTACGCCAAAGGCCTTCTCGATTGCCTGCGAATAGGGAGGAAGATTGGCGCATTCGCTGACCAGGGCGCCTATCGACGGCGTTTCGGCGAGCATGCGCTCCACGGTCTCCAGAGCGTCGCGTTCCTGTGCCGCGTAGGAGACCCGGGAGGCGTTGTTGCGCATATTGGCGCGGATCGGCCCGTCAAAGGCGAGTTCGCCGAGCGGAAGGCCGACAGGAGCCCCGATATTTGTGAAATGCTTGTCTGTAATGGCCTTGCGGTCCGAAACGATGACGCCGACAGTCTTGTCCGCCGGCAACGTCTGCAGCACGAGCGGGATTTGCATCAGACTGGATGAGGCTACCGGCACCCGGCTGTAGGCGCGCAATTGCGGATGCACCACCGCCAGGAACCCGCAACTGGTGGCGATGCCGTCCACGCCCAGTTGGGTCAACCGGTCTATCGCATCGTAAAAAGCCGGCAAGACCTTTTCGGGAGCGCCTTCGATCACATCCTGTGGGCGTACTCCGGTGACAACATGATACTGTACCGGAAAACGCCAAGTCAGGGCATTGGCGACATCGCCGGGAAGGCGCTCGAACCCCGTGTCGAGCACGATAATGCCAACATGCGCGCCGTGGACTGGACGGTGGCTGTGCGGGCGATCAGCGGTTTGCAGGACGTTAATAACAGGTTGCATTGGTAAGGACTCTGCTGGGTCAGGAGGCGTCGTCGGCGGGCTTCGGACAGGCTTCGCGGTCGACGCTCATTCCCTCCCACCGCGCCACCTTGCCGCTGTCGATGCCGAAGAGGTCGAGCGCGCGGCCGACGCTGTGGTCCACCATCTCTTCGAGCGAGCGCGGCTTGGCGTAGAAAGCAGGCACAGGCGGCATGAGGATCGCCCCCATTTCGGCGAGCGCGGTCATTGTCCGAAGGTGCCCGAGATGCAGCGGAGTCTCGCGAAGCATCAGAACGAGCTTGCGGCGTTCCTTCAACACGACGTCCGCGGCGCGGCTCATGAGGCTAGAGGTGACGCCGGAGGCGATCTCGGACATCGTCCTGACGGAGCAAGGTGCGATCAGCATGCCGAGCGTCCGGAAGGATCCGCTGGAAATCGAGGCGCCGATGTTTTGAACATTGTGGAAGACGCTGGCCCGTTCGGCGATCTCCGCAGGACGCATGCCGAGTTCCTGGGAAAGCGTCAGATGCGCCGACCGCGTCACTATCAGATGGGTCTCGATGCCAGCGGCCCTGAGCTGGTCGAGCGCCCTGACGCCATAGACGGCGCCGGAGGCGCCGCTGATGCCGACGATGATGCGCGGAGGCTGTGGCCCGCCCCCGCCGCCCTGCCAGAGTGAAGCCGATCCGCTCACGCGTTTTCGAACCAGTCCGCAAGGTCGACCTTGTCGGCAAGGCGGATCTTCTTGCGTTCGAATTCGGCCTTGCGGTGGAACGGCTTGGTGGCGTCGACGAGCAGGCGCCCCCAATGATCCTTGGCTTCGTCGCGATAGAAGGAAGGCGTATCGGGAATGATGATCATGTCCTTGTCGGGACGGCAACGGGTCAGGGTCGCCCACATCACGTCGTCCATGCTGTAGATGTCCACATCCTCATCGACGACGGTGACCACCTTGGCCCAGATCGGCTCGGCGCCGATGGTGGCGAGCATCACCTGGCGGGCGTGCCCCTCGAACTGCTGGTCGACCTTGATCACGGCATGATTGACAAAGGGCTGGCAGGTGACGTCGAGAATGCCGGGTAGCGCCGCGCTCAACCGCTGGAAGATGTTGGCGGACACCGACAGTTCCAGCGTCAGCACCTCCTCGGCCGAACCGCACAGTATGCTGTGGAACATGGCGTCGCGCCGCACGGTGACCCCCAAAACCTCGAACACCGCATTTGGGCCTTCAGGGACGTAGTAACCCATGAATTCGCCGAACGGGCCCTCAGGCCGGCGTTCGTTTGGCAGGAAGCGGCCCTCGATGACGATCTCGGTGTCGGCTGGAACCTCGAGGTCGATATACTTGCACTTGCGCATGGCGATGGGGCTGCCCTTCAGCCGCGCCGCGACCTCAAGCTCGTCCACGTCATAGGGCAGCGGAGCCGCGGCGGTGAGGAAGGATGTCGCCGGTGCGCCGATCAGCATCGCCGCCTCCAGCGGCTTGCCCATCTTCTCGGCCTTTTCATGATAGATGGTGAGGTGATGGCGCGGCGCCAGGCGGCAGCGCAACTCGCTGTCGCTCACATACATCGAACGGTGATAGGACAGATTGCCGACCCCCGTTTCGGGATCCTTGGCAATGAACATGGCCGAGGTGAAATAGGGCGCGGCATCGCGATCGGAGTAGGTGATGAGTGGCAGTTCAGACAGCTTGCATTCGGTCAGTTCCGGGTCCTCGACGCTGACGAAGGGTTCGTCAACGCTTGTCGAGCCGAGATTGGCAAGATTGCTCCACTGACGACAGAAATCGGTGGAATCGATGCCGATCACCTCCGCCAGGCGCTCCCGCGAGCCATAGACGTTGGTAACGACCGGAAAGCGTGTGCCCTTGACGTTGTTGAAAAGGATCGGCTTGCCCCAGCGCTTCTGGGCCACATGGGTGACAGCCGCCAGTTCGTGGAACGGATCGATCTCCTTGTCTACAACAAGCAGGTCGCCGCGTTCACGCAAGCGGGCAATGTAGTCTCTCATCGGATTCTCCTGGATGCCGGGGCACTTCGCTGTTGCATAGTGCCGCCGCGGCTCGGTGTGGCTTCATGTGAACTGCGCAACCGGTAACGGTCGCCCGGATAGAGGAAGCGGCTGCGGGTGACGGGCACGCCTTCGCGCCATGTGCGGCGATCGAGCAGAAGGCAAGGCTGGTTGCCGTCGATTTCAAGGGCCCGCCTGCTTTCTTCGTCGGCCCGGATGGCCCGGATCGTATTGTCGACATAGGTGACTTCGGTTTCCCGCAGGAGGTAGGCGTGAGGCGTAATGCGGGTGAAGTCCTGCTTCAGATAGCCGGGGGCCTCCGCCGGGTTGACGAAGCGATCCTCGATCTGGATGGGCGTTCCATCTTCCTTGTGAAGCAGGCGTGAGTGGCAGACCGGCCCTTCATAGGGCAGGGGCAGCATGCCGGCGAACGGACTTTCGGGGGGCACAAAGCCCAGAAAGAGCACTTCGCTGGTATGCACGCCGCCACTGAGGGCGATTTCCTCCGAGACGTCGGGCAGATCGAATATGGCGCACTGCATCCGGGGGCCGACGACGAAAGTGCCGCGACCCTGGATTCGAACCAGCATGCCTTCTGACTGAAGTTCCCGCAGGGCCCGGCGCACTGTCAGGGAAGAGGCGCCGAATTCCTCGGCGAGCAGTTCCTCGGAAGGCACGCGGAAATCGGCAGGCCATTCGTCGCCGCGTATGCGCTTTTCAATGGCCGACTTGATCTGCCCGTAGAGGGGTTGCGAGTTTTGAAGTTCGTTCGCCATTCCAGCCCCATTGTAATATCATATGTTAGGTCAATTGATACGACGATTTCGGCTGGATTGTCCAGCGTCATTTGGTTCGCTTTGATCATAGCGAGTCTGGAATCGGCGGCAATTCGCGGGAAATTGGCGAAATCTGAGACCAGTTGGGAAACGACGGTCTGTTAAGCCGCGAATCCTAACCGCTTGACAAAGGCTATGCGTCACTTATCCTATCATATAGTTTCCAATGTAATATATAAATCTCTTGGTGCGGGAAGGATTGGAATGAGCAGCGGGATCGTTCGACATAGCGAGAACAATCGCATGAGTCTTGCCGTGGAGGCGGGTGGCTTCGTTTTTCTGGCTGGCCTTACCGCGGTGGAGACGCGCGGCGCTACCGTGGCCGCGCAGACAAAAGAGGTCCTCCAGAGGATCGACCATCATCTCGCTGAAGCAGGCAGCAGCAAAGCGAATCTCGTCAGCGCGCAGATTTGGTTGACGGACAGCGCTACGTTCAACGAATTCAATACGGTTTGGGAAGAATGGGTCGCCGATGTCGGCAAGCCCGTTCGCGCCTGCGTGGAGTCGCGGTTGGCTGATCCTGCTCTTAACGTGGAAATCATGGTCACGGCTTGGCGGTGAGCGGCCAGTCATTGTTGATAGACGGGACGTCTTCGCGCGGCAAAGCCTGCCAAGGTTCTCGATGATCCCGCGTGGAGCGATAAGACTTTCTCTGCGGAACACGGCAACGCGGCGGCATGATGGAATCGATATCCAAACGCGACTGGGACGTGATCGTTATCGGCGGGGGCGTTGTCGGATGCTCCGCGGCATATTATGCCGCCAAGAATGGAATGCGTGTCCTGCTAGTGGAGCGAGACGCACCGGGATCAGCGCAATCTGGCCGCAACCTCGGCTTTGTCCGTCAGCAGAATCGCGACTTTCGAGAGCTTCCACTGATGATCGGCGCCCTGTCGATGTGGAAAGAAATCGAAGCGGAACTGGGGCGCCGGGTGGGATGGCAGCAAGGCGGGAACCTGTCTCTGGCGTTCAGCGAGGCTGATCTTGTTTCCCGGCGTGCCTGGCAAAAGCGGGCGGCCGAAGAGTTTGGCCTCGACACGCGGATGCTGTCGGCAACGGAAACCCACGCGCTGGTACCTCAACTGGCAACTGATTGCGGCGTGGTCGGAGCGATGTACACGCCCAGTGACGGGAAGGCCGAGCCTGCCCGAGCGACCCGGGCTTTTTTTGATGCGGCGCTCGGAGCCGGAGCGGCATTCGCTTTCGGTGAGTCGGTCACTCGCATAGAAACCGGCGCCGGGAAAATCTCCGGTGTCCGGATCCGCGGTCGGCTTTACCGCGCGGGCACGGTAATCGTCGCCGCGGGAGCCGGGAGTGCCGCCCTGTTGAGGAAGGCAGGACTGGATCTGCCTCAGGAGTTCGTCCGGGCGACGGTCGCAAGAACGGTGGCGAGGCCCGAATCGCGCATAGCGGCCTGCGTCTCGGGTCAACATACCGGCATCCGGCAGGATCTGAACGGGGCCTATTTGATATCCGTCGCCGGAGGTGAATACGACCTGCGGCTGGATTCCTGGCGGCATATGCGATGGTACGAGGCCACACGAAAGTCCAATCCCGATGCGGCACGCATAGATTATCTTGCGCCGATCAAGCGGTTTTTTCCGTTGCGGACACACTTGCCGGTCGCCGACTTTCCGCCCAGCCGCGACAACCCGCGTCCGGAACTCTTTCGCGTGGAGCAGTCGAGTCGTGAGTTTTCTCGGCTCTTGCCGACATTGGCCTCTCTGGAGATCGAGACCTTTTGGGCGGGGATCATCGACACAATGCCGGATGTCATTCCGGTTCTGGGCCCAATTGAAGGCATATCGGGCATGCTTGTCGGAACAGGGTTCAGCGGTCATGGCTTTGGCCCGGGTCCGATGGCCGGAAAGGTTCTCTCGGACCTCGCCGCGGGCCGGCGATCGCCCGTTGACATTTCGGCCTTGTCACCAATGCGCTTCGCAAAAAGTTGGACCTCGCCGAAGGCAGGATGAATACTGCGGAATAGGTTATCTCGCAGTAGGGACCGTCTTGCCGCAACTCGTCGCGGACTCGCGCTTAACCGGATCTTGGTCTCGATCTTGATGGCAGGCGCTTCAGCCGCTTCAAGGTGCGCAACTGCCAATCCGCAGGCCGGCCGGGAAAGACTAAAAAGGCGGCCGCGAGGAGGGGGAGCCATACAGCCCGGAAGCAGAGCGGTCCAACTCCGGGATTGTCCGTTCACCCCAGGATTACCGAGTCGGATCTGGACGCGGTGATCTCAATCTCGACCCGGGCACCGGAAGCAGGAATCTGGCAGATGAGAAAGGTGCTTGTTGGTCTGATGTCGCCGAAGACCTCACCAAGAACCGGTACGACGGCCGATGCCGCCTCGGCGTCCGTAACGAAGACGCGGCTAACCACAGCATCGGCCAAGCTCGATCCCGCCTGGCGAAGGGTATCGTTGATCGACGACAGGGCATTTCGTGCCTGCTGGGCTGGATCCTCGGGAAACTCGTTTGTGACTGGATCGCGTCCAGTAGTGCCCGAAACGTAGATGATCCTACCATCGATGACGGCTTTGGCGTAACCGGCTATGGCTTCGGACGAGGCCCCGGAAAAGATTCGATTGCGCATGAAAGTTCCAGCCTCAAGTTAAGTGATGCTGCCGATGGGTAGGGTAGGCCCGGTATTCCTGCGCATCACAGAAAAGGGACATGGCACTTGCGCGGCCCGACAGGGCATCCAAAGTCAGATCGGCCCAGCCGGGTTGCGCATAGTTGCCTTTACTCGATCGGTTCACCAAGCACCGGCATTGGGCATTGAGGCCCAAGGCTCCCCCGGCGGCAACGGTGTACCTCGCTGCATCAGTTCGATTGAAATGAGGTCGGGCGATCGGACAAACGCCATGCGACCATCTCGCGGTGGTCGGCTCAGCGTAACGCCGCCCTTCACCAGCCGCTCGCAGACTGCGTAGATGTCGTCCACTTCGAGGCCCAGGTGCCCGAAATTCCGGGCCGATCCATAGTCCTCGATATCCCAATTGTAGGTGAGCTCGATCTGCGGCGCGCTGCCTCCGAGAATCTCGATATCGTTGGGAGCACAGAGGAAGACCAAGGTGTAGCGGCCTTTTTCATTTTCCGTGCGCTTCACTTCGACAAGCCCGAGCTTGTGCACGTAAAAGTCCAAAGCAGCATCCAGATCGCGCACTCGCACCATGCTGTGGTTGAACTTCATCTCATCCTCCGCAGTTAATCAAACTGGGACAGTGCTATACGTTTCAGCAGCCAATTTCCATATCAATAAACGTCAATAATGATATTTTTGATCTGCGCTGCCCACTCGGTCCGCTTTACGGCGCGCATATTGCCAATTCTGCTGTTTTTGCCCATCCTTGCAAGGGCTTGAGCTTCTCGGGTGGCGTCCAGGGAACCGTCTCGGCCTCCGTGCCCATGGGATGGGATACCGCCAAGCGGCGAAGAAGAGGCCGGATCAATCAGGGGATTCAGGCATTGGGCTTGATAAAACTGATATTATAGCATAGAAGAAAAAATATCATATGCACATGGAGCGAGAGAGTGTCGATTCTTGAGGCGATTGGCCGGGTAATCATTGGCGGTTTTTTCCTGATCGCCGGCGCGCGGCACTTTCTGCATTTCAAGCAGCGGGTCACGGTGGTGAAAACCAGCTATGGCTGGCTTTTGCCGGCGCCGATAATGGCTGCCGGGTTTGCGACTCAGGCAGTGGCGGGCCTGGCGCTGATCGCCGGATACTGGGTATTGCCGGCGGTCGTTGTGCTGATCGCCTTCCTTGTGGTGGCGACCCCGCTTTACCACAACATGTTTATGTATAGCGGGCCGGAACGCGACCGACACTTTTACATGATCCTGGTCAATTTCTCGCTTGTGGCGGCGTTGCTGCTCCTAGCGGCAGACGCGGTCTAAGGGTCAGGCCGATGGCAGAGCCTGATGAAACGTGCGACGTATTGGTCGCGGGATCTGGCTCGGCCGGCCTGGCAGCGGCACTTCGCACTTCCGCCGCAGGTCTATCCACCATCATTCTTGAACGGACCGGTCTCGTCGGCGGGACCACGGCGATGTCCGGAGCGGCCGTCTGGATTCCGGCGAACCACCACGCTGCCGCCGCTGGCCTGT
The DNA here is from genome assembly GCF_006442685.1 of Mesorhizobium sp. B2-4-7. Taxonomy (NCBI): domain Bacteria; kingdom Pseudomonadati; phylum Pseudomonadota; class Alphaproteobacteria; order Hyphomicrobiales; family Phyllobacteriaceae; genus Mesorhizobium; species Mesorhizobium sp. B2-4-7. Next base: position 31,879 of record NZ_VFVH01000005.1, read on the forward strand.
CGGACGACCGGGAGCGCGCCCTGACCTATATCCGGGCTGTGGCTCCCGACGGTTGGAGGGAGACCGAAGACGCGCTCTGGCGCAGCTTCGTCGATGAGGCCCCGAACATGCTGGCCTTCCTCGAAAGGGAGACCCCGCTACGCTTCTCGCTGATGACGGAGGGCGATCCTCATCTCGAAAAAGCAGGAGCCGTGAATGTCGGGCGGATGCTGTCGCCCGGGGTGCTAAGACGGAAGCTAGCCGGGCCCTATGCCCGGATTCTGAGGCCCCCAAGTCTCCCGCATGTATTCACTTTCCAGGAGATGCTTGAACTCGACCCATTCCATCATCCGGTCGAAGCCGCCTTCAGAAGGTGGCCGCAATTGTTCTGGCGATTGCTAACCGGCGCCAGAGGGATGGGAACCGCCCTCGTCACGGGGCTGCTCAAAGGTTGCCTGCACCATGGCTGCCGGATAGCGCTCGAAGCCCGCGCGGTCGCCCCGATCGTTGAAAAGGGACGCGTGAAGGGGCTGGTGGTCGAGGCGGCGGGCGCGAAACGGAGCATCCTGGCTCGCAAGGGAGTCGTCCTGGCTACCGGTGGATTTGAATGGAATAACGAATTGCGGGAAAAGCATTTTCCCGGGCACTGCGATTTCATCGCAAGTCCGCCGGGAAATGATGGGGACGCTGTTCGTATCGCGGTTGCGGCCGGTGCAGAACTTGCTCACATGGATCAAGCGAACATCACTGGAGGCTTCCCGCTGAGTGGGTCACGTCGACCCTTTGGCGTCAGCTCTTTTTTTCACCAGGAACCCAACGCGATTGTTGTCAACCGGCATGGCCGACGTTTCGTCAACGAATACCGCTTCAACCTGGGGGAAGTCATAGATGAACGCGATCCTTCCACTGGTCAGCCGGTTCATCTGCCGGCATGGCTTGTCAGCGATCAAGCGTTCCTTGAGAACTCGCCCATCCTGCGGCACTTTGCAGCGCGCAATCCGGGTTGGACCAAGAAGGCGCAAACATTCTCGGCGCTTGCCGAAGCAACCAAACTGCCCGCCGATGAATTCGCGCGGACGATCGAGCGTTTCAACGCGTCCTGTGCGTCCGGCGTGGATGGACAATTTCATCGTGAGGGTATGGCATCGGGCCAGGCGAAGAAGGGTCCCGGGAAAAGCCGCCTGTCACCGATCCAAAAGGCTCCCTTCATCGCAATTCCATTCAACCGTACCATCGTCTCAACCAAGGGCGGACCTCGAACCGACGCCGGCGGTCGCGTGCTCAGAGCGGACGGGAGAGTGGTCGAAGGTCTCTATTGCGTGGGCGTGGCGATGGCTAATCCGTTCGGCACGTGGGCGGTGGGAGCCGGCACCACATTGGGGCCCAACCTGACGTGGGGCTACATCTGCGCGAAGTCCATCATCTGCGCAAACGACTGAGCCATTTCGAAGGATGCCTGAAAAACGAGCAGTCAATGACCACGCGATGGCCTTCAAGTGAAAGGACCCGGCGCTACTGGATGCCGAAGGGCACGCCGGCCAGCATGGCCGGCCAAGGCGGCGCTTGCCTTCCATGGCGGCGGCCTAGTCGAAGCGGCGTAGCGTTCCCGAACCTTTGGCATGCGCCCCTTCCAGGTTCGTGCGGCCGTCACCATCGACGGAAGCGGGAAGGCGGCGCCAAAAATCGCCGTCCGCGTCCATGGATTGGCGTATGCCAGGTTCAGATGATGCGCGAAAGAAACGCGCGTGTCCGCTCATGACGGGGGCTGCCGAAAATCAGCTTTGGTGGCCCTTCTTCAATGACCATCCCGCCGTCCATGAATACGACCTTGTCCGCCACATCTTCGGCAAAGCGCATTTCGTGAGTGACAACGATCATCGTCATGCCGTCGGCGGCGAGCGAGCGCATGACGTCGAGCACCTCGCCGACGAGTTCGGGATCCAGTGCACTCGTCGGCTCATCGAAAAGCATGAGCTTGGGCTTCATCGCCAAAGCGCGCGCGATTGCCACCCGCTGCTGCTGGCCGCCGGAAAGCTGATCCGGATAGGCATCGAGCCTGCTGCCCAGCCCGACCCGTTGGAGGAGTGCGATCGCCTCGCCGACAACCTCCTTCCGTGGGCGCTTTTGAACCAGGATGGGGGCCTCGATCACATTCTGCAGCGCAGTCATATGGGCGAACAGATTGAAACGCTGGAAGACCATGCCGATATTGGATCGCCTGACGGAGATTTCCCTTTCCTTAAGTTCATAAAGTCGATCTCCCCTGCGGCAGTATCCCACCAGGTCGCCATCGACATAGAGCGCCCCGGAATCGATCTTCTCCAAATGATTGATACATCTGAGCAAGGTCGACTTGCCTGAACCGGAGGGGCCGATCAGGCATACGACCTCTCCGAGTTCGACATCGAAATCAATTCCCTTGAGGACTGAAAGGGCGCCAAAGCTCTTGCCCACCTGAACGGCGGAAACCATGGGCATTGTCATTTCGAATTCCTTATGCCTGAGCCACCGAACATCCGTCTCGACCATGATACCGTTGCCGTGCGGTCTCCCCGAGCAAATCGTTTCTCTATCCGTCCCTGTATCGCGGTCATCACAGAGGTTATGGCGAGGTACCAAACGCAGGCGACGAGCAGCAGCGGGATGGTCTGGAAGGTGCGCGATGAGATCGTCTGGACCGAATAGAGAAGATCGGATAGCGCAATGACGCTCACCAGCGACGTCATCTTCAGCATCCCGATCGTCTCATTGCCCGTCGGCGGCACGATGACTCGTACTGCCTGCGGGAGAACGATCCGCCTCAGAATCTGTCCTGGCCTCATTCCCAGCGCCCGAGCAGCCTCCTGCTGACCTTGATCTACCGACATGATGCCAGCGCGGACGATCTCCGCCATGTATGCGCCTTCGTTGAGGCCGAGGCCGAGCAGGGCGGCAGAATAGGGTGTGATCAGATCGTTGGCCGAACCTCTGAAGAAGGTCGGGCCGAAGGGAATTCCAATAACGATTTCCGGTATCAGGAAGGCGAGATTGTACCAGAAAATGAGCTGCACAAGGACCGGCGTTCCGCGGAAGAACCAAAGGTAGAGCCCGGCCGGCACATTGAGAAAAGGGTTCTCCGAAATCCGCATGATCGCGAGGATGACGCTCAAAACGGTTCCGATGCACATCGCGGCAACGGTCAGCCATAGTGTCAGTCCAAGCCCTTGCAGGACGATCGGCTCAAACACGTTCGCGAAGACCACGTCCCACCCAAAGTTGGTATTGGTGACGATTCCATGAGCCAGCCATATCGCCGCCGCCGCCATGGCCGCTGCGGCGATCCATCTGCCCGGCTTGCGGACAGGAACAACCATCAGCTTGTGATCAGACGCAAGATTGCGTTGCAGCCGCTTCTGCTCCGTCTGGTCGAGCGGCGTCTCAGGCACGAGCCGGTCGAACTTTCGTGGTTGCATGGCTTCCAACATTTCCTCCCATGCGCCGTAGTCTTGCAAGAAGATTCGGCGCTGTCTTCATCGAAGTCCAGATGGTTGTCCCGGCGGGTTTTTTCCGGCTCCGATTCCCGATTGGGCGATCGGAGCCGGAAAGCTGCGGTGCCAAGGCAACGATGGAAGCTTGTGCCTTGGCCGTTCGGGTCTCAGTTGGCGGTCGCGCCCTTGGAGACCAGATTGATGCCGGGCGTTTTCAGCTTCAGAGCCGCGATATCCCATTTGTCCATGATGCGGTCATAGACGCCTTCATCCATCAGCGCTTTCGTTCCGGCCAATAGCGCATTGGCCAGTTCCGTGTTGTCTTTCTTGACGATGAAGCCGTCGATTTGCTTCGGCAGCACGTCAAGCACAATCAGCTTCACCGGCTGAGACGACTGTTTCTTGATAAACGCGGCGGCGGAAGCATCGTTGACCAGGAAGTCGACGCGGCCTGAAAGCAGCGCCAAGATAGTGGCATCCGCCGAAGCGAACTCGTTCGTTGCGATCGGCGCCTTGCCGTTCTTCACGCAGAGAGGCGAAAGCAATTCCTTGATGCTCTGGACAAATGTCGTGCCCTTCTGCGCGCCGCTTTTCAGGCCGCACAGGCTCAGCGGATTGTCGGTGATCGCACTGTTCTCAAGCGTGAAGATGCCGTTGATGGAAATCGACAGATCGACGAACGTCACCTGTTTCTCGCGCTCGACCGTGTCGGAGATGCACTCCATCGCGGTGTCGTAGCGACCGCTCTGGACGCCGGGAATCAAGCCATCGAAGTTGATTGATTCCGCTTTGACCTTGACCCCGAGCTTCTTCGCCAGGGCATCCCAAAGGTCCGGCTCCCAGCCGATCATCGTGACATTGTCTTCCGCGAAGCTCTCGCACGGAGGATAATGCGCATCGGTCGCCAGCTTGATAATTCCGGAATCCTGGATGCTCTTGGGCAGCATCGCGTGCAGGGCCGGATCGGTCTTGACCGAAGCTGTGATTGCGTCATCGGCAAGCGCGACTGTCGGCCTGCCGAGCACGAGAGCGGTCACGGCAAAGAGCCCGACCGAAACTGCAAGTATCACTTTCCTCATTTTACTTCCCCTTCGCTTGTGTGGTTGAGAGGGTTTGACACCCTTTTGTTTGCTCACCCCTTCTGCCGAGGGTGCTTCTGCCGGCCAGCTATCGAACCGGCTAATTTTGCTCGCGTCAGACAGGATGGCTCACGCCCTTCCCGATCTGCGGTTTCTTAAATCTGTCAGCGAGTAACGCGTATGGATCGCCTCGGGATCGAGGGCGAGTTCGATCAGGGCAGGGGTGCCAGAGCCGATCGCGCGCTCGAACGCCGGAGCGAAATCCTCGGTCTTACGCACACGCTCGGCGTGGGCGCCGTAAGCCTTGGCAAGCATGCAGAAATCGGGATTCGTCAGGTTGGTCCCATTGACGCGGCCTTCGAGCCTGTTTTCCTCATGGATACGGATCGTCCCGTACATGTTGTTGTTGAAAAGCAGGATGATGACGTTGGCGCCGTACTGGACAGCGGTTGCGAGTTCTTCTCCGCACATCTGGTAGCAGCCGTCGCCGACGAAATTGACGACAACCCGCTCCGGGTAAAGCAGTTTCGCCGAGATGGCGGCCGGAAGGCTATAACCCATCGAGCCGCTAATCGGACCAAGTTGCGTATGCAGCTTGTAGTGGGCGAAATATCTTTGACTCCAGGTCGCGTAGGCGCCCACGCCGTTCGTCACGATCGCATCATCGGGCAACCGGTCCCGAAGCCATTTCATCATGTTCGGCAAGTCGATCGGACCTGGGCACGGTCCCGGCGTCGTTTCCATCTCGAAGGTTTTGCGCAGCCGGCGGACCCATTCCGCTCTCGCAGCGCGGTCGACCGGAGGAAACTTGGCTAGCGCGGCGGCGAACGCGTCGTTGCCGGCAAGTATTGCGAGATCGACCTGAAAGACCCGGTTCAATTCTTCCAGGCTGCTCGTCACATGGACGAACTTTTGCTTCGGCACGGGAATATCAAAGAGCGTGAAGCCCTCCATATATCCGGCACCAATCGTGTTCACATCGCTGAGCGCGTCATTGACCATGATCACCAGGTCGGTGTCTCTGATGTGCGAAAGCAGAGCCGGATTGGCGCCAATGCCGATCTCTCCGGCGTAGCATTGCAGTCGATGGTCGATGATGTCCCGACGACGAAACGTGGTGACGACCGGCACGCTGCAATTCTCGGCAAACCGCTGGATGTCGTCGCGCGCCTGCTCGGTCCAGCCCGAGCCGCCGACGATAATTAGCGGCCGCTCCGCATCGCAGAGCATGGCGCGGACCTTCTCCATGTCGGCGAGCGCGGGTGTCCCAACCGAGGCTCGCCTGTAAGGCTTTCCTTCCGCCACGACGCATTCCTCCTCGAGCACGTCCTCCGGCACCACAAGGACGACTGGACCCATCCGGCCGGTCATGGCCGTGTGGTAGGCCCGCTGGATGAATTCCGGGATGCGTCTCGGGTCATCTATCTGCGCTACCCATTTCGTCATGGGCGCGAACATCGTGCGAAAGTCGTAGGACATGAACGCTTCGCGCTCCATCAACCCACGCTTCACCTGGCCCACCATCAGGACCATCGGCGAAGAATCCTGGTAGGCCGTGTGCACGCCGTTCACAGCGTTGGTGGCGCCGGGACTGCGTGTGACAAATGCAATGCCGGGCCGTCCGGTCAGTTTGCCATGGGCCTCAGCCATCTGGGCAGCGCCGTTTTCGTGGCGGCAGGTGACTGTGCGGATTTCCGGATGACGGCACGCCAGAGCGTCCAGAACGGAAAGAAAGCTCTCGCCAGGGACGTGGTAGACAAGTTCGGCTCCGTTGAGCCTAAGTTCGTCAGCGAGGATCTCGCTGCCTTTCCGCTTCATCATCTGCGCACCCGCTCCCCGGCCCGACTCCAATCTACCCGCTGACCTTCAACCGATGACAAAGGGGTTCTCGATTTCTTTGGCCATAGATAGCCACACCGCCTTCGTCTGGAGGTATTCGCGAATGCCCTCCACGCCGTTTTCGCGCCCTAAGCCGCTCTTCTTGTAGCCGCCGAACGGAGTCGTGTAGGAGATGTCGCGATAAGTGTTGATCCAGACGCTGCCCGCATCGAGTTGTTCGGACATGCGGAGCGCACGTTTCATGTCTGAAGTCCAGACGCCGGCCGCCAAGCCGAACTCGCTGTCGTTCGCGATCGCTACCGCTTCTTCCTGGTCGTCGAATACGATCGTCGAGAGGACCGGGCCGAATACTTCCTCGCGGGCGATCCGCATATCGTTTTTGACGCCGGTGAATATGGTCGGCTCTATGAAGAAACCGTCCTTGCACTCGGCAAGCTGGGGTCGCTTGCCTCCCAAGACGAGGCTTGCGCCCTCCTGCCTTGCAATGTCTATGTAACCCAGCACCCTGTCGTACTGCATGGCGTTGGCAATCGGGCCGATCTGGGTCTCTACCTTGCGCGGATCACCGACGCGTGCCGCGCCGCTAAAGGCCGAAAGCTTCTCGACGAACTGGTCGTGAATGCGTCTTTGCACGAGCAGGCGCGAACCGGCGATGCAGGTCTGTCCTGTCGCTCCAAAAATGCCACCGACCACGCCGCGGACAGCGTTGTCCAGGTCAGCATCATCGAAGACGATATTTGGCGATTTGCCGCCCAGCTCGAGACTGACCCGCTTCACGTCGCGAGCCGCAAGCGAATACAGATGCGCTCCAGTTGCCGTCGAGCCCGTGAAGCCCACATGACGCGTCAATGGGTGCGTAACGAGCGGCTCGCCAATTTCCTTGCCAAACCCGGTCACGACGTTGATCACCCCAGGCGGGAAGCCAGCCAGTTCGACCAACTCCATAAGCTTCAGGGCGGTGGCGGACGTATGTTCCGCCGGCTTCATGACGATGGTGTTCCCCGCTGCGAGAGCGGGCGCGGCCTTGAGCGAGAAAAGGAGCAACGGCGCGTTCCATGGAACGATGCCTACGCAAACCCCCAAAGGCTCCGGACGGGAATAGCTCAGCGCCGGCTTGTCGCAGGGATGGACGACGCCTTCGATTTTGTCGGCCAGACCCGCATAGTAGTAGTACCATTTGGGAATGTAGCGGATTTGATGCCGCATTTCCGCGAGCAGGCGGCCATTGTCGCGCACCTCGATTTCCGCGAGCGCGTCGGCATGTTCTTCGATGAGGCTGCCAAGCCGATAAATAAGCCTTCCGCGCTCGGAGGGATGCATGGATCCCCAGGGACCTTTTCTGAAAGCACGGTCCGCAGCGCGAATGGCGCGGTCAGCGTCCGCGGAATTTCCTCTCGGCACCAGCGCCCATGGCTTGGCCGTGAAGGGATCCACCGTCTCGAAGTAGTCCCCTGATGCCGGCTCGACCCACTCGCCGCCGATATACATCTTCATTTTGCTGAGCTCGCCCGCCATCCGGTTCTCCTGTCTTCCTCACTCAAGGCCCTCGTCCGATGCCCTGATGCGGGACATCTGAGAGGTGAATTAAACATCTTTTCCAGATAATAATAATATCATTTCATGGAGAAAATACCGATACTTTCCGCTTGTCAAGGGCACCGAACCGGGAAAAGGGGGCAGGATGCGTGATGGAGAGGCTAAAAATGATATCCATACCGAAGCTCCAGATGAGCCCTCAGGCGCAGCACGGGGGACCAAATCTGTCGTCGAGAAGCGCATGATGTTCGTGGCGGTCGGATTGCGCGAACGGCTCACCCCGCTCAAGGTGCGTCCGCCCGGCACGCCGTGCTTTGAGGCGCAGGCCGGCACGCAAGCGGCGATCGAGCACATCGCGTGGCTCGGCGAGCAATGTGCTGGTGTCGACGCGGCGGCGCCGCTGGACCGGCGCATCGTGACGGGATTGGAGGCGGCGACCGCCTACGAGGCTGGGTTGATGGATCGATTCCTCGCCGGTACGACGGCCATACCCGGCCTGACGCTCTCGGCATCGCCAGCCGCAACCGACTGGACGCGCGCGTGCCGACCTTTAGCTTCCGGCTGGCCAATCGCTCGCCGCTGGAAAACGCGGCCGCGCTGGCTGAGGAAAAACATCTTCGGCTGGGCCGGCGACTCTATGCCATGAAGCCTCCGGCAGGCTTGGACCGCGCGAAAAAAGGCGGCGTCGCCCGGCTGGGTCTGTCACACTACACCACGACGGACGAGGTCGACCAAGCCATAGAGGCCGTTGCCCGGCTCGCGGTCCGACGGGGGGCATTAAGTAGGCAAAAAGGGGACCAGCTGTGGCTGCTGTGGATAATGGTCCTGGTGTCTTGCTGATTGGGCCAGCTAGCGCGCACTCTCACAGCTATGGTGGCAGAGCATGTCGAATTGGCCTTGTTTGAGCAGTCACTCGGCAACATCGAAGGCCTCAATCGACCGTTCTGTGATCGTGTGGCGGACGCTGCGGAAAAAACCGAAGGGTCGGTTCTGTTCGATGTCCGCGTTGACGGCGATACCTGGGTTCAGCGGATAGCTGCGATTGGATATGGCGTGATAGGTACAGCTATAATCGTGATGGGGAAGAACGGACAACTTAGATGCGCATCGGTAGACGGGGATACCGCTCTTTTGGTGTCAGAACTGGCTGCCTGGAATGCGTCTCCGCTTGGTGAGCAAGCGAAGATTGATCAACGCGGAGCAGCCAACATCCTGCTGGCGACGCTCCGTAGTTCAGGTCACTTCGGCAGTGGTGGCTGGCGTTCCTGAGCGAGGCTTATGCAGCCTTCTGGCTAACCACCAGCGGGATAGTCGAGTTCCAACGATCCAGATTTCCAGGGCGGCAAATTGCTTGCCCTGTGACGTCCCGTGACTGACGGTCAGGTCTCCCTGCCTGGGCGGGTTGGCTACAATACCGGCTTCGCCAAAGCGGTCGATCTTGCTGGAAGCTTGCTGCCGCGGTCACGGGTTGGGCCATGCCGCATGGCAGCTACGTACAGGCAGCCTTACAGCAGCAGAATGAAAACCGACCGTCCTATTCCCGCCTGTACGGCACGCCCAGCATAGCCGGTGCGCTGGTCCGCGAGCGACGGATCATCAACGCAACGATCGCCGCAACATAAGGCATCATCAACATATATTGGTAGGGAATGGCGATACCGACGCCCTGGATTTGCAATTGCAGCGCGTCGAGGAAGGAGAACACCAGAGCCGCCACGCAAATCGGGTAGGGGCGCCATAGGCCGGCGATGACGATGATGATGGCCAGCCAGCCGCGCCCGTTGGTCATGTCCGGCACGAAACGCGCCGCCTGGCCGACGGAGAGAAACGCGCCGGCAACGCCCGCCATCAGGCCACCGAAGAGCACGGCGGCATATTGCACCGGCGCGACCTTTACCCCCTTAACATCGAGGGCCTTGGGATTGTCGCCGGCGCAGCGCACGATCAGTCCATAACGCGTCCGGAACAGGAAGAGCCATACCGCCGGCACCATCAGAAAGGCTATGTAGGTCAGCACCCGCTGGTCAAACAGGATGGGGCCCAGCACGGGAATATCGCTCAGCCCCGGCACCGGCACATCGGCGAAGAAAGGGATGGTCGGCGTCTTGCCGTCGCCAGCGAAAGCGGAACGCAACCAGTATGTGGAAAGGCCGGCGCCGAGCAGGTTGACGGCAAGACCGGTGACGATCTGCTCTACTTTCAGCGTGATCACCAGCACGGCAAAGACGAGAGCCATCAGCGCGCCGGTAAATCCGGCAGCGAGGACGCCCAGCCATAACGACCCGCTTTCATAGGCGGCGAGATAGCCGGTGAAGGCTCCCATCAGCATCATGCCCTCAAGACCCATATTGTAGACGCCGCTGCGCTCGGCGATAAGTTCTCCAAGTGCGGCGAGCAGGAGCGGGGTGCTGATGCGGATGGTGGCCGCCGCCACACTGACCAGGATTGAGGTTTGAAAGAGTGCGTCAAGCACGGCCGACCCTCCGCAGGCGGAAATTGCACGCTGCCCAGCCAGCTAGGAAGAACAAAAGCAGGATCGCCTGGATGGCGTATATCAGCGCCGAGGGCACGCCGGTCTTGATCTGCATGAGCGTAGCGCCGTTGAGCAACGCTCCGAACAGCACCGAGGCAACGACGACGCCAAGCGGATGCAATTGGCCGAGGATGGCCACGATGATGCCGCTGTAGCCGTAACCTGCTATTACGCCTGCCTTCAGGCGGTAATGGACGCCGTAGACTTCCGTGATCCCCGCGAGCCCCGCAAGCGCGCCGGAAACCAGAAGCACAACTATGACCAGCCTTCGAGTATTGGTGCCCTGTACATCGAGCGCGCGCATGTTGGACCCGGCAGCCTTGATCTCATAGCCCAGCGGTGTGCGCGTCAACAGCATGTGAACCAAGCCAGCCGCCACAATCGCCAGCAGGAAGCCGGAATGCAGGCGTGAACCGGAAAACAGCAACGGAAGCACCGAGCCCGGATCGACCTTCGGCGTCTGTTCGAAGAAGGCGCCCGCCTCGCTCCATGGGCCGCGCAGCAGCAGCAGCGAAAGGACATAGACGATGATGTAGTTGAGCATGACGGTCGAGATCACCTCATCGACCGAGAAGCGGGTCTTCAGCACGCCCGCAAGGCCGGCATAGAGTGCGCCGCCGACAATGCCACCGATTATAACCACAGGAATTTGGATGAAAGGCGAAAATCCGGTGAGATTGTGCTGCGCCCAATAAGCGAACATGGCGCCGGCAAAAACCTGGCCTTCGGCGCCAATGTTCCAGATACGCGCGCGGAAGGCGACACAGGCGGCAAGACCGGTGAAGATCAGGGGCGTTGCCTTGACCAGCGTTTCGCCGGCGGCGCGCAACGAGCCAAAGCTGCCTTTCAGGAGAGCCGTGAAGGCGGCACCCGGGCTGGCGCCCGCGGCGGCGAAAAGCAGACTGCAAACCAAAACCGCCGCGATCGCCGCCAAAGCAAGTGCAACAATGCGCGCGGTCGGCCGCGGTTCCAGCCGGCGCTCGAGGCGCCACTCCACGAGATTGAAATCGGTCACGCCGCAGCCTCGCTCCCATGGCCGGCCATCAGGCTGCCGATTTCGTCATAGGTGGTTTTTTCCGTATCGAGCACCGCAAGGATGCGGCCGCGAAACATCACACATATACGACGGCTGAGAGCGAAAAGATCCTCCAGTTCCTCGCTCGCAAGCAGGATGGCGCAGCCTTCGTCGCGCTTGTGCAGGAGTTGTCGGTAAACGAATTCGATGGCGCCGACATCGAGTCCGCGCGTCGGCTGGTTGCACAGCAGAAGCCGCTTCGCTTTGGCGAACTCGCGGGCGAGGATGACCTTCTGCGCGTTGCCGCCAGACAATTTGCGAGAGGGTGACGACGGCCCGGTTGCGGCAATCGAATAGGCAGCGATGACCATGCGCGCATTTGCGTCGAGCGCCGCGGTGTCGATGAATGGCCCATTGCGCCAGCGCGTTTGCCATTGTTGGCCAAGGACAAGATTCTCGCCGATATCGAGATCGGCAACGAGCCCGTCGCGGAAGCGGTCGCTGGGCACGTAGCCAATGCCTTTCGCAGCAACCGTCGCCGGTGAGTACGCCTGCAGAGTTTCGCCATCGAGCAAGACCGTGCCGCCGTCGGGCGCGGCGAGGCCTGCGAGGCACTCGAACAGCTCGTCTTGGCCATTCCCGGAAACGCCGGCGATGCCGACGATCTCGCCGGCTGCGATGTCGAGCGATGCGTTGTCCAGCACGGGCCTTCCATCGCGCAGGTGCGTGAGCCCACGCACCGAAAGCACCGTCTCGCCGGTCGCTTTCGCATCTGCGGCGCGCGCCGGCGCCGCAACGGAGCGGCCGACCATCATGGTGGTGAGTTGGTCGCGGCTGACGTTCGAGGTTATGACCGTTCCGACCAGTCTGCCCTTGCGCAGCACGCTGACCCGGTCGGATTGCATCACTTCCGACATCTTATGGCTGATCAGCACGACCGACAGATCTTCACTGGTGAGCCGCCGCACGATCGCAAACAGGCGGCGCGATTCCTCGGGCGTCAGCACCGCCGTCGGTTCGTCGAGGATAAGCAGTCTGGCGCCAGTGTAGAGCGCCTTGACGATCTCGACCCATTGCTGTTCGCCGACGGAAAGGTCGCCGACGTGCCGGTGTGGGTTGAGCGAGATGCCGTAGGTGGAGCAGATCGTCTCGATCCTGGAGAGAGCCTCAGCCCGGCCCAGCCGCCAGCCGGAGCCCGTTCCTACCGCCACATTCTCCAGCACAGTGAAGTTGGGCACCAAGACGAAATGCTGGTGCACCATACCGATGCCGGCGCGGATGGCTTCGCCCGGCGAGCCTAGCTGGACGGTCTTGCCGTCCACCCGAATTTCGCCGGCGTCTGGCTGGTAGAGCCCGTAGAGGCAGGACGACAGTGTCGACTTGCCTGCGCCATTCTCCCCCAACAAGCAATGCAATTCTCCGGGCATGACGTCGAGCGAGACGTCGTCATTGGCAGCAAGCGCAGCGAAACGCTTCGTCAGGTGCCGAACCGACAGGCGCGGTATCTTGCTCATCTCGGATCGGCCCGGCACCACCTCCGGCGTCAGTCCGATTTCGGCTCGTTCACATTGAGCTCGATTTTCTTCTTGCCGCCTTGGATGGCCTTGGCCGTTTCAGCCGCAAGCGCCTTTACGTCATCGGGCATTTTGGCTTCCCAGGCAGGATTGAGGATGAGGTCGCCCGAACCCTGCTGCCAGCTGAACCACCTTGGTTCCTTCGGCGCGTCGAATTTGGCGTTCATGGTCTTTGCCTTCCACCATTCATCGATGATCCAATTAATGTGCGGATCCCATTTGACGATGGTGGAGGCGACGATCGACTTCGGCGCCACTTTCGACATGTCCACATAATTGCCGAAGCAGCCTATGCCGCGCTCCTCGCAAACCTCGAAGGCGCCCGACATCTGGTAGATCATGTCCGCGCCGGCGGCGATCTGCGCCGAGGTCGCCTCGTTCGATTTAGCCGGATCGAACCAGGACTGGATGAAGGTGATCTTCTGTTTCACCTTTGGGTTCGCTTCCTTGGCGCCGGTGAAGAAGGCATTGATCTGATCGTTGGTATCTTCGGCCGGGAAGGTGGAGATGGCGCCGATGACATTCGACTTCGTGAGTTTGCCGGCCAGTTGCCCCATCACGTAGGCAGGCTCGTGCGCGTGGACGAATATCCAATAGGCATTGCCGCCGAGTCCGCGATTGCCCGAACCGCTCATGACGAACATCGTATCGGGGAATTCGTCCTTCAGCTTCTCGATCGCATCTGCATAGGCGGTGTCGCCGAACAAGATGTCGTAGTCACCGGTCTCAGCATAGGTGCGGAACACCTGCTCGGCATTGTCGTAAACGTTCTCGGTATAATTGACCTCGATGTCGAGGCCGTGGGGCTTGGCGGCGATGATCCGGTCCATGGAACTCACGAAGGATGATTCCCACGGTGCTTCCTTGCCCGCCGAAAGAATACCGGCGATCCTGAGCTTGGTCGGCTCTTCGGCTTGTACGCGGCCGCCCCACAGCCACGTCGCGGCCACGAGCGAAACAGCGACAACAAGGTTTTTCAGCATGGTTCCCTCCCTTTTCTAGCGTTCCCAGTCATGAAGCCGGCTTAACGGATCGACCACCGTCAGGTTTATGCAATCGATCAGGCCGAGATCGGTTATCGCGAAATCGGGTATCGCGGTGATCTGCAGCACGAACATGTACATGAAAGGCCATGGCAGCCTACAGCCGAGCGCGCGCGCGGCCGCGTCGAGCTCCTGCTCTTTCTTCGCCATCTCTGGAGGATCAATGTCCGATACGATTCCGCCGATCGGCAGGGGCAGGAATGACACGATCCGACCGCCGTCCGCCACCGCCTGGCCGCCATTGTTCTCGATAATGTGGTTGATTGCCAACGACATGTCGTGGGGATTGGTGCCCACACAAACGATGTTGTTATCATCAGGCGCCGTCGAAGTGGCGAGTGCGCCGGAGCGCAGTCCGAAGCCTGAAGCGAACGCGACCGGCCGATGGGAAGTGCGGCCGTAGCGTTCGACGACGGTGAGATACTGCACGTCCTGTGATGGATCCGCGTCTATATAGCCGTCGCGGACCGGGAGCACGACATCACGTCGCGTGCGTACGAATATTCTCTCGGGCGTAACGGCGATCGCCAGCACGGCCGCCTTGTCGCCCGCTCCGGGCGCGCGCACCAATAGGTCTTTCTGTGAAACCGGCGCTACCTTGAATGTGTTGGTGACAACGGCGCTGCGGGCAGGCGGCGCAAGATCGTCCACGAGCTTGCCGTCGCGGGCGGCCAGCTTGCCCTTCGCGATGACACCTGAGACATGGAAATCCGCGATATCCTTGACCAGCAGGATATCGGCGGCGAGCCCGGGCGAGATCGAGCCGACCTTCTGGCCGATGCGCAGCGCCTCGGCGCCGTTGATGGTCGCCATCTGGATGGCGGTGAGCGGCGGAACTCCCATCGCGACCGCCATGCGGATCATGTTGTCGAGGTGGCCGCGGGCCAGGATATCCGAGGCGACCACGTCATCGGTGCAGAAGCTGACCCGGCTCGTCGCGGCTATTCCCATCTCGGTGACCATCCGCAGGTTCTCTTCGAGAAAATGGGAGATCGAAGATTCGCGAATGACGACATGCATGCCTTTGCGCAGCTTCTCCAGCATCTCGTCCGCCGTGTAGCTCTCGTGGTCGGAGCGCACTCCGGCCTGCAGGTAGCTGTTCAATCGATTGCCGCGACACATCGGCGAGCAGCCGAGGATCGGCAGACGGCTCTTTTCGGCGATCTCGACCGCCTGCAGAACGTGCTCATCCATCGTGTCGACGAACTCGCGCACCGTCTCCCATATGCCGACGCATTCCGGCCAGGAATGGGTGGCGCGGTGATCGTCCGGTCCGAAATAATAGCCGACGTTGGAGCGAGGCAGTGTGTAGGGCGTCTTGCATGGTGCGCCCCAGAAGATCTTGAGAGGGGTTGCCTTGGCCTCGTCGAGGAATTCGCGGGCGCCTTCCAGGCCGGACACCACGAGGATCTGGTCGAGGCCCGACACAATCGAAGTGGTGCCGAGCGGCACCACCGCCTTGGCGAAGCTAGTTACCGACATCTTGGAACATTCAACGTGGAGGTGGCCGTCTATCAGGCCAGGGCAGAGGAAATAACCAGTAGCATCGATCATCTCGGTCTCGGGGCCGCGGTACTCCGAGACGTCTCCGACAGCGACGATGCGATCCTTGTAGACGGCGACGTCGGCCGGATAGATCTCACCCGAAGCGACGTTGACTAGTGTGCCGCCGGTGACGATGAGAGTCGATTTATGCTCGGCGCGACCAGCACGGATGAATTCGCGTATGTCGGACAAATTCATCTCCGCTCGTGTGGCCTCGCTCGGGCTTGGGACCAAGCTTGTCTGCGCCAAAAATCCCACCTTGCGCGCTCTGATCCTGTCGTATTAGGGTCGTCCATGCAAATGGCAGTTTCTGGCTAGTTCTGGACGCACCGTTCAAATTCTTGGACGATTGATGGATTTTGAAGCGATCGATTATTTTATCAAAGTGGCGGAGGCGCAGTCGCTCTCGCACGCCGCGAAACTGTATGGACTGCCCAAGTCCAGCCTCAGTCACAAAGTGCGCGCGTTGGAGGATTCGCTCGGTGTCGCACTGTTTGTGCGCGACGGTCGGGAACTGCATTTGAGCGATGCCGGGGCCGAGTTCCTCGACCATGCGCAACGCATCAAGGAAAGTTGCGAAGGAGCCAAGGCGGCGATCGCCGAGGCGGGCCACGATATCGCCGGCACGCTGACGATCGGCTCGACCGGCGAGTTCGGCACTTCCTTCACCTCGGAACTGCTGTTCGCCTTCCGTCAACAGTATCCGCAGGTGAATGTCGACGTGATCTTCCTTTCGCTCGGATATTTCCTGGCGCCCGAAAAGCACCAGCCTTTCGACGGCATATTCCATTGGGGCGAGCCGGCGAACTCAGACTACATCGCTCGCAAGCTCGGGGAGGCTTCCTTCTGTCTCTACGCCAGCCCGCGCTACATTGAGCAATTCGGGGAACCGTCGACGCCCGCAGACTTGGCGGGCCATGGGGCCGTCGCCTTCCGCCGCCCGAGCGGCGTGCAATCCTGGCACCTCGAGCGCGGCGCGGAAACGGTCGACTTCATGCCGACCGCGCAGTGCATGGCGAACGACTACTGGATGCTGAAATATTTCGCCGTAGCCGGCGAGGGTATCGTCTATCTGCCAGCCTTCTTCACCGAGATCGAGTGCAAGAACGGCGATCTGGTGCCGGTGCTCCCGCAATGGCGCTCGCCACTGGTTCCAATCAATCTGCTCTACATGCGACGCCGGTATGTGTCGCGTAAGTTCGCCGCTTTCCTTGATTTCTGCCTGGACTATTACCGCCAGCGCGCCGCTTACAGTTCGCCAAGATATTGCGTCGAGGTCGTGCGGCCCTTTGCGGGCGCGCGCGCCGGGGGAGAAAACAACAGATGATCCAGAGCTGGTTCGAATGCGCGCCGCAGTTGGTTGATGTCGCCATGGGACGCACGCCGGCCGACATGGTGGTCCGGAACGTGCGCTGGGTGAATGTCCATTCGGGCGAGATCATCCCCGCGACGGACATTGCCATCGCGGTCGGCCGCTTCGCCTTCGTCGGCCCGAATGCCGACCATGCCGTGGGCCCCGAGACGCAGATTATCGACGGAGAGGGCCGCTACGCGCTGCCGGGGCTGTGCGATGCGCATATGCATGTCGAGAGCGGCATGGTTACCGTTACCGAGTTCGCGCGTGCGGTCATCCCGCATGGCACCACCTCGATGTTCATCGACCCGCACGAGATCGCCAACGTCCTAGGGATGCCGGGCGTCAAGCTGATGCACGACGAGGCTGCCGGACTGCCGATCAATGTGTTCGTGCAAATGCCGAGCTGCGTGCCGAGCGCTCCGGGCCTCGAGAACGCGGGTGCCAGCCTCGGTCCCGCCGACGTGCGTGAGGCGATGTCGTGGCCGAACATCGTCGGCCTCGGCGAGATGATGAACTTTCCTGGGGTGGTCGCCGGAAATGGCGACATGCTGGCCGAGATCGCTGCCACTCAGGCGGCAGGCAAGACGGTGGGCGGCCACTATGCCTCGAAAGATCTCGGGTGCGCCAGGGCATGCGCGCCATGTTACGGCTTGGCTCCGCCTGGTACGACGTCGCCGCGCAGATCAAGGCGCTGACCGAGCTCAGCCTGGACTCGCGCAATTTCGTGCTGTGTACCGACGACAGCCATTCCGGCACACTAGTCAATGACGGCCATATGAACCGCGTTGTGCGCCATGCCATCGCCCAGGGATTAAAGCCGATCACCGCGATTCAGATGGCCACCCTGAATACTGCTCAGCATTTCGGCATGGAGCGTGAGCTTGGCTCGATAACGCCCGGGCGGCGCGCCGACCTGGTTTTGACCTCCGATCTCACCGAACTCCCGGTCGAAACCGTCATCGCACGCGGCTGTGTGGTGTCGAACGACGGCAAGCTCGTCGCCGACATCACGCCCTACGACTATCCCGCCTCGACCAAGAACACGGTTCGCTTGGGCAAGAAGCTCTCCGCGGCGGACTTCGACATCGTGGCGCCCGAGGGTGCGAACCAGGTCACGGCGCGGGTCATCGGCGTGCTCGAGAACCAGGCACCGACCCGTGCCCTGGAGGCTTCGCTCGGCGTCTTGAATGGTATCGTTCAGATGGATCGGACCGGTGACGTCTGCCAGATCGCGCTGGTGGAACGGCATCACGGCACGGGAAAGGTCATCAACGCGTTTGTTTCCGGCTTCGGTTACGACAAACCATGCGCCATCGCCAGCACCGTCGCCCATGACAGTCATCACATGATCGTGGTGGGTACCGACAAGAACGACATGGCGCTGGCGGCGAATCGGCTGGGACAGGTCGGCGGAGGCGTCGTGCTGTTCAGCGAAGGACGCGAACTTGCGCTTGTCAGGCTGCCGATCGCCGGACTGATGTCTGACCAGCGCGCCGAGATCGTGGCAGAAGAAGCCAATGGCCTGATCGCGGCGATGCTTGCCTGCGGATGCGCCCTCAATAATGCCTATATGCAGCACTCTCTGCTGGCGCTTGTCGTCATCCCGGAATTGCGCATCTCCGACATCGGACTGATCGATGTGTTGAAGTTCCAGCCGACCGAAGTGCTGGTCGCCACGACCGCATGAGGAGGCGGATTTAACCTGACATCACCTTCGTCCTGATCATTTTCGGGTCACTCCTCGTCTCTTCGGCATTCATCCAATAAATCATAGCCCTTCCTCCCGCGCATAGGCAGCAAGAAGGTCCGGAAAGTCATTTTCGGGTTTCGCTTTCAGCAGTGCACGTGTGGTGATTGCATCAATATGATGATCCATCAAGGCAGCAGCCTTGTTCCGGTCGGCCGCGGCCAGGGCGGCAATGATCTCGTGATGCTCGGATACGGCACAGTCGGACGAATGCGGCCGCCCGTAGAGCGACAGGATGAGCGATGAACGCGAAACGAGTTCCGTGACATAGCGCAGCAACAGTTCGTTTCCGGTGAGCGAGGCAAGCAGCACATGAAATTCGCCGGCCAACTGAATCGACGACGCGGCATTGTTGGCTTTGGCCATCTCTTCCGCGTCGACATGAGCTTCGAGCTGTTTGATCTTTTGCGGCGTCAGCTTGCCGATCAGCGTGTCGACCACCAGCGCTTCAAGCGCCCGCCGCACCTCGAATATATTGTGGCCTTCCTCCAGGCTCGGCTGCGCGACGCAGGCGCCCTTGTGCGGACGCAATTCGACCAGGCCTTCGCCGTTCAGCCTTGCCAGCGCCTGCCTGACAATGGTGCGGCTGACGCCCAGCCGCTCGCCGATCGAATCCTCAGGCAGCTTTGTTCCCGCGGTCAGCGCCTGGTCGAGTATGACGCGCTTCAACGTGCGATAGACCGCGTCGGACTTGGATACGGCGGATTTCGGATTTTTATTGCGAATGTTGATTGTCATGACCGATCCTGAAATTCATATCCAAGCACACAAGAAGAAAAGCATCCGCAAAGCCGGAGTTTAGAGATGCAAACGGCCCGGCGTCGAGGGCCAATGCCGTCGGCTCGCGTGCCATCAAGGTTTATTCCAATCGTTGTGTGTCGTTTCTGGAGCCCTCATGCCATGAACATCCGATAGCTGGGAGGGAAAATCTCGGCGACCGTCGGATGTCGCCAGGTGCGTTGCGGATAACGCTGGACAAGCCGTTCGAACTGGGCCTGTGCGCGCTGGTGGGCTGCATCGAGATCGAAACCCGGAATGGTTCGGGCGCTCATCACGGTGCGCCCGTCAATGATGACCGTGTGCACATCGCGTCCGCTTGCGGACGTCGTCAGGCAGGCGATCGGATCGAGGACCTGTCCCAGATGGTTGCCGGACAGGTCGAACACGACGATGTCGGCGGCTGCTCCCGCCTGCAAACGTCCCAGGTCCGACCGGCCGAGCGCGTCGGCGCCGCCAATCGTTGCCGCGTCATAGAGATCGGCTGATTTCGGCGTCTCCAGATTGCCCGCCATGACGCGGCCGAGCATCAGGCCGACCTGCATGTTCTGCACCATGTCGGGTGGCCAGGTGTCCGTGCCCATGCCGATGCGCAGACCCTGGCCGCGAAGGCGGGCGAAATTGTCGAGCGCCGCGCCATGCCGCGCCATCACCAGCGGGCAATGCACCAATGTGGCACCCGAACCGGCGATGATTTCGAGATCATCGCCGTCGGCGTGGGTGCCATGCGGCAACAACGCTCTTTCGCTGAGAAAGCCGATGTCCTGGAGCCAGCGGGCGGATGTCGTGCCGAACCGGCGACGCACTGTCTCGATCTCGAATGAAGACTGGCAGCAATGCAGACGGACCGGCACGCCGAGGTCTCGCGCGGCATTGGCGGTCCTGCGCAACAGGTCGGCGGTCCAGAACTCGACACGGTCCGGTGCAAGCATGGTTCGCACCAATCCGCCGAAGCCCCCTTCGTGCTCCAGGCAAAAGGCAACGGCCCCGTCCAGACCCTCCGCGCCGCGCTCTTCGTCCACCTCGACGACGATGCCGCCATCCGCTTCGATGACGGAATGGCCCGCGCGAAAGGCAGGCCCGAGATAGACGCGAAGGCCCAACTCTGCGGCGCTTTCGGCGGCGGATGCGAATTCGTCCGATGTCTCGTTCCATGCACGATAAAACAGCGATGCGATCGGCAATGCAGTAGTGATGCCGTTGCGGATGAGTTGCGCGAAGGCATAGTGTTTTTGAAACGTCAGCTCCTCGCGCGCCAGCATTTCTACCGGCCCGGCTTCCACATAGTCGCGCGGCCAGACGCGGCCCTTCTTCCAGCCGGGTTGATGATCGAGGCCGAGCACGCCCGTATCCAGGTCCGAAAGCGCATCCAGATCGATGAAACCCGGGCCGATCAGCGCCCTGCCATGATCGATCCGCCGCTTTACAGGCCCGCCGTAGCGATGGCCGACGAAGACGATCCTGCCGTTCTCATGGACGACCTCGCCATTCTCCAGAAGGACATGGCGCCCGTCCCGGTGGCCGACAACCCATCGTGCGGTGAGCAGGACGGGTCCGTCGTCACGCTGGTTCGTCCGACGACTATGCGACATCGGGCAGATCTCCGGCCAGCGCACCGTCACGCACGAGCACGCGGCCGCCGCGGATGACCGTGCGCTTCCGTGGGGTCAGGGCCACGGCTTCCGCCAGGGTCCGCGCGCAAACCAGCACGACATCGCCGTGGCAACCGGGCGAAAGCCCATAATCCGTCAGGCCGATACCTTGCGCGCCGCCAAAGGTGCAAACGCGCGCCGTCTCTTCCAGATCGGCATCGTTGGTCATGCCGTTGCGCTGCGCAAGATATTTGGCCCGCTCCAGTATGTCGCCATTGCCCCATGGCTCCCAGGTGCCCTGGATGCCGTCGGAACCGGATGCCACGACGAGGCCGGACTGGCGCATCATGCGCAGCGGAACCGCCGGCGCGGATGGGCTGCCGACCGTCATGACGGCGATGTCTTCAGCCGCCAGCGCGTCGATCAACGTGTGCTGCCTATGCGTGTCCAGCATGCCGAGACAATAGGCATGGCTCACCATGACGCGGCCCTGAAGGGAGAGCGCCTTGGTCCGTTCGACGATCAGCTCAAGGCAGAAGGCGCCCAATTCTCCCGGTTCGTGCAGATGAATGTCGACCGGCTTGCCGTATCGATCCGCGAGCGCGAAGATTGCGTCCAGGTGGCGAACCGGATCCCGCTCGATCGTTGCCGGGTCGATGCCGCCGACAATATCGGCCCCCGCCTTCAATGCGTCCTCCATCAGCGCCTGCGTGCCTTCGCGTCCCAGCATGCCGCTTTGCGGGAAGGCGACGACCTGCACGTCGACCAATCCCTTGAAGGCTTCGCGCGTTGCAACGACACCCTCGATGTTGGTAATGCCGATTTCCGTATCCACATCGACATGGCTGCGGATATGCGTCACGCCGAAAGCCAGCGTCTGCACGATCTGACGCGCCGATTGCCTGCGCGCATCGATGCCGAGTTCCCGCTTGGCCTTCCTGTCGGCCAGGATCCTGTCGTTGCGCGTGGGTCCCACACGGTTCTGAAACCAGTCCATGCCGACAAGCGTCTTATCGAGATGCGTGTGCGCCTCGACCAGGCCGGGCAGGGCAACCTGTCCAAGCCCGTCGATTTCATGCGCCGCTTTCCCGCTGGTTGCTTGCGCGAACCGACCGTCGCGAATGTAGAGGTCCGTGACAGCGCCGCCCAAGGGCCTGACATCGCGAATGAGAAGGTCTTCGGTCATCTGGGTCTCCCTGTTTGCGCCCCGGAACTCGGCCTATGCCAGCCCGGCGCGTTTCATCATCAGATGGAAGGCTCCTTCGGCGCGATCCAGAATGGCGTCTTCATCGTGATCGACGAGGCGGCGTCCACGCATGAGGACACGCCCGTCGACGATCGTCGTGTCAACATCCGCGCCGTTGGCGAAGCGTGCCAGCCGCTGCGCGGGGTGCGCCGGCGGCCACAGATGCGGCTGGCGCATGTTGACCAGGATGATGTCGGCGCGCTTGCCCGGCTCCAGCGAGCCGATTTCGTTCTCCATCGACAGGGCACGCGCGCCCTCGATGGTCGCCATCTCCAGCAATTGCATCGGCGGCAGGACCGCATCGTTCCTGAAGTGCCGGGCATGATAGCGGTGCGCCTGGAACATGTTGCGGAACATGTCGAAAGAGCGATCGGGCGCCGCCGCGTCGGTGCCGAGCGACACAGTGACACCCCTTTCCATCAGTTCCGTCGCCGGACAACGGCCCGAAACCGACATCAGAGCACTTGGATTATGCGCCACCTTGGCGTGGCTGCGTTTCAGCGCGGCGATGTCTGCCTCGGTCAGTTCGATGCAGTGCGCCAGCAGCGAATGCTCGTCGAACAGATCGAGCCGTTCCGCATTGGCGGCGATGGAACCGTCGCGATGGCCATCCTGGATGAACAGCACGTTTTTTGCGCGAGCAAGGTCGCGAGCATTGCGGGACAGATTGTATACCGTTTGTTCGTCAAGTTCGCGCCGAGTGAACACCGGGAGAGAGACCGCAATCCGCACCCGGCCATCGCGACCAGCCCAATCATCGATGATTTCCGCGCACACTGCCAACTGGGTTTCCGGCGAAATGGTGATTTCGACATACGGAACGTATGCGTGGTCCCGATAGACATGGGACGAGGTCGGCCGGTTCGGCCCGACGGCGAGTATCTCGCGCACTCCCATTTCGGCGATGGCGGCAAGATGTGCCCGTGCTGCCCCCGGCGCCTCGGTGCGCATGATGTCCGGCCCGCCGCCAAACAGCAGGGCAGCGGTGGTCGTTCCGCATTTTATGCGCTCAAGGGCCGACAATGTGGCCTCGGCTGCCCAGAATTCCGTATCCGACGCCTCTGCATAGATACGCCCCGCGATAGTCATCCAGGCTTCGGAATCGTCTCCCAGGCCTTTGGTCAGCATGTGACCCGCATGCGCGTGCGTGTCGACGAGACCCGGCATGACAACCATTCCCGAAGCATCGATGCGCGCCACCTTCTGATCTGTGGCGGGGGCCGCGCCGTCGCCGGCGGTGACGATCCGGCCATCCTCCACCAGGACATGACCCCTCGAGAAAATCCGGCGCCTCGCATCCATGGTGACGATGACACCGTTTTCTATCAGCAAGGCCTGGGTCATTCGGAATCCCTTTTCGGAACGGTCACTTGAGCGGTTTTGCACATGAGAAACGAAATCGAACATGCCTGCCTTGATATTGTGCACAATGTGTGTACGATATCAACGGGGATAAATGGTATCCAATAGATTGGAAACTTCGTATACAATGGGAGAAGAAAATGAGAAAATGCGTTAGGGTCCTGCTCGCCGGACTTGCGATGGTGATGTCGGTGACAGCGCCTTCGCTTGCACAGACACTGCGCTGGTCATCGGCCGGCGACGTCATTTCGTACGATCCGAATGCCCAGGTCGACAGTTTTACCCAGAGCGTCCAGAACATGGTGTTCGACGGGCTGGTGCGCCGCAACAAGGAAATGGCTATCGAGCCTGCGCTTGCGACCTCCTGGGAGATCGTCTCGCCGACGCGCTGGCGCTTCAAGCTGCGGCAGGGCGTCAAGTTCCACGAAGGTCAACCCTTCAATGCCGACGATGTCGTCGCCACCATCCAACGTCAGATCGATCCCGGCGCGCGCAACCGAGAAAACCTCTCCGCCGTAACCGGCGTCGAGAAGGTTGACGACTACACGGTCGACCTGATCCTGCGCGGACCCTATCCGCTGCTCCTGAACGATCTCGTCGCCATCTACATGATGAGCAAGCCATGGATGGAGGAGCACAATGCCCTCAAGCCCGGCAATGCCTCGACGGGGGTCGTCACCTACGCCAGCAATCATGCCAATGGCACCGGCGCGTTCAAGCTGGTCAGCTACGAGCCGGACTCGCGCTCGGTCTTCGCCGTCAACAAGGAATGGTGGGACAAGCCGCAGCACAATCTGACGGGGGTGGAATTCCGCCCGATCGCTTCGAACGCCACGCGCGTCGCGGCACTGCTTTCGGGCGAACTGGACATGATCGCGCCGGTTCCGTTGCAGGACATCGACCGGGTCGCCAACACCGCCGGCCTGAAGGTTGTGGAGAACCCGTCGCTGCGCGAGATCTTTCTCGGCTTCAGCTTCCGGCCGGAACTTCATGCAGCGCCCGGCAAGCCCAATCCGCTGCTGAACGTGAAAGTGCGCCAGGCGCTTTGGCACGCGGTCGACCTGAACACGATCCAGAAGCGTTTGATGCGCGGAAAGTCGCGCACCTCCGGCATGCTGGTCGCGCCACAGGTCACCGGCTACGATCAGTCGATCGACGTAGCGCTGGACTATGATGTCGCGAAGGCGAAATCCATGCTGGCGGAAGCCGGCTATCCCGACGGCTTCAAGGTTGGACTGGCCTGTTCCAACGACCGCTACATCGCCGACGAACAGATCTGCCTGGCAATCGCGTCGATGTGGGCCAAGATCGGCGTCGAGGCCGACGTGCACGTCGAAAGCAAGACGACCTATTTCCCTCGAATGGATAAGGGCGATCTCGATATCTATATGCTCGGGTGGGCCTCGCTACCGCCGATGGATGGCTACAGCGTGCTGCAAGCCTTGCTGGCGACCAATGACGGCAATTATGGCGGCAGCAACCCCAACGGGCTTTCCAACGCCAAGATCGACGAATTGGCCCGTTCGGCATCGACCGAACTCGACGAGGCCAAGCGGGTGGATATGCTGAAGGCGGCCTTCAAGATCACGCATGATGAGGCCCTCTATCTGCCGCTGCACCAGCAGCCGGTCGCCTGGGCGATGAGCGACAAGGTCGACATGCCGCAATTCCCCGACGAGTATGTGCGTCCCTGGTTCGCGCATATGAACTAGGAAAACGCGCCGGTAAGGCGTGCCCGCGCTTGCGAGGGAGCTTTCGCGGACACGCCTGACTCCGTTGGAGCGCCTGCTATCCGTGGTGGATCGCGAGCTGCTCCAGCGGTGGCGCAAGCCCCGCCTGTCTCGATCCGCGCTTCTTGAAAGGTTTTTCCTGATGATCCGGATTCTATCGGTGCGGCTGTTGCAGGCCATCCTCGTGATGGTTGCCGTAACCGCCATCGCCTTCATCATGTTCCGTTTCGTCGGCGATCCGGTCGCCACGATGGTGCGCGAAGGCGCGAGCCAGGCTGAGAAGGATGCCATGCGCGTCGCTCTCGGACTCGACAGGCCACTTTTCGTACAGTTCCTCGAATTCGTCGGGCGCGCGCTTCATGGCGACCTCGGCACCAGCTTTCGCTACCAGGAGCCTGTCGTCAGCCTGCTGTTGACCAGGCTCCCCGCAACGCTGGAACTGGTCGTGGTCGCGACCCTCCTGTCGCTGTTCATCGGCATCCCGACGGGGGTTCTCTGCGCCCTGAAGCCGAACGGCTTTCTGTCGCGGCTGATCCAGTCGCTGACCCTCGTCGGCATATCCATGCCGACATTCGTCACCGGCCTGCTGCTGATCCTGATCTTCGCCGTCAGTCTGCGCTGGCTGCCGTCCTCGGGGCGTGGCGAGCTTGTCGATCTCGGTTTCTGGAAGACAGGCTTCCTGACGGCTTCCGGCCTCAAATCGCTGATCCTGCCTTCGATCACACTGGCGCTGTTCCAGTTGACGCTGATCATGCGCCTCGTGCGCTCCGAGATGATCGACGTGCTCTCTTCGGACTATGTCCGCTTCGCGTTCGCGCGCGGTCTGCCCCGCCGCTACATCTACGGCCGTCTGGCGCTGCGCAATGCCCTGATGCCGGTCGTGACCGTCACCGGGCTGCAGATCGGGCAACTCATCGCCTTCGCCATTGTCACCGAAACCGTCTTTCAGTGGCCGGGCATGGGGCTGCTTTTCACCAACGCCGTCGGCTATCCGGACATCCCCGTCCTCGCGGCCTATCTGCTGTTCGTCGGCTTCCTGTTCGTCGTGATCAACATGGTCGTCGACATGCTCTACGCATTGATCGATCCGCGGCTGAGGACAAAATGATGGCAACGCAGGTGTCTCTGTCGCGCAGGCTTCCTCCCATCTCGGTCATGATCGCCGGCTTGATCCTGATGACCATGCTGGTGCTGGTGATCTTCGCTCCGTTGATCGCACCCATCGATCCGCGCGATGTCTCCTCGTATTCGCTGATCGACATGGAAATCCCGCCCGTGTTCATGGACGGTGGCGATCCGCGCTTCCTGCTGGGCACCGACAATCAGGGACGCGATCTGGTCTCGGTCATCCTCTTCGGCCTGCGCATATCGATGCTGATCGGCGCCGGGGCGGTATTGTTGGCCGCTGCCATAGGCGTCACGCTGGGATCGATAGCCGGCTATTTCGGCGGTATCATCGACAGCATCGTGATGCGGATCGCCGATGTTCTGGTGAGCTTTCCGACGATCCTCGTCGCGCTTCTGATCAGCGGCATAGCCCGCGCGCAATTGAGCGCCGATACGGTCTCGAGCTGGGCACCGGTCATCCTGATCTTCGCGATCGCCGTCAACGAATGGGTGCAATATGCCCGCACCGTGCGGGCCTCCAGCATGGTGGAAATTTCCCGCGACTATGTACGAGCCGCCAAGGTCATCGGTCTTCCCTCCCGCCGCATCATGATGCGGCACATCCTGCCCAACGTGATGAGCTCCGTCATGGTGATCGCCACCATCAATCTGGCGGGCGCGATCTTGACGGAGGCGACCCTCTCGTTCCTCGGCGCCGGCATGCCGGCCACCTATCCCTCGCTCGGCACGCTGATCCGCATCGGCAACGAGTTCCTGTTCTCTGGCCTGTGGTGGATCGCCGTTATGCCCGCCGTCGTGCTGGTCGTCCTGGTTCTGGCAGTCAACATAATCGGCGATTACCTGCGCGATCGCTTCAACCCCAAACTGATGGCGAACTGATGGAAAACACAACGCCACACGCACTCGATATCAGGAACCTGCGGGTCGAATATCCGCTTGCCAACGGCAGCATTCTCGCTGCCGTCGACAACATCGACCTGACGATCCGGCCCGGCGAGATACATGCACTGGTGGGAGAATCCGGTGCGGGAAAAACCACCGTCGGCAATGCGCTGATGGGCTTGTTGCAGGCTCCCGGCAGGATTGCTTCCGGCACCATCACCATAGCGGGCAAGCCGATCGACATCCGAACCGGTCGCACCAAGGGGATCATTCCAGGCCGTGACGTCGGCGCGATCTTTCAGGATCCGATGACAAGCCTGAACCCGCTTTTCACCGTGGAAAGCCAGTTGTGCGAAGGCATGCTGGCGCATCTGAAGATCGGGCGCCGCGAAGCCAGGGCCCGCGCGCTCGAATTGATGAGAGCCGTCGGCATTCCCGAGCCGGAACGCCGGCTGGGCAACTATCCGCATCAATTGTCGGGCGGCCAACGCCAGCGTGTCGTCATCGCCACCGCACTTGCCTGCGACCCAAGGCTGATCGTCGCCGACGAGCCGACGACGGCGCTCGACGTGTCGGTGCAAGCGCAAATCCTCAAGTTGATCCGCGAACTTGCCGATGATCGCCGCGTCGGCGTCCTGCTGGTTACCCACAATATGGGCGTGGTTGCGGAAATTGCCGACCGGGTCACGATCATGCAGAACGGTTGCGTGGTCGAGAGTGGATTGACACGCGATGTGCTGACGGCGCCCAAGGCGCCTTACGCGCGCACGCTGATCGCCGCCGTTCCGCCGATCGACATTCGCCTTGACCGTCTGCCGGTCCCAAGCGAGGAAACGAAGACGACACTGGAGGCGCGCGAAGCCGTGCGCTCCAAGAACACCGGCACCGCTGCGGGGAGCAACGGCGAAGCCGCGCTGACTGTACGCAATCTTTGCGTGGAATACGGCCAGCGCTCGTTCATCCCGGGCCGCAAGGCATCGGTCTTCAAGGCCGTGAAGGACGTCTCCTTCGAGGTGCGCCGCGGCGAAATCTTCGGGCTTGTCGGCGAGTCCGGTTGCGGCAAGACCACGGTCGCCAACACCATTGCCGGTCTCGTGACGCAGAGTTCGGGAACCATAGAGTTTCAGGGCACGGCATTGGCCGCCCGTCGCGACAAGACCGTGCGCCAGTCACTCCAGATGGTGTTCCAGGACCCGTATTCGGCCCTCAATCCAAGGCTGCGGATCAATTCGGCGATCGCGGAGCCAATCCTGTTCTACAAGCTTGCCTCCAGCGCGGCGGAAGCGCGGCTGGACGCCGAGACATTGCTCGAGGCGGTGGGCCTGCCGGCGCAGGCCGGCTCTCGGTTCGCCCATGCCTTTTCAGGCGGCCAGCGCCAGCGCATCGCGATTGCGAGGGCGCTCGGCCCCCGGCCATCGCTGCTGATCTGCGACGAGCCGACCTCGGCGCTCGACGTGTCGGTGCAGGCGCAAATTCTCAACCTGTTGAAGGACCTACGAGATCTTGCCGGGCTGTCGATGCTGTTCATCAGCCACGACCTCGCGGTGATACGGCAGATGTGCGACCGGGTCGCCGTGATGAAAGGCGGCGAGATCGTCGAACTCGCGGATACCGAAACATTGTTCTCCGCGCCCACTCACGAATACACGCGCGAACTCCTGCGCCTCGCGCCTTCGCTCGACCGCATCCTTTGCAGCGAAAAAAGAGAAGCGAGCCTGTGATGGCAGACATTCTGATCAGAAACGGCACCGTCATCGCTGTCGATCCCGATCGGCGGATCATTCCCGATGGCGCCGTAGCCATCGAGGGAGACCGCATCGTGGCCGTCGGCGCTTCGCAAGACGTGGCGCGGGACCATCCGGCGCGCGAGACGATCGACGCCCGCGGCATGGCCGTCATGCCAGGCTTCGTCGACAGCCACGCCCATGCCGGGCACGGGCTGATCAAGACGATGGGCGGCGGCCGCAGCGACCTCTGGTACAGGGCATGCCAAGGTGCCTATACGGTGGGTTCGACGCCGGAATTCTGGCATGCGGAGGCGCAGCTTGCCGCGCTGGAACGCCTGCGTTTCGGCGTGACGACCGGCGTGTCCTTGCTGGGCGGCGGCGATTCGGTCATGCGCACCGACGATCCGGCCTATGGCAACGCCCATATGGAAGGCGTGCTTGGCATCGGCACGCGCTCCGTGGTCGCCGTCGGCACCACGCGCCCGCCGCACCCCCTGACCTATGCACGTTGGGAAGGCGCCAGCCGTGCCGATTATCCAGTGTCGTTCGACCAGCAGCTTGCCACCTCGCAAAAGCTGGCCGACCGCTGGCACGGCACCCACGAGGATCGTCTGCATCTCGCCCTGCTGACGCCGACCATGCATCAGGAACATCTTGATGGTCCCGGGGCAGGGGACGCCATCGCGCAATCGCGCAAGGTCAGGCAGATCGCCGAACAGCGCGGCCTGATCTTCACCCAGGATGGTCATACCAAGGGCAGCGTGAAGATCGCCAGGGAGATCGGCATTCTGGGGCCGCGCACACTGCTGTCGCATGCGACCGCCCTGACTGATGAGGAAATAGCGATCTGCGCCGAAACCGGCACGAGCATCGTGCACAATCCGAGCGCCGTGGCCGCCATTCTCGCGCGCTGCCCGGTCACGGAACTTCTCGATGCCGGCGTCGTGGTGGCCATCGGCTCCGATGCGACGGCGCCGGACCGCTCCGCGGACATGTTCCGTCACATGCAGCAATGCATGCACTATCATCGCACCCATTTCCACGATCCGAGTTGGCTTCCGCCGGGCAAGACGCTGGAGATGTGCACCATCGACGGCGCGCGTGTCCTGGGCCTCGACCATCAGGTCGGATCGCTGGAGCCGGGCAAGAAGGCCGACGTCATTCTGGTCGACTTGCGGCGCCCGCATCTCTACCCGGCCAACATGCCGGAATTCCGTGTCACCTATTTTGCCAACGGCAACGACGTCCACACCGTGCTGGTCGGCGGACGCGTGCTGTTGCGCGACCGCAAGCCGGTTCATGTCGATCAGGATGCCGTGCTCGATGCTGCGCAACGGGAGACGGAACTGATGATTGAGCGGCTGGGCCTGCGCGATCTGCTCAGGACCCCGGACCGGTTCTGGCGGCACAGCCGCGACACGGATCTGATCGGATAGGCTTCAATATCGAGACAGTCCCATCAGCGATGCGGAACGGCAGCGATGCACGTTCCGTCGGACGGCGGCTATAGGAATTTTCGCATGGTACGCATCGGCATCATCAATCCCAATTCGACCGTGTCGATGACGGGATCCATCGCCGTCGCGGCGCGGCGAACCGCGCAGGCCGGCACCGAAATCATCGCCATGCAGAACGACAGCGGCCCGGCTTCCATCGAAGGCCCGATCGATGGCGCGAAGGCGGTCCCGGGTCTTCTCGACCGGATCGAACGGGCCGAGCGCAGTGACGCCGTGGAGGCCTATATCATCGCCTGCTTCGACGATACCGGGCTCGACGCCGCGCGGATGCTGACGCGCAAGCCCGTTATCGGCATAGGCGAGGCCGCCGCCCGCGTCGCCAGCATCGTGGCGAGGCGCTTCACAGTTATCACCACCTTGCCGGTTTCCGTTCCTATTATCGAGGACAATCTGGTTCGCTACGGCCTTTCGCCATTCGCCACCGTGCGGGCGAGCGGCATTCCCGTCCTGGCGCTGGAAGCGAATGGCGAGGCAGCCTTGTCGATCATCAGCGAAGAAATCCAGGAGGCGCTGCGGGTCGATCGCGCCGACGCCATCGTGCTTGGCTGCGCCGGCATGTCGGATATGGCGCGGCGACTGGCCAGCCTTCACGGTGTCCCGGTCGTCGAAGGGGTGTCGGCGGCTGTCAGGCTCGCGGAATTGCTCGTCGGCCTGGAACTTCATCCCAGGCAGGATGCTTTCGCCACCTCTCGGCGGAGCATGACGGCTTCGCTCGCCGCAGCAACCCGCTCGGCTTCCACGCACAGCGTGTCGGGGGGCTGATGCCGATGGTCAAGCGCAGACTTTTGCTGGGCGTCATCGTCGCCTGCATTCCATTGATAGCGTTGGGGCAGAACATGAATGAGACAAGGCCTCACTCGGCTGCGGCAAATGACGATGTCTCCATGATCAAGATGCTTGTTTCCGAGGGGGTCCGGATCGACGCGCGCGACGAGAATGGCCGCACGGCTCTTCTCGTCGCGACCCACGGCAACAAGGTCAGCGCTGCCAGGACTCTCATCGAGGCTGGCGCGGACGTCAACGCCAAGGACGATATCCAGGATAGTCCATATCTCTACGCCGGCGCACGCGGGCATCTCGAAATCCTGAAGATGACGCTTGCGCACGGCGCCGACCTCAAGAGCACCAATCGCTATGGCGGCACCGCGCTCATTCCGGCCGCCGAACGCGGACATGTCGAGACCGTCGGCGCGCTGATCGATGCCGGTGTCGATGTCGATCACGTCAACAAGCTCGGCTGGACCGCGTTGCTGGAGGCCATCATCCTCGGCGATGGCGGGCAGCGTCATGTCGAGATCGTGAAGCGGCTGATCGAGGCCGGCGCCAACGTCAATCTCGCCGACAAGGACGGGGCGACACCGCTGCGGCACGCGCGCAGGAACGGCTATGCGCAGATGATAACCCTGCTGGTGCAAGCGGGCGCCAGATGAACAGCGCGAAAATGTCGATGACCGCGCAACCTGTAACCGACAGGCAATGGACCCTGCTTGCCCTCGTCGTGCTAATCGGGATCAACCTGCGTCCCTTCCTGACGGCCCCGGGACCGATATTGGCTGATATCGTGGCCGACACCGGGATGGGCTATGGCAGCCTGGCCATGCTGACGCTGTTGCCGATGCTGCTGATGGGCCTCGGTGCGTTCGTTGCACCGGGCATCCAGGCGGCCGTCGGAACGCGCCGGGGCCTGCTCGCGGCGCTAACGGTGCTGACAGCGGGCTCGCTGCTCAGGCTTGTCGTGCCCGGCGGCCTGTCGTTGATCCTGACGGCGGCACTTTGCGGGGCGGGGGTGGCCTTCATCCAGGCCGCGTTTCCGGGGATCATCAAGGCAAAGTTCCCGACCAGCACACCCGCCGTGACCGGCCTCTATTCCTGCATGATCATGGGCGGTGGGGCGCTTGGCGCACGTCTGGCGCCCCTGCTCGTCAACAACGGATACGACTGGCGGGCAGCCCTTGCCTGGCTCGCGGCTCCCGCCGCCATCGCGCTGTGCGCCGCATTCCGCGTTCTGTCCGACGCCAAGGCTTCAAGACCCGATCGCGCCTTGACCGGTTTTCTGCTTCGCCGCCCACGGACCTGGGTCCTGATGGCGGCCTTCGGCCTGGTCAACTCCGGCTATTCCTCTATGGTCGCCTGGCTTGCGCCCTACTACCAGGCGCAAGGATGGAGCAGTGCCGCCAGCGGCAACCTTGTGGCCGTGATGGCCATTTGCCAGGCGG
Organism: Mesorhizobium sp. B2-4-7; assembly: GCF_006442685.1. Taxonomy (NCBI): domain Bacteria; kingdom Pseudomonadati; phylum Pseudomonadota; class Alphaproteobacteria; order Hyphomicrobiales; family Phyllobacteriaceae; genus Mesorhizobium; species Mesorhizobium sp. B2-4-7. The sequence goes on from NZ_VFVH01000005.1 coordinate 64,770, forward strand.
CTTCGGCCCTGGTGCTGCCTGTCCTGGCGCGTCGAGGCATCGACCGCCGTCCCTGGCTCTGGCTGACGCTGCTGCTGCAGGCGGCGGGCTTTGCCGGACTTGCGGTTTTTCCCGCACTGTCGCCCGTTCTGTGGGTGGGGATATGCGGGGCCGGTCTTGGCGGAAGCTTCTCGCTTGCAATCGTCACGGCGCTCGATCATCTGCCGCGGCCGGAGCAGGCGGGCGCGCTGGCTGCGCTGATGCAGGGCGGCGGTTTTCTGATCGCCGCGCTTGGTCCATTCGCCACCGCGCTCCTGCATGGCTGGAGCGGGAGCTTCAGCAGCGGATGGATCATGCATCTCGGCTGCGTGACCGTCACAGCGTTTCTCTATCTGCACTTCAACCCAAAACGGTACGCCGACGTCATGAGGGGCTCGGAACAAGAGCAGTGCGAAATGGTAGTTTAACGAAGCGGAATGCAAGTTCTGAACTCAATGACGACGTACGTCTCCGCGGGGTGAGCAGCAGGCGCTTGCGCCGCATCTCGGCCGTGGAGATCGGCTCTGCCGGATCATCGGGGCCGGGCTGGCGCAGACGACGATATACCTCCTGCAGCTCATCGTCGCCGGCTATGCGCTGTCCAAGCGCCCGCCGGTCGCGCGCTCTGTACTTCCCCTCCTCGGCCGACAGTTCTCCATCCGCCAAATCGCAATTGGGGTTGCAGGCGCCCAGACAACAGCCGGGCCGATAAAGTCACACGCCATCGTTGCGAAACTACACAAACATCATCACGATGATCGCTCCGATAACTATCAGGACAAGCCCACCGATAAGCATCGGCAGCAGAGTGTTGTCCGGGTCGATATCAGAATCAATGTCCTTTGTGACCTGTTGATCATTCTTCTTTGGTTCAGCCATGGCCCATCTCACATCCGAGCAAAAACAGCGCGCGTCGAAGCCGCGCAACACTATACGGTCTTGCGTGTCGCCCCGGTGCGAACGGGTGGTATCTGACCGCCGAGGAAGTCTTCGGGCATCAGTGTGATGTCGGCGAGCGTGTAGCGGTCAAGGACGTTCAGGAAGGAGGCTGTCGCTTCGTCAAACATGCCTGAAAGCTTGCAGGAGGCGGTTAGCACACACCGGTTTCCGGTCGCGAAACATTCGACCAGCGCGAAATCCGGCTCGGTTAACCGCACGACATCGCCAATCCGGATCATCTCAGGCCGGCGCCCGAGAATGAGACCACCGGAACGGCCGCGGATTGCCTTCATATAGCCGCCACGGGTCAGGGTGTTGGCGACCTTGTTCAGATGCGTCTTCGACACGTTGAAGGTGCGGGCAACCTCCTCGATCGTTATAAGCCGGCTACCGGCGGCGGCAGTGTACATCAGCATCCGCAATGCATAATCCGAAAAGCTGGTCAGCCGCATGAATCACGGCTCCCTGTCGATCGCTGTGCATTGTAGGAACCACTCACAAACCGGTCGTGCATCACAAGTCTCTCTCGACGATAGGTTCGATGCCGATCGTGGTCTCGCCGCGGTTGAAGGCGATCGCGAGACGGAAACTGTGAGCAATTCGCAGCGCGCGATCCATAAAAAGCGTCGCCACCTCGGCCGGGCAAATGCGACGCACCGTTGTCCGAAACAATATTAGCCAGCGACGGAAATGCGCCGCGCCGAGGCCGGCTATGACCAGGTGCGGCGGCAGTGGCCTGCCGTCGTATCGGGATGTCCGAAGTAGAGTAGCGGACCAGAAGTCACACATCTTCGCCAGATGCTGCGGCCATTTATCTGGCTCGATCCGATCGTGGAAAATGGGGCCGAGAAGGTCATCACGGCGAATTTCGTCATAAAACCCGTGGACTACACTGCGGATCATTGCCTCGTCGAGTATGTTGGGCAATGGCACGCCGTCGACCACGATTGTTCTCTTGCTTCGACCGTTCGCGGTCATTCCGAAGCTCCTGTTTTCTCCGACGCAAGCTGGCTGAAGCCTTGGTTCGCTCTTCGATGTGATCCTCTATATAAGATATATTATCAATCTATCTTATTGCGTGGCAAGACGCCGTGATGCCGCACCAGAAATGGGTCTGTCCGACCAAGCGGCGAATGACGAGCCCTGAATCCTAGGCATTTCCGAACTGCCTGGACATCACCCCAGGCCCGAGGCCGGAAGTATCTAAATTGGCGGGGAATTCCCGATGTGGCTCAGTTTCGAGAGTCGCCAACGCCTCATCAGATGACCGTGCCAGCCGGAGTCGCTCCCGAACCTGAAGTGCGATCTACGACAACGGCAAATCCTTCACGACGGAAATCCTGGCGTCCTCAATTCGCACTCCACTCCATGTCAAACAGGCGGCGATCGCAGGCGCGGATGTCGCGACCGTACCACCAGCGATACTCAGAAACCTCGCCAGACATCCACTCACCTCGACAAGGGCCTCAAGTCGTTTCTTGCCGACTGGGGAAAGACTGGGCAGGCGATCTTGTAGTTGTGCGCAGTGGAATCGCGGAGGGAAAGCCATCATGAAAACTGCACTCAACTATCGATTAAATTCGTTTGCATGATGTCCGCGAGAGCGGGAGACTGCGGTCTGAGCCACTCAGCCCAGTACATGACGCAGCCGGAATGTCGGCGCGGATAATGCTGAGAATCTGAAGGCGCACTAGCCAGGCAGAAGGTACCCCGAAGCAGTGTGCCGCTTCGCCGCACGAGCGGTTTTGACACGGATCGCCAAGGACGAGAATATGGCTGAAGCTGATACCAAATCAAACGGACCGGATCTGGTCCAGGGGATCGCGCTGTCCGACCTTCCCGATGGCGGAAAGCTTGTCGGCCATTGCGGCGACGAGCAGGTGTTGCTGGTGCGCCGCGGGGCCGAGATCTTCGCCATCGGCGCGACATGCACACATTACGGCGGGCCGCTCGGTGACGGTCTTGTGGTGGCGGATACCATTCGGTGCCCGTGGCATCATGCTTGCTTCGATATGCGCACAGGCGAAGCCCTGCGAGCGCCTGCCTTCAATCCACTCGCTTGCTGGTCGGTGGAACAGCGCGATGGGCGGATATTCGTGGGCGAGAAACTCAAACGGACGGCGCCGAAGCCGCGCGGCGGAAGCGCGGGCGGGGTCCCCGAGAAAGTCGTCATTGTCGGCGGCGGCGCGGCCGGTTTCGCGGCGGCCGAAATGCTGCGGCGAGAGCAGTACCAGGGCAGCATCGTCATGATCAGCGACGACCATGCGCCGCCCGTCGACCGGCCGAATCTCTCCAAGGACTACCTCGCAGGAAAGGCTCCGGAGGATTGGATTCCGCTGCGCGGCCAGAAATTCTATTCAAAAAACGACATCGACCTGCGTCTCGATACGAAGGCCGTCGATATCGACCTGCGTTCTCGCGAGGTCATTCTGGCTGACGGAAGCAGGATTCCTTACGATAGACTGCTACTTGCCACGGGGGCCGAACCGGTGCGCCTCTCCATCCCCGGCGCGGATCAGCCACATGTTCACACGCTGCGCTCGCTTGCAGATTGCAAGGTGATCATCGAGCGAGCCACGACTGCGCGCCGCGCCATCGTGCTTGGCGCCAGTTTCATTGGCTTGGAAGTTGCCGCAGCGCTGCGCGCGCGCAATATCGAAGTTCATGTCGTGGCGCCGGATAAACGACCCATGGAACGGGTCCTCGGTCCGCAAATGGGTGACTTCATCCGCGCACTCCATGAGGAGCATGGAGTCGTGTTCCATCTCGAGGACACCGCGAGCAGCATCGACGGCAACAAAGTGAAACTAAGCAGTGGCAACATGTTGACGGCGGATTTCGTCGTCGCCGGCGTCGGCGTGCGTCCGCGGACCGGGCTTGCCGAAAGGGCGGGGCTCACTCTTGACCGCGGCGTCGCCGTAAATGCCTTTCTGGAGACGAGCGCACCGGACATATTCGCGGCCGGCGACATTGCGCGGTGGCCGGATCCTCACACTGGCGAGAACATTCGGGTCGAGCATTGGGTGGTTGCAGAGAGGCAGGGGCAAACCGCGGCCCTGAACATGCTCGGCCATCGCGAGAAATTCGCGGCCGTGCCGTTCTTCTGGAGCCAGTACTACGACGTTCCCATCAACTATGTCGGCCATGCCGGGCAATGGGACGAGATTGCTGTCGATGGAGACATCGGTGCCAGGGACTGCCTGCTGCGCTTCAAGCGCGAAGGGCGCACGCTGGCTGTCGCTTCGATCTTCCGTGACATCGAAAGTCTAGGGGCGGAGATGGAAATGGAGCGCCAAATGGCAAGGTAGCAAGCGCTCTTGGGCACCGCGATCCGTAGAGAGCGCAACCCGTATGGCGCAGCGGTGCGTCGCTGTGACTGAAAGGAGTTCGACTTATGTCCACAGTGCAACAGGAACCGAGCACCACCAACGGATTGGACGCGGTTCATTCAAAGATCGTCAAGTTCGGTACCGGTGTGGCCAGGGAAGCGTCCGATGAGGCGCCGACCTCGGTCGAAATCTTTTCGGACAGGGGCCGCTGGTACTGCAGGGTCCGTCGCGGCGATGAGAAGACTCGGCCAATGGGTCCCTATTCCAAACAACAGGCTGAGCGGATCCAAGAGGCTCGGAGACTGTTGATTGCCAAAAGAGGCACCGCTCGGATCATGTTCGAGTAGGGAGGACATTCACGATCACGTCGGCCGGCGTACTTCTCACCAACAACCATCGTTCATCATCGACTTTTTTGAAACTGTGCAGGTAGACCTCCGGCTTTGAGGGTTGTCGCGTTGTGAAGCCGCGTTGCGCGGCAGGGTGTCTGTTGACGTTTTCCCCTTGGCCAAGCCGGCATCGTCGCAGCGTCGCCCGAGGGCGCCTCTTCTGGCAATTTTCATCGTTCCACCCACCTAGTAGCCTGATCCTCCAGGCAGGACGGCCTGTCTTCGTCGCCTCGACCAGCCAGGAAAATTTCCGCATCAACAAGATTCTTGTCGGATGGAAGGATAGGCGTGAAGCCAAGCGCGCGGTTACCGATGCCGTGCCCCTTTTTCAAATGGCTCAGGAGGCTGGTATAATCACGATCGAGGATGCCGCGACCGATGAAACCTGGAACAGCCTGAACAATATCGTCGCCTTCCTTTCGAGCCACGGCGTAAGGGCGAAGGCTGACGTGTTTCCGGAAAGATCTGATGGTGGATCAATCGCTGATGTGGCCGATGCGATGCATGCGGATCTGACCATATCCGGCGCCTACGGCCAGCAGGTTCAGGGAGTGGATCTTTGGCGGTGCTACCCGCTCGCGGCTTGAGAATGATCGACTGAACCGGTCATGCCGATTTGATCGTGATACACAAGTCGTGGATGCACATTGTCAAAAGCTGGAAATTCCGCGCGGCTTGAGCGCTCCGGGTTGACCGCCCATCTATAGTGACAAGGCTGTCAGGCAGGCATCGGGTGAGCATGCACTCGTTACTCGCCTTCCGTGGCGATCAACATCCAATTGCGCTTTGTTGACAGGGTGTCACAGGCGAACGTCCACGTATCGATCACCTCAACGATCTGCTGGGGATCGCCGGCGACGATCGCATCGTTGGCCGAGCGTGTAACGCTGACCACGTCGGAAACGAAGCGAACGGCAATCTCAGCGGTGCTATTCTCCGCAAGAGCGTCGACAAGCTTTGCTTCCTTCGTGCCGATGAAGGTGAGTTGCAGCATCTCCCCCCGATCCCGGCGGCCGGCAATCGCTCGTCCGAAGATATCGAGCACTTCCGGCCCGACGAGACGCTTCAACGTTGGGATGTCGCTGTCCGCATACGCGCGCAGGATAGCTTCATAAGCCATATTGGCACCGGTCAGAAACGCGGCAAGGTCGAAAGTTGGGTCGATCTCTCGGATCGCATCCAAGCGTGTGTCCGTATAGGATATATCGTCGATACTGCCGGTTCGCTGCTCTGTCGGCGCATCGTCCTGCTTGGCCTTGTCGTTGCCCGAGCGCGGCAGAGTTTGGCCCCAACTGCCCAGCAATGCCCAATAAAACGCTATGATCGCCACGAGCAGGATCTGGTTGTTTGGATCTGTGGTTTCGTTCATGACGTTCTCCCGACAGAATGTCGAAACAGGCGCCGGTTCGGAACCGGAGCGAACACTAGGCAATGCGCGGCAGCTTCTCCCATTGATGGAAGGGCGGCGGCGATGGCAGCTGCCATTCCAGCGTCGTCGCCCCTTCGCCCCAAGGATTGGCGCTTGCCTGGCGTCTTCGGCTGAAGGCCTCGGCAACCGCGATGAAGAAGACGACAAGCCCGGCCGTTGAGATGTAGGAACCGATCGACGAGACGAAATTCCAGCCGGCAAAAGCATCGGGATAGTCGGCGTAACGTCGCGGCATGCCGGCCATGCCCAGAAAATGCTGCGGGAAAAAGACGAGGTTGACGCCGATGAACATCAGCCAGAAATGCAGCTTGCCGAGCGTTTCGCTGTACATGTAGCCGGTCATCTTCGGGAACCAGTAGTAGAAGCCGGCAAAGATCGCGAAGACCGCCCCCAAAGACAGCACATAGTGGAAGTGAGCGATCACGAAATAAGTGTCGTGGTACACGCGGTCGATACCGGGGTTCGCAACCATGATGCCAGTGACGCCACCGATGGTGAACAGCAAGACGAAGCCGAGAGCCCACATCATGGGTGTCTTGAACTCTATCGATCCTCCCCACATGGTCGCCAGCCACGAAAACACCTTCACGCCGGTTGGAACGGCGATGACCATCGATGCGAAGGCGAAGTAGCGCTGCGTGTCGACCGACAGGCCGGTCGTATACATATGATGTGCCCAGACGACAAAGCCGATCGCGCCGATTGCCACCATTGCATAGGCCATGCCGAGATAGCCGAAGATCGGCTTCTTGGCGAAGGTCGAGATGACGTGGCTGATGATGCCGAAGCCAGGCAGGATCATGATGTAGACTTCGGGATGGCCGAAGAACCAGAACAGATGCTGGTAGAGGATCGGATCACCGCCGCCGGACGGCGAAAAGAAGGTCGTCCCGAAATTGCGATCGGTCAACAGCATGGTGACCGCGCCGGCGAGCACCGGCAGCGACATGAGAAGCATGAAGGCGGTGACCAGCATCGACCAGGCGAACAGAGGCATCTTGTGCATGGTCATGCCGGGTGCGCGCATGTTGAAGATGGTCGTGATGAAGTTGATCGCGCCGAGGATCGAGGAGGCCCCCGAAAGGTGGATGGACAGAATAACGAGGTCGACGGCGGGACCTGGCTGGCCATCCGTCGAATAAGGCGGATAGAGCGTCCAGCCGCCGCCATGGCCGAGTGTACCGGGCGCTCCCGGAACGAACATCGAGGTGATGAAGAGGATGAATGACACCACCAGCAGCCAGAACGAGATGTTGTTCAAGCGGGGGAAAGCCATGTCGGGTGCGCCAATCATGATCGGCACCATCCAGTTGCCGAAGCCACCAATCAGCGCCGGCATGAGCACGAAAAAGATCATGACCAGCCCATGGGCACTGACGACCACATTGTAGACGCCCGGATCGCCAAATATCTGCAAACCCGGTTCCTGCAACTCCATGCGGATCAACACGGAAAGCGCCGTACCGAAGATGCCTGCCATGATCGAGAACAGCAGGTAAAGCGTCCCGATATCCTTGTGGTTGGTCGAGAACAGCCATCGGACGAGAAACCGGGGCTTGTGATCATCCAAGGTCGTGGCTGGAATGGACATGATATGCTTCCTGCTCTCCTCTTCCGGCAGGCAAGACGGCCTCAACCATGGACGGCACCTGCGATCCGCCGTCACACGGGGCTAGGTCTTGCCCGCGTTTATTCATTCATCCGTGACGACCACATCCATCGGAATGTCGTGCGGTTGCGGATAGATGGTTCGGATCCTGCTACGGGCGTAACCGACGCCGACGACGAGAGGCCGCCTGGGCGCCGCGGCCAGGGTCCGGTCGAAGAAGCCGCCGCCATAACCCAGGCGATAGTTAGCCTCGTCGAAACCGACAACGGGCGCGATGACCACATCCGGTTGGACCGATGGCCCGTGTGGCGGGACAAGAATATTCCAGATGCCGCGTTCCAGCGGATCTCCGGGTCGCCAGACGCGAAACTCCAGCGGCCAACCTTTTTTTATGACGACCGGCAACGCGATCCGACCGCCGCGCTCGATCACCTTTATCGCCCAGTTGCGGAGGTCGGGCTCACCGCGGAACGGCCAATAGCCGCTGACGATCCGTCCGCTCACCCGACCGACGGCCAGGTCGAGAACGGAAGCGATGCGTAAAGACCTCGCATTGCGTTCCTCGGCGTCGATCGCGAGACGCTCATCGATTAGACGCTTGCGTTCCGCCTTGCGCCATCGACAGACCTCGGGCCATGCGTCCTGAACGGCCGGCTCAGTGCCGTACCCCGGGACAAGCTGATGCATAAAGCATGGCGGAGAGGCGTATTCTCTCGTCTCCGGGTAAACATCCTCCTGATCAGACATCGCATGCTCCATATCCGTTGCAGCGGAGCCCCGCCTTCGTGGACGTTGCGCTGCGTAAAACAGGAAGGCAAACGGAATTAAATGCTGTATTGATGCAAGATTATTGCACTAATGCCGGAACCAGCATGGACATCGACCGCGCGCGCACGTTTTTGGAAATCGTCCATTCCGGCAGCTTTCTGAGAGCTGCCGACCGACTCCACGTCACCCAGACCACTGTCAGCGCGCGGATACGCACGTTGGAGGAAGAGCTCGGACGTCAGCTCTTTGTCCGCAATCGCAATGGTGCGCAGTTGACGCAGGCGGGCCGGGAGTTCGAGCGGTTCGCGCAATCATTCGTGCAAATCTGGGAACGAGCACGCCACCAGCTCGCCATCCCATCGGGACGGACAAGCGTCGTTGCCCTGGGCGGGGAGCTCAGCCTGTGGAACCCGCTGCTGCTCGATTGGCTGGTCTGGATGAAGAAGGCCAGGCCGGAAATCGCCATCCAAGCCCAGGTCGGCGTGCCGGACCAGCTCCTCGAGCAGCTCAGGACTGGCGTTCTCGACATCGCGGTGCTCTATGCGCCGAAGCTGCTGCCAGGCTTCAGGGTGGAGCTGCTCGTTGAGGAACAACTCGTCCTGGTTCGGAGCACGGACAGAGACTCGGAGTTGGACGCCTCAAGGGACTATGTCTATGTCGATTGGGGGCCGCTGTTTGCGGCCCAACATGGCGCCAGTTCCTCTGCCTTCGGCGAGCCGGGATTAATGGTCGGCCTTGGTCCGCTTGGGCTGAGCTACATTCTGCGCGCCGGCGGAATGGGCTATTTCCGTAGGGGCGCGGCAGCGCCCCATATCGAGGCCGGGCAGCTGGAGGTCGTGGAGGGCGCGCCGGAATTCACCTATCCGGCCTATGCAGTCTATCCGGATGCAAGCGCGTCGCGAACCGACGTACAGGAGGCGCTACGTGGATTGAAGCAGGTGGTGAAATGACCGTGTTCTGTCAGTTCCAAATCACTGATCATGCGGCCGGAAAGAAATCCACCGCCATGGATTGATCGAACATGCCTTATCCGTTCCACACCATCGGCCACTCGACCCGGCCGACCGCCGAATTCGTCGCCCTGTTGCGGGTTGGCGAGATTACCCTGGTGGTCGACATAAGGACCATCCGGCGATCGCGGACCAACCCGCAATTCAACAGCGAAACGCTGCCGGACAGCCTTGCGGATTTCGCGATCGGATATGAGCATATTGCCGAGCTTGGCGGCCTGCGCGGCAGGGCGCACGCCATTCCACCGACGCTCAACGCATTCTGGCTCAACCAGAGTTTTCACAACTACGCCGACTACGCGCTGTCAGCGGAGTTTCATGGCGGTCTGGAGCGGCTTGTGTCCCTTGGCAGGCAGCAGCGGTGCGCCATCATGTGCTCGGAAACGCTTTGGTGGCGTTGCCACAGAAGAATCGTCGCGGACTATCTGATCAGTCGTGGCGAGTCCGTTTTTCATCTGATGGGCCATGACAAGGTCGAGCCGGCGAAGCTCACCGACGGTGTGGAGGCAAGGCTCGACGGAACGCTTGTCTACCCGCTTTCCCAGCGTTCTGGATAGTCGAGGCCTCAGGCGGCCGACGGCCCCGGGTCGTCGAACCCGTCGTTGAAAGCCGCCATGACGCTGTTTTCCGCTTTGGGTTGTGACTCATCAGAGTGATGGGCGACGCGCAAAACCGGTCCGTTCGGTCGCCACGGGTCCGGCGCTGCATCCCCCGCCAGCTCCAATCTCTCCCGCCTTGCCGCTTCCGGCTGGTAGACCACTTCATGCACAGTCAGCGTTTCATGGCCGCCCTGCGCGGTCGGAATGGACATGGACTGACCTTCGGCCAGACCAAGCAGCGCCAGGCCGCGCGGGTTGGTGATCGGCAAAGCATGCCAACCAGACCGCGCATCTCGTCATGTGCGACGATGCGGGTCTCGGCAGGGCCGTCGTTTACACGATAGGTCACTCGGGTGCTGAGCGTCACGACCGTTGGCGGAATGTCTTCTCGAAACATCACAATTGCGCTCGAAATCTTCCGTTGAAGGACAACGGACAAGGCATCGCCGCGGGGATGGCGCTCTTGCATCACTTCAAGAATCGTGAAGTCCTTGGTGGTCAGTTGGCAGCTATCGATAGTGGGCATGGTGCGTCTCCAAGACGGACCCGTGAAAGGGTTCCGGCGTCAAGCATTTGATCGGATGTGGAAGCTACCCCTGTGCCGGACCAGAACAGGCCGGCGCAGGGGTCACACTCCCGCGATCAGGCTGCCTGCGTGATTGAGGAGACGGGTGGAAACGCCCATGTCTAGGCGTCTGCCGGGATCGCCGAAGACGCTGGTGCGCGCCGATCGACTGCATCGCCTTCCGCAGCGGGTTGTCCTACGGCAAGCACCGACAGTTTGTGCCGGCGCCCATCGCGCGCTGTCCACATGATCGACTGTCCGGCCGAGAGGCCGATCAGGGCCGTGCCGATCGGCGTGAGGACTGAAACCTTGCCTTCGGAGATGTCCGCGTCGCCAGGAAAAACCAGCGTGACTGTTTTGGCATTGCCAGTATCGGGCTTGAATGTCACCGTCGAACCCATCTGGACGGTGCCGGCGGAGACCCAATCATCGGCGACGATACGTGCCCGCTCGAGTTCGGCGAGCAGTTCATCGGAGGCCTCCGGATTGCGCGCGGCCACGGTGCTCGCAACCGCCGACAGACGCGCATGGTCTGACTGTGAGATGCGGATGTTCGGCTTGCGCCGCGTTTTCGTGTTGTTTTGCATTTGAATACTCGTGCTTCCGCTCGGACCAGCCGCCACGGAGGGTGCCGGAATCGAGCCAATTCGTGAAAATCTTGATGGAACGCCAATGCTCCGGAGGCTTGAGGTCCTGCGGAACCATCCCATGTGGGTAATCGCACCGCCCCTCGGCTCGGGGCACGCATGGCAGCCGAGCCGGGGGCTACATTCCCGCTATGGGGCAAACCCGGAAAAGAAAATCGCGACGAATTCTGACTGCGGCGTTCATAGGACCATAGTTGGTGAAGCAATCCGGGAAGTCAAGTCAGCCACCTCGGTGCAGTTTGGCGGGTATCAATCCTAAACTAGTCAGAGCGGGCGCCAAGCAACGTTCTTATCACCAGCTCTCTTCCGGCCCGGTTTATCCCGGTCCCGCTGGGTCTTTCTTCAGCCAGCCCGAGAAAGACAAGACGTTCGGCCAAGGCTTTCGATAGAGATGGGTAGGGTCCGCGGTTCATTCGCTTGAGTGCCGTCTGCTCCTCCTTGGTGAGATCGTCCCAGATAACTGTCATGAGAGCCATCTCCCTTGTGTGCACTATCAAGCCGATGCCGATCCTGGATTGTCCAGCGACGGGCTGCGACCATGAATTCATTGGGCCCCGAAGGTCTTGCTTATGGAACGGCATCTGTTCCGACAATGCCGCCTTCATTCTCCAGAACGCCGATCCGCTTGACTTCCGAGCGGTTGAGCTTCAGGCGAACGCCAATACCGCCGCCGTTCTCGGCAATGAAAACGGCGCCGGCGCTTTCAAGCGCGGTTTGCAGCGTGTCGCAGATATCTCGGTCAGGAAGGTTGATCCGGCGCTCGAATTCTTCGATGACCAGCGCATCCACGCCTGAATTGCCGGCGAGCTTTTCACGGGTCCATTCGACCAGTGCGCGAGCGGCACGGCATTGAGCACCAGTGATCATCCTCAAAATCTCCTTCTGGATCGCTTTGGGAGCGAATTGCCGCCTGCTGAAACCCAGGACGCTGGGAGTGCGACGGCCGCGTCCGTAAAAAATGCATATCGAATCCGAAAAGGAAAGGGTTGCGCCCCTCACCGCGATCGAATCATGATGCAAAATAATTGTGCTGAAGCGGCAATAAATTTCGTTTGTCTTGCAGATAAGGATGAGTGAAGCTCGTGCGTAGCGAAACGACAGATTGGGTGCCAGCCAGCAGGTCTCAACGCTAGGAGACTGTTTGGCGATATCGCGCGAAGGGCACCTTGGGCTCGGCAATGACAATAATGGACAGGCTTGAACACGATTTCGGCAGGATTCTTTCTGGCCCGGACATTCGGCGTCATGTCGTCGGTCGAATGGTATCTGCCAATCGCCCTGACGCAGATGACGGCATCCCAATCGTACCCGTGGATGACAATGCTCTCAAAACGCGGCTGCGCGAGGAACTGCTCCTGCAAGCACGGACCCGGCTGCCGATCACCTATGCAAGACTGGCCGAGAGCATGGTTGGTTCGGAAGCAACAGGCGTGATCCGGGGTGCACTCGAACAACTGATGGACGACGATGCGGACGAAGGCCTGCCATTGCTTGCGGCTGTTGCCGTGAACGCGCTCGATCCTGGTTTGCCCGCTCCCTGGTTCTTCCACAAAGCCGAGGACATGGGGCTGTTCGCTGGCGATCCGGCCGATCTGGAAGCTTACGCTTTCCATGCAAGGGAGTTTTGTCGCGCGATCCATCTCCATGCTGGCAACGGGCAAGGCTCAGGAACGACCTTGCCGCCGGTACTGCCGCCTGCAGACCGGTGAAGGAGAACGAAATGCTGATCGCCAAAGACGTCATGACGTCGCCGGTCATCGCGGTAGGGCCTGACAGTACGGTGGACGAGGTCGCCGGTATTCTTCTGTCGCACGGGATCAGCGCCGTGCCGGTGATTGATCGAGGTGCGCTGCTGGGCATCGTCAGTGAAGGGGACCTGATCCGCCGGGCGGAGATCGGAACAGCGCCGCAGGGCTGTTCCTGGTGGCTTCATTTGTTCACCAACAACGCGGTTCAGGCGGAAGGCTATGTCAAGTCTCATTCCGATCATGTGATCGACGTCATGACACAGCAGGTTGCGACGGTGGTCGAGAGTACGCCAGTCGCCGAGATCGCAACCCTGCTTGAGCATAATCGGATCAAGCGTGCCCCAGTGCTGCGCGACGGGCAGGTGGTTGGGATCGTCAGCCGCGCTAATCTGGTGCGAGCGCTGGTCATTGCCAGGAAAGGGTGGCGCGCTCCGGCCTTGCATGACGACAGCAGCATCAGGATGGAGATTGTCGATGCCTTGCGATCCGAATCGTGGCCCTCGAGTTCGGACGTGATCGTGAACAACGGCGTGGTCACCCTGTGGGGAACGTATCTGTCGGAGCAGGAGCGGAAAGCCTCGATCGTCCTGGCTGAAAACACCGCTGGCGTGCGGGCTATCGATGACCATCGCATTCCCCTCGATATGACCTACGGCTTGGTCTGAAGGCCACCGAATGACATTCGTGGTCACCGACAATTGCATCAAATGCAAATACATGGACTGCGTGGAAGTCTGCCCGGTGGACTGCTTCTACGAAGGCGAGAACATGCTCGTCATCCATCCCGATGAATGCATCGACTGCGGCGTCTGCGAGCCGGAATGCCCGGCGAAGGCCATTTTTCCCGATACCGAGCCTGGTCTCGACGATTGGCTCGCGCTGAACGCCGAGTATGCGTCTGCGTGGCCCAATATTGCGATCAAGCGCGATCCACCCGCCGACGCCAAGGCGTTCGACGGCGAAGCGGACAAGCTCGCGAAATATTTTTCGCCGGAACCTGGGTCGGGTGACTGATCAAAATGAACGCATATGCGCTCCAGCCGTCGCCACTTTATCTGGGCATTGACACTGGCGGCACGTACACCGATGCCGTGCTGTGGTCGGAATCCACAGGCATCGTGGCCAAGGCCAAGTCGCTGACCACGCGGCACGATCTTGCCGAGGGCATCGCCGGCGCCGCAGACGCTGTTTTGTCCGAGGCAGTCATCGAGCCCAGCGCGATCAAGCTCGTCTCGATGTCGACCACGCTGGCCACCAACGCCCTCGTCGAAGGGCAGGGCGGGCGGGTCGCGCTGGTGATGATCGGCTTCACTGAAGCCGACCTTGCCCGGAACGGATTGTCAAAGGCCCTTGGCTCCGATCCCGTGATCTTTTGCCCGGGCGGACATGACGTCCACGGAGATCCGCGTGAGCTGGTGCTCGACGCTCTCGTGGCTGCGCTGCCGTTTCTCGCCGACACGGTTTCAGGCGTCGCCGTGGCCTCCTATTTTGCCGTTCGCAATCCCGAACACGAAATCGCGGTACGTGACGTCATCCGCGAGCGCGTCGGGCTCCCGGTGACCTGTTCGCATGAATTGTCGTCGAAACTCGGCGGCCCGCGTCGGGCGCTGACCACGCTTCTCAACGCCCGGTTGATCTCGATGATCGATCGCCTTGTCGACGCCACGGAGGGATTTCTGGCAAGACGCGGGATCGTCGCTCCGCTCATGGTCGTGCGCGGCGACGGCGCGCTCATTACCGCAGAATTCGCCCGCGCTCGGCCGATCGAGACCATTCTGTCAGGACCAGCGGCAAGCCTGGTGGGCGCGCGGTACATGACCGGCATCGATGATGCGGTGGTGTCCGACATAGGCGGCACTACCACCGACATCGCAGTTCTGGATGGTGGCCGCCTGCGGCTCGATCCGGAAGGCGCCACCGTCGGCGGAATGCGAACCATGGTGGAAGCCGTCGCCATGCACACCTTTGGCCTTGGTGGGGATTCGGAAGTTTCGCTTCATGAGCAGTCGTTGGCTTCGACGATCGTGCTCGGGCCCCGGCGGCTGGTACCGCTGGCGCTCGCCGCGGTGAAACACGGCGATGCCATATGCCAAGGTCTCAACCGGCAATTGCTCAGTCCCAACACCAGCCGGCTGGACGGCCGCTTCGCATTGCGCACAGGTGTGCCCGAACGTCTAACCGCAGGCCTGACGGTTACCGAGACGCGGCTCTATGCTGACATTTCGGCAATTCCCGCCGCGCTCGACCGGCTGCTCGTATCGACGTCACAGGTCGCGACGCTCAATCGCCTCGTCGCACGTGGCCTGGTGCATATCGTCGGCTTCACGCCATCCGATGCAGCCCATGTGCTCGGCCGGCAAGGGAACTGGGATCCTGTCGCGGCTCGACTGGGCGCCGAATTGTTCTCACGCAAGCGCGACGGCCAGGGGCATCGTGTCGCCAAAGGCGCAGAAGCGTTTTCCGAGATGGTTCTTGCCTCCGTCACCCGGCGTTCTGCCGAAGTAATTCTTGAATCGGTATTTGCCGAGGACGGGCTGGAGGGCGGCGTCTCCGTTGCCAACCCGCTGGTTCAGCGGGCGGTTGGCGGGCGAGGCGGCATGGCGCGGCTGTCGATCGCGCTCGACCGGCCGGTGATCGGCCTCGGGGCGTCGGCTTCGCTGCACTTTGCCGGGCTGCCGCAATTGATCGGCAATGAATGCAGCATTGCCGAACACGCCGATGTCGCAAATGCGTTGGGCGCCGTGGTTGGACAGGTGCGAATGTCAGCGGAAGCGCGCGTCAGCCAACCGGAGATCGGGCTTTTCCGTCTCAATTCCGGCGAGCGGCTGGACGACTATGACACCGAGGACGAGGCGATGGCCGCAGCCGAAGCCCACATTCGAGTCTTGGCGGCAGGTCTTGCCGAGCGCGCCGGGGCCGATCAGGCTCGGATCGAGATCGCACGCGACATAAGAGTTGCTACAATCGAAGGCGAGCGCAGTTTCGTGGAAGCCATCGTCGTCGCGACAGCCACCGGGCGGCCGCGAATCGCGTCGTGACATGCACGCGTTGTTGTGAGTGAAGCGTTGTCGGGTGACAATGCTCTGACAGTATTTTTTCCTGAGGCGGCGATCGCCTCGTCGAGATCGCGACCTTGCCAATGTTCGTCCGCAGCCGTCCGTTCCGCACCTGCTGGACGATCTCGCTCAACTGGCCACGACCGGACTCGACGACGAAATCGACCGCCAACCCATCCGCGGGCTGCGCCTCGGCTGGTCCGACGACGGTCACCAGCATACCTCGCCCCGGATCAGGGCTGCAGACCGCTTCTGGATGTCGCCACCGATGACGTCGAACACCAGATCGATGCTGCCTATGTCTTATCTCTCACGCGAATTGGTCATCGGTTCGGTGCCTTCCACGACAATATCGGTATTGAATTGCTTTGTGATTTGCACGGCCGCGGTGTGCGCCTGCAGTTACAAGTCTATCGACACCGCTCCCATGGGATGTGTGCAGCAGGCGAGCACATATCCGGCGTCCTTCTCCTGTGCGCTGAGTCCGCCGAAATCAGACATTTCCACGTCGCCGCTGACCTTCAGCACACGACAGGTCCCACAAATCCCTTGCTGGCAAGCGCTTGGCAGGTACAGACCAACGCTCCGAGCGATTTCGAGCAGGGTCTGTGTCGAACGGCATTGGTGGGTGACACCTGTGCGAGCAAAACGCACGGAAGCGGCCTGGGCTGTTTGCAACACCGGTGCAGGCTTCAGCAGGCCGCCAAAGCTCTCCTCATGATACCGACCAGGATCCAAGCCGATGCTGTTGAGGGCGTTCCGGACTGCGTTCATGTAAGGCTCGGGCCCACAGGCATAAACGGTGCGCTCCCTAATGTCGGGAGCAAACTTCAGCAACATGGACTCACCAACCAATCCAGTTGGACCGGCCCAATTATGCACAGCTTCGGCGCAGACGACATGGACGTGAAAATTGCGATGGTCCCGTGCCAGGTTGTCAAGCTCGTCACCGAAGATGATGTCCTTCGGCGAGCGTGCGCTATGAATGAAGCAGACATCCTTGTCGGAGCCACTGTCGGCGAGCGTGCGCAGCATCGACATCACCGGTGTTATGCCGCTGCCGCCGGAGAGGAAAAGCGGCCGGTCGCTCCGCAGGTCATCCCAGTTGAAGCTGCCGGACGGGCCGTCGATCTCTATTTCGCTTCCCTGTTCGAGATTGTCATGCAGCCAATTGGAAGCGAGGCCGCCGGGGACGCGCTTGACGGTTATCCTGAGGTCTCCCACCCGGGTTGGCGGCGAAGAGATCGAGTAAGTCCGGACGGCCGGAGCGCCGTCGATCACGAGGTTCAGAGTGATAAACTGCCCGGCTTTGAACTGGCCGGCCTGCCCGCGCTTTGGACAAAAGACGAAGGTCTTCACGTCGTGCGTCTCCTGAACGATGCCGCGACAGATCAGCGTGTGACGTCCGCTGACGCGGTCGGATCGGCAGGAGGGAGCGAAAGAAACGAGGGCGTTCATCATCTGGCTCCCATTAAGGGGCCAAGAATGCCAGCAGGCCTACGTTCGATACAGGAGGAACCTCAAACATCTATGATCGACAATATCGATCAACCTTCCAGCGACATGACCGCAAGATGAAGCGCGCGAATGCCTTTCTTTATGATTGGCTCATGCCGGCGTCGCGCGAGAATTGCGGTGTAGACGGGCTGATGCAGAGTTGGAGCACCTTCCACAATGTGGGAGGGTTGCTCGGCGGCGAAGCGACGCGCATCGTCGGCGCGCATGTAGCAGGTGCCGCCTGCGCGCCTCAGCATATTGTCGGCCAGCGTTTCGGAGCCCATCGAAAGCCGGCACGCAGTCAGATTTGGCAACGCCTCGGCATGAGCCTTCTCGAGCGCAACGGTGTAACCCGGCCGGATGTAATTGTCCGGGCTTACATCGCTAAGCCGGCGTGCCTTGGTCGAGACCATTGTATATTCCTCGACCATCAGTTGGTCATATGTGATCTCGGGCAGGTAGCGTGGAGCATAAACAACAGCAATATCGAGGTTTCCCAGGCTCAGATCAGATATCATCTGCGGCGAGTAGTCGGATTCGACATGGATCGAGGACCGCGGCAAGACTTGCAGCAGCATTTCCAACCAACCAGGCAGGATCGAGCGGGTCATTCCAACCTGGGCAGCGACCCGAAGGCTGCCTTCGAATCTGTTAAAGGCGCGCACGTCGTGACGGGCCTGGGACCAGGTCGACAGCATTGACCGCGCGTAAACCTCAAACCGCCGCCCTGCCGCGGTCGGCTCGGCACCGGCGCGGCCGCGATGGAAGAGTTCGGACCCCACGGCGGCCTCCAGGTTCTTGACACGGGTGCTGACCGTCGATTGCGTCAGTCCGAGGCGCTCCGCCGACCGGTTGAAGTTTCGCGATTCAATGATGTCGAGAAACGTTTCTATTTGTTCCAACTGCATAGGCGAGCCATCGATTTTTGCGATCGTATCTAGCTGTTCATACGCTTGATCCGTGCACTATCAAAGCGGAAGTTCGGTGCAGAAGCCACGGCGTCAGTGACGGCCGCATCAAAGGAAGAGGGAAAAATGTTCATAGTCGATTGCGATTGCCACAACTATTGGTCCAACGCGACGGTGCTGGAGCCCTACCTGTCCGGTGTCTGGAAAGACATGTTCATCGAGGGCGAGAAGACCGGCCCGGTCGGCGCTTTTCCGCACGGCCATCGCCCCTGGTTTCATCCGCAGGATTTCTCCCGCAAGGATGTGCGACCGAAGGTGGAGGCGGACAACTACCTGATCATGAAGGAGAAGCACCTCGATAAATACAATGTCGGAGTGGCAATCCTAACTGGCGACGAGCCCATCGAAGCGTCGACACTGGCAAATCCCTATTACGCTAGCGCGCTGGTAAGCGCCTACAACGACTACCAGATCAATGAATGGCTGCCGAAAGACAGCCGCTTCATGGGCTCCATCATCATCGCACCGCAAGACCCGCGCCTTGCGGCGGCGGAGATCCGGCGCCTCGGCGAGCATCCCCGGATGGCGCAAGTTCTGGCCTCCCAAGGCTCTGTGCGGCCGTATGGCGACCCGTTCTATCACCCGATCTTCGAGGCCTGTGCCGAGGTCGGTTTGCCGTTCGCCATACATCTTGGTGGACATGGCGGCATCAACTGGAACGCTGTCGCGCCAGCGCCCACCACTTTCTTCTGGGAGACCCATGCGATCCTGCACATGTCGGCCATGTCGCATGTGGCAAGCATGATTGCGCATGGCGTTTTTGAGAAATGGCCGGACCTCTACTTCGTGATCATCGAGTGCGGCGTCGCCTGGGTCCCGTCGGTCCTGTGGCGCCTGGATGCCGACTACAAAGCACTGCGAAAAGAGACGCCATGGCTGAAAATGCTGCCGTCGGAATATTGCCGGCGTAACATACGTTTCTCCACCCAACCGCTGGAGCAGCCTTCGAATGTCAACCACCTCTGGGCGATCCTGGAGGCCATGGACGGGGAGAACACGCTGCTGTTTGCGTCCGACTACCCCCATTGGGACTACGATGACGTCAACACTTTGCACATCCCGCCGGAATGGCGCCGCAAGGTGCTCGGCCAGAATGCGCTGGACGTTTACAAGCGCATTCCCCGCCCGCAAGCCGCTGCTGCAGCGTGACGACCTGACATGGCTGAGAAGACTTATATTTGTCGCGCCGACGAGATCCAGGTCGGAACGCCGTTCATCGCCAAGGTGCGCAGCCTGTCGATCGGCGTGTTCCGGATCAGCGATAGTTTCCATGCGCTGCTGAATGTATGCCCGCATCGAGGGGCCCCCCTTTGTGAGGGACCGCAATGCGGAACGACTGCTCCCGTCGAGCGAGCCGAATTCATCTATCACCGTGAGAATGAAATCGTTCGCTGTGCCTGGCATGGGTGGGAATTCGACATCAGGTCGGGCGCAGCATTGGTCAACCCGTCCGTTCGCGCGAGGACGTTCCCAGTCTCCGTCGAGGCAGGGAGCATATACGTGACGGCCTGAGCATGGAGACACCCTCTGCCTACAGAGCGGGTATCGGAATCTCAACGACCGCCTTATGCGCTTCATCGTTTTTGCTAATGCGGCACAATTTGGGATGGATTGCCTGCACGTTTCGCTAACTTGACCAATAAGCTGAGAAAAATCAGCGCAACTCAACTGGGGAACGATATGAAAAACCGACTTCTTGCACCATCTCTCGGCGTTCTATTGTTGGCGCCGGTATCGTCGGCGTTCGGTGCAGACGTGACTATGCCGGATCCAAACTATGCTACCGCAACGGCGGTCATGAACGTCATCAAGAACGCGGCCGAACAGGAGCTTGGGCTCGACGTTTCCACCGTCACCACCACCGCAGTCCCAGTCATTTGGGAAGCCATGGATCGCAACAAAGGGGAGGTCGACATCTGGCCAGATGTCTGGCTGCCGAACCAGCAGGGCCTGGTAGACAAATATGTCAAAGGCGCCGGCACGGTGAAACTCGCGCAGAACGGCTACGAAGCCAAGCAAGGCTACTGCGTCACCCAGGTCACGATCGACAAATATGGCATCAAGGATGTCGCGGATCTCACCAATCCGGACAACGCCAAGATCTTCGACACCAATGGCGACGGCAAGGGCGAAATCTGGATCGGCGCGTCAGGTTGGCAGTCGACAAACATCGAAAAGGTGCGGGCCCGCGACTATGGATTCGCCGATTTCTTCGATCTCCAGGTGACCGACGAAGCGGTGGCCGCGGCATCGCTCGACCGGGCCGCGAAGGCAGACAAGCCATGGGTCGGATACTGCTACGGCCCGCACCAGAATTTCGCCCGCTACAAGCTTGCCTTTCTCACAGAACCGAAACACGACCCAGCCAAGTTCGTGATGCTGCAGCCGAGCGAGGATCCTCAATGGTTCGAAAAATCGAAAGTGTCGTCGGCATATGCTGACACCACCGTGCACATCGCCTATGCTGCTTCGCTGGCCCAGCGGCAACCGGAACTGACCGCCGCTTTGGATCGGATTACTTTCAATCCGGACGACATCAGCAAATGGGCCTATGCAATCATCGTCGACAAGAAGCCGGCAGGCGATGTGGCGAAGGAATGGATCAAAGCCTACCCCGACGACGTGGCGAAGTGGTTCGGTCATTGAAGGCCAGGGCCGGCATTGCAGGCTCTGAACCGGCCTGCACTGTTGCCCGGCCGCTCAAATCCGTGATCGGACGGGAGCGGTAGCCGGTGGACACCGCACCGATCATTGCGCCGGGAGGACCCGGCCTGGCGGACCGCGGAGACGCGGCAAGCCACGGTGCCGCCATCATTTTGAAGGGCGTCTGGAAAATCTTTGGCGCCCGCGCGCCAGTGGCGATGATGGCGATTTTGCGCGACCGCCTGGACAAGGACGAAGTGGCCAGGCGCTTCGGATGTGTCGTGGGCGTCGCCAACGTCAACATTTCGGTTCGGCCGGGTGAAATCTTCTGCGTCATGGGCCTGTCGGGCAGTGGCAAATCGACATTGATCCGCCATATAAACCGCCTGCTCGAGCCGTCCGCCGGCGAGATTTTCGTCGACGGTGAAAACGTCATGGCCAAGTCGCCCGCTGAGTTGAGGGCATTGCGGTCTCGAAGGATCGCCATGGTGTTCCAGAGCTTCGGTCTGCTTCCGCATCGCACCGTACGCGACAACGTCGCGCTCCCGCTGGAGATCCAAGCCGCGACCAAGCAGCGGAGATTTGACGCCGCCGAGGCGGCACTTGCCAAGGTGAACCTGTCGGGCTGGGGGGATCGCTACTGCCATGAACTCTCAGGCGGCATGCAGCAGCGCGTCGGCCTCGCCCGCGCTTTGGCTGCCGATCCAGCGATCCTGCTCATGGACGAGCCATTCAGCGCGCTCGATCCCTTGATAAGGCGGCAACTTCAAGACGAGTTCCTGGCCCTCTCGCGCTCGATGGGAAAGACAGTGATCTTCATCACCCATGACCTCGACGAGGCGATCCGGATCGGCGATCGCATCGCGATCATGAAAGATGGCGTCATCGTCCAGACCGACACGCCCGAGGAGATCGTCACATCTCCGAAGCACGACTATGTCGCGAAATTCGTCGCCGACATCTCGCGCCTGAAGGTGATCACCGCCGGGCGCATCATGGAGTCGGTCGAGAGTTTCAAGAGCCGGTCTCATCCGGAATTGGACGTCGAGCGGTTGCGCAGGGTGGATTCTCGAGAATCCCTGGCCGAACTCGTCGAACTCGCGGCACGGGATGCCGCACCGCTTGCTGTGACAGATCCCGGTGGGTCTGTCGTCGGCATCGTCGACAGGCAGATACTGCTCCACGGTCTGCGAAAGGGCGAAATCCGTGAACGCCCATGATCCTGTCGCTGTGCAATCGATAGAGCACGCCCAACCGGTAGAGGAAGGACTCGTACGAGAATTCGTCCTCCGCAACCCCGATTATTATATCGATGTGTTCGCCCGCATCCGGCGGGCTTCCGGTGCCGTCTGGCCGTTCAACCTGGCGGCCGCGCTGCTTGGACCGGTGTGGGCCGCTGCCCGAGGCATCACACTTCTGTTCTGGCTCATCTTCTTCCTGGAGACGCTTGCGGTAGTTCAGATCGGCGTCGGCGCGGCTGGCAACCTCGGCGCCGGGGAGCAAGCACGCGCCGAACGCGTCACCAAGCAGGCACAGGCGCGCGCGGAACAGGCAAAGGCCGCCGAGGCAGCGGGGGTGGACAATGCAGCTGGCCTGAAATCATCAGCGGCCGCTCTGGAGAAAGCTGCCAACACGGCCAGAATGCGGGCCGACGCCGCAAAGGCGAAGGCGCCAGTTGTAATTGGGTCCGGCATTGTCACTTTGCTCTTCGCCAGGTTGATCGCCGGTTTCCTCGCCAACCGGATGCTGGAGCGGCGCTTCGCGCGCTGGCGTTCGAACCCGACGCTTCAGCGCGGGCTCAATCATCCGCTGGCGCTATGCGCCCTTGCCTTCTGCATCGCAGCCTATGGGCTTTCGGTCTATCGCTTCGCCGCGCCGACACCAGCCGTCTGGCTGACTGCCGCGCCCTCGAATCGCGAGTGGCAGGCCGCGTTGTCATCGGGTCTGGACAGCCTGATGGGAGGGGTGTCGCATCTCGGGGAGGGCTTTTTCGGCGGCATCACAGGCGCAATATCGTTGGTGCTCGATGCCTTGGCCTATGGACTGACGGGCATGCCCTGGCCAGTGACAATGGCGATCATTCTAGCCCTGGCCTGGCAACTGGCGGGGCCGCGCGTCGCCATCTTCACCGCGGCTGCGCTCGCCTATCTTGCCGTGCTTGGCTTTTGGGAAAAGAGCCTGGAAACAGTCGCCCTGTTGGGCACATCGGCCATTATCTGCCTCGCGATAGGAATTCCGCTTGGGATATGGTGCGGGCGCCGACCGCGCGTCTATGCCGCCGTGCGGCCGGTGCTCGACTTCATGCAGACCATGCCGGCATTTGTCTATTTGATCCCGGTGATCGCATTGTTCGGCATCGGCAAGCCGCCCGGCGTCATCGCCACGCTGATTTTCGGTACTCCGCCAGTGGTGCGCCTGACCGCGCTCGGCTTGCAGGGTGTCCCGCCGGCCATTAGAGAGGCCGCGCAAGCCTATGGTGCAACAAGATGGTTTCTCCTGACCCGGGTCGACCTCCCGCTAGCGATGCCTTCCATCATGGCCGGCATAAACCAGACCATTTTGATGTGCCTTTCAATGGTGGTCATCGCTTCCCTGATCGGCGCCAAAGGGTTGGGAGAAGATGTCCTCAATGCGCTTCAATACGCAGCTGTCGGGCAGGGACTGCTCGCGGGCTTCGCCATACTTCTCTGCGCCATGATCATCGACCGTATCGTGCAAGGACGAACCAGATAAAGCCGTTTGGGAACGATCTTCTCGCGGAGCTCGGCCGGTCAACATTCCACGAACGGGCCATCAAAGATGCGGTGCCGGCTCTAGAAATAAGCCTGGTCCGGCTCGCTGGCCTTGCGGTTGGCGATGAAGGCCCGGAGCGCTTCGTCGATCGCCGGATCGAGCCCCGGATCCTGGTAGTCGTCGAGCAGCCTCTTCCATTGCCGGTTGGCGCGTTGCGCGGCGTCGAGCCGGCCGTCCTCGTTCCATTGCTCGAAGGAATTGTTGTCGCTGCTGGTGGAGCGATAGAAGGCCGAGAGGAAATTGGACTGCGTATGCGCACTGCCCAGGAAATGCGATCCCGGCCCGACCGCTTCGATCGCCTCCATCGCCTGCGCATTGAGCGACAGATCGATGCCTTCGAACAGGCTGGCGACCTTGCCGCAGAGATCGGCGTCGATGACCGTCTTTTCGAAACCGGTGACCAGTCCGCCCTCGAGCCAGCCGGTGGCGTGGTTGATCACGTTGGCGCCGGCAAACATCGACATCAATATGCCCCATGTCGCTTCCTGCTCGGCCTGTGCGTCGGGAAGCTTTGAGGCCGACAGCGAACCGACGGTGTGGAACGGCACGCCGACGCGACGCGCCAACTGCCCGCAGGCGAGCACCATCTTGCCCGCTTCCGGCGTCCCGAATGTCGGCGCTCCACTCTGCATCGAGATCGTGCTGGCAAAGCTTCCCATCAGGCAGGGCGCGCCGGGGTTGATCAGCTGTACGAGGCTGAGACAGGCGAGCGCCTCGGCCAGCACCTGCGCCAGCGTGCCGGCGACCGTGCACGGGCTCATCGCGCCGGCCAGCGTCCATGGCGTGCAGGCGACCGGCTGGTTGTTGCGGGCGCAGACCTTCAGCGAACCCGACATGTTGGCGTCGAGCACCAGCGGTGCATTGGTGTTGGAGACGTTGTAGAGCACAGCGTTGTGGGCGACGAACTCCTCGCCGAAGACGATCTTGGCCATGTCGACCGCGTCCTGCGCTCGCCTCGACCCGATGAACGCGCCCATGAAGGCACGGTCCGAATGGCGGATGTGGGTGTAGAGCATGTCGAGATGACGCTTGTTGGCCGGCAGGTCGACAGGCTCGCAAACGACGCCGCCCGAATGATGTAGATGCGGGATCATCTGATGGATCTTCACCAGATCGCGGAAGTCCGCGATCGTCGCGTAGCGACGGCCACGATCGAGATCGTGGACGAAGGGCGGTCCCCACGACGGACACAGCACGGTGTTGTCGCCGCCGATCACCACCGTGTTGGCCGGGTTGCGGGCGTGCTGCTTGAATTGCGAAGGCGCGGTGGCGCGGACGATCTTGCGGCACATGCCGGGCTCGAAGCGAACCCTGGTGCCCTGCACGTCGGCGCCTGCATCGCGAAAGATGTCGAGGATCTCGGGATCGTCATGGAACTCCATGCCGACCTCCTTGAGCAGCCGGTCGGCATTCGCCTCGATCAGGCTCAGGCCTTCCTCGTCGAGGATATTGAACGTGCCGATCCGCCGGCTGATGTAGGGACGCCGCGGCGCCTGCTGGGCCAGGCGCTGGCCTTGCCTTCCCGCTCGGCCCCCGCTTCGTGGCGCTGGAGCGTCGATCATCGCGTCCTTGTCCATTTTCGTCTCCGTGATCAGGCAGGCATGAAGGCGGCCGGCGCATCGGCCTGAAGGCCGCGCAGCCGCAGATTGTCCGGATCGTAAGGCGCTTTCTTCAGCTCCCGCGCCGTCAGTTCCCTGCCGAGGATCGAGACGGTCAGGCCTTCAGCCGCAACACCGGGTCGCAGATAGGCGAGCGCAACGGTCTTGCCGGTGCGGAAGCCGTGGCTGCCGGAGGTAACGACCCCGACCGGGCGCCCCGCCTGCATCACGGCGTGGGCGTAGAACGGCAGCCTTTCGCCGTCGTCATCGATCTCGAGCAGCAGCATGGACCAGGCGCTTTCGCCGATGCGCTCCAGCATCGCCTCACGGCCGACGAACGTCCGGTTGTCAGTCTTGACCAGCGCACCCAGCCCAGCCTCCAGCGGCGTACGTTCGGTGGTCAGGTCGGCGCCCCAAGCACGATAACCTTTTTCCAACCGCATCGCGTTGAGCGCGTAGATGCCGAACGGACGCAGGTCGAACTGCGTTCCGACCTTGGTGATCGCTTCGTAGAGCTTGCCGAACTGCGCCAACTGAACGTGCAGTTCCCATCCGAGCTCACCGGCATAAGAGACCCGGAGCGCTGCCGTCTTGATGCCGGCCACGCGGATGATCTGCGCGGAAAGCCAGGGGAATGCAGCATTCGATAGATCGGCTTCGCAGATCTTTCCCAAGAGGTCGCGAGCACGCGGTCCCATTACGCCGAGCACGCCGCGCCTTTCGGTGACGTTGTCGATCGTCACACCTGGAAAGGCTGCGGCGCGTG
Organism: Mesorhizobium sp. B2-4-7; assembly: GCF_006442685.1. Taxonomy (NCBI): domain Bacteria; kingdom Pseudomonadati; phylum Pseudomonadota; class Alphaproteobacteria; order Hyphomicrobiales; family Phyllobacteriaceae; genus Mesorhizobium; species Mesorhizobium sp. B2-4-7. The sequence goes on from NZ_VFVH01000005.1 coordinate 91,141, forward strand.
AGCGTAGCAGACCTTCGTCATGTCGCTCCGCAAGTGCTGCGCTGGTCAGGTAGAACCCTTCGTCGCCGAGTCGGGTCACGGTAAATTCCGACGCCACGCCGCCCTTTGCCGTCAGCGCGTGAATGAGCCCGATGCGGCCGTGACGTTCCGGTGGTCGGTTGGCGCCGAGCGAAGCCATGAAGGCGCTGGCGCCTGGTCCGCCGATCTCGAATTTGGAGAAGGCCGAAAGGTCGATGGCGCCGACGCTGGCCTGCACGTCACGGCACTCGCCGCGCACCGCGTCGAACCAGCCGGGCTTGCGGAAGGTCAGTGGCGGGTCACGGTCGGCGCCCTTGGCAGCGAACCAGTTCGGCCGCTCCCAGCCATAGGCGGCGCCCAGCACTGCCCCCTGGCTTCTCTGAAGTTCGAGCGCCGGCGTCGTGCGGCGCGGGCGGCCGGCCTCGCGTTCCTCGTTGGGATAGTGGATGCCGAATTGCAGGCCGAACCCTTCCACCGCCTTGTCGATGCGATAGTCGCGGTCGGCATAATTGCCGAAGCGGCGTGGGTCGATGGCAAGCGCATCCATTGGCGGTGATCCGTCGACGATCCAGTCGGCGAGAAAGCGACCGGCGCCGCCGCCTTCCATCACGCCCATGCTTGAGCCGGTGAGCAGCCAGGCATTGCCGAGGCCGAATGCCGGACCGACCAGCGGATTGGCATCCGGCGTGAAGGTGATCGGCCCGTTGACCACCGTCTTGATGCCGGCATTGGCGAGTGCCGGGACACGCTCCATCGCCAGCGCGATGATGTGCTCGACCCGATCCAGGTCGGGCGGCAGCAAGTCCATGCCGAATTCTGGTGGCACGCCATCGACCGCCCAGGGGTGAGCCGACTTTTCATAGGGGCCGACGATAAAGCCGTCGCGCTCCTGGCGCAGATACCAGCTTTCTTCCGGATCGCGGATGATCGGCAGTTCCTTGGCGCCGGCGGCGATCCGGTCGGCAATCTCGGGGACGGTATCGGTCACGACATATTGGTGCAGCATCGGCACCACGGGCAGGTCGAGCCCCATCATGGCGCCAATCTCGCGGCACCATGTGCCGGCCGCGTTCACCACATGCTCCGCGACAATGTCACCCTGTTGTGTGCGGACCAGCCACTCGCCCGATGGCTTGCGCTCGATTGCCAGGACCGGATTGTGGCGCACGATCTCGGCGCCGCGCGAGCGCGCGCCGCTGGCCATTGCGTTGGTCGCCAGCGTCGGATCGACATGACCGTCATTGGGCTCGTAGATCGCGCCTATGATGCCGTCGGTATGGCAGAGCGGATAGATCTGCTTGAGCTCATCGGGACTGAGAATGTGGAAGTCATGGCCGACGAACCGGCCAAGCCCCTGCACATGGCGGAATTCGTCCATGCGCTCCGGCGAGCGCGTAATGCGCAATGCGCCGCTTGGGTGGAAACCTGTCGGCAACCCGGTCTCGGCGGTCAGGATTTCGCGATAGAGCCGCACCGAATGCGCGCGCATCTCCATGATCGTCGCATTGTGGGCGAAATGCGTGCAGAGCCCGGCGGCGTGCCAGGTCGAGCCTGCTGTCAGCTCCTGCCTCTCGACGAGCATGACATCGCTCCAGCCGCGCTTGGCCAGGTGATAGAGCAGCGACACGCCCATGGCGCCGCCGCCGATAACGACCACGCGGGCCTGTTGTCTCATGAATTTTCCTCCGCGCTTACGCGCATGCGCGATCCGGTTGGGTCATAGGGTGGCTTGTCGAGTGGGCGCAGCCTGTAGCGCGCACCGGCCACCGCGATCTGGTAGTCGCAGGCAAGCAGCTGCGGTTTCGTCTCGCCTGGATCACAGGCAACGTAGCCCAGGCAAAGGCTGAGCCCCGTGCGAACGCCGAGGCCACCTGACGTCGTCAACCCGGCAAGTTTGCCGTCGCGATAGATCGGTTCGTCATGCAGCAGAAGCGGATTGTCGCCGTCGACGGCGAAATGCATGAGCCGGCGCTTCAGGCCATCGGCCTTCTGCTTCAGCAGGGCATCGCGGCCGATGAAATCATCCCTCTTCCAAGACACCGCGAAGGACAGGCCCGCCTCCAGCGGCGTGTCCTTCGGCCCGATATCATGGCCCCAATGGCGATAGCCCTTTTCCAACCGGCAGCCATCCAGCGCGTAGTGGCCACAAAAGGTCAGGCCATGGGCGCCGCCCGCTGAGACGATCATGGCAAGCAGGCTCTCGCCGTGTTCGACCGGCACATAAAGCTCGAAGCCGAGCTCGCCGACAAAGCTGACTCGGGTCGCCCGCACATTCGCGGTGCCGATGTCGATGCGGCGCGAAGTCGAGAACGGGAAGGCTGCGTCCGAAAGATCGACGTCGGTCAGGCTCTGCAGCAGCGCCCGCGAATTCGGCCCCATGACCCCGAGAACGGCCTCTGCGGACGTGGCGTCGAAGACCGAGACGTTGAGACCAAGATCCTCAGCATGGCGCGCGATCCAGTCAAAATCTTTCTGTCTGGTCGCGGCACCTGAAATAACCCGGAAGCCGTGCTCGTCGACTCGCGTGACCGTCACATCGGCCTCGATGCCGCCGCGTGCGTTGAGCATCTGCGTATAGACGGCGTGGCCTTCGGGCCTGTCGACGTCCCCCGCGCACAGGCTTTGCATCAGCTGGATCGCGTCGCGTCCACGCACATCGATCTTGGTGAAGGGCGAAAGCTCGAACAGGCCAACGCCTTGCGCCATTCGATCGGCTTCGGCCCTGGCCGGGCTCCACCATTTCTGAGCGCCGACGGAATAGCCGCGCGTCTCCGTGCCGCCGAACCAGAGCGGTCGCTCCCAGCCGGTCGGCGCGCCGAACACAGCACCCGCTTCGGCGAACGTACGGTGAAAGGCGGAACGCCGCACGTCGCGCCCGGCGGCGGCCTGCTTGTAAGGCCAATGCATGCGGAAGAGGTCGGCAACCGCTTCCTCCATCCTGGCGCCGACGAAAGAGCGCGCCGCGGCGGCGCGGTCGAAGCGGGCGATGTCAAGCGCCCACAGATCGAGGCTGGGCTCGCCGTCGACGATCCATTCGGCCATGGCCTTGCCGGCGCCGGCCGACGACATCATGCCTGTCGAGTTGAAGCCGGCGGCGACATAGAAGCCGCGCAGATAGGGCGACTCGCCCATCAGCGGCCGCGTGTCGGGGGTAAAACTCTCCGGGCCATTCATGAAGTGCCTGATGCCGGTCTGCGACAGCGCCGGCAGGAGTTTCAGTCCGGCCGACATGAAAGGCTCGAACTGCTCCCAATCCTCGGGCAGTTCGAGGAATGGCCTGTCGCCAGCCGGTCCGCGAACATCGAAGAGCTTGGCGTTCGGCTCGAAGCCGCCCAACACCAGCTTGCCGGAATCGCCCTTGATGTAGATGCCTTCGTCGAGGTCGCGCAGGATGGGAAACGGATCCTGCAGACCGGCGATCGGCTCCGTCACGACATACATGTGCTCGACGGCCTGCAGCGGCACAGGAACGCCGGCGAGCGCGCCGATATCGCGCGCCCAGGCGCCGGCACAGTTGACGACGGTCTCGCAATCGATGGTGGCGCCGGAGGCCAGCTTGACGCCAACGACCCGGCCGTTGCGGGTCACGATGCCCGAACAGGCTAACCCCTCGAGGATGCGGATACCGGCGGCGCGGGCCCGTTTTGCATAGGCCGCACAGATATCAACTGGATTGGCCTGGCCGTCTTCCTCGACCCACAGCGCGCCCTCGACGCCATCGGTGACGATGCCGCGCACGTGCTCGGCCACGCCCGCCTGATCGACAATCCCAACGGTGAGGCCGCAGACATCGCCCAAATGCGCGATGCGCTTCAGTTCGTCCATGCGCTCCGCACGTCGCGCCAGCCACAGGCCGCCGGTGCGGCGGTAGCCGGACGCCTGGCCCGTCAGTTCCTCGAGGCGTGGAAACAGCTCGGTCGCATATTGCGCCAGCCTTGTCAGGTTGAGGCTGGCGCGTAACGGACCGACGATTCCGGCGGCGTGCCAGGATGTGCCGCTGGTCAGTTGGTGGCGCTCCAGAAGGACGACATCGCTCACGCCCAGTTCGGCAAGGTGATAGGCAATGCCGAGGCCAATGACACCGCCGCCAATGATCACGATGCGTGCGCTGCCATTCACCTTGTGGGATACCTTCGCTGGATTGGAACAGCGCGATCTTTTCCCGCTAAACCACTTGCGCTCAACCCAAATTTCGCAACATTAGGAAAACTTATGATGCTTCACGGGCGGAGTTGCGGGTGAAGAGCGGCAGTTTCGATTTCAACCTTTTCCGATCGATCGAGGTTTTCGTCGCCATCGTCGAGACCAGGCACGTCACCCAGGCGGCACAGATGCTGGGCATGACGCAATCGGCCGCTTCGCAGCATCTGAAGAACCTGGAAAGCGCGCTCGGCGTCAGCCTGATCGATCGCAATTTGCGGCCGATCGAGCTCACCAAAGCCGGCATCGCGCTGCATCGCCGCGCCGTTGCCATACTGGCCGAGGTCGAGGGCCTGCGCACCGACGCGCGGCGCGTCAATGCAGCACCGCTGCCGCTGTTGCGCATCGCGCTTCTGGCGTCGATCGCGACAACGCTGGCGCCGGCGCTTTCGGTCCTTGCCCGCAAGGGTTTCGGCATTCCCGAGCTCAGCCTGTTCGCGGGTTTGGCGACCGACCACGTCGCCTTGCTGCGGGCCCGCCGCGCCGACCTCGCCGTCACCTCCGGCGAGCTGTTCGAGATTGAGGGACTGACACGTTATCCTGTGATGACCGAAAAATTCCTGCTGGTGACGCCAAAGGGTTTTGCCGGCGATGTCGGTGACATCGTCAAGCTCTCCAAGAAGCTCGCCTTCGTGCGCTTCTCGCGCGAGACGCCGGTTGGCCTGCGCGTCGACCAGCATCTGAGCCGCCTGCGCATCGAGATCCCGCGTGCTATGGAAGGTGACCGCTCCAGCGTGGTGATGGCGCCGGTCGCGGCCGGCATGGGCTTTGCGATCCTGACGCCGACCCTGCTCATCGACGGGCTGGCGGAGGGTATGGAGATTGACGTCCATCCCTTGCCGTTCACCGGGCTGTCGCGCAACATCCTTCTGGTCGCGCGCGAGCGGGAGCTCGGAAACCTCCCCGAGGCTTTCGCCACGCGTACCGCGGAAGTGCTGACCAACGCGATCAGCACCCGCCTGCCTGGCCTTCCCGCCGACTGCTATGCCGTCGATCGCCCCTCGTCGCATGACTAATCAACTCCATCAGTTATCCTGATAAGGAGGTTTGGCGGTGTGCGCGCCGCGCATTCCGTGTTTTCAATCCAGGAGTTCGCAACACGGGAGACACGGCATGAACGCTCCGCACGTCCATTCCAACCTGGACATCGACTGGTCGACCGAGGCCATCGTCGATCGGCGGAACCGCTTCTATTCGGCCACGCAGCGCAAGTTCGTTCCTTACAAGGACCCGCTGATCCTCAAGCGCGGCAAGGGCCAGTATGTCTGGGACGAGAAGGATCGTAAATACATCGACCTGCTCGGCATGAACCTTTGCATCTCGGTCGGCCACGCGCATCCGCAGGTGGTCAAGGCGGCCACCGAGCAACTGGCGGAACTGACGCATTGCACGACGATGTTCTACCACCCGGTTCCGGCTCAGTACGCCGAGGAACTGGTGGCAACGATGCCGGCCGGTCACGATTGGGTCGTACATTTCACCAACAGCGGGGCCGAAGCGATCGATCTTGCGCTGCTGATGGCGCGCTCGCATACCGGCAACATCGACATGCTGGCGCTTGCCTCGAGCTATCACGGCGCCACTTTCGGTGCGCAGTCGGTGACCGGGATAGCGGGTTTTCGCCATCCCGTGCCCCAGCTTGGCGGGGTCACTTTCGTGGCCGAGCCCAACCAGTATCGCGGCATTCATGGCGAAGGCTTGCAGCCCTATCTCGACGAGGTCGAGCGCGCCATAGCGAGTTCAACCAGCGGCGGGCTGGCCGGCATGATTATCGAGCCGGTGCAGGGCTATGGCGGCATCGTGCCGATGCCGCCGGGCTACATTGCCGGCGCTGTCGAGCGTGTCCGCGCGGCCGGCGGTCTCTGTATCATTGATGAAGTGCAATCCGGTGTCGCCCGAACCGGCGATGCCTTCTGGGCGTTTGAATCCCATGGCATTGTGCCCGATATCGTCGTCGTCGCCAAAGGTGTGGGCAACGGCATCCCGCTCGGCGCGGTCATCGCCAAGCGAGATGTCGCTGAATCCATGGCCGATAAATTTCTGTTCCACACCTATGGCGCCAATCCGGTGGCATGCGCGGCCGGCCGAGCCGTGCTAAAGGCCATAAAAGAGGAACGACTCCAGGAGAACGCCCGGGATGTCGGCGCGGTGCTCAAGGGTCGCCTTAACGACATGAAGGAGCGCTTTCCAATCATCGGCGATATCAGGGGCCGTGGGCTTATGCTTGCGATCGAACTCGTCAAGGACGGCGCGACGAAAGAGCCGGCGCCGGAGGAGACGCTCGCCATTTTCGAGGAAACGCGCCGCAACGGGCTCGTCGCCAGCCGCTCGGGACCGTACCGCAATGTCATCCGCATGTGTCCGCCGCTTTGCTTAGCAATGTCCGATATCGAGGATGTCGTCGACCGCTTCGAAAAAAGCTTTGCGGCATTCAGCGGTCAATAGCGGTTCCTGTGCTCGGAGGGGCACAAACCTTTGGCGGCGGCTGAGCAGCAGAGAGAATCATTCGGAAAGGACTAGGCCCGCCCAAACCGGCTCTGTCGACGTGCGGAGGCTGAGCTGTCAGAAACATGCTTGTTGGATTGAGGTCAGTTATCCTCTGGGAGCCATCCAGACTTGCTCGGTCATAGCAAGATCGTGAACACGGTCCGCTATCTGGGAGTCGATGTAGAAGATGCTCTCGAACTTGCCGAGGCAACTGAGGTGTGATCAAGAGCGGCTCCACTTCACGAGTGGAGCCGTGAACAATTTGCGCGTGCATCTCGGCCATTTGGTGCACGCTGCCAGTGGCTGAAAGCTGGCGTTCGACGCATGCAGAGAAGGCTTTCTGCTCATCGTTCGTCATGTGATAGGGTGATTTCAATTCGATAGGAAGATCATCCTTATGGCTGCGTCGCCGCTCGTGAGGTCCCGCCGTAGCCGGTGAACAGACATGCACGCTTTCAACTATCCCAGCTGGAACAGGATCGTCTTCGACCGCAGCCGTGGCACGCCGTTGAACGAGCAACTTTTCGAGCAGTTGCGCCGCTGGATACGGGATGGCATCGTGGCGCCAGGAGCGCGCCTGCCGCCAAGCCGCGTCATGGCCGAGGAACTCGGGCTCTCGCGCAACACCGTTGTCCTTGCCTATGAGCGACTTGCCACGGAGGGATATGTCGCACGTCGGATCGGCGCCGGCACCTTCGTCGAAACCATGCTGCCGGAAGACAATCACCCCCGAGCCGAGACGGCGGTCATACCGGTGTCAGGTCCAAATGCGCTCCCGGCACCCTCGCGCCGCGGCCAGGCGCTGCTCGACATGAACCTGCCAGCCGAACGCATCGAGACCTACGATCTCAGCGCCGGCGTGCCGGCGCTGAACGAGTTCCCCTATGACGAGTTCGCTCAGATCGCTAGCCGCCGCTGGCGCGAGCACGCCAGCGCCCACACCGGCTATGACTATTCGCGCGGCGCGCCACTGCTGGCCACCCGCATCGCGGGCTATCTGGCGGAGGCTAAAGCGATCAACTGTCGTCCCGAACAGATCATCGTCATCGGCAATACGCTGCAAGCGGCCGCTCTCGCGTCTCATGTTCTGCTCGACCGCGGCGACACCGTTCTGGTCGAGGATCCTTGCCACATGCCCGAGATCGCCACGCTGGAAGCCTTCGGCCTTGTCACCGTTCCCGCCCCGCTCGACAGGCAAGGCTTCGATACAGAAGCCGCCGGCGTGATGGTCCGAGAGGCGCGTATGGCCGTTGTCTCCCCGACCGAGCAATGGCCGTTCGGCTGCACGATGACGGCGGATCGCCGGCAAAAGCTGCTTGATTGGGCGGCGGACCGGCCCGGCTGGATATTCGAGGATGATTCCAATAGCGAGATCCGCTGGTCGGGCGAAGCGCAGACGACGCTCTACGCGCGCGATCCGCGGCGGGTCATCTATGCCGGCTCGTTCAACCGCATGCTGGCGCCCGGCCTGCGGCTCGCCTATTTGATCGCGCCGATGCCGCTGGTCGAGGCGTTCGCCCTCGCCCAGCGTATTTTCTCCTTCTACGCACCGCTACCGGACCAGGCGCTGGTCGCCGACTTCATGGACCAGGGGCGACTCGCCTCGCACCTTCGGCGTATGCGCACCATCTACCGCGATCGCGCCGCCTGCCTGACACAATGCCTGCGCGCAAAGCTGCGAGACGGCTTCGACGTTCCCGACGTTCACGCCGGCCTGCACCTGACCGTCCACGCACGCGAACCGTTTGACGACGTGGCCGTATCGCGAACACTGCTCCAGAAGGGGCTGGACTGCCCACCACTCTCGCGCTACGCACGCCGGGAAACCAAGCCGAGGGGTCTTGTGCTGGGCTTCGGCAACACGTCGGTCCGCCGCATCCCGCGTTGCGTCGACATCCTCGCGCAGACTATCCTCGAACACGGTTGACGACGCATTCACAGCCCACGGGACTGGAATTGGTCCGCTGCCCGTCGGCGAAATTGGCTCTTTGGGCAGCCGCGCTTCCGGGACAATCTCCGTGTCCAGCCGATCGGGAGGCAAGGGCACCAAGTGGACATGGACCAAAACACCGTCCTGCGGGCAAATAACATCCGTAAGAGCTTCGGCGCTCTGGAAGTCTTGAAAGGCGTCGACCTGGTCGCCCATGCCCATGACGTGATCACCATGATCGGCGCCAGCGGGTCGGGCAAGAGCACCTTCCTGCGCTGCATGAATCTTCTGGAAATTCCCGACGCCGGCACGATCGCGGTGGAAGGCGAGGAATTGACGCTGGATCGCAGTTCGGGGCGCGCGAAGCTGAATGCGCGCCAGATCAATCGCATCCGCAGCCGCATCGGCATGGTCTTCCAGAGCTTCAATCTGTGGAGCCAGCGCACCGTGCTCGACAACGTGATGCTTGCACCGATGAAGGTGCTCGGCCTGTCCAAACAGGAGGCCCGGCAGCGAGCCGGGGCCTATCTCGCCAAGGTCGGGCTGTTCGAGAAGCGCGACCACTACCCCGCGCATATTTCCGGCGGCCAGCAGCAGCGCGTCGGCATCGCCCGCGCGCTGGCGATGGAGCCGAAGCTGATGCTGTTCGACGAGCCGACCTCCGCGCTCGACCCGGAACTGGTCGGCGAGGTGCTCTCGGTCATGCGCACGCTCGCCGAAGAAGGACGCACGATGATCGTCGTCACCCATGAAATAGGTTTCGCGCGCGAGATCTCGCGCGAGGTGCTCTTTCTCCACCAGGGCATGGTGGAGGAGCGCGGCCCGCCGGGACAGGTTCTCGGCGATCCGCAATCGGCGCGCTGCCGGGCCTTCCTGCAGCGCGTTCTTTGAACAGGACAAACAACAGGGGAACATGATGAAAAAACTTGTCTTGATGCTTGCGGCCGGCCTCGCCGCCTTCGCCGCGCAGGTCTCGGCGCGCGACCTGCGCGTCGGCAGTGAATGCACATACCCGCCGTTCAACTACAAGGACGCGAACGGCGAGTTGCGCGGCTTCGACATCGATGTCGCGAAGGAAGTTGTCAAGCGCCTCGGCGCCGACGCCTCCTTTGTCTGCATGCCTTTCGATTCGCTTATTCCGGGCCTTGTCGCCGGCAAGTTCGATCTTCTCGCCGCGTCGATGTCGATCACCGACGAGCGCAAGAAGAGCATCGACTTTTCGATCCCGTACCGCTCCTCCACCGCCCGGTTCGTCGGTCCGGACGGAAGCGATGCCAAGCCGCTGACGGACGACGGCAAGCCCAACCCCGATGGTCTCAAGGGCAAGACCATCGGGATCGAGCGTGCCTCAACTTACGAGAACTACATGCGAGACAACTTTCCTGAGGCCACGATCCAGCTCTACGACACGGCCGACAACATGCTGCTCGACCTGACCTCCAAGCGGACCGATCTCGTCTTCGCCGGCCCGATCAAGCTCGCCAACGACTTCCTCAACAAGGACCGAGGCAAGGGTTACAAATTCATCGGTCCGGAGATCAAGGACGTGAAGTATTTCGGGCCAGGCGTGGGCATCGGCATGCGCAAGGACGATGCCGGCCTTCGCGACGAGCTCGACAAGGCGATGAAGGCCATGATCGACGACGGCACGTTCAAGACCATCAACGACAAGTACTGGTCGTTCAGCGTGCTGCCGGCATCGAACTAGGCCGAGCCGTACGGTTCATCGCCGGCCATTTCACCCGATGGCCGGCGTCTTTCTTCTTGCCACCGCAGGAGCGGCAGATGGACATTTTCCAGGGATGGGGTTTGGAGGTCGCGAGCGGGCTCATGACCACCGTCGAGGTCGCGCTGCTGTCGCTGGCGGTCGGCCTCGTTTGGGGCATTCTCGGCGCGCTGGCACAGCTCTCCTCGAACTGTGTGCTGCGCGCCATCGGCCGGGGCTTCACTCTGGTCGTGCGCGGCACGCCCGAACTCCTCATCATCCTCATCGCCTATTTCGGCGGCACGGTGGCCCTGACCGGCTTGGCGAAGATGATTGACCCCAGCATCCACTTTCTCGAAGTGCCGGCGATGCCGGCCGGCGTCTTCGCGCTCAGCCTGGTCTTCGGCGGCTACGCGGCCGAGGTGCTGCGCGGCGCCTATCTCGCCATTCCCAAGGGCGAGATCGAGGCGGCAGATGCCTTCGGCATGTCGGCCGCGACCAGCTTCATCCACATCCGCCTGCCGCTGATGTGGCGCTACGCGCTGCCCGGCCTCGGCAACAACTGGATCTCGCTCATCAAGGACACGTCGCTTATCTCCATCGTCGGGCTGGAGGAGCTGATGCGCATCTCCACCATGGCGACGCAGGTCAATGGCGAACCCTTCCGCTTCTACCTCGCCGCGGCGCTGATCTACCTCCTGCTCACCATACTGAACACCTCGATTGTCGACGCGCTGGAACGGCGTGCGACGCGCGGCGAGAGGAAGCTGGCGCGATGAACTTCGAGCTTATGGTCGAGAGCTTGCCGGCGCTGCTGTCGGCCACCGTCACGACGATCGAACTGCTCGTCGCCTCACTCTTCTGCGGCATGGCGGTGGCACTTCCCGTCGCCATCCTGCGCGTCAGCGGCCCGGCGCCGGTGCGCCTCCTGCTGCACTGGTACATTTACTTCTTCCGCGGCACGCCGCTCCTGGTCCAGATCTTCCTTGTCTATTACGGTCTCGCCCAGCTCGAGGTCGTTCGCGACAGCTTTCTGTGGCCATATCTGCGCCAGGCCTGGGTGTGCGCCATTCTGACCTTCAGCCTGAACACGGCCGCCTACACCGCCTACATCCTGCGCGGCGCCATCGAGGCGGTGCCAGCCGGTGAGATCGAGGCGGCGCGTGCCTGCGGCATGTCGACGGCGTTGACCTACCGCACGATCATCCTGCCGGGCGCCTTCCGCATCGCCCTGCCGGCTTACGGCAACGAGGTGGTCAGCATGCTGAAATCCACATCACTCGCCTCGACCATCACCGTCATGGAGCTGACCGGCGCCGCCAACACGATCGTCGCCCGCACCTTCGCGCCCTATGAGCTCTTCATCACCGCGGCGCTTATCTACCTCACCATTACCTACGTGCTCACCACGGCGTTGCGCGCCCTCGAATACAGGCTTTCACGACACACGCGTCCTCTGGACGAACCCGCAACCCCACTCATAGAGGGAGCCGACAATGCCGGCATCTGACCCCAAGACCTTTACGGCTTTCGCCGGTTCGCTGGCAGACGTCAGCCGGGCGACAATCCAGGAAGCGCTCAGCGAGCAACACGGCTTCGTTTCCAAGGGCGATGCAAGCCCTGTCACCGCGGTAGACCGGGAGGTCGAGGAGAGGCTGCGCGCGCGCATCCAGGAGGCGTATCCCGACCACGGCATCCTTGGCGAGGAATTTGGGTCCGTCGGCCTCGACGCGGAATGGGTCTGGGTCATCGATCCGATCGACGGCACCAAAGCCTTCATCACCGGCATTCCGACCTTCGGCACGCTGATCGCGCTGGCCCGCAACGGCGTTCCCATGCTCGGGGTCATCGACAATCCCGTCACCAACGAGCGCTGGCTGGGCGCCGACGGTTCGCCGACCACCCTCAACGGCAAGCCCGTACGCACGCGCGCCTGCCAGGACCTTAGCGAGGCCCTTGTCGGCAACGGCAACCCGGAATCCTTCGACGACAAGGATACGGCCGCCTACAAGAGGCTGCGCCGCCAGGTGCGCTGGAGCGTCTATGGCGGCGGTTGCCATGCCTATGGCCGCGTCGCCGACGGCGCGCTGGACATCAATGTGGACGGGGGGCTGGACGCCTTCGATTATTGCGCGCTGATCCCGATCGTGCGTAACGCCGGGGGCGTCATGACCGACTGGCAGGGCGGCGAGCTGACGATCCGTTCCGGCCGCCGTTCCGTCGTGGCCAGCGCCACACCTGAGTTGCACAGAACTGTGCTAGGCATCCTGGCCAACGCGACCTCACCGGCCCGCGCGGCTTCCTGAAGAAGAGGAATCGTACACACATGCAGATCGAAGAATTCACCCTCGAACGCATCCAGTCGCTCTACGAGAACATCGTCGAGTACAACCTCTCCGATAGCGGGGTACACCCCTATTCGCTCAACGAACTGCTGAGCCCGGAGGAACGCGAAAAGGTGCTTGCCGCCGAACTCGGTTACGGCTGGACGAACGGTGCCGTCGTCCTTCGCGAGGCGATCGCGGCCACATACAAGAATCGTACGGCCGACGAGGTGATGGTCACCAACGGCTCGGCCGAAGCCAATTTTCTGATGGCGATGACGCTGCTGGAGCCGGGCGACGAGATCATCGTCGTCGTCCCCAACTACCTGCAGATCAGGGGATGGGCGAAGGCGCTCGGCGCGGTGGTACGTGATGTGCCGCTGCGCGAGGAACTGGGCTGGCTGCCCGATCCGGCCGACATCCGCGCGGCGATTTCGCCCCGCACCAAGGTCATCACGCTCTGCACGCCCAACAATCCGACCGGACGCGTGGTGCCGGCGGACCTGCTCGGGGAAATTGTGGCCATCGCACGCACCAACGGCATCTGGCTACATACGGACGAGGTCTACAAGGGAGCCGAATACGGTACCCTCGAGCCGCCGAGCAGCGTCGACCTTTATGAGAAAGCCATCGTCACCAGCGGCTTGTCGAAGGCGATGGCGATGCCGGGCCTGCGCATCGGCTGGCTGGTCGGCCCCGCTGCCGAGATCTATGCCTCCTGGCAGCGCAAGGACTATACCTCCATCACTACCGGCGCGGTCAGCGAACTGGTCGCGTCGATGGTGTTGCAGCCGGCGCGCCGCAAGGCGATCCTCGACCGCAGCCGGGACCTCCTGTCACGCAATGTCGACATGATGGTGCGCTGGGTCCGCGCCAACGAGGGGCTGGTCTCGCTGGCGCCGCCGCAGGCAGGCGGCATGGCATTCGTGCGCTATCACTTGCCGATAAATTCGACCGAGCTGGCGCATCGCGTCAAGGACGAGCAGGGCGTGCTTGTCGCGCCGGGCGACGTCTACGGCATGGACGGCTATTTCCGCGTCGGCATCGGCGCGCCGGCGCATGTCCTGGAAGGCGGGTTGGAACGTGTGCAGCTCTTCCTGCGCGGCCTTGCCCGCTCGGCGGCCTGAACGGAACGACCATGGCTAGGCCAGCCGCAAACATGCCGCTCATCCTCGACCGGGCGGAGATCCTGCGGCGGCTCGACCACGCCGCCGGTATTGCGGCCGTTCGCGAAAGCCTCGTCGCCTACAGCGCCGGGGCAGTCCAGCAGCCGCCCGTCGTCCACATGGGATTCGCGGCGGCGAACGGCGATTGCCATGTGAAATGCGCCCATGTATCGGGCGCGTCGATCTTCGTCGTCAAAGTCGCGACTGGGTTCTACGACAATCCGACCAAGGGCCTTCCAAGCGGCAACGGCATGATGGTGGCGCTGTCGGCCACGACAGGCGAACCGGTAGCGCTGCTGTTCGACCAAGGCATGCTGACCGACTGGCGCACTGGCTATGCCGGCGCGCTGGCGACCCGGCTGTGCTGGCCTAAGGGCGCGACGCGCCTCGGCATCGTCGGCACCGGAACCCAGGCACGCATGCAGTTACGCGCGCTGCGAGCGCTGGCTCACGGCGAGCCGCTTTCGGTCGCGGTATGGGGCCGCTCGCCAGCGGCGGCGGGACGCTTCGCCGCCGACGTGGCCGACCTTGGCCTCCAGGTATCGCCAGTCGGCTCGCTCGCCGACCTTTGTTCCGATTCACAAGTGATTGTCACCACGACGCCCGCGACCGCGCCGCTGGTGCGCGCTGAATGGATCGCGCCCGGCACGCACATTACAGCCATCGGAGCCGATGCGCCCGGCAAACAGGAATTGGAGAATACGCTGGTCGCGCGCGCCAACACGTTGCTCGCCGATTCGGCCCTGCAGAGCATCGACCATGGCGAGTTCGCTCATGCCATCGCGGCCGGCCTCGTCGAGCCAGAGCGGATCGGTGAGATCGGCGTATCGCTGCGGACTGGCTCATTGACGCGCAAGCCTGGTGACATCAGCATCGCCGACCTGACCGGCCTCGGCGCAGAGGACGCGGCAATCGCCAGCGCCATCCTCGCGAGCGCCGGCACAGCCGCAAACTCTTGACCCAGGACAGAACCATGTCGAACGAAGGTGACATCGCCGCCGCTGCCGCGCGGTCCGTGCGGGCGCATGCCCGCATCCGCGGCCACATCGCGAAGACGCCGCTGCTGGGCGCGTCCGCCGTCGGCGACGCGATCGGTAGCACCGTTTTGTTCAAATGCGAAAATTTCCAGTTCACCAACTCCTTCAAGGCGCGAGGCGCCTTCTCGAAGCTGACCGCGATGGACGATGCGACCGGGGGCCGGCCGTTCGTCACCGCCTCGTCCGGCAACCACGGCATAGCCTCCAGCTTCGCGGCGTCGCGCCTGTTCCGAAAATTGTCGGTCGTGCTTCCGCACAATGTCACGAAGGCCAAACTGGCGCGCATACGGTCCTTTGGCGTCGACGTGATCCTGCATGGCGACGAAAGCGGCCAGTCCGAGGCGCACGCGCGCCGCCTGGGCGAGGAGAAGGGACTCGTCTACGTATCTCCGTACAACGATTCCGACGTTGTTGCTGGCCAGGGCACGATCGGGCTCGAACTGCTGGAAGAGCATTCGCGTATCGACAATGTCTTCATCGCCATGGGCGGCGGCGGGTTGATCGGCGGCATCGGCGCCGTGATGAAGGCCTTCAGTCCGCGCACGCGGATCATCGGCTGCGCGGCCGCCAACAGCATGGCGCTGGCAGCGTCGATGGAAGCGGGCAAGGTGATCGATGTCGAGCACTTGCCGACGTTGGCCGACGGCGTCGCCGGCGGCATGGATGAGGATTCAGTCACGCTCGGCCTCGCCCGGTCGGTCGTCGACGATGTGGTCATCTGTTCCGAAGCCGAGATCGCCGGCGCGCTCGCCCGTCTCGCGATCGAAGAGCATCTATTGGTCGAGGGTGCAGCCGGCCTAGCGCTGGCAGGGCTGATGAAGCACCCGGAACGGTACCGCGGCCAAGTCAATGCGATCGTGCTGTGCGGCGGGAATTTCGACTACGACGAACTGACGACCGCGATCGCGGCGGTGCGACCGACCTGAAAGGGAATTCCATGACGACTGGACGATGGGACATCGAGGCGGTGCGCGGGGCCTTCCCGGCGCTGGCGATCACCGACGACGGCAAGCCACGTATCTATCTCGACGCGCCGGGCGGCTCGCAAGTACCGGCACGCGTGGTCGAGCGCATGAGCGAGGTGATGCTGCGAAGCTGCGCCAACGAGGGCGGTGCCTTCCACACCTCGCGTGATAGCGACCGCATCTTGGTGGGAGCGCATGCAGCGGCGGCCGCCTTGCTCGGTGCACAGCCGGACGAGATCGTCTTCGGCCTCAACAGCACCTCGCTGATCTTCCATTTTTCGCGCATGGTGGCACGCGACTGGAAACCGGGCGACGAGATCGTGCTTACCCGCATGGACCATGATGGCAATGTCGGCCCGTGGATCATCGCAGCCGAGGAACGTGACGTCACCGTCCGCTGGCTCGAGTTCGATACCGAAACCTTCGAATATCGCTACGACATGCTGGACGAACTGATCGGCCCGCGCACGCGTCTGGTTGCCTGCAATCACGCGAGCAACATCTTTGGCACCGTCAACGACGTTGCCCGTATCGTGGCTGCTGGTAAAGCTGCCGGCGCCGTCACCATGGTCGATGCCGTGCAGTCGGCGCCGCATTTGGCCCTCGACGTGTCGGCGATCGGCTGCGACCTGCTCGCATGCTCTGCCTACAAGTTCTTCGGTCCGCACGCCGGGGTCATGTATATACGGCCGGAGCTGCGCGACCGGCTCACGCCGCTCAAGGTGCGGCCCGCCTCCTTCGACATGCCGTGGCGCCACACCCCCGGCACTCCCTCCTTCGAGGCGCAGGCCGGCACGCAGGCGGCGATCGAGCACATCGCTTGGCTCGGCGAGCAGTGCGCCGGCGTCGACGTTGCCGCGCCGCTGCGCCAGCGCATCGTGGCGGGATTGGAGGCGGCGACCGACTACGAAGCCGGACTGATGGACCGGTTCCTGGCGGGTGTTGCCGGCATTCCCGGTTTCAAGCTCTGCGGCATCGCCAGCCGCAACCGGCTGGACGCCCGTGTGCCCACCTTCAGCTTCCGGCTGGCCAAGAGGTCGCCGCAGGAGATCGCAGCCGCGCTGGCGGGCGAAAACATCTTCGGCTGGGCCGGCGATTTCTACGCTTATGAAGCCTCCGGCCTGCTCGGCCTGCGCGAGCAAGGCGGCGTCGCTCGGCTCGGCCTATCGCATTACACCACAGCAGACGAGGTCGACCAGGCCGTTTTGGCCGTCGCCCGGCTGGCAGCCTGACGGGGGAAAGCATGGACTACGCACGCATGGTGATCGAGAAGGAATCACCGGAGGAATACGGCTATGACCGCATTCGCTTCAACCTGTCGGAAAGCTCCGTACGAGACCGTAAGCTGTCCGATTTCCATCTCTCCGTCCCTGACCTGCTGCTGCCCTATGGCGAGCATCGCGGCGACCCTGAGCTTCGGGCGTTGGTAGCCGCGCAGGGCAAGGGCCTCGGCCCCAACAACGTTTTGGTGGCCGCCGGCGCCGCTGGCGCGCTGTTCATCATCGCCACCACGCTTCTATCGCGCGACGACCATCTTGTCGTGGTGCGGCCGAACTATGCCACTAACATCGAGACGCCGCGCGCCATCGGCTGCGGCATCACCTTTATCGACCTCAAATTCGACGATCGGTTCGGCCTCGACATCGATGCCGTCGCCAGCGCTCTGCGCCCGAACACCCGCTATGTCAGCATCACCTGCCCGCATAACCCAACCGGCACGATGATCGGCCGCCCTCAACTGGACGCGCTGATCGCCTTGGTCGAAAAGGCGGGATGCAGGCTACTGGTGGACGAAACCTACCGCGACCTGACCCATGGCGAGATGCTGCCCCCCGCCGCCTCGCTCAGCCCCGCCGCGATCAGTGTGGCTTCGCTGTCCAAGGCTTACGGCGCGCCGGGCATCCGCGTGGGCTGGATCATGACGCGCGACGTGCACTTGATGGAGCGCTTCCTGGCGGCGAAGGAGCAGATCGGCATCTGCGGCAGCGTCGTCGACGAGTGGATCGGCGCCCGCATCCTGGAAGGCCGCGACGCCTTCCTCGCCGCGCAGGCGCCAGTGCTGGCCGGACGCCTTGCCATCATGCGCGATTGGATTGAGAGCGACGAGCTGATCGAATGGGTCGAGCCCCAGGGCGGCGTGGTCTGCTTCCCCCGTTTCCGTCATGGTCCGGGATTCGATTTCGACGACTTTTACGCCGACCTGCTGGAAAGCTATGGCACCTATGTCGGTCCGGGCCACTGGTTCGAGATGCCGCGCAACCACATGCGTATCGGCTTCCTCTATCCTCTTGAGGACGAACTGCGGGGTGGCCTGGCGGCGATCTCCGCAGCGATTCGCAAGCATTCTTCCCGGCAAAGGTCGTGACATATACGGCGAGGTCCTGCCGCCGAAGGCAGATGTAGTCCCGCCTCTGGGACGTGGCACGCTTTTCAGAGCCCTTTGGAAACTCGATCCAAGGCTTGTCGGCCTACCAGCCGCTCCAAGGCTGCGATCCGCGCTCATACGTCTGCATCGTGTCAGCCGCCGCCACGTCTCGTCGAAGGAGCCGGCCTCGTAATTCAGGACCCAGATGCGGATCAGGTTTACGCGGCAGTTCGTGCCGCCTGGCGAGACCATGCAGCGTCTCGCCAGAGAGGAACTCCTGCACTACTTGACGTTTGAACTCGATGCTGTGCGTGCGATAAGTCACCATCGCTTCCATCCTTCGAAAGCCCGGCTTCCAAGTCAATTCTGCTGTTCAATTTGTCCGGTCCCAGGGGCGAACTCCAGATGGAACGCGAATTTCCGCAGCCTTGGGTGCGATTGAGTCAGCTCGTGACATTCGTGAACGCGCTCAGCAAAGAGACCGTTTATTCTCGGGGCATCCCGAAACGGTCGCGAATTGTCCTTAACGGGTACCGCTTTTGACGATCTATCTACTCGCCATCCAGGAGCATAGATTGCAGGAACGGCAGATACTCTCGGATCCGCCACTCTGCGTGTGCAGCTCTACGCACGGGCGAGATCATTTCGGGTCACTTAGGCAGGGGGCGGCGTGGCTATTGCGTGAGTTTTCGAACACCAAGTCCGCCAGGGGCGAAAGGAAAATACGCTATGGGCTGTCGCACAAGGAGAATGGATCGGCCACCTAAGAAGGCCGCGCGAGGGCCGTCCAGTGTGCGTGGCCCCAAATGTTAGTGAGCCGGACAGCGGCCGTTTAGCAGTACATGCAGGGCTCAGAGGCCGGGTGACAGTGAAGGGAAGTGGCCGCACCAAGGGGAGTTGTTCTACGAGCAACTCACAATGTCCTACTCACGCATTTGTGGCTGTCATTATCCCTGCCTACAACGCAGAACAATTTATCGAACGCACCTTGGCGTCGGTGATAAACCAGACCTACAGAAACATCGAAATAATAGTCGTTGATGACGGTTCGACTGATGAAACTGCATCAATCGTCCGCCGACTATCCAATGACGACCCGCGTATCAAGCTGCTCCAACAGAAGAACAGTGGCGTCGCGTCGGCGCGGAATACGGGGATACGTGCAAGCAAGGGTATCTATATAGCACCTATAGACGCCGACGATCTCTGGCACCCAACCAAACTCGAAAAGCAGCTGCGTGTTTTCGCTGCAGCAGGCAATGATGTTGGGCTTGTCTATACGCTTTACCGGACGATTGATGCCGATGATAAGGCGATCATTACGCCTAAGCGCATGCACCCGCACGGATGGGTATTCATGCAGCATCTCGGACAGAACTTTATCGGTCACGGAAGTTCGGCAATGTTCCGGCGCGATGTCTTACTCGAAATGGGTGGCTATTCCTCGCGACTGCGCGAAAACGGTGCGGAGGGTTGTGAGGACTTCTTCCTCCAATTGAGTATCGCCTCGAAATACCGATTCGATGTCGTCAAGGAGCACTTGGTCGGATACCGCCGAACGCCAGGAGCCATGTCGCAAGATTTCGTCCGAATGCTCATCTCGCGTCGGATGGTGCTCGAGAGCCTCTTTGCTCGCTGCAGCGAGATGGTGAGCCCGATCCTATCGGATGTGATGTTCCGTAACGATGTCGAGATCGCCAGGCTCGGGCTTAAAAGGCGCCGCTTTGCTGCCGTCGGCATGAACTTCGCCAGAGTGCTCTGGCGATCGCCCTCGCAGTTCGCGAAAGTCGTCGGTGCGACGCTTGCCATTTTCCGGCGCAAGGCGAAACAAGGAACCAAACTGGAACGCGAAGGCCGCAGCTCGGGGATCGGGAAACCGTTCTGGGACTACGCTGTCGATGAGCTTTTCGATCGCGGCGAGAATACCGATTACCGTGCCTTGCTCAACAATCTGGCTGCAATGGACAGCAAACTTGGACCCTGCGGAGGCTATTTGGCGCAGCATCCCGAACGAGGAACCTTTGCAATGCCCCAAGAGGGCAGCGGCTCAGACAGCCCGTTTCTCCTTAGAGGCTTGGAATGAAGAAGCTGCTGCTGTCGGAAGAGCAGATGTCGTCGGGCCGCAATTTGGCTCAGACGGCAGAATGCACTTTTGAGCGGACAGTGAATGAACCGACGGTCAGTGTGACCGTGCTCATTGTCACCTACAATCACGCTCGCTACGTAGCGGCAGCGATCGACAGCGTTCTCATGCAAGATACGGAATCCGGTGTCGAGATCCTGATCAGCGAAGATTTTTCGACGGACGGTACCCGGGAGATCGTGGAGCGGTATGTATCCGATTATCCCGAAAGACTATCGGCGATCTATTCTGGCAGCAATTTGAGATCCAACGAGGTCGTTGCGAGAGGACTCCGGGTTGCGCGCGGGCGCTATGTCTCGATCCTTGATGGCGACGACCTGTGGACATCCAAGACCAAGCTGCGAGATCAGGTGGCCCATCTTGACGCGCATCCTGAGCTCTCGGCCATATTTTACAATGCGCTCGTGGCGCACGGCGACGAGATCACGTCGCGGCGGTGGACGCCACGGGATCAGAAGCCCTTAATCACACAAAGGGAAATTTGGGAAGGCAATCCCTTCGCCACTTGCGGCGGTATGATGCGAACCGCGTGCGTTCGGGATGTACCGTCTTGGTATGCAGATTTCTTTCCGATTACTGATTGGCCGCTGTATGTGCATTGCGCAAAGACAGCAGACCTCGCCTTTGTCGACGAGGTGGCAGGTATCTATCGTCTGCACCCGGGTGGGCTTGTATCGGCGCTGCCAAGCCCGCTCAGGCTTGATGCGATCGAGGGATTCTACCGGCGAATGGCGAATGTCATGGATGCCCGTGGGGCACAGTTTGCCCGTGGCGGCTGTTCCCGCTACTTTTACGAATGGTCGAAGCAGTATCTGAACGGAGGTGACTTGCCGTCGGCCAGATCGTGCTTCCTACGATTGCTGCGAAGCGGCACTGGCGGAAACAACGTGCCGAAACGCGATATCGCGCGGTTGGCACTGCTCCTGCTGAAATCCTCGGTGCTCGGGAGATGACGGCTTTCCGCAACTTCGAGAATCGCGATCCGGTCCCGTCATTGCCACAGGCGGCTGTTCGTCCGAAGTGGTCGGTGATGATCCCCGTCTATAATAGCGCCCGCTTTCTTGCCTCAACGCTGCAAAGCGTGCTCGCGCAAGCCCCTGACCCGGCTCATATGCAGATCGAAGTGGTTGACGATTGTTCGTCCGACGATCCGCAAAAAGTCGTGAACGAAATCGGGGGAAGGCGTGTCGGCTTTTTCCGCCAGCCGCAAAACCTCGGCCACATCGGCAACTTCCATACCTGTCTGAGCCGAGCCCAGGGGGAACTTGTCCATCTCCTGCACGGCGACGATGCCGTCCGACCAGAATTTTACGAATTGCTCGGTCGGGGTTTCGATGCGGATCCGAGAATAGGAGCGGCGTTCTGCCGGACGGTCTTCATGGACGCCCACGGACAGGAGTTGTCGATCGAACCTGCAATGCAGTCAGTCTCCGGAAGGCTTGAGAATGCGGTGATCCGATTGGCGCTCGAACAGCGCATCATGACGCCGTCCATCGCGGTCCGACGCGCGGTCTACGAAGAACTCGGCGGCTTCGACCGGCGGCTGAAATGCAGCGAAGACTGGGAGATGTGGATACGCATCGCTTCTCGTTTTCCCGTCTGGTACGAACCGCAAGCCCTTGCGCTTTATCGGATGCACCCGCAATCGAACACAGGGCGCCATATCCGGAATGCCGCGGACATGGCCTACACGCGAATGGCGATTGATATTTTCAAGAGCTATCTTCCAAGCGAACTCGCGGACGATGTCGCCGCATCGGCTCGGCGGACCTATTCGCAAAGCGCTCTCGAAACCGGACGGCGGCTGCTTGGCTCTGGTGATTGGGCTGGATGCCTCGCGCAAATGAGTGAAGCCTTCCACCTCGATCCGTCGCTCAAGACAATTGGACGTATGCTGTGGCTCGTTGCGAAGCAGGGAGGCGAGATTGTCCGCCCAAATTGAAACTGTGCAACGGCAGCCGGCACGGCTGCGGCAAGGTGAGCCTGTCCGTCTCGTTTTGGCCGGATGTGGCGCCGTCACGAAGCTCTACTATGCGGAAGCGCTGTCGCGCCTTCAAGGCAGAGGCCAGATCGCAGTCGCAGCCATCTTTGATCCCGAAGCGAAATCCGCCGCGGTCGTACAGGCGCGGCTGCCCGGAGCGAAGGTTGCAGCCAGTTTCGACGGCCTTCTGGCTGTGGGCGCCGATGTGGCGATCATCGCTTCCCCGCCTCGATACCATCTTGATCAGTCGATGCAGGCGTTGCGGGCCGGCATGCATGTTCTGTGCGAGAAGCCGATGGCCACGAGCAGCTCCGACGCAGACCTTATCCTGGCGGTAGCGGCAGCCAACAATCTGCATGTGGCAACAGGCCTCGTCAGAAGGCAGTTCCCTGCCACCCGATCGATAAAGGCCATGGTCGA
Source organism: Mesorhizobium sp. B2-4-7 (assembly GCF_006442685.1). Lineage (NCBI taxonomy): Bacteria > Pseudomonadati > Pseudomonadota > Alphaproteobacteria > Hyphomicrobiales > Phyllobacteriaceae > Mesorhizobium > Mesorhizobium sp. B2-4-7. The sequence continues at coordinate 113,882 of NZ_VFVH01000005.1, forward strand.
GGGCGGATTGATCGGAAAAATTCAAGGTGTCTGTTGTTTTGAGGGTGGCCCTTTCCAGTGGCCTGTCGCTTCGACGAGCTATTTCAGCCGCGCGGAATCCGGCGGTGGCGTGCTTCAGGACATAGGCACGCATTGCCTTGACCTCCTGACCTGGTGGTTCGGAGAGCCCCATGAAATCCACTACGCCGATGACGCAATGGGCGGCGTCGAGGCGAACTGCCTTGTCCGGTTAGGTTTTGGCGGCTTCGAGGCAACGGTCCGGCTGAGCCGTGATTGGGCTCGTCCGAACCTTTACCGTCTTGAGGGCGAACGTGGCTCGATTTCTTGGGCAGTCAATGAGACGGAGCTTGTAGAGATCGCCTTGAAAGGATGCCGCACGGCAGCCACCGCCTCCTTCACCAACACCGACGACCGGTCGCGCGATTTCGTCGACGCGTTCTGCGATCAGATTTCGGACTTGGTCGACACGGTCCGAAATGGAACCCTCCTTTCCGGGTCAGCCACAGCGGGGCGCAACGTGCTCAAGCGAATCGAGGAATGCTATGCCAGACGGAAACGGCTGGACATGCCTTGGCTCGGAGCAGAAGACTTTCGCCACGTCATTGCTTCCGCCGAGACCAGACAATGACCGGCACTGTTGCCGTGCTTGGCGCCAACGGCTTCATAGGTTGCCGGACAGTGGAGTTGCTGCATCTTTCCGGCTGGGCTGAGGTGAGGCCGATCGTTCGCAGGCCGAGTGCTTTCGCCAGCCTGTCCCGCTTTGCGATCGATGGAAGGGTGGCGGACGCGCATGACGTTCCGGCTCTTACTGCGGCCCTTCTTGGCTGTCAGTCCGTTGTTCATGCAGTTGCCGGTGATAGTCGCACGATCGTCGATGCCGTCGAGCCTGTCTATCTTGCCGCCGCCGCTGCGGGCGTCGTTCGCCTGGTCTACCTCAGTAGCGCATCCGTTCATGGCCAATCGCCGCTGCCCGGAACGGACGAAACGAGCGCGCTGCACGACGGCCAGACGGTCGAGTACAACAATGCCAAGGTTCGTGCTGAACGTCGTCTCGGGGAATTGTCACGGGACGGTGCAGTCCAGGTGGTGGTGCTGCGGCCCGGAATTGTCTTTGGCCCGCGCTCCAGCTGGACGGGGGGCTTCGCCAACGATCTCCTCGACGGCTCTGCCTATCTGGTGGATGGCGGCCATGGCATCTGCAACAGCGCTTATGTCGACAATGTCGTTCATGCGATCAAGCTTGCCATCGAAGTGCCCGAGGCGGCTGGGCGAACTTATCTGGTCGGGGACCGCGAAAGGATAAGTTGGGCAGATCTTTGCCGCCCGATAGCCGAGGCATTGGGCTTCGACCTGGCTGCGATTTCGGTTTCCGCGCCATTGTCATTCGCGCCGAACTGGACACAATGGCTGAGAGATGGCGACCTTTACCGGCGGCTTGTCCGAAGCCTCCCGAGACCCGTTCGTAGCGGACTAAAGGTAGGCTATGCCGAGTGGCGGAAATCAGGGCTCGATCAGAGGCCGCCTATGGCTCCAAAGATCAAGGTATCTGAAGAACGTGCGCTGTTGCACCGGTGTCGGGTGAAACTCCCGTCGGCCAAGGCCGAGCGCGAGCTCGGATACCAGCCGGTGGTCGGCTTCGAGGAGGCATGTCGGCGCTCAGTCGCATGGCTAACCTTTGCCGGCTACCCGACTGCGCAGAGCCAAGTGGGCGAAAGATGACCGTCAGACCCGCCGCAGCCTGTGTCTCGGTTGTCATTACGACCTATAACCATGCTCGATTTCTCGCGGAAGCGATCGACAGTGTCCGGAACCAGAGCGTGCGGCCCGATGAGATCATCGTTGTGGACGATGGTTCGTTGGACAATCCCGAAAATGTTGTTCGCCGGTATGTCGACGTCCACTACATCCGCCAAGGAAACCAGGGTTTAGCCGCTGCCCGCAATACGGGAATGAAGGCAGCACGTGGCGAATTCATCGCGTTCCTGGATGCCGATGACAGGCTGCGCCCGACGGCGCTCGCTACCAATCTTGCTTTGTTCCATGACAGTCCGGATTGCGCCTTGGTCTATGGAGCCTATTGCTACATCGATGAGGCCGGCGCAGTCAGGAATTCAGTTCCGCTGAGGCCGGTGGGAGAGGACCCGTATGCCGGATTCTTGACCGGCAACCTGATTGGAATGCATGCGACAGTGCTCTATCGGCGTAGCACATTGGAGGCTGCTGGCGGATTTGACCGATCCCTGCGGGCTTGCGAGGATTACGACGTCTACCTTCGCCTGTCTCGGGCAAACAAGGCCGCATGCACCCCGGAGTGTCTCGCAGATTACCGCAGGCACGCAACGAATATGTCCAACAGCAATCCGATGATGTTGCGCGCGGCGCTCAAAGTCCTTGGCCGGCAGAGGAATCTTGCGCGGACCAATCCAGACTGGACGGCCGCCTACCATCAGGGCGTCGAAAATTGGAAACGCTATTATGCGCACATGCAACTGGGACAGCTTAGTACAGCGGTTCGATCCCGTTCTTCGCTCGGCGGTCAGCTCCTGAACACCATTGCCGTTTCGCTCGCAGCGCCATTGCAGACCACCATGATGCTGCGGCAGCGTTTCAAGGGCTGGTCAAGTCGGCGCCGATCGGGCGTCCGGTTCGGTGACCTCAGCCGCCCGCTGCCCTTCAGTACAAATTTCGGTTTTGATCGCGGCAAGCCAGTGGACCGCCGCTATGTCGAGACTTTCCTCGCATCATGTTCGCTGAACATATCCGGCAGGGTTCTGGAGATCGGGGACAACGCCTATACGACCCGCTTCGGAGGCAGTCGAGTTGCCAGGAGCGACGTTCTAAACCGATATGAAGGCCACCCGCTGACGACCTTCGTTGGCGATCTGGCCAACGGCGACGACCTGCCGCTCGAGACATTTGACTGCATCGTGCTCACCCAGACCCTGCACCTCCTTTTCAACATGCCTGTCGCGGTTGCAACCCTATGGCGGATGCTGAAACCGGGAGGCGTGCTTCTGGTCACGGTCCCTTGGGTAAGCCCGATTGACCGAGGAGAATGGGGCGAGAGCTGGTTCTGGTCGATAACCCCGGCGGCGCTGGGCCGGCTTCTCTCAGACAGGTTCGGGGTGGAGAATGTCGAAGTCCGCCACTATGGAAACGCCTATTCGGCTACCGGGTTTCTCTATGGCTTGGCGGAGCATGAGCTGAATTCGGCAATGCTCGATGTGCATGACCCATGTTGCCCGGTGATTGTCGCCGCGCGCGCTTTCAGGCGATGAGCGGCGTGACAGTGCGTCAAGCTCTTAGCAAGCTCCTGCGACGGGGCCGATTGCTTGCCGGTTACAACCGGCCGCTCGTGCTGATGTATCATCGCGTCGGAGAACCACGCGTCGATCCTTGGGAACTCTCGGTCTCGCCACAAAATTTCGCACGCCAAATCGAAATCCTGACAAAGGCGCGCGATATTGTTCCCTTGCAATGGCTGGCACAACGGCTTCGGGACGGAAAGCCAGCGAGAAATGCCGTGGCAGTCACCTTTGACGACGGTTATGCGGATGTCGTGCAAAATGCCGTGCCGATCATGCTACGCATGAACGCTCCTGTGACCGTCTTCGTCACCACCCACGCGCTCACCGACCCCTCAGTGTTCTGGTGGGATATTCTGTCGCGCATCACTTTGGAAACGCCTGCTCTCCCGGAGAGGCTCGCGATCCAGATCGCAGGCCGAAACTATGATTGGCTCGTGACGGAGGACGCCACGCGCGCGAAATCGAATCTCGTCATCAGCCGCACGGCGCTCCATTTCGGCTTGCACGCACTGCTGAAGCCGTTGAGAGTACACGAACGGAGGAGGGCGCTGCAGCAGCTGGCAAGATGGGCAGGAACCGACGCCAGCCCCCGAAGGCGTGACCGCGCCATGACTCATTCGGAGCTGCGGCATCTCGCCGACACCGATGGCGTTTCGATCGGTGCCCACACCTGCACGCATCCATCCCTGCCGTTGCTGAAACGGGACAGTCTTGAACGCGAGATCTCCGCTAGCCGCCAACAATGCGAAGAGATCACAGGGCGGAGGGTGGCGGGATTCGCATACCCCTTCGGAGACTTCGATGACAGCACCGCCGAAGCGGTAAGATCTGCTGGCATGGACTATGCAGTAACCACCCTGCCGCGTGAAGCTGGGCTCAGGGTCGACCCCTTCCGACTGCCGCGGGTCACGGTCGCTGATTGGGGTGAGAGAGAGTTCCGGCGCGCGGTCCTTTGCCATGGCTGACCATGCATGCCGAGAACCGCGCGTCACGGCAATCATCGTCGTGTTCAACGGCGAGAGATACCTCCGGGAAGCTATTGACAGCGTTGTAGGTCAAAGCTTCACTGACTGGGAACTCCTCGTCGTCGACGATGGCTCGACGGACCGTTCATCTGTCATCGTGCGCGACTATGCGCAGCGCCTGCCAGGCAAGGTGCGACTACTCTCCCATCCCGACAAGGGCAATCATGGTATCAGCGCGTCGCGCAACCGCGGGCTGGCCGAGGCGCGGGGCGCCTATGTCGCGTTTCTCGATGCAGACGATACATGGCTGCCCGAAAAGCTGTCCGAACAAGTCTGCATCATGGAAAACGATCCGACGCTCGGTCTAATCTACGGCCGGACGTTGATCTGGCATAGCTGGGCAAAGCTTGCTGGTCGTGCGGACTACTATTACCCGCTCGGAGTCGAACCGAACGCCCGATACGATCCGCCCGTGCTGCTGGAACTGCTGCTGCAGAACCAAGCCCAGACGCCGACAACTTGCAACGCCCTGATGCGTTCAAGTTTGTTGGCAACGCTCGGGGGATTCGAGAACAGCTTCCGCCTGATGTTCGAAGACCAGACCTTCTTTGCGAAGGCGCTCGCATTCGCGCCGGTCTACGTGTCCGGCCAGACCTGGGCGAGATACCGCCAGCACGTCGAAAGCTGCTCTGCCGCTTCTGCCAGGGCAGGCGCTGACGAAGCCGCGCGTATCACGTTTCTCAGATGGCTGAATGGGGTGATGGCGGATCAGGGCGCCTCCTTCCGCATTCGTTCCGCAATCTGGAAAGTGCTCGCGCGCGAAACCTGGAAGACGAGCAAGCGAAGCATCGTAAGACGGCTGCAGCGATGACTTCCGTGCCGCGGGTGACGATCATAACCCCCTTCCTCAATGCGGCGTCAAATCTGGGCGAAGCGATCGCCAGCGTCCGGGCCCAGGCGATTGCAGATTGGGAACTCTTGCTGGTTGACGACAATTCGACGGACGACAGTATCAGGATCGCCAATGATGCCGCGGCAATCGATCCTCGAATTAAGGTGCTGCGCAGGCCTCCCGGATCCAAGCGTGGCGCCGCGGCAGCGAGAAACGCCGGAATAGCGGCCAGCTGCGGCGATTTGCTTGCCTTCCTGGATGCAGATGATTTGTACGAGCCGCATATGCTGCAGACGGTCCTGGCGGCAGCCGATGCCAACCCGGATGCCGCAATGATTTTCGGGCCGACCAAATGGTGGTATCCGGATGGAGCGCGCTCCGACTGGGTCGAGCCGACAGATGGACTTGCCGCACGCTTACATCAGCCCCCCCGGCTTTTGGGTCGGCTGGTGCTGATGCAGGACGGCCACGTTCCGTGTACCTGTTCCGTGCTCTTGCGGAGAAGCGCGGTTAGCACGGTTGGTGGCTTTGAGGAGCACTTTGAGCTCTATGAAGACCAGGCTCTGTGGGCGAAGCTATTCCTGCGATTCCCAGCCTTTATCACTCCTGTAACTCTCGCACGTTACCGGCAGCATTCCAGTTCGGCCTCGGCGATTGCCACTCAGCGAGGGCTCTACGATCGGATGGGGAAACACCCCGCCCGCGCCGCTTTTCTGGACTGGATCGCGGAGCATATGATGGAAAGTGGAACGCGGGATTTCCGCCTCCAATTGGCGCTGCGGCTGGCACGCGCGCCCTATGTCACGCCTGCAACGATCGGAAGCAAAGCCGAACGGCTTGCCCTGAAGATCATGATGTGGACAGCAAAGCAGCGGCGCAGGATTCGGCGACAGCTTGCGCACGTGGCCAGGTGAAAACAGGCGTCACTTCCTGACCACCCATCGATGCGGGAAGCTGACATTGCCAAAGCCAGGCTGGGCGCTGACCGGTCGATCGTCGAGCAAACCGGGCATGACATCGAACACAGCGGCCGTCTCGACATGGTCTTCGACCACCCTGTCGTCCGCCACCAGCGCTACGTCAATCCTGTAGCGCCCTGGTCTCAGCATAAGGCTGTCCACATGTACCGTGTAGACTTCGCCGTGACGGTCATGCAGGGATTGCTCCCGGCTATCAAATGAGGTCACAGGATCCCCGAGATCATCAATGATAGTCACAAGGCACTGCAATGTTTCGCGCGGCCCATCAACCTGAAGCCGAAAAGTTGCCGGCTGCCCGGACGCGACGGGACCCATTTCATTGAAAACTTCGATGCCGACCACACGGAGGCGGCCGCGCCCGGTGCGCGTGGATCGCACACTCAGATCGGTTCCTGCGCGGGCCTCAAGCGTCTGGAGATAATCCCGGACCACGTCCTGAGTCGGGCCGTCCGCCTGGATCGTCCCGCCGTCGATAAGGATTGCGCGGGTGCAAAGTCGCTGTAGAACCGGCATCTGGTGACTGACGATCAGCACGGTGCGGCCTGTCCCGGCGATGCTCGCTGCCTTGGCAATGCATTTCTTCTGGAACGTGGCATCGCCGACGGCCAAGACCTCATCGACCACCAGAATGTCGGGATTGACGTGGGCGGCAATCGCGAAGGCCAGACGCAAGTACATGCCGCTTGAGTATCGTTTGACAGGCGTATCGAGAAACGGCTCGACCCCGGAGAAATCCACGATCTCGTCAAGCTTGGAATTGATCTCGACGCGCCGCATGCCGAGTATGGCCGCGTTGAGATAAATGTTCTCACGGCCGGTCAGTTCGGCATGGAACCCCGTGCCGACCTCCAGCAAAGCTCCCAGCCGTCCATGTATCGTCGCGCGGCCGGAAGTCGGCTCCACGATCTTCGCCAGTATCTTGAGAATGGTGCTCTTTCCTGCACCGTTGGGACCGATCACGGCAAGGACTTCGCCTGCGTGCACCTCGAAGGAGGCGTTTTTCAACGCCCAGAACGGCTCGTCCGCACCTTTGCGGTGGCTTGTATCGGCCTCCCCGCGAAGACCCCGCCTTTTGCTGGCGAGCGCGTCTCGCAGCGTGGGGAAGCTGTTGTTCGCCACACCAAGTCTATACGCCTTGGAGAGATTGGCAGCCTGGATCACGATGTCGGTCATCACTCAGATCAGGTCCGGAAACGCGCGTTCGGATTTTGAGAAGATAGTCAGTCCGGCAACGAGAAGGGCTAGCGAGGAGAGCGTTGATATCGAGATCATGAGCCAGTCCGCAGGCGTGCCCAGCACGCTCCAGCGGATGGCTTCGACTGTCCCAACCATTGGGTTCAGACCATAGAGCGGCCGCCACAATTGAGGGACGAGATTGGCTGGATACACGATCGGGGTCATGAACAGAAGTATCTGAAGGCTGAACGGCAACAGATAGCCCACATCGCGAAAGCGAACGTTGATCGCCGACAATGCCACGCCCACTCCAGTCGCTGACGCAGCCATTACGAGCACGAACAGCGGCAAGAAGACTGCTTGTGGTGCCGGCCAGCTTCCGAATGCCAGCATGGCGGCGAACAAAAGAGCGAAGCCGACGAGCATATCGGTCAGGCATGAGGCCATCGTGGAGATGGGAATGATCAGACGCGGGAAATAGACGCGTTTCACCAGCTCCTGGTTTCTGACGAGGCTGCCCGTCATGCTGGCGACGGCTCGCGAAAAAAAACTCCATGGCACAAGCCCACACAGAACAAATAGCGGGTATGGCGCGCCGTTGGACGAAATGCCTGCGAGCTTGCCGAAGAAGATGCTGAAGACCGACATAGCAACGAGCGGCTGCAGCATTGCCCAAAGGATGCCCAGATAAGTCTGCCGGTATTTGACCTTGAAATCACGCCAGGCCAGGAAGAACACAACTTCCCGATATCGCCAAAGCTCGGAAGGTTCGAACAGTCCTCGCTTGCGGGACGGATCGATGATTGTCACGACAGCTGATTGCGCGCCTGTCTGGTCCGACACGATGATGGCGTCCGCCTCCCTTGACAGCCCCATTGAGGCTTACATTTCCGCGCAGTGCAATCAGCACTTTTGATGGTGCCTGCCGTTCACGAGCCTCACCATTCGAGAGCGCATAGCAGCCGCCCTCAATGCTCGACCAGATCCTCCGGAGGCGCGAGATCGCGCCGCATATCCCCGTTGTTCGATAAGTCCAACCAGACGGAGGGCATTTCTCGCACACGGACTTTACGTTCGATCCGGATGCGAACGAACACCTGCCCGGGCCGTCTGAGTTTCTACCGCTATTCTCCCACCTGTGCTGGGTTGTCGAGGATACATTTCCCTATTGAACTTGTGGTGATGTTATGCCCATCGAAGATAGTCAGGCTACAGAAATCTTTCGTTTTTACAGTGTAGTGTATGCACTGCACCGCTGGTGACAGGGTCCTTAAGATGTGCCATTGTCCAATGGGGTGGTACTATTTGCGCGGATTTGGGTTGTTCGGGCGATGCGCGTTGCGCGAACCATCATTGCGTGGAGGGAGTGACATCTCATTGGCAATTCAGACGGCTTGACGAGTCAGCGTTCATAGCTCCTGAGCAAGCTGCAAAGCTTTGGGTCGGAAATGAAAAGTGTTCTTGTCGCGGGAGCAGCCGGGTTCATCGGATCCCACCTGGTTGATCGACTGTTGTTAAGGCAAGAAATCAATCGAATTGTTGCTGTTGACAATTTCTGGACTGGTACTCGTGCCAATCTGGATCATATCGCCGACCCTCGCTTGGTCGTGGTAGATGTGGCTGTTGAAGATTTTCAGCAGGGGAGCCTTTTTGACGAGATCTATCATCTCGCCTCGCCTGCTTCGCCTCCCTGGTATATGCAAGATCCGGTACGAACCATCTCGGCCAACGTAATAGGAACTATGCGGCTTCTGACCCTTCTTCGCGCCGGGGGCCGTTTCTGTTTCACGTCCACGTCTGAGGTTTACGGCGATCCGCTGGTAACGCCGCAACCGGAAACTTACAGGGGCTCCGTTGATTGCACGGGGCCGCGTTCATCGTATGACGAAGGTAAGCGTTGCGCCGAGGCCCTGCTTTTTGAGAGTAACCGATTGAGCGGGCTCGACATTCGAGTTGCAAGATTGTTCAACGTCTACGGACCTAGGACACGACCTGACGATGGACGTGCAGTATCAAATTTCATCACGAATGCGCTGTTCGGCAAACCTATAGTCGTTTTTGGCGACGGCTTGCAGTCGCGGAGTTGGGGATACGTCAGCGATATCGTGGACGGCCTAGAACAATTCTTCTGGGGGGAGGAGCATGGTTATATTGGTCCCCTGAACATCGGAAACGATCGCGAGATTTCCGTTGTCGATGTTGCCCGTTACGTCGCGGGCTTGGTGCCAGGCACCAAAATCGTGCATGTTGATCCGATCCCCCAAGATCCGACGAACCGCTGTCCGGACTTAACTCTAGCGCGGAGGATCGTCCCCGGCTGGGCCTGTCAAATACCTCTTGAAGAGGGTGTGCGCCTCACCCTGGACTGGTTTCGCCGCCAGCAACAGAACGATTTGTCCAGTGTGTCCTCAGACTCGATGGTTGCCGCATCGGTGTGAGTGGGATCCGCCCGATAAAATGTGACCGAAAAAGGGGAGAAATGTGCTCGCCGCAATCCGGTTCCTTCGACCAACGTCGCGGTATGTTCAACCGGCCAGTTCGATGCTGTGAACGCGCGCTTCTGTGCATCGTTCAGGGCCACCGAAGGCGACATACAAGTGCGGGAGGCTCCTCCCGCGGCAATGCATGCTTCCTCCAACGCATGGTCGGCAACCTTATGGGTGTTCGAGCGGCGCGGATGGCCTTGGCGACGATCCCAGTTCGTGATGGTCACTCACATCTTGCGCTGGCAGGTAATAAAGCCCGTACGACCGGACGGCTGGGCGATCAGAGGCAGTGGCATGTCTTGATCAGGAAGATTACTCCCACGGAGTAAGGCAGGGCTAAAAGCCCCAAGGCGATCCAGAAGCCGGGTTCGGCCATTGCGGCGAGATCTGACAGAAGTTGCTTCATGTCGCCTCAGTCCTCGCCCCTGATCGCTCCGCATCCGATCCACAAGGAAAGAGCCCGCTCTTGAGGGAGGGGGAAGCGGGCTCTTGGCTGGGGCTTATGGCCCAGCAGCACGGCGGACTTGAATTTGTACTGCGCCGGCTGCTGTCCAAACCGTGATCGGGCAGCTTTGTTCCCCGTCGTCGGCTATGGTCCTGGGCGCAGCCCGTGGTCCCGCCGAAGCGGCGGTCTATCTCAAAGCATAGAGATAGGCGGCGATGTCACGCGCTTGCTGCTCGGTGATGCCGGTGGATGGCATGGCGGTGTGCGGATTAATGTCCCTTGCTGACCGTATCCAGCGGATCATGTTCTCCGGATTGTTAGCCAGCACACCGCCAACATAGATCCTGTCAGATAGACTGGCGTCCAGGCGTGGGCCGACGTGGCCTACCGCACCGGGTACACCGGTGATGGTGTGGCAGCCGGCGCAGCCATTCGCCAGCATGATCGGTATCGCACGTGCACCGACGCCGCCGGTAGCGGCATCCGCCTCTTGCTGCACCCGACGGGCTCGGTCGGCCCACAATGCGAGCGCGCCGCCCGCGACGACCAGCAGAATGCACACGGCGATGATCAATTTAGATGGGCCAGGGCGCATGCGCGACCTTCCTGGTTCCGCTCGTCGTTATCCAGAGGCCGGCCAGCAATAGCGCTGCCCCGCCATAGATAAGGCCGGCCGGGACCCACATAACGAGCCCGGCAAGCTGCTGGTCCTCGATCGGGCTTAAATTCCACACTGCCGCCCCGGCAGCATTCTCCGGGTACCAGAGCTTCGGCGATAGAAGAAGCAGGACGCCGAGCAGGCCGGTGTGCAGGGAGGTGAAGAAAAGATGCATCACGGCATTTCCATAGGTCTGCTGTTGGCTTGGGCGCGGCAGCAACGCCCACCAGAAGAGCAGGCCTGTGCCGAGGAAGCTCGCATGTTGGGCATAGTGCAGCACGCCATGCTCGAGCGCTGCCTCAAACAGGACCGGAATGTGCCACACCCATATCGCGATCCCGTGAACAATCGTTGCGGTGACAGGCCGGCTCGCAAAGGTCCAGAGCGCTCGCAGCGATTTGCCATGCCCAACCATACCCAGGGCACGCCGAAACGTTACGGGAAATGCCCACAGCAGAGCAGGGGCGGGGCAGGCGATGACCAGCAGCGGCGCCGCCACTGCCATCAGCAACTCGTGCTCGATCATGTGCGCGACAAACAGCCGCTCGCCGAGAGCATGGATCGGACTGACCAACGCTGCCGTCAGTACGCTCCAGCCGGCGGCAAACAGCAGCGCCTGACGCATCCGTAGCGGACGGCCGCGAGTGCTGCGGCGCCACAGCCGCATCGCACCGGCCATGTAGATGAGCGCGACGGCCGTCAGCGGGGCCGTGATGGGAAGCGCAAGTGTCCATCCGGCCTCGGGCGCGCCGGAGCCATAGCAGATCGAGGTGGAGAAGAGCGTGGCCAGGTTCATCGCAGACACTCGTCCAGGATAAGTGCGGCGCTTCCCTGCATGATGATGACCAGTGCAAACAGGAGAGCCGCCAGCATGCCGAGATCGGCGACGAAATGCTCGGTACCGCGCGTGCGTTCTGCTTTGAAAGCAGCGCCGCCTTGCCGCTTTGCCTGCCAGGACAGAGCACCGCCCAGAAGCGAGAACAAGGCGAGCAGCAACGCTAAGGGAAGCACGACCGGCACCTGGTGATTGCATTGCCAGGGAACCAGCGAGTAGTTCAGTTGCGTCGAGACTGCCCAAGCCAACGGGCCCGACAAAAGCCCACCCCAGGAAGTTCCCAACCGGACCGCGCGCATGTCAGCCGAGCCTCGGTACCCAGTAGATCAGCAGATAGATCGGAAGCCAGGTTGCGACCACGAAATCCCAATAGAAAACATTGTCGCCGACGTCGCCGAAGCGTCGCCCGCTATAGCCATGGCGCGTGAACATCAGCACCGTCAGCACGATCGTATCGCCGACATCTGTTATCAGATGCGTGGTGTGGAGCCCGAGCAGCACCCAAAGCATCGAGCCGTAGGCGTTCGTATCCCAGTAAACGTTCAAGGCCGGAAACTCGAACCAGCGCACAAGGAGCGGGGCGAGGCCGAGCAGCGACATGACAACCAGTCCGATCCGCACCGGCACGATGGCGCATTGCTTGGCATAGCGATCGAGGATGTGGTTCGGCACCAGGCTGGCGATCAGCAGCAGCGTGACGATCGTTCCTGGCCAATGGTTCGGCTGCGGTGCACTCAACGGCCATTCAGGCCAAGAGACCGCCAAGTAGAGATAGGCGGCTGCGGCGAGCGCAAAGCCGGTGCCCTCCAGAGCCATGAAAGCGAGCGTGCCCCACCAGGTCGGGCTGCGCGGACCATGCCCAAAGGTGGGGAGACCGGAAACATCTGTGACGGGACGCTCGTTCATTCCTCGTCCTCCGGATCACCTTTTGGCCAGAACCAGCCGATCAAGGTGACGGCGATTGGCAGGGCGCCCCACACGATGGCCCAGGGGGTGAAGATCGAATAGAGAAACGTGCCGCCTACGGCGAACGCTGCAAAGAGCGGCCAGATCGACGGTGTCGCCGATTTCTCGCGAATGTCGGGATGGGCTTCAGCGACTGTCGAGACCAGCAGCTCGCGCGCGTCGACGCGAAGCCCGGTCGCTACGGGAAGAGCGTCGCGCTCGGCCCAGAGTGGCTCCGCGTTGGTGACGACCGGAATGCGCGCGAAATTATAGCTCGGCGGCGGCGAGGGCGTTGCCCATTCCAGGGTGCCGGCCTCCCAGGGATTGTTGCCTGCCGCTGCGCCTTTCAACGCGCCATGCACAAGATTGAAGGTGAACAGGACGAAACTCAGGAAGAAGACCACCGCGCCTGCTGTTATGAACAGGTTGATGTTCCCCCAGCCAAGCTCGGCCGGATAGGTGTAGACCCGTCGCGGCATGCCCCACAGCCCCACGATGTGCATCGGGAAAAAGGCGGCGTTGAAGCCAATGAAGGCCAGCCAGAAATGCAAGCGGCCCAGGCGCTCGCTCATCATTCGGCCGGTGACTTTAGGAAACCAGAAATAGGCCGCACCCAGCAGCGGGAATACCGATCCGCCGATCAGCACATAGTGGAAATGCGCGACGACGAAGTAGGTGTCGTGCACCTGCAGATCCAGCGGTACGGAGGCCAGCATGACGCCGGTGAGACCGCCGATGACGAAGATGAAGAAGAAGCCGAACACGAACAACATTGGCGTGCGGATCACCGGTCTGCCGTCCCACATCGTTGCCAGCCAGCAGAAGATCTGTACGCCGTTGGGAATAGCGATCATCATGCTGGAAGCGGTGAAGAAGCTGGCGCCGAGCTTGGGCAGGCCTGTCGCGAACATATGGTGGACCCACAGGCCGAAGGACAGGAAGCCGACCGCGATCAACGACAGAACCATGCCGAGATGGCCGAACACCGGTCGCCGGGCGAAAGCCGGGATGATCGAGGAGACCATGCCGGTCGCCGGCAGGAAGATGATGTAGACCTCGGGGTGACCGAAGAACCAGAACAGATGCTGGAACAGCAAGGCATCACCGCCTTCGGCCGGGTTGAAGATGTGTGTGCCGACCAGCCTGTCGAGGATCAGGAATGTCGAGGTGATCATCACCGCCGGCATTGCGAAGACGATGACAAAGGAGGTGACCAGCATCGCCCAGACGTATAGCGGGATCTTGTCCAGCGACATGCCGGGAGCACGCTGCTTCAAGATCGTGACGATCGTCGCCACTGCCACAGCCAGTGAAGACACCTCGGTATAGGTAATCATCTGCGCCCAGACGTCGGCGCGCTTGCCAGGGGCGAATTCGGGACCGGACAGCGGCACATAGGCGAACCAGCCGACGTCCGGCGCCATGTTGAGAGCGAAAGACACCCAGGCGAACAGGCCGCCCGAAACATAGACCCAATAACTGAACGCATTCAGCCGCGGAAACGCGATGTTGCGGGTGCCGACCATCAGCGGCACGAGATAAATGCCGGTCGCCTGCACGATCGGTACCGCGAACAGGAACATCATCGTGACGCCGTGCATGGTAAACAGCTGGTTGTAGAGGTCCGGCCCGATCAGCCCACGCTGTGGTCCCGAGAGCTGAACACGCATAGCCACTGCGTTGAGCCCGCCCAGACACAGAAAGACAAAGGCAGTGATCAGATAGCGCCTGGCGATCACCTTGTGGTCGACGCTCGACAGCGCGCCGATGATGCCCGGGGGCGTACGCCAGGTGCGCTCCAGCCACCGCTGGAGATCGGCTTGCTCCATGCCGGTATCGCGCGGTCCGTCATGCTCGGGAGCGAGATCTCCCTTTGCTTGCGCCTCCGCCCGCAGGTCACGTCCGCTCGTCAGGTCGGCGCTGGTCATTTCAGCCCCTCGAGGTAGGCAATGATGGCATTGAGCTCGTCGCCATTGAGAGCCGTTACAGGCATGTGGGAGCCGGGCTTGATGCCTTGCGGGTCGGTGATCCAAGCGGCGAGATTGCCGCGGCTCATCGTCAGCGTTCCGGCTGCGAGAGTTTGCCGGCTGGCTATATGGGTAAGATCGGGCGCTACCGTGCCGCCTGCGGGTGTGCCGCCGATCCTGTGGCACATCACGCAGGGCCGCTGGAGGAAAAGATCCGCGCCGGCCTTGGCTTCGGCATTGGTCGGAGCGGCGGCAGGCCGCAACTGGTCGTCCAGCCAGGCATCGAACTGCGGCCGCGGCTCGGCAATGATGAAGGTGCCCATGTTGGCGTGCTGCGCGCCGCAGAACTCAGCACATTGACCACGATAGACGCCTGGCTTGTCAGCCCTGATGTCCAGCACATTCATATGTCCGGGGATGAGGTCGAGCTTGCCGGCAAGGCTCGGCACCCAGAAGGAGTGGATTACGTCTGTTGAAGTCAAAAGAAGCCGAACCGGCTCGCCGGCCGGAATATGGATCTCGTTCGCCGTCGTCAGGATGCGGCTTGGCTGAGCATTCTCGTAGCGCACTTCCCACCACCATTGGTGGCCGGTCACGCGGACCGTCAGCGCCTCGTCCGAGCCGATCCCGGCAAGCGTCCTGTTGGCGAAAAAGCTCAACAGGGTCAGCCCAATTAGAATCGCCGCAGTCACCCCAACCGCGGTCAAGACCACGCGCATTTTGCGATGTTCGGAGGCGAGGTCGAGCACGAGCGGATCTTTTCCTGTTCGAACTCGCTGGAACAGGGTAGCGACCAGCACGACCATCACCAGCATCCACACGGCCGCGCACAGGGCAGTGAAAAACCAGATCAGCCAGGCTAGCTCGCCCGCGGCCGGGCCTTTCGGATCGAGAGCGGACTGCCAGCCGCAGCAACCTGAAAGCGCCAGGAGAGCGGCTGCGCAACACGCTTTGGGAAAAAATCGTTTCACGGCGATTTCCCCAGCGTCGCGGCATCGGGGAGGCGATTTTCCGACGGATGGACCATCATGTCGTCGTTACGCTGCGGTGCGGCGGAGGAGGGGGCGTTGCCGCTCAGCGAACGTACGAAGGCTGCAAGCTCCCAAATCTGATCATCGGGTATCTTGTTTCGGAAGCTAGGCATGCCGTTAGGCCGCCCGTCCCGGATCGTTGCGTGGATACTCTCGATCGAGCCGCCGTAAACCCACTTCTCATCCATCAGCGCCGGTCCCATGCCGCCGCCGCCATTGGCATGGCACCCCGAGCAATTGAACCAGCTGAACAGGCGCTTGCCCTCGCTGAGATGAAAGGCGTTGGCCTCGAAGCTGGCCGCCTTGTTGTCGCTCGGGAGCGGCCTTTGGCCGCCTGGCTCCAGCGCAGTCACCGGCGTTGGCTGTTGGCCGGACCCAAGGGCCGATTGCGGACGTGTGTCGCGCTCTTCCCGCTGGCAAGCGGCAAGGGCCAGCATCGCCGACAAGAGCACGGTGAGGTTCCGCCTCATCGGTCCGCGCTCCCGCCGGTATCAAGGCGCGGCACACCGTATCGGGCCAGGGTCGCGTCGATCTCAGCCTTGTGCTTGGCAAGGGCTGCATCCACTTCGTCGCGCAGCGCGTCGTCCCCGCGTCGGACGCCCATGGAGATGTCGTAGACCATTGGCAATTGAGGCCCGTCGATTCGAGGTGTCACGGGCGTGATGCGCAGCGGTGTCTTCTGCTTGGCGATGAAATAACCAGCGAGCGGGCCCCAGACGACGGCAACATCGATCTCGCCGCTGGCCACCGCCTCGACAATGCGCGCGGGCGGGTTGGGAGCCGAATAGTCGCCATAGACTGGATAGCCGACGAGATGACCGACAATGCCGCGGCGGCCGAGTGCCTGGGCCGGTGGGGAGTTGGCCCCGTCATCGCCGATGAGCTGCACGCCGATGCGCAGAGTGCGCAGGCGTGGATCGTTGAAAGACGTGATCTCGGGACTGTCCCGCCGCGTCACGAAGACATAGGTCGAGCGGTAATAGGGAGCGGTGGCGCGGAGAATTTCGAGATTGGCGGGAGTGCCAGGTATGAGATCGCACAGGCCTGCCTTGAGCGTGTTGCGAACGAAACCGCGGCGTTGGGCCCACCAGGTATAGGAAAGTCTTGCATCCAGCTCTTTGGCGATGATCTGGGCAATCTTGTTTTCGAAGCCCTGTCCAGCGGCGTTGGAAAACGGCATGTTGTTAGGGTCGGCACATACCTTGAGTTCACGTGCGTCGGCGGCAACCGCGAAGAGCAGCGAGGCAAACGCTACCACCGCGGCCACAAGACGCCCGTTCGCCTCGCGTCTTCGAACTGCCTTCAACTCGAAAGCATCAGGGGAGCCGGAACACATAGAGCGTGCCTCCCGCCGTGGTCGCGTTCTTCAGGTCTTTCATCGCGTTGACGAAGCCGAGCGCGGCGGTAGCGTCGCGCGGGTCGAGGTCGCCCGATACGATCGCGCCGGCCCAACCGCCGACGCCCGACAGGATCGCGACATATTGGTGCCCGTCGGGGCCGCGATAGGTGACCGGCTGGCCGATGATCCCGGACGAGGTCTTGAACTGCCAAAGCAATTCCCCTGTCCTTGCGCTCACAGCTTTGAACCAGCCCTCCATTGTGCCGTAGAACACGACATTGCCGGCGGTGGCGACCGCGCCACTCCACACCGGAAAATTCTCTTTCAGGTTCCAAGCTGGCTTTGCGGCCGCGATGTCCCAGGCGGTGAAAGCACCGCGGTTGCCACCCGGGCCCGGGATCATGCGCACATTCATGCCGACATAGGGAGTGCCGGCGATGTAGTTCACCTCGAGGCCCTCTTCGTCCATGCACAGATTGTTGTGTGGGATGTAGAGCAGTCCTGTCTTCGGCGAGAACGCAGATGGCTGCCAATCCTTGAGCCCGGATGCTGTCGGGCAGATATCCCGGATCACCCTGCCGGTGCCGGTCTTCTTGTCCGGGTTTTCGATCAGGCGCCCGGTTTTCAGATCGACGCCCTTGCTGGAATTGACGGCCCCATAGGGTGTCGCTGACAGGACTTCCCCGGTGGTCCGATCCAGAATGTAGAGATAGCCGTTGCGCTCCGGGCGGACGAGCACTTTGCGCGGCTTACCCTGCCAATTCATATCGAGCAGGATCTGCTCGTTGATGCCGTCGTAGTCGTGCAGGTCGTGCGGGCTCCATTGGTAGAACCATTTCGCGGCTCCGGTATCGGGATCGCGCGCGAAAATCCCAGAGGTCCATTTGTTGTCGCCGGGCCGAAGGTCCGGATTCCACGGCCCTGGATTGCCGGTCCCGTGATAGATCAAGTTGAGGTCCGGATCGTAAGAGATCCAGCCCCACATGTTGCCGCCGCCGATCTTCCAGGCTTCCGGCGGCCATGTGGTCACGCCAAGGTCCTTGCCCTTGTCCATGTCGTAATGCGGCTTGAAATCCGGCCCGATCAGCACGTCCTTGTCCGGTCCGGTGCCGTAAGCCGTCCAGACGACATGTCCGTCGCCCGCGTCCAGCGCCTTGACCCAGCCGCGCACACCCATCTCGCCGCCGGAATTGCCGACCAGCACTTTGCCCTTCACCACAAGCGGCGCCATGGTTATGGTCTCGCCGATGTTGATGTTGCCGACATGCGCGTTCCACACCGGTTGGCCAGTGGCAGCATCCAGCGCGATGGTGTGACCATCCAGCGTGTTGAAGAAGAGGCGCCCGTCGGCGAAGACCGCGCCGCGGTTGACGACGTCGCAGCAGGCAACGCCCTGCGCGGCAGGTTCAGGATTTGGCTCATATTTCCATTTCATCGGCGCGCCCGGCTTGGAAAGATCGAGCGCGTAGACGATGTTTGGAAAAGGGGTCACGATATACATCGTGTTGCCGACCACGAGTGGCGCCGCTTCCTGACCCTTGTTCACTCCGGTCGAAAAAGTGAAGGCAACTTGAAGGTTCCTGACATTGTCCTCGTTAATGTCCGCCAGTTCGCTGTAGCGCGTCGAGGCATAGTTCTTAGCCGGCATTGTCCATTGGCCGTCATCAGGTGGCGCGGCCGCGGCGGGCGGTGCGATGGATGGTGTCACCGCGGACTGCGCGGCCGCGGCGTTCAGCAATGAGCAGCTTGCGGCCAGCACCAGCCACTTCAACGGCCTAAAGTCGAAACCGCGGCCCCTTTCCGCTCCTCGGCCGTCTGGTGTCGCAGATGCGTATTTCCCCGCCACTTTCAGAGATCCCCTCATTTGCGGATCGAACCTCCCACTCCGGCGCCGAGTTCCGCCGCGACGTCCGCCTCGGTTCCCGCGCACAACGGATGACCCCAGCCGGAGGCGCTCTTTCCGCCAGGATCGAGATCGTAGACGATGGCGTCCTTGGCGTTGGGGTTGACGCCCGCCGGAACCTTGTCCAGGCCCAGGGCCGCACGCAGGCGCCAAGCGACATTGTGATCGGCGCAGGAGGAGTCGCCGCTGATGCCAAGCCCGCCGACAATCGTTTTGCCGTCGTAGAGAGCAAGGCCGCCGCCAAATGCCACGACGCCGCCGATCGGCTTGCCAATCAGCGGATCGCTCGCACTCCCAAAGGTCTTGCTGTCGCCGGCATAAGCGGCTGCCTGGTCGACAGGATTGGTAAGCTGCAAGCCGAACAAGGGGCCACCCGGCTGAACAGAAGCATATAGATTCGCCGTCGAGAGAGCCATCTGGGCAACGCTGAGCCCGTTGGCCGTGCTGGCCTTTTCGGCTGCGATCAGCCGGCTGCCGGGCCACTGCGCATCGCTGGTGGGGCCGCTGAAAGCAACGGCGCAAACTGTCCCGTCACGCGTAACGATCGCCGCCCATTCATTGGTCTCGAAGCCGCCATTGGCGGGGCCTCCGCTTGCTTTGACGTTTGCCTTGAGGGCAGCCAGGAGCTTGGCGTGGTCGGCGGGGCAGGGTAGCTGTGCCCAGGCCCTGCTTTGCAGCAATGCACAATTAACGAGTACCAGGAGGCTGAAAGCCAGGGAGGAAAGCTGTGGGCGACCCATGATCCGGAGCATTCGTTGAACACAATGTGGAAAGTGGGAGCGCTCACAGAGCAAGGAATCCTCGCCCGATCCCTTGGCAAACTGAGCTATGTTCCCACACTTTCAATGGAACTCGGACGAGGCCCCTATGTTCCTAGTTCCTGAAATTATGATGGAAGGCACAGACGTTGCGACCATGGGCAGCAGCTCATTCTGCCGCCGACCGTGAGCGGGCCGATATAGACATTGCCGGGCCAAACAGCTCGACCAGCTCCTCACCGCTCTCCGCACCTATGGATTTTCGACGCCTGAAAGTGCAGACGCTATGCGCAAGGTAACCGAACCGACGGACAGGCGGTTTTGCGCCCAGGCCACAGACCTGGAACCGCGTTATGGCATCATGTGAGCCTGTTGCGCATCCATCGCTCCCATGTTCTGGCTGAGATGATTCATGATCCACACCGAGCCCAAAACGACCAAGGTCACGATCAGCACACCGAAAGCGAGCGCGAGCACGTTGTTGGTGTTGTCAGGTCCTGTCGTCAGGTGCAGGAAGAAGACGAGATGGACGCCCATTTGTGCGATGGCAAGCACCGTCAGGGCCGAGATCACGGCCGGCTGGTAAATTAGATCGGTTTGTGCCGCAATGAAGGACGCCACTGACAACAGGATTGCCAGGCCAAAGCCCAGCAGATAGCCGGAAAGGCCTCCCGCCACCTCGTGTTCCTCGCTGCGTTCTTCGCCTGGTGCGGAATCGCGGCGGTCAAGCATGTCCTCGTTCCGGCTGTCCATTTCGCTCATGATGACGCTCCCAGCAGATAGACCAGGGTGAAGATGGCGATCCAGATGATGTCGAGCGCGTGCCAGAACAGGCTGAAGCAGTGAAGCCGGCGCAATATGTCGGGAAGAAAGCCTTTTATCCAGAGCTGCGCCATCATGGTGCCGAGCCAAAGCAGGCCAAGTCCAACATGAGTTCCGTGGCAGCCCACAAGGGCGAAGAACGCGGACAGGAAGGCGCTGCGTGATGGGCCCGCCTGCTCATTCACCATGGCCGCGAATTCCTGCACCTCCAGGAACAGGAAGGCTGCACCAAGCAGGCCGGTCACCAGCAACCAGAACTGGGTGGCGGCCATTGACCGGCGGTGGGTCGCGAGCATCGCAAGGCCGCCGGTGAAGCTCGAGGTGAGCAGCAGCGCCGTCTGTGCCGCGACGCGCGTCAACTCAAACAGCTCCTTGCCTGTTGGCCCGCCCGCCGCCGAATTGGACAGGACGGCATACGCGGCGAAGAAAGCCGAGAACATTATGATGTCCGACAACAGGAAGATCCAAAAGCCGTAGGCAACCGTGACGAACTTCGAGGCCGGGCCTCCCTCGCCGTGGCCGGTCGCCGAGAACACGTGATGGCCATGCCCTGCGGTGCGGCCCAGCCGGTGGGGATCGCGCGTTGCGGTGCCGGCGGGGATGTCGCTCATGCCACACGCTCGCGTCTACGCATCCAGGCAAGCTGGGCTGCCTTGCGGTCAAGATCGATGCGGCCGACCTCGTCGGCAGGGATCTCGTAATCGCCATGCTCGCGCCAGGCGAATACAACGAAGGTGGCATAGGCCCCGATGAAGCCGACAACCGCCAACCACCAGATGTGCCAGATGAGCGCGAAGCCAATCAGAGTGCTGAAGAAGGCGGTGACGAAGCCTGTGGGGCTATTGCGCGGCATCTCGATCGCCTCGTAGTCCTCTTCGGTCTCCTGACTCTGCTCGTCCATTGCCCTTTGCTTGATGGTCCAGTAGGGCTCCTCGTTTTCGACATGCGGCAGCCGCGCGTAGTTGAAGACGGGCGGCGGCGAGGATGTCGACCATTCCAGCGAGCGCCCGTCCCAAGGGTCGCCGGTCTCGTCGCGCAACTCGTCGCGATGCCTGATCGAGACGACGAGCTGCGTGATCTGGCATGCGGCGCCGACGATCATCACCACGATTCCGAAGGCCGCCACGACAAGCCACGGCGCCCACATATCCATGTCGATATGCTGAAGGCGGCGGGTCATGCCGAGAAGGCCGACGATATAGAGCGGCACGAACACCAGAATGTAGCCGGCAAGCGTGACCCAGAACGCCGCCTTGCCCCAACCCTCATGCAGCCGGAACCCGAAGGCTTTCGGGAACCAGTAGGTGAAGCCGGCAAAGGCCGCGAACAGCACGCCCGAGATGATGACGTTGTGAAAATGCGCCACGAGAAAGAGCGAATTGTGCAGCATGAAATCGGCCGGCGGAACGGCGAGCAGCACGCCGGTCATGCCGCCGATGATGAAAGTGGTGACAAAGCCTAGCGCCCACAGCATTGGCGTTTCGAAGCGCACGCGCCCGCCATACATGGTGAAGAGCCAGTTGTAGATCTTGACCCCGGTGCCGACGGCGATAACCGAGGTGGCGATGCCGAAAGCCGCATTGACATCAGCGCCGGCGCCCATGGTGAAGAAGTGGTGCAGCCAGACCATGAAGGAGACGATGCAGATGAACATCGTCGCCGCAACCATCGAACGATAGCCGAACAGCGGTTTCGACGAGAAGGTCGAGAAGATCTCCGAATAGATCCCGAAGGCGGGAAGCACGAGGATGTAGACCTCGGGGTGACCCCAGGCCCAGATGAGATTGACGAACATCATCTGGTTACCGCCGGCTTCGTTGGTGAAAAAATGGAAGCCGAGATAACGGTCGAGGGTTAGCATGGCGAGGGTTGCGGTAAGGATAGGGAATGCGGCGACGATGAGCATGTTGGAGGCAAGCGAGGTCCAGCAGAACATCGGCATGCGCAGATAGCCCATGCCTGGCGCGCGCATCTTGAGGATGGTGGTCGCCAGGTTGACGCCCGTGAGCAGGGTGCCGACGCCGGAGATCTGGATCGACCACAAATAATAATCGACGCCGACGCCTGGCGAGTAGGTCGTCTCCGACAGCGGTGCATAAGGTAGCCACCCGGTGCGCGCGAACTCGCCGACGACGAGCGAAATGTTGACGAGCAGCGCGCCGGTCGCGGTCAGCCAGAAGCTCACTGAGTTCAGCGTCGGGAAGGCGACGTCGCGGATGCCGAGCTGCAGCGGGATGACGAAATTCATCAGCCCAATGACAAAGGGCATCGCGGCGAAGAAGATCATGATCGTGCCGTGGGCCGAAAAGACCTGGTCGTAGTGCTCCGGCGGCAGGTATCCCGGCCCGTGGATGGCGAGCACCTGCTGGGTGCGCATCATGACGGCGTCAACGAAGCCGCGCAGAAGCATCAGCGCCGCCAGCACGATATACATGACGCCGATCCGCTTGTGGTCGACGGAGGTTATCCACTCATGCCAAAGGTAGGGCCAGTAGCCTTTGATCGTTACCCAGATCAGAACGGCGGCGGCGGCGAGGAAGACGATCAGGGCCGCGCCGAGCGGAATAGGCTGGTCAAAGGGAACGGCCGACCAGTCGAGCTTGCCGAGCATCGTCATCCTCCTTCATCGTGCTGGTGAGCCATGGGCGGCGCTCCCGCCTTGGGCTCAGCTTTCGGGCTCACCTGCGGCTCTCCGGCGGCGGTTCCAGCAGGTCCCGGCCCCGGAGGTAGCGTCTGGTGCACGACCGCATCGAACAAGCCCGGCTGCACATGGCCGAACGAGGATGCCGGCGCGTTGATGCTTTGCCTGGCAAGCTGGCGATAGGCGCTGGCGTTGAGCACGCCGCCTCCGCCATGCAAGGAGGAGGCCCAACTGGCGAAGGCGTCAGCCGAGACTGCCCTGACACGGAAATTCATGTCCGAAAAGCCATCGCCACTGAAATGCGCCGACAGGCCGAAGTACTCGCCCTCGCGATCAGCCTGCAGGTTGACCTCGGTCTGCATGCCGTTCATGGCATAGACCATGCTGCCGAGCTGGGGCACAAAGAAGGTGTTCATGACGCTGGCCGAGGTCAATCTGAAACGCACCGGCATGCCGGTCGGAATAACCAGCTGGTTGACCGTTCCGACACCTTGATCGGGATAGAGGAACAGCCACTTCCAGTCGAGCGCCACGACTTGGATTTCGAGTGGCGGCCGGCTGGAGTCGATCGGCTTGCGAGGATCGAGATGGTACGATCCATAATAGATCAAGCCACCGAGGAAGAGGATGGTCAGCGTCGGAATCGACCAGACGATGAGCTCGATCCGGCCGGAATAGGTGAACTCTGGATCATACCGAGCCCTGCGGTTCGAGGCACGGAATATCCAGGCGAAGGCAAGCAGCGCGACCAGCGTCGGAATGACGATGACCAGCATGACGGCCAGTGAGTTCAGGAGGATCGTGCGGTTCCCCGCGCCGACCGGTCCCTGCGGGTCGAGCACGCCTCCCGCGCAACCCGACAGGGTTACCGCCGCGAAAATCCAGAGAAGCGATAGGCCTCGACTACAACGGTGTAACACTGGAAAACATCTTAGCCAGCCGCCGTCCCGGGGATGAGTACCTGCATAACTGAGGCGCGGGCTGCTTGTTCCGCAAAGATGCGCTTTTGTCTCCAACGGCGAAGGGCGCTGCATCGAGATGACGGAGCGTCTCGCGCGCCCCATGCTCCGATCTCAACTTGTTCTACGTCAGCGTTACGGCAAGCTGGCGCCCGTGTGGTCGGCCTGCCTTGTCGGCCACGCAATTCGCCTCAACATTTCGCGAAAAGAGACTGCGCCTAACGTGCTGCAGGCTGGATGCTTCTCCTGCGGGAACGGACAGCAAATGTCCAACTCGGGGGTACCGCCGGTGCTACGGCGAACGCGAGCCCTACAAGATGCAACCCAACCTCGGGCGAGACGCCGTTGCGCGCTGGGACGTTTCGCGATCACGCAATATCGGTTGGCTTGGCTCTTAAAGGTTCCGCCCCCGTGTGCTCCTCCCCGGCGAGCTGTTGAGCCCGCGGCTCGCGATCCGCGTCGGCACGTCTCCGATTGCCTGCTATGTAGGTGCGATTTCAGGCAACCAACTCGAGCTGCCAGCATTGATTTGGGATAGTCTCGGGAGAAATGCCATGCTGCAATTCAACCTGCCTCGAGAAGTTGCAATCGGTGATGAAGTTGCCCTGACGAGTACGGTCATGGACATGCTTCCCAGTGGGCGCGCCAGGGTGAGCATCCCCTCCTATGATCGTCCTTATGCGATCGATGCGCCCCCCAGAACTCACGTCGGAGACAAAGTCGTTCTTGTTGGGGACGTCACTCGGGTCGATCCTGAAACCAACAAGCTGAGCGTACGGATTGACTGTGGCGGGGTGGTTACCGTCGACAAATCGGCGATCATAAGGCTCAAGAAAAATTGCGCGGCCCGAAATGGCTGACGCATCACCCTGCGACGTAAGGCTCGCCAACGAGGCCGAGCTCGCGGGATGGGATTATCCACGCCATCTCACCGCGCCAGCCTTACCGACGGGCTGCGCTCGATGAAGCTTGACCCCAACCCGCGCGCTGTATCGGCTACGGGAAGCCCTGTGCGACGAGCCGTGACAGGCATGATCGAGATAGGTCGCGACGCTCCGCGTCCCATATGGCGTGACTGGTGAGGGGAGATGCCACACTGGGTTCGCGGTACCTGGATTCTCTTGAAGGACGCCGTCACCGGCTTCATCGACGATAATGCGTTGAGCCACGGGGCAGCGGTGGCTTTCTACGCCACGACATCGCTGGCGCCGATCCTTCTGATCGTCGTGGCGATCGCCGGTCTGGCCGTGGGCAAGGATGCGGCCCAGCTCGCCCTGTCAACGGAGATATCCGGCGCGATGGGCGCGCAGAGTGCCGATCTACTCAAGGCGACGATCGAGACGGCTTCGCACCGATGGTCCGGGACGCTTGCCACGCTCATCGGATTGGTGACGCTCTTCTTCACTGCCTCCGGTGTTTTCGGTGAGATGCAACAGTCGTTGAACGAGATCTGGAAGGTAAAAGCCGACGGCCTGTCGCTTTCGCGCCTGGTGCGGGCGCGCGCGGCAAGCCTCGGCCTGGTTGCCGCGTTGGGCTTCATGCTGCTGGTATCGCTGGCGGCAAGCGCAGCGATCACCGCGCTGAGCGATGTCATCAATCACCACCTGCCGTTCGGCGAACTGGTGCTCGGCACCGTCAACACCGTTGTCTCTTTCTTGCTAATTGGGCTGCTCTTCGCCGCGATCTACAAGGTCTTGCCGGATCGCACGCTCAAATGGCGCGATGTTGCCGTCGGTTCGGTGGTTACTGCGTTGCTGTTCACCATCGGCAAGTCGCTGATCGGCTGGTATATCGGCACCAGCGCGATAGCGACTTCCTACGGAGCGGCAGGCGCGCTTATGGTGGTGCTGCTTTGGGTCTACTATTCAGCGCAGATATTCCTCTTCGGTGCAGAAATTACGCGCGCTTACTCGGTCAGGCGCGGAAGCCGGCCAGACCTTGCGCCGGTAGTGGCGTTGAGCGGCGACAAGATAGACACGCCGCGCCGGCCTGAGGTGCATGACGGCGAGATCGCCGCATGGATTGTGGTAAGCAGCCTGATCACCGCGCTGCTCTCGCATTTGTCGCGGCGAAAGCAGGATTGACGCCGCGCGGGGGCACCGTTGGCATGGAAAGCCGCACCATCCGTGATGCGATCGCGTGCGTCGATGCTGATCAGGCGGGCGGAACGGAACGATCCGGCTGACGTTTGTGCCAAGGATCGGCGCGACAGGAGGACTGCATGGCGGCCCCACGAGCAGTTTGGAAAGGGTTTCTGAAAGTCGGGTCCGTGTCGTGCGGAGTGAAGCTTGTGGGTGCAACCAGCGAGGCATCGAAAATCCACTTCAAGATTTTGAATCGGAAAGATGGATTACCCGTCAAGGCTGCCTATGTTGACGAAGAGACGGGCGATGTCGTCGTTAGCGAAAACCAAGTCAAAGGCTACGAGGCAGACGCGGGCGATTTCATCAAGGTCGAACCGGACGAGATCAAAAAGCTAAAGATGACGTCTGAGCACACGCTTGAGGTCGACGAGTTTGTCGCCATCAAGGATATCGATACGCGCTACCTGGAAAAGCCTTATTACCTGATCCCTGCCGACGGTGCTTCCACCGAGGCCTTCTCCGTGCTGCGCGAAGCGATGGCCAAGAAGGGCGTGGCGGCGCGGTCCTGCGTGGTGCTGTACCAACGCGGGCGCGAAGTCGTGATACAGCCATATGGCAAGGGAATGCTGCTTACCGAGTTGCGGACCCATGACGAGATGATCTCGGAAGAGACCGTATTCAAAGACCTGGAAAGCCATGAATATGACCAGGAACTGCTCGAAATCGCAGGCCTGCTGATCGACAAAAAAGTGACCAAGTTTGATCCGTCGAAATTTGAAGACACCTACGAGGATGCGCTCATCGCGTTGATCGACGCAAAACGCAAGGGCAAGCAGCCGCCCAAACCGGTGCCCCCGCCCAAGGAGAACGTTATCGATCTGGCGTCGGTTCTCCGCAAGAGTCTCGCCAAGGAGGGGATCAAGGACCGCCCCAAAGCCAAAGCCGGACGCAAATCGGCATAGTCGCGGATCTGGCTGTCTGCTTTCTTCGAATTATGACCGAAAACGATCCTGTGCCGGGATCAGAAAAGATCGATTGGTCGCTCGGGCTCGGGGCTTCCGCCCGAGTCATTCGCGCGGTGCAGGGGCGCCTCGCCTTTAACCCCAAGATGCACGTCCCATCGACTGCGAAAAGGCGGGCTTTGCAGACAGGCGGTGACGGCTGCCGCCCCTTCAGTCAATAATGTGCTTCTTTTCACATGGAGATACTCACCGAAAGATACATTGATCAAATCATATTGTTCGATTTTGGGGTCGAAAGGGGAATCGCCAACATATGCACGTCGCAATAAGGAGAATTGGACGAGATGCAATTCATTGGGATAAATTGCACATAACGCAATGACTCGATGAATTGTAGGTTGAGCGGGCAACAAAGGCATTGCGAACATCTGTCGTCTTGTCTGTGATTTAACCATAGCTGGTACACGAAAAGGCAATTGGTGATCGTCGGGCCGGGCTAGCGCTATTCCTCCGCGGTTTGGAGATGGTGCGTCCGCTCCCGAATGTGCCCAGCGTCGCGATACAAGCAGCGTGAGTTGGATGTCCAAGAGAGGCTTGCAGTGCACCAACGTGCATATCTCGACGAGTGTTGGTGTTGCCGGAACCGTGGTCGACCAGGCAGGGAGAACTCAGATGTACACTCATATCCTCGTGAGCACGGATGGCTCCGACGTCGCCAGGAAGGGCGTTGAGCAGGGGATAGCCCTGGCGAAAGCCTTGGCTGCCAAGGCGACAGTTGTCACGGTCACGGAGCCAATGCTGATTGACTATGGAACCGGATTTACCTCCGGGTCTATTCCTTCGCAGGAGGAGGTTGATAGTTTTGAGGCCGCGAGCAAGGAATTCGCAGGGCAAGTCCTCGATCAAGTCAGGGAGGCAGCCGACCGGATGGGGGTTTCCGCAGAATTTCTACATGTCCCGGATACCTACCCGGCCAAGGCGATTATCGACACCGCCAAGTCACGAGGCTGCGACCTGATTGTGATGGCTTCCCATGGCCGTCGTGGCATCAGAAAGCTTTTGCTGGGAAGCCAGACGTCGGAGGTTCTCGCGGATGGAAGTGTGCCTGTATTGGTCGTGCGGTAGCCAAACGAAACCGGAGAAGCGCCGGCTTCCTTTGCGCTCAACCTTCCGGAGAGACGGTGTCCTGTGACGAGGATGTCTCCACGCGTCGGCCTCGGCATTTAGAGGTGCCGCGCAATGGCATTCATGATTGCCGCAGGCTAGACAACGATAACGCGCGCGCCGTTGCGCATCGTTCCGAAGAGTTCAAAAATATGCTCGTTCAACATCCTGATGCAGCCGGATGATGCAGCTTTTCCAATGGTCCACGGCTCATTGGTCCCATGAATGCGATACAGCGTGTCCTGGCCATTGCGATACAGATACAGCGCCCGGGCGCCGAGAGGATTGTTTGGGCCTCCCGGAACGCGCTGCGGCAAGCTCGGATTACGGCGTCGCATGTTGGCGGTGGGGGTCCAGGTCGGCCATTGGGCTCTTCGTTCAACGATGGCCTCTCCACCCCATCTCTGTCCATCCCGACCGACAGCGATGCCGAAGCGGATCGCCCTGCCTGCGTCTTCGACATAGTACAGGAAGCGCTCCTGCTTGTTGATTAGGATTGTTCCGGCGGTTTCCCTACCCAAGTAAGGCACCGTTTGCCGACGGAATTGCCGGGGGATGCGCGTCTTGTCTACGAGAGGGATGTCAAAAGGCTTATCTGGAATTCTCCCGATATACCAACTCTTTTGGGAAGCTTCCGCATGCCCGGACAGCGCCAGAAATGATATTCCCCCAACGATCACGGATCGTCTGCTCAAAGAATTCACCAAATGAACCTCCGAAATTTAATGACTTCTTGGCTGGTATTTTATGAGCTTCGATGAGCCTGCGCTATCGGGACCAACATTTCTGACATCGGCCTCTCCGCTGAGGGTGCAATCTCATGCCATACGAGCGCCTCGTCAGACTGCGGGGTGTTCCCGGCGGGCAGTTCGAACCGGCGTCCAATCTCCAGCTTCGCCAAGGAATGGGTTCACTCTTGTCTTCGACAAGATTACCTCAGCCGAAGATTCCAATCACGTACTCGAAAGCTGATGGCTGAGAAGGCAATTGTTGGCCAGGAGGCTGTTCAGAGAAGGTTTGCCGTTGTTCGACCGCTCCGCCAACGGAGGGTGCTTGAGGCCCAGCCAGCCCGCCTCCCGCGCCTCTTTGGGCGAGATTCCGAACTCGCGCCTGAATGTCCGGCTATATGTCGAGGGATCCATGAAGCCCCACTCCTCCGCAATGCTCGAAATCGGGCGTCCATCCGCGATGTTTCCGAGCGCGTCCCTCGTTTTCAGCAGCCGCTGTCGCCGGATATAGTGCGAGATTCCTCCGGCTGGTTCGAAAATCCGATAAAGTCGAGAGCGTGAAATGCCGAGGTCTTGCGAGAGCTTTCCCGGTGTCAGATTCCGGTCGGCCAGATTGGCTATTATGATCTTGTTCGCGCGGGCCATGATGACCGCGTCGATCGGCTCCTGTGCTTCGAAAAAGTGATCCCGGGACGGGGAAATGCACGCGGCAAGCAGGCTGGTGGTCGCCGATGCGACATACGGGACGTCGCTTTCCGTGCGATGGGGGAAGGAATGATAGAGCAGCAGAACATAGTCGGCGACGAATGCGGCCATCTCGGGCCGGATATCGAGCGTGAAGGGTTGCGAGAAGGCGAAATCCCGCGGAAGGAATAGCGCAAGGACACCGTCATCCTCACCCTGGTCTTCATGGGGTGCACCCAGGCATTGCCAGCGCAGCTGTCCCATTCTTGGCGTGCCGCCGCCCGCGGGGATTGTCTGGGGCACCGAAAGAGCCCAGTGGTCGAACACCGGACTCTTTCTGCTGCGCCACCGCCGACGGTACCCCATCCCGGGATATTCGATGAAAGCCAGCACGAGGCTCTCCAACCGCCACGCCCGCTCGCGCGCAGAGAACGAGCCGAACTCGTCTCGCAGCAATTCGACGTCGGCTATATTTGAGTGCCAACTCCGGAAAAGGTCGAATTGCTCGGGCGGTGGCGCCTGCGAGGTATCAACGTCTACGACGCATCTTAGAGGTTCTGGGGTCCCGATCGTTTCGCTTTCGCTGACAATTGATGGCTTGTCTTGCATTGAGGCAAACTCATTGCTTGAAAGAGGGTGACGGCAACCCCATGGAATTCTCGATCAAGAGACCAGACGTATCGGGCTCATCCCCGGCGGATGTAGCCGCGGCGAGATCGAGGTTATGGGACTTGAAATCCCGACACCCGCACCTGCTTGGGTGGTATAGAACCAGTCGACAAGAACATCTCGCCCAGCCAGCAGAATCGATGATGTGCGGATGTCGGCAGCGTGTATGGCAACTGCTCCAGCGACCGGCTCGCCAAGAGTATCGCTTCGTACTGTTACCTCCATCACAAGCTCCTATCGAGCTAGTAGATCAACAATGAACGATGTGCTTTTCGCAAGGAGACGGTCCTGACAATTAAAAACCCAGAGTGGAGTTATCGAAAATCGTGATGCTAATGACGAGGACACGGCCGAGCTTAAACGGTCATCGATTTTTGAAAAATATGCGAGGAATCCATAATATGGGTTTGACGTATATTTCTTGTAGCTTGTGGGATGATCTCCAGGCGCCCCGACCTCTGCCAGGAATCCGTCACTGTCTTGAAGAAAGGGACAATCCCAATGAATTGTTGATCAGAAGGTTGCTCAGGATGCCAGCATCCGCGAGGGGCTCATCCACAGTCAGCCAGGTCGAATGCTTGACGCCCTGCCACCCGAGTTCGCGCGCTTCCCTTGGAGAGATGCCGAACTCTGTTTTGAACATCCGGCTGTAGGTAGACGGATCTTGGAAGCCCCATACTTCGGCAATGCTGGAGATCGTTCGCCTGTCCGAACTGTCCGCTAGAGCGTCGCGCGTTTTCAGCAGCCGCTTGCGCCGCACATAGTTGGACACACCGCCCACCGGCTCGAAAATCCGGTAGAGACGGGAGCGTGAGACACCGACCGCGCGGCAGAGTTTGTTGGGCGTCAAGTCGGGATCGCTCAACCTCTCTGCGATACGCTTGGCAATCCGAGCGGCAGACACCGCGTTCACAGGCCCTTGCGCCTCTGCCAGATGATCTTTTGTCGGCATAAGAGCAGCCGCGGAAATGTTGGCAGTCGCGGTGACGATATGGGGCAGATCCGCTTCTCTCAAATGAGGAAGTGAGCGGTGCAGCAGAACGGCGTAGTGCGCAAGAAAATCCAGTGCCTCGTCGCTGGCTTCGATTTTCGATGATCTGGTTGCCGGCCATGTGCGGGGCAGAAACAGTGTGATGAACAGATCATCGTTGCTCACTCCAACATCGGGCAAGGCCAGACACCTCATGCGGGGCCGACGAGATATCATCTCGCCGGCAGCAGACTGCGAGAACGGCACGGACAGCATCCAGTGATCCAACAGGGACCGTCTGCGATGTTCCCATTGTATCTCGTAGCCGGAGCCTGGGATTTCGATGGAACTCAACGCCAGATCGCCCAACTGCCATACCTGATGACGAGCCGGGAACACGGCGTGCTCGGCCCGAAGAAGCTGTATTTCGGCAACCCCAGCAAACCATGATCGATAGAAATCAAACTGTTCGGCTGGGGGTGCCGACAAGCTATTTACGTCGATGGCGCATCTTAGAGGCTCATCCGCAAAAGGGTCGGTGGGAATGCCGGCAGCGGTTACTCTCGCGTCCATAACAAACTCCTGTCGTACATGAGACGCCGAAGTATAGGCAGCTCAAGAGGTCGGCAGGCCGTTTCCCGCAAGGAAACCGACAATAAAACACACCCTCAACCTGCCGCCGCGGATGAGATTGATTTTGAGGCAATCTTAAGCCGGAGATGCTCCCCTAGAGTGGGCTAGGAATCCCAAACGTAGACAATGCGTTTATTTCTCGTGGAAGCTGGGACAGCGTTTTCGCATCGTATTTACCCTTGCGACTATGGCCATTCTCATCGGCGCCGAGCGCGCCATGTGGAGTGACCTTGCGTTTCTCTTGCTTGCGACCAACCGGTCGGAAGGTTTGTCGCGGCCCCACTGAGGTCGCGCCATCAGAATCTCCTGACGGCCAACCAATTTCTATCCACTTTCCGACGGAGTGCCCGAAAGCTCTCGGATTGGGGTGGTTCAGCAGGCAACTAGGCCGAATGCGGGCTGCACATAGCTGTGATGAGGCCCTACGCGTAGGTGTGTCGTTGGCTTTAGGATTCGCCGACCGCGGGGGATCCGGCATTTCTGCCGACTGCCTCCGTCCACAGGAGCCGACGGCTTCATCGTCTTCCCATCCTGATCAAAATGCCTGAGGCACCGCGTTAACCAGCCTCGGATCGGCAGGTTTGAGCATCCCATCAGTCTGGTGCTGCGTGTCTCCAGAAGCGCCGACGCGCCTCACTGGGGGAGCATCCGAAGATTGACGTATAGGCTCCAGCGAAACGGCCCAGGTGCCAGAAACCAAAGCTCATGGCGATGTCGGTGATCGAGAGGCGATCGCCCTGCGTCAGGATAAGGCCGTGCGCGGCCCGAAGCCGCCGCTCCCGCTCGTAAGCTCGAGGGCTGACTCCCAGACGTTCCTGAAAGGCGCGCTCCAACATTCGCTCGCCAATGCCCAGTACCTCGCAGACTGCACTGACGGAAACAGGGCTATGAGGCCTTGCCTCCAGAATGGCCAGGGTGGCATCAACGATATCGCGCCGATCGCTGGAACCGAGGGCGCGGGGGGATGGTTGCTCCGTGAGGGAAAGCACCCGCGCGAGCGCGGCGCCCGCTTCGCTCGCCGCAACGGCCAGGCCGGCACTTAGGTCATAGCCACGCTGTGCTGCAGCTTCCGCGAACCCGACGGTTCGCAGCAGCCTCTGCTGAAGCTCCAGCTCGGCTCCTGCCGTGAGGCGTTGCTCATGTATCCCTGGCATCAGCGCGGTCCTCTGGCCCAGGTGGGAGGCTGATGCCGTGCGCAGAGACTCGAGCGCGGACCCACGCAGACCGATCCGCATGAGGCGATAGCTTCCTGGCATCTCCAGCTTGAATTCTGTTCCCGGGCCGATGATCCGCAACTGCGGTACTTCACTCCGTTGTCCGTTGAAGGTCGTGCCTTCGCCCCAGAGGAACACCGCCGTCAACGCATCGTCATTGATCGCCCCGGACATGGCGATGCCACCCTTGTCCCGCAAATCGAGGACGAACGCGTCGCCATAGTCTATCGTTGCAAGGCTCGATGCATGGCGCTGCTCGCCAATCTGCTGGATATGGAATTCCGCGTCGGGATCGGACTCGCGGGTGCGCGCGACCACGGAATTATACTGGCGGGCGTACCAGTTAGGAGCCTCCAACAACGAGGGCCTCTCCAAGTCTTTTGTCCGGACTGGAGTTGGACGCGATCGCTTTCGTCCAACTCGATAAGTCAAGCAACCGAGTCCGGCTTGTTTCTGCGGGCGATCTTTATAATCAGAAGAATGATTCCGATAGCAAAGAGAAGACAGCCAACCATGATGCTCGATGGAGAGCCATAGCGATAGCCCGATGCAAAAATGAGAAAGCCTATGAGCAAGAGGCCGATAGCTATCAATTTGTTTGCCAACAAGGCCTTGGTGTTTCCTTCCATTGTAGCAGCTCCTTAAAATTTGACGTTTCGAGGTGGTGTCGAGGGTCTTTCTGGCTTTCGCTCTATTCGGTCTTTTCTTCCGGCTCCCAGGAAGCCGACTGAACATTCGAGTCGAGCGCGAGGTGAGCGACGACGCGTTCGACTGATTGCGCATCATCACGGTTGCTGAACAACGTTGCTTCTATTCTCATGGCGTCGCCCTCATTGATGGGATGGCTGTTAAGGGAGCGTAGGCGGAGGAGGTTTGTATTGATGGTCTGAAGCAGAATCGATCTGAGCAAATAAACATTATCTCGTGAGCATACGATCTCTATAGTGTACGTGTATTCGACGGCAGGTTGTTCCTGAGAGTGCCTTCGAAAGAATCTTGAGAAATTAGGAAGAAGCGAATTGAGTATAATAATGAGCATTGCGGTTTCCGCGGCCAGCAGCAGAAAGCCAAAGCCTACGAAGACCCCGACAGAGCCAGTGCTCCAGATCGTCGCGGACGTACTCAACCCTCTTATGTTGGAACCGTCCCTGATGATCAGGCCGGCGCCAAGGAAGCCAATGCCGGTTACGACCTGAGCCCCCATTCTAAGATCGAGACCTGAGCCAAGAGCGCCCGGCAGCGAGGAGTATGCCGCCGCGCCCAGTGCGACCAGCGCGTGCGTCACAAGTCCTGTATATTGTTGCCGGTACTGGCGTTCCGCACCGATCAGCGCGCCGAGCAGCAACGCAAGCACAAGCTTCAGCAGGATTGATTGAGTTATCGCGACTTCAGCTTCCAAATGTTCATTCCGTCTGATTCAAAATGCAGGGGCTTTCATCACATGGCGCCGATCTCGGACGCCGGCTGCTGGGACACGGATTGCCGGGATGCCGACCGCTTCAGGATTGTGAGCGGCAGATGGAGAACGAGGGAGGCGTTATCGAAGATGATCTGCCGGGTCTCTTCGGCTTTGTCTTCGACCGGCATATCTTCGTTCACGATGAGACGGCGCAGCAGGGGCCCGGACCTCAACAGCTTCATCAGTGTTTCCGACGTTGCAAAGCCGCTGTGGCCGCCGCCGTCCACGTCGGAAATGTCGATAACCTGAATGTCCTTTTTCTGGAGGAGCGGGATATCGAAGCCACTGCCGACTCGTGGCTGGCCACCTGCAATGCGCCGCGACAGGCTCAAGGCGCGATCTCGCCGAGAGACAACGATCGTGAAGGGGTGCGGCAGTTGGGGTATGTCCCTGACTTGGCTGCTGAAGACATCTGGATCGATATCGGGCGCGGCAAGCAAGACGCCGCGGATTCTTGAGGTAACCGCCGCCTTACCTTGCAATACAAGGGTGCGAAGCGCCTCCATTACGACATACGCGCCCATGGAATGGCCGACGATGAAAACACCGCTAGCGTTCGATCGAGCTGCGATTTCGATCGTTTCGGCCAAGCCGTCCCGCGCCTGGAGAGCGCTATCGCGATCGAAAAGATAGGCGCCGATAGATCCCGCCGACGCCCAGGAGAAATGAACCGGAACCGAGGAGATGCGGTAGTCGTGGACGACTTGGGCATTACGAAACAGGCCTTCGGCAAAATTGTTGTTGTAGCCGTGCACGAAGATAAACACCTCGCGCTCCGAAGGCGGACGCTTCGCCAGCATCCCGTTCAACCGACCTGCGAAGGATGCTCTGTTCTCGAAGCGGACAAGATCACGAGCGGAAAAATGGCGCTTCGGATCGGGTGATGTCGATGACGTCTCGACGACGCCCGGCCGGTGTGTGGCCGGCACGACGACAGTCAACTGCGAAAAACTCAACGTCGGGGAACGATCCCGCGAATAGGGCGGTTCGGAGGTGGGGAACCTTGTGCGCGTGGTGGCAATCAGGAAGGAAATAGCCGACATTTTGTTGCTAATTTGTACAGGCGAGGCAAGGCCCGTCACGGCTCTTGGACCGGCGCAGCTTTGCACCAGCAACGCCAGCGAGATAACCAACACAAATCGTCCTGCGGGGTTCTGCATGCTGCTGGCCGCGCCGGCTTATCTTCGTAAACTCACCAGCGTTTGGCCATCCTTGTCCAACAGTTGCACTCGTCCTGTCTGTGGGGCTTCAAAACGATGGACGGACCCGAGTGCCTTCAGAAGACTGCGCTCTTGATCCATGAGGGGCTGATCGCAGATCATCCTGGACGAGCCGGTTTCCGAGATCGTCAGCGCTTCTCCGGTCAAGGCGAAGCCGCCAAAGAACCGATTGCACGAGCCATTCCCATGGATGCGTCCATCTGGCTCGAAGGCAAGGGTGGGTTTCGAATCGGAGACCGTGGTTTCTTCTCGAATTTCGTCCACGAGCCAATCTCCGTGAAGGAGGTCGCCCGGCTCTCCGGCGCAGCCCCCAAATTTCCGGTCGCCAAGGATGACGGTCGCGGTTTGGGGGTATGGCATTCCGCTCATGGTATCGACGCATATTTTGGCAGCGATGGTCAGCGCGAGTTGCCGGCCGTCTACCGTCGCCAGATAGGTGTCGGCGTCGCCTTGCCTTGTGGGACGCGGAGCCGGCTGAACTGTGAAGGTCTCGCCCCCTAAGGCGTTAAAGCTGAGCGCGGTGTCCGAGATGCTGATTTGCCAACCGGGTTCGTTGCCGCGTGCAGCCAACGAGGCAGCCTCCGCATTGCTCGTTGCGGTGGCGTACAGCGACAACACCGCGAGCGAAGCGGCCAACGGCAAGGATGAGCAGGACTCTGGACTCACGGTTGCAGCCTCCAGACGATGCGTCACTGAACTCGAAGGCCGCCCGGAAACCGGCCTCTGGGGGCAACTTCGCCAAATATTGCGCCGAATGTACTTGCATCCGGCCGTCAGTCCATCGCCGCGGTTCGGAGAACGAGTCCATTCGGCGAAGAAATGGACGCAAAGCCAAGAATTGAGATTCCAAGAACATAAATGGTTGCCGCGGGCCATCTCGACCGCCCTTTGGCGAGGACGAACCTCAATGTGATGGTTCGATCGTATCGAGGCGTTCCGTACGATCTCCCCGACGCCGGGACGACAGATACTCGGTTGCTTTCTGGACGACAAAATAGACGGAGGGGATGATCAACAGGCCAATAGTCGTAGCCGCGGCCATGCCCCCGAAAATTGTGACGCCAACAGCCCGCCGCGCGCCCGCACCGGCACCAGTCGACACGACAAGAGGAATGATCCCGAGGATGAAGGAAACCGCGGTCATCATGACGGCCCGGAAGCGCTGCTCGGCCCCGATCCGCGCCGCCTTCATTATGCTTAGTCCCTCATCGCGCCGCTCCTTGGCGAATTCCACGATCAGGATGGCATTCTTCGCCGCCAGCCCGATCAGCAGCACGATGGCGATCTGCACGTAGAGGCTGTTCTGCAACCCGAAGACCTTCAATGCCGCTATGGCGCCGAAGAGAGCCGCTCCGAGCGAAAGGATGACGATCAACGGAAGCGACCAGCTCTCGTATTGGGCGACAAGGAAGAGATAGGCAAAGAGGAACGCCAGCGCAAAGACCAGCCCCTCCTGGCCACTGCCGCGGCGCTCTTGAAACGACAGGCCTGACCACTCGAAGCCATAGCCATTCGGCAACAGCTGGGCCACTGTCTTCTCCATCGCGTCCATGGCGCCGCCGCTGCTGCTTCCAGGTGCGGTAATGGCGTTTATGGGAGCGGCGACCGAGAGATTGTAACGCTGGATGGCGAATGGCGACAGGATCGTCGTCAACGACGCCAGATTGTTCAAGGGCACCATGGTGCCGTTCCGGCTACGCACATGCAGGTTCAAGATGTCTTCCGCATGGGCACGGAAATCGGCATCGGCCTGCAGATTGACCTGGAACACGCGGCCATTGAGCGTAAAATCATTTACGTAGCGCGATCCGAAGGCCGCGCCGATGGTGGAATAGACGTCCGACACGCTTACCCCAAGCGCTTCGGCGCGCGTTCTGTCGACTTCGACATAGACCTGCGGGACATTGGCGCTGAAGGTGGTGGCGGCCCCGCCGAGCTCCGGCAGATGATTGAAGGCGCCAAGCAGGGCGCCGACGACCTGCGCGATCTCTTGTGGCGGCTGTCCTTCAAGCGCTTGCAGGCGGAAGTCCAGGCCACCGACCGAGCCGATGCCGGCAATCGCCGGCGGCGCGAACACGGCGACGTTCGCGCCCGGAATTTGGGAGAACTTCATCCGCAGCGCCTGCAGGATGCCGGCGAGCTGCAGTTCGCTGGACCTGCGCTCGTCCCAGGGCTTCAGCGCCGCGACCGCCATTGCGCCGCTCGGCGAACTCGTCGACTGAAGGATGCTGAACCCCGCAACCGTGATGACGTCTTGCACGCCTCCGGTGTCGGTCAGAATCTTGCGCACGTCCTCCACGATGGCTTTCGTGCGGTCGAGCGAAGCGGCATTGGGCAACTGGATGTCGACGAACAACGCGCCTTGGTCCTCGTCGGGCAGGAAAGTCGACGGTAGCCCGGTGAAGATCAGATAGGCGGCGGCAAAACAGGCAAGCAATCCCGCCATCGGCACGTACCAATGCCGCACCAGAAACCCGACGAGGCGTCCATAGCCGTCACGCGTCTTGTTCATGAATGCCGTGAACCAGGCCAGCGGGCCACGCTTGAAATGGCCCACATCGCGCCGCAAAAGCAGTGCGGCCAGCGCCGGGCTCAGGGTCAATCCGACAAAGGAGGAAATCACCAGGGCCGAAGACAGCGTCACGGCGAACTGCCGGTAGAGCTGGCCGCCTATGCCGCCGAGAAACGCAGTCGGCGTCACCACGGCAAGCAGCACCAAGGTCGTGGAAATGATCGGCCCAGTGATCTGGTGCATCGCCTTGCGCGTGGCGTCGGCGACCGCGATGTCAGGGGTATCCTCCAGCACATGCTTGACGTTCTCGACGACAAGGATGGCATCGTCCACCACCAGGCCGATCGCCAGCACCAGCGCCAAAAGAGAAATCATGTTCAGCGAATAGCCGGCGGCAAACAGCACCGCCAAGGCGCCGAGCATGGAAACCGGGATGGCAAGCGCCGAGATGAACATGGCGCGCCAATCCTGCAGGAAGACGTAGGTGACTGCGAGAACGATCAGGAACGCTTCAAGCAGGGTTCTGGCCGTCAGCGAGATGCTGGCATTCACGAAGCGGGTCGCGTCGTAGACGATGTGATACTGCATGCCTTTGGGAAAGCGTGACGAGAGGCGCTCCAGTTCGGCGCGGACCGACGCCGCGGTCTGGATGGCGTTGGCGCCGGGCGACTGGTTGATCTGCATCATCGCCGAGGCGTGTCCGGCGAAGCTGGCGCTCGAAGCATAGCTTAACGCGCCAAGCTCGAGCCGCGCGATATCGCGCAGGTAGACCTTGGCCCCCGCCGAGCCCGTGCGCACGACGATGTCCCCGAATTCCTCGACGCTTCTCAGCCGCCCCTGCGCGACCAGAGTGTATTGCAGCTCCGAGCCCTGCGCCTGCGGGGGGGCGCCGGCCTGTCCGAGCGTCGCCTGGATGTTTTGCCGCTGGATGGCGGCCGAGACATCGTCGGGCGTCAGGCCAAGCGCGTCCATGCGCTGCGGGTTGAGCCACACCCTCATCGAGTATTCCGAAGCCCCGGCGACCGAAGCCTCGCCGACGCCCCGCACGCGCGATATCGTGTCGGCGACGGTCGTGGTGATGAAATTAGTGATCGCCAGCGCATCGAGGCTGTCGTCCGGCGAATAGAAAGCGATGCCGAGGATAAAATCCGGCGAGCGGGCACGCACGGAGACACCTTGCTGCGCGACCGCTGCCGGCAGGCGCGAGATCGCCAGCTGAGCGCGGTTCTGCACGTTGATCTGTGCTGTCTCGGGATCGGTTCCGACCTCGAAGGTCACCGATAGCGTGTATTGGCCGGCATTGGAGCTGGTGGACGACATGTACATCATGTGGTCCACGCCATTGATGGCCGTCTCCAGCGGGCCGCCCACCACGTCGGCGATGACTTCCGCGCTTGCTCCCGGATAGGAGGCCGACACCGTCACCGTTGGAGGGGTGATCTGCGGATACTGCTGTATGGGAAGGGAAAACACCGCGATCCCGCCGGCGATCGAAATGATGATCGAGACGACGATCGCGAGCCGGGTGCGGCTGATGAAGAGGTCCGAGATCATGGCGTATCCTCCGCTTCGCGGGGGTTGACCTGCTGACCATCGGAAACGCGTTGCAGGCCCTCGACGACGATCGTTTCGCCGCCTTCCAATCCGCTCGTCGCCGCCCAGCGATTGTCGATGCGCGCACCGGTCGTGATCGCCTGCCTGGTCACGGTATTGTTGTCGTTGAGCACGAA
Organism: Mesorhizobium sp. B2-4-7; assembly: GCF_006442685.1. NCBI lineage: Bacteria > Pseudomonadati > Pseudomonadota > Alphaproteobacteria > Hyphomicrobiales > Phyllobacteriaceae > Mesorhizobium > Mesorhizobium sp. B2-4-7. Next base: position 154,021 of record NZ_VFVH01000005.1, read on the forward strand.
GACGAACTTGCCCTGGCGGTCCTGAAGAACGGACGCCATCGGCACCATCGGCAATTTCCTGGCTTCTTCGTCGACGATTGTTAGCCGGACGAACTGGCCAGGCGCCAAAATGTGGTCGGGGTTGGGGAACAGCGCGCGGACAGCGACGGTACCGGTCTGCTGATTGACCTCGTTGTCGATGAACTGCACCCGCCCCGGCAAAGCAAATTGTGTGCCGTTGGCGAGAGACAGACTCAGGTGGAATTTGTTCGCATCGATCTTCTGGCCACCGGCAAGTTTCTGCCTGATGTCGACCAAAGTGCTGTCAGCGATCGAGAATGCGACGCGGATAGGATCGAGCTGGACGACGCGCGCCAATGATCCGGAGCCGGGCCCCACGAGATTACCGCGCGTCGCCAGGGAGCGGCCGATGGTGCCATTGATGGGAGACCTGATCTGAGCATAGGAAAGATTGAGTTCGGCCGTATTGAGGGCTGCATTGGCGCTTTGAACATCCGCCGCGGCGACATCGAATGCAGCCTGAGCGTCATCCAACGTGGCCTGAGAAATAGTCCTGCGGCTGAGCAGGTCCCTGGCGCGTGAGAGGCTTTGTCGCGCGGCGTTGCGGGTGGCTTCGGTCCTGGCCACTTGCGCCTGTGCGGACATTACCGCCGCCGACAGTTGATCCGGCTCGATTTCGAAAAGCAGATCGCCCTCCTTCACGTGCTGGCCTTCGGAGAACCTGATCTCCTTGAGCAGGCCGGACGCGCGCGCCTGAATGTCGACCGCATCGATCGCCTCGACCTGCGCGTTGTATGTCAGCGGCGCGTTTGCCGGACCGGACTGGACCTTCTGCACGACCACTGGCACCGTCGCCGCGGTCTGCGCACGTGCCGCTCCCGCGAAGCCGCCCACGCTGACTAGCAATGCGGCCGCCACGACCCTGGCTCGAAAGTCAAAATTGCTTTTCATCATCGTCGGATCCTGCTCTCAAGACAAAATCTTCGTCCTGCGCACGCTCAGGGCAATGACGAGATACGCCAGTCCAGCAATCATCATGGAAAATCCGGCCACCAAGCCAGTCGGCATCTCTCTGACGATCGGCCACTTCAGCAGTATGGAGAAAGCAGCGAATATGGCCACGATTCCGGAAACGGCGAACCAATACCAGCCGCCGACTTTCCTGACTTCAGCGGCGATGATTAATTGAAGAACACCGTGGACAAATAGTACAAACGCTATGAACAGTGATATTGCGGCCGATGCTTTGATAGGATTGAAGTAAATCATGATGCCGCCGATGAGCTCGAAGAAGCCGGTCAGTTCCTGCCACACGAAGCCCACCCAACTTTTGATCCAGAGCGATTGGATGACCTTGATGACGCCGACTGCCATCAGGGCCACGGCGAACACGACGTTGGATGCGAAATTGGAAACGCTGGGAACTGCGACTGAAAACACGCCGCCCGCAAGCAGGAGGAGCCCAAAGAGCAGAAACCTGCGCCACTTGCCCTGCTCGATTTCGGCCCGTTCATATGGCGTTGCAGGTGGGTGATCCGATTTTTCTGGCATGTCCCCGTTCCATGCAGGTTCTAAATATCGATCTCGCACCCTGCGGGCAGAGAAGAGAGCCGAGAGCGCTCAATGGAAAGTATCAGGAATAAGTCTGCCGGACGGAGCGTCAGGAGCCTGTCTGGTTGCCTCGCGGCGAGATTTCCCGATGACGACCACTGCCTAGTCGAGATTTTCTCGCGGCCTTGCTTCGTCAGGACCATGAGGCCGTGTCGGATTAACTGATTGCTGGGAAGTGAAGGCGGCATACGGTTTTCCGCTGACTCTCAAAGGGTGCTCTTGTGAAGCCGGCCGTCCTTCATGATGACGACGAAGTTCTTATGCGGATCCTCGATCAGCCGGATGTCGTCGAGCGGGTTGCCGTCCACGACTAAGAGGTCCGCGAAAGCTCCTTCTTCGATGACGCCGAGCTTGCCCGGATAAGGGTTGCGCAGATTGGAGAGTGCGAGCAGTTCGGCATTGCCGGAGGTGGCCATCTGCAGGACTTCGGCGTTCTTGTACCAGTTGGCCAAATGCGTGAGCATCATGCTCTGGCGCGGACCCAACGCAGGCGAGAACAGCACGTCGGAACCCCAGGCCGTCTTGATGCCATGCTTGCGAGCAAAGGCATATATCCTCGGCGTCCCTGAGAAAAGCTCCTGGGCGCGGTCGGCGCTAGGTCCCGTCAGCGGGCCGGTGTCCTCCGCCGTCAGGAAGGGCTGGGTGCTTAGCCATGTGCCCTTCTCGGCGATCATCGCCGCCGTGTCCTCGTCCATCAGATGCGCGTGCTCGATCGACTGCACCCCAGCTGCCAGCGCGCGTCGTATCGCGCGAGACGTATAGGCGTGCACGGTAACGTAGGTGCTCCAATCCTGTGCCACCTCGACGCCTGCCCGCAGCTCTTCTTCGCTGAAGGTGACGATGTCCAGCGGACTGCGGGGCGACGATACGCCACCGCCGCCCACCAACTTTATCTGTGACGCGCCTTGGAGAAGCTGCTCCCGGATCCGCATCTTCAGGTCGCCGATATCGTCGACGATGGCCGCTCCCCCCAGGAGTTCACCTTTGCTGAGCTTGCCGCCGTCGCGCGGAATCTCGCTTGGCAGGCGAAGATCGGCGTGACCCCCGGAGGTCGTGATCATCGCGCCGGAGGGATAGATGCGCGGGCCAGGGATCAGCCCGGTGTCGATAGCCTGCTTGAAGGAGAAGGAGGGACCTCCCAGATCGCGTATGGTGGTGAAGCCGCGACTGAGCGTGCGATCCGCCTCGGCGGTGGACGCTGCGAAGATAATCCCCGGGTCGCCGTTAAGCAGGATGTTGACCGGGACCGCCGCGAAGATCGCATGCCAATGCGCGTCGATGAGCCCTGGCATGAGGACGCCATTGCGGCATTTGATGACGGTGGCGTCCTCCGGGGGAGGGGCGTTCGTCATATCGATTCCGGAAATCCTGCCGCCCTCCACCAGGATTTGCGCTCCGTCCTTCACCGTACCCGACTTGCCGTCGAATAGCCGGACTTCGCGAAACAGGATCTTGGAAGGGGGCGCGGCCGTCTGCGCGAAGGACGGCTTTGTCAGCACCCCGGCGATGGCGGCAGCCCCGAAACCGGAGAGAAAACTACGCCTGGAAAAGGCCTCCAGACGACGAGAGACTCGTTGAAGATCGGGATTGAGACAACCGCAACCAGAACTGTGAACGAGGTGACCGTACTTCGAGCCTAGCCGCAGCATGTCTTTTGCTTTCGGTTGAGCGACACTGACACCTGCCGGACGGCGCTTCGTGTCGCGGTTCTTGTCGTTTCAGGTCCCGTTACTCGACCAACACATCGCCGCCGACAGGATTGGCGCTGTCAAAGATGAGGAATACGATCGGAGTCCCCGACTCCGCTGTTGCATCGGTCCGCCTGGCGCCGACTTCGCCGCCGAGAGGCACGGAGTATTCCGCGACGATTTCCCCGAAGGTGTTCCTTTGGACTGCAACTTTCTGTCCGGGCCGAACGGTCTCATTGAGTTCGACCAACAATTCGATGAAACCGCCATGCGTCGCGGTGACGGGAAACATGCCGTCCGCGACGAAAACGCTCGAATCCTTGCTGGTTCTGCCGATAGGGCCTGAAATTATTCCGTGGTGCTTGATGACGTTCATCGTTCCTTCGACGAACAGGGCGATCATGTCGTGATCGAAGATCCGCGGCTTGCCGATCTCGGGCGTGAAGGCGGGAATGCCGGCATCGATGAGGGCATTGGCGAGAAGACCTCGCTCGCCAAAGTTGTCGAAAATCTGATCGACCGGATAGAGTTCCGCCATCGCCCGCACTTCGGGGAGATCCATGCGCGCAAGGTGGAACGCCGTCGCGTCCATGCCCGTGGCGGCTGTATGAAAATCGATCCCGTAGTCGAGGTTTGACCGCAGAAGCCGCTTGAATATCAGGCCGGCGTGGCGCGTCGGCGCGTCGGGAGCGTCCTCGTTGCCAGGGAACAACCGATTGATGTCGATCAGGTCGATCCCGCGCCCCGAATTCGGCCATCTCCGTTCCATGCCTTCCATTGCGGGGCGCGAAATGTCGAGTACCGCCATCACCGATCCCGACATCGCGGCCGGATCGAGCTCACGCATTACGGATTGCACGGTTTGAATGGGGCTCATTTCATCGCCATGCACGCCGCTCATCAGCCCCAGTCGTTTGCCTGGGGCTGCCCCCTTGGCGACCATCACCGAGACGTACCAGTGCTGGCCCGTCGGCATCTGTACGCCCTGGAAATAAAAGCTGTGCTTGCCTGGTTTCAGATCCGAGATGTCAAGCGAACTGATGACCTTCTTTCCGTCGATGACATCGCCGGTATAGACGGTCCCCGACGTCCCTGCGGGAGACGCGCTTGCAGGTGCCGAGCCCGTTTGCGCCTGCGCCGGCCCGGCCATGAGCGCAGCGGCAGCGCCGATGGTAGCGACCGATGCGATCATGAAGTCGCGACGTCCGAGGCCCTCGCTGGTTTCATGCGCCATGGCTGTGTGGTCCCTGCCGATGAGGATCATGCTGCAGATCTCGCGGTGACGCGTGCGAGGGCGGCTAGATCGTCCTTACCGATTCCCGTTGTGCGCGTGGTATCCGGGCATTAGTCCCACAAGACATTTCAGGGAGTACAGCCTCCAACAAGAAAAATGGACTGGTGGTCTATGATTGGGATGCCTTGCATACTGAGTTGAGAGCCACCACAACCGGTGTGATAAGCCTCGGATATCACGCAGCCACCTCCACAACTTCCGTCGGGTACAATTAAGCCCAGTTCACGAATTCCTGGTGGATACCTCAAATGGGCCAGATGGCATGTTAACGATTGATTAACATGCTTCTATGCTGGTAGTAGACAGGGTATTACATCCACCTTCAACATTGCTTGCCGGAGTTGTATATATTAGAATGAACTAATGTTCTTGCAATAACCCGTGTTGCACCAACAAAGACGGATAGTTGCTATGGATGCTATGGTTCATGCCGCCGGGCTATCTGGAGGAGCAGGTGCCGAGAAGTCCCTGCAATGCGCCGTCGACATCGATACCTCCACGGCACCACCTGCTAAGCAATTCGACCTGTTTCGAACCTGGTATCAAGGCGTTGCCGACACTGAACTTATGCAAGAACGGAGCCATTCGTTTCCGGCACATGAAACAGTGTGGGATCTGGGAACGTTGGCTGTCATGTTCCTCGAATTGCCTGGCAGTGGCTACCGCTGTCGCTGGCGGCATTTGAAAAACCCTTCGGTGGACAATTGGTATTTGAGCCTGCCCTTGTCCAAGGGCAGGCTTCCTGGAAGTTGGCAGGTCGTGAGAACGACCCTGCAATCTTTTGCAGAGCCCTACGAATGCGTGATGGAGAACGACGCCCTCCTTGCCGTTTTCCTGCCACGCGCCCTGCCTTTCATCCAATCGTCCAGGATTGAAATACGTGAGGAGTCGAAAAGACTCCTGGCAGACTACATGCTTCTGCTGCACCGTTCCTTTTCCGATCTGAGGGCCGTGGATGTGTCGCACATTGCCACTGCCACCACCAATCTGCTGGCTGCGTGCGTGTCGCCATCACATGACCGCATCACCGAGGCGAAGCGTGTGATCGACGCCGTGATCGCCGAGCGCGCTGCCAAAATCATTGCACAAAGTTTGAATGATCAGTCCTTGGCATCCGACAGGCTTTGCCGCGCACTCGGTGTGTCCCGCTCTCGCCTCTACCGGATATTCGAACCGGCCGGAGGTGTTTCGAATTATATTCGCCACAAACGCCTGCTCAAGACACGCGATATACTTTCCGACAGCTTGGATGGGCGCCCGATCTCCGCCATTGCCGGGGATTGGGGCTTCACGGATCCATCGGCGTATAGCCGGATGTTCAGGAAGGAATTCGGCATTACGCCAAAGGAGGCACGCGTGGAAGGCTGGCAAGGCGCCCAGGCCACGAGCTCGCAGCAGATCAGCCAGCCTGACAGCAGGGCGCACACGCTGAGTAGTCTTCTGCTGCGAAACAGCTTTGGGCCCTAGACTGCGATGGCGCCGGCAAGGATGCCGTAGATTGCCGCGACCGCGCCAAGTGCGGCGACGACGAACATCCCCATCTCGGCGGGAGTAAACACCCTCTGCCCCCGCTCCTTCCGAGCCATGACGAAGAGGATCGTGCCCGGTCCGTAGATGACGGCCGAAAGCAGCAGGTGCTTGGCGCTGGCGGCATAGATGAGACCGGCCGTATAGATCAATGCTATCGCCGCCCTTGCGAAGTCGACACGCCGCGCTACGGGGTCGTTCTCGTAGCTCTCGCCGCCCCATGCGAGCTTGACCCCGTAAGCGGCGACAAGAAGATATGGGATGAGGATCATGGAACTGGTCAGCTCAAGAGCGAGCCTGAAGGCCTGTTGAGCAAAGAGCGTCAGGACCAGAAAAACCTGCACGACCGTATTGGTCAGCCAGAGCGCCCGCGACGGCACGTCATGCTTGTTTTTATACGCAAGAAAACGCGGCATTGTCTGGTGATGTGATGCGGTGAACAGGATTTCAGCGGCCAGCAGCACCCAGGACAGATAGGCACCGGCAACGGAGATCAGCAGGCCGAAGCTGACGAACTTGGCGCCCCATGGCCCGACCACCGCTTCCAATACGCCGGCCATGGAGGGATTGCGCAGCGCTGTCAGTTCAGGACGAAGCATGATCCCGTAGGAGGGAATGGTGACCAGCACAAGCAGACAGAGCACGCCGAGAAAACCAAGGAGCGTCGCGACCCCGACATCCCCGCGGTTGCGTGCGTAACGCGAATAGACGCTCGCGCCTTCGATTCCGACAAAGACGAATACGGTCACCAACATGGTCCCGCGAACCTGGCTCGCGATGCTGCCAACGCTGATTTCTTCCCCGCCCCAGAAATTGGCCGTGAAGACATCGGCGCTGAAGCCGTAGATAACGAAGATGATAAAGAGAAAGATCGGAATGATCTTGGCGTAAGTGACAATGGTGTTGATCGCCGCCGCTTCCTTGACGCCCCGCAGGATCAGCGAATGTACGATCCACAGAAGCATCGAGGAAATGACGATCGCCGTGATCGTATTGCCATCGCCGAACACAGGAAAGAAAAGCCCCAGCGTCGACTTTATCAGCACGAAATAGGAAACGTTGCCGAGAACGGCGGCAGACCAGTAACCGAGGGCCGAGAGGAAGCCGAGATAGTTGCCAAAGCCGGCCTTGGCATAGGCATACACGCCCGCATCGAGGTCCGGCTTGCGAACCGACAAGGTCTGGAAGACGAAGGCCAACATCAGCATTCCGACGCCAGCGATGGCCCAAGCGATCATGGCCCCGAACGGACCGGTCTCGCGACCAAAAGCCTGCGGCAAAGAGAAGATGCCCGCGCCGACCATCGAACCGACGACCATAGCCGTCAGGGTCCATATCGAGAATTTTTGCTGAACGGTCGAGTTCATTGAATTTGGATCAACAATTCCTTGGCGGACGGCGGTCCAGCGGCCTCATTGTTACGCCTGCAACCTATCTCGAATCTGGCGCCCACGTGATTGGCATAAAATCCCACTAGTATACCTGACGTCCAAAACCTTTGCCTTGGCTCGTTTAACCGGTTGCCGATATTCGCATTTACTGCTTCTGATCAGACATAACCTTGCTGGACCGAGACGTGTCGGCGAGGCGTCTGATCGCGAACTCTGGTTCGCGCAGCCAGGAGAGCGGTTTATGACTTCAAACGAAAATCAGAAGCTTTCGCTGTTTGCGCTGACCAGCATGGTTGTGGGATCGATGGTCGGCGCGGGCATCTTCAATCTGCCTGGCCGGTTCGCGACTGCGACAGGTCCGTTCGGCGCAATCATTGCCTGGGCAATTGCGGGAACCGGCATGTACATGCTGGCGCGGGTGTTCCAGGCGTTGGCCGAGAAGAGGCCAGACATCGACTCAGGCGTCTTCGCCTATGCCAAGGCCGGCTTCGGCAACTACATGGGCTTCCTGTCCGCCTTCGGCTACTGGCTCGGTAGTTGCCTGGGCAACGTCTTCTATTGGGTGCTCATTGGCTCGACGCTGGGGCGGTTTTTTCCCGGGATCTTTGGGGACGGCAGCAGCGCCACCGCCATCATCGTCTCGTTGATAGGCATCTGGGCTTTCCACTTCATGATCCTGCGCGGCGTCGAGCAGGCGACCTTCATCAATACTGTCGTGACGATCGCCAAGATCGTGCCGATCCTGGTCTTCATCCTGCTCCTGATCTTCTTCTTCCATTTCGGGCAGTTCCGCGAGAATTTCTTCGGCGGCTTGGACATGCCGCCGAAGTCCCTGATCGCCCAGGTGCGCGACACAATGCTGATCACGGTCTTCGTCTTCCTCGGCATCGAGGGCGCCAGCGTCTATTCCCGCTTTGCCAAGGTGCGTTCCGACGTCGGTACGGCGACGATTCTCGGTTTCGTCGGCGTCACAGGCCTGATGGTAGCGGTCACGCTGCTGCCCTACGCGGCTCTGCCGCAATCGGCTGTCGCCGGTGTCCAGCAGCCGTCGATGGCCGGCGTTCTCGAAGCGGTCGTCGGTCACTGGGGTGCGGTCTTCATCTCGATCGGCGTTCTGATCTCGGTGCTCGGCGCCTATCTCGCCTGGTCCCTGATCTGCGCCGAGGTGCTGTTCGCGGCGGCGAAGTCGGAGGACATGCCAAGGCTCTTCGCAGCGCAGAATGGCAACAAGGTTCCCGCTAACGCACTCTGGCTCACCAACATCGTCGTATCGCTCTTCGTGATCTCCACCTACTGGTCGCGGGACGCGTTCAACTTCATGCTCGACATGACGAGCGTCACCGCGTTGCTGCCCTACCTGCTCGTGGCCGGCTACGGCATCCTGCTCGCTCGTAGCGGCGTTGGCTATGAAAAGACGCCGGATCAGCGCGGCCGCGACCAGATCTTCGCCTGGATCGCGGCGATTTACACGATCTTCATGTTCGTCGCCGCCGGGCTCAAATACGTGCTGCTTGTTGCCGTCCTCTTCGCGCCCGGAACTATCCTCTACGTCTGGGCGCGGCGCGAGCAGAAATTGCAGCTGTTCACGCTCGCCGAACTCTTCGTGTTCGCCGTCACGCTCATCGCTGGCCTGATCGGAGCCTACGGGCTGCTGACGGGCGCCATCGCACCTTGAACAGAAAGAAGGAAGGTCATGACAAACAATACTTCATTCGGCGTTCATTCAGAGGTTGGTCAGTTGCGCAAGGTCATGGTGTGCGCTCCCGGCCGCGCCCACCAGCGGCTGACACCCAGCAATTGTGACGCACTCCTCTTCGACGACGTGCTCTGGGTAGACAATGCCAAGCGCGATCATTTCGACTTCATGACCAAGATGCGCGACAGGGGCGTCGAGGTGGTCGAGATGCACAATCTGCTCGCCGAGACGGTCGCCATTCCGGAAGCCAAGAAGTGGATCCTCGACCAGCAGATCGTACCGAACCAGGTCGGCCTCGGCCTCATCGACGAGGTCCGCTCCTATCTCGACGGCCTCTCTAATCGCGACCTCGCTGAAACACTGATCGGCGGGCTGTCGACCTTCGAATTCCCGGAAAGCATCGGCGGCGAACAACTGGCGCTGATCCGTGACGCGGCCGGCGTCAACGAATATCTGCTGCCGCCTTTGCCCAACACGCTCTACACCCGGGACACCACCTGCTGGATCTATGGCGGCGTGACGCTGAACGCCCTTTATTGGCCTGCGCGCCACGAGGAGACCATCCTCACCACATCGATATACAAGTTCCACCCGGACTTCGCCGGCAAGGTCAATGTCTGGTGGGGTGACCCGACCAGGGATTGGGGGCTTGCCACATTCGAGGGTGGGGACGTCATGCCTATCGGCAAGGGCAATGTGCTTATCGGCATGAGCGAGCGCACTTCGCGCCAGGCTATCAGCCAAGTGGCGGCGGCCCTGTTTGAGAAAGGAGTTGCCGAACGTGTGATCGTCGCCGCAATGCCTAAGCTGCGCGCGGCGATGCATCTCGACACGGTATTCACGTTTGCCGATCGCGACTGCGTGCTGATGTATCCGGACATCGTCAACGGCATTGACGCATTCTCCTATCGCCCTGACGGCAAGGGGGGCGTCGAACTCCACAAGGACAAAGGCAGTTTCATTGAGACGGTGCGTGACTCGCTTGGTCTCAAGAAGATGCGCGTCGTTGAAACCGGCGGCAACGACTACATGCGCGAGCGCACCCAGTGGGACAGCGGCGCCAACTTGGTTTGCGCCTCGCCTGGTGTCGTCTTTGCCTACGATCGCAACACGTACACAAATACGCTGCTGCGCAAGGAAGGCATAGAAGTCATCACTATCTCAGGCGCGGAGCTCGGCCGCGGCCGAGGCGGGGGTCATTGCATGACCTGTCCCATCATTCGCGATGCGGTCGACTATTGATAGCAATCCGGCCGGGCTCGATACAGGCGGCCGGTCGGCCCCCAAATAGTCTGAAGGCCATACCTGTCGGACGGCCTCCAGCACATAAAGACCGTCTACCCCAGAATTGCTCATAGAGCGTTGGAGTCGCTCCCAATCCTATAGGAACAATCGGCACATTGTTGGACGGAATGCTCGTTGTTGGCGAGCGGATGTAAATGTACCCAGGAGATGAAACCATGAGAAGTATTATATTCGTTTCTGCTTTGGCTCTGATGGCCGCGGGTTGTACTGCCACGGAACAGCGAACAGCAGGCACGGCGTTGGCAGGAGCCGGAACGGGTGCGGTCATCGGCGGCCTTGCAAACGGCAGTCGAGGTGCCCTTGTAGGCGCGGCGGTCGGTGGCGGCACAGGGGCTGTGGTCGGCGCTGCGACGGCACCGCGCGCGCATCATCGCGAATGCTGGGTTCGTGATCGCTGGGGTCACACGGTTCGCGATCGTCAGGGTCGACCCATCACAAAACGGTGCTAGGCGCGATGCGTAAGATCAGCTTTATTCAGCACGAATCGAGCTGGTTAAGCGATATCGATGAACATTGGTCTGGGCGCTGAGCAAGCTTCCGGACCAATTTCGGAGTTGTCTGTAACGTCATCCAGCCGGCCGGGAACAGACTATACCATGGCGAAGCGAACGCTCTTTGCGCCTACGTATATTCTGGCGGTTATCGCCGTCATATGGGCGCTGCAGGCCGCTGCCTCAATTTTCGCGCCAGTCGTGTGCGCTCTTTTCCTCATCGCGCTGGTGTGGCCATTGCAGCGCAACCTGCAGCGGCTTCTTCCAAAGCTGATCGCACTGGCGATAGTCGTCTGTGTCGTCGTCCTGGCATTCTTCGCCTTTGCATCGATCGCCAGTTGGGGTTTTGGCCGCATTGGCCGATCGGTCCTCGCCGACAGCGCCCGCTTTCAAGGACTCTACAGTCAACTCGCCGAGTGGTTGGAAGGGCACGGTGTCGTGATGGCCGGCGCCTGGGCCGAGCATTTCAATGTCGGCTGGTTCGTGCGGATAGCTCAAGGCGTGACCGCAAGGCTGAATACCGTGATCTCGTTCTGGATCGTTGTCGTCGTTTACGTGCTTCTGGGTCTTCTCGACGCTGAAGCGGCGGCTCGCAATGCTCGTGTAGCGCTGAGCGCCCAGGCGGCGGCCGCACTGATCAATGGCAGCAGTCAGACAGCATCGAAATGGCGACGTTACATGCTGGTTCGGACATTGATGAGCCTTGCGACCGGTTCGATGGTGTGCGCGCTTTCGGCGGCTTTCGGACTGCGGTTTGCCGCCGAGTGGGGCGTTATCGCCTTCACCTTGAACTATATTCCGTTTATCGGGCCGTTCGTCGCGACATTCTTGCCGACGCTTTACGCGCTCGCGCAGTTCGGATCGCCACAGGCCGCCGTCTCGATTTTTGCCGGCCTCAACATCATTCAGTTCGTCATCGGCAGCTACATAGAACCGCGGGTTGCCGGTTACGTGTTGGCGATGTCGCCTTTTGTGGTGCTGTTTTCGGTCTTCTTCTGGTCGTTTCTTTGGGGTGTGTTCGGCGCGTTCATAGGTGTGCCCATCACCATCGCGCTGGTTACTTTTTGCTCGCAATCGCCGGCGACCCTTTGGATCGCTCAGTTGCTTGGGTCCGCCGATCGGCGGAACGCGTGATTGCCGCCAGGAAATTCGATTGGCCGGGCCCCTAGCGACGTCCGGATCCCGCGCCCCGGACGAGGCCGATGATACAAACCGACAGGATGCCGCCAAGAAGGCCGGCAATGCCGACGCCAATCAGCACGCCGGGCGTGAGGGTGCCGACACCACGAGCGGTGGCATCGACAGCATTTTCGACGTTGCCGAGGAAGTTTGCCAAGGCGGGAATCCGACCGGCCAGCCCTGTCAGGGTCAGTCCTCCCACGACGCCAGCCGCCGCGACAGATTTCCAACCCAGCGCAGCCATGCGCCAAAACCAAGTCGTAGCGAAAGCTCCGCCCGCGCCGCAGATGGCTTCAATCAAAAGCAGGGCCGCTGTCTCAAGGCCGGACATGCTTGCATCGCCCACTTGCTATCCGGCCATCCATCGCCCTTGCCGACCAGCAGAGTTCCGATTCCGGGATGTTCCGTGACCGCGGTCAGGCGGTCGCGGCCGCGCCTTGGCCGGCCATCGCCGAAGCGCGTTGAAGCGCATCGCGCAGAACCTGCTCCTTCGTCTCATCCAGCGACGTCTTAAGCACCACACCGCCAAAGGCCTGGATCTCCTTGAGCACCTTGTCCGCTGTCATCTCGTGCGCGAGCACGAATAGGGCAGCGTCCCCAGGCTGGATGCTGGCTGACAGATCGCGCATGAACGCATCGTTGATACCCACGTCCGTCAAAGCGCCGCCAAGGGCTCCGGAGGTGGCGCCGACCGCAAGTCCGATCAACGGATTCAGGAAGAGAACACCGATAAGCAAGCCCCAGAAGCTACCGGATACAGCGCCTGCCGCCGTCGTATTCACAAGTTGATTGAGCTTTATCGCACCCGCCTCGGTCTTGGTGGCAATAACCGCGTCGCCAAGTTTAATAACGTATTCCTTTTGAAGTCCTATGAGCCGTTGACGTACCTCTTCAGCCTTGGCCTCGTTTGGATAGACGATGACGATCAGATCGGACATGGGACCCTCCTAGGCTAAGACTTTCCAAGGGCACGTAATACACATCCTAGAAGGTGAAAGATTGAGCCGGAAATCCGAATAGTGTGCAGCACGTCTCATTTTGCTTGCCTGTCCGACTGGCAAGCCTGCGGTCTCGACATTGGTTGTCGGCCGCTTCGTCCGTTGCGCTCGGCTTTGTCGCGACGAATTCTCGTCCGGAGCCGCCCGAACTTCTCCTATGTGATCAGAGGCGCGCTGCTGGTCTCGAGGGGTGGCTGATCATGCGGCATCGTGCGCATCGACGGGCCGTTCGCGACGTCCAGGACAAAATGAAACCCTACGCAAAAAGCTTGCCGCGCTTGGGAACCGTCGCGGCAGGACAGGAGCCAATGCCGCAAAGCGGGTAACGGTCACGGTGAAAATGGTTGGATCATCGGGTCGTATCCGTTGGCCGAAAGCCTGTAACGAGCCAGCCCAGGCCGTGAAGAACTAGGTCGATACCCATGAACGCCCCAATCACCCAAACCCCGGTCGATGGCCATCCGATGAGTATCAAGAAGCCAGCCGCGAGACCGAACAGGCCGGAAACAAGCATCATCCATCGGTCGGTGGACAGGTAGCGCAGGCTCAAAGACATTCTTCCGAGCCCAGATATCACGAGCACGACACCGAGCACCCATGTGAGGATGATAGATCCCAGCACCGGCAAGCTGATGAGCAGGCAGCCAAAAACGACGTACAGGATGCCGAGCATCGTCTGCCAGAGAAAACCACGCCACCCGCCGGCCCAGATGGCGAGGGCGATCTCGACAAAGCCGGCGCATACGATCGCAATTCCCAGGACAAGTGCGCTGATGGTCGTGGCCAGCGCCAGATCGCCCAACACGAAGATCCCTGCCAGGATAAAAACGATTCCGATCGCCGAGTTCGTCCACGCAGATCGTCTGGGTTGCTGGGTCTCGGACAACTGCGTCATTCCCTTGCCTCTCTGAGTCATCTACGAATGCGGTGGAAATCCACCACGCGGCCAGTACGGGCATTCAGCACTATTTCGAAAGTGCTGCCGCCAATGCGACGCGCGTGATAAACAAAATTGCGTCCCCGGCAGTCCACGCGACGCACGTCCCTGAAGCCTCTGCTCTGAATCAATCGCTGGCCTTGAGCGCAAGTAATCGCGCGGCCGTTGTTAAGGTTTGATCCGATATTTATATTTACGGTCACAGCTCCCGCTGGGGACACAGCGGCAAGAGGAATACCAAAGCCGAGTGCGGCACTTAACAGGGCAGCTAGTGCATATCTCCGCATATCTTTCGTCCTCTTTGGTGAATTAAGCCGACATCACGCGCATGCGAACACGTTGTCAATAATTCTGCATGGTGGCTCGGATATTTGGAGACACAATGCCTAGTTTCTGGATTCTTTGCATTTTATGCTCTGCCGTCAGAGCGCGTGCGTTTTCGGTATTATTGTCGAAGCGCATCTCTTGGGATTAAAGCGTGTCGCGTCGAAACAGATTCAGGCGACTCGCTTTAAGTCTTTGTTTTAATGCATGTCGCCCAGAACCGCTGCGCACTTCTGGGCGACATGCATTAACCGCTGGTTTGACGGATGGAGATTGTCATGGGTGCCATTGTTCCTGCCGCCGGCCGCGCCGAGGCACCAGGCGTCCAGAAACACTGCAATGCACGAGGAGCCGACGCGTATCTGGATCTCGAAAGCTGCGATGAAGTGCGCGACCGAACTGGATAGTCTTCATCAGTTTTCCTGAGGTGGGAGGCTCAACCGCCGGCGCATAGAGATGGCACAGCTCGGCCAACACCCCAGGACAGGCGTCCCTGTATGATGGTCAGCGTCCACTGACCGTTCGAATACGTCGTTCCTTCCGGTCCCTTGGAGGGCAGATCGACCTCGGCCGCGTCGTTGACGGATACAGAAGCGCGATCCCCGAGGAGACGCACTGCCAGACGCGTGCCGTCCTGGCACTCGTAGTGACTGACTGGGTAGGGATTGCCCACGCCGATCGACGTGCCAAACGCGGAATGCTTGAAGCTTACAATCATGATGGCGCTGATTGCCGCGATCGATAGATTTTTTAGCACAATAGTCCTCCCAACTGGCGCATCGACGTGGATGAAAACAGAGAACCATGTCTTCCCTGCGGACCTACGACTTTCGGACCGAGATTCGTCGCATCGACCAGAACGCCGGACATGTATCAATTGATCGGCAAACGCCTTCGCGGAGATGCTCTTTGAACAGGCGGGATACTTCCGCTGGCTCACGCCAATGGCCCCGCCGGCCTTTGCCAGGCTCGCTTTTGCTCCCGTCCAAGCTTGCATTCAGCCGTTTCAACAAATCCCAGTAGGCTTCCTAGCACCAGCGAGCCCAGAGCGCACTCAGAAGGGCGAGATGCACTGCCGGCGTGGGCCATTGTAGGGCTGCCAGCTATTGTCCGAGACCCGGTAGGAGCGGTACCGCTGCGAGCACCAGTTCACATGGTTGTTCCAAGCGCTGTGATTGTGCTGGCGGGCAGCCGAGATCGCCATCCCGCCGAGCAGCATTCCGCCAATGAGGCCCGCGGCGACGGCGCCGCTATTGTTCCTCGAATGCCGGTGATGGCGTGGCGGACGCGAGGGCCGATAGTGGGGTGGCCTGTGGTGCGGTGGCCGTACTCCATGTCCCGGTCGATGGCGGGAAGGCCTCCTTAGGTCGATGTTCGTGACCGTATCGGAAGCCGACGGCCTTAGCGCTCCGACGGGCATTGCCCAGGTGGGGGCTGCCATGCTTGCGATGATCGCAGCGACGATGATGCGCCTCATATGCTTCTCCGTGGACTTCATCCCGCCGTGCGACCTGCTGCTGCGGATGGCATCAAAGCCAAGTAATTTAAGGCAGTACCTGGTTTTCTTGGAATATGCGGTGAATCCCAAACGTGGATCGAGCGTTTATTTCTTGCTTGCGGTATGAATGAGGCTAGTCGAACAGCATGTCTTTCCGCCAATGACGCCCGTCGCGACAGGCGCCACCAGTGTTGCTCGAATGCCGGTGGCGATGCGGGACGGAGGGCCAGTGGTATGGTAGCGGTGCGCCGGTCTTTAGCGAGCTAGCGACAGACCCTCTCGACGCCTCGCTTGGACGATAATCACCTCCTGGGGAGGCTCTCACCCTGCTGAAAATCACCGCCCGGAGCGGCCTCTTGGCGTCCCGGCGACAAAGGCGCGCCCAATGCCATGCGCGCTACCTTCAAATGGCCTGCCATGCAATCAACACATAGAGAACTCGCGATGAAATTCGATCTGAAATCGCCGCCCGGCAAGCCCCGGCCCAATGTCGCGTAAACTCCGAATAAATCGGAAGGCACATTCACTTTTTCTAGTGTCGATTTAGATTGTCGTGACATCGCAAATCCACCGAATTCGATGTCACAGAATTGAATAATAATCGAACGTGCAAGTTACAAATTTGCAATATTAGTGAAAATAACTATACATATCGTCTTTATAAATACTATGGAATGAAAATGACAAAACTTTCATGATATGGCAATGATGCCGTAATGTAGGTTCTTCTAACCATCCTGGCCAAGGATGCTCAGTGCATCTCACTCAAAAGGATGGAACCCCATGAATATTGTCCCCAATTCGTATTCCGGAACTCGTCGGCGCCTGGCGGCGGCTGTAGTGTCGCTGAGCGCTGTAGGCGCTGTAGGCGTCGGAGCTGTTGTTTCCGGCACTGCCCCCGTGCTGGCCGACGCGGTGCATGTCCAGGCGCCGCAGATGCCGAGCTTCGCCGATGTCGTCGAGCAGGTTTCGCCGGCGGTCGTCAGCGTCAAGGTCAAGTCCACGGTCCAGCCGGTCGCCGACGACGGTTCCGACGATCAGGATGGTTTCGAGAACCTGCCCGACAACCGGCAGCAGGGCGGCTTCAAACATGGTGACGGCAAGCCGCGCCCGGTGGCACAGGGTTCAGGCTTCTTCATCTCGGAGGACGGATATCTCGTCACCAACAATCACGTCGTCTCGGAAGGCTCGTCCTTCACCATCGTCACCAGTGACGGTAAGGAACTCGACGCCAAGCTGGTCGGCACCGATCCGCGGACGGACCTGGCTGTGCTGAAGGTCGATGGCGGCGGCAAGTTCACCTATGTCGACTTCGCCGACGACTCCAAGATCCGCATCGGTGATTGGGTGGTGGCAGTCGGCAACCCGTTCGGCCTCGGCGGCACCGTCACTTCCGGCATTGTATCCGCTCGGGGCCGCGATATCGGCGCCGGCCCCTATGACGACTTCATCCAGATCGATGCTCCGGTCAATCATGGCAATTCGGGGGGCCCGACTTTCAATCTCAATGGCCAGGTGATCGGTATCAACACAGCCATCTTCTCGCCGTCGGGCGGCAGTGTCGGCATTGGTTTCGACATCCCGGCCTCGACCGCCAAGCAGGTCGTGGAAGACCTGATGAAGGAAGGCTCCATCAAGCGAGGTTGGCTCGGCGTCCAGATCCAGCCGGTCACCGCTGAAATTGCTGAATCCCTTGGTCTGAAATCCGACAAGGGCACACTGGTCTCGAACGCCCAGGACGCTGGTCCCAGCAACAAGGCAGGCATTGCCGCTGGTGACGTCATCACCCAGGTCGACGGCAAGGATGTCGATTCGCCCAAAGACCTCGCCCGCACGATCGGCGCCTATGCGCCGGGCAAGTCGGTCGATCTTACCGTATTGCGTAATGGCAAAAGCCAGACGATCAAGGTCGATCTCGGCACACTGCCGTCCAGCGACAAACAGGCCTCCGGCGATGACGGCAAGCAGGTCGCGCCTGCCAAGGCCGACGCATTGGCCGATCTTGGCCTGACCATCGCCAAGTCAGACGATGGCAAAGGACTGGTCGTCACCGATGTGGATCCCAATAGCGATGCGGCCGATCGTGGCATCCAGCCGGGCGATGTCATCACCGCCGTCAGTTCGACCAAGGTGAACACCACTGATGACGTCTCCAAGGCCATGGCCGATGCAGCCAAGGCTGGCCGCAAGGCCGTACTGATGCAGATCACCCGCGACGACTCGAGCCGGTTCGTCGCGCTGCCCGTGGGCAAGGCCTGACAGAAGGCGGCCTGGAGCCTGTTGGTTTCAGGGCGCCCGCCCCAAATGCTGCCGCCGCGATAGCCGCGAACATCCAGCAATTTCCCGCGGCGATGTCTGCCGCCAAGCCGCTGCGGGAACAAGGAGCCGAGCACGTCAGTCCGTCGTCGTGCCTCGCTCCTGGCGGCAGCGGGCTCCCTACGCCCGCTGCCGTTTTCCGCCATTTACGTCAGTGGCAAATCGACTGCATCATGAGCCTGAACGGATGTCGGGGCTCGCGGTGTTTCTTCTGCTCACCATGTTCGTCAGCACGCCCACGCTCGGCACGGGCCGCACGACGAGACTCCAGGGAGTGGTCCATCTCGGCATATTCGCCATGTTCCTGCTGATTTCGGCCGTGCCCTGAAGCCCCAGCTAGCCGCCTCTGTCGGCCTGTGCTGCAACCTTGCTGGCAAGATGGGTTTTGAGGGCGGCGAGGTCCTGTCGCGACCAGTCCTTCACGCCCAACACCGCACTCCAGGCTTCCACATAGTCCTGCGGCGCGTAGACATGGCCGTAGCCGATCGGCGTGGTTGTCGCCACGGCCATATCGAGACCGAGCTGCAGCATGGTCACCACCGGGTACCAGCTCAGTTGCGGCGAGACGTCCGGCCCGCGCGGCGCCTTCATCCAATCCGGCTGCCGGTAGGCGTCGCGATAATCGAAGAATACGATCGGGTCGCTGGCATATTGCAGGTAGACGATCCTCAGCGGGCCCCAGGGCGTGTCGGGCGCCACCGCCGGGCCGCTTTGGTTCATGAACCGGACCAGGCTGCTATTGCGGAAGATCGGCAGCCACTGCGGCGAGCCGTTGTTGCGCGTATCGCTCACCGAGCGCCAGATGCGGCTTTCGAAGGGCGGGCCGCTCCAGAGTGCGCCGCTGATCGGGTCGCCGAAGATCTCGAACAGCCCGGCCGATCTTTCGGAGTTCATGGCGCCAAGGCTGAGCCCGTGCAGGTAAAGCCTCGGCCGCCACTGCTTCGGCAGGGTGGTCCAGTAGCCGTAGATTTCGAGGAACAGCGCCCGGGCCGTCTCGGCGCCGTATTCCGGCTGCGCCAGCAGCGACAGCGGACTGCTCAGATAGGAATATTGCGCGGCGACGCTGGCGACATCGCCGCGGCACAGATATTCGAGCGCATCCATCGAGGCCGGATCGATCCATCCGGTCCCGGTCGGCGTGATGACCACAAGCGTGGATTTGCTGAAGCCGCCCGCCCGCTTCAGCTCCTCCAGCGCGAGTTTCGCGCGGGCCTGCGCACTGTCCGCCGCTCCCAGCCCGACATAGACCCGGACCGGCTGTTGCGCCGGCCGGCCGGTGAAGGTCCCTATCTCGGCGGCGGCGGGACCGTCCGCGATGAACTCGCGGCCGGCGCGGCCGAGCTCGTCCCATCTGACCAGCGAGGCGGGGCTTCCGGTCCTGGAGGGTTCGCTCGGCTGCTGGCGCTCCGGTTCCATGAGTGCGTCGAACTTGGCGAACGAGGAATCGAGCGCGCCGAAGATCGCGCGGATCGCAACGTCGCTCACCAGCAACCAGATGAGCAGCACGGCGACAGCGGCGCCGGCGACATTCGCCAGGCGCCGGGGTATGTAGCGTCTCAGTGCCCCGGCGATGGCGCGCACCAGCCAAGCGACAAGGCGCGCCAGCGCGAGCACGACGATGAAGGTGCAAATGGCCAGGGCGCAGACATTGAGGGGATGAGCGCCATCGACAGCCGGCATGCCCATCACCGCGCGGATGGAGTTCTGCCACGCGCCGGATCGCCACAGTGCCACAACGGCAAGGCCGAGGCACGGGACCAGGATAATCGCCTTGGACAGCAAACGCGGCCGTGGCGGCAGTTCCGGAATCTCGAGATATTTCCACAGCCACCGCAAGGCGACGCCAAGGCTGTAGCCGATGGCGAAGCACGCGCCCGCCAGTACGCCTTGCGTCAGGTCGGTGCGGGGAACGAGCGTCGGCGTCAGGGCGGCCGCGAAGAACAGCATGCCGAGGGCCATGCCGACACCGGAGAGCGATCGCCAGATACTAAGGAAACGAGTAGTTGTCACTTGGGTGTTACGCCTCGAGTTGGACCGCAGGATAACGTTGGCCTATGGTTTTTATATCTTCGGAGTCGCGCGTCCGCTATTGGCCTCCTAACCAGTCGGGCTCATGCCCTGGGTCAACATGCATCGACCCCTTTGCGGGACAAGACAGAGATACCACGCGTAGTAAAAACTAGTGCTCCCCCGGTTCTTTAGGTTCGCCAGATCATACCAGAGAATATGAAGGAAACGGGTTGCCGAACCCTCCGCTAACGTGTTGACTTCCAGTAGAAGACGTCGACCCTCCGGGCCGACCATTGTCGTTATCCGCCATTAGGCTACGAAGCGGTTCGCCAAGGCGATTCGAGGCGATGGTCTAGACACTCGCCGATCGCATCGTCTGCGGATGGCAGCTTTGCGCCTCCAACCCGCCGTTTAGCTCCAAACTGCGTGAGCTAGGAAGCAGACGTTGGACTAGCCCGGCCAAAGGCCCTGAAGCCATGTGGCACCGCAGCGCCGGCAATATTCGTGAACCGAGTGCTACGTTTACCCAGCGCGCTGCTTGAGTTCAGGAAAATCTGGTCTCTGCGCCAACCTTGGCCTCAGGAACATCCCCATCTACCGCCGCCTTCTCCGCCACCAGTCAAGTATCCGCAGGCTGTGTGCGCCAGTCATACTCTTGCCGGAACCCAAGGATGTCGCGCAGCTTCCGATTTGAGATCGGTCCCTCAAATACATCCAGGGCGCGTGTGACTGGTATGTTGGGTGCGTGCTTGCTGAGAAATTCCGCCGTCGGCATCTCGGCCACGATGTTGTCGTTGACTGCGTTGAATATCTGGAACCCCAAGCCGTCCTTCTCGATGCACAGATCGACGATCTGGCCAAGATCGCGCACGTCCATGTAGGTCCAGCCGTCGCGCCGCCGTTTCGAGGCGTCGGCCAGGAATTCCGGGAAGCGGCCATAATCCCGCGGTTCGACGACTCCGCCGATCCGCAGGGCATAGACGTCGGCTCCAGTACGGGAGGCGAAAGAGCGCGCAATCTTCTCGCCCAGCACTTTGGAGAGACCATAGCTGTCGGTCGGATCGACGTCATAGTCCTCGTCCACCGGAAACGATGTGAAATCGCGGTCGCCTTCGGCAAAGCACACACCGTACACCGTTTCGCTGGAAGCAGTGACGATCTTGCGGATGCCAAGCTTGGTGGCGGCTTCGATCACATTGTAGGTCGACTGCACATTGGCGGTGAACATGGCGTTATCCGGTCGCAGGAATATCCGCGGGATCGCCGCGAAATGGACCACTGCGTCGACCGGGCCGCGGCTCCTTCCGCCGAAGTATTCGTTGAACCCGAAATGCAGCGTCAGTGCATTGTAGGTCTCGCCAGCGTCCGCAAGATTGGTGATGACGGTGTCGACGCCCTGCACATCGAGCGGCGTCAGGTCGAGATTCAGAACCTGATGCCCGCGCTCGAGCAGGTAGGGTATGACGTGACGGCCGATCTTGCCACTGCCGCCGGTGAAGATGATCCGCTTGCCCATGGCTTCCTCACAACGGATTTGTTTGATCGGGCAGTTCAATCCGCCCGGCCCGGTCGTCAGCTATTCAAAGATGCCGAAGCCTGGCACGGCGTGCTTGCGGACGCCTTCCATGTCGAGTTCGACGCCGATGCCGGGCACGTCAGGCACCACGATGTGGCCGTCCTCGACGATCGACTTCGCGCCGTACGGAAGGCGCACGTAACTGTCCCACGCCTCCCGCTCTTCAAGCGCGTGCCACTCT
Organism: Mesorhizobium sp. B2-4-7; assembly: GCF_006442685.1. Classification (NCBI taxonomy): domain Bacteria; kingdom Pseudomonadati; phylum Pseudomonadota; class Alphaproteobacteria; order Hyphomicrobiales; family Phyllobacteriaceae; genus Mesorhizobium; species Mesorhizobium sp. B2-4-7. The sequence goes on from NZ_VFVH01000005.1 coordinate 176,043, forward strand.
AGAACGAGGAAGTTCGGAACGCTGGCGCAGACATGGCATGTCGCCATCGTGCCCAGCGGCGTCGACACCAGATGCGGCGCGAACGGCACATAGTACATCTCGGCGAGATTCGCGATCTTGCGGCTTTCCGCAAGGCCGCCGCATTTCGGCACGTCAGGCATGATGACGTCGGCGCCATAGTTCTGGAACAGTTCGCGGAAGCCCCAGCGCAGGTAGAGATTTTCGCCGACGCAGATCGGCGTCTTGGTCCGCATGCGGATCTGCTTCAGGGCCTCGACATTTTCCGCCGGGATCGGCTCTTCCAGCCAGAGAAGGTTGAACCGTTCCATCTCGGCCGCTATGCGGCTGGCGCTGAGCACGTCGTAGCGCGCGTGCAGGTCGATGCAGAGATCGACGTCGGGGCCGATCGCATCGCGGACCGCTGCAACACGCTCGACCATGAAGCGCAACTCGGCGCCGTTGATGGTATGGTTCACCGCGTCGAACTTCGCCGGGTGGCGCAGATTGTCGATGTCGAATTTCAGCGCCGTGAAGCCTTCCGCCACCATGCGGCGCGCGCGTGCCGCGCATCCCTGCGGCGATCCCGATTCCTCATCGCCATCGCCGCAATCTGCATAGAGTCTTATCCGGTCGCGGAACTTGCCGCCGAACAAGCGATAAAGCGGCTGCCCGGCGGCTTTCGCCGCCACGTCCCAGAGCGCCATCTCCAGCCCGGTCAGCGCGATGAGAAAGACGCCGGCTTGCGCACCGGAAAACACATGGTCACGGCGAATCTTGTCCCAGCAATATTCGACATTGCGCGGATCCTGGCCGATCAGTTCCGACTTCAGTTCCGAAATCAGCCCGACGATTGCGGCGGCGCCTGCATCGGGATTTGCCTCGCCATAACCGGAGATGCCGGCGTCCGTATCGATGCGGATCAGGGTCGCCTTGCCGTGATAGGCGACGACCGCTGTCCTGATGTCCGTGATCTTCATCGAAACCTCCTCCCCGTGATGGCGCGCGGCGCCTACAAATGCATATGGTCAGTTAGGTCAACTTGTCCAATAAGCATACAAGATGAGAAGATGGAACGTAAACCCCCTTTGAACGATTTTGCGCGAATACACCTCGCAGCGGCAGGTATCATTGAATCATTTGGGAAATTCGTGGCTCCGCGCCAAGCGCCATAAATCCGCCGGAACCTACTTGTTAGACGAGTATATAAGCGTATAAATTGGACATCAGCAGGGTGATGGCCCTGCCTGCCAATCAGGAGGAACAGGATGCAACAGCGACAGTTGGGATCGTCGCCGGTCAGGGTATCGGAGATCGGTCTAGGCACTTGGGGTATGTCCGGCGCCTTTTGGGGCGCGGCCGACGACGAGGAATCGATCCGGGTGATCCGACGCGCCGCGGAGCTTGGCATAACGCTGATCGACACGGCCGAAGCCTATGGACATGGCCATGCCGAGGAGATCGTCGGAAAGGCACTGGCCGGCCGTCGCGACAAGGCTGTTATCGCGACCAAGGTTGCGCCCAATCACCTCGAACCCGCCGCGATTGAGGCGGCGCTCGACGGTTCGCTGAAGCGGATGCAGACGGACTATGTCGATGTCTATTTTGTCCACTGGCCGAACTCGGATTTTCCGATCGGCCCGACCATGGAGATGATGGAGCGGCTGCGGTCGTCCGGGCGTATCAAGGCAGTCGGCGTCTCGAATTTCAGCACCGCCGACATGGACAGCGCCCGTCAGCATGGCGTCATCGACGTGCTCCAGCCACCCTACAACATGCTGTGGCGCGAGGTTGAGGCTGAGACGCTGCCCTATTGCCGCAAGCATAATATCGGCGTGATGCCCTATAGCGGTCTCGCCCAGGGTTTGCTTACAGGGCTGTTGTCGCCGGACACCAAATTCGTCGAAGGCGATGAGCGCCGCACCACCGTTCTGTTCCAGCCGGGCACCTACGAGCGCGCGGTTGACGCCGTCGACGCCCTGAAGCCGATTGCGGCGCGCTACGGCAAGACGGTTCCGCAGCTTGCGATCCAGTGGCTTACCAGCAGGCCGGGCGTGAGTTCGCCGCTGGTCGGCGCGCGCACGGTCAAGGAACTCGAGGAAAATGCTGAGAGCACAGGCTGGGCGATTTCCGACGCGGACATCGCTGCCATCGACAAGATTACCGGACCGGTATGGGCGGAAATCAAAGACAAGGGCGACATGTTCGGTTTTCGCGCGCGCCAGCGCCAGGAACAGCAAGCAAAAAGCGCCTGATATCGGCCGCGTCCTCCCGGCGCGCAGCGGCGCGGCCAGCCCGATTGCTGGCTGCGCCGCTCGGGAGCATCGGCTGGCGATTTCTTATGGGGGCAGGCCAACGGCCGTGGTGATCTTCAGGTGCCGGCGCATCGCCTCTTCCGCCCGTTTTGCATCACGCGCCACGAGCGCCTCGTAGATCGCTCTGTGCATCTCAGTCGCCGAGGGCAGGGCATGAGGCACCTGGTTGCTGATGCGCCTGCTTGCCATCTGCCACCACCGGGAGGAGTACATGAAGCGGTCGAGGATCCTATTCTTGGCTGCCCGGCAAATCTCCATGTGGAAATCCAGGTCGAGTTTCAGATAGGCGTCCGCATTGTCTTCGCTGGCCGACATCGCTGCCAGCAGAGTGCCAAGACGCTCGAGGTTCTCTTTGGTCATATGCTTGGCCGCGATGGCGGTGATGGCCGGTTCGATGATTATCCGCGTTGCGTGTGCTTCCGCCAAGATCTCGCGGGTCTGCTCGGGCGGCAGCCAGTCGATAAGCAATGGACTGAGATAGTCCCATTCGTCTGCGGGACGCAGCACCACGCGTCGTCCCTGCGCGATCTCGATCATGTCGAGAGACGCCAGGATCTTGAGCGCTTCCCGTGCCACCGCGCGCGAAACCCCGAACTCCTGAAGGATCTGCTGCTCCGACGGTCCCTGGCCGCCGGCGACGCCGCTGCTGGCGATGCGGCGCGCGAGCACGCCGGCCACCTGCTTGGGCAAAGTTTGAAGCTTGACCTCCATGGCATCCATCATTAACATCCACTTGTCTGATAAGCTTATAGGCTGATAGCTAGATATGCAGTCAACTTATCTCATGGTGCTCAGTAGCCTATAACTCGGCCTGCGGGAAGGGAGGATCGAACGGTGCCCGGCGGGCTCGCAAGCGTCGTTCGGGACGTAGTCCAGGCAGTCTCGCTGCGGGAGGAGCAAGCCGCCGCGGATTTGCCGGAAAGGTTGAAGTTATCGGCCGACCCTTGGATGGGCCGACCAATCAAACCAAGGAGGAGATTATGATGTCCGCAAACCTATCGAGACGCAAATTCCTGGCCGCGAGCGCGGCAGTGACGGCCGGCTCGCTAGCCGCGCCATGGATCGCCAGGGCAGACGCGAACGAGATCACCGCACTGCTGATCACCGGCGGCCCGCTCTATCCCAAATACTGGGAAAAGATCGTTCAGGATTTCACCGCCAAGACCGGTATCAAGGTTCGCTACGACTTGCTGGAATTCACCCCGCTGACCGCGAAGGTGGTCACGTTGAGCGCAGCGCGATCGAGCCAATACGACGTCTATAGCACCCATACGGCGCAGATCGATTCCTACTTCAACCATTTTGCGCCGCTGAACAGCTATTTCAGCGACAGCGAACTCGCGGAATTCTACCCGGTCGCTGTCAAGTATCTGCGCGATCCCAAGACTGGAAATCTGGCGGCCATTCCGCGCAACATGGATTCGCGCGTCCAGTACTACCGCAGCGATATCTATCAGGAAAAAGGCCTGAAGCCGGCTGAGACCTGGGAGGAGCTCGTCGACGTCGGGCTGAAACTGACCGGCAATGGCCATTATGGGCTGGTCGTGCCGGGGCAGGGCGATCCAGCACAACGCACCTTCAGCGATCTGCTCTGGCAAGCCGGCGGCGATTGGGTGGACCAGGCCAACAAGCCGGCCTTCAATTCCGAAGCCGGCATCAAGGCCCTGACCTTCTATCGCGATCTCATCCAGAAGCACAAAATCGTGCCACCCGATGCGGTAGGCTATCAGTGGAACGAGAATTCGACCGAATTCTCGTCCGGCACGGTCTATGCGAATTTCGATTGGCCGGGCGCCTTCGCGACCCTATCGAATCCGGAGACCTCACGTGTCGTCGGCAAGTGGTCGACTGCGCCCTACGTCAAGGACAAGGCCGCGATTTCATGCGCCATTTCGCATGCCATGGCGCTCAACGGACAATCCGGACGCAAGGACGCCGCCGTCGAATTCATCAAGTATACGGTCGGTCCGGAGGCGCAGCGGTTGCAGTTCGACCAATTCACCAACTTTCCCAGCAGCCAGGCGATCGCCAAGGAAGTGATATCAGCGGCAAAGGGGCCTCAGGCAGTGTGGCTGCAGCAGCTCGAGACGACGATAGCCAACGGCAAGGAATGGCCGAAGCTAGCCGGCTTCTCGAAAGTCTGCACGCTGATGTTTTCGGCCATCGAACAGGCCTTGACCGACCAGGTCTCTCCCGCGGACTCGCTCAACCAGGCGGCGACGGAGGCTGAGGAGATCATGCGTCGGGCCGGAGCTTACGATTGACGATGCCGTCCGTCGCGCAGCATACGGTGTCGAGGCGTCGGCGACGTTCGCCGCTGCCCTACACCTGGCAGAGAGGATACCTTCTGGCCAGCCCGGCGCTCCTCGTCATGCTGGCCATCCTGCTCTATCCGCTCGGATACTCTTTCACCATGAGTTTCTTCCGCTGGGATCTGAGCGGTTCGGCGCCCTTCATCGGGATGGCAAATTACACCGACGAACTCTTCGGCCGCCAGTTCAACCAGGCACTGCGAAATCAGACCATATTCAGCATCATTTCGATCACGATTGAAGTGGTGGCTGGAATGGCGATCGCCGTGCTCGTCAATGGCAAATTGCGCGGCATGCGGCTCGCGCGCACCTTGCTCCTGGTGCCTCCGATGATCGCGCCCGCAGTGGTGGGCCTGAATTTCCGGTGGCTGTTCAACACCCAGTACGGCCTGGTCGACGCGCTGTTGCGCATGTTCAACCTGCCCGACATTCCATGGCTCAACCATCCGACCTGGGCGCTCGTCTCGGTGATCGTCGCCGATGTCTGGCAGAACACGCCGTTGATGGTGCTACTGTTCCTCGCCGGCCTGCAGTCCTTGCCGCAGGAACCGCTCGAGGCGGCCACCGTGGACGGCGCCACGCCATGGCAGCGCTTCTGGCATATCGTGCTGCCGCTGATGCGTCCGATCATCATGATCGCCCTGATGCTTCGCATCATCGACACGTTCCGGACCTTCGACGTCGTCTGGCTGATGACGCAGGGCGGGCCGGGCGGCGCCACCAACCTGCTCACCGTCTATTCCTACCTGCTGGCGTTTCAGGCGGTGGATTTCGGACATGCGGCGGCCGTCTCCTACATTGCTTTGGGGATGTCGCTGTTCGTGCTCGGGCTCCTCTACGGAATACCGTGGCTGATTGCGAAACGGAGAGCGATATGAGCGAAGCCGCAATCGTTAGCGCACGTCCCAGGCCAAAGCGCCGGCGCCGTCGATTTACGGTGGGAACCGCCGGCCAGTATATGGCGCTGGCCCTGACCGTCGCGTTCACCGTCTTTCCGCTGGTATGGCTGTTCCTAACGTCGATCCGCAGTTCGGCCGACATCTTCTCGGTGCCGGTGCACATCATTCCCGAGACCGCGACGCTAACACAATACGTCTCCGTTTTCGCGGAGTACGACACGATGGACTATGTCTGGAACACCGTCATCGTCTCGGCGGCGACGGTCATCCTCGTCCATCTGCTGGCCATTCCTTGCGCCTATGCCTTGTCGCGTTTCAGGATGCCGGGCGCCATGCTGATTTTCGGGATGCTTTTGATCATGCGCATGATCCCGGTCATAGCGCTTGCCATTCCGCTCTTTGCCGTGTTTGCCGCCATGGGCATTCTCGACACCATCTGGGCGCTGATCCTGAGCCATACGGCGGCCAAACTGCCTGTCGCCATCTGGCTGCTTCTGGGCTTCATCCAGGACGTGCCGAAAGAGATCGAGGAGGCTGCCCAGTCGGACGGCGCCGGCACGGTGCGCACGCTGGTCCAGATCGTGACGCCGCTGATTGCTCCTGGTATTGGCGCCAGCGCGGTCATCACCTTCCTCTTCACCTGGAACGACCTGCTGCTTGCCCTGACCCTGACCTCCAGCAAGGCCGCGCAGACTCTGCCGGTCGGGCTCACCAACTTCGTCTCGCAATTCGGCATCGACTGGGGCGCGATGTCGGCAGCCGGCGTCCTGATGGTCATCCCGACCCTGGTGTTTGTCTGGTTTGCCCAGGGGCTGCTGGTCAAGGGTCTCACCACCGGTGCCGTCCGCGGCTGAATGGCGGACATGCACCCAGAACGCTCGACGGCTTCGACGACGGGATACGCAACTGAGTGACGATCGGTGGGGTCAGGGACCTCGCCGCGCAATCGGAGGATACGGAATGGCAGCTGATCAGATACCGGCGATATCGGACATTTCGCGGCCGCCGAGACAATTGGTCGATGCGCTTGCGGCGATCGGCTCGGCGACGCTGGCCAGCGAACTCTACCACAAGATGGGCGTTCGCGACCCGCAGATACGGGGCCCGCGTCCATTGAGGCTGGGCCGCACGGCGGCGGGGCCTGCTCTCACGCTCCAGTGCATGCCGAAGCGCGAGGATCTCTACAACGAGACCGAATATGAGGAGCCGGAGCGGCAGTTACACCGTCACGTGCTCTATCCCACGCAGCCGGGCGACATGGTGGTGGTCGATGCGCGCGGCGATCTGGGAAGCGGCATCTTCGGCGAGATGATGCTGACCTATTTCGCCGGGCGCGGCGGGGCCGGCGTGGTTGTCGACGGCTGCATCCGCGATTCCGCCCAGGCGGCGGCTTTGGACATCGGCATCTGGGTGAGGGACGTCACGCCGAATTTCCACGCCCAAACCAACATCGTGCCGTTCGCCGTCAACGTTCCCATCGCCTGCTCGAACGTGCTGGTCATCCCTGGCGATATCATCGTCGCCGACGATGACGGCGTGGTCGTCGTGCCGGTCGCCCTTGCTCCAAAATTGGTCGAGCTCGCCGGCGCGCATATTGAGTGGGAAGAGTTTTCGCGCTCGCGCCTGGCGCAAGGGGGAGACCTGCGGAAATACTATCCGTTGAGCCCCGAGGGCGAGGCCGAATACCGAGCATGGCGGCATGCTCAACAAAAATGAGTGGTGCCGGACGGGAGGACAATAGGTGTCTGCAATTGAGATAGAACAGCTCGGCAAGAGCTTCGGCGCCGTGGAAGTTTTGCGCGATGTCAATATCGAGATCGCCAGTGGCGAGTTCGTGGTGCTGGTCGGTCCGTCAGGCTGCGGCAAGTCAACGCTGCTACGCATGATCGCCGGGCTGGAAGAGCAGACGACCGGCGAGATCCGCATCGGCGGGCGTGTCGTCGACGAGATGCCGGCCAAGTCGCGCGACATAGCCATGGTCTTCCAGAGCTACGCGCTCTATCCGCATATGAGCGTGGCCGACAATATGAGCTTCGCGCTTCGACTGGCGAAGGTCCCTAGGGAAGAGATTGTCTCGAGGGTCAAGGCGGCGGCCGAAATCCTTGGCCTGCAGGATCTGCTTGGCCGCATGCCGCGGCAGTTGTCCGGCGGCCAGCGCCAACGTGTCGCCATGGGCCGCGCCATCGTGCGCGATCCAGCCGCTTTCCTGTTTGATGAGCCGCTCAGCAACCTCGATGCCAAGTTGCGTGTCAAGATGCGCGCCGAAATCAAGAAGCTTCACCAACGGCTCGGCCGAACAAGCATCTATGTCACGCATGACCAGACCGAGGCGATGACGCTCGCCGACCGCATCGTGGTGTTGAACAAAGGCCGGATCGAACAGATCGGCCGCCCCTCCGAGCTCTACGAGAACCCAGTCAATCTGTTCGTCGCAAGCTTTATCGGCTCGCCGGAAATGAACCTGATCGAGGGCCGCATCGACAACGGCGCATTCGTCGCCGATCAGGGCTTGCGCTTACCCTTGCCGGCGGATGCTCGGATGGGCGACAAGGATGGGGTAGTTTATGGGATTCGTCCGCAGCACATTTCGGTTGGTGGCAACCACTCTCAGGCGAGGGTGCAAGTGGTCGAGCCGACCGGTGAGGCCCAGGAGCTTACATTAAGTGCAGGTGGAGTCGACCTCGTGGCCGAGGTGCGGGATCAGCCGCCCTTCAAACTTGATCAAGAGGTTGGGTTGGAGATCATGGTATCCAAGGTGCATCTGTTCGATGCTCGTAGTGGTACCAGGATTGCTTAGGGCGCGCTGACGGGCGAAAAACAGCCCATCCCATCATGCCCTTCATCAGTTGCCACTTGCTGCGAAACCACCGGTGATCGCCGTTTGCCCATCGGCCGTCACGGCAATCGCCCGCGGCGCTCCGGCATGACCAGGAATCTCGGCACCACGCGTTGTTACGCCACAGAGGAACGGACCGCGTCAGACATAGTGCGAGCGTCGTCCTCATTGCACCCCGGGCCATTCCGTGCTCCGTTGGCGCAGCGCCGCCGTTGCGGGCACCAAGCTTGCCGGACCGGCCATATCGTCCACACCGTTCGAGGCAATCATATGACCCAGAATATGGAAACCGATCCCTTCAACGTCTCCATGCGCAAGTTCCTGAAGCAGGTCGGCGTGACTTCGCAGCAGGCAATCGAGAAAGCCGTGGCGGAGAAGGGCCTGAAAGGACAGGGCCGACTGACCGTGAGGGCCGTCATCACCTCGGAGCCGGCAGGCTTGCGCCATGTCGTGGAGGGCGAGATCGATCTTGGATGAGAGCTGCGGCTTGATCGGGGTCGGCTGCTACTTGAAGAACCGTATCTGCCCGGCGGGCGATGGATCGTATCCGCCAAGCTCGGCGGCGCGGCTGGCGAAGATTTCCTGCCCTAGCAAACGCAGGAGCGCCTGGATCGGTTGCTGGAAGTAGGTCCGCTGCCGCATCAGGAGATCGAAGCTTTCCCAGGCCAATGGAACGAAATCGAGGCCAGCGGCGCGGGCGGCCGCGCGCGTGGCAATTCCGCAATCGGCCCTACCAATGCGCACGGCAGCCGCGAGATCGGGTCCGGTCAGGCAGGGCGGCTCCAACCGATTGACGTCGTCCTTTTTCGCGCCGGAGTCCGCCAGCAATTGCGTGAGCAGCATGTCCGCGCCTGCGCCGCGTTGACGAACCGCGATGCGTGCGCCGGTCGCAAGTACGTCGGTCAGGTTGTTGAGCGATTTTGGATTGCCTGGCGCGAGCAGCAGGCCTTGCTCGCGGCGGGCGAATCCGACCAGCACCGCATCATAAAGCCGCGGCCTAGTCGCAATCGCGGCGACATTCGGGTCCGGGTCGGGGCTGTGGAAATGAATCGCGGCGACAGACACCTCGCCGCGCAGCAGGCGTGTCACGCCGGCTTCCGTGCCTTCCGTCAGAAAGGCCAGGCCGGAGGCTGATTGGCGGAGAGCCCATTCGAGCAGGTCGTCCTGGCTGCCACCGACGATCGGCGGCGGCTCGGATTGCGTCATTCCTGCAGGCCGGATCAACCCCGACATGACCCAACGGTCGAGTTCATGCCGAGGAAACAGCCACTTGCCCGCCACCTTGCTGCACGGGACACGCTCCTCCGCAATCAGCTCATAAAGCTTGCGCTCACCAATGCGCAGATAGTCGGCGGCTTCGGACGTCGTCAGCAAATCCATCCTGCACTGATATGCATATTCCTGTTCAGGTTCAAGGATTTGACAGTGACGGAGGAGTTGCAGGACATTGACACGGGACAGGACTGCGAGGAGCAATGTCGGAAGGGCTAGGCGCATGGCAACTGATCGCGAGCGGCGACGCCACGCTGTTTGCCATCGTGCGCCTGTCGCTCGCCGTGAGCCTTTTGGCTGTCGCGATCGCCATGATCGCCGGCCTTCCGCTGGGCGCAATTATCGCGCTGGTGCGCTTTCCCGGTCGTTCGGCGATCGTCGTGCTGCTGAACGGTTTCATGGGCCTGCCGCCGGTGGTGGTCGGGCTGACGGTCTATCTGCTGCTATCGCGATCCGGGCCGCTGGGTGAATTCGGCCTCTTGTTCACACCCGCCGCCATGGTCATCGCACAGGCGCTATTGGTGCTGCCCATCATTGCCGCGCTGACTCGCCAGACGGTCGAGGATCTGTGGCGCGAGTACCGTGAGGAACTGACTGCGATGCAGGTCGGGCCGGCGAGCCTGGTCGCCACGCTTTTGTGGGACGGCCGCTTCAGCCTCGTCACGGCTCTGCTCGCGGGTTTCGGCAGGGCGGCGGCCGAGGTCGGCACCGTGATGATCGTCGGCGGCAACATTGATGGCTTCACCCGCACCATGACGACGGCAATCGCACTTGAAACCTCGAAGGGAAATCTGCCGCTCGCCATGGGGCTCGGCCTGATGCTGATTTTCCTCATCTTGCTGATCAACGCCGCCGCCTGGGGCGTGCGAGTTTGGTCCGAGCAACGGGCTGGTTAGGGATGCGGGCTGCTCAGAGCGATCTTCCACTTGTCTTCGATGACGTGTCGCTGGTCGCCGGTGCGACGACCATCCTGGACCGGGTGAACCTGACAATCGGGCCGCGCGCGCCGACTCTGGTCGTCGGCCCGAACGGGTCGGGCAAAACCTCCCTGCTGCGGCTCTGCATGGGGCTTGTTGCACCTTCTGCTGGAACCCTGACTTGGGGGGGACGAACGTTTTCCCCGCCGACACGGCGTGCAATCCTGTTCCAGAAGCCGGTGATGCTGCGCCGCTCGACGGCCGCGAATGTCGCCTATGCACTGGCTCAAGCCGGCTGTCCGCGTCGGCTCCGGGCCCCGCGCGTGGAGGAACTGCTCGAGCGCGTCGGTCTTCTCGATCTCGCGGCACGTCCGGCACGGCATCTCTCCGGTGGCGAGCAGCAGCGGCTGGCCCTCGCCCGGGCCCTGGCGCGCCAGCCCGAAATCCTGCTGCTCGACGAGCCGACAGCCAGCCTCGATCCGGCGGCGACGCGTTTTGTCGAGCAGATCATCATCACGGCTGCCCAATCGGGCACGAAAATCATCATGGCGTCGCACCATCTCGGCCAAGTGCGCAGGATCGCGGCAGACGTCGTCTTTCTGCTCCGGGGGCGCGTTTGCGAGCATGCCGACGCCGACGACTTCCTTGACCGCCCCGCGACCCCGCAAGCCGCTGCCTTCGTGCGCGGCGAGCTCGTGCTTTGATCAACTGGACCGAGATTGAGATGCTGACCCGCCGAATATTCTCTGCGCTTGTGGTGCTTCTGATGCTAGCAGGCGGCGCGCCTGCCCAGGACCAGTCGATAGTCGTGGCGTCGACGACCTCGACCCAGGATTCCGGCCTGTTCGATCACATCCTGCCGCTGTTCGAGAAGAAAACCGGCATCGGCGTGAAGATTGTCGCTCAGGGCACCGGTCAGGCGCTCGACACCGGTCGGCGTGGCGATGCCGACGTGGTCTTCGTCCATGCCAAGGCGCAGGAGGAGAAGTTCATCGAGGAAGGCTTCGGGGTGAAGCGCTTCGACGTGATGTACAACGACTTCGTCCTCGTTGGCCCCAAGAGCGACCCGGCGGGCGTCAGCGGGACCAAGGACATCGCAGCCGCGCTGATCGCCATCAAAGCCAAGAAGGCGGCCTTCGTGTCGCGTGGTGACAGGTCCGGCACCCATTCGGCCGAATTGGGTCTGTGGAAGACGGCCGGCATCGACATCGAGGCGGCCAGGGGCCCGTGGTACAAGGAGATCGGGCAGGGCATGGGGGCGGCGCTCAACGCCGCGGCAGCCATGAACGCCTATACGCTTTCCGATCGTGGCACTTGGCTGTCATTCAAGAATCGTGGCGAGTTGGACATCGCCGTCGAGGGTGACAAGCGGCTGTTCAATCAGTATGGCGTGATGCTGGTGAATCCTCACAAGCATCCAAGCGTCAAAGTGGAGGCCGGCCAGCGCTTCATCGATTGGCTGATTTCTCCGGAAGGCCAGAAGGCGATCGGAGAGTACAAGATCGACGGCCAGCAGCTCTTCTTCCCGAACGCGCAGCGCGGGCGTTCCTGAAGCTGGTTGCAAACAGGCTCGCGTCTGCTTCAATATCGCGCCATGACGAGAACGTTTTCTTCGACGGGCCCGCTGACTCCCCTGGAAGCGGCGCTCGACGCGCTGCTCGATGGTGTAATGCCCGTCACCCCCCGCTTGGTGCCGCCTGAACAAGCCTTGGGCTATGTCGCTGCCGGGATGCCGCCTGTCGTGCCGGCTCAGCCTGTGCGAGACATCGCTGCCGTCGACGGCTGGGCGTGTCGCGCCCTCGACCTCATGGGGGCATCAGCCTATTCGCCCTTAGTTTTGCCGGTCGCGCCGATCTGGGTCGAGACGGGTGAGGCCATGCCTGAAGATCGCGACTGTGTGCTGCAGGCCGGCCTCGTCGATTGCAGTGGACCGATGATCCAAGCAGCAGCTGAAGCGGTGCCCGGTCAGGGTGTGCGCCGGGCGGGCGAGGATATGGCGGCGGCCCGCCCGCCAATGCTTGAGGGAAAGGCGATCGGCGTCGCCGACCTGCTGGTCGCCCGCAAAGTGGGACTGAGCCAGCTTGCCATACGGAGCCCGCGCGTGCGCGTGATCGATGTCGCTGCCGACAGCCACGAGACATTCTCCATGCGGCTCGTGGTCGAGAGCCTGAGTGCCTCGGGCGTTTCGATCGTCGGTATAGAGACCGTAGAGCGCGACGCGGCATCGATCATTGTCGCTCTTGACGGCGAGGCCTGCGATTTTCTGCTCCTGATCGGCGGTACTGGTGACGGCCACGCCGACGTGACCGCCGAGGCTCTGGCGCGGCGCGGGGTGTTGATTGGGCACGGCATTGCCTTACGGCCCGGGGGGACAACGGCAATAGGCCGGCTCGGCAAGACACCGGTGGTCGCATTGGCCGGATCGCCGCACCAAGCTTTCGCCGGGTTCCTTGCGCTTGTCCAGCCAGTCCTGGACCGCCTGTCGGGCAGATCTGAACGGCCCGGCATCATCTTGCCGCTCTCGCGGAAAATCTCATCCGCGGTCGGACTTTACGAGCTCGTTCTGCTCGGGAAGGAAAGGGACATGTGGACGCCGCTCGCGGTCGGCGACTTTTCGCTGGACGCGATGCGGCTTGCCGACGCCTGGCTTGCGGTCCCGGGCGATAGCGAAGGGTATGCCGCCGGTACGCCCGTCTCCGCCTTTCCGCTCCGCAACTTTTGATCGAGTGAGCCGCTATGACGAATTCTCCATCATCGGCCCGGCAGAACAGCGGGCAGGAGCAGTTCCTGACGATATTGTCGCGCGAAGCTGCGCTGGCTCGCTTCGAGGCAGCGCTGTTTCCCCGCCCGTTGCCGACCGAGACGCGGACGCTGGCCGACGCGCTCGGGCTGGTTCTTGCCGAGGACGTGGCGGCGCCGGTCGACGTGCCGCCCTTCGACCGCTCCAATGTCGATGGCTTCGCGGTACGTGCGGCCGATCTGGCTGCCGCCTCTGAAACCCGTCCCGTTCGGCTTGAGCTGAATGCGGAAGCGATTGCCTGCGGCACGGTTCCGCAACTCCCCGTTCTGACCGGAACCGCCACGCCCATCGCAACCGGCGGGCCGCTGCCGCGTGGCGCGGACGCCATCATCATGGTGGAGCATACGCATCCGGTGGGATTGAGTGCCATCGAGGTGGGGCGCGGCATCTCGCCCGGCCAGTTTGTCTCCAATGCAGGATCCGACATGGCGCGAGGAGAGGTCGTGCTGCGCACCGGAACGCAAATCGGCTCGCGCGAAATCGGCATGCTCGCCGCGTGCGGAATCGCACAAGTGGCCGTGGCGCGCAGGCCACGCGTGGCCGTGCTCTCCACTGGCGATGAACTCGTTCAGCCGGGCGAGCCGCTGCGGGCGGCCGGCATCTATGACGCCAACGGGCCGATCATCGCTGCGGCTGTCACTGAAAATGGCGGCGAAGCGCATTTTCTCGGCGCCTTCCCGGACGACGAGGCAACGCTTGAGACGGCTATGCGCGAGGCGCTCGCCGCCCACGACGTAATGATCCTGTCGGGCGGCACGTCCAAAGGGGCAGGGGATGTCACGCATCGCATTATCGGCCGACTGGGCAAACCCGGCATCATCGCCCACGGCGTGGCGCTGAAGCCCGGAAAGCCGCTTTGCCTTGCGGTGTGCGGGGGCAAGCCGGTCATCGTCCTGCCGGGATTTCCGACCTCGGCCATGTTCACCTTCCATGACATGGTGGTACCCGCCCTGCGGCGCATGGCGGGGCTGCCGCCGCGCGTCGATGCTCAGGTCACCGCAAGCCTTCCGTTGCGGGTTCCTTCAGAACTCGGACGGACCGAATTCGCGATGGTCTCCCTTGTGCAAGGGCAGGGAGGATTGACGGCCTATCCGACTGGTAAGGGCTCGGGAGCGATAACATCCTTTACCCAGGCGGATGGCTTCATCCGCATCGAGGCCCTGGCCGATCACGTGCCTGCCGGTGCCGACGTGCCGGTGACGCTGTTCACGCCGCGGGTCCGCGTTCCCGACCTCGTCGTCATCGGCAGTCATTGCGTCGGCCTCGATCTGGTCGTTGGCGAACTTTCGCGTCGCGGTATTTCGGTGCGCTCGCTGTCTGTGGGAAGCCTGGGCGGTCTTGCGGCGGCCAAGCGCGGCGAGTGCGATCTCGCTCCCATCCATCTCTTCGACCCGAAGACGCGGAACTACAACGCGCCCTTCCTCGGTGACGGTCTCGAACTCGTGCCAGGCTGGCGCCGCATGCAAGGTTTGGTGTTCCGCCGAGGGGACGAGCGCTTCGAGGGCCTCGGCGCGGAGGATGCGGTCCGTGCCGCGCTCGCCGATCCCGATTGCATGATGGTCAACCGCAACCAAGGCTCGGGAACGCGTATCCTGATCGACCAACTCCTCGGCGCGGAACGCCCGGACGGCTACTGGAACCAGCCGCGCACACACAATGCCGTGGCCGCGGCTGTGGCACAGAAGCGCGCTGACTGGGGCGTCACCATTGCGCCGGTCGCGCGTGCGGCCGGGCTCGGTCTTATCCCGTTGACCGAAGAGCACTACGACTTCGCGCTGGTTTGCGCGCGAAAGGATCGGCCCGCGGTGCACGCGTTCCTCGAAGTCCTCCAGGCCGACGAGGTGCATTCGGCGCTGGAGCGCGCGGGGTTCAGCCGGCCGGGTTAGCGGCAAGCAACGCGGCCAGCCGCTCGGCTTCGGCGAGGTCCTCGACTGTGTTGGCGTTGAAGAACGGGTCCACCGGCTCTGCCGGCCAGGATACGGTGGCAAGGCCGTAGCGACTGGTCCACCGGTCGATCTTGCGCAGGCTCTCGTTGGTCAACGCATGCCGCAATTCGTCCCGCAGGGCGACTTTCCAGAGCCCGATGACCGGATGCGCCTGACCACCGGATGCCGCCACCGCCAAATCCGCCCCCTCGGTCATGCGCGCCCGCTGGAGGCGTGCAACGAGGTCGCGCGGCAGGAAAGGACAATCACCGGCGGCGCTGACCACCCACTCGACGTCGGGCCTGTTGTCCGCCGTCCAATCGAGCGCGGCGAGCATGCCGGCGAGCGGCCCCGGATAACCCTCGATCGTGTCGGCGACGACGGGCAGGCCAAAACGGGCGAAACGAACGGGGTCGCCATTGGCACTAAGCACGAGCCCGTCGCATTGAGGTCCTAGCCGTTCGATGACATGCTCGAGCATCGTGCGTCCGCCGATCACGCGCGTCGGCTTGTCCCCGCCGCCCATGCGCCGACCCAGACCGCCGGCGAGC
Organism: Mesorhizobium sp. B2-4-7; assembly: GCF_006442685.1. Classification (NCBI taxonomy): domain Bacteria; kingdom Pseudomonadati; phylum Pseudomonadota; class Alphaproteobacteria; order Hyphomicrobiales; family Phyllobacteriaceae; genus Mesorhizobium; species Mesorhizobium sp. B2-4-7. The sequence goes on from NZ_VFVH01000005.1 coordinate 191,867, forward strand.
ACGACGCCCAGCGTCATGGGCCGCTCAGTCGTCATGCTCGGCACCCTTGCGGCGGTGGCGCGGCGCTTCCTCATCGACCGAAGCGATATCCTGGTCGAAGACGATCCGCTCCTGGCCCGAAAGTGCGGTGAAGCGCTTGCCGCGCGCCCGGCCGACCAGCGTCAGCCCCACTTGGCGGGCCAGCGCCACACCCCAGGCGGTGAAGCCGGAACGCGAAACCAGGATGGGAATGCCCATCCGAACCGTCTTGATCGTCATCTCGGAGGTCAGCCGCCCGGTCGTGTACATGATCTTGTCCCCCGGATCGATGGCGTGGCGGTACATCCAGCCGGCGATCTTGTCGACAGCGTTATGGCGGCCGACGTCTTCCATATAGCAGATTGGCGTGCCCTTCCTGCAAAGGACGCAGCCATGGATGGCGCCTGCTTCCAGATAGAGCGACGGCGTGGTGTTGATTTTGTGCGTCAGCTCGTAGAGCCAGGAGGTGCGAAGCTCAGCGGGCGGGAGCGTGATGTCCTCGATCGCCTCCAGCACGTCGCCGAAGGCAGTGCCTTGGGCGCAACCCGAAGTCTGCGTTCGCTTTCTGAGCTTCTGCTCGTAGTCGGTGTTGCGCTCGGTGCGAACGACCACGACCTGGAGGTCCTCGTCATACTCGACGTCCGTCACCACATCGGTGGGCAGAAGCATGTTCTGGTTCAGCAGATAGCCGAGCGCAAGATATTCAGGGTAGTCGTTGACCGTCATCATCGTGACGATCTCCTGAGCGTTGAGATAGAGCGTCAGGGCACGTTCGATCGGTACGCGGACCTCTACCGCCGCGCCTGTATGGTCGACGCCCGCAACCAGCTCCGTCAGCCGTTGGTCTTGCGGATCGGGTGTGATGATAGCGTGTTCCGGTTGGCGTAGCATCAAAGGCATGGCAGTCTCCTGACGTCGTATTCTGGCTCGCGCCTGCGCTAGCTTGCCGTATCTTACAGGCTGTTCAACCGAAGCTGATTAAAAAAAGCCGGATTGATGCGATTACGAAGAAGCCGACACGCTCGTAGAGTGGGAATATAAATGGCGCAAATCTCGGATGACTGCTTCGCTTTCGGCGGACAGATGCGGCCCATCGACGAGACTGCCGCGCTGATCGCCTCGAAACTCAGCGCCGTAGAGGAGGTCGAGACGGTCCCGCTCTTGCTGGCGGATGGGCGCGTCCTGGCAAAAGAGATGGTGGCATCGCTGGCGCTGCCGCCCTTCACCAATTCCGCGGTCGACGGCTACGCCGTGCGAGGGGCAGATCTGCCGCAGACCGTCGAGACGGCATTCGCCGTTGCCGGGAGGGTTCAGGCCGGCATGGCGGCGAATGAACCTGTGCGGCCGGGCCAGACGGTACGCATCTTCACTGGCGCTCCAATGCCCGACGGGGCCGACACGGTGTTCATGCAGGAAGACGTGAGCATCGACGGCTCCGGCAGGATCCTTCTCCCGCCCGGCCTGAAAAAGGGTGCCAATGTGCGCCCTGCGGGTGAAGATGTCGCATTGGGCGAGACCGTCCTCCCGGCGGGCCATCGGATGCGGCCGCAAGATATCGCGCTCGCCGCCGCATTGGGGTTCACGGAACTCCAGGTTAGGCGCAGGATACGCGTCGCAGTGTTCTCGACCGGAGACGAAATCGTCGCGCCGGGAGACATGCGCGGACAGGCGCAGCTTTTCGACTCCAACCGTTTCATGCTGACGGCGATGCTCGCTCGACTCTGCTGCGACATCACCGATCTCGGTATCCTCGTGGACGATAGTAGCCTGATCGCTGAAAAGCTGAGCGAAGCGGCATTGAGCCATGACCTGATCCTGACTTCGGGCGGTGTGTCGACGGGCGAGGCAGATTGCGTGAAGGCCGCCGTCGAGAGTGCCGGAACCCTGGTGTTCTGGCGCGTCGCGATCAAGCCGGGCCGGCCGGTCGCCATGGGGGTGATCGATGGAACCCCGCTGATCGGACTTCCTGGCAATCCGGTGGCGAGCTTCGTCACCTTCGCGCATATTGCCCGCCCGGCAATCCTCGCCCTTGCGGGGGCCCTCCAGCAACCACCGACCCCGATCGCTATGCGGGCCGCCTTTTCCTATAGCAAAAAGCAGGGACGGCGCGAGTATGTGCGAGCAAGCGTACGCGCGGCCGCGGATGGATGCTACGAAGCGACGAAGTTTCCCAGGGAAGGCGCAGGACTGTTGTCATCCCTGGTCGCGACCGACGGTCTCGTCGAGTTGGGAGAGGAGATAGTCCGTGTCGAGCCAGGTCACACGGTCCAGTTCCTCCCCTATTCCAGTCTTATGTGAGCGCCGTCGGATCGCGTCCTCGAAACGAGAGCCGCAACCCAGGCTCGATTGACGCGGCCAGGTCCCGTCGGGCATCATGCCGACCATGATAACCACGGCGAAGCTGGATCTGACCGGGCTTAAGTGCCCTTTGCCCGCGCTCAAGACCCGCAAGGCGTTGAAAGCCTTGAGGCCAGGCGAGCGGCTCGAGGTTCACTGCACGGACCCGCTGGCGGTCATCGATATCCCCAATCTGCTCAACGAGATGGGCGAGCGACTTGAAGCGACGGAGCGCGACGGCGATCGCGTCGTGTTCATGATCGAAAAGACGCAGCCCGCGACGATGTGACGAGTTGCACCCCGTCGGCGGCGGCCCCAAGATTTGCGAGGCAATGCTTGCGCTGGTCGTGCAGGGGACATGTCGTGCCTCATAGTCGACATCCTGGTCCGCGGGGTATCGTTAAGAGGTAAGGGCGTTTCACTCGGGGAGGTGAGCACATGACGATCCAGGAACGACGGCCGCGTGATCGCGGACCAAAGGGCAGGCCGCTGGATGACGCCGCGCTCGCCGAGGTCCAGGCGCTCCTGGGCGCGCGCCAGCGACGGCGCGACTTGCTGATCGAATTCCTTCATCTGATCCAGGACCGATATGGCTGCCTGTCGGCGCGGCATTTGCGGGCGCTGGCGCAAGATATGCGCTTGTCGCAGGCCGAGGTCTACGAGGTGGCGACCTTCTACGACCATTTCGACGTTGTGAAGGAAGGCGAGATCCCGCCGGCGCCGTTGACAATCCGCGTGTGCGATTCAGTGAGTTGCATGCTGGCGGGCGCCGACACGCTCCTGGCCGAATTGCAAGCGGGCGCCGATCCAGCGGCGATCAGGGTCATGCGTGCGCCCTGCATGGGCCGTTGCGCTGGCGCGCCTGCCGCGCGTATCGGTGATCGCGAGGTCGACCAGGCAACCGCCGAGGGCCTGAGGCGCATGGCCGCGGCAGCGGAGACCGGTGTGAGCCTGCCCGATTATGTCGGGCTGGAGGCGTATCGGCAGGCGGGCGGCTACCAGCTTTTGCAGCGGGTACGGATTGGGGCGCTGACCACGGACGAGCTCATCGCCACCCTGGGCGATGCAGGCTTGAGGGGTCTGGGCGGTGCGGGCTTTCCCGCTGGCAAGAAGTGGCAGTTCGTGCGTTCCTATCCGGGCCCGCGTCTGATGTCGATCAATGGCGACGAGGGGGAGCCCGGCACCTTCAAGGACCGCATCTATCTCGAGCGAGATCCGCACCGTGCCTTTGAGGGTGCATTGATCGCGGCGCACGCCGTCGAGGCGGAACGGATCTATCTTTACATGCGTGACGAATACCCTGCGGTGCTCGCCATTCTTCGTCAGGAGATCGCCGCACTCGAGGCCACCGGCATCGTCAAGCCGGGCTTCATCGAGCTCCGCCGCGGCGCTGGTGCGTATATCTGCGGCGAGGAGAGTGCGATGCTGGAAAGCATCGAGGGCAAGCGCGGCATGCCGCGCCACCGCCCCCCCTACATCGCCGAGGTCGGCCTGTTCGGACGACCGACGCTCAACCATAATGTCGAGACGCTCTGGTGGATCCGCGACATCGTCGAAAAGGGCGCGCAATGGTTCGCTGCGCAGGGCAGGCCCGGCCACCCTGGCATCCGCTCATGGTCCGTATCCGGCCGGGTGAAAAATCCCGGCGTCAAGCTGGCGCCGGCCGGCGTCACGGTACGCGAATTGATCGACGACTATTGCGGCGGTATGGCGGACGGTCATGAGTTCAAGGCCTATTTGCCGGGTGGCGCCTCAGGCGGCATCCTGCCAGCAGCACTGGGGGACATTCCGCTCGATTTCGGCGGCGATCTGGCCAAGCAGGACGCCTTCGTCGGCTCCCATGCTATAGTCGTGTTCTCGCGGGCCGACAATATAAAGCAGGTCACGCTCAACCTCATGAAATTCTTCAAACATGAGAGCTGCGGGAAGTGCACGCCTTGTCGCGAGGGAACCGAAAAGTTGGTGGCTATCTTGCAGGAGCAGGGCCCGATGCCGGAAGATAAGATTCGCGACCTCGAAGCCGTGATGCGCGATTCGTCGATCTGCGGCCTGGGCCAGGCGGCGCCCAATCCGATCAACCATCTGCTGACGCATTTCCGGAGTGACCTCTGATGGCCGAGAGCGTGGTATTCACCCTCAATGGGCAAACCGTGAGCGCCGCCCCTGGCGAGACTATCTGGGATGTCGCCAAGCGCCAGGGAACAAAGATTCCGCATCTGTGCCATGTCGACATGCCGGGCTATCGTCCCGACGGCAATTGCCGCGCCTGCATGGTCGACATCGAAGGCGAGCGCGTGCTGGCTGCCTCCTGCGTTCGCCAGCCTTCCGCCGGCATGGTCGTGAAAACCGATACCGAACGCGCCCGCAAATCGCGCGAGATGGTATTCGAGCTTCTCGCAAGCAACATGCGACCGGCGAGCGACGGTCCAGACAACCAGTCGGCATTCTGGCAATGGGCCGGTTCGATGGGGATTTCGGGCAGCCGATACCGTTCCAAGTTCACCGAGGAGGGGCTAGCGCCAGAATTCGACATCACCAATCCGGCCATTGCCGTCAATCTCGACGCGTGCATCACCTGCGGCGCTTGCGTGCGCGCCTGCCGCGAGGTGCAGGTCAACGACGTGATCGGCATGGCCGAGCGCGGCAATCACTCGATTCCTGTCTTCGATATGCACGATCCGATGGGCCTGTCGACCTGCGTCACCTGTGGCGAATGCGTCCAGGCTTGCCCGACTGGTGCGCTCTACGAGAAATCGCTGATGGACGAGACCGGCAAGACGCGTGTCGTCCAGGCGTTCGACAAGGTCGTCGATACGGTTTGCCCGTTTTGCGGCGTTGGCTGCCAGACGCAGGTCGCCGTCAAGGACAATAAAATCGTCCAGGTTGACGGCCGCAACGGTCCGGCGAACGAGAACCGGCTCTGCGTCAAGGGGCGCTTTGGCTTCGACTATGTGATGTCGCCCGAACGGCTGACGAAGCCGCTGATCCGGCGCGACGACGCGCCGAAGGCCGGCGACATTGATCTGCGCAATGTCGACCCGCTGACAGTGTTCCGTGAGGCCAGCTGGGAAGAGGCGCTGGAGCGCGCTGCCAGCGGGCTGAAACGCATCCGCGACCAGCATGGTGGCAAGGCGCTGGCTGGCTTCGGCTCGGCAAAGGGGTCGAACGAGGAGGCCTATCTCTTCCAGAAATTCGTCCGGCAGGGTTTCGGCACCAACAATATCGACCACTGCACCCGGCTCTGCCACGCCTCTTCCGTGGCCGCTCTGATGGAGGGCGTTGGCTCTGGCGCGGTCTCGGCGCCTTTCATGGACGCCATGAAGGCCGAATGCGTGATCATCATCGGGGCGCGGCCGGCGACAAACCATCCAGTGGCCGCCACCTATTTCAAGCAAGCGGCAAAGCTCGGCACCAAGCTGATCGTGATGGATCCACGCGGCCAGGAACTGATGCGCCACGCCAGTTATGCGCTGCGCTTCAAGCCGGGCAGCGACGTGGCGATGCTCAACGCGCTGCTGCACGTCATCATAGAAGAGAGGCTCTATGACGAGCAGTACATCCAGGCCAATGTCTCCGGCTTCGAGGCATTGAAGGCCAAGGTGAAGGATTTTTCGCCCGAGGCGATGGCTCCCGTCTGCGGCATCGAGGCCGGTGTACTGCGCGAGGTGGCGCGCACCTATGCCAAGGCGGAGCGCTCGATGATTTTTTGGGGCATGGGCATTTCGCAGCACACCCACGGCACGGACAATTCGCGCTGCCTGATCGCGCTGGCGCTGATCACGGGGCATGTCGGGCGCGCCGGCACAGGCCTGCATCCGCTGCGCGGCCAGAACAATGTCCAGGGCGCCTCGGACGCGGGCCTCATCCCGATGTATTTCCCCGACTACAAATCGGTGGAGAATGCCGATATCCGCGGCCAGTACGAGAATTTCTGGGGCCAGACGCTCGACCCCAAACGCGGCTTGACCGTCGTCGAGATCGTCGACGCGATCCATGACGGCGAGATCCGGGGCATGTACATCATGGGCGAGAACCCGGCCATGTCCGATCCCGACCAGAGCCATGCGCGCGCCGCACTCGCCAAGCTAGAGCATCTGGTTGTTCAGGACATCTTCCTGACCGAAACAGCGTGGCATGCCGACGTGGTGCTCCCTGCCTCCGCGCATGCTGAGAAGCTCGGCACTTACACCAATACCAATCGGCAGGTGCAGATCGGCCGGCCGGCCGTCAACCTGCCGGGCGAGGCGCGGCAGGATCTCGATCTCATCATCGAGCTTGCCAGACGCATGGGGCTGGACTGGAACTACGGGCACGTTTCGGACGTCTTCGGCGAAATGGCGCAAGTAATGCCGTCGCTGAAGCACATTTCCTGGGAGCGCATCGAACGCGAGGAGTCCGTCGTCTATCCTGCCGATGGTCCTGATGTTCCTGGCAACGAGATCGTCTTCACCACCGGGTTTCCGACCGCGGATGGCCGCGGGCGCATCGTGCCCGCCGACCTCCTGCCTCCCGACGAGGTGCCCGACGACGAATATCCTCTGGTGCTAACCACCGGGCGCCTGCTGGAGCACTGGCACACGGGCGCCATGACACGCCGCGCCGGGGTGCTCAACGCGATCGAGCCCTACGGCATTGCTGCAATGAATCCCTACGAGATCAAGCGCCGCGGCCTGGCGCAGGGAGACGTGATCAACGTGGAGACGCGGCGCGGCATTGTCGAAGCCATTCTGCGGGCCGATCGAGAGGTCGCCGATGGCATGGTGTTCATGCCGTTCTGCTTTAATGAGAGCCCGGCCAACATGCTTACCAATCCTATGCTCGATCCTTACGGCAAGATCCCCGAGTTCAAATATTGTGCCGCGCGGATCGTGGCGGCATCGAGATCGGTCGAAGCTGCCGAATGACGTTTGGAACCTGCCCGCGGAGGTAGTGTTGGGAGACGGCTGACTTGAGGAAGTCCATTGCTCGACGGCCGCCGGAATAGTCGGGCAGGCCGTCGCGAAGGCTCGCGACAGGTGGGAGGGGCGCTATCGCCGGCCAGATGTCAGCCATAGTTGTGCGGAACGCCCTCAACTCGGCGTTCTTCTCGCGAGGTTTGATTTGGCTGAAGGCGACGCGAAATGCCATCACCGGCCGACCAGCAGCAGCCTTCTGACGAGTGCTGCTGTTAGAGTGTTTCGTTAGGATAGATGCCCCAAAGGCGGGTTTGCCTGACGAAACCTGCCAGCGACTTGACCGCGACCCTGCACCATTGCCCGTCGCAGCGCACCAGTTCGACAATTACTTCCGGCGCCAGCCAGGCGGTGACGAGGCTGGAAACCGAAGGCTTCCGGCGCAGCGCGATCTTGTCCTTGCTCCATGGGGCGGTTACAGCGGTCCTTCGCCCCGAAAGAAGCGGACCGAAGACCCAGCCGGATGTTCCCTGCCAATCTCGCACGCGCCGCCAGTTTCCATATTCCTGGTAGATTTCAAGCGGAATCCTGGGCCGGACATAAACCCATTCGACGTCATATTGGGTGCCCGGTCCGACCCGCATATTCACAGGAGAACTCTTCAACGACGCGAAGCGGGGCAAGGCAATCCCGTTGACAGCAGCTTGAGGGCCGGCCTTTGTGACAGTTGCAACACATAGTGCAGCGATGAGGCAACAACGAAGGACGCTACCCGTGACGAAAAAGCCGCAACCGGTGTCTTGATAAGTCGACGAGACGACGTTGCTCCGAGGCGCACAACCGCGGCGTCTCACACCGAAGCCCCATGCGAAGGATTGAAGAGGGCTCGAGGACATCTTTCGATATTGCCGCGTGGTCCTGGTGAGACAACGTCGGGAGAGGCGAGTTGCAGCGTTCGCATGGGCGTTCGATCCCACCTACCGAGTGAGCGCGTAGCAATCGATTTTTTTGAGCGCCAGTCGCCCGCAAGCGCGCCACGCTTCCGACTTGTTATCGAAGCCGGCATATCGGGCGCGGTAGTACACATCGCCATCTTTTTCGAAGGCCTCGGTAAAAGCAGAAGTGTTCGAAAGCAGTTTTGGCGCTTTGCGAGCCGCCAGTGAAAGGATTTCACGAGCTGCGGCCTTGCTTGGCATCGATCCAATCTGGATGATCCATTGACCTTCTTGGGTGGAAGCGGTGCTGATCGGATCGATGGCATCGGCAGACAAGGCCTGCTCCCTGGACACATCGCCCATCGCCTCAGCGGCGAAAGCGGCTCGGGAATCGGCCACCCGGGCTGGCTTCCACGTCGGAGTGGGCACCGATGCGTTCGAAGCCGCGGAGGCGACCAATGCGCTTTCTCCGCCACGATCGATCCTGAACCGGTCCGGACCGTTGGAAGCCTTAGCCAGATAGCGGCTGATGAGACGCTTCATGCGTGCATCTCGGCTCCTGACCGTATGTCCGCCCATCACCACCGCGACGATGCTGCGGCCCTGCGCCTCGACGGAAGAAACCAGGTTGAAGCCCGAGGCATTCGTGTATCCCGTTTTGATCCCATCCACGCCCTTCACCCGGCCGAGCAGATGGTTGTGATTGCCGAAGCGCCGACCTTTGTATTTGAAGGATCGGGTGTTGAAGTAGGAATAATAGCCAGGGTGATGATCCCTGAGCGCCAGGCCAAGGCGTGCCATGTCGCGCGCCGTGGTCTTCTGGCTGTGTCGGGCAGTCCGTTAGCGTTCCTGAACGTGGTGGAGGTCATTCCCAACTGTCGTGCTTTTTGCGTCATGAGACGTGCAAAGCCGACCTCCGACCCGCCGAGGAACTCGCCAATGGCCGTCGCGGCATCGTTGGCGGACTTCGTTACCAGCGCCAATATGACCTGTTCGACGGTGATCGTTTGACCCTGCTTCAGTCCGAGTTTGGAGGGAGCCTCGTTGGCGGCATTGGCCGACACCGGTATCGCCGTGCCTTTCGAGATCCTGCCGCTCTCGAGCGCGTCGAAGATGAGGTAGAGCGTCATCATCTTGGTGAGAGACGCTGGATAGCGCGGAGCGTCCGCATGATCTCTGTAGAGGGTCTTGCCTGTCTTGGCATCGATGACAATGCCTGAAAATCTGGAATTGGCCTGCACGGCGGAAGCAGAGGCGGCGCAAAACACGATGACGACCGAGATCCTCAAGGCGAATTTCAACAATGACGCCGGGAAGGCGACAAGCTTCTCCATTACCAGATACATCCGCCCGCCCGTCGCCGCTCCGTGTAAAATGTGGCCGGGCGAGCCGGCCATCGGATCACGAAGCTAGGCAGGCACCGTTACCAATTGGTTATCGCATTCTTAACGAGAGGCCTCAAATTGTCTCGGCTCTATCCCTCGATTCCGCACCAGATAAGGTCGGCCGCCGTGACGGTTCGCGGAACGCCGCACGGCTCGAGGCGCGCATCGATTGCGGCATCGACTACCAGGATGCTTCCGCGGAAGACAAGTCGATCTTGCTAGAAGATTCTATTCTACATCCTCAGGTCCGTACCCTAAGCGCTTGCTCCAGCCTGTCGGCGATTTGTGTGACGATATAGGCAATCACCATGTAGATCACGACGGCAATTACGAAGGCTTCGAGATAGTAGAAATTCAACGCGGCGGTCAGCTGTGACTGCGCGAAGATATCGACAACCTCGATGGCGAATCCGAGTGAAAGCGCCTTCATGATAACCATCATCGAGGTTGTCAGATCGGGAATTGCTGTCAGGGCGACCTGGGGAAATAGCACCCGTCGGAACAGTTGGCCCCTTGTATAGCCAAGCGAATAGGCTGCATCTGCCTGACCGGTGTCAAAGGCGTTGAGGGCTCCCTTGATAATCTCGGCCTGGAACGCCGCGACACAGCCGGTCACCGCAATGACAAGGATAACCCAATTGGGCGTTTGGTGGGCGTTGAAGTCTATGCCAACCAATGAAAACAGAAACTGAAGCGCGGGGGGAAGACCGAAATAGGCGAGGAAGATCACGATCACCATCGGAACGCCCTTGAAGACGACCTTGTAGGCCATGACGAGCTCTCGCAGTGCGGGAATCCGTCTATATTCCACGAGCGCAAACAGGCTGCCGACCATCGTCGAGAGCACGAAGATCGTGAGGGCCATTGCAAGCGTTACGGGTACGGCGCCCAGAATTTCCCGCGAGTCCTGGAGCAGGATATCGGTCTCAAACATGGTCAAATACCCTTGTTAGGTCACACGCTCGCGATCAGTGTGTTCTTGATCTGAGCAGATGTCGTAGCCTCCGGTGCCTGCATCGGGGAACGAAGCTCGAAGAAGCGGACGATGAGCCATGCGATCAGGCACATCACCGAATAGATGACCGCCAGCACGAGATAGGTTTCGAACTGGTACTGATTATAGTCGCGCTCCATGATCAAATGCGCGGTCGCCATGACATCCGCCGCCCCGATGTACATCACCAGCGCAACGTTATGGATCAGGTAGATGACGGAGTTCCCGTAGCCCGGCAATGCGAAGTGCACTGCTTGTGGCCCGATGACGCGCGTGATTTTCTGGCGAAAGGTATATCCAAGACTGTCTGCCGCATCATGCTGGCCGCGATCGACGGCCAGATATGCAGGTCGCAGGACTTCTGACAGGTAGCCGCCGTGATAAAAACTCAACGCCACCATCGCGGCGATCGTCGGCGAGAAAAAATCTTCGGAGCCGAACAGGATTACCAGCAAGGGAAGCCCGTAAAACGCAACGAACAATTGGAGGACGACGGGAACACTCCGGGCATAGGATACGTAGAGATCCGCCAGGTGACTGATCACTGGCACCCTGCGGACCCGGAGTGTTGTCGCAAGGAGAGCTAGGCAGAGCCCAGCAATGAGGGCCGTAAAAGTGATGGCCAGCGTCAGCGGCAACGCCGAGAGCAACTCGGGAATCATAGCAGAAACGTCCACTTGGAACACTCCTTCTTGCAGTTCTGCCTCAACGCCGGCTATCCAGATGCAGCTAAGGACGCCTTGTTACTTCATGTACTTCACGATGTCCTCGCCGAACCACTTCTGCGAGAGCTTGTCGATCGTGCCGTCGTCCTTCAGTTCCTTGAGCACCTTGTTGACGTCCTCGGCCAGGATCTTGTTTTCCGCTGACCGGTGAATCAGCATGTACGTGTTGTTGCTGTAGACCGGATCCGATGCGACGATATCGAGCTTCTTGTTGTCGATGACCGCCTGCTCACCGAGGTTAGACGGTAGAACCAATGCGTCGAACTTGCCGTTCTGAACTTCATCCAGGCGGTTCGGGTAGGGGATCCCGGCGCTCGATGCCGTGACGTCGAGCTTGTATTGCGGATTCTCTTTCTGCCAGTTCATGATGAACTTGTAGGTTCCGCCACCGGCCGTGGTCGGAACGATCCTCTTGCCGACCAGGTCCTTCATTTCCTTTATGCCGCTGTCTTTCTTGCTATAGATTTTCATCAGACTGGCGCCCATCGGGTTCTCTGGAATGATGAATTGCTTCTCTCGCTCGGGCGACTTGTAGTAGCCACCTACGGCGATGTCGTACTTCCCGGTGGCAAGGCCGGTTTCCTGGGCGATATCAGAGACACCTTCCATTTCGAACTTGTATTGCGGCAGCTTCGCATTGATCGCCCTCAGAAGATCGGGCTCATAGCCTTGCGGTTCGACGCCGATGGCGCCCCAGGCCAGCGGCTTGGATTCGGCAGACGTCGCGATCTTGATCGTCCGGACGGCCTGACCATAGCTGGTCCCCGCGGTTGCAAGGGCAATTGCGATGCCACCAGCGACGGCCAGGACATAGCGGCGGGAAAAACCGGATGTGATTGCAGACATTTCTTGGGTTCCCTTCTTGTTGAGCTATTGAAAAGCGAGTTCTGACTGCAGGAATTGAGCCAGTCGTGGACTGGAAGGCGCGTCGAAGATTTCAGCCGGATTGCCGTCGGCGGCAACCACGCCACGGTCCATGAAAACGATCCGGTTCGAGATGTTCTTTGCGAATTGCATCTCGTGGGTCACAAGCAGCGACGTGATCCCTGACGACGTGACATCCTTGATCACCTTCAAAACTTCACCGACAAGTTCAGGGTCCAGCGATGACGTAGGCTCATCGAAGAGGATGACGTCAGGACGCACCGCCAGCGCGCGTGCGATGCCGGTGCGCTGGAGCTGGCCGCCCGAGAGCTGGGATGGATAGCTGTCTCGCTTCGACGAGAGACCGACCCGATCGAGCTCTCTGAGCGCGATTTCCTGCGCCTCTTCCCTGGATTTGCGCTGCACCACAACGAGCGGATCCATCACGTTCTGGAGGACCGTCATGTTCTTGAAGACGTTGAACTGCTGAAAGACCATCGCGGTCCTCAACCGGATCGCCTGGACAGCGGCCTTGTCGGCACGCTGGTAATCCATCCGAATCTGATCGAACGCGATGGTTCCTGACGACGGCTTGGCCAGATAGTTGATGCATTTCAGCAGCGTGGTCTTGCCGGTGCCGCTGGGGCCGATGATCGACACCACGTCACCCCGCTTTACCGAGAGATTGACGCCGTTCAGGACCTGCGTGCTTCCGTAAGACAGCTTTATATCTTTGAGTTCAAGCATTGCTGGTTGGCCCTTCGGAAAGTGTGGGACGGACTGGCTTGACCGTATGCGACGTCATCACTCGCTCTCCGCATGGCCCAGGACATGCATCAGCCGGTTTGCCCAGCCGAAGATCGCTATGGCGTGGACGAGGTCGATGATCTCGGCATCATTCATGCCGACTGATCGCAGCGAGGCGACGTCGTCTGCCGTCGCTTCCGACGGCGCCGCCGACAGGCGGCGGGCAAAGTTGTAGATTGCCGCATCGCGCGACCCGAGCTTTTCAGGTTTGTCGAGATACAGCGCGGTGACCACTTCATCGCTCTTGGTCAGCTCTGCATGCCGGCGGGCGTGAACAACGGCACAGAATTTGCAGCCATTGACGATCGAGGCACCCAATGCGCCAAGCTCGCGGTCGGGACGGGCAAGCCCGCCCTCGACGTACATGATCGCGTTGAACAACACCGTGCGGGCAAGATAGCTCTCGGGATCATGCACAAGGGTGCGCACATATTCCGAAACTTTCTTGGCCGACGGCGTAACCTTCATCGCTTCGAGCTGTTCCGGCGTTGCCTCCGATAGCTCGACCGGTGCGATATAGGGATGCCAATTCAGCGGCTTCAGGCGCACCGAGGAAATCATGCCCGCCTCATCAATCGCAAGCCGGTTGCGACCCGAGTCTGGAAGTTGATGAAGGCAATCAATTCGGAGAGCGCAACGATCTGGGGATTGTTCAATCCGGCTTGGGCGAGCAGAGCAATGTGGCTCGCCTCCGCCTTTTTCGGCGTCAGGGTGATCAGGTCAACATGTCGGGCGATGGTCGCCAGGGGTTCATTCAAACCCGTTTCCCCCCAGGCCAAGGACAGAAGCTGCTCCGTGGGACCAAGCTGAGCCAGTTGCACGTCATATTCGGCCATCAGGACAGGATCGGCGTTCAGAGCTGCCATGCGACGGGCCAGAGCGACCCGCAAATTCGGCGCCAGCCCCTGATCGTTTGCCGGCTGCAGGACGGAGAGGCGACATTCCTCAGCCCCTCGCACGAATTCGGGCCGAAACCGCCGTGCAGCGAAAAGGGCATCGTCCGGTGAAGACCCGCAGCCTTGTCCATTGCGTCGATCACAGTGCGGCCTCCTTATGCAACAAGGGTGTTGAATCGACCCATTCGTCGCCCAGAAGCTCCGGGGTGTCATAGGCGATCAGATTGGCGAAGTGGGTTTCGACGTCTTCGGCGAACAGCGACGCGGCAATGCCGCGGACCAGACGGTCGGCACCGGCGCTGACGGCCGGGATATCGCCGGAGACCTTACCATGGGTCAGCATGGCGGCGTCGTTGAAGCAGTGGACATGCGCCAGCATCGGGCAGGAACCGGGGACGCGCTCGCGGAATTCGAAGGCGGGGCCGAGATCCGGTGCCTCCAACATGCCTGCGCGCGGCGGCCCCATGTCCGGCGTATATCGACCATCCGACCAGGTGCGAATGTGTGGGGCGAGGGCAGCGAATTCCGGGCGACCACTGAAGTCATTTGAAAAGCCGGTCGCAGCGATCATGAAATCGTAGCGCACCGGTCCTTGCGTGGTTTCGACCAGAAGGCCTCCGGCATCTTCCTTTACCGCGACCACGCCGCAGTCGAGAAAGAAGCGGGCATTCGCATGACGAGACACGCGAAGCGTCGATGAACGCGGCGGCGGCGTCTGGGTCGAGGCGGTGTAGTCGAAGAATCTCCACTTCCAGGCGTCAGGCAAATGATACATGCCGAGGATGACACCCTGGCTGCCGATTCCGGTCAGCTTGTTGATGCGCGGCATTTCCTTGCGCCGGATCAACATGTCGACTGAACCGGCGCCCGCCTCGAGCGCCGTCGCGGCATTGTCCATCGAAGAGGCACCGGCGCCGATAACCGCCACACGCTTGCCCTTCAGTGCATCGAAATCGATATCGTCGGCAGAATGGGCCCAATAGGAGCGATCGATGCCCCTGAGGAAATCGGGCACGGCAAAACCGCCGAGACCGGACCGACCGGTGGCTAGAACGAGACGACGGGTGAGAACCCGGCCGGTTTCCGCGCCCTCGACATCGATCGCAATCAGATCGCCAACGGCTGCAACGCCTGTCATGCGCACGCTGTTGCGCACCGGCAGACCAAGAACGTTCCGATACCAGACCAGGTAGTCCATCCACTGGCCCTTGGGGATTTTGTCCAGCGACCGCCATGCCTCGACGCCCCATTGTGCCGTGAACCAGGCGCGGAATGTCAGCTGCGGCAGGCCGAGCGACGGACCGTGCAGCGTTTTCGGCGACCGGAGCGTTTGCATGCGGGCAAACGTTATCCATGGCCCTTCGAAGCCGGCCGGAGCCGCGTCATAGGCGACGACATTGGTTATCCCCGTCAGCACCAGCTTTGCGGTGGCAGCAAGTCCGCACATGCCGGCGCCGATCACAACGACGTCACGGACCGGCACGCCATCGCGCGAACGCGCGGGAACCCATGGCTTGGCAGGCAGTTCGAGAAAATCGAGGTCCTGAGCAAGTTGTGCTTCAAGCGCGGCTAGACCTCTCGGGGGGTGCGAACTGGGGGTGTGCTTCATATTCCCGTTCCGTGATTTGTGCCGGAGGCAGGATCGGCCACCAATTGGCCGGCCAGGGTCGGATCGAGTTTCTTGAAGCCAACGATCGACCGTTCAGCCACCGCCTCGACCGCATCCACCAACGCCTGCGCGACTGGACGAAGGGGGCGTTTTTCGCCAGCCACAACACCCCAATAAAAGAGGACGGTTACGTCGATCGGGCGGATGACGACCCCAGGCAAGCCCACGCCATAGGCGGTGAGGGGATCGATGACAGCCGCAACACCAGTCCGGCGTACGATCTGCAACGCGCCATAGGCGGTATTCGTGCGGATTACTGGCCCGGTGTCGATGCCCCTGGCCGCCAACGCCTTGGAGACATGCAACTGGAAACGCAGCGGGTTGAGCAACGTGGCGACGCGGCGGCCGGCAAAAGCGGAAAGCGGTATGACATCTAGTTCGGCCAGCGGATCATCCTCCCGCACGGCAGCAACATCAGGCGCCGAATAGAGCCGCAGGACATCCAGACCGGGCGTATCGAGCGGCAGGCTTGAAAACCCGACCTCGGCACGTCCGCTGCGCACTTCCTGAGCGACGGTCGAGGGAAGGAACTGCCCGAGATGCGTCTCGTGCGGAAGCTCGGCACCTTGGAGTTCAGCCAAGGCCGTAGGGATCAAGCCGGTGCCGATCGCGGAGGTGGTGACGATCTGCAGGATTCGCCCTCTGCCGGCGGCGATCATCTTGGCCCGCGCTGCGAGTTCGGTGAAGGACATCAGCAGGCGTCGTGCTTCCTCCTCGAACGCGACTCCTTCTTCAGACAACTGCACCCGTCGACCGATCCGATGCAGCAATTCGAAGCCAAGTTCGGCCTCGAGCTCCTGAATGGTGCGCGTCACCGCAGGCTGGGAACGCCCGAGCATGTCAGCCGCCCTGGTGATACTGCCGCTGGCAGCAACCGCAAGGAAGGTCTGAAGGTCCCGGGTTTCCATGTTTCTCCTACATGCGTAATCCGTATGATTGACATCGTCTCATTCGTTTTTGATATATGTCAAGCGGAAACGAATGTTCGTTACGGGCTTTGTGCATATGCCGGCCTCAGCGCCAGAATCCGGGTCGGAGGCGGACAGGGACGTCAGACGCGGCTCCAGCTTGCGAAGCCTCCTGAAGAAAAGAATTCAGGTGACGGCGGCAAGGATTCTCGAACCACAAAGCCTGCGACAGGAGGAATATTATGCGCGTGAGTATTCTGGGCGCCGGAGCAATTGCTTATGGCTTTGCCGCCTATTTGGCAGGATCGGGGCATTCGCCAATGCTTTGGTCACCGTCGGGGCAGCGCACCAAGGGGTTGGCTACCGGCGAATTGTTGAAAGCGACGGGGGACATCGCGGCGACGGTACCGGTGCGCATCGCCAAGGATTGCAAGGATGCCATCGCCAACGCGGACGTGGTGGTGATTGCACTTCCGGCTTACGGCCACAGGATGGTGATGGATGCTGCCGCCCCCCATCTGATCGATGGAATCCCGGTCATCATCAGTTCGCATTGTTCGTTCGGGGCACTGTATCTCTCCAGGCGGTTGGCGGAGCGCAAGGTCAGCTTGCCGATCGTCCTGTGGGGCACAACACTGTTGACCGGGCGGCAACTCGGGCCAACCGAGGTCCATGTCACCACCATTCGCCAGAAGCTTGATGTCGCGACGCTGCCTTTCAAAGCTCAGGATGAAGGATACGGACTTTGCACGAGCTTATTCGGTGATCGTTTCGTCAAGCGCGACGGCATGCTTGCGATCGCGCTCAGCAACCTCAATCCGCAAAACCACTTGGGAATTGCCCTTCTCAACCTGACACGCATGGAAAAAGCCGAGCAATGGAGCCAGGGGGGAAACGTCACCCCTGCCGCTGGCCGCCTTATCGAGGCTCTGGATGCCGAACGGCTAGCCATCGCGGCCCATTTTGGTATCGCGGTTCGCACCGTCCAGGAGCATTTTTCATTGTCGTTTCATGTTCCGAAGGGAACCGTTTCGGAGATGAACCAGGAGATGGATCGTCAAGGCCGTGGCGGCTTTGGTCCGACAACAATCGAAAGCCGCTACATTCTCGAGGATGTTCCGTTTGGACTGCTGCCGACCGTATTGTTGGGTAAGATCACCGAGAAACCGGCGACGCTCCACGAGTCTGGAGTTTCGATATTATCGGCGGCTTACGGTCGCGATCTCAAGGGGGATAACGATATTCTTCCCGCGCTCGGCCTCGAGGGAATAGCAAAGGCGGATCTTGAAAACCTTTGCCGCACGGGGTTTTGAGTGCGCCCGCAGCCGATACGGCATGATCACATTTAGGGGCGCCGCGCTACGTCATCGCGTCGGTGCATTTTAACAGTGGTGCGCAGCGTCAGGGCGATGTCGCTGGCGCCGCGATCGCCAGAACCAGCCATGCAACCGTCGAAAGTAGCGTTCGGGACGCCGCGGGGAATCGAGCATCCTGAATTGACAATATCCCCTCCGGGGGGATAGCACTTCAGAATGAAAGAGCGTCCCCACATTCACGAGACCCATCCCGACATCGTCAAACGGCTGAAGCGGGCCGACGGTCATCTGAGGGGCGTTATTGAGATGATCGAAGCAGGCCGGCCTTGCCTTGACATTGCCCAGCAGCTTCATGCCGTCGAAAGGGCTGTTTCCCAGGCCAAGAAGACGCTCATCCAGGATCACCTAAACCACTGCCTGGAAGATGTCGTGGGGCCGCTGCCGCGTGAGCAGCGCCGCTCGATCGATGAATTCAAGGACATCACCAAATACTTGTGAGACACGCTCCATGATGGACGGCATTCGCGGCTGGTTCGGCTTCGGCCCGGCAGCTCAAGGCTTCGGCGGGCATGGCCATGACCATGGCGAGGGCGGACACGGCCACACGCATGGCGTGGTCGATCCCACAATCGCGACGACCACACGCGGCATCTGGGCGATCAAATGGTCGTTCGTGCTGCTAGCCCTCACAGCGGTGCTGCAACTGGTCATCGTATTCCTCTCGGGCAGCGTGGCGCTGCTTGCCGACACCATCCACAATGTCGGCGACGCGGTCACCGCCATCCCGCTGTGGATCGCCTTCATGCTGGCGCGGCGCAAGCCCAGCAAGACCTTCACCTACGGCCTTGGCCGGGTCGAGGACCTGGCCGGCATCATCATCGTCCTGATTATCCTCTTCAGTGCCATCGTCGCCGGCTATGAGGCGATCGACAGGTTGATCCATCCCCAAGCCATCAGCTTCCTCGGCTGGGTTGCCGCCGCCGGCCTCGTCGGTTTCCTGGGCAATGAGGCTGTCGCGGTATTCCGCATCCGCGTCGGCCGCGAGATAAACAGCGCGGCCCTGATCGCCGACGGCTATCACGCCCGCACCGATGGCTTCACCAGCCTTGCGGTGGTGCTTGGCGCGGCCGGCGTCTGGCTAGGCTTCCCGCTCGCGGACCCGATCATCGGCCTTTTGATCACTGTGGCTGTCCTCGCCATCGTCTGGCAGTCCTCAAAGGCGGTGCTGACACGCATGCTGGATGGCGTCGAGCCGGGCATCGTCGAGGAAATCCATCATGCGGCTGAACATGTGAGGGGCATCCAACGGGTCGCCCAGGTGCGGGCGCGCTGGATCGGCCACAGGCTGCATGCGGATATCGCCATCAAGGTGGCCGAGACAGCGAGCGCAAAGGATGTGGTCGGCATCGCGGAGGCTTTGAGAGGGGAGCTGTTCGACCACCTGCCGGCGCTCTCGGAGGCGAACATCCGTCTGGAAGGCGAAGGCGGATCCGTGGCGGGCGGTTCGGCCCACGCCGATCATGCGCCGGAGCCTTTCAAGGTCGTCAGCGACCTGGCAACGGGAACGCTCGAAATCGTCGATACGCCCGCTGGCGAGCGCTTGCGTCTCACCATCGACAGCCATGCCGACGATCTGGGGGCGACCGTGATCATCGACCGGTCCGAAGGTCCCGAGACGCTTTCGCTCGGGCCTGTCGCCGGCAATCACCACCGCCGTGAAAGCAGCGTCGCCCCCGCCGAGCCGCACGAGTTCGAGGCGAGGCTGATCCTGACCTCTAAGGGCAAGCAACAGGTCCTGCCGTTCAAGATGGTTGAGCCGGAAGGCCACCAACACTAGGACGGGGCAGACTTGCGCGACTTGACGCGTTCGCTCAATCGGTGTCGCGTGACGCGGGTCGATGACAGATCTCGCCGCTCACGCAGCTCTGTTCTTCTCAGCAAGGTCCGCCCCCGCTGGAGGTTGCCACAGGTTGGCCAAGTCCGAGCTCATTTAGGGTTGCGCCGCACAACGGTGCAGGAGCAGCACTGCCGGTTTGGCCAGCTAGGCTATTCGCAGACAGCGATCAAAGCCGCGCCTTGGTGCTCCGGGGTGTCGCCAACAACAGGCTGGTCTCGCTGCCGGTGATGCCGGGGATCAGGCGGATGCGCCGCAGCACGGCGTCGAATTCGGTCAGTGTCTGTGTCCCCAGTTCTATCACCAGGTCCCAGCGGCCGTTGGTGGTATGGATCGTCGAAACCTCCGAGAAGCCGCCAAGAGCGCGGATCACACGATCGGCGGCATGCCCTTCGATTTCCACCATCATGATGCCGCGTACACGCTGGTCGACGGCATCGGCTCGCAGGATGACGGTATAACCGATGATCGCACCGGCTTTTTCAAGGCGCTCTATGCGAGACCTGACCGTTGCCCGCGAGACGCTGACATCCATGGCAAGGTCCGAGATGCTGCGCCGCGCGTCATGCCGCAAAAGCGTGATGAGCTGTTCGTCAAGCTGATCCATGGCTCAGAATGCAATCAAATCATTCCATTTTGATAGCCAATTTCGACAAATTTGCCAATTTGATATGTTCATCCTGCCAGTTATCCGCGCTCCAATGAGGCCTAGAAAACGCGCGGGGAAATACGGATGCATTGTACGATCGTCGGGGCACCGATCCAGGTCGGCTCGGGCCGGATGGGTTGCGAGATGGGGCCTAGTGCGCTGCGTACCGCAGGCCTGGCGGCAGCGCTCACTGAACTCGGGCATACGCTGGCCGACCTTGGCACCGTCGCCTCTGCCGATCTGCGCCCGATCAGCCACGGCAATGCCGCCTTGAAGGCGCTGCCGGAAATCGTCGCATGGACGGCGGCGATTACCGAGGCGGCCTATGCAGCCAGCGCCGGCGCCATGCCGATCTTCCTTGGTGGCGACCACAGCATTTCCGCCGGCACGCTGGCCGGTATCGCCCGCCGGGCGGCGGAAGCCGGCCGCCCGCTGTTCGTGCTGTGGCTCGACGCACATCCTGATTTTCACACGCTCGACACCACGACCAGCGGGAATTTGCATGGCGTGCCGCTGGCTTATGCCAGCGGGCAACCCGGCTTCGAAGGCTACTTCCCCAGCCTGGCGGCTTGCGTGGATCCGGCCCGTATCTGCACACTGGGCATCCGCAGCGTCGATCCGGCGGAGCGCGAAGCGCTACGTAAGGCGGGCGTCACCGTGCACGACATGCGCATGATTGACGAATACGGCATGGCCCCGCTGCTTCGCGCCTTTCTCGAGCGGGTCAGTGCCGAAAACGGCATGCTGCATGTCAGCCTCGATGTCGATTTTCTCGACCCTTCGATCGCGCCTGCCGTGGGCACCACCGTGCCGGGCGGCGCCACCTTCCGCGAGGCTCATCTGGTGATGGAGATGTTGCACGACAGCCGTCTCGTCACCAGCCTCGACCTGGTCGAGCTCAATCCCGCACTCGACGAACGCAACCGCACCGCAACCCTTCTCGTGGACCTGACCGCGAGCCTGATGGGCCGGCGGATCATGGACCGTCCCACACGGAGTTATTGAACTGTGACCCCCCATCTCAACATCGTGCCCTTCGTCAGCGTCGATCACATGATGAAGCTGGTTCTTGCCGTCGGCATCGATCGCTTTCTCATCGATCTCGCTGCCTATATCGAAGAGGATTTCCGACGCTGGGAATTGTTCGACAAGACCCCGCGCATCGCTTCGCACAGCATCGACGGCGTCATCGAACTGATGCCTACGAGCGACGGACAGCTCTACGGCTTCAAGTATGTCAACGGTCATCCAAAAAACACGCGCGACGGGCGCCAGACCGTGACGGCGTTCGGCGTGATGGCCGATGTCGGCAATGGCTATCCGATGCTGCTTTCGGAAATGACCATCCTGACCGCGTTGCGCACGGCGGCGACGTCGGCCGTCGCGGCCAAATACCTTGCTCCCAATGCGGCGGACTGCATGGCAATCATCGGCAATGGCGCCCAGTCGGAATTCCAGGCCATCGCCTTCAAGGCCCTGCTCGGCATCGACAGGCTTCGCCTCTATGACATCGATCGGTCGGCATCCTTGAAGTGCGCGAAAAACCTTGCGGGGTTCGGTTTCGACATCGCGATCTGCGCTTCGGCGCAGGAGGCGGTGGAAGGGGCTCACATCATCACGACGGTCACCGCCGACAAACGCTCCGCGACCATCCTGACGGACAACATGGTCGGATCGGGCGTGCACATAAATGCCGTCGGCGGCGATTGCCCCGGCAAGACGGAATTGCATCGCGATATTCTGCTGCGCTCCGACATATTCGTCGAATACCCGCCGCAGTCGCGCATCGAGGGTGAAGTCCAGCAACTCGAGCCGGACCATCCCGTGACGGAGTTGTGGCAAGTGATGACCGGCAAGGCCGCCGGCCGCCGGGATGCCAGCCAGATCACCTTGTTCGATTCCGTCGGCTTTGCGATCGAGGACTTTTCCGCGCTGCGCTACGTCCGCGACCAGCTTCAGCGCACCGGCCTCTACGAGGAGCTCGATCTGCTGGCGGACCCGGATGAGCCACGCGACCTCTTCGGCATGCTGCTGCGCGCCGACAAGGCCGCCCAGATCACGGCCGTATCCAGCTGAGTTTTCGCAGAACCTGCGGCCGAATGTCCGCCTCGCAATAGCTGCGGCGCCGAGCGGCGCGCGGCTCGATATCCTAAAGCGGTTCATCGTTCGATGGAAATGACGAAGCGCTCTATCACTTTTATGCAATTCTCCAGGGAAAGCGCTACACGCTTTTCCGGGAAGACCGCTCTACACTTTTCCTGGAATTGTTTTAGCTCTTCGGGCTCAAGCCCACTTCAAACCACTTCTTCGACATCTGCGCGAGCGTACCGTCCGCGGCCATCTCGCCGAGCGCCTTGTTGAGGATCGCCTGAAGCTCGGGCTCCTGCTTGCGGATGCCCAGGCAAACATTTGACGCCATGATGGCGCCGACGAGACGCGGACCGCTTGTGATCAGCGTGCCGTTGCTCTTTGCCGCGCGGTCCCTCGCGAAGACGACATTGTCGGTCAAGGCAGGCTGTTTCGTGGCTTGCGCGCCATTAGCAAGGCGGCGGGCGCTGGTGTGCGCCAGACGACTTGATAGGCTTCTACTACATTGCTGGCCGTGACACTGAGCCCGGGAAGCGCGATCCAGGCCGGCGGCTGGCGTTCGAGCAGGCCGAGAATTGTGGCAATGCCCGTAGCAACGCCCTGATCGTGAGGCAGTTGCGCGGCGATGCCCTTGATCAGGCCTCCACCAACGAGGTCCGTGGCGACGTCGTTGCCGAGGTCGACTGTCGTCACCGGAATAGCCTTGCCCGCATCGCGGATCGCCGCGACGGCAGCGATTGCCGGCACGTCCCAGACGGCAAACAGTCCGGCGAGCTCCGGATTGGCCTGCAGCAAGTCGGCGGTCGCGGCTCTCGCTTGCGACACGTCGGCAAACTTGCCGCGAACCAGCGTCAGGTCGGGACGTCGAGCAGCCATCCATTTTCGGAAAGCAATCTCGCGCTCATGCGTCGCGAAGAAATCGATGCCATAGGCCAGAACGCCGACCTTTCCGCCCTGTGGTATATGTGGCGCCAGGAGTTCTGCGCCGATCTGACCGAGACCGAAATTGTCGCTGGAAACAACGCTGACGTAATCCTTGCCGGGCAGCATGCCGGTTGGGGCATTGTCGAGCAGCAACAGCTTCTTTCCGGCCGCCGATATTGCACGATGCGCGTCGGCGGCACGGTTGCTGCCGATTGGAATGGAGACCACCGCATCCACGGCTTCGCCGGCCAGCCGTTTCAGTTCCGAAATTTGCCGCTCGATGTCGAAGCCGCAGTCGACGACCTCGACCACCGCCGCTCCGTAGCGGCCAAGCGTGGTGACGATCCCGGCCAATTCCTCCTTAGCCCAGTCGCTCTTGGTGGTGTGGAGAACGATGGCGACCGAGAAGCGCCGGTTGCGGGCGAGATCGGCGTCGGCATTCGACAACCCGACCTGGTCGGCTGGAACCGCCCGTTCGCCATGCGGCCCAAGGCCGGTGATCGCCATTCCTCAACCCTCCCCAGGTTCACGCGGCCCGGCCGACTTGGCGATGCTATGCAAGCGCTCCTCCCGGTGGCCGTGGCTTTGCCGGGCGAGCGCTGGTTCCGAGTGCGGCCCGCGCGAGAAAATCCTTGAATTCCGGATGCTCACGCGGTGAACCGAGCGTAATCCACCCCTGCAGAAATTTCGCATCGAACAGTGCTTCCGCAACGACTTGGGCGGCGCCGACCAGTCCGGCCGAGCCGCCCATCTGCGAACGGACGATACGCAGGTCGCGGGTGACGATCGGATGCGACTGGCGATAGACCGCCTCGCGTACGGCTGCCAACAGTATGTCCCCGGTCTGGGCCACGCTGCCGCCGAGTACGATCAATGACGGGTTCAGCAGATTGGCCAATGGCGCCAGTACCTCGCCGACCGCACGGCCGCAACGCCCGAGAAGGTCGATACAGAACGGATCGCCCAATTGGGCGCCGTGGCCAGCGTCGGTGACCGTCACTTCGCCGGCGCGCGCAAGCATCTCGGCCAGATAGGGGCTGCTCCCGCTCTCGGCCGCCTGGCGGGCCTCGCGTCCGAGCGCTTCGCTGCCGGCAACAGCTTCGAGATTTCTGCCCTCGATGAAAGTATGACCGATCATGCCGGCAGCGCCCTGCGCGCCACGGTGCAACGCTCCCTCCGAAACCACGCCGGCGCTGATCGAGCGGCCGAGCTTGACGAAGATCATGTCGGCGAGGCCGCTGCCGGACTTCAGTTCGCCCATCGTCATCGTCTGGACGCCGCTTCGCACCCATACCGGCGCGCCGACAAGCGTGGCCAACTGCTCGACGAAAGGGAATCCATCCCAGTTCTGGAACGCATTCAGCGCCGGCGCGAACAGCCGCTGATCATCGCATTTCTCAACGGCTCCGGGCACCGCCAGCCCGATGCCCCAGATGCTGGCCTCACTGCCATGCTCTTCCAGCATCCAGGCAAACAGCGTTGCTAGCCGCTGGACCACCGGCTCGGGACCTGCGGCCAGTTCCACCGCTTCGTGATGTTCGGCCAGCAGGCGGCCGGACAGGTCTGATACACCGACTGCCAGCGAGGAATGATCGAGCACGGCGGCCAGGATCATGCCAATGCGCGGCCGGAAGCGGACATGGCGTGGTGCGCGTCCGCCGATCGCCGGGCCGAGTTCGCCTTCTTCTATCAGCCCTAGCCGAAGCAGCGTGGCGAGACGATCCGTGACGACGGCGCGCCCCAGTTCCGACTGGTTCTCTAGCTCCTGGCGGGTCGTTGCCGCCTCGGTCCGTATAAGGTTGAGCAGCGTGGCCAGGCTGCCATGCGCGGATTCGCTGGCACGCGGCCGGCCGGCGGCGCGGCGCGGTTGGTCCGACTGTACGGGGTCTGTGGCGCTGCGCTCGTCCATAGTCTTGCCGAGGCTCATCTCCCGATCTCTATCGCTGCCGGCTCAGGGTCATCACGCCGTTAGCCATGGGTACCGTGGCCTCATTTACGGATCAAGCAGGAACTTATGTATTTTACAAACAAAAGTATGCCGACTTTTGCATTTTAATGATTGACGAGCGGCGAAAGGCGGGCATAAGTATCAGCCAGGCTCGGAGGAGGGCTCCTAACGTCGACAGCCCTCGCGAAGGCGAAGGATGTCGCACGTCCGTTGTCCGAATTCTTCTCCAGCCAAAGATGCCGGCCCCGCGCTGCGCGCGGTGATGCATCGGCTACAGGCAGGGAGGATACGAGATGCCGGTGAAACTGGCCTATCACGCCAATTGCTGGGGTGCGCTCGGTGGCAACGCCGTCGGCGTCACTTCGATCACCCAGCTTACCTATCGCACCTTCGGTGACATGGAGCAGGCGATCCGCGACATTGGATCGGCCGGATATACCGGAACAGAACTCTTCGACGGCAATCTCCTCGACTATCAAGGACGCAATGGCGCGCTGCGCGCTGCCTTGGACCAGTCCGGCGTCGTGCTCGTGGCCGGCTACTCCGGTGCCAACTTTATCTTCGACGATATCCTTGGCGAGGAGTTGGCGCGGATCGAACGCGGAGCGGCTGCCGTGGCCGAACTCGGCGGCGAGCATCTGGTCGTCGGCGGTGGCGCCAAGCGAGCCAAAGGCCGGCAGCCAGATGATTTCAAGCGCCTCGGCGCGGCGCTCGACAAGGTCATCGACATCGCAGCCAAGGCGGGCTTGCGCGCGCACTATCACCCGCATCTGTCGACCATCGTCGAAGGTCCCGACGAAGTTCGCGAGATTTTCAAACATACCGCGATCGATTTCTGTCCGGACACCGCGCATCTGGCAGCCGCTGGCGGTGATCCGGCCGCGCAGATTCGCGAATTCAGCAAGCGCATCAGCTATGTGCATTTGAAGGGCTGGCAGCGCGATCCCTTCGCCTTCACGCCGCTCGACCGCGGCGACCTTGATATGGAGCCGATCATCCAGGCGCTCGAGGACACCGGATTTTCCGGCTGGATCGCAACCGAGCTGGATGCCTGGCCAGACCCCAAGCAAGGGGCGGAACTCAGCATGAAATATCTGAAGAGCGCTTTGAAGCAGAGTTGAACCGACAGGTACCAAGCCTGTCATCAGGGAGGAGACCCAAATGACACGTTTCAACACAATAGCCGGGACGTTCACGGCGGCATTGCTGGCCGCCAGCCTCTATACCGCAGCTCCCGCTTTCGCCGACCCCGATTCAGCACTCGCCGAACTGCAGAAGACAGTGCTCTCCAAGGGGCCGAACGGCGAAGCTCCAGCGTCGGCGGCGTCCGTCAATCTGACGCAGGAGGAACTGGCCAAGATCAAGGACATGAAGGCGACGGCGGCGATCGTCATGCACTATGGCGGCAATGACTGGTCACGCGCGCAGATCGCCGGCCTCAAAGACCAGTTTGGCAAGATGGGCATCGAGGTGATCGCCACGACCGATGCCGGATTCAAGCCGGAAAAGCAGGTCGCCGACCTCGAAACTGTGATGGCCCAGAACCCCAAGATCATCGTTTCGATCCCCACCGACCCGTCGGCGACGGCGTCCGCGTACAGGGCAGTTGCCGATAAGGGCGTGAAGCTGGTGTTCATGGACAACGTGCCGGCCGGCTTCGTCGCGGGCAAGGATTACGTCTCCGTAGTCTCGGCCGACAATTATGGCAACGGCGTCGCCGCAGCGCATCTGATGGCCAAGGCGCTGGGGGGCAAGGGCGACATTGGTCTGGTCTTCCACGCCGCCGACTTCTTTGTCACCAAACAGCGTTATGATGGCTTTAAGAAGACGATCGCCGACAACTACCCCGATATCAAGATTGTCGCCGAACAAGGCATTGGCGGCCCGGACTTCACCGGCGACGCCGAAAAGGCGGCATCGGCCATCCTCACTTCCAACCCTGCCATCAACGGCATCTGGGCGGTGTGGGACGTGCCGGCCGAAGGCGTCATCTCGGCGGCCCGCACCGCTGGTCGCGACGACCTTGTCATCACCACCTGCGACCTCGGCGAGAACGTCGCAATCAATATGGCGGGCGGGGGCTTCGTGAAGGGCCTGGGCGCCCAGCGTCCGTTTGACCAGGGCGTCACCGAAGCCCTGCTCGCAGGCTACGGTCTGCTCGGCAAGGAGGCTCCGGCCTTCGTCGCCTTGCCGGCGCTGCCCGTCACCAAGGACACGCTGCTCGAGGGTTGGAAAGCCGTCTATCACGCCGAGGCGACCGACAAGATCAAGGGCAGCATGTAGCGCGCCCTGCGGCCGGCGCACTCCCAGCCGGCCGCACCTCTTCTCAATTCGACAGGAGACCATCATGACCAAGACGCTCAACGTGGCGATGATCGGCGGCGGCTTTATGGGTAAAGCCCATGCGCTCGCTTATGCGACGATGCCGATGTTCTTCTGGCCCGCCCCCGCCATCCCCGTGCGCAAGGTGGTGGTCGACATCACCGAGGCACTGGCCGACGAAGGCCGCCGTCGCTACGGATTCGAGGAATCATCCGCTGACTGGCGTTCGGTGGTGACGCGATCCGACATCGACGTCATTGACATCGTCACCCCGAACGACAGCCATGCCGCGATCGCGATCGCGGCCGCTGAAGCCGGCAAGCACATCATCTGCGAAAAGCCGCTGGCGCGCGGCGGCGACGAGGCAAAGACCATGCTCGACGCGGTGAACAAAGCCGGCGTCATCCACATGGTTGCCTTCAACTATCGTCGCACGCCGGCAGTGGCGCTTGCCCGCCAGTACATAGAGGAAGGCCGCATCGGTAAGATTCTCAACTTCCGCGGCACCTATCTGCAGGA
This sequence comes from Mesorhizobium sp. B2-4-7, assembly GCF_006442685.1. NCBI lineage: Bacteria > Pseudomonadati > Pseudomonadota > Alphaproteobacteria > Hyphomicrobiales > Phyllobacteriaceae > Mesorhizobium > Mesorhizobium sp. B2-4-7. Next base: position 219,957 of record NZ_VFVH01000005.1, read on the forward strand.
CTGGTCGGCCGATCCGGATTCGCCTCTGTCCTGGCGCTTTCAGAGGAAGATCGCCGGGTCCGGCTCGATCGGCGACATCGGCACCCATGTCGTCGACCTTGCCCGTTATCTGGTCGGCGAGATCGCCGAGGTCAGCGCGTTGGTGCGCACCTACAACAAAACGCGACCGATCCAACGCGGCAATCTCGACAGGCTCGGCGCGGCAGAGAGGAATACCGATACCGAGCGGGCTGAGGTCGACGTCGACGACGAGGTGATGACGCTGCTGAAATTCGCCGACGGCGCGATCGGTTCGCTGGAGGCGACCCGCAACGCCTATGGCCGCAACAATTTCATCACTTTCGAGATCCACGGCACCAAAGGCTCCATTGCTTTCAACTACGAACGGCGCGACGAATTGCAGGTGATGTTTGCCGATGATCCTGCGGATGCACGCGGCTTCAGGTCCGTCTATTCCGGTCCGGCGCACCCCTATGGGTCGGGTCTGTGGCCAATCCCGGCGCTCGGCATCGGCTATTCCGAAACCAAGATCGTGGAGTGTTTCGATTTCTTCTCGGCTATTGTTTCGGGCAAGCAGCCCTTGCCCAATTTCGAGGATGGCTACAAGACCGAGCGGGTGGCCGACGCGCTGATCGAATCCGGCCAATCCGGCCAGTGGACCAAGGTCCGACCATGACAATCGCGGCGCCTGTTCATGCGGTGGAAATGAAAGGCGTCACCAAATCCTTCGGCGGCGTCAAGGCGCTGGTCGATGTCGACCTGCGGGTAGAGAAAGGCGAAATCCACGCATTGCTCGGTGGCAATGGTGCCGGTAAGTCGACCATCCTGAAAGTGTTGAACGGCGTTCATGTACCGGACACCGGTACCATTCTAGTCGATGGCAAGCCACTCGCCGAAATCTCGCCCGAAGCTTCAAGGCGGGCGGGCATCGCCATGATCTTCCAGGAAATGAGCCTCATCCCCACGCTGACCGTGGCGCAGAATGTTTTCCTGACCCGCGAAGCCAAGGTCGCGTTCGGCCTGATCGACGATCGCACCGCCGAAAAACGCGCCAAGGACCTGTTCGACATGCTGCAGGTCGAGGTCGATCCGAAAGCGACGATCGGCAATCTCGGCGCCGGCCAACGGCAGTTGACGGAGATCGTCAAGGCGATCTCGCAGAATGCGAAAGTGCTGGTCCTGGATGAACCGTCGACGGCGCTGGCGGTATCCGATGTCGAGCGGCTGTTTGCCTTCCTGCGCAAACTGAGATCGGAAGGCGTCGCCATCATCTATGTCTCGCACCGCATGGACGAGATAGCCCGCATCGCCGACCGCGCCACGATCTTGCGCGATGGCCGCAACGTCATCACCGCGCCGATGTCGGAACTGCCGATCGAAACGATGATTGAGCATATTGTCGGCAAACGCTCGCGTGGTCTGTCCGACGTGGTACGCGGCGAATCGAATGTCGGGGCGCCGCTGCTTGAGCTCGACGGTGTTTCAGGGGTGGAGAAACCGAAGAACGTCAGCTTCGTCGTCCACAGCGGCGAAGTGGTCGGCCTAGCCGGGCTGCTGGGCTCCGGGCGGTCGGCGATCGCGCGCGTCATCGCCGGCATAGATCCGATCGTCGAAGGCGAGATCCGCATTGCCGGCGAGCCGGTGGCGATCGCCAGACCAAGTGACGCCATCGAGGCCGGTGTGGCGCTGGTGCCGGAGGATCGGCTACGGCAGGGCGTCATCGCGGAGCATTCGGTCGCCTCCAACATGACGCTCGCCGTGCTCGACCAGTTGAGCAGCAAGGCCTTTGTGTCGACGAAAAAGATGCGCGAGCTGACTGATCGCCAGATCGCCCAGCTGCGGATCAAGACTGCATCGCGCGACAGCCCGGTGCGCACACTTTCGGGCGGCAACCAGCAGAAGGTCGTCATCGGCAAATGGCTTTCGAGGAATCCGGAGATCCTGGTCCTCGACGAGCCGACCTCCGGCATCGATATCGGTTCGAAGTCGGAAATCATCCTGCTGGTTCGCCAGCTCGCCAACGCCGGCAAGGCAATCATCATGATCTCGTCGGAGCTGTCCGAGATGCTGTCGGCCTGCGACCGTATCATCGTCGTCTCCGAGGGGCGCGTCGTGGACGATGTCAGCCGCGCCGATCTCGACGATCCCTCGGCGCCAAAGAACGATCCGGTTGCGCGACTCCAGGCGGCCGAGCGCAAGCTGCAGATCGTCATCCAGAAAGCGCTGAGCAAGAGCCAGGGAGGAATACATGTCCACTAGTCAGGCTGCCGCGTCCCAGTCCTCGCTGGCAGCGAGGCTTGGGCTCACCAACTGGCGGCAGAACATCATCTACATCGGTTTCGTCGTCATCTTCATCATTTTCGCGATAACGTTGTTCGACAAGGGCTTCCTCAACCTCAACAACCTGCTCAACATCGTGCGGCAGACGGCGATGATCGCGGTGATGGCGATCGCCATGACCTATGTTCTGTCGGCAGGCGAGATCGACCTGTCCGTTGGTGCCGTCGCGGGTCTCGCCTCGGTGACGACGGCGATGGCGATCGACGCCGGCGGACCGATCACCGGTGTGATGGCGGGGCTCGCCACAGGCGCCGTCGTCGGCACCTTCAACGGCCTGTTGACGACGCGGGTCGGAATTCCATCCTTCCTTACCACGTTGGCTATGATGGGCATCGCTACCGGCACCGCAATGTGGATCAGCGATACGGCTGCGGTGCCGATCATCTCGAAGAGCTACTCCTGGATCTTCGGCGGCGGCAATGTCGGGCCGGTGCCGGTGCTGCTGATCTGGATGCTGGTGCCGGGAGCCGTCGGCCACGTCGTTTTGAGGCGAACGAGCTTTGGCCGCCGCGTGCTGGCCACCGGCGGCGGCGAGATCGCGGCGCGTTATTCCGGCATCGACACCAAGTCGGTCAAGTTCCGCGTGCTTACCATCTCGGCCATGGCGGCGGCGCTGGCCGGAATGCTTTACGCCGGCCGGCTGCAATCGGGGCGCTTCCAACTCGGCCAAGGCGACGAACTGTCGGTGATAGCCGCGGCGGTGCTTGGCGGCACCAGCCTGTTCGGCGGCTCCGGCACGGTGATCGGGACAATTGTCGGCGCGCTGATGATCGGCCTCATCAATAACGGCCTGATTCTGATGGGGTTGGAGTTCAGCCAGCAGCTAGTCGCGCGCGGCGCCATCATCATCCTTGCCGTTGCACTCAGCCAGGGGAGGAAATGAGATGACGGTTCCCTATACGGCCATCGGCACCGTGGTTGCCAAACCCGAAACCCGCGATGAACTGCAAAGAATCCTGTCGGGCCTCGTCGAACCGACACGTGCCGAGGAGGGCTGCATCAACTACGACTTCCATGTCGACCCGGCTGACCCCTGCGTATTCATGTTTTACGAGAACTGGCGTTCGAAGGACGATCTCGACAGGCACCTCTCCATGCCACATCTGATGCCGCTGTTCGGGAAGCTCGACGACCTCGTTGCGCGGCCGGTGGATGTCCGTCAATTCGTCATGCTCAGCCAGCTGGCGCTGGCATCGCATGAGCGATCGTTTCCAACCCCGCGCGGTGAGAGCAGATCCGATGGAGACAGGTAAAGCGCTCGGGACGCGGGTGACAGCTGAAAGTGCCAGCTTTTGACGGAACGCCAATGGCCTCAGCCGGAAACCAGGTTTGTCAGCATGGTTGCCGCCTCGGTGCCGGCCAAGCCGAGGTCGAGAACGCTGCTCATGTGATTGGCTCCAGGAAGGGCGGTCTGCGAGACCTGTAGTCCCTGCTCCTTCAGATGCCGCGTAAACGCCTCGGCCTGGCTGTGGAATGGCGGCGTTTCATCGGTGCCGACAGCGATCTCGACCGACACCGACGGATCGAAACGGCGGGTGAGCGGCGAGAACCTGGCTGCGTCCTCGTCCGTTATCGCGATCTCGGCGGCAAGGAAAGAGGTCTGAAGGGGCTTCAGGTCGTAGAGACCGCCAAGCAGCAACGCGCCTTTGATTGTCGAAGTCCGGCCGTCGTCATTGAAAAGCATCGTCGCAAGTTGGGCGCCGGCTGAATGTCCGCTCACGGTCAGGCGCTCGGTATCGCCGCCGTGATCGCCGATATGGTCGAGCACCCAGCTTTTGGCGCGCCGCACCTGGTCGACGATCGTGGCCATCCTCACAGCCGGCATCAGCGCATAATCGACGATGACCGCGATTGCGCCGGCGCGCGTCACCGTCTCGGCGACATAGGAATAGTCGCGCTTGGAGAACATGCGCCAGTAGCCGCCATGGATGAACACATGGACCGGCAGGCGGTCGCGTTTGCCCTCCGGAAAGAACAGGTCGATGGTCTCGGTGGCATCCGCTCCATAGGCGATGTCGGCAACCATCGGTATTGTTGCGCGCACCTCCGTGCTGCGACGAACGATCTCGGCGACGATGTCGTCGAACTCGGCGACGTGGTCGCGGATGCGGAAAGGATCATTCTGCATGGGGTGCCCGTTCACATGGTCACGGCGATGTACTTCGCCTCCATGAACTCGGCAATGCCGTGCTTCTGTCCGCCTTCGCGGCCAAGGCCGCTCTGCTTGACGCCGCCGAAAGGTGCCGCCGGATCCGACATCAGGCCGCGATTGAGCGCGACCATGCCCGTTTCGATCTTCGATGCCACGTGCATGCCCCTGGCCAGATCACGCGTGTAGATGTAGGCGGCAAGGCCGTATTCCGTGTCGTTGGCGCGCGCGATGACTTCGTCCTCGTTCTCGAAGCGGCTGATCGGGGCCACCGGACCGAATATCTCCTCCTGCGCCATCTCGGCATTGGCGGGCACGTCCCGAAGGACGGTCGGCGGATAGAAATAGCCCTTGTCGTCGGCGACCGCGCCGCCGCACAGGGTCCTGGCCCCACGGGCGACCGCGTCCTTGACCAGCCGATCGATCTTGTCGACGGCCTTCCTGGTAATCATCGGACCGCATTCGGTGTCCGGGTCGGTGCCTGAACCGAGCTTGAGCGCGGCCATGCGTTGGCGCAGACCTTCGGCAAAAGCGTCATGGATGCCGGCCTGCGCGTAGATGCGGTTGGCTGCCGTGCAGGCCTCGCCGGCGTTTCGCATCTTGGCGACCATCGCGCCGTCGAGGGCCGCGTCCAGATCGGCGTCATCGAAGACGATGAACGGGGCGTTGCCGCCGAGTTCCATCGAGCATGAGATGACGTGCTTGGCGGCTTCGGCCAGCAGAACACGACCCACGCCGGTCGAACCGGTGAAGGATAGCTTCCGGACGCGCGGGTCGGCGAGCATGGCGGAGGTCACTGGTCCGGGGTTCGAAGTGGTGAGCACATTGACGACGCCGGGAGGCACACCCGCCTCCTCGTACAGCGCGGCGAGCGCGTAGGCGGTCAGGGGCGTCTCGCTGGCGGGCTTCAGAATGACGGTGCAGCCGGCGGCCAGCGCCGGCGCGATCTTGCGTGTCGCCATGGCGGCGGGGAAATTCCAGGGCGTTATGAGCACGCAGATGCCGATCGGATGATAATCAACGACGATCCGGTTGGCGCCTGACGGCGCCAGGCCGAACTCGCCGCTGATGCGCACCGCTTCCTCGGCATTCCAGCGGAAGAATTCAGCCGCATAGGCGACCTCGCCGCGCGCGTCCCGCAGCGCCTTGCCGTTCTCCAGCGAGATCAGCGCCGCCAGCGTATCGGACCGTTCGACCATCAATTCGAAACAACGCCGCAGTATTTCCGAACGCTTGCGCGGCGCGGTTGCGCGCCAGCCTGCCGCCGCCTTCGCAGCCGCCTCGACGGCAGCGGCGGCATCGGCAATCGTGGCGTCCGGGACAGCCGCAATCACGGCCTCCGTGGAAGGATCGATCACCTCAATGAGACGACCGTCGCAAGACGGTCGCCAGTGTCCGTCGATATAGAGGCCGTGCGAGAATGTGGTGTAGTCGAACATGTCCGGATCTTCGTTGAGTTGCCCTTGGGGTACGTTCATCTCATCACCTCTGGTCAGACTGAGCTTGCGGCCATGTCGCCGTCATAGGCGGCCCTCACCAGCCGCCGCATCGCGGCGATGTCGAAAGGACGAGGGTTGTTCTTGATCAGCCGATCGATGCCGAGCGCCTGCTCGGCGGTCCAGTCGATCTTGTCGTGTGGAAGACCCAGATCGGCCAGCGTGCGGGTGATGCCGATCGCCGCGAACAGCCGGGCCACCTCATCGATGGTGGCGCGCGCGGTCGCCTCGGCGCTCTTTGTCTCCGTCACCCCCAGAGCGGCGCCGACCGCCGCTATTTCGTCGGTCGCGGCGGGCAGATTGTAGCTCATCACGTAGGGAAGCATCGTCGCCACGCCCAATCCGTGCGGCGTGTGGGTAAGCGCGCCGACGGGATATTGCACGGCGTGGGCAGCCGCCGTTCCGGCCGTGCCGAAAGCGCAGCCGGCCGCCAGCGCTCCCATCATGACATCGGCGCGTGCGTCTTCGTCCGAGCCGTCCCTGTACGCCTTTTCGAGACTGCGGCCCAGGAGCTGGATGGCCAGCAGCGCGAAATGATCGGTAAGGGCGCTCTTGCCGACGAAGACATGCCGCTGCGGCAAGTGCGGATCGGCGCCGCGTTTGGCGGACGTAAAGGCTTCGATCGCGTGGGTGAGCGCGTCGGCTCCGGCAATTGCCGTGAGGGAGGGCGGGCATGTCGAGGTGAGTTCCGGATCGCAGAGCGCGACCGCGGCAATGAGATGGGGACTGGAAATGCCGACCTTAAGCGTCCGCTCCGGATCGGAGATCACCGCCACCGGCGTCACTTCCGAACCGGTGCCGGCGGTGGTCGGGACCGCGATTACCGGAAGCGTGGGGCCGGGCACCTTGAACTCCCCGTAGTAGTCCTGAAGCGACCCGCCGTGACTGATCAGCAGCGCGGCGCTTTTGGCCATGTCCAGGCAGCTGCCGCCACCGATCCCGATCACCATGTCCGGCTTGAAGTCCTTCGCATGGGCGGCACAGACGGCAACGCTGTCACGAGGGACATCCGGGAGGATGCGATCGTACACGAGCGTTTCGATCGAGCCTGCTCTCAGTGCCGCGCTGATCTGCGCGAACATTGGCGTCCCGGCGAAACGCTCATCCGTGCAGATGAATGCGCGCCGGCCATATCTGGCGGCAATATCAGGCAGCGCGTGGCGCTGGCCTTTGCCGAAAAGAATCTCATGCGGCAACCGGGCTGCTGCAAATAGCGTCATGAAGTGTGTCCTTCGAATATGGATTGGGGAGCGGGGGATCGGAGATCACCGCTTGCCCAGCGTGCGTGGCGTGGTTCGGGCAAGGCACGGGCCAGAGCCGTCGTCGAGTTTTCCTGCCTCACGAAATATCCTCTATAAAATCGTATAGGATATAGGATTGAATTGCGCGGAGCATCGTGTTAGAGGTCGCCCCTGTCAAGAGGCAAAACATGCAGAATCCAGACCTTACCGTCGACAATGACGCTCGGTTGACAGGCCGCATCCAGCGCGCCAACAGCCTGTCGGGCGACGTCTACGAGGCGATCTTCCAGCAGCTGATGTCGCTGAAGATAGCTCCGGGATCGCGGATCACCGTCGATAACCTCGTCAAGGAGTTCAACGTCTCGCATACGCCCATCCGCGAAGCTCTTGGGCGGCTGGAAGGCGAGGGCCTGGTGGTGAAAACCCATCTTATCGGGTACCGAGCCGCGCCCCAGATCACACGGCGCCGTTTCGACGAACTCTATGAACTGCGCCTGCTGCTCGAACCCGCAGCCGCCGCCAAGACAGCCGCTGCGCTCGATGAAGCCCGGCTGATGATTTTGCAGGAGGCGGCTGGCGTGATGGCCAGGCGGGTGGGCAAGGACGAACGCCTGCGTTATTCGAACTTCGCCCGCCAGGATGCTATCTTCCACGACAAGGTCATGGAGTTCGCGCAGAACGAGCTCATCCGCGAAACGCTGAACCACCAGCACACCCACTTCCACATTTTCCGCCTGATGTATCACTCGCGGGTCACCGAGGAGGCGCTCGACGAGCACGAAGCCATCCTCGCCGCTTTCGCGGCCAGCGATCCGGTTGCCGCCGAAAAGGCCATGCGCGTGCACATAGAGAATTCGCGGGACAGGCTCCTGCCTGCATTCGAGTAGGCCGCGATGCCAGTTGCCACTCGCATCGACGGAAGCGTCACCGCTTTGCCGCCGGAGCCCACACCGGCTGTGGCTCCGGTGCTACGCGCGGAAGGGCTTTGCAAACAATACGGCCCGGTGACCGTGTTGTCGGACATCACGCTGGATATTTTCCCTGGCGAGATCCATGCCGTCATCGGCGAGAATGGCGCCGGCAAGTCGACGTTCATGCGCTTGCTTTCCGGTTACATCGAGCCAACCGCCGGCAGCCTGTCCATGGCCGGTGACCGCGTGAGTTTCAGGGCACCTCACCAGGCGCAGGCGGCCGGCATCGCGCTGGTGCATCAGGAAATCCTCCTGGCCGAAGCGCTCACGGTGACTGACAATCTCTTTCTCGGCCGCGAGCTCTCCAGGCGCGGAATCGTCGATGAAGGCGCCATGCGCCGCATAGCGGCCGCGAAACTGGCCGAGATCGGTTGCGAGGTGTCGCCGACCGCGCTGGTCCGAGACATTTCGCTGGCGGATCGCCAGCTCGTGCAAATCGCCCGCGCGTTGCTCGACGACCACAGGGTCGTCATCTTCGACGAGCCAACAGCGGTGCTGACCGGTGGGGAGGTCGAGCGTTTGCTCGCCATCATCTTCGGGCTCAGGGCGCGGGGCATCGCGGTTCTCTACATCAGCCATCGCCTCGACGAGGTGCAGCGGCTGGCGGACAAGGTCACGGTCCTGCGCGACGGCAAGATGATCGGCACCTATCCCGGCCATGCGTTGAGCCAGGCCGACATGGCGCAGCTTATGGTCGGGCGCGAACTCGCCGCGCTTTATCCTCACAAGCGCGAGGTCCAGACGAGCCGGCCCATGCTGACCGTCAGAAACGCGACTGTTCCAGGTTATGCACGGGACGTGTCCTTTACCGTTCACAAAGGCGAGATTCTTGGCTTCGCCGGCATGATCGGGGCGGGGCGAACCGAGTTGTTCGAAGGCATTGTGGGGCTTAGGCCGGCGACGGCTACGATCGAGCTCAACGGTTCGCCGATACAGATACATTCACAGCGCGAGGCCATAGAGGCGGGCATCGGCTATCTGACGGAAGATCGCAAGGGCAAGGGCCTGCTTTTGCAGGAGCGGCTGGCGCCGAACCTGACCCTCTCGTCGCTTGGCCTTCTGCATCCGGGACTTCTGGTTCTGCGCGGCCGCGAATCCGAGGCGCTCGCGCGGGCCGTCTCCAGCTACGACATCCGGGTGAAGAGCCACAACGCCAGGGCAGGGCAGCTTTCGGGCGGAAACCAGCAGAAACTTCTGCTGGCCAAGGTGCTCCTGACCAATCCTTCGGTCGTGATCATCGATGAGCCGACGCGCGGGATCGACATCGCCAACAAGGCGCAGATCTACGCCTTCATCCAGGAACTCGTGGGCCAAGGCAAAGCCTGCATCGTCATCTCGTCGGAGATGCAGGAACTGGTCGGCATCTGCGACCGCGTCCTGGTCATGCGCGAAGGCAGGATCAGCGGCGAGGTCTCGGGCGAAACGATGATCGAAAGCAACATCGCGCTGCTGGCGACCAGTGACAAAGGCCATGGCACGGCCCAAGGAGGAAGACAGTGACGGCGCTTACCCATTCCATGTCTGCCCGAAGCGACAGGCAGCACCATTTCTCGTGGACGGATGCCGGCCCTTTCCTCGCATTGTTCGCACTGCTGGTGGCGGGATTCCTCATCAATCCGGATTTTCTTTCCGCGACAAACCTGGGCAACGTGATCACGCGCAGCGCTTATGTCGCCATCATAGCCGTCGGCGCCACATTTGTGATCTCATCAGGCGGGCTCGACCTTTCGGTCGGCTCGATGGTCGCCTTCATCGCCGGCGTCACGATCATGTTCATGAACATGATGGCCCCCAGCCTCGGCCTTTGGGCCATCCCGGCAGGCATGGTGATAGCAGTCGTCGCGGGGCTTCTATGCGGCCTCGCGAACGGTCTCATCGTCACGGTCGGAAGGATCGAGCCGTTCATCGCCACGCTCGGCACAATGGGTATCTTCCGCGCACTGATCACCTATATGACCGATGGCGGCACGATCCCGATCGATCGCTCGCTGCGGGACGCGTACCGGCCGGTCTATTTCGGCGCCGTCGCGGGCATTCCGGTGCCGATCCTTCTGTCGGCGCTCGTTGCGGTGGTCGGCGCATTTGTCCTCTACAAGACCAAATATGGCCGCAAATGCGCGGCGGTGGGCGCGAACGAGGACGTCGCCCGCTATTCGGGCATCTCGGTCGTCAAGACGCGCACCATTGCCTATGTCATCCAGGGTGCATGCGTGGCGGTCGCCGCAATCTGTTACGTGCCTCGTCTGGGAGCCGCCACCCCGACCACCGGACAGCTTTGGGAGCTGCAGGTGATAACGGCCGTTGTCATTGGCGGAACGGCGCTGCGGGGCGGCAAGGGCCGCATCTGGGGCACCATCGCCGGTGCGGTGATCCTGGAGCTGATCGCCAACCTGATGGTGTTGTCGGATTTCGTTTCCGAATACCTCGTCGCCGCGGTGCAGGGCGTCATCATCATCATCGCCATGCTCGTGCAAAGATTTTCGAAATAGCTCGTCTTCGGACCGGACGGGCGCCTGTTGTGTGGTCCATATCTCTGGGAGGTATTTATGTTTAGCAGGAAATGGGTTGCCGTTGCGGCAGTCGGCGCACTGATGGTGGCCGGCCAGGCGCTTGCAGCCGACAAGAAGGTGGTCGCGGTGTCGATCCCGGCGGCGGATCATGGCTGGACGGCCGGCATCGTCTATCACGCGCAGGCCGCCGCAAAGGAAATCAACGCGGCCTTCCCGGATGTCGAAGTCGTCGTGAAGACGTCGCCCTCGGCGGCCGACCAGGTAAGCGCGCTGGAGGATCTGTCGGCCAGCCGCAAGCTGGATGCGCTGGTGATACTGCCCTACACCTCCGAGGAACTGACCCAGCCGGTGAAAGCCATCAAGGAGATGGGTACGTTCATCACCGTCGTCGACAGGGGATTGACTGACCCTTCCATTCAGGACCTGTATCTTGCCGGCGACAACATCGCGGTTGGCACCAATACGGCGAAGTTCATGATCGACAAACTGGGCGGCAAAGGTGACGTCGTCGTGCTGCGCGGCATTCCCACCGTCATCGACGACGAGCGCATCAAGGGCTTCGAGGATACCATCAAGGGCACCGGCCTGAAGGTGCTCGACATGCAGTATGCCCACTGGAACAGCGACGAGGCCTTCAAGCTCATGCAGGATTACCTGGCCAAGCACCCGCACATCGATGCGGTCTGGGCCAATGACGACGACATGCTTCTCGGTGTGCTCGAGGCCGTCAAGCAGTCCGGCCGAACCGATATCAAGCTAGCGCTCGGCGGCAACGGCATGAAGGACATCGTGAAGAAGGTGATAGACGGGGATGCGATGACACCGGTCGAGACGCCGTATCCGCCGGCGATGATCAAGACCGCTATCTACATGACCGTGGCCAACTTGATCGGTCAGGCTCCGGTTCGCGGTGCCGTCAAACTCGACGCCCCGCTCATAACCCAGGCCAACGCCAAGGAATATTACTTCCCCGACTCCCCGTTCTGAGGCCCGCAATCCGAATGAGGCAAGGCGCGTGATGCGCCTTGCATGCCAACAACAGAGAGGAAGAGCTATGCCAGGCAAGAAGATATTGATGCTGACCGGTGAGTTCACCGAGGAATACGAGATTTTCGTTTACCAGCAAGCGATGGAAGCCGTCGGCCACACGGTCCATGTCGTCTGCCCCGACAAGAATGCGGGCGACCTGATCAAGACCTCGCTGCACGATTTCGAGGGCGACCAGACCTACACCGAAAAGCTCGGACACTACGCGTTGATCAACAAGACGTTCTCGGATGCGGAAAAGCAGCTCGACCAGTACCACGCGGTCTACTGCGCGGGCGGACGCGGACCGGAATACATCCGCACCGACAAGCGGGTGCAGACGATCGTTCGACACTTTCACGAGACCAAGAAGCCGATCTTCACGATCTGCCATGGCGTGCAGATCCTGATTGCGGTCGACGGCGTCGTGCGCGGCAAGAAGGTCGGCGCGCTGGGCGCCTGCGAGCCGGAAGTCACTCTCGCGGGCGGTACCTATATCGACCTCTCGCCGACGGAAGCCTATGTCGATGGTACGATGGTGTCGGCCAAGGGATGGACGGCGCTGGCCGCCTTCATCCGTGAGTGCCTGAAAGTGCTCGGCACGGAAATCCGCCACAACTGAGCCGCTAACCAAGGCGGAGGCCGGCGCGCTGCCGTGGCGTGTCGGCCTCCACCAGTGATGCCGAGACCTTCGCCGATGCGGACGACTATATCGACCGTCGTGCAAAAGGTATGCGCGCGGTGCGTCCTGCCGGTTTAGCGGCCGCTGCGCCGGACAGGTCCAGCTTTTTCCTTACGCAATCGCGAGCGGAAAACGTTACGCACTTTTCCCGGGATTGCTTTAACGCGGCGGCAATCCAGTCGGCAAGGCTGATGGCGAAGCTTCGCGGCACGATCAGGTCGCAGCTGCTCTCGCCCGTTCGCAGATAGAGCGCCGGCACGTGATGGATGGACGTCTGTACAGCACGGCCAGGGGCCGAAGCGGCGGACGACCAGTCGACCGGCATGCAGGCAGAGAGAATGTCCTGAAGACGCGCACCCTCCATCCTGAACCGCACCCGGCCTTCACCAAGCAGAACCGAGCAGCCCAATTCCGGATCGATCGCAATGGCGGGCGGTTCCGCGCCTGTCTCGACGATCAGCCAAAGACGGCAGGGCGCGATCCTGACGATGAGGGCGCCAGCGTGCCGAACCGTCTCGCCGACGCTGGCAGGGAGCGTCGCGCCCAAGGCCTGCGAGACGCTCGTTTCGAATCTTGCCAGTGTTCCGTCCCAGCCCTCGATCTGAATGATCGGGCAATCGGAGGCCCACAGGTTGAAGTCCTTCGACAGCACAGGTTCAACCATGCATGCGCTCTCCCTTGGGGTCTAGGAAGACAGAAGGCACGACGCGGGCGCGAACCGTCTCTGTCCGCATCGGGTAGACCGCGATGATCTCGTCTCCTTCGGCCGCGGCATTGCCCGCGAACAGCGCCAGTCCGACATAGTGGCCGAGTTCCGGGCTGAAGGTAACCGAGGTGATCCGACCGCGCCCGTGGCCGGTGACGGCATCGCCAGGCAGGAACAATATGGCGCCTCCGCGCAGCCGCTTGCCGTCCTCGATGCATTCCAGCCCGATGAGGCGCTGGCGGTCGGGTGCCTGAAAGGCCGGACGACGACGCAGGACGTCGCCGACGAATCCGCCGCGTTTGCCGGCCATGCGCCCGAGGCCGAGATCGTCGAGCGTGGTGCGGCCATCGATCTCGGGCCCGGCGACGTGGCCCTTTTCGACGCGCAGCGCACCAAGCGCCTCGACGCCATAAGGTTTGAGGCCGACCGGCGCGCCTGCTTCGATGAGACGGCTCCAGGCCTGTTCGCCGGCGCTGGCGCCGACATAGATCTCGTAGGCGCGCTCGCCGGAATAGCTGAGGCGGATAACGCGCAGGGCCCGTCCGTCGAACTCGGCTTCGATGACGCCCATATGCGGCAGCGTCTCGTTGGAGACATCGAGCGCGGGAAAGGCGGCGGCAAGGACATCGCGGCTTCGTGGCCCGGCGATCGACATCGCCGCCCACTCGTCGCTTACCGAAGAGACCGCGACACGCAAATCCGGCCAGGCGGTGTCGAGCAGGAATTCCAGCCGCGACAGGACATCGGCGGCCCTGGCGGTAGAGGTGGTCGTGAAGAAGCGATTTTGCGACAAGCGCGTGGTGGTGCCGTCGTCGAAGACGACGCCGTCGTCGCGCAGCATGACGCCGTAGCGCGCGCGGCCAACGGGAAGCTTGGCGAAACCGTTGGCGTAGACACGGTCGAGGAATATGGCCGCGTCCGGCCCCTGCACGTCGATCTTGCCGAGGGTGGAAATGTCCATCAGCCCGGCGCCGCCGCGCACGATCCGCATCTCCGCGACATAGGCTTCATTCACGTCGCGTCCGGCATCGCGATAGAAATACGGACGCATCCAGAGACCGACCTCGAGCATCTCGGCACCGTTTGCCAGGTGCCAGTCGTGCATCGGCGTGCGACGGACCGGCTTGAAGTGATGACCGACGGCGCGACCGGCCAGCGCGCCGATCGCGACCGCCGCGTAGGGTGGGCGAAAGGTCGTGGTTCCGGTTTGCGCAATCGTTGCCCGGCGCAGCGCCGCCATGGCCGAAAGTGCTGCGAAATTGCTGGTTTTGCCCTGGTCGGTCCCCATGCCGAGCGTGGTGTAGCGCTTCAGGTGTTCGACGGATTCATAGCCCTCGCGATGGGCGAGCTCGATGTCCTTGGTGGTCACATCCATCTGTAGATCGACGAAGGCCTTGCCGCGCCCCGCGGAAGAGATCGCACGAAAGGGAGCGGCCGGGGCCCCTTCGAGATCGAGTTCATCCGGCGCCGGCATGGCCGCCGGTTTTCCACAGAAGCATGCCGCTTCGACGCCGGCGCGGTGGCCGTCCTCGATCGCGTCGGCGGTCGAGAAGCGCCCCATCATCGCGCCGGCGCCGAACTGGCCTGCCGGAAAGCCGCCCGGAACGAAGCCGTCGATGTCGTCGCGATAGACGGGCCTGACGCCAAGATGCGAGGTGAGATGCACGGTCGGCGACCAGCCGCCGGAGACGCAGACGAAATCGCAGGCGATTTCCGATTTGGCGCTCGGGCCGGCAAGCCGTACGGCCTTCACCGCATGGCTGCCGCGCAGATCGGCGATCCGGGTTCCGGAGCGGATCTCTACGTTCAGGCGTCCGGCTTCCGCCGCCAGACCGGCGGGCGGAGCGCCGCGCTGGTCCGCGACCGTCACTCGCGCGCCGGCGGCGGCGAGGTCGAAAGCAGCGCGATAGGCACCGTCGTTCATCGTGGCCACGAGGATATTCTTCCCCGGCAGCACGGCGAAGCGGTTGAGATAGGTCCGGGCGGCGGACGCCAGCATGATGCCTGGCCGGTCGTTGTTGGAGAACACCAGCGGCCGTTCGATAGCACCGGCCGCAAAGATGATCGAGCCGGCGCGAAGCACGGTGAAAACCTGCCGCGCAGCGCCTTGCGCGACCTGGCCGTCATGCCGCTCGATCAGCCCCAGCGTGTTGCCGTCATAGGTGCCGAAGGCCATCGTCTTGCGCATCAGGGTGACGTTGGGCTGGCCTGCAAGCTCCGCCTCGATCTTTGTCAGCCAGGCTGCCGCCTTGCCATCGGTGCGCTCGGCAAGAAGTTGGCCACCGAGCAGAAAGTCCTGTTCGACGAGGACGACCCTGGCGCCGCTGGCTGCCGCGGCGCGCGCCGCCGACAGGCCGGCAGGGCCGCCGCCGACGACTGCAACATCGGCAAATGCATGCCGGGTCTCGTAACGGTCGGGATCGGGTTCGGTGCCGGCCCGGCCCAATCCCGCGGCTTTACGGATGAAATGCTCGTAGAACATCCAGGCGCGGCGGGTCGGACCCATGAAGGTCTTGTAGTAGAAGCCGGCAGAAAGAAGGGGCGCAAACAGGCCGTTGACGCTCTGCACGTCGAAGGCAAGGGACGGCCAGCGATTCTGGCTTTCGGCAGTCATACCTTCAGCCAGTTCCAGTGTCGTGGCCGGAAGGTTCGGTTCGCGCCGTCCACCGCTTCCGAGCGTAACCAGCGCGTTGGGTTCTTCCGGGCCGGCCGAGAAGATGCCGCGCGGCCGATGGTATTTGAAGCTGCGGCCTGTCAGCATGAGCCGATTGGCAAGCAGCGCGGAAGCAAGCGTATCGCCTCGATAGCCGCCCAGCTCGCGGCCGTCGAATGTGAAGCGGAGCGGCTGCGTGCGGTCGATGCGGCCGCCGGCGGCCAGACGATTTCCAATCATTTTCATGCTGGCATTTTCCTGGCGAAGCCGACCGATGCGATAGCGTGGTTCCTCGTGTCGCGCTCGATGACCAGCCATTGCCGGCAGCCGGTCACGTGCTGCCAGAATTCACGGTGCGGTCCCGCCGGGTTCTTGCGCACATAGACATAGCGGTACCACGCCTCCGGATCGGGATCGTCATGCGCCGGGCGCACCGCGGAAGCGTCGCCGCCATAGCGGAACTCGTCATGGTCGCGCGGGCCGCAGCATGGGCAGTCGATGCGAAGCATTTCTCTCGCTCTCTATTGCAGCCAGGCCGAGGGTCCGGCGCCGGCCTCGTCGAGCGTGTGGCCGGTCCGGAAACGGTCGAGCGCGTAGGCGGCGGTCAGCGGATGCGGCTTGCCGGTGGCCAGCATATGGGCAAAGCACCAGCCGGAGGCCGGCGTCGCCTTGAAGCCGCCATAGCACCAGCCGCCATTGAGATAGAGCCCTTCTATCGGGGTCGGGCAGATGATCGGACTGGCGTCCGGCGTCATGTCCATGACGCCGCCCCAATGGCGCAGCAGCCTGACACGCGAGATGCAGGGCATCAGGGCTATCGCCGCCTCCGCCACTTCGCGCACGACGCCGAGATTGCCGCGCTGGGCGTAGGAATTGTAGCCGTCGAGATTGCCGCCGAAGACCAGCCCGCCCTTGTCCGACTGGCTGACATAGAAATGGTCTGCGCCATAAGCGACGACGTGATCTACCAGCGGCTTGAGCGGCTCGGTGACGAAAGCCTGGAGCACGTGGCTTTCGATCGGCAGTTCCAGGCCGGCCCTGGCGGCAAGGAGCGAAGTATGGCCTGCGACGGCGAGGCCGACCTTGCCGGCGCCGATGCGGCCCTTGCTGGTCTCGACGCCGACGATCCTTTCGCCGTTGCGGACAAAGCCGGTCACCTCGCAATTCTGGATGATGTCGACCCCGTGGCCGTCGGCAGCGCGCGCATAGCCCCAGGCGACGGCGTCATGACGCGCCGTGCCTGCGCGGCCTTGCAAGATCGCACCATGGATCGGAAATCGCGCGGTTTCGGAGAAATCGAGATAGGGTACCAGCCGGCGCACAGCGTCGCGGTCGAGTATGTCGGCGTCGATGCCGTTCAGACGCATGATGTTGGCGCGATGGCTGAATGTGTCGAGTTGATCGGCCGAATGGGCAGTGACGATCTGGCCGCGCTGCGAAAACATCACGTTGAAGTTCAGCGCCCGCGACAAGCCTTCCCACAGCTTGACCGAGAATTCGTAGAACTGGGTGTTGCCGTCAAGCAGGTAGTTGGAGCGGATGACGGTGGTGTTGCGGCCGACATTGCCGCCGCCGACATAGCCCTTTTCCAGAACGGCGACATTGCGGATGCCGTGGTTCTCGGCGAGGTAGAAAGCCGTCGCAAGGCCATGCCCGCCGCCACCGACGACGATCACGTCATAGGCGGGCTTCGGCTCGGCCGCGCGCCAGGCGCGCCGCCAGTTCTTCTGGCCGGAAAGGGCATTGCGGAAAATCGAAAACGCCGAATAGCGCGCCATGTTCATGGTCTAGCGGACGATCGGGCCGGCCGGGGTGCGGGTCAGCACTTCGGCCCCCGCATCGGTCAGCAGCACGGTGTTGGAGATGAAATGGTCGCCGCGGCCGGTGCCCATCAGCCAGGACAGGATGTGGAAGCTCATCCCGGTCTCGATTTCGAGATCGGAATCGTGCCTGAGGCCCGTCACCGAATTGCCGCCGGTCCATGAGGGCGGCTGGCCGATGCCGACGAGATAGCCGCAATGATGGCGGCGATAATGCGACAGGCCGGCCTCGTCGGCGACGCCTTGCCAGGCGGCGTAGACATCGCGCGCCCTGGCGCCTGGCTCGAGCGCCCTGACGACGGCCTCGAATGCCTTGGCCGTGACCTCGGCCATGGCGGCATCTTCGTCCTTGATGTTGCCGATGCGGATCAGCCGGCCAAGCGGCGCGTGATAGCGCGAGACACAGCCCGACAGTTCGACGAAGACCGGCTCGCCGCTGCGATAGATGCCGTCGCCCCAGGTCGTGTGCTCCTCGCCGAGCCGGGCGGCGGGCCGGATGAACGGGCCGAAGCCCGGCGCGTGGCCGCCGGCGCGCACCATCGCCGCCACGCATTGGGCGGCAACCTCCTGCTCGGCGGCGCCGTCGGAGATGGCAGCGATGGCGGCACCTGCCGCAGCATCCGTGACCTTGGCGGCGCGGCGCATCAGCACCTGTTCCTCGGCGCTCTTCACCAACCGCATCTTGTCGACCAGTCCCGAGACGTCGCTCCACTTGGCGTCGGCCTGCGCCTCAAGCTTCAGGGCGAGGCCGTGGCTGAGGCCGGAGGTCCAGTTTTCGATGCCGATCCGTTTGCCGGCCAGGCCGGGTTCGGAAATGACGCGCGCGGCGAGGTCGGCCGCCGTCTCACTGTCGGAGTGACCGCGGAATTCTGCTGCCTTCACCTGATTCTCGATCGTCACCTTCTCCATCGACCGGGTGACCAGGATAGGACGCCGGTCGAGCGCGACGATCAGGAGGTGCGGCGCGAAATAACCCCAATGGTCGAGGCCGGTGAGGTAGAAAACAGTCTCCGGCGAGGCGAAGACGGCGGCGTCGAGCTTGCGCTCTGCCAATGCCGTGCGAACTTTCGACAAGCGGCCGGCGATCTCGGCTTCGGAAAAGGGATTGCGGTCCATTGAGGTGTCCTTGAGTTGCCGGTCCTGGGCTGATGGTCAGTCGATGAAGATGGGATCGCGGGTCACGTCGCAGAGCCGCTCGCCGCCGCCTTCGCTGGCGCTGGGATCCTGGCAGATGATTGAGATCGAAGCCGGCCTTTGCCATGCGTTGCTTCACGTCGGCCAGGCGCCGCGCGTATTCCGCCTTGGTGGGCCCGCCCGACGCGTCCAAAGCCGTTTTCCTTCCTGCCCTCATCCAAAGGCGGTTCGTATCGCATCGAGAAAGCACACCTTAATTGTGCACAACTTGCGCATCACAAAGCCGCACAATCAAGCCCAATGGCGATTTTTCCAGATTCGTACAGTGCGTCTTGCGATATGTCCAGATGAGTTGTATACGTCTTAGTGCGCTTGACGCGATGGTGGAGAAACATCGTTCGAGCCCGATAATTATCGAAGAAGAAAAGGGGAAAGCATGTTCACGTCACAGATATCCCGCCGCGCGCTCGTGAAGGCCGCCGCCTGTCTTGCGCTCGCCGCGACCGCATTCACGTCACTGCCGGCCCATGCCGAAACGACGCTCGAACGCGCCAAGAAGGACGGCTATATCCGCGTCGGCTTCGCCAATGAGGCGCCGTTCGGTTTCGCCACGCCTGACGGCAAATTGACCGGCGAAGCGCCGGAAGTCGCCAAGGCGGTGCTCGCCAAGATGGGCATTGCGCAGGTCGACGGCGTGCTGACCGAATTCGGCTCGCTCATTCCGGGTCTCAAGGCCGGCCGCTTCGACATCATCGCCGCCGGCATGTTCATCAATCCCAAGCGCTGCGCCGAGATCAATTTTTCCGAACCGTCCTATGGCATCGGCCAGGCCATGCTGGTCGCGAAGGGCAATCCGAAAGGCGTGAAGGACTATTCGAGCATCAAGGACAATCCCGATCTCAAGCTCGCCGTGATGGCGGGCGCCGTCGAGGGGGGATATGCGAAGGACGCCGGCGTTGCCCAAGGACAAGTCGTTTCCTTGCCCGACCAATCCAGCCTGGTCGCGGCGGTCCAGTCTGGCCGTGCCGATGCTGCCGCGCTAACCGCGCTCTCGATCGCCGACATGGCCAAGAAGGCCGATGGCGTCGAATCGACCAAGCCCTTCGGTGAAGTTGCCGGCAAGTCGGTGAAGGGCCATGGCGGCTTCGGCTTCCGCAAGGAGGACACCGATCTGCAGGAAGCGTTCAACGCCGAACTGAAGAAGTTCCTCGGTACGCCGGAGCATATCGCGCTGGTCGAGCCGCTCGGCTTCGGCAAGGACTATCTGCCGAACAAGACGACTGCAGAGCTCTGCAAGGGCGAATAAATTCCCAACTGCTGGGCGGCGTGAAAACGCCGCCCTCTTTTTTCCTCGGAGAAGCAGATGGGGATCCGCACGCTCGTTGCCATGCTGGTCGTTTCGCTGGCCGTGATCGCGGCGCTTGCGACGCAGGAGACGTACAGGCTGTTCCTACCGGGACTATTGCAGGGCGCCGTCCTGACGATCGAGATCGCTGTTCTCGGCAGCCTGCTGGCGGTCGTCATGGGCGTGCTCGCCGCGCTAGCGCGCATGTATGGTCCAGCGCCGCTCAGATGGCTGGCGACTGTCTATGTCGAAGTCTTTCGCGGCACCTCGGCGCTCGTGCAATTGTTCTGGCTGTTTTTCGTGCTGCCGCAATTCGGTGTCACGCTCGACGCGTTTCCCGTCGCGGTGCTGGCGCTTGGTCTGAATGTCGGCGCCTATGGATCCGAATGCGTGCGCGGTGCAATCCAGTCGGTCGCGCGCGGCCAATGGGAGGCGGGAACGGCGCTCAACATGAGCCGCGCGCAAATGCTGCGCCGGATCATCCTGCCGCAGGCCTTCGTCGCCATGATCCCGCCCTGGGGCAATCTTTTCATCGAGCTTTTGAAATCGACGGCGCTGGTTTCGCTGATCACGCTCACGGACCTCGCCTTCAAGGCGCAGCAGATGAACCAGAACACCTTCAAGACCATTCCCATCTTCACGCTGGTGCTGCTGATGTACCTCGCCATGTCGCTCACCGTTTCCATCGGCATGCGGCTTCTCGAAAGGCGGGCCTCGCTCGGCCTGGCGCGGGGGAGGGCGGCATGATCTGGGATTGGAGTTTTGCCGCGGAGATCCTGCCGGTGCTGGCACGCGCCGCCGTCGTCTCGATCGAGGCGACGCTGCTCGGCTTCGTCATCGCGGCTTTGCTCGGCCTGGTACTTGCGGTAATCCGTGTCGCGGTGCCCTGGACCGGCTGGACGATCTCGGTGCTGGTCGAACTGATCCGCTCGACGCCGCTGCTCATCCAGATCTTCTTTCTCTATTTCGTCTTTCCGAAATTCGGCGTCGTGCTCGACGCATTCACGGCCGGTGTTCTGGCCATCGGCATCCACTACGCCGCCTATTGCTCGGAGGTCTACCGCGCGGGCTTCGACAACATCCATCGCGGCCAGTGGGAAGCCTCGATCGCACTCAACCTCTCCTCCTGGACGACCTTTCGCGACATCATCATCCCGCAGGCGATACCGCCCATCGTGCCGGCGCTCGGCAACTATCTCGTCGCGCTGTTCAAGGAGACGCCGCTGCTGTCGGCCATCGCCGTGCTGGAACTCATGCAGACGGCCAAGATCATCGGCTCCGAAACCTTCCGCTACACCGAACCGATCACGCTGGTCGGCCTGTTCTTCCTGGCCATGAGCCTGGTTTCGGCCGCGCTCATCCGTGCCCTCGAACGCCTGCTCAACCGAAGGACCGCGCGATGACCGAACAACCGATGGTCCGTTTCGACAATGTCTCGAAGCGTTACGGCGCGCTCACCGTGCTCGACGGGCTGAACCTCGAAATCGCGCGCGGCGAGAAGGTTTCCGTCATCGGACCGTCCGGTTCCGGCAAGACCACGGTCCTGCGCATGCTGATGACGCTGGAGACGATCAACGACGGCGTCATCTGGGTCGAAGGCGAGCCACTGACACATATGAAGCAAGGCGGAAAGCTGGTGCCCGCCAATCTTGCCCATATCCGCCGCATCCGGGCGAAGATCGGCATGGTGTTCCAGTCTTTCAACCTGTTTCCACACATGACGGCGATGGCCAATTGCATCGAGGCGCCGATGACCGTGCTTGGCATGAAGCGGGCCGATGCCGAAGCACGGGCGGCCGAGCTTCTCGACATGGTCGGGCTGTCGCAGAAGAAGGATCATTACCCTTCACAGCTTTCCGGCGGCCAGCAACAGCGCGTCGCCATTGCCAGGGCGCTGGCGATGCGGCCCAAGATAATGCTGTTCGACGAGGTGACGTCCGCGCTCGATCCGGAACTTGTCGGCGAAGTGCTGCAAGTGATAAGGCAAATCGGCCGCGAGCATGATCTGACGATGCTCATGGTCACCCACCAGATGGGCTTCGCCAAGGAATTTTCCGATCGCGTCTGCTTCTTCTACCAGGGTAAAATTTGCGAGCAGGGGCCGCCAGCAGAGCTTTTCGGCGCACCCAAGAATGAGCGGACGCGGCAGTTCCTGCACGCTGTCCTGGAGGCTGGATGACGCTTGATACGGATGCCTCGGCCAAGACAGTGCCGCCTTCGCGTCCGCTTTCGGCGCGCGAACGGTTCGAACGCATCTACCTGATCCTGCGCGACCGTATCTGCCTTCTCGATTATCCGCCGGGGAGCCGGCTCTCCGAGGAAGAACTCGCCCAGGAATTCGAGATCAGCCGCACACCGGTCCGACGCGTGCTGGCGCGGCTCGAGGCCGAAGGGCTTGTGCAATCGATCCACGGCGTCGGTACGATCGTTACCGACGTCGACATCGAGGAGTTGCAGCAGGTCTATCATCTGCGACTGGAACTCGCGCTGCTTGTCGGCAAGCTTTCGCCAATTCCCCGAACGGCGGTCGACCTCGATCGCATCCGAGCGCTCATCGCGCGCTGCGATTCCGATATGCTCAACCCGGATCAGCGTGCCTTCCTGCAGCTGAACATGGACTTCTTCACTGAACTATCCGGCATGACCGGGAACCAGCCCCTGCGCGAAATAAGCGAAAGACTGTATTTTCAGGTTGCGCGCGTAGTCCTCAAGATGATGCCGCAGCTCGGCCTGGTGGAGGAGTTCACGGCCTTCCGGCGCGAAATGGAGGAAGTGCTGGCTGCGGCGGAAATCGGGGATTGGGAATCGATCGGGCACATCAGGCGAGCCCATATCTCGATGAGCTTTCGGCGCATGGTGCGCCATGCCGGCCGACATGATGAATTTGACGGCAAGACCTGACGGTCGTCCTTTGTCATGGTGACGTAGCTTGCGGCGCCGAGAAGCGCTGCTGCTCCGTCCTCTTATTTAGGGTGCCGCCGTTCAGCCACGGCATCAGGCACCACCACCAGCTTGCCGACGAAATCCTTGGCGATGAAATCGGCTTGGGCGCGGTGGAAATCGGAAAGCCTGTAGACGCCGCCGACCAGCGGCCGGATCTTGTCTTCCTCGATATAGCGCACGATACGGCGGAAATCCGCACGTGTGCCCTGGCTCGAGCCGTGGAGCTGAAGCTGCTTGAGATACATGGTCCTGAGATCGAGCTGGACGACCGGGCCGGCGATGGCGCCTGCGGTGGTGTAGCGGCCCTCGGGCCTCAGGATGCGCAACAGATCGTTGAAGATCGCGCCGCCGACAAGGTCGGCCACGACGTCGATGGGCTGGCCGCCGGTCACCTTGGCCACGGCTTGCGGCAGGTCGGCCACGCCACGGGTGATCACGGCTTCGGCGCCGATGTCGAGCACTGCCTGCTCCTTGCCCTTGCCGACGACGGCATAGGGAATGGCTCCGCGCGCCCGCGCCAATTGCACGATGCCGGAGCCGACGCCGCCCGAGGCGCCGGTGACCAGCACGCGTTCGCCGGCCTTGAGCCCTGCACGTTCCAGCATCTGCTCGCCGGTGAGATAGGCGCAGCAGAAGGTGGCGAGTTCGACATCGCTCAAGTCAGTGTCGACGACATGGGCGTTCTCGGCCGGTACAGCCTGGTATTCGGCGTAACCGCCGTCGCGGCCGTGACCCATATAGTCAATGTCGGCGAGCGAATCGTCGTCGCGATTGTAGATCGAGAAATCGACCATCACTCGTTCGCCGATGCGTTCCGGCGAGACCCCTGCGCCAACGGCAGCGACGGTGCCGACCGTGTCGGTGCCCTGGATACGCGGAAAGGTCAGGGTGTTGCCCTGGCGCCGCCATGTCGACACGGCCCCTGCGTCCTCCTCCGTGCCATAGGCGCCCTGGCGAACCCAGACGTCGGTGTTGTTCATGCCGCAGGCGCTGACCTTGACCAGCACTTCGCCGGCGGCGGGCACAGGCACTTTCACGTCGGTGCGGTAGACGAGCTTTTCCGGGCCGCCGTGGCCGGTAAGCTGCACGGCCGCCATGGTGGCGGGGAGGGTGGGATGAGAGGTCATCGCGTTCACTTCCGAATACTTGTAGGTGGCGCTGCCCCTCACCTTTACCCTCTCTCCGTGAACGACGAGAAGGTGCCGGCAGGCGGATGAGGGGCAGCGCCGATCTCGGCAATTAGAGATTGGCGAACACGCTCTTCACGGCATCGGCGGTCTTGGCCACCACGGTGTCAGCCTCCTCGCGCGTCAGGCAAAGCGGCGGGGCGAAGCCCAAAATGTCGCCCTGCGGCATGGCGCGGCCGATGACCCCGCTTGCGGCGAGGGCCGTGGCGATCTGCGGTCCGATCTTCTGCGCCGGATCGAAGAACACACGGTCGTCCTTGTCGGCGACGAACTCGACCGCCGCCAGCATGCCGTCACCGCGCACCTCGCCGACGTTTTTGTGGCCGCCGACGGCCTTGGCCAATTCGGCGCGGAAATAGGCGCCGGTCTCGCCGGCATTCCTCACCAGATCCATCTCATCGATCAGTTCGAGGTTGGCCACACCCGCGGCGACGCAGATCGGATGCGCCGAATAGGTCCAGCCGTGCCCCAGCGAGCCGAGCTTGTCGGAGCCCTGCACCAGAACCTGCCACATCTTGTCGGCGACGATGACGCCCGACAGCGGCGCGTAGGCGGAGGTCAGGCCCTTGGCGATGGTGATCAGGTCCGGCTTGATGCCGTAATGGTCGGAGCCGAACATGGTGCCCAGCCGGCCGAAGCCCGTCACCACTTCGTCGGCGACCAGGAGCACGTCGTACTTCTTCAGCACCGCCTGGATTTTCTCCCAGTAGCCGGCGGGCGGCGGCACGATGCCGCCAGTGCCGAGGATCGGCTCGCCGATAAAGGCGGCGACGGTCTCGGGGCCCTCGGCCAGGATCATCTCCTCGAGCTTGTCGGCGCAATGCTGCGAAAATTGCTCCTCGCTCATCGAACGGTCGGCGCGGCGGAAATAGTAGGGCGCCTCGGTGTGCAGGATCGGCGCGCGCGGCAGGTCGAAGGCATTGTGGAAGAGATCGAGCCCGGTCAGCGACCCCGTCATGATGCCGGAGCCGTGATAGCCGCGCCAGCGCGAGATGATCTTCTTCTTCTCCGGGCGGCCAAGCACGTTGTTGTAGTACCAGATCAGCTTGATGTTGGTTTCGTTGGCATCCGAACCGGAGAGGCCGAAATAGACCCTCGACATGCCCTTCGGCGCACGGTCGATGATCATCTTCGACAGCGTGATCGAGGCCTCGGTGCCGTGGCCGACATAGGCGTGGTAATAGGCGAGGTTCGTGGCCTGGGCGGCGATGGCGTCAGCGATCTTCTGGCGGCCATAGCCGACATTGACGCAGTAGAGGCCGGCGAAGGCATCGATACTTTTTCTGCCGTTGCTGTCCCAGACGGTGACGCCTTCACCGCCGGCCATGATGCGCGTCGGCGATTCACCGCGCGCGTGGGTGCCCATATGCGTCGAGGGATGGAAGAAGTGATCACGATCCCAGGCGGCGAGTTCGTTGGACTGGTCGAGCATTCTTTTGACTCCTTGAGGAACGTGGACGCGGCTTAAGCGACGTCCAGGCAAAGATATTTGAGATCGGTGAAAGCTTCGAGCCCCTGACGCGAACCCTCGCGGCCAATGCCGGACTGCTTGACGCCGCCGAACGGGATCGGCGCACCGGTGATCTTGACGCGGTTGATGGCGACCATGCCGTAGTCCAGCGCCCTGCCCAGGCGCTGCTGGCGGGCGCCGTTCTCGGTCACGACATAGGCGACCAGACCATATTCGGAGGCGTTGGCGCGCGCGGTCACCTCGTCCTCGCTGTCGAACGGCGTCACGGCTGCGACCGGACCAAACGTTTCTTCGCGCATGATCAGTGCCTCGTCAGATACGTCAGCCAGCAGCGTCGGCTGGTAAAACAACGGGCCGGCCTGGTGCCTTCTGCCGCCAACGAGGCAGCGGGCGCCATGGGCGAGCGCGTCGGTGACCTGCTCCTCGACCTTCTTGACGGCGCGCTCATGCATCAGCGGGCCGATGTCGCTTTCGTCGGCAAGGCCATTGCCGGTCCGCAGCGCCTCGATGCGCTTGGCGAAGGCGGCGCAGAAACGATCGTAGATCGGCCGCTGGACATAGATGCGGTTGGCCGCGAGGCAGTCCTGGCCGGACGTGGCGAATTTGGCGTCGACGGCGATGCGCACGGCCTTGTCGAGATCGGCGTCGGCAAAGACGATCAGCGGCGCGTGGCCGCCAAGCTCCATAACCAGCCGCTTCATCGTCGGCGCGCTCTGGGCCGCGATCAGCCTGCCGATCTCGGTCGAACCGGTGAAGCTCATGGCGCGCACGCGCGGGTCCTCGCACATTCGCCCGACTATGATCGACGCCTTGCCGGTGACGACGTTGAAGACGCCGGCGGGCAGGCCGGCGCGCTCGCCGAGTTCGGCCAGCGCCAGCGCCGAGAGCGGCGTTTCCGAAGAGGGGTGCGCGACGATGGTGCAACCGGCGGCAAGGGCCGCAGCCGCCTTGCGGGTCAGCATGGCGGACGGGAAGTTCCACGGCGTCACGACGCCGACGACGCCGAGCGGCTCGCGCCGCACCGTCATTTCCGCCTTCGCCAGATGGCTGGTTACGCTTTCGGCGTTGAGGCGCTTTGCTTCCTCGGCATACCATTCGACGAAAGAGGCGGCATAGTCGATCTCACCGAGCGATTCCTTCAAGGGCTTGCCCTGTTCCAGCGTCATCAGCAGAGCGAGATCGTCTTTCGCGGCAATGATGAGGTCGAACCATTTGCGCAAGATTTTCGAGCGCTCCTGCGGCAACAGCGCCCGCCAGGCAGGGAAAGCGCGCGCCGCCGCATCGATCGCACTTGCCGTCTGGCGGCCATCGAGCGCGGCGACAAAGGCCACCGTGGCGCCGGTCGCCGGGTCGGTGACCTCGAAGCTCTCCGCCGCCTCGCTTGCCGTCCAGTGCCCGTCGACATAGGCAAGCTCGCGCAGCAGCCGGCGGTCGGCGAGGCGGTCGAGCGCCTCATGGCGGTGCGAACGGGCAAAGTGCGCGGACATCATCGATTGCTCCCGATTGGGGTGATGCCGCAAGACTAGGGGCGTCGGCGCGAAGGATGAGGCTGTTTAGGTGCAGCTATATAGAGAGATTCTCTCTATTCGGCTGGGGAGCAGGACGATCTGTCTAGCCGCAGGGGTGGGGCGGGTGCTTTCGCGCATTCTCCGAGCGTACGGTGCCAGATGAACGCTGGTTTCGATCTCAGGACTGCACCGGCAACAGATCGGCAAGCGGTAGCACGGTCTCGTCCTTCACCGTCTTGATGACGATGTAGGTGAAGTAACGATCGATGCCGATTTCGCGTTCGAGCAAGGCATCGACCAGCCGCTGATAGGTATCGATATCGCGCGCCATAACCTTCAGAACGTAGTCGACGCCGCCGCCCACCGACCAGCAGGCTACAATCTCAGGTATGTCGCGGATGACACGCTCGAAGCGGTCGAAATCGGCCTGGCGATGGCTGGCCAGCGTCACCTCCATCAGCACGGTGGCGACGGGTGCGACGACGCGCATAGCAATCGAGGCATGATAGCCGGAGACGATGCCGGCCTTTTCCAGCTTGCGCAGCCGCATCCAGCACGGCGTCGGTGACAGGCCGACCTTGTCGGCCAGCGCCAGCTTGGTGATGCGCCCGTCACGCTGGATCGCGTCGAGGATTCTGAGGTCGATCGGGTCGAGTTTCGCGGCGGCCATCTGTATCCACTTTTTGGTCCCGCCGTACCATGACGGCGCATTATTTCGATTGTCAATTGCACTGATTTCGATCTCTAATAAGTCATGACATTATGGCAACCTGATCCCGCGCTCATCCGGCGGCCCGCCTACCAGTCGCTGGCCGACCAGTTCGCACGCGCCATTCATGATGGGCGGCTCGCCAACGGCGCGCGGCTGCCGACGCATCGCCGGCTGGCCGACGAGTTGAAACTATCGGTGCAGACGGTCAGTCGCGCCTATGAGGAACTGATTCGCCGCGGCCTGATCTCGGGCGAGATCGGCCGCGGCAGCTTCGTCCAGACGCAGCGGCGCGAGCCTGAGCCGCCCTATCTGCCGGAGCGGCTGGGCGAAGTGATCGATCTCTCGATCCTGAAGCCGGTCTGCGAGCCGATGCATCTGGAGCGGCTGAAGCAGGCGCTGGGCTGGCTGGCCGACAACCTGCCGTCGAGTTCGGCGCTGTCGTTCCGGCCCAACATGGTGTTTCCCCGTCACCGCGCCGTGGCGGTCGAGTGGCTGAAGCTGTGCGGTCTCGATGCCTCGCCGCAGAATATCAGCCTGACCAATGGCGCTACCGCCGGCATGACGGTGGCGCTGATGAGCGTGGCGCCGCCCGGCTCGACCGTCGCCACCGAGGCGATCGGCCACCATACGCTGGTGCCGCTCGCCCGCTATCTCGGCTTCAACCTCGAAGGCCTGCCGATAGACGGCAATGGCCTTATCCCGGAAGCGCTGGACGAGGCCTGCCGGATCTCCGACATCCGCGCCGTGTTCGTGCAGCCTTCGGTGATCAACCCGACGGCGACGCTGATGGATGCGGCGCGGCGCGAGCAGATTGCGGCGGTTGCGCGCAGGCACGACATAGCCATCATCGAGAACGATGTGTTGGGGCCGCTGGTCGAGGACCGGCCGCCGCCGGTCGCCGCCTTCGCGCCTGAACGCACGCTCTACGTCACGTCCTTCACCAAGATCGTGGTGCCGGGCCTGCGCATCGGCTATCTCGCCGCCCCCGACCGCTATGTCGCCGCGGTCGCCAACCGGCATCTGGTTTCCAACTGGATGGCGACGCCGCTGGTGGCGGAGATCGCCACCAAATGGGTGACCGACGGCACCGCGATGGAACTGGTGCGCTGGCAGCGCACAGCATTGCGGCGACGCCAGGACATCGTCGCCGAGGTGCTGGCCGGCGTCGACTATCGCACCCGGCGCGACGGACTGCATGTCTGGTTGCAGCTGCCCGCCGACCGTGCCGAGGAGAGCTTCGTCGCCCAGGCGCGCCTGCAAGGCGTGGCGATCGCGCCCGGCGCCTCCTTCCGCATCTCGCAAGCGCCCTGGCAACCGGCGGTGCGCATCTCGCTGGGCTCGACCACCGAGGGGGAACTGCGCGCCGGCCTCGGCGTTGTCACCAAGCTGCTGCTTGGCGACCCCGAGCATCTGCTGCTCGCAATCTAGCGAGATGTGCCGCTATCCAGACGATGCCGACCGCCAAAGGCGTCCCCGGTGCTGTCATTTTCGGTTCGACTTGATTTCGATCTCGGCACATTGCTAGGCACTGAATGTCCAAGAATTGTGCGGGATCAGAATAATTGTCATGATATTATTTTCCCAATTGACATGATTTGGCGGGTTCCGCATCGTTAAGGGCATAGGCTTCTCCAGCACGGGAAATTCGTTTGTCCGCATCCGCGCCTATCATCAAGGTCGATGGCATTTCGAAAAGCTTCGGCACTTTCAAGGTGCTGGACGGCCTGTCCATGCAGGTCATGCCCGGCGAGAAGCTGGCGCTGATTGGCCCGTCCGGCTCGGGCAAGACGACGATCCTGCGCATCCTGATGACGCTGGAGCGCATCGATGGCGGCCACATCCAGATCGACGGCGAGCATCTTTATCACATGGAGCGAAACGGCCAGCTGCTGGCTGCCGACGAGCGGCATCTGGCCAGGATGCGCCAGAAGATCGGCATGGTCTTCCAGCTGTTCAATCTGTTCCCGCACAAATGCGTCATCGACAATGTCACGCTGGCGCCGATGCTGACCAAGGGCACGCCGCGCGCTGCCGCCGAGAAGCGGGCGATGGAATTGCTCGACATGGTCGGCATGGCCGACAAGGCCAAGGCCATGCCGGCACAGCTTTCGGGCGGCCAGAAGCAGCGCGTCGCGATTGCCCGCGCGCTGGCACTGTCGCCCCGGATCATGCTGTTCGACGAGGTCACCTCGGCGCTCGATCCCGAACTGGTCGAGGAGGTGCTCAACGTGATGCGCAAGCTCGCGGCCGAAACCGACATGACGATGCTGCTCGTCACCCATGAAATGGGCTTTGCCCACGACTTCGCCGACCGGGTGCTGTTCTTCGACCGCGGCCGCATCGTCGAGGAGGGCAAACCCGATGAGATTTTCCGCCATCCCAAACAGGAGCGCACGCAAGGTTTCCTGAAGAAGATCATCGCGGCCGGACATCGCGTCTGACCGCCATGCCAGAGGCGGCGACACCGTCCGCAAGGGCGGCATTGCCGTCCTGAAATGACTGCAACCAAGAACACAAACATGGAGTTGGGAACAATGAAAAAACTTGGCATTCTGGCCGGCGTCGCCGGTCTTGCGCTGACCGCGGTGCTCGCGGCCTCGAACATCGGATCGGCCGACGACAGCAAGCTCGAGCAGCTGAAGGCGCAAGGCTTCGCCCGCCTCGCCATCGCCAACGAGCCGCCCTACACGGCGGTCGCCGCCGACGGCAAGGTTTCGGGCGCCGCGCCCGACGTGGCACGGGAAATCTTCAAGCGGCTGGGCGTCGCCGACGTTGCCGCGTCGATCTCGGAATATGGTGCCATGATCCCCGGCCTGCAGGCCGGCCGTTTCGATGTCGTCACCGCCGGCCTGTTCATGAAGCCGGAGCGTTGTGCGGCGGTTGCCTATTCCGAGCCGGTGCTGTGCGACGCCGAGGCGATGCTGGTGAAGAAAGGCAATCCGAAGGGCTTCAAGAGCTACGAGGATGTCGCCAAGGACACCTCCGCCACCATCGGCGCGCCCGGCGGCGGCACCGAGGAGAAGCTCGCGCTCAACGCCGGCGTGCCGCGTGACCGCGTCATCGTCGTGCCCGACGGCCAGAGCGGGCTGAAGATGGTGCAGGACGGCCGCATCGACGCCTATTCGCTCCCCGTCCTGTCGATCAACGATTTGATGAAGAAGGCCAATGACCCGAGCCTCGAAGTCATAGCACCCGTGCAGGGCGCGCCCGTCTATTGCGACGGCGCCGCGTTCAAGAAGGGTGACGAGGCGCTGCGCGACGCCTTCGACGTCGAGCTCGCCAAGATGAAGAAGTCGGGCGAGTTCGCCAAGATCATCGAGCCCTACGGCTTCTCGGCGGCGGCGGCGATGTCGACGACGCGCGACAAGCTCTGCGCGGCGAAATAAGCCCTTTTCCCTTCTCTCCGTGGACGGGGAGAAGGTGGCCCGAAGGGCCGGATGAGGGGCAGCGCGCGTTTCTGCGAGCTTGGAGCCGCCTCTCATCGCCTGCCCGTCCTTCGCGGCAGCTGCGCTGCAGCTAAGGAGGGTGAACCTGCATCTTCTCCCCGTGAGAGGGGAGAAGTTGCTAAAACCAAACGTTGGAAGCCTCTGATACATGACCCAGTGGTCCGGCTATCTCGGCCTGATATTGCAGGGAGCGCTTGTCACCATCGAGCTGACGCTGATGGGGTCGGTGCTGGCCCTCGTGATGGCCTTCCTGGCCGGCATGGGGCGGCTGTCGCGCTTCTTCGCGTTGCGGGCGCTCGCCACCGCCTATATCGAATTCTTCCGCGGCACATCGATTTTCGTACAGCTGTTCTGGGCCTATTTCGTGTTGCCCCTGGCGGGCGTCGAACTCACTCCGCTGCAAGCCGGCGTGCTGGCGCTGGGCCTCAATGTCGGTGCCTATGCGGCGGAAGTGGTGCGCGGCGCCATCCAGTCGGTCGGCGCCGAGCAATACGAGGCCTGCACGGCTCTCAATCTCGGCCGCTGGCAAGGCATGCGCCATGTCATCCTGCCGCAGGCGCTTCTGGTGATGCTGCCGACCTTCGGCAACAACGCCATCGAACTGCTCAAGGCGACATCCGTCGTCTCGCTGATTTCGCTCGCCGATCTCACCTTCCAGGCGCAGGTGGTGCGCTCGCAGACCGGCAGCACGCTGATGCCGTTCACCACCATCCTGGTGATCTATTTCGCGCTCGCGCTCGTCATCTCCTGGGGCGTGCGGTCGCTGGAGCGGCGCATGGCGCGCGGCCTCGACGGAGTGCGCGTCTGATGGATTGGGCCCTGTAATGGATTGGGACTGGGATTTCGTCCGGCAGATCCTGCCGACGCTGATCGAGGGGGTGAAGATCACCATCCTGGCGACGGTGCTCGGCTCGGTGCTGGCGGCAATCGTCGGGCTGGGCATCGCACTGGCCCGCCGCTCGCCGAACAAGATCATGTCGCGCACGGTCGGCTGGGCGGCCGAATTCATCCGCGGCACGCCGCTGCTGGTGCAGCTCTACTTCATTTTCTACGTGCTGCCCGATTTCGGCATCCTGCTGCCGCCGCTGGTGGCCGGCGTCATCGGGCTTGGGCTGCACTACGGCACCTATACGGCGGAGGTCTATCGCGCCGGCATCGAGAACGTGCCGCGCGGCCAGTGGGAGGCGGCCAAAGCCTGCAATCTCAGCGCTCGCCAGACCTGGACCCACATCGTCATACCGCAGGCAATCCCGCCGATGATCCCGGCGCTGGCCAATTATTTCATCGCCATGTTCAAGGAGACGCCGCTGCTGTCGGCGATCACCGTGCTGGAGCTGATGAACCAGGCCAAGAGCGTCGCCAACACCTATTACCGCTATGTCGAGCCGATGACGCTGGTCGGCGCCTTCTTCCTGATCATCAGCCTTTTCTCGGTTATGCTGCTGCGCTGGCTGGAACATCGCTACGGCAAGATCGAAAGGTAGTTCCCATGAAGCCGCTTCCCGAAATCAGGCTGATGCCGACAAGGCCCGCACTCGAGGTGCGCCCGTTGGAAAAGCGCGTCGGCCTGATCATCCTGGCCACCGACCACACCAGCGAGCCGGACTTCCGTCGCATGGTGGCGAGTGAGAGGATCGGCATCTATGTCGCCCGCATCCCCTATAAGAATCCGACCACGCCTCAGAATCTGCGCAAGATGCAGCCCGAACTGACGGCTGGCGCGGCGCTGATCCTGCCGGACGAACCGCTCGACGCCATCTGCTACTCCTGCACGTCGGCCTCCGTGGTGATCGGCGATGCCGAGATCGAGGCGGCGATCCAGGCGGCCAAGCCTGGCGTGCCCGTGGTCACGCCGCCGATGGCGGGCGTGCGCGGACTGAGGGCTCTGGGCGCGAAGAGGATCAGTATTCTCACCCCCTACACCGTCGAGACGAGCCGGCCGATGGCGGCCTATTTCGCCGAACGCGGCTTCGAGATCGCCAGCTTCACCTGTCTCGGCTTCGAGGATGACCGCGAGATGGCGCGCATTGCGCCGGCAGCCCTCGTCGATCTGGCGCGCGAGGCGACTGACCCGCAGGCCGAGGCGTTGTTCGTGTCCTGCACGGCGCTGCGCTCGGCGCTGGCGGTTGCCGCGATGGAACAGGCTATCGGCCGCCCGGTCGTCACCAGCAACCAGGCGAGCGCGTGGAATTGCCTGCGACTGTGTGGCGATGATGTGCCGCGTCCGGAGTTCGGGCGGCTGACGACCTTGCCGCTTGGACAGTAAGGTCATGTCCTGCATGCACGAGCGACCCATGACGCACGCCGTCGCCCTTTCAGACATCCGCGCCGCGCGCCAACGCATCACCAGCAAGGTCGAGCCGACACCGGTCGTGCCATCCGAGAGCCTGTCGGAGCGGCTCGGCCTTCCCGTTCACCTCAAGCTGGAGCACCGCCAGATCACGGGCAGCTTTAAGCTGCGTGGCGCCTCGAACGCCATTGCTTCGCTCAATGCCGAGCAGCGGGCACGCGGTGTTGTCGCGGCTTCGACCGGCAATCACGGCCGCGCACTCGCCCATGCCGCCAGGCTCGAAGGCATGCGCGCGGTTGTCTGCATGTCGCGGCTGGTGCCTCGGAACAAGCTCGATGCCATCCGCTGCCTCGGCGCGGAAATCCGCATTGTCGGCGACAGCCAGGACGACGCGCAGCAGGAGGTCGAGCGGCTGGTGGCGCAAGAGGGTCTCGTGATGCTGCCACCCTTCGACCATCCCGACATCATCGCCGGGCAGGGCACGCTCGGGCTGGAGATCATGGAGCAGGTTCCTGACGCCGCTCTGGTGCTGGTGCAGCTCTCCGGCGGCGGGTTGGCCTCCGGGATTGCCGCAGCGGTCAAGGGCGTCAGGCCGAGCACAAAGGTCGTCGGCATCTCGATGGCGCGCGGCGCGGCGATGAAAGCCAGCCTCGATGCGGGGCGCCCGGTGCAGGTGGAGGAGCTGCCGACGCTGGCGGATTCGCTCGGCGGCGGCATTGGCCTCGACAACCGGCTGACCTTTTCCATGTGCCGAGACCTGCTCGACGACGTCGTGCTGCTTTCCGAAGACGAGATCGCCGCCGGCATCCGCCATGCCTATGAACAGGAGCGCGAGATCGTCGAGGGCGCCGGCGCGGTCGGTATCGCTGCGCTGCTTGCCGGCAAGGTGAAGCCAAACGGACCGGTGGTCGTTCTGCTTTCCGGTCGTAATATCGATATGAGCCTGCACAGAAAGATCGTTTGCGGCGAAGTAGTTGCGGAGCGCGCCTGATGAACCGGATGACCATCCTTACCGAGAAAGAACTACGCGAGATCGTAGCTCTCGATCTCGACGCCGTCGCTTGCGTCGAAAACGCCTTCCGGGCGCTCGCTACCCTGCCGGTGGCGATGCCGCCGATCCTGCGGCTCGACATCCCCGAGCATCGCGGCGAGGTCGACGTGAAGACCGCCTATGTGCCTGGCATCGATGGCTTCGCCATCAAGATCAGCCCCGGCTTCTTCGACAATCCCAAGCTCGGCCTGCCCAGCGTCAACGGCATGATGGTGCTGCTGTCGGCAAAAACCGGTCTGGTCGAGGCGTTGCTGCTCGACAATGGCTATCTCACCGACGTCCGCACCGCAGCCGCCGGGGCGGTCGCCGCAAAACACCTGTCGCGGCCGGACTCATCCATTGCCGCCATCTTCGGCGCCGGCGTGCAGGCCGGATTGCAGCTTGAGGCGCTGCGCCTGGTGCGGCCGATCGAAGAAGCCCGCATCTGGGCGCGCGACGCGGCCAAGGCGCAAGCCGCGGCCGGCGCCTTGAGCGAAAAACTGGGCATCGTGGTGCGCGCAGAACCGGATGCGGCCAAGGCGGTCGCCGGCGCCGACATCATCGTCACCACCACGCCCTCGACAGAACCATTGATCAAGGCCGGCTTCGTCTCGGCCGGCCAGCACATCACCGCCATGGGCTCGGACGCCGAGCACAAGAACGAGATCGCACCGGCAATCCTGCGCATGGCCGATCTCTATGTCGCCGACAGCGCAAGGCAGACGCGCCGGCTCGGTGAATTGCACCATGCCATCTCCGCCGGCGTGATGGCGGCGGACACGGAGGTGGCCGAACTCGGTCAGATCATCGCCGGCGAACGGCATGGCCGGCGTGCGGCGGACGACATCACCATCGCCGACCTGACCGGCACCGGCGTGCAGGACACCGCGATCGCCACGCTAGCCCGTGACCGGGCCCGGGTCGCGAAAGCCGGAACCATTTTTGAAAGTTGATGCTGGCCGCAAGAGCATGATCCGGAAAAGTGGGAACCGGTTTTCCGAGGAGATCATGCTCAAACAAAAAATTACCTGGAGCCAGATTCAACGGAAGTTGAAGCGGGTTCCAGGGCCCAACAAACGAGGACCAACAAAATGCAACCGAATTTGAAATTCTCGCGAAGCGAGTATGCGGATCGCCTCGCCAAAACGCGGAAAGCCATGGCGGCGAAAGGCGTCGATCTGCTTATTGTCAGCGACCCCTCCAACATGGCCTGGCTCACCGGCTATGACGGCTGGTCCTTCTACGTGCATCAGGCCGTCATCGTGCCGCCGTCGGGCGAGCCGGTCTGGTATGGCCGCGGTCAGGACGCCAACGGCGCCAAGCGCACCGCCTATCTCGCGCATGACAACATCGTCGGCTATGCCGATCACTATGTGCAGTCGACCGAGCGCCATCCGATGGATTTCCTGTCGAGCGTGCTTGCCGATCGCGGCTGGGGCAAGCTGACCGTCGGCGTCGAGATGGACAATTACTGGTTCTCGGCCGCCGCCTTCGCCTCTTTGCAGAAGCACCTGCCCAATGCCCGTTTCGTCGACGCCACCGCGCTGGTCAACTGGCAGCGCGCTGTGAAGAGCCCGACCGAGATCGACTATATGCGCAAGGCCGCCCGCATCGTCGAGGCGATGCACCAGCGCATCGTCGACAAGATAGAGGTCGGCATGCGCAAATGCGATCTCGTCGCCGAGATCTATGATGCCGGCACGCGTGGCGTCGACGGCATCGGCGGCGACTATCCAGCGATCGTGCCGCTGCTGCCGTCGGGCGCCGACGCCTCGGCGCCGCACCTGACCTGGGACGACAAGCCGATGAAGTCGGGCGAGGGCACGTTCTTCGAAATCGCCGGGTGCTACAACAGGTA
Organism: Mesorhizobium sp. B2-4-7; assembly: GCF_006442685.1. NCBI lineage: Bacteria > Pseudomonadati > Pseudomonadota > Alphaproteobacteria > Hyphomicrobiales > Phyllobacteriaceae > Mesorhizobium > Mesorhizobium sp. B2-4-7. The sequence continues at coordinate 256,475 of NZ_VFVH01000005.1, forward strand.
TCATTGCCCGCTGTCGCGAACAGTGTTCCTCGGCAAGCCAACACAGGAATTCCTCGATGCGGAGAAGGCGACGCTCGAAGGCATGGACGCGGGGCTCGCGGCAGCCAAGCCCGGCAACACGTGCGAAGACATCGCCAACGCCTTCTTCGCGGTGTTGAAGAAATATGGCATCGTCAAGGACAACCGCACCGGCTACCCGATCGGCCTTTCCTATCCGCCGGACTGGGGCGAACGCACGATGAGCCTGCGCCCCGGAGATCGCACCGAGCTGAAGCCCGGCATGACCTTCCATTTCATGACCGGCCTGTGGCTGGAGACGATGGGGCTGGAAATCACCGAATCCATCCTGATCACCGAGACGGGCGTCGAGTGCCTGGCCAATGTGCCGCGCAAGCTGGTGGTGAAGAATTGAAACCGATGTCCGACCTTCGTCCGTCGCCGGTCTCGCCCTCGGTCGATTTCGATCGCGACGGCGCACAGCACGGTTTCCTGCGCCTGCCCTACAGCCGCGACGATTCGGCGTGGGGCTCGGTGATGATCCCGATCTGCGTCCTGCGCAACGGCAAGGGGCCGACGGCCCTGCTGACCGGCGGCAATCATGGCGACGAATATGAAGGGCCGCTGGCGCTCTATGATCTGGCGCGCACGCTCGATCCCGCCCAAGTCAGCGGCACGGTTATCATCGTGCCGGCGATGAACTATCCGGCCTTCCGCGCCGGCACGCGCACCTCGCCGATCGACAAGGGCAACATGAACCGCAGCTTTCCAGGCCGGCCAGACGGTACGGTGACGGAAAAGATCGCCGATTATTTCCAGCGGGAGCTGCTTCCCCGCGCGGATATCGTGTTCGACTTCCATTCCGGCGGCAAGACGCTGGACTTCGTGCCGTTCTGCGCCGCCCATACGCTGCCGAACAAGGCCCTGGAGCAGAGGGCCTTCGCGGCGGTCGAAGCCTTCGCGGCGCCGTTCTCGATGCGCATGATCGAAATCGATGCCGTCGGCATGTACGATACCGCCGCCGAGGACATGGGCAAGGTGTTCGTCACCACCGAGCTCGGCGGTGGAGGCACGTCGAGAGCCGAGACGGTGCGGATCGCCCGGCGCGGCATGCTCAACGTGCTGAGGCATGCCGGCATCGTTGCCGGTGCGGTCGAAAAGACGCCAACCCAATGGCTCGACATGCCGTCCGGCGATTGCTTTGCCTTCGCGGAGGAAGACGGCATGGTCGAGACGATGGTCGATCTCGGCGAGCCTGTCGAGAAGGGCGCGGTGCTGGCGCGCATCCATTCCACCGGCCGAACCGGCATCGCCCCCCAGGAGATCCGGGCAAAAATGTCGGGCATGTTGGCGGCGCGGCACTTCCCCGGCCTGGTCAAGGCCGGCGACTGCGTCTCGGTGGTTGCCGCATTGGTCGATTGACGGAAGGGCCCCCCGCCTTCAGGCAAGTTCGGGCCTATCCCGCATTTTTCCATCCTGGATCCAGATAGCGGCCGGCGAGCCAGCCGGCCGCGCTCACGGCTCCGGCCGGCGCGCTGCGGAGGCGCGTGCCTTGCCAGGGCCTCAGACATCCAAAGCCACCGTCATCGAAGAGGCGATGGCGCGACGACTTGTTCCGGCGCGAACTCGGGTATCAAAGAGTATGACTTTGCTGCCATACTCGCGATAAAGAGGGTGTCGGAATGCAACAAAAATGGGATTTCTGGATCGACCGCGGCGGCACGTTCACCGATGTCATCGGCCGTGATCCCGAGGGCGGCCTGCATCCGCGCAAGCTTCTGTCCGAAAATCCCGAGGCCTATGCCGACGCAGCCATCCAGGGCATTCGCGACCTTCTCGGCCTGCGCCCCGGCGAGCCTATCCCCGCCGGGCTGATAGGCGACGTAAAGATGGGCACCACGGTCGCCACCAACGCGCTGCTGGAGCGCAAAGGCGACCGCGTGCTTTTGCTCATCACCAAGGGATTTCGCGATGCGCTGAGGATCGCCTATCAGGCGCGGCCCGACATCTTCGCCAAGGAGATCATCCTCCCCGAACAGCTCTACGAGCGCGTCATCGAGGTCAACGAGCGCGTGCTTGCCGACGGCTGCGTCGAACGGCTGCTCGACATCGCTGCCTGTCGCCCGGCAATCGAACAGGCAAAGGCGGACGGCATCGACGCGGTCGCCATTGTCTTCATGCACGCCTGGAAATATCCCGATCACGAAAAGGCCGTCGCAAAGGTCTGCCGCAAGCTCGGTTTCGGCCAGGTTTCGGTCAGCCACGAGGTGTCGCCGCTGATCAAGCTGGTCGGCCGCGGGGACACCACCGTGGTCGACGCCTATCTGTCTCCGATCCTGTCGAGATATGTGCAAAGGGTAGGCCAGGAACTCGGCGTTCTCTCCCCCCTCGAGGGGGAGATGTCAGCGAAGCCGGCAGAGGGGATCGCCGCAGAAGGCACCACCAAGACGTCGAACCCCGTCGATCCGACCCGACCCGGCGGCTTCGCCGCCACCCTCCCCTCGAGGGGAAGGGAAAGTCCCCGCCTGATGTTCATGATGTCTTCTGGCGGGCTGACCGCCGCGGACCTGTTCCAGGGCAAGGATGCGCTGCTGTCTGGCCCGGCCGGCGGGGTCGTCGGCATGGTCGAGACGGCAAAGATCGCCGGCTTCGAAAAGGTGATCGGTTTCGACATGGGCGGCACCTCCACCGATGTCGCCCATTATGACGGCGAATATGAGCGCGCCTTCGATACCGAGGTCGCAGGCGTGCGCGTGCGCGCGCCGATGATGCGCATCCACACCGTCGCGGCCGGCGGCGGCTCGGTCCTGCACTACGAAGCAGGCCGCTTTCGCACCGGCCCGGACTCCGCCGGCGCCAATCCAGGCCCCGCCGCCTACAGGCGCGGCGGCCCGCTCGCCGTCACCGACGCCAACGTCATGCTCGGCAAGCTGCAGCCGGATTTTTTCCCTGCCATCTTCGGCCCCGGCCAGAACGAGCCGCTCGACGCGGAGATCGTGCGCCAGAAATTCACCGCGCTCGCAGCTAAAATCGGCGACGGCCGCTCGGCCGAAGCGGTGGCCGAAGGGTTCGTCACAATCGCGGTGGAAAACATGGCCAACGCCATCAAGAAGATCTCGGTGCAGCGCGGCTACGACGTCACCGAATATCTTCTGAACTGTTTTGGCGGCGCAGGCGGCCAGCACGCCTGCCTGGTCGCCGACGCACTCGGCATGGAGGCGGTGCTGATCCATCCGTTTTCCGGCTTGCTGTCGGCCTACGGCATCGGCCTGTCTTCGGTCTTTGCCTCACGCCAGCAGGCCTTGCTTGCACCGCTCGCGGAAGAATCGAGGCCGGCAATCGAAGGCCTGATCGCGGCCTTGCAAACCGCCGTTGTCGCGGAACTCGCCGCACAAGGCATCGCCGAGGACGCGGTGACCGCCAGACCGGCGTTGCAGATCCGTTATGACGGCACCGACACCGCACTTCCGGTGCATTTCGACCATGGCTCGATGTTGCGGGCGAGGGCCGATTTCGAGGCTGCCCACAAGGCGCAATTCGGTTTCGTCTATGAGGACAAGCCGATGATCGTCGAAGCTGTGAGCGTCGAGGGGACGGAGGCGGGCGGCGAGCAGAATACCGAAGCCTATGCGCAGGCGGGGCAGCCATCAAAAGCCAGGGCCGAGGAGGTCCGGCGGATCTATACGGAAGGAAAATGGCACGAAGCCGACGTCTGTCGGCGCGAGGCGTTGCGGCCGTCCGATCGGGTCGCCGGCCCCGCACTGATCATCGAGCCCAACCAGACGATCGTCGTCGAGCCGGGCTGGCAGGCCGAGATCACGGCCAGGAACCACGTGCTGATGCGGCGCACCAGCAAGAAAGGCCGGCAGGCGGCACTTGGCACCGAGGCCGATCCGGTGATGCTGGAAGTGTTCAACAATTTGTTCATGTCGATCGCCGAGCAGATGGGCGTGACGCTGCAGAACACCGCCTATTCCGTCAACATCAAGGAAAGGCTGGATTTCTCCTGCGCCGTTTTCGACCGGAACGGCGCGCTGGTCGCCAACGCGCCGCATATGCCGGTGCATCTGGGCTCGATGGACCGCTCGGTCGAGACCATCATCCGGCTGAACTCCGGCGACATTCATCCCGGCGACGTCTTTGCGCTCAATGCTCCCTATAATGGCGGCACGCATCTGCCCGATATCACGGTGGTCACGCCGGTTTTCGAGGAAGAGCAGCCGATTTCCCGGACAAGAGGGGAGATTGGCCAATCGCCCAAGATCCTCTTCTGGGTGGCCTCGCGCGGCCACCACGCAGATATCGGCGGTACCGCGCCGGGCTCGATGACGCCACTTGCCACCACGGTCGACGAGGAAGGCGTGCTGTTCGACAATTTCCGTATCGTCGATCGCGGAAAGTTCCGCGAGAATGAGCTGCAGACGCTGCTCACCGATCACCGCTATCCGGCCCGCAATCCGCACCAGAATATCGCCGATCTCAAGGCGCAGCTCGCCGCCAACGAAAAGGGCGTGGCGGAGCTGCGCAAGATGGTGGCGCATTTCGGGCTCGATGTCGTGGAGGCCTATATGGGCCATGTGCAGGACAATGCGGCCGAGAGCGTGCGGCGCGTGATCGAGCGGCTGCCGGATACATCGGCCTATGAATATCCCACCGACACCGGCCAGGTGATCAAGGTGAAGATATCGGTCGACCGGCAAAAGCGCGAGGCGACGGTCGACTTCACCGGCACGTCGCCGGTGATGAAGAACAATTTCAACGCGCCAGAGCCTGTCGCCCGGGCGGCGGTGCTCTATGCCTTCCGCGTCATGGTCGAGGACATGATCCCGATGAATGCCGGTTGCCTGAGGCCGATCAACATCATCATCCCGGACGGCTCGATGCTGAAACCCGCCTATCCCGCCGCCGTCGTCGCGGGCAACGTCGAGACCTCGCAGCACGTCACCAACGCGCTGTTCGGCGCCATGGGCGCTATGGCCAATGCGCAAGGCACCATGAACAATCTGACCTTCGGCAACAGCAAGTACCAGTATTACGAGACGATCTGTTCCGGTTCGCCCGCCGGCGAGATGAATTCCGGCCGCGGCTTTGCCGGCACGTCGGGCGTTCACACCCATATGACCAATTCGCGCCTTACCGATCCGGAAATACTGGAGCTGCGGTTTCCGGTGATGCTGGAGGATTTCCACATCCGCGAAGGCTCCGGCGGCAAGGGCAGGTGGAATGCCGGCGACGGCACGAAGCGCACCATCCGCTTCCTGGAGAAGATGGAATGCGCCATCCTGTCCTCGCATCGCAACCGGCCGCCCCAAGGGCTGGGCGGCGGTGGCGATGGCGAGGTCGGCTCGACCAAAGTGCGCCGCAAGGACGGCACGGTCGAGGTGCTGAAAGCCTGCGACCAGACGGTGCTTCAGGCCGGCGACGCCGTCATCGTGACGACGCCGACGCCCGGGGCGTTCGGAAGGCCGGAGCCAGGGCCGTCCAACGTTTGATAGAATCGCGGAACCGCTCTATCCGTTTTTTGGAATCCGCATTTCCCTTGCCTTTCACACGGGGCCTTCGCCATGCCAAGCAAATCCCCATTGAAGACACTGGCACCCGATGGACTCGGGCCGACCGTCACCGTGGGCGAGATCCTGGTGGAGATCATGGCCACCAGCCGTGGCAACGGCTTTCTCGAGCCCATCGCGCTGACCGGACCCTATCCGAGCGGGGCGCCGGCGATCTTCGTCGACCAATGCGCCAGGCTTGGCGGGCGGGCCGGCATCATCGCCTGCGTCGGCGATGATGATTTCGGCAGGATCAATGTCGAGCGCCTGCGCCGGGACGGTGCGGATGTCTCGGCCATCGCCGTCAGCCCAGACTATCCGACGGGCAGCGCCTTCGTGCGCTACCGTGAGGACGGTTCGCGCGACTTCGTCTACAATATCGGCAAATCGGCCGCGGCGCGGGTCGGCTTGACCCCTGAGGCCAGGGCGCTGCTGGCGCGTTCAGGCCACCTGCACGTCATGGGCACCGCACTCAGCATTCCCGCCATTTGGCAGGTGCTCGACCATGCCATCGATGTGGTCAAGGCGCGTGGCGGAAGCATCTCGCTCGATCCCAATCTTCGCAAGGAACTGCTCGGCCATGGCCAGACGCGCGAGCGCTTCGCGCGGCTTCTCGACATTGCGGATCTGATCCTGCCGTCGGGTGAGGAACTCCACACCGCTTCGGGCAACGACAATGAAGCCGACGCGCTCGCCTCGCTGTTTGCCCGCGGCGCCGGCGAGGTCGTCGTCAAGCGCGGCGCGTTGGGCGCGTCCCTGTTCGGCGCCGACGGCAGCCGCGTCGAGTCGCCCGGCTTCCTGGTCGAGGAGATCGATCCGACCGGCGCGGGCGACTGTTTTGGCGGTGCCTACATCGCCTGCCGCAGGCTCGGCATGCCTGCCGTGACCGCGCTCGATTACGCGAATGCGGCAGGCGCGCGCAACGTCACGCGGCAAGGCCCGATGGAAGGAGCCGGCACGCGCGCCGAACTCGATCTGTTCATTGCCAACACGCCGAGGCGACGCCCGTGACCGATCCATTGCTGAAACTTGCAAATTCCCGGCGGCGGGGCGCGGCGGAAGGCATCACCTCCGTCTGCTCGTCCCATCCGGTCGTGATCCGGGCCGCAGTGCGCGACGCCGCGCTGTTCTCGCGGCCGCTGCTGATCGAGGCGACCTGCAACCAGGTCAACCAGTTCGGCGGCTATACCGGCATGCAGCCCGCTGACTTCGTCGCGGCGGTGACCGCTATTGCAGGCTCCGAAGGCCTTGCGCCCGAGCGGGTCATCTTCGGCGGGGATCATCTCGGTCCCAATCCATGGCGAAAGGAAGATGCCGGCGCGGCCATGGCGAAGGCCGAGGACATGGTGTCCGCCTATGTCCGGGCCGGTTTCCGCAAGATCCATCTCGATGCCTCCATGGGATGCGCGGGCGAGCCGGCGGCGCTGGATGACGCTACGATTGCCAGGCGCGCCGCCCGCCTGGCGCGCAAGGCCGAGGACGCCGCCAGCGGGACCGACCGGCCACTCTACGTGATCGGCACCGAGGTTCCGCCGCCGGGCGGAGCGGATCATCTCATCGGCGAAATCAGCCCCACAAGCCTGTCCGCGGTCCAGCACACACTGGCGGTGCATCGGCAGATCTTCCACGAGAACGGCCTCGCAGACGCCTTCTCGCGGGTCATCGCCGTGGTGGTGCAGCCGGGCGTGGAGTTCGGCAACGAGAACGTGGTCTTCTACGATCGCGCCAAGGCGCTGCATCTGCGCGAATTGCTCGACCAGGAAGCGGGCCTGGTCTACGAAGCCCATTCCACCGACTATCAGACGCAAGCGGCCCTACGCGAACTGGTCGAGGACGGCTTTGCCATCCTCAAGGTGGGGCCGCAGCTGACTTTCGAACTGCGCCAAGCGCTCTATGGGCTGGACCTGATCGCCTCCGATCTGTTGCCCGACTACGGCGCGCGCCCGCTTTATCAGACCATGGAAGCGCTGATGACGGCCGATGCCAAGGACTGGCACAGCCACTACCACGGCTCTGCGGCGCAACAGCGCGTGCAGCGGCACTATTCGCTGTCGGACCGCATACGTTACTACTGGAACCATCAGGAGGCGATGGAAGCTGTCCAGCGATTGACGGCCGCCTTGTCGGGCAAGGCCGTGCCGGTGACGCTGTTCCATCAGCATCTGCCCGCGCTCGACCGCTTTGCCGGGCAGCCGCTCGATCCGGAGGCGGTGTTGGTGGCCGCGGTTCAGCAGGCGCTGGAGGGCTACCGCTTCGCCTCCAGCGGTTGAGCGGCCGATAGCCAGGGGACGCAGTTCGGTCATTTCGACGACTTGTCGGCTTACTTGCTTGAGGTGTGCCTGCACCGGGGTAATAGTCGCGACGGAATGGCGAGGAGGAGGATATGACGCTGAACTTCGACCCAAGGGCGAAGGCCGCGACGCTCTACCATGGCGAATTCCGGCCGATGTTCATCGGCGGCAAATGGGTCGCTGCGCAGTCCGGACAGGAGATGCAGGCGCTCAACCCGGCGACGGGGCAGGTGCTGGCGACGGTGCCGCGCGGAGGCGCCGCCGACATCGACGCGGCGGTGGTGGCTGCGCGCACCGCTTTCGAAGGTCCGTGGTCCGGATTTTCGCCTTACGAACGGCAGTGCGTGCTGCTCAGGATCGCCGATCTCTTCGAGAAGAACTGGGAAGAGCTCTGCGTCTCCGACACCCTCGACATGGGGCTGCCGATCACGCGCACGCTCGCCAACCGGCGCCGGGTCATCGGCATGCTGCGCTTCTATGCCGGGATGGCGACCGCGCTGCATGGCGAATCAATCGACAATTCGATCCCGGGCGAGATCGTCACCTTCACCCGGCGCGAGCCGGTGGGCGTGGTCGGCGCCATCATTCCCTGGAACGCGCCGACCGCCGCGTCGATCTGGAAGATCGCGCCGGCGCTGGCTACTGGCTGCACGATCGTGCTGAAACCTTCCGAGGATGCATCGCTGACGCCGCTTTTGATCGCGCGGCTGATGCAGGAAGCGGGCGTTCCCGACGGCGTTGTCAACATCGTCACCGGAACCGGGGCCGAAGCCGGCGCGCGGCTTGCCGAACATCCCGACGTCAACAAGATCGTCTTCACCGGCTCGACGCTCACCGGCCAGGCGATCGCCCGGGCGGGTGTTGCCAATCTAAAGCGCGTTTCATTAGAACTCGGCGGCAAGTCGCCGCTCATCGTGTGCCGCGACGCCGATATCGACAAGGCCGTTCCGATCGCGGCGATGGCTGTCTTCGTGCATTCGGGCCAGGTCTGCATCGCCGGTTCGCGACTGTTCGTGGCACGCGAAATCCATGACCAGTTCGTGCGCCGGCTCGCCGATTTCGCCGGCAGGCTGCGCATCGGCCACGGCATCGAGGCCGAAACCGAAATGGGGCCGCTCATCAATGCGCGGCAGGCCGGCAAGGTTGAGGGTTACATCAAGGCGGGCAGCGAGGAGGGCGCGGAACTGGTCGCCGGCGGATCGCGGCTGACCGGCGGCCTCTATGACGGCGGCAATTTCATCGCCCCAACCGTCTTCGGCGCGGTGTCCGACACGATGACCATAGCGCGCGAAGAGATCTTCGGGCCCGTTATCTCGGCAATGCCCTTCGATACGCTTGACGAAGCCGTCGCCCGCGCCAATGCGACGCCCTATGGGCTGGCCGCCGGCATCTTCACCACCCATCTCGGCACGGCGCACAAGCTTACCCGCCGGGTCAAGGCGGGTTCCGTCTGGGTCAACATGTACCACGCCATCGACCCCGCCGTGCCGTTCGGCGGCATGAAAATGTCCGGGTATGGCCGCGAGGGCGGCATCGAACATCTGCACGAATATCTGGAGACCAAGTCGGTGTGGATCCAGACCGACTAAGGCTTTTGTCGGTTTGTCAGGCGAGCCGGCCTGCGCCGCCGGTTCTCACGCTGCCGCTCATGCACGCCGGCTGCAAATCAACCGGCGCCCGTTCTCAGGAACTTTTCTTTATCCGGCGATTTTTGGATATAAGATGAAATCCGGTTGGCCAGGAAGGTGTTGTCGATGACGACGAAACGCTTCGCGATCTGCGCTCTCGCCCTTGTGATGGGCTGCGGCATCGTCTCTTCGGCGTCCGCCGGGGCCAGGCACCGCCACCACCAGGGCGAACCCGAACGCTATGTTCCCGCTGACGGCGATATTATCGACATACTGTTCGGCGGCCCGCGCTACTATGACCGGCAGCTTGTCACGACGGCCGCCGGCGCCTGTTCCTACCACCGGGTGGGGCCGGATGCGAATGCGCTGAACAAGATCAACGATCACCATTGCGGAAAATAGCGGGCCGACCGCTCCGCAAGCAGGCTCATGACGCTTCCCATCCGGGAAAGCGGTCCGGCCGCAGCCATGTCTGGGCTGGGCTGCCATTGCCGGAAAACACGGCGTCAACCAGCCAGCGCGCGGTGGCGGGGGCGGCATGCATGCCGATGGAACCCATGCCGCCATGCACGAACAGGCCCTCGACGGCCGTCCTGCCAGCGACCGGCAAGCCATCGGACAGCATCGGGCGGTTGCCGGGATAGACGTTCCTGACCTGCGGCGCGCCGAGGCCCGGCAGCATGCGCAGCGTGCGGCTGGCGATCCGGCTCGCCATGTCGGTGTTGCGGACGAGATCGCGGAAGGCCGGCTGGACGGAGGCGCCAAGCCTGGCATCGCCGCCGCCCATGGGGTTGAGGCAGATGGCTTCCACCGCCGGCTGGTCGTCGCGCTGCGCGGCGACATCGGCAAGGCCGTCGAGCCTCATGCGCCGGCCGAGCTCTTCCTGATCCGGCCAGGTCAATTCCTCGACGATCCAGGGCAGCTCGAAGTCGAGTTTTCCCAACTGGATCAACCAGCCGCGGCCGGCGGTGAAGGGCAGGCCGGGCAGCGGTCCGTCGCCGACGGTGCGGCGCAGAAGGTCCGACATCCACAATCCGTTGGCGATGAAGATGAGATCGGCGGGAACGATCCCCTGGTCGGTCAAGATACCCTGGACCTTGCCGCCCCTGGAGAAGATCTGGGCGACGCGCAGGCCGGTGCGGATCGTCGCGCCGGCCTCACGGGCGGCGTGGGCGAAGGCATGTGTCGCGCCCATGGGTTCCAGCGTCCATGCACGGCCGACGGAATAGGCGCCTGCCACGTTGAAGCCGACACGAGGGTGGTCGCGCGCCAGTTCCTTGCCCGTGATCTTTTCCATTGCCACGCCGGCTTCCCTGTAGCGGTCGGCCACGGCGGCAGCCGCCTCGAAACTCGCCTCGTCTTCGGAAATCAGCAGATGTGCGATGGCGGCGAATTCGAAGGGAACGGGTCCGTCGGCAAGCTCGGCATAGATCGCGACGCTGGCGTCCAGCAGTTCGACGACCTCTTTCTGCGGGCCGGTGAGCAAGGTGCCGGTGTTTCGTCCTGAGGACTCGGCGGCGATCATGCTCTGCTCGAGGATCGTCGTCTTGAGACCGTGGCGGGCCAGTTCATAGGCGAGCGTGCAGCCGGCGATGCCGCCGCCGATGACTACGGCATCCATTGGTGTCTGGACGCGAGTCGAGTTGAAGGACATGGAGCGCAGCCTCCTAATGAAAGACATCTCGTATACTGGTATACGAGCTGTCTTTCAAGTATCCCGCCCGCGGCTGCCGAGCGAGTGCCGCCACGATATCGTCTTCGGTCCGAGTCGGGCGCAGGCCAGTCGGCGATTTCCTCAGCCAAAGGCGGGTAGCCGAAAACTGCCTATTCAACGACTTACGGTTGGATCCGCAAGTTCGGCACGAATCTCCGCACCATGTTCGTCGCGTGCCGGGCTTTTCGCCGGTGCCTTTGCCGTCCGTTTGGAAAAACGGGGGGCGGAGGCAGCTTGGAGTGCGCCATTCTCGACCAACCAGGAGCCGCGTGCGGCCATGTGCGGATGCAGCGCCGCCTCATGCGGGCTGAACACAGGCCCGACGCAGGCATCCGTTCCTTCGAACAATTTCATCCACTCGTCTCGGGATTTTTCGGCAAAGATCGCTTCCAGCCGGCTGCCGAGCTCAGGCCAGAGGCCGCGGTCGAACTGAGCGGCGAACTGCGGATCGCCGCCCAGACCAAGCCTGTCGAGGAACAGCGCATAGAATTTCGGCTCGACGCACTGGACGCTGATGAAGCCGCCATCAGACGTGCGGTAGACGCGGCACCAATGCGGTCCGTCCAGAAGGCTCCGGCCACGCTCGGCGGCAAGCCCGCCGGATGGTGCGAGCGACATCAACAGGTTCATCATATGGGCCGAGCCGTCGACGATCGCCGCGTCGACGACCGTGCCTTCACCACCGGCGCGGGCGTTCATGATGGCGGCCAGCATGCCGATCACCAGATAGAGCGCGCCGCCGCCTATGTCGCCGACCAGCGTCGGCGGCGCCATTGGCGGCTCGCCCGGCAGGGAAGCATACCAGAGTGCGCCCGACACGCCGGTATAGTTCATGTCGTGGCCGGCGGTGCGGGCGAGCGGGCCTTCCTGCCCCCAGCCGGTCATGCGGCCATAGGCCAGGCGAGGGTTGGCGGCCAGACACACATCTGGACCAAGCCCGAGACGCTCCATCACGCCCGGCCGGAAGCCCTCGATCAGGCCGTCGGCGGTGGCGATCAGGCGCATCAGCACGGCAACGTCCTCGGCATCCCTGAGGTCGAGCGCGATAGAGCGCTTGCCGCGATCGAGCAGCGAGCGCTCGGGAAGGCCCGGCACGGATGCATGCTTGCGGTGGACGACGATCACGTCGGCGCCGAGATCGGCGAGCAGCATGCCGGCAAAGGGCGCCGGCCCCAACGCCTCGATCTCGACGATGCGGATTCCCCTGAGCATCCCACCCTCCACGGCATTCAAACTTTCGGTAAGGCACACTTTTGGTGTCACGCAGGGGCGACGGTGTGTAACCCTGCTCTTTTGGCATTGAAGCACGTGTCGCCGGTATATACGTCAGGGCCATGAAAAAAATCGGTTTCCTGTCATTCGGGCACTGGACGCCCTCGTCGCAATCGCAGGTGCGCTCGGCGTCGGAGGCGCTGTTGCAATCCATTGATCTCGCCGTCGCGGCCGAGCAACTCGGCGCTGACGGCGCGTATTTCCGCGTCCACCATTTTGCCCGACAGCTCGCCTCGCCATTTCCGCTGCTGGCGGCGGTCGGCGCCAAGACCAGCCACATCGAGATCGGCACGGCGGTCATCGACATGCGCTACGAGAATCCGCTCTACATGGCGGAGGACGCGGGTGCCGCCGACATCATCGCAGGCGGGCGCCTGCAGCTCGGCATCAGCCGGGGCTCGCCCGAACAGGTGATCGATGGCTGGCGCTATTTCGGCTACGCGCCGCAGGAAGGCAAAAGCGACGCCGACATGGCGCGGCATCACGCCGAGGTCTTCCTCGACACGCTGCGCGGCGAGGGCTTCGCCCAGCCCAATCCGCGGCCGATGTTTCCCAACCCGCCCGGCTTGCTGCGCCTGGAGCCGCATTCTGAAGGCCTGCGCGAGCGCATCTGGTGGGGTGCCGCCACCAACGCCACTTCGGAGTGGGCGGCGAAGCTGGGCATGAATTTGCAGAGCTCGACCCTCAAATTCGACGAAAGCGGCAAGCCCTTCCATATCCAGCAGGCCGAGCAGATCCGAATCTATCGCGAGGCCTGGAAGGCGGCCGGCCATGAACGCGAACCGCGCGTCTCGGTCAGCCGCAGCATTTTCGCGCTGGTCGACGACCGGGACCGCGCCTATTTCGGGCGCGGCAATGAGGGCCGCGACCAGATCGGCTTCATCGAGGAAAACACGCGGGCGATCTTCGGGCGCAGCTATGCCGCCGAGCCGGACGTGCTGATCAAGGAGTTGGCCGAGGACGAGGCGATCGCCGAGGCCGACACGCTGCTGCTCACCGTGCCCAACCAACTCGGCGTCGACTACAACGCCCATGCCATCGAGGCGATCCTGACCCATGTCGCGCCGGCGCTGGGTTGGCGCTGACAGCCGAGCCGTGTAACCATCGCTGCTGCGGACAGTTCAGGAGGTTCACTGCATGGCAAAGAAGGCCTTGATTGCCTGGGGTGGGTGGGAAGGCCATACGCCCCAGCGCAGCGCCACTGTGGTGCGCGACATGCTGGAGCGCAATGGATACACGGTCACGCTCGGCGAGGGCACGGGGATGTTTGCCGATCCGGAGCTGAACTCATTCGATCTCATCGTGCCCGTCATCACCATGTCGAAGATCGAAAAGTCCGAGCTGCAGAATCTGACGCGCGCGGTTCGACAGGGAACGGGACTCGGCGGTTTCCACGGCACGATGGGCGACAGTTTCCGCAACGAGCCGGACTATCAGTTCATGACCGGCGGCCAATGGGTCGCGCATCCCGGCGACATCATCGACTATCGCGTGGTCATCACCAAACCGGACGATCCGATCACGAGAGGCATTAGCGACTTCGCCTACCGGTCGGAGCAGTACTACATGCATGTCGACCCGAGCAACGAGGTGCTGGCGACGACCACCTTCACCGACGAGCATTTCCCGGGCATCGGCGGCGTCGACATGCCGGTTGTCTGGAAGCGAAGATATGGCGCAGGCAAGGTCTTCTACAGTTCGCTCGGACACACGGCGGATGAGTTCGCGATGCCGGAAATGGCTGTCATCGTCGAGCGTGGTTTGCTCTGGGCCGCGCGGGGGTAGCTGCCCACTGAAACCGCGACAGCCTACCAATCGGCGACGCGATCGCCGCCTGTGAATTGCGCACTCTTGCCGGTGTATTCGAACAGTTCGATCTTCACGCCGTCGGGGTCGCGCAGCCAAGCCTGATAGGTGTCGTCGCAGGCGAGTTTTTTCGCGGTGACCTCCACGCCCCTGGACGCGATATGCGTGATCGCGGCGTCGATATCCTCCACCTCCAGGCAGAAATGGTTGATCTGGTTCGTCTCGCTGAACCGCGCACCCTCTTTGTGAAAAACCTCGATATGGCTGCGGCCGCCGCAATTAAGGTAGAAACCGAAAATCTTTCCGTCGCGCAGGAAATTGAACTGGATATCAATGCCCAGGACATCCTCGTAGAAGCGCCGTGTCTCGTCCAGATCATTGGCGAAGATGCAGACATGGGCGAGTTGTTTGACCTTGATCATGGCTGGCTCCTCATAATTTCGCAGGTTCACATAGCCCGGCGCGAAATTGGCCCGCGTGGGCTCATCGTCATTCAATCCCGCCGGTGACCACATAGGCGCCCGCGCTGCGTCCATCCCGCAGCCGCATCACCGCCGTGACGATCGAGCCGTAGGGGCCGCGCCAGACGCTGTGGATCCGTTGATGCTCCGCGGCCGGGACAAACGCCCGGCCGGTCAGACGCGCGCCGGCTCGGCGCATCGCGACGGCATCTCCGTTGACGTGCACCTTGATGCTGGCGTGCTCCGTCTCGGTTGCGTCGACGGGGAGGTCGAGCGTGATGACGATCTCGTCCTGATCGCCGCTGTCGCGCGTCTCGGCCGCAAGCTTGATCGCGAGCGCAGGTGCCTTGCCATTGCCGGCTTGATTGGCCCGGCGCGAAAATACATCGTCGGCGAGTTCCGGCGTGCGCGGCGGCTGGGTGCGGCGCTGCGTGGAGCGTTCGAAGTCGCCAGCTATGCGCAGCAGCCTTTCATCGTCATAGGCCTTGCCGGCGAAGGTCAGGCCGACCGGCATGCCGATGTCGGCCATGGTGCCCATCGGCACGGTAACGGTCGGGATGCCGAAATGCCGCCACACCAGATTGCCGTTGGCGACCCAGGTGCCGTTGCGCCAGGCAAGCGCCGCGGAGGCCTCAGTGATGTCGGCATCGGCGGGCCCGACATCGGCGACGGCAGGCAGCACGACGGCATCAAGCCTGTTCGCGTCCAGCCAGTCCTCGAAATCGAGCCGCCGCGTCGCTTCCAGCCCTTTCAGCCCGTCCTCCATCGTCGGAATGGCCCGGAACGGCGTGACGCCTGATTTCGCGCGCTCGACATACTGTGCCAAGTCGAAACCGCCTTCATAACGGTCGGGCAGCGTGCCCTGTGGTTGCGGAAAGATTTTCGGGCCGTCGACCGAAGCGAGATCGGGGATGTTCGGATCGGCGTTCGCGCGTAAGAAGTCATCCCAGGCTGAGATGCAGAGGTCCCAGATTTCGCGGTCGGCGAAGTCCGGCGGCACCAGAGCGCGGTCGACCATGGTGCGCGCGCCGGGGCGATCGCGCTCGTAGTTGGAGACGACAGGAAAATCGACCTCCATCACCTCGGCTCCAAGCCGTGTCAGGTCCGCCGCCGCTTGCTCCCAGAGATCAAGCACGGAGGCGCGGGTTTCGATCGGCCGGTCGGCGCCGCTGTCGCGGCCGATATACATTCTGGGTACGCCAAGCCGCATGCCTTTCAGCGACCCCGCTAGCGCCAGATCGGTATAGCGCGGCGGTCGGATTTCGGAACTCTTCGGCAGCGCGATCCAGGGCTGCGCGCGCCAGAAATCGCCCCGCGTCTCGGGATCGTCGGCGACGATCACATCCAGCAATTCGAGCATGTCGGGCACGCTGCGCGTGTGCGGCACGACGACATCCATGGTCGGCACAAGGGGCCAGTTGCCGCGCACCGAAATGACACCGCGCGAGGGCGTATAGGCTACCAGCGCGTTGTTGGTGGCCGGCGCACGCCCGGACGACCAGGTTTCTTCGCCAAGCCCGAAAGCGCAGAAGCTCGCCGCTGTCGCGGTGCCCGAGCCATTCGAGGAGCCGGACGCGAAGGCGGCGGTCAGGTAATCGGCATTGTAGGGGCTTTCGGCGCGGCCATAGACTCCGCGCTGCATGCCGCCATTGGCCATGGGCGGCATGTTGGTGAGGCCGATCAGCACCGCGCCGCCGGCGCGCAGCCGGGCGACGGTGAAGGCGTCCTCGTTGGCGATGAGATGCTCGAAGGCCGGCGAGCCGGCGGCAACAGTCAAGCCGGACACTTTGTAACTGTCCTTGGCGGTGTAGGGGATGCCATCGAGCGGGCCGAGCGTCTTGCCCTGGCTGCGGCGCCGATCCGAAGCCGCGGCGTCCTCGAACATATCAGGATTGAGAACCGGGACCGCATTGAGACTGATGCCGTGCCGGTCGAAATGCGCGATGCGCCTGAGATAAGCACCGACAAGTTCGACGCTGCTCACCGTGCCGTCGTCGAGTGCGCGCCGCAACTGTTCGATCGTCGCTTCGACGATGTGAAAGCTGGCATCGATCATCTTCTGGCCCCTGGCGATCGTTTCCAGGCATGGATGAGCGAGGCCGCCGGCTTCGGCAAGGGCCAATCGCGATTGACGGTGGTCCTGGCGGGTCGGGCGCGGTGCCGCGATTGCATATCCCGGTTGGCAAAAAGCGGCTGACCGATGCAACCTCTAATAGAGACGGCGCGTCAGGTGCCTTCTGGAGCGGCGAGGTCCGGATCCGGCAACGAGGAGTTGCGCCTCTGGTGTCGTCCGTGGGCAACTATTCGCCAAATAGTGAATATCAGTCCCTCAAAACGACTTGCAAGCGTAAGCTGAAGCTCGCAGAAGTTGCGGCGGAAGCATGCATTGAAGAAAACTCATGCCGCCATCCCAGCATGAAGGGGGAATCATGCCTGACCAGAATGCCCTAATCCGCGCTGCCATAGGGCGGCTGCTCGCCGAAAAAACCGGGGTTGCCGCCCTTTCGATGAAGGAAAGCATTGACGAACTGCTGGAGAGAACCGGCGAGACGATGACCGAGGACCGCCTGCAGGACCTGCTGCTCGAGATGGCCGAGGTCCGTGGAATGACGGTTGTTCTCGACGTTTAGCGAAGCCGTTCCGCCACAGCCCGGGCGTGGCGTGCCGGCTCGCCCCGATCGGCCATCCGGCCTGCCTCACCCCAGCAAATTGCGCGCCGTGCGCATGAAGATCCTTGAGCCGATCGGGATCAAGTCGTCGGGGAAATCATAGTCGGGATTGTGCAGGGCAGGGTGGCGCTCGCCGGCGCCGAGGAAGAACATCGCCGACGTCGCGCTGTGGCCGAACAAGCCGAAATCCTCCGAGGCACGCATCGGCAGGGCCTCTTGCGTGTGTGCGACGCCCTCTTCGTCGAGGGCGCGTTGGAGATGCTCCACCGCGTCCGGCGCGTTGACGCTGGCGACGAAGATCTCGTGGTAGTCCCAGCTTGCGGACAGGCGATGCTGGCCGGCGATCTTCGTGACCAGCGCTTCCGCGGCGGCGCACAGATCCGCCATGCGCTCGTCGCGCCTGGTGCGCAGCGTCGCCCAGACCTCGGCGTGGGCGGGCGCGATGCCGAACACGGCCTCGCCCATCTCGGCGTGGGTCACGGTGACCATGCCGAAATCGTCGTCGGCGAACGTTCCGTGCCCGAGCGCGGGCAGGGCAGGCATCAACGCGCTGATCGCCGGCATCGGCGAAATTCCGGTCTCGGGCATGGAGGAATGCGCGGTCTTGCCCTCCAGCACGATGCGCATGCCGCGCGAGGCGCAGTTGACCACGCCGGGCTTGAGCCGCACCTCGCCGAACGGCACGCCGGGCAGATTGTGCAGCGAGAAGGCGAAATCGGGCGCGATCTCGCCGAAGCGGGGATCGGCCACCACCCCGGCGGCGCCATTGCCGGTTTCTTCCGCCGGTTGGAACATCAGCACGATGCGACCGCTGGCGGGCCGCTCGCGCCCGAGCTGGCGTCCGAGCGCCGCCAGGATCGCGGTGTGTCCGTCATGGCCGCACATATGCGACTTGCCTGGCACGCGCGAGGCATGCGGCACGCCGGACAGTTCTTCGATCGGCAGCGCGTCGAGTTCCGAACGAAACAGGACGGTTGGTCCGTTTTTGCCGCTGTCGTAGACGGCCGCGACACCATGCCCGCCCAATCCGGTCAGCACCTTGTCGGGATTGGTATCGGCGAGGAAGTCGACGACGGCTTTTGCCGTCTTTTCCTCCTCGTTCGAGATTTCCGGCTGCTGGTGCAACTTGCGCCGCCATTCGGTCAGCTCGACGATGTCCCGGTTGGTGAGAGTCATGATTTTGGCCTCCGCTGTATCGCTCACGACGCGCCCGATCGACCGGGCGCGTCGGAAGGATAGCTAGCGGCAAATGGCTGAAACCGCCACCGTCTGGCCTATTGATTTATCTCGGGCTCGACGAGCTTTGCCAGGTTCCGCAGCGACTCCTGCCAGCCGAGATAGCAGGCCTCGACCGGGATGACGTCGGGAATGCCGGCCTGGGTGATGTCGATCTCGGTGCCGACAGATACTTTTTTCAGGGTGACGGTCACCTGGATCTCGCCCGGCAGATTGGGGTCGTCGAACCTGTCGGTGTAGCGCAGGCGCTCACCGGGAACGAGTTCGAGATACTCGCCGCCGAAGGCATGGCTGTCGCCGGTGGTGAAGTTGCGGAACGACATCTTGAACGTGCCGCCCACCTTGCCCTCGAAGTGATGAACCGTGCAGGTGAAGCCGTTCGGCGGCAGCCACTTCGCCAGCGCGTCGGCCTCGACGAAGGCGCGATAGACTTTTTCCGGGCTGGTGGTGAGAACACGGTGCAAACGTACGGTGCCGGGCATATCATATCCTTTCATAATGCCTGTTCGATGCCCCAAGGACGAGCGGGGCCCGGCCAGTCCGACACCGGCTCCTGGAATTTTTTCAGAGCCTCGGCCGCGGCCTGCGCGACTGGCTTACGCCAGTTCAGCCTGGGTTGGGACTCGATTTTGCGGCGGCTGGCCCAATCGTCGAAAATGACGAACCGGATAGCCATTATGAGGAGACTGTTTATAACGGTCGCTGAGATCGCTGTGACCAAGGGGAGACGATGCGCTACATACGTCCACTTTCAATCGAAGATGCCGTTGGCCAGTTGGCCGGATCGGCCGGAACGGCGGCCATTCTCGCCGGAGGCAGCGACCTGCTGGTGAGGATGAAGGGCGGCTTCATCGAACCCGAACTGATCGTCGACATCAAGGCGATCGCGGCCTTGAGCGAAATCAGGGAGACGGCCGACGGCTTCAGCATCGGTGCGGCGGTTCCTTGCGCGGTGCTGGGAGAGAACGCGGCCCTGAAGAAGGCCTGGCCCGGCGTCGTCGAGGCGGCCAAGCTGATCGGCTCGAAGCAGGTGCAGGGACGCTGCACCATCGTTGGCAATCTGTGCAACGCCTCGCCGGCGGCCGACAGCGTGCCGGCGCTGGTGGCGGCCGGCGCCAGGGCGGTGATCGTCGGGCCCGCGGGCCGGCGCACCATTGCGGTGGAGGCGGTGCCGACCGGACCGGGCAAGACGTCGCTCACCAAGGGTGAGATCATCGAGGCGATCCTGCTCGACAGCCAAGCGGAGCGCTCGGGCGACGCGTATCTCAGGTTCATTCCCCGCACCGAGATGGATATCGCGGTGGTCAGCGCCGGCGTGAACCTGACGCTCGACGAGCAAGGTGTCGTCAAGGCGGCCCGCGTGGCGCTGGGCGCCGCCGCGCCCACGGTGCTTCTGGTGCAGGAGGCCGCCGAGGCCCTCATCGGCAGGACGCTGGACGAAGCCGCGCTCGAGCGGCTCGCCAAGGTCTGCTCCGGGGCCTGCCGGCCCATCGACGACAAGCGGGGCACGATCGAGTTCAGACGGAAAGTCGCGGGCGTGCTGGCCAGGCGGGCCGCCACGTCAGCCTACAAGCGTGCAGGAGGCAAGTGATGGCCGGTGTAGCAGTTTCAACCACGATCAACGGCGACAGCGTCGAGTATCTCTGCCAGCCCGACGAGACGCTGCTCGACGTGCTGCGCGACCGGCTCGGGCTGACCGGCGCCAAGGAAGGCTGCGGCACCGGCGACTGCGGCGCCTGCAGCGTCATCCTCGACGACCGGCTGGTGTGCTCGTGCCTGGTGCTGGGCGCGGAGGCGCAAGGGCGCCGCGTGGAGACCGTCGAGGGCATGGCGCATGGCGACCGGTTGCATCCGCTGCAGCAGAAATTCCTGGAGCACGCCGCGCTGCAATGCGGCGTCTGCACGCCGGGCTTCCTGATCGCGGCGAAGGATCTTTTGGCCAAGAACCCCGACCCGACCGAGGAGGAGATCCGCTTCGGCCTCGCCGGCAACCTGTGCCGCTGCACCGGCTATGACAAGATCGTGCGCGCCGTCCAGGACGCGGCAAGCGTGATGAAGGGAGCCTGACGATGAATTTCGATCCGCGTTTTTCCAATCGCAATTTCGCTTCGGTCGGCACGCGTCCCATCCGTCCCGACGGCGTCGACAAGGTGACCGGCCGCGCCCGCTACGGTGCCGACTTCAACATGGCCGGCCAGTTGGTCGGGCGTGTGCTGCGCAGCCCGCACGCGCACGCCAAGATCAGGAAGATCGACACTTCGAAGGCGGAAAAGCTCGCCGGCGTGAAGGCGGTGATCACCGCCGCCGACCTGCCCGACCTCACCGATGGCGATGCCGCCATGTACGACATCCTCGACAATTGCATGGCGCGCACCAAGGCGCTCTATGACGGCCATGCGGTGGCCGCTGTCGCCGCGATCGACGCCCGCACCGCCAGGCAGGCGCTGAAGCTGATCGAGGTCGACTACGAGGTGCTGCCGCATGTCACCGATGTCGACGAGGCGATGCAGCACCACGCCCCGCTGATCAACGAGACCATCTTCACCGAGGGGCTGGAGGAAAAGCCGGTCAAGCCGTCCAACGTCACCAAGCGCAGCCAGTTCGGCCATGGCGACGTCCATCAGGGTTTTGGGCAGGCCGACTTCATCGTCGAGCGCTCCTTCAAGACCGAGCAGACGCACCAGGGCTATATCGAGCCGCATGCCTGCGTGGCCAATGTCAGCTCCGACGGCACGGCGGACCTGTGGGTGTGCACTCAGGGGCATTTCGTCTATCGCCAGCATTGCGCCCAGTTGCTGGGCATGGAAGCCTCGAAGCTGCGCGTCACCTCCTCCGAGATCGGCGGCGGCTTCGGCGGCAAGACCCATGTCTGGGCCGAGCCGGTGGCGCTCGCTCTGTCGCGCAAGGCCGGCCGCCCGGTGAAGCTGGTGATGACCCGCGACGAGGTGTTCCGCGCCTCGGGTCCGACCAGCGCCACCTCGATCGACGTCAAGATCGGCGCCCGCAAGGACGGCACGATCACCGCGGCGGAAGCGACGCTGCGCTACACCAGCGGCCCCTATGCCGGCACCTGGGCCGAGATCGGCGCCATGACGGCGTTTGCCTGCTACCGGCTGGAGAACGTCAAGACCGTCGGCTACGAAGTGCTGGTCAACCGGCCGAAGACGGCGGCCTATCGCGCGCCATCGGCGCCGATGGCGGCCTTCGCGGTGGAAAGCGCCGTCGACGAGCTCGCCAAGGAGATCGGCATGGACCCGGTCGACTTCCGCATCAGGAACGCGGCGCAGGAAGGCACGCGATCATCCTACGGCCCGGTCTATGGCCCCATCGGCATCGGCCCGACGCTGGAGGCGGTGAAGAACCATGCGCATATGAAGGCGCCGCTGGGTAAGAACCAGGGCCGCGGCATGGCCTGCGGCTTCTGGTTCAATTTCGGCGGCCAGACCTGCACCGACCTCAACATCGGCATGGACGGCTCGGTCTCGCTTGCCGTCGGCACGGTGGATGTCGGCGGTTCGCGCGCGTCGCTATCGCTGGTGGCGGCGGAGGAGCTCGGCATCGATTATTCGCAGGTCAAGGCCGTCGTCGCCGACACCTCCAGCCTCGGCTACAACGACATGACCGACGGCAGCCGCGGCACCTTCTCCTCCTCCATGGCGACCATCTCGGCTGCCCGCAACGCCATCAAGGTGTTGCGCGAGCGCGCCGCGCAGATGTGGGACATTTCCGTCGACGACGTGGTCTGGGAACAGGGCCATGCGGTGGCCAAGGGCGAGAAGCACGGCAATCTCGGCAAGCTGTCGCTGAAGGAGATCGCGGCGCAATCCGGCAAGACCGGCGGGCCGATCGCCGGCCATAGCGAGCTCGTCGCGGACGGCGCCGGCGTTTCCTTCGCCACCCATATATGCGACATCGAGGTCGACCCCGACACCGGCTCGACCAGGGTGATCCGCTACACCGTGGTGCAGGACGCCGGCAAGGCGGTGCACCCGACCTATGTCGAGGGCCAGTACCAGGGCGGTGCCGCGCAAGGCATCGGCTGGGCGCTCAACGAGGAGTATATTTACGGCAAGGACGGGCGGCTGCAGAACGCCGGCTTCCTCGACTATCGCATCCCGGTCTGCTCCGACCTGCCGATGATCGACACGCAGATCCTGGAAATCCCCAACCCCAACCACCCCTATGGCGTGCGCGGCGTCGGCGAGACCTCGATCGTGCCGCCGCTGGCGGCAATCGCCAACGCGGTGTCGAACGCCGCCGGCGTGCGCATGACCCACATCCCGATGTCGCCGCCGCGCATCCTGGCGGCGATCGAGGCGGAACGGGAAGGCTAGGCTCCAGCGCGATGGTCGAAGTCACGCTCTGGGGGGCGCTGGGCACCGCCGCCGGGGGCAAGAGCAAGGTCGAGGTCGAGGCCAAGGATATAAGGGAGCTGTTCAGGAAACTGGCTGAACAGTATCCCGGCCTGGAGCCGCTGATCGACCGGGGGATCGCGGTGGCGATCGACGGGGTGATTTATCGGGATACGTGGTCGAAGAAGCTGCCGCCGGGGGCGGAGATTTTTTTGCTGCCGCGGCTGGCTGGGGGGTGAGGGGAGGCTGGCTGTCATGTCAATCATTTGAGCAGCGGCTGTTTTGCCTCTCATGTGGGCATCCCGAGCATCCCAACGCGTCCAAAACCGACACTGTGTCTCAGGCCGAGAATTTACCGTTAATGCAAAAATGTCCCAGCAAAATTCGCCTACGCTTCTCATCCACCAGCGCGTCGGCATACATAGCCCACAAGCGGTTTTGGCAGCGATCGATTACATTGGAGTATTCCGGGTCGTTCATAAGCTTCCGCCAAACGACACCATCGTGTTGAGCCAGCGCAAAGTTAATCGCCGCAGAAGGGCACATTGGGACAACTGGTATTCTCGGACCAGGGTTTTGCATTAGCCCTCTCCATTCGAAACCAGTGATTTTTAAGTCCGGCCCTGGGGCAAAACCGGGCACGCCAGCAAAAGCGTCTTGAGCATGTCCCCCTCTTTGAAAATGGAACAGAGGGTGGGACTCTTTGGGGAGATTGCCCTCTTGTTTTACCTGAGTGTCGATTCTCCAGTGATCCTCCAGCGTAGCAAAGCCCCCATCAATTGGCAGTTTACCTCGAACGCAAACTTGAATTTCGGAAAATACGTCTTCTATCGCGCTGTCGTTTGAGATCGAGCTTCCAAAGCGAAATGAGATGCTCGCATCAAGCAACTCGGTATTGGCAGGATGAATACCTTGCCGTGGAAGCACCATCGGCACCATGCCTGCAAGCATTTTGCCATTGCGAGATGCCCCCTGAAAAGATCCGTGAAGTCCCGCGATTGCATCAGCAATCATCTCTGTCTCGGGAACCCGGCGTAGTGGGTTTTGAAGTTCAATAACATCTTCGATAATCGAATCTAACACGGTTATCGCAGCTCCGCTGCCAACCGGTCGAGGTCGCGTCGGTTTAACCGCCGGTCGTCCTTGTTTCGAAGCGCCACGCCAATAGACGCATAAAGTGGATCGACCCATGGCGCCAAATCTGCCCGAGGCGTGAGGCGCACGCCATACTTCGGATCAACTGGCAAAAACTCAGGGGGATTTTGCTCGTTACTCAGTTGACACTGCCGCCATGGGCGATGGCCGGGGCTTATAAGAGGCATCTTGAGAGCGGCAAGCTCTACACCCAACTCTTTCGAGAGAACTGCTGCACGTTCTCCCGCAGGTGTTGATGCCAAAGGGTTCTCTGCGCTTTTCAATGACATCCATGCCAGTTCAAGCCCCCGTGCCCACCACCGGGGCGAGAACCCGTGTCCCAATCCCGAATAAGCAAATCCGGCGACGAAAGAGGCTATCTTATCCCAATGTTTCTTAGCACTGTCCGGGTCTATGGCTAGACGCGTAATCAGAAGGTTGTGACCAATAAGAAGGCCTGGAGGGCCCAAGAATGAGCGGATGAACGCCCCCGCGGCAACGTGAGTGGCATGCGAGTGTCCATCTTCTATTCTCGCAAGCAAACCGGGGTGAAGCCATTCCTCGATGCGTTGACCATCAATATTAAATAGCTTATTAAATTCCAATTTCCCTTTATCGAATGCAAGAAGTCCTTCATAGACGGTTCGTGTACTAACAATTCTGCGCGCAAATTCATCGCGATGCTTACCAACATCGGACTTGTTTATCTTATCGTCAAAAAGATCATCGCTAGCCGGGTCTCCTGAAACATTCTTCTGTATCGGAAGAATATTAGCAAATCGAATAACTGGATATTCTGGGCCGCCGGATTTTTGGAAGGCTCGTATGTCCTGCGCCAAACCGAGACCGGTACCGTGCTCACCTGCCTCCCCGGATAGCTCGACGTCCATTAGAACACCCTTTGGATGAGCGCCCGTTAAAAGCAACTCACGGCCGACCGACGGCCGCGCGACAACGATTTCGAGCGGGTCAGATCCTTCCGCGAATGCATCCCGATACGAGGCAGCGCTCGCGTCATCATCGTCAACAAAGAGCCACTTTCCCTCGACATCGCCTCTGTCAACCATTGTCGCTCTCCTCCGGCAGAAGAAGCTGAAAGCACGTTGAATATCCTTCCGGTGGATCTACGACTGCTACGCTGCCGCCGGCATTGGTCGCAATTTGCTCAACGATCCAAAGGCCTAATCCGGTGCCCTGAGCATGTTCGTTGTCGGAAGCGCTCGAAGTCGGCGCACTCTGTCGCGTGACGAATGCCTCAAATATCCGCTCGCGCATCTCAGTAGGCACCCCATCGCCGGAGTCGCAGAACCGGAGTCTGACCCTGTTGTCCTCTGTGTCTCGATCCGCCACAACCAAGATCTTCCTTGCGTTGCTTGTACGCTTCATCGCCTTTAATGCATTGGTGTGAAAGTTCAAAAGAACTGACGCGAGCTCCGCTTCGTGCATCGGGGCAGTGTACAGGGGATCCAGCGGAGGTGTCTCAACCTCGATCTTTGTAGCTTGGGTTTCCGCGTGCGCTCGTATCCCCCGCGCAAAGTCCTCAACTGCTTTGCTCAGGCTCACCGGATGAATCTCGCGAAGCGCGCGGCTCGCAACTGTGGCGTTCAGGTAGCCAGTTAGGGTGTCTAAACGAACCAAAGCTTCTCGCGCTCGCGAAGCCAACTCCAAGAATTTTTTATCGTCTTGCTTTGCCGAGACTGCGACCTCAAAAACCCGTTCCAGGTCCAACCTGAAGGCTTCGAATGCCATTCCCGTCTCATGGCTGAACTCAGCAGTCGTCATGCCGAGCGAGGAGAGAAGCCTCATCATTGCGCCTGCATCAGCAACTAGACGTCGCTCGGTTGCAATGATTTGCTCTTGCTGCTCGATTACTTTCTCTGCCGCTGCAGCACTTTCTACTAGAAGCTTTGCAGGCCCGGGATCGGATGAAGAGTTGGCGACACTCTCGGCTGCTTCACGGGCAGCGCGCATAGCAGCACGCGCTTCGGATAAAGCTGTCGTTATCTCCGGCCGTGGAGAAGGTGTGCTCGTCCTAGTCTTGCGTCCGCGGTCGGCTTGGATTTCAGTCGCCGCTGTGATGAGCGTCGAGGAGGTGACGTTTCGAAGCTCCCGGAAAGCCGTAGTTTCTATTAAGCCCTCGCGGGAAGTGTGTTCCTCGAACAGGGCACCTTCCGGGTCAGAAATCTCAACAACACCGAAGAAGTTTCTATTTGCGATCGGCGCGAGGAAGTCTCGACGGCTATAGATCTCGTCAAGTCTCAACCAGTCGTCGTCTCGCTCACCGTAGGGTGTTACCCTAAAGCCATTTCGATAAAGCCTAATGCCTCCTTCACGAGATAGTATATCCCTGACCCGAGTAAAGACTACACTCGGTAGCAAAGTAGGATCAAGGATGACATGATAGGCTTTCATTGCAACATTTCGAAGTGACCCATAGCTTGCCGCTTCAGAATTATCGCGAGCCTCATGGTGTATAGGTCGCCAGTCCCTTAACTCGCCGAAAGCATTTTTTGTTATTCGCCACATGGCCCGACCGCGATCATCGATCCGCATTTCAATAATCACAGGCAAGTGGTCGAGTATCTCGGTCTGCATATTGGCGACGACGGTCTCATCCTGGAAAAGGCCGCCGCCGTCGCGGAACTCCACTGCAAATCCCGGATCGATCATTGGATCCTTAACAGGCGTAACGGGAAAGGGCTGCTGCAGCGCCAAGACACTCCGCCAACAGCTTCTGATTTGACCCGGCGACCAGTCGTCATTCAAGCCTTCAATTCTTAGCGTTGTCCCTGGCGCGGTAGCAGGCGATTTGCGGAGAATGACGCTGACGTCATCGAGGCGTTTCCCCGCTTTGAACTGGGTCCAGTCTGCAACGAGCTGCCATGCTGATGGTCCGCCGTCGACCTGCGTCGTTAGAACGAGGCGATTGCCGAGGCGTTGAGCCGAGAACCTCCCTATCCCTTTTCGACCGGCTCGTGTGCGCCTGTACTTAGGCGATTTGGGCTCAACGACTTTTAAATCCGACGCGAGCCTCAAGAAGCCGTTTACGATATCATCTCGCGACATGCCGACGCCGTTGTCTTGTATCGACAGCACGGCGCCCGGACCTCCCCTGCCGTCGAACGAGACCGTGACAGAGGTTGCGTCAGCGTCATAGGCATTCTTGACCAATTCAACGAGAGCTGTCTCCTGCTTTGCAACGAGTTCGCGCCCAAGCCGATTCACAATTGCTGCATCAGCATGAAAGTTGACGATCTCAGACATTGCTATACTCGAATTGGCGGGCTTCTCCGCGTCGTCTTGCATCACGAACGTGTTCGAGCATTTCTTCGAGCTCACGGGCCGTTGTCAGCCATTCCGCGCCGAGGATCGGCGGAAGCACCATAGCGTCCGCGAGGCGACGAGCTTCGTCCATCTGGCCGCTGCGGAGTTTTTTGTCGATGACGAGAACTGCCTCGGAAGCCACACCGTCGGCAAGCGCAAAGACGGGCATCAATCGCGCTTCTTGCAACTCGAACTTCAGCAGACCACCACCGTATCCTCTGCCAATTCCTTCAGCACATAACTGACCAAATGTCGATAAAATGGAAACGACTGCCGAAAGTCGGTCGTGCTCGCTGGTTGCTTTCTTGAAAGTCACTTGATGTAACGTGTTTGTGCAGAACACACCACCTTCTACCAATGCTAAGCGAGGGCCTTTATCGTTCATGTAAGTGAAAACAGCATCACATCTTTCGATCTTGCCGACCATCCACCAAGGCGATCTTTTATTGAGCCACAGTGTTTCCCGCCTGGCCTTCGCATTGATCAACGCCAATCTTGATCGAACGCCACTACCACGTTCACCCAAGTCACGTGGCGTGAGCATCCACGTTTTCTCACCGTTGTGACCGAGCAAATAAAGATCTTGCTTGTCAACAACAATCCCACAGACATGCTTCGCGCGTGTGATTACGGGAGTGAGATCGTTCTTATCGATCTTATGTCTTGCAACCTCTTGTTGGTTCAGGAGAAACACAGCGTTCCTTCCCGTGACGAGGCCGATAGAAATGTCGGCGATCTCTCCAAGCGGTCGAGAAGCACTTGTTAGTGCGTCAAAAGCGGGGGTCCTGGCGTAGGTTCTGCTCAATGCCCCACGCGGCAAGCCGTCGTGGTTCCAAACACCACGAGTTATCGAGGGAGCCGGTCCGGCCTGATACCCATCCGCCAAAACCAGCACACCCCGTTCGTCGGCGGACCCAACCCACAAGGGTTTGTTCGGGAGCTCCTGCAGAGAAAGTTCCTGAAATTCGTTTTTCAGTTGGAGCAAAAGATCTTCGCCATACCGACTAAAGCTCGCGGCAGCGGGCGCGAGAAAGGCCATTCGGCCACCCGGCCGCAAGAACTTACGTGCGTGCAGGGCGAAGTATACCCAGAGGCCCGCCGCACCCTTGACAGGGTATCGCTTTTTGAGTCGCGTTCGCTGTTCGATGCCAAGCTGGTGGTTCCGGGTAAATGGGGGATTGGCCAAGACCACATCAACCGACGCAGTCATTTTCGGGTCAAGATCGAAAAAGTCCGAACAGATCAGATCGACTTCAGGGCCAGTCGTCGTGCTGAGCACATCGATTACAGATTTGTCGACATCACATGCTATGACTCGGACCTTGGGAGCGAGATGTAACGTTCGTGCATGTTCCAGTGCAGGGAGGAGGAGGCCTCCTTCCCCAACGCTGGGTTCGAGAATGCGTTCATGCCCTGTGCGAACAGCCCAGGAGACAATTGAGTTTGCTTCGAAAGCGGGGGTAAAGAACTGACCTAGCAGCTTGCGACTTGGCCGTTCCTGAATCCCCATCTTCATCCACTCACTTCGCCGTCGGCCAGTTCGCCCCATTCGCTTGCCGATCGTATGGAGCTTGTACGACGGGGCAACCCGTCATTGTGATAGAACAGATGTTTATCGGGGCCAAGTCCTTGGTACTGGCCGCATAGATAAAGGTCACTTGCGCATTCGCCCTCGGCGATGGCCGCGGCCGTGGCTGTCGACGATCTTGACATTGTCGCCGACGCCCTTTGAGCAATGCTACATATATGCCTCCGCCCGACTTCGGCGAAAATCGGCATCTCGCGTAAATCCGCGTTCATCTACAACTCACCCGACTGAGACCATCTGGTCCCAGGGCGCGCTCTTCCTCCGAGTTGATCCTTTCAGCCAGAGTTGTGCCCCTAAGCCCCCAGCGTCGGCTCTGTATTCACCCCCAGAGCCTCCTCCGCCTCATCTTCCTCCCCAAGCACCTCGCCCTTCACCGCCAATGCCCGGCCGATCCAGATCGGGTCGACCAGATGGTCGCGCTTGGGGTTGGTGGTGTTGGGGTGGACGAGGATGCTTAGGCCGCCGTGGTTCAGCATCAGCCAGGGCACCAGCGTGGCGAAGATCTCGGTGGCGAAGGAGATTTGGTACATGGCCTGCTGATGCGGGCCGACCGGCCCGTCGCGCCAGTTGCCCAGGCGCACGCGGAAGCGTTCGCCGATGCGCTCGTGCAGCCATTCGGCGTGCTGCCGCTGCGCCTCTCCGTCATAGTAGATGTGGGCGTGGTAGCTGGCGATCTCGGCGAGCGGCCTGGGCTGCCCGGCCGGCGCTGAACTGGCTTTGCCCATCCCGATGCTCCCTTCGCCTGGTGCCAGACGAAACTCTAGCCGAAGCACGGACATCTTGTCTGTAGCCGTGATCCGCCAGCGCGTTTCCAGCGGGCGATGACATGGCCCGGCTCGACCCTTTGGCCACGGGTCCGCCGTATGGCGGTGAATGCTCAGGTCGTGCGAGTTGCCGGTCCAGACTGCGGGTCGCTTGTAGCGCGTACAACGCGGCGCCGCATTCAGATGTCTGCTTTTGGGTAGGCGCAATCAACGTCCTTGCGACCGACATGCGGCGCATCCTGTCCATCCAGCCCTCAACTGACGAGCACAATGACCGGCGCTAGTTCCACTTAGATTCGCAGGGCATTGCGTGATGCCGCTCGGTGCGCTTCTATCCGTGCCGCGTCATTGGGGGGTAATCATTTGTCTGCCAGGAACCAAACGTCCACCGGTCACGAAGCGAGCGAGGCCGGTTGGCTCGACCTTCATTTTGAATCGTCGCGCCCCGAATATGAGGCGGCCTTGCTCGATGCCGGCATCCGCCCGGGCTGGCGCGTGCTCGATGCCGGTTGCGGCAGCGGCGGCTTCCTGCCGCTCATCGCCAGCGCCGTCGGCCCCTCCGGCTTCATCGCCGCGCTCGACCTCGCGCCCGAAAACATCGCCCGGGTCGAGGCCCTCGCGGGCACGCTGTCCGAGCCGCCGGAAATTGCCGCGCATGTCGGCAGCATCCTGTCGCTGCCCTTCGCCGACGCATCGTTCGATTGCGTCTGGTCCGGCAATGTCATGCAGTATCTGACGCCGGCCGAGTTCGAGCTTGCCGTCGGCGAGGCCAGGCGCGTGCTGAAGCCGGGCGGCATCTTGGCGGTCAAGGATTTCGATTCGACCATCTTGCAGATCCTGCCCATGGACCGGGCGCTGCTGGCGCGCTTCATGGCGGCGAGGCTCCAGGGATTTCGCGACCGGGGCGTGCTCGGCACCGATTGCGGTTCGACGCTTCCGGCGCGGCTGCGCCAGGCGGGCCTGGAGGTCGTCAGCCGCAAGGGCTGGCTGGTCGAGCGCTGGGAGCCCGCGCCTCGCTTCACGCGCGACTATGTTGCCGACCTGCTGGCCTATTTCGCCGGCGTCGCGCCGGGCTATGCCCTGCCTGATTCCGACCAGGCCTATTGGCAGGACCTGAAGCAGCGGCCGGATCGCCTCCTCGACGATCCGGACTTCTGCTACCGCGAATTCTTCGTCATGGCGGTCTGCCGGACATAGCGCTCCGCCGCGACGGCCGAAGCCGCGGGCGGGTGCGCGAGGCCGCAGGCAAACCCGATTCCGAGATCGAGACTGAGCCAAACCGCATTCGCCAGCCCTCCGCTCAAATGGCCGGCTTTCGAGCGAATTTCTTCGCGAACCGTTAATTCGGCCGTGCTGTTAATAAGCATCTGCTAATGAACTGGTTCGCGCGGGGGTACGCAATGACCAAGAATCTCGGCAATGCACGCTATGTGCCGCCAAAGGAGCAGCAAGGCTCGGTGCTCGGCAAGGTCGCGCCGGCCTTGTTTCCGCTGGCCGTGGTGGCGCTGGGCTATGTGATCGGCAGGCAGTTCTTCGGCCTATAGGCTCGGCCATCAGGCACCGGTTTCGGCCGCGGCCTCGGGCCTTGCTTCGGCGCGGATGCGGTCGCTTGCCACGAGCACGACCGGGCAGGGGACGGCGGCCAGCACCGCCATGGCGGTGTCGCCGAAGAACAGTTCCTCGCCCGGCCGCTGCGTGACGCCCATCACCACCATCGCCGCCCCCTTGGCCACTTCCCTGGCGATCGCCTTGTCGGGCGTGGCGCGGGCGCGGATGGCGGTGTCGACGGCGACGCCGTAGCGGTCGGCGAGGTCGACGACGTCCTTGAGCACCGCCTCCTCGCGGCGGTGCGAAACGGTGCCTTGCCGGGCGCCTTTGCGCGCCTGCGAGACATAGAGCACCTTGACCCGCGCCCGGTGCGGCCTTGCCAGCGCCAGGGCGAAATCGGCTGCGCGGCGCGACACTTCCGTGCCGTTGACGGGAACGAGGATGGTGGTTCCGGCGCGCAGCACCGGCATCTTGCCCCCGGCGCCGGCACCGTTCAGCACCAGGCAGAGCGGACCGTCGAAGCCGCTGGTCATGTCGTTGAGCGCCTCGGTGAACGATCCCTTCTCGGTCAGCATGGCCTCGAGCCCGACCAGCAGCAGGCCATAGCCCTTGCGCGCCTCCTCGGCGATCGTCCGTGCGGTCGCTTCGCGTTCGCTGCGGGCGGTGAGATGCACCTTCTCGACCGGCGTGTCCTCGGCCTTGCTGACCGCTTTGGCGCTTCTGGCGGCGCCCTTCTTGACCTCCTTCAAGGCACGCTCCGGGCCCTTGTCGCGGGCCGGGCCGGCAAGCCTGCCGTCCTTGAGGTGGAGAAGCGTGGTCGGCATGCCGCTGCCGCCGCCGACCAGGCCCGCGAGATAGGCGGTGAACTTGCCGACCGGGCTGTCGTCGACCAGCAGCAGCAGCCGTTCCAGCTTGGAGACGAAGCCGCGCTCGTCGAGCAGCTCGCGGTCGACGCGCTGCTTCTCGGCGTCTTCGACGGGCAGCCGGCCGAGCGCCCAGCGCAGCATCGGCGGCATGGCGAGCGTGGTGATGACAGCCATGGTGACGATCATGGTGAACAGATTGTGGGACAGGATGTTCATCGACAGGCCGATCGAGGCGACGATCACCTCGGTCGAGCCGCGCGCGTTCATGGCGCTGCCGACGGCGGTCGCCTCCTTCAGCGTCATGCCGGCGAAGCGGCCGCCGATGAAGGCGCCGCCGAACTTGCCGATGCTGGCAATGAGCACCAGCGCCAGCGTCAGCAGCGCCAGCGTCGGGTCGGCAAGCACGGTGAGGTCGGCCGAAAGCCCGGCCATGCCGAAGAAGATCGGCATGAAGAGCGCCGTGATGACGCCGCGCAACTGGCTCTCGATGTGGCTGGACAGGATCGGCGATTCGCCGACCAGTATGCCGGCGACGAAGGCGCCAAGCACGGTGTGGACGCCGATCAGATTGGTGATCAGCGCCATCACGCCCATGATGATCAGGATGACCGATATGACGGCGTACTCGCTGCGGAAGGAATCGTTGCTCCAGCGGATCAGCGTGAACACCAGCCGGCGGCCAATGGTGAAGGAGAACACCATGAACAGCGCCACTTCGGCCACCGTTACCACCAGCGGCACGATTTGGAGGCTGCCATTGGTGGCGATGCCGAAGGTGACGGCGATGATCAGCCAGCCGATCGTGTCCTCGATGATGGCCGAGGAGATGATGACCTGGCCGAGATTGCGGCGCATGAAGTTCATCTCGCGCACCACCATGGCGACGATCTTGACCGAGGAGATCGACAGCGCCGTGCCGAGGAAGAGCCCGGCGACGACGCGCTCGCTGGGGTCGGGCAGCAGCGTGCCGGGCAGGAACTGCGCCAGCGCGAAACCGCAGGCAAAGGGCACGACGACGCCGGTGACCGAGATCGAAAAACACGCCGCGCCCACCCGGCGCACCAGGCGCAGGTCCGTCTCCATGCCGGTGAGCAGCAGGAGCAGCAGGACGCCAAGCTGGGAGACCGCCTCGATCATGCTCTTCTGCGCGGGGTCGGTCGAGAAGATCAGCTGCTGTGCGCCGGGCCAGAGCCAGCCGAACAGGGAAGGCCCCAGCAGGATGCCGCCGATCAGCTGGCCCATGATCGCCGGCTGGCCGTAGCGCTGGAAGATTTCGCCCAGGCCACGGCCGACCAGCAGCAGAAGCACGATCTCGGCGACGAAAACGCCCTCCGCCGAGCCGCCCATGCCCGCGGCGTGGCTGCTTGCCTGGGCTGCCCAGGCCGGGCACGGCGAGGTAAAGGCGGCGAAAAGGATGAGAATGGCAGGAAGAAATCCCGTTTGCGGCCAGTGCCTAGTCATCCAACCCCTCAACGCGGATCAAGTCCGCTGCCCATAAACGTGCAATGCCGCGCAAGGTTGCGGCGGGTCGGGCCAATCTGTTCCGGCCGATCTGTTGGGGTAAGTGCCGACATAAAAGACAGCCCTCTTCTCCCCGTCTCTATACGGGGAGAAGGTGCCGGCAGGCGGATGAGGGGCAGCGCCGACATGGGAGAAATACAGGATCCAGATGCTATTTGCCGAAAGCTTGGCGCCGCCCCTCATTGTCCTGCCGGACATTTCTCCCCGTATAGTGACGGGGAGAAAGGCCCATACCGGCTGGACGCCGCCCGCGGATTGCTTCGCCAATTGTCGGCGTAGCGGCCGCGATCGGCGATCTAGCCCGACTTCTTGGCGCCGCCCGGCAAAGCACCTTCAGGCGGCGGCTCCGGGCCGAAGACGCTGCGGCCGCCGAGCAGGTGCGACTGGTCGAACTCGCCGGCGACGATCTCCTTCAGGCTCGGGCCGGTGACGTAGCGCTCCAGTCGCCGCGCCTGGCCGTCGAGCCGCTGCAAGGCGGCAAGCTCCTCCTCGCGGCCGAGCTTGGCCTTGGCGACCGCCGACTTCATGACGGCGATGGTTTCGTCATAGACCTTCAGCGGCACCGGAAAGGGATGCCGGTCCTTGCCGCCATGCGCCAGCGAGAAGCGCGCCGGGTCGGAAAAGCGGCACGGCGCGCCATGCACCACCTCCGCCACCATGGCCAGCGCCCGCACCGTGCGGGCGCCGACGCCCGGCACCAGCAGCAATTCGGGAAAATCCGTCGGGCCGCTCTCGATGGCGGCGGAGATGTTGCCGTGCAGCCGGCGCATGACGATGTCGCTTTCGCGCACGTCATGGTGCGCCGGCATGACCAGATTGGGCAGCATTGGTTGTGCACTGTCGCGCTTTGCTTCAGTCGCCGCAGGCTCGATGGCGGCGAATTCGTGCACGATCCGGTCGGGACCGAGCTGGCGCAGAAGATCGAGCTGGCCGCTGCGCGAGGCCTCGGCGCGATGGTCGGTGAGGTTGACGATCTCGCCCTGCCGCTCGCCCTCGATGGCCGCGTGCGGCTGGTCGACGAAACTCTTCAACCCTTCCGACAACCAGTGGTAACGGCGCGCCTGCCTTCTGTCGCCGTTCATGCCTTGCTGGACGACCACCCAGCGGCTGTCGTCGGTGACGATGAAGCCGTGCAGATAGAGGTCGAAACCGTCCTGCACGGCGGCGCTGTCGACCTTGGCGACCAGGCGGCTGGCCGTGGCAAGGGCCGCGCCGTCGAAGCCCACGCGTTCGCCGATCATCTCCAGCTCATGCGGCGTCTTGCGCGAATGAGCGCCGCGTCCGCCGCAGACATGGATGCCGAGCTCGCCCGACAGCGGCGTCAGCCCGCGCTTCAGCGCGCCGATGACGCTGGTGGTGATTCCGGACGAATGCCAGTCCATGCCCATCACCGCACCGAAGGACTGGAACCAGAAGGGATGCGCCAGCCGGCGCAGCAGCTCGTCGCGGCTATAATGGTGGACGATCGCCTGGCACAGCACCGCGCCGAGCCGCGTCATGCGGTCGCCCAGCCATTTCGGGACCCGTCCGCCATGCAGCGGCAGGTCGGCGCTGCCGCTTCGCTGCGTCACTTGTTTCGATGCTCCGTGGCCGGCCGCCCGAGGACCGGATCTGTCCCTCTAGATGGCATCCATGCGGCTATTTTCCAAGCCGGCACGCAGGCGCTCATTCGCGGTTTGATTCAGGATGGCGCCTCACCCGGTTGTTCGCAAAGCGTTTTTGTCCATCGCGGACTAGACATGCACGTCTCCGAAGGAGAGTTCGCCGTTGTCGTCGGGCGTCAGTGAGGCGACGGCCAGCAGGCCGGCAAAGAGGATGGCGACCAGCGTGACGATGACCAGGCCGGGCACGGGACCCAGGGCGGCGGCGCTGACGGCCTCGCGCAATGTGCCGACGAAACCCACCGGCGCGGCCCGATCGAGCAGGCTCGGCGTCGATAGTTTGAGGATCCAGGCGAGCAGCAGGATCAGCATCATATGGATGTAGTTGCGGCGCAAACGGCGCGCCAGCGCCACCCGCTGCGAGACCAGGAATTTCGGCGTGCGCAGGCTTTCGCCGACGATCAGCAGCCAGTCCGAGGCGAAGTCCGGCTGCGGCGAGAATATCTGCGCGAAATAGTGGCGCTCGAACTGGCGCACACGGGCGCGGTAGACGTCGAAGAAGCGGTAACGCCGTGCCTCGATCCACAGCAACAGCAGCACCAGCAGCATGGCGAACAGCAGCACGCCGTGATGGGCACTGGCCGTCGACAGCGACACCGACAGCATCGCGGCCACGACGGTGATCGCCCAATTGCTGGTCCTGTCGATACGGTCGCGCCATCCCGCCATGCGGGCAATCTCGGCGCGATGGAAATGCGACATCACGGTGACCATTTCGCCAGGCGTAAGTGTCCTGCCGACGGGCGTTGCCGGCGCATCGTTCATAGTTCCCTCCCAACCCTATGGAACGCCTCGAACGCGATCTCGTTCCGCCGACGGCGGCTCGCGCCAACCCAGGCGGACTTTCGGCCAATTCTATCGCGACGGTGGTGCGCCGAGGCTTTTCAAACGCTTGGGCAGGTCCGCTCAGCTTCTGAGTCCGGGTCCGAGTGGCTCTGGCTCTTGAGAATCCCTTTGCCTTGGGCAACATGACGAACATGAACAAGCCGATTTCCACCGCATCGCCGCGCAAGGCGGCGATGGCGCTGACGGAGGCGCTGGTCGCCCGCACCTTGCGCGCGGTCGAGGATGCCGGGCCGACGCCGGGCATGGTCTACATGACCGACGCCGACTATGCACGTTTCAGCGACGAAATCCTGGCCGATGCGCCGGCCGGGCCGCTGAAACTGTTCGCCTATGGCTCGCTGCTGTGGAAGCCGGCGGGCGAGGTGAGGGGCGGCGAGCGCGCGGTGGCGACCGGCTGGCACCGCTCCTTCTGCTTCACCGTGCAGCGGTTTCGCGGCACGATCGAGCAGCCCGGCCTGATGATGGCGCTCGACCGTGGTGGCCAATGCCAGGGCATGGTGTTCGAGATCGCGGAGCCGGTTGCCGACAATCTCGAGGCGCTGCTGCGCCGCGAGATGACCATCCTGCCCGCCGTCAACGTGCCGCGCTGGCTGCGGGTCAGGACCGAGGGCGGCATGTGCCGCGCGCTCGGCTTCGTCGTCGATCCCGCCAATGCGCGCTATGTCGGCAGGCTGGACAAACCGGCGATCGCGGCGACGCTGGCCCGCGCCGCCGGCCATTGGGGCTCGGGCGCGCAATATCTGTTCGAGACCATCCGCCACCTCGACGCCTGCGGCATTCGCGATCGCAACCTGTGGCAGTTGCAGGCATTGGTGGCCGAGGAGATCAACCGCGTCCACGCCACGGCTTAGCGATCGGCGTCCCAGCGCAACGCGATCCGGAAGTTCCAGACGCTTTCCCGCCCCTCCAAATCTTCCGCTTGACGAATACATATCCCGACGGTTATACGTCCATCAATAGCCAACGGGTTATCGATTAAATGCCGGATGCTCATGATGCGCTCTTCAGGACGCTCGCCGACCCGACGCGGCGCGCCATCTTCGAACGGCTGTGCCGCCAGGGAGAGCAGACGGTGGGAGCGCTGACGATCCAGTCGGGGGTCTCGCAGCCGGCCGTGTCGAAGCATCTGGGCGTGCTGAAGCAGGCCGGGCTGGTGCGCGACCGCCATGAAGGCCGCCAGACGCATTACAGCGCGCAGCTCGGCGCACTGGCGCCGCTGATGGACTGGACGCGTGAGATGGCCGGGTTCTGGGAAACCCGGTTCGACGATCTCGAGGATCTGCTCAAAAGGATGGACCAGTGAACGACAGTGCCGCCGACACCCGCACTGTCGTCGTCGAGCGGCAGATTTCGCATCCGCCGGAAAAACTCTGGCGCGCACTGACGCAACCGCATCTGATTGAGGAGTGGCTGATGAAGAACGATTTAAATCCGGTCGTGGGCCATCGCTTCAACCTCAGCACCGCCTGGGGCGGCGTGCTGGATTGCGAGGTGCTTGCCGTCGAGCCGCACAAGACGCTGTCCTACACCTGGAACCTCGCGCACCAGGACCCGACCTTCGATCTCAGGAGCGTGGTGACCTTCACGCTCACCCCGACGCCTGCCGGAACCCATCTGCGCATGGAGCAGTCCGGTTTCCGGCCCGAGCAGAGGCGGGCCTATGGCGGCGCCAAGATGGGATGGCCGAAATTCCTGGAGAAGCTGGAAGAGCTCCTGGCACGGACGGACTGAAATCCGCCAGGCGGGGTTCATGGCAAGGCTGTTCGAAGACGGCCGCCGCAACAAAACCTATGGAGGACATGCGATGAAGATCAAATTGACCCGCGTCTATGTGGACGACCAGGAGAAGGCGCTTGCCTTCTACACCGACGTGCTGGGCTTCACCAAGAAGGCCGATTTCAGCAACGGGCCGTTTCGCTGGCTGACCGTGGCTTCGCCGGACGAGCCTGAGGGAACCGAGCTGCAGCTTGCGCTGAGCGACAACCCGGCGGCCAAGGCCTACCAGCAGGCCTTGTTCAAGCAGGGCCAGCCGGCGCTGATGCTCTTCACCGACGACATCAAGGCCGATCACGAGCGCATCAAGGCGCGGGGCGCGGCCTTCGCCATGGCGCCGACCGAAGTGACCGGCTCGACCATAGCGCAGCTCAACGACAGCTGCGGTAACCTCATCCAGATCACGCAGCTGGCGCGCTGGTAAGCGGCGTTTCGTTCATTTTCCGGGAGGAGATAGCATGGATTGGAACAAATGGGTCCGGCAAACGCATCGCTGGCTATCGATCATCTTCACGGGGACTGTCCTCGCCAACTTCGTCGCCATGGGCTTGGGGCAGCCGCCTGCCTGGGTGGTCTATTCGCCGCTGCTGCCGCTTTTCCTGCTGCTGTTCAGCGGCCTCTACATGTTCGTGCTGCCATACGCCGCCAAGCGGCTTAACGGGCGGCAGCGCGCGAGCCAGTAAGGACGGGATGGATGGCGAAGAGGCAGGGGCAATCAGCCAAAGGCGCCGCCAGGCCAGCAACCGCCGGTCCGGTCCTGCTTTCTGGCGGCAACCCGCAGATCGCCAAGGGCGAAGGCAACGCCCCCGTGCAGGCCTATATCGCAGCCATGCCGGACTGGAAGAGCGAGGTCGGCGGCCGTCTCGACGCGCTCATCGAGCGTGCCGTGCCTGATGTGCGCAAGGCCGTCAAATGGAACTCGCCCTTCTATGGCGTGGAAGGCGAGGGCTGGTTCCTCAGCTTTCATTGCTTCACGAAATACATAAAGGTGGCCTTCTTCCGCGGCATCTCGCTGGACCCGGTGCCGCCTGGCCAGTCCAAAAGCAAGGACACGCGTTACCTTGACATTCATGAGGACGACGAGTTCGACGAGGCCCAGTTCACCGAGTGGGTGAAGCAGGCGAGCCGACTGCCCGGCGAACGGATGTGAGATTTGCGCGCCGGGCCCGGATTTGCCGCCCGCGACAGAGCGCCTATGATCGGGCGGACGGGGCGGTGACCGCCCTCAAGCCTGAAGGAGAACGGACATGACGAAGAGCGGGTCGCCAGAAGGCAGGTCTCCTTCGCAGCTCATAGACGGCAGGATCGAGGAACTCGGCGACTGGCGGGGCGAGATGCTGAGCCGGCTGCGCGGCCTGATCCGGCAGGCCGACCCCGAGATCGTGGAGGAGTGGAAATGGCGCGGGGTCCCGGTGTGGGAGCATGCCGGAATGATCTGCACCGGCGAGACCTACAAGAACGTCGTCAAGCTGACCTTCGCCAAGGGTGCGGCGCTGCCCGATCCGTCGCGCCTGTTCAACTCCAGCCTGGAAGGAAACACCAGGCGCGCCATCGATTTCCAAGAGGGCGAGGAGGTCGACGAGGAAGCGTTCAAGGCGCTTATCCACGCCGCCGCCGCTCTGAACAAGTCAAAGGCCCGGCGATAGGCTCCGTGTGACTGGCACCGAAGACGCGGCGGGCAGAACGAAACCTGTCGCGCTCCTTCGCGCCCTTCTGGCCTCATCCGTCCCTCAGCCACACCAGCATCTCGCCGGGCTCGCGGTTGTCCCAGGCGAAATAGGGGATGGCGGTCAGCCGCGTCTGTCTGGCAGCGGGCGGGTCGGTGCGGTAAAGCCCGTTTTGCCAGCCCTCATCGGTGTCGGCCAGCGCTGTGGTCGAAAGCGCCACCACGCCGCCCAGCAGGTCCGGCTCGTCATGCGCCTCGATGCTTGCGGTGCGCGGCAATGCGATGCGGTGCAGGCTGCCGTCATTGTCGGTCGCCTCGACGCAGTAGATCAGCGGGCCGCGCGAGAGCGCCACGCGGCCGGCGTCCTGACGCACCTGCGGGTTGGCGTAGAGCCGTTCGATCGGCATTTCGAGATCGAGGCGGACGCTATCGCCCTTCTTCCATGTGCGCCGGATCGCCGCGTAGCCATCGCTGGTGACGTCCTCGAGCTTCACCGTCTCGCCATTGACCTTGAGCGCCGCGCCGGCGCTCCATGCCGGCACGCGCAGATGCAGGGTGAACGCGACCGGCGCCTGCGGCTCGATGGTGATGGCGACCGCACCGTCCCAGGGGTAGCGGCTCGCCTGCGTCAGTGCCACCGGCACGCCCGCTATGTCGAAACGAGCGGTGGAATCGCCATAGAGATGGACGGCAAGCGCGTCGTCCGCCAGGCTGTAGAAATAGCTGCCGATGGAGGCCACCATGCGCCCGATATTGGGCGGGCAGCACGGGCAGCGGTGCCATTTCCATCTGTTGTGCCGGCCCCGGCTTTCCAGCGGGTTTTCGTAGAAGAACAGCGAGCCGTCGAGCGACAGGCCCGAGATCGAGCCGTTGTAGAGCGCCCGCTCCATGATATCGGCGTAGCGGGCGTTCGGCCCCATGCCGAGCATGCGGCTGGCCCAGAACACCAGGCCGACGGCGGCACAGGTCTCGGCGTAGGCGCTCTCATTGGGCAGGTCGAAATCGCTGGTGAAGCCCTCATTGTGCGCCGACGGCCCGAGCCCGCCGGTGATGTAGAGGTTCTTGCTGGTGAGATCGTCCCACAGCCGGTCGAGCGCCACCCGCAAGCTGTCGTCGCCATATTCGGTGGCGATGTCGGCCATGCCGGAATAGAGATACATCGCCCTGACCGCATGACCGACGACCTTGTCCTGCTCGCGCACCGGAATGTGCGACTGGCTGTATTCATAGGTCTTGAAATGATAGGCCTTGGGATCGGTGCCGCGGGCGCGCGCCTCCTCGTCGAAATAATGCGGTTGCTGGCCGCGCTGGTCGATGAAGTATTTCGCCAGCTCCATGTATTTGTTCTCGCCAGTCACCCGCGCCAGCTTCACCAGCGCCAGCTCGATCTCCTCATGGCCGCAATAGCCCTTCTTCTTGCCCGGCTCGGGCCCGAGCACCGAGGCGATATGGTCGGCATAGCGGCACATGACGTCGAGCAGCTTGCGCTTGCCGGTCGCCTGGTAATAGGCGACGGCGCCCTCGATCAGGTGGCCGGCGCAATAGAGCTCGTGGCAATCGCGCAGATTGGTCCAGCGCAGGCCGGGCTGGATGCGCTGGTACCAGCTCGAGAGATAGCCGTCCGGCTGCTGCAGCTTTTCGTAGAGGTCGATGACGGCGTCGATCTTCTTCTCCAGCTCCGGGTTCTTGGCGCGGTAGAGCGAATAGGCCGCCGTCTCGATCGTCTTGCCCCAGTCGGAGTCCCAGAACATCTGCGTCGTCACCGTCGAGCCGGTGAAGCCGGGGGAGGCCGCCTCGTCGGGCGAAGGGGAATGGAACGGGATGACGACGCCGGGCGAGGGCCGGTCCGGATCGATCTGCTCCAGCATGCCCGCCTCGACGCAGCGGTCGTAGAGGATATCGGCGGTGCGCGCGGCGACGGCGTCGGCACGGTCGCCCCAGAAGCCGTGCACGTCGACCTGGGGCACCGGTAGCGGCCGGAAGGCGAGTTTGGGCCTGGAGGCGCTGGCAGGCCTGGCGGAAGACGATGCGGTCATGAACTTACTCCATTCGATCGATCACTTGACGGCCCCGGCCATCAGGCCGCGGATGTAGAAGCGCTGCAAAGCCAGGAACAGGATCAGGCACGGCACCATCATCACGGTGACGCCCGCCTGCACCGCGCCCCAGTCGATGGCGCCGAAGCGGCCGGACTGGAGTGCGGTCATCATCACCGGCAGCGTGAACTTGGACTGGTCGGTCATCAGCACCAAAGCGGCGAGGAACTCGTTCCAGGCGCCGAGAAAGGCGAACAGCGCGATGGTGACGACGCCCGGCCAGACCAGCGGCAGCATCACCTTCAACAGCATGGTGGGGTTTCCGGCGCCGTCCATGCGCGCGGCCTCCTCGATCTCGCGCGGCATCGCGTCGAAGGCGTTGCGCATCATGAAGATCGAGAACGGCAATTGCAGCGTCACATAGACGCCGACCAGCCCGGTCAGCGTGTTGTGCAGGCCAAGCTTGGTGAGCACCAGGA
Source organism: Mesorhizobium sp. B2-4-7 (assembly GCF_006442685.1). Taxonomy (NCBI): domain Bacteria; kingdom Pseudomonadati; phylum Pseudomonadota; class Alphaproteobacteria; order Hyphomicrobiales; family Phyllobacteriaceae; genus Mesorhizobium; species Mesorhizobium sp. B2-4-7. Next base: position 298,656 of record NZ_VFVH01000005.1, read on the forward strand.
AGATCGGCGTCAGGATCGACTGGAATGGAATCATGATCGTCGACAGGATGAGGACGAAGAACAGGTCCTTGAGAGGAAATCGGAAGCGCGAGAAACCGTAGCCGGCGAGCACGGAGACAACGACGGAGACCAGCACCGTCATGACAGAGACGTAGATGCTGTTCTGCGCCGAGACCCAGAGCCCGTCGCCGAACGTGTTGAGCGTGGCGTAGTTTTCCAGCGAGAAGCCTGTCGTCGGCCAGGGCGGCAACGGCGGCTGGCGCGCCTCCTGCGCCGGCTTGAAGGCCGACAGCGCGGTCCACACGATCGGCGCCACGAACAGCACCGAGGCGATGATGCCGGTGGAGTGCCTGACGACGCTGGCGGCGAGCTTGCCTTGAGCGGACATTGCCTGCGCCATCAGTCGAGGCCCTCGGGCTTCCTCAGCAGCCAGAGCTGCACCAGGCTGAGCGCCACCAGGATCACCAGCAGCACCATGGAGAGCGCCGCGCCATAGCCGAGCTTGAACGACACGAAGGACTGGTTGAAAATCCAGTACACCGCCGTCAGCGTCTGGTTGCGCGGGCCGCCGCGCAGGATGATGTAGAACTGGTCGAAGGCGAGGACCGAGCCGGCCACCGACAGGATCAGCGCCAGCGCCAGCGTGCGGCGCATCAGCGGCAAGGTGATGGCCCGGAACCTCGCGAACGGGCCGGCGCCGTCGATGACGGCGGCCTCCTGCAAATCCTGCGGGATCGATTGCAGGCCGGTCATCAGGATGATCATGGTGAAGCCGGCGACCTTCCACACCACCATGGCGATGATCGACCAGAAGGCCGGCTGGAAGGTGGCCAGAAGGTTGAATTTCCTGTCGATCAGGCCGAGGTTGTAGGCGGCCGGGCTGAACAGGCCGGAATCGACGTTGAGCAGCCATGACCAGAGCAGGCTCGCAGAGGCGAAACCGACCACCGCCGGCATGAAGAAGGCGGTGCGGTAGAGATTGGTCAGCGGGCGCGGCCGTTCGATGAAGATGGCCAGCGGAAAGGCGACGGCGAAGATCGCGATGGTGACGATCACCGTGTAATAGCCGGTGAATTTCAGCGCATTCCAGAACCTGGTGTCGCGCAGGATCGCGACGTAATTGTCGAGGCCGATGAAGGAGTGCCCGCCCATCAGGGGCCAGTTGTGCAGCGACATCCACGCCGTCATGCCGAGCGGGATGACGAAGAACACCATGACCAGCGCCACGGCCGGCGCGACGTAGATGAGACCGATCCATTGCCGGCGACCGGCACCGACGAGTTTTCGGGCGCGGGGCGGGGCGGTGGTTGCTGTGATGGTGGTCATGGCTGGCCCGCTTTTCCTTCTCCCCTTGTGGGGTGAGCGGCCGGTTCGCCGGAGGCGAATTCATCGTGCCAGTGGCACGATGAAAGGCCGGCGAACACCGGGACGCTGCGAAGCAGCGGGGACCCGGCAGAGTGGATCGGCCACCACCCGGCCCTTCGCAGGCTCAGGGCGTTCGAAGCTCGAAAAGCCAAGCAGTTGGCTTTTCGTCCGCTGCGCGGACCGCTTCTCACCCCACAAGGGGAGAAGGGGAGGCGAAGTGCGCTAGGTCCCAAGCTGTCGATGCTAGTGAGTCTTCTCAACGCGATAGCCCTGTATCTGAACCAAACAGTATCCGGCCACCCGCTCAGGGAGACAGGCGGGCGGCCGGCAGGCGCCTATTTCTGCGGCGCCTGGTCTATGATCGACTGCATGGTCTCCTGCGCATTGGCGATGGCGCCGTCGACGTCGTCGCCGAAGAACACCTCGTTGACCATCTGCGTCCACGGGCCGTTGGCGGAGTTGATCAGGTCGTTGAACACCACCGAATAGGGCGTCTTGCCCTTGGCCATGGCCTCGGCTGCGACCTGGTAGCGCGGGTCGAGGTCCTTCAGCGCGTCCTTGGCGATGTCGCCGCGCACCGGCAGGCTGCCATATTTGGCCAGGATCGTCTGGCCTTCCAGCGAATAGGCGAAGTCGAGGAACTCCTTCACCACATCGATCTTCTTGGTGCCCTTGGTGACGACGAAATTATCGCCGCCGGCAAAGGACGACCAGCCGCCATCCTTGCCCGGCAGGAAGGTGATGCCGTAGTCGATGTCGGGATACTGGGTGTTGAGCGCGCCGATGGCGAAGGCGCCCGAAGGCGAGATGCCGATGTTGCCGCCGGCGAAGGCGGCGAAGAAATTGGCGCCGGTGTCGGTCTGGGCGCCTTCCGGCACCAGGCCCTTCTTGACCATCGAGCGGTAGAGATCGATGGCGCCACGCAGCTGCGGGCTGTCCAGCGTCGCCTTGGAGCCGTCCTGTGAGAGAATATCGCCGCCCGAGGCCCAGACCAGCGGCGTGAAGGTGAAGATGTTGCAGCCGCCGCAATTGCCGGAGAAGTAGAAGCCCTTGATGTTGCCGCCGAGCGCATTGACTTTTTCGGCGTCGGCTTCGATCTCGGCCCAATTGGCCGGGCCCTTTTCGGGGTCGAGGCCGGCCTGCTTGAACAGCTTCTTGTTCCAGATCAGCACCGAGGCGTCGGCGGAGAAGGGCAGGCCGTAGATGCGGTCCTTGTACGTGCCGGTCTTCACATGAGCCGGCGACAGGCTGGCGAAATAGGGGAGCGACTTGGCCCAGTCGGTGATGTCCTCCAACTGACCGGCGGCAGCAAAGGAGGGCGTGTAGATCAGGTCGAGCGACAGCGCGTCGGGCGCCGTGCCGCCGGCGGCGGCAGCACCGTATTTCGGAATGATCTCGGCGTTGGGGATGATGTCGAGCTTGATCTGGTTGGTGTGGCCCTTGTTGTAGGCATCGACGATGCGCGGCATGAAGTTCGAGCCGTCGGCGCGCACCCAGATGTTGGCGGTCTCGGCGGCGGCAAATTGCAGCCCGCAGCCGAGTACGGCGGGCGTCAAGGCCAGCTTGGCAATCAAAGTCCTCATATTCTCCTCCTCCACGTTTTGGCCGCGATGCGCGGCTTGCCGCCGATTGCGGCGTTTGGTTCTTCAGCCGTCCGGCAGGCGGCCGCAGGACTGACGCACCACCAGCCGGCACGGCAGTTTCCGGATGCCTGGCGCGGCGGGCTTGCCGCCGACCAGGGAAAGCAAGGTCAGCCCCGCTTCGCGGCCGAGCGCAGCCAGGTTCATGTCGACCGAGGTCAGCGGCGGGCGTGTCGCTTCGGCCACGATCTCCCAATTGTCGAAACCGATGACGCCGACATCGCCGGGCACGTCGAGACCGCGCTCGCGCAAGGCATCGATGACGCCGCGCGCGATCTGGTCGTTGCCGCAGAAGACGGCGTCCGGCCTTTCGCTTGCGCCGTCGGCCGCGCCGTCGAACAGCCTCGCCACGGCTTCGTGTCCCCAGGCCTCCGACCACGAGCCGAGCAGCGGCTCGGTGACCGACAGGCCGTTCTCGGTCAGAACATCGCGATAGGCCTGCGCCCTGGCGTGCACCACGGCAAAGCTCGCCGGTCCCGAGACATGGGCGATGCGCCTGCGGCCGAGCCGACAGAAATGCTCCACTGCCAGCCGCGCGCCGCCAGCGTCGTCGGAGACGAAGGCGACGGCGTCGGGATCGGGCTGGGTGAAGGCATAGATCACCGGAATGCGCAGATTGGACAGGTCGACCGGCAGATGACGGTCGATGCGCTTGCCGGTGGCGATGATGCCGTCGACGCGCTTGTCGAGCATGGCCTCGACATGGAGCTGGCCGAGACGCGGATCCTCCTCGACATTGCACAGGAACACCGAGACGCCGGCGTCGACCAGCGCGTCGGAAATGCCCGACATCAGCGGCAGCGAGAAGCGGCCATAGGTATCGTTGGTGAGCAGGCCGACGGTGAAGGAGCGTCGCCGCAGCAGGCTCTGCGCCAGGCTGTTGGGCCGGAAGCCGAGGCGCTGCGCGGTCTCGCGGATGCGCTCGCGGGTCTCGGCGGTCATGCGGCCCTGGTCGTTGAGCGCCTTCGAGGCGGTGGCGACGCTGACGCCAGCCTCGGCCGCCACGTCACGCAAGGTGACGGGCTTGGGAAAGGCTGGCTGATCGTCCAATGCCATTGCGGCGAAAATCCCGATTGGGAAAAGGTTTTCTCTTACAGGCCGGAATGACCCGGCCAATGGCCGAGCCCGCTCGGAAATGTTTGGAAAAACCTTTTCTCAACCCAAACTAGGCCAGATCCAGAGGCTGTTCAAGAGGAAAAGTGGCTGGTCCTCCGGTGGTGCGAAGTGGCCGCCGGAGGGCGGGCTCACGGGCTCGCCGCCCGGCGAGTTCATCAGGCGAATTCCTGATCGGCAGCCGTCAGTGCTGCCCACGGCGCGAGCCGGCCAAAGCAGCAATCGGCGACATGTCTACAAACGACTCTTCGGTCTTAACGCTTGCGCAAATATTATCGGCTAGTTCGCTAGTCATGGCCTCGTGGCGGAGCGGCTACGCTGGAGACGGCAAATCTCTGAAGCCTCGGTTCGATCCCGAGGCGAGGCCTCCAAAAAATCATATGACGTAGAGCCTGCGTCGGACCATCAAGGGCGATGGGTCTTGCCAGCTTGCATTTGCGGCCTGGGCCGGACAGGTCCTCGTCTTCGTTGTGACGCTGACGCGCCGGCAAGAAGACTGCTACCCAGCCGACTTGCGCGCTTTCAGCATCTGACGATCGGGGTCACGTGGCATGCGGCCGGCGTTAAAGCAGCCTATTTGCATTTGGCATGCAGGGCACTCGCCAAAAGAGTGCTATGGAAGGGCGAGAGCTTGCCCGCTCCGACTTTCCCCGACATTCGAGGCCATTTTCGTGCGTGAACCGTCGCTGTTGCCCGTCTTTGGAAAACTTGGCGCCAAGGGACCCCGTGTCGTCGCGGTGGAACCGGTCCCGTCGGCAGGTATCGCCCCACGGCTGCGGGAGGCCCTGGCCGCCCATGGCGGCATGGTGCTGAAGCTGTCGGTCGTCGCCTGGACGATATCGGTCCTGGGCATGGTCTTCTTCATGTTGCAGGGCTGAGGCAAATGGCCAACCGCTACGCACTGCGCATGGACTTGCCCCAAAGCTGGGCCATCATCGACGTCTTCACCGGCCAGCCCGTCGTCGTCAGGCAAAGAGCGATGGTCGGCATGAGCCCGCGCGACGCCAACGCCATGGTCGATCAGATGAATGTCCGGGACGTCAAGCGCCGGGAGAAGGCGGAGCGTAAATCCTGATCCAGCGCCGTTCGCCTGTCGTCTCAGCGGAAGTCGTCGGCCGTCAGCACATACATGCTCTTGCGCGTGCGGTCATAGGCCTTTGACGCTACGTCGCGGATAACACTGCTCTCGGTGTCGAAGGTGGCGAGATAGCCGGCTTCATTGGCTGCCGTCGCCGGCTGCATCCTCGTCATGGCATCGGCGGCGACCGAGAAGGAAATCTGGAACATGCCGTCATAGCCGACGAACCGGATGCGCTTGCCGGCCTCGTCGTAGCTGCGGCTGCGGTTGGGGAAGGTCAGGCTCATGATTTTGCCTCCGTCGTTTTCTTCACCGCGCGTTTCTTCTTCGGCGTCGGGTTCAGGGCCTCGGCCACGCGGTCGGCTTCTTCCTTGGCCAGCCGCAATTGCCTCAGCCTTGCCGTCTTGATCTCCCTGGCCCTCGCTTCGGACATATATTCGGCTGTTGCCTTGTTGCGCTCCGCCGTCTTCTTCTGCTTGTCGACAAAGCGCGCTTCAGCTTTTTCCATGATCGTCTGGTTGCCGTCGGCCATCGAGGAAATCTCCCTTGAGTCTGAAATCGTGAAAATGAACTTGTCCGATAAATAGGTACTCTGCCGGGAAAATTCAAATTTTTGAAATATTTGGTCGTTTTTCCGACCCGATGAACCCAGGCGCCGAAATAATACTATGATTATTCAATATCCGCTCGGAATAAATTTTGGCACTCCTATCTATCGAGTGCCAAAGAGCCTATAGAAGGGGGCGGCCGCCTATGCCGGCCCCAGAAAGAAGTTCTCATGAAATTTCGGCCACTCCACGACCGCGTCGTCATCCGGCGCGCCGAAGGCGATATCAAATCCAAGGGCGGCATCATCATTCCCGACAATGCCAAGGAAAAGCCGCAGGAAGGCGAAGTGATCGCGGTTGGTCCCGGCGCCCGCGACGAAAACGGCGCACTTGTTCCGCTCGACGTCAAGGCCGGCGACTTGATCCTGTTCGGCAAATGGTCGGGCACGGAGGTCAAGATCGACGGCGAGGATCTTCTGATCATGAAGGAAGCCGACATCATCGGCGTTATCGAAAAGAGCATCGAAGCCAAGAAGGCCGCCTGACTGAAGCGCCGCGCCTCTGCGCGGTGACGGCTCCACTCCAAATGCGAACTGGATAAAATCATGTCTGCCAAGGAAATCAAATTCTCCACCGATGCGCGCGACCGTATGCTGCGCGGCGTCGAGATCCTCACCAATGCGGTCAAGGTCACGCTCGGCCCCAAGGGCCGCAACGTCATCATCGACAAGGCCTATGGGGCGCCGCGCATCACCAAGGACGGCGTCACCGTCGCCAAGGAAATCGAGCTTGCCGACAAGTTCGAGAACATGGGCGCGCAGATGGTGCGCGAAGTGGCCTCGAAGACCAACGACCTCGCCGGCGACGGCACCACCACTGCCACGGTGCTGGCCGCCTCGATCCTGCGCGAAGGCGCCAAGCTGGTTGCCGCCGGCATGAACCCGATGGACCTCAAGCGCGGCATCGACCAGGCCGTCGCGGCCGTCGTCGTGGAAATCAAGGCGAAGGCCAAGAAGGTCAAATCGTCGGCCGAGATCGCGCAGGTCGGCACAATCGCCGCCAATGGCGATACCAGCGTCGGCGAGATGATCGCCAAGGCGATGGACAAGGTCGGAAATGACGGCGTCATCACCGTCGAGGAAGCCAAGACCGCGAACACCGAACTCGACGTCGTCGAAGGCATGCAGTTCGACCGCGGCTATCTCTCGCCCTATTTCGTCACCAATGCCGACAAGATGCGCGCGGAGCTGGAAGAGCCCTATATTCTCATCCACGAGAAGAAGCTCGGCAATCTGCAGGCAATGCTGCCGATCCTCGAAGCGGTGGTGCAGAGCGGCAGGCCGCTGCTGATCATCTCCGAGGACGTCGAAGGCGAGGCTCTGGCGACGCTGGTCGTCAACAAGCTGCGCGGCGGCCTCAAGGTCGCGGCCGTCAAGGCGCCGGGCTTCGGCGACCGCCGCAAGGCGATGCTGGAAGACATCGCGGTGCTCACATCCGGCCAGATGATCTCCGAGGATCTCGGCATCAAGCTGGAGAACGTCACCATCGAGATGCTCGGCCGCGCCAAGCGCGTGCTGATCGAAAAGGACACCACCACGATCATCGACGGCGCCGGCACCAAGGCGACCATTCAGGCGCGTGTCGCCCAGATCAAGGGCCAGATCGAGGAAACCACCTCCGACTATGACAAGGAGAAGCTGCAGGAGCGGCTGGCCAAGCTCTCCGGCGGCGTTGCCGTCATCCGCGTCGGCGGCGCCACCGAGTCGGAAGTCAAGGAAAAGAAGGATCGCATCGACGACGCGCTGAACGCCACGCGCGCGGCGGTCGAGGAAGGCATCGTGCCGGGCGGCGGCGTGGCCCTGCTGCGTGCCAGGACGGCGCTTGCCGGCCTGAACGGCGCCAATGCCGATGTCACCGCCGGCATCTCGATCGTGCTCAGGGCACTCGAAGCGCCGCTCCGCCAGATCGCCGAGAATTCGGGCGTTGAAGGCTCCGTTGTCGTCGGCAAGCTCTCCGACAGCAAGGATCACAACCAGGGTTTCGATGCCCAGAACGAGGCGTATGTCGACATGATCAAAGCGGGCATCGTCGATCCGGCGAAAGTGGTGCGCACCGCGTTGCAGGATGCCGGCTCGATCGCCGCGCTTTTGATCACCGCCGAAGCGATGATCTCGGACATTCCGGCCAAGGATGCCGCGCCTGCGGGCGGCGGTGGCGGCATGGGCGGCTACTAAGATTCGGCCGGCTCGCGAAGGTGGTTTCATAAAAGCCATCTTTCAGACCTGATCCGTATCTCGCCAAAACGGTCTTTGCCGCAGGCGAGACGACTATCGCCGGGGATTCTCTCCCGGCGCGTAGGCCTCTGGCCCAGGAGATCGATCCATGATCGTGTTCGTGCAGAAGCCACAGACGGTCGTCACGACCGAAACGACAGAGGAAAGCCGCTTCGACCGCATCCGCAGGATTGCCGCCGACAAGCACAAGAAATCCGAGCCCGATCCGGCAACGCCACAAAAGGGCGAACCCAAGCGTCCGATGTAATAGCGGCGCCGCCGCCGCTACATTCCGCTCAACCTCAGCACCACATCGCGCGTCAGCGGCGCAAGTTCGACGGAATTGGTCGAGCCGGGCTCCAGCCAGATGATCTCCTCGATCTCGGCGGCGGCTATCGGCTGGCCGTCGATGGAGAGCGCGAACAATTCCGCCTCGACCGTGCTGTCCGGCTCGTTGGCGGCCGTGGCCGAGAACAGGCCGAGCCAGGAGGTGGTGGCGGGGTCGATCGCCAATCCGAGTTCCTCGCGCAGTTCGCGCATCAGGGTGTCGAGCGGGGCCTCGCGCGGCTCGATCTTGCCGCCGGGCTGCATGAAGGCGCTGGTGCCGCGCTTGCGCACCAGAAGCAGCCGGCCCGACGCATCCGCGATGACGCCGGCAGCGATCCTGATCTTGCGGCTTTCGTGGCGGGTAGGATTCACGGTAGACTGTTCCGGTGGTCGTTTGGTGCAGAGCCTGCGGAAAACGGAACCGCGATTCTCAGTTCGGAGACAAGCCATGTTCGCAGCCAAGGCCATCGACACTTCGGACAAGGCCGCGTTCTACCGCGATCTTGCCGCGCAACTGAAGGCGCTGCTCGAGGGCGAGGGCGACTCGATCGCCAATGCCGCCAACACCGCGGCGCTGATCTTCCAGATGGTGCCCGATCTCAACTGGGCGGGCTTCTATTTCCTGGCCTCGGACGAGGAATTGGTGCTGGGTCCGTTCCAGGGCAAGCCGGCCTGCGTGCGCATCGCCGTCGGCAAGGGCGTATGCGGCACGGCGGTCGACCTCGGCACTTCGATGCTGATCAAGGACGTGCACGATTTCCCCGGCCACATCGCCTGCGACGCCGATTCGCGTTCGGAACTGGTCGTGCTTCTCGAAGACGATGAAGGCGTCTTCGGCGTGCTCGATCTCGACAGCCCGCTGCCCGGCCGCTTCGACAAGGCAGACCAGGCCGGCATCGAAACACTGGCCGCGATCTATGTGGCGGCGAGTTCGTTCGAGGATTAGGCGCTCAGCAAAAAGACCGACGGTCGGCCGTCGAGTTCCTTCGCCCCCTCTGTCCGGCAGGACAGGGGCGCCGTAGAGCGCTACCTTTGGGGCCTAGGCCAACTTCACCAGCATCAGACTGAAGCCGCCGATGAACAGGAAGGCCGAGAAGGCGAGCGCGAGCGGGCGCAGGCCGCGCGAGCGCAGCTGCGAGATATCGGCCTGCAGGCCCATGGCGGCCAGCCCCATGGTCAGCATGATGGTGGTGGCGAGCGCCATCGCCGATTTCACTTCGGCGGGTATCGCGACAAGGCTGTTCAGAGCCACGACGGCGACGAAGGCGGCGACGAACCATGGCATGGGCGGGCGCGCCGCCTGCTGGTCGCTGCTGCTCTTGCGGCGCGCCATCAGGCCCAGCGCGATGATCATCGGCGCCAGCATGGCGACGCGGGTGAGCTTGGCGACGGTGGCGATCTCGCCCGATTGGGTGCCGTTCTGGAAGCCGGCGCCGATGACCTGCGCCACCTCATGGATCGAGGCGCCCGCCCACAGGCCGAAAGCATGCTGGTCGAGGCCGAGCAGCGGCGACAGCAGCGGGAAGCCGAGCATGGCGACGGTGCCGAACAAGGTGATCGAGGCGACGGCGTAGGTGACGTCCTCGTCGCGCGCGTCGGTGACGATGTTGGTGGCCACGATTGCCGAGGCACCGCAGATCGAGGTGCCGGCGGCGATCAGCTGCGCCAGTTTCGCGTCGACGCCGATCAGCCGGCCGAGTGTGATGGTGAAGACGAAGGTGGCGCCAAGGGTGGCTGCCACGATGCCGACACCGCCGGCGCCGATCGACACCACCTGGCCGAGCGTCAGTTGGAAACCGAGCAGCACTATGGCGAAGCGCAGCAGCCGGCGCTGCGAAAACGCGATGCCGGCCTTGGCGTGCCCCGGCGTGCCGAGCACGTTGGAGTAGATCATGCCGGCGACGACGGCTATTATCATCGGGCTGAACAGGGCAAAGCCGGAGACGTTGCGGGCCGAGAAGGCCACCGCAGTGATCATCGCGACCAATATCATACCGGGCACGGGTCCGGCCTTGGTCGAGTCGAGCGCCTTGCGGCGCTGCGCGGGTTCGGCGGAAATCAGGCTTTTTGGAATATCGTTCGCAATGTGGGATAAGGAAGACAACGTCATGCTCCAGGCGACTTCGCCCGGGGAATGCCATTCCCCGACTAATCTTTCCAATGAATTATTTTCGTTAGAATGATCGATTTTCCAGGACGGTTTTCCGGCTTACGTGACCAAAATGCGGTCGTCGGCCAAGGGCCGATACGGCATGCCTCTAATCAGGGTTGGTGAGGCAGCGCGGTAAAGAGGCTGGGGCACCGCCAGAAGGTGGCTTGGCGTCGGCTTGACGGGCCACTCATGCTGCGCCAGCTTGGCGCCATGTTCGTTCTTCCCCGCGCCAATGTCATGCGACGCCGAACCTGTACACTGCGAGGCGGCATGATTGCGCGACGACGAGGAGTGGCCCGTTAATTCCGGTTCGTTCTTCCCAGCCCCGCCCGCGCAACCGTCGGCGGGCTGTTCATGTCTGGAGCCCTCGATGAGCATCAATCCTTCCATCCAGTTCCGGCAGGCCGGGCCGGCGGACGCCGCAGCCATCCGGGACATCGTGCGCTTGGCCTATGCCAAATGGGTGCCGCTGATCGGCCGCGAACCGCTGCCCATGCGCGCCGACTACGACATAGCGGTTGCAGAGCATGAGTTCGACCTTGCGACCGACCAGGGCGAAATCGTCGGCGCGATCGAAACCATGCCAGCCGACGATCATGTCTGGATCGAGAATGTCTGCGTGGCACCGCATGCGCAGGGAAGGGGGATCGGCCGGCTGTTGCTGGAGCGGGCTGAACGCAAGGCGGCCGAAGCGGGCCGCAACGAACTTCGCCTGCTGACCAATGGCGCCTTCGCGGCCAATGTGTCGCTTTACAAGAGGCACGGCTATAGGATCGACCGGGAGGAGCCGTTCATGAACGGTACGACTGTCTATATGAGCAAGAGGCTCGCTGGATAGACCGCAATCGGAGTTCGACAATGGCTGCCAAAATCAGGCTGAAGCAACTGCCCGGGCTGTACGCGATTTCGCGGCTCGAGCCTGGAGCGAGCGTTCCCGGTTGGGCGGACGGGCCAGGCTTCGTCAGCATCACCAGAACCGAGGATGAACTTTCGATCGTCTGTCTGCAGGATCGCGTTCCAGATGGCGTCAAGCGGGATGACGAGTGGGTCGCCTTCAAGCTCCAAGGACCTTTCGCTTTCGATGAAACCGGCATCGTGTTGTCGGTCATCAGGCCACTGTCGGAAAACGAGCTGGGCATTTTCGTGGTGTCGACTTTCGACGGCGATCACCTGCTGGTGAAAGCCGCCGATCGGGTCGCGGCGACACGGCTTCTGGGCGAAGCCGGGCATACTCTGCTTTAACTCGTTCTATTCCAGCTATCGCCCGCCCGGCTGGTTCAACCGCTCGCGGCTCGCTCACCAGTTCGGGGTTGCGTTTGACACCGCCATTCGCGCATCGTTATTTCTAACCAGATATCACGCCGGACGGCTGTGCGGCGCCCCTCAGGAGAAATCATGTCACACAATCTGCAGTTCTTCATCGATGGCGCGTGGGTCGATCCTGTCGTGCCCAACACGCTCGATGTCATCGATCCGTCGAACGAAGATAGTTTCGCGCAGATTTCGCTGGGCTCCAAGGCCGACGTCGACAAGGCGGTGGCCGCCGCGAAGCGCGCCTTCGGCACATTCGGCTTCACCTCGGTCGAGGAACGGCTCGACATCCTCAACCGCATCATCGAGGTCTACAAGAAGCGCAGCCCGGACCTGGCGCTCGCCGTGTCGCGCGAGATGGGCGCCCCGCGCCGGATGGCGCTCGACAGCCAGGTCGGCATCGGGCTCGCGCATCTGGCCAAGATGGCGGAAGTGCTGAAGAGCTTCCAGTTCCGGCAGGTCAAGGGCTCCTCGCTGATCGTCAAGGAGCCGATCGGCGTCGTCGGCCTGATCACGCCATGGAACTGGCCGCTGAACCAGATCACCTGCAAGGTGGGTCCGGCGCTTGCCGCCGGTTGCACCATGGTGCTGAAGCCATCCGAGATCGCGCCGCTCGACGCCATCGTCTTTGCCGAGATCCTCGACGAGGCCGGCGTGCCGAAGGGCGTGTTCAACCTCGTCAATGGCGACGGTCCCGGCGTCGGCCAAGCGCTGTCCAGCCATCCCGATATCGACATGATGTCGTTCACCGGCTCCACCCGGGCCGGCATATTGGTGGCCAAGGCTGCCGCCGACACGGTCAAGCGCGTGCACCAGGAACTTGGCGGCAAGTCGGCCAACATCCTGTTCCCGGATGTCGACCTCGCCACCGCCGTAACCAAGGGCGTCGCCGGCTGCTTCAGCAACAGCGGCCAGTCCTGCAACGCGCCAACCCGTATGTTCGTGCCACGCGACCGTCATGACGAGGCGGCTTCCTATGCCAAGGCGGCGGCGGAAAAGTTCGTGGTCGGTCCGGCCGACGCTCCCGGCACCAAGCTCGGCCCTGTCGTCAGCCAGGCCCAGTTCGACAAGATCCAGGACATGATCCAGAGCGGCATCGACGAGGGCGCCACGCTGGTCACGGGCGGCCCCGGCCGTCCGGCCGAACTCAACCGTGGCTACTATGTCAGGCCGACCGTGTTCGCCGATGTCACCCACGATATGCGCATCGCGCGCGAGGAGATTTTCGGGCCGGTGCTGGCCATCATGCCCTACGACACGGTCGAGCAGGCGGTCGAGCAGGCCAACGACACCGTCTACGGCCTTGCCTCCTATATCCAGGCCAAGGATATCCAGAAGGCGCGCGACGTCGCGGCGCGCATGCGCTCCGGCAACGTCTACATCAACTATCCCCAATGGGACGCCGGCCTGCCCTTCGGCGGCTACAAGCAATCCGGCAACGGCCGCGAATACGCCGAATACGGGCTGGAGGATTTTCTGGAGATCAAGGGTATCGCGGGGTATGAGGCGGCGGAGTAGGCGGACAAGAGCCGCCCTCACAGAACGTGGGTTCCTCGCCCCCGCAAAGCGGGGGAGGTGGCCCCGAAGCGGTCGGAGAGGGGGCTGCGGCGATGGAGGTTTTCACGGCATATCCACGCCGCGCCATTCCCCCGCTCCGTCTCGGCTTCGCCGAGCCACCTCTCCCCCACCTTCGTGGGGGCGAGGAACCCTGGTTCTGTTATGCCGCACCACCTAGGTGGCCGCTCTGGTCCTGTTTTCCTTGCCAATTGGCAAATACATGCTATATGTCTGCCAGTAGCGGGAGCAGAAAATGCAGCTTCAGTCCATCGTCACCACGCCGGCCGCGGTCGGCAGCGCCATCTCGGATGAAGAGGCGGGCGCCCTGGCGCGCACCACGGTCAATCTGTTCAAGGCCTGGAACTTGACCGACCTCGAGGCCTGCATCCTGCTCGGCGGCATGTCGGCGCGCACCTGGGCGCGCTGGAAGGAAGGCGGAATCGGCCGGATCGACCGTGACCTGCGCACCCGCATGGCGCATCTGATGGGCATCCACAAGGGTTTGCGCTATCTCTTCACCGAGCCGGCGCGCGGCTATGCCTGGATCCGCAAGCCCAATGCCACGTTCGGCGGCCAATCGGCGCTCGACCTGATGCTGCGCGGCGAAATCTCCGACCTTGCCGCGATGCGCGAATGGCTCGACGCGGAGCGTGGTGCATGGTGAGTGGGCTCGCGGTCCGGCGCCGCGTCCACTGGCCCCAGACCTTCCGCATCATCCGCTCCATCCATCCGCCTATCGACCTCTTCGAGGACATTGCCGACCCGCGCGATTGGGAAGCGCTGGCCGCCGTCGAGGAGAAGACCAATCCGCGCATCCGGCTGGAACTCGGCGACCTCGGCAAGGTTCCTGCCGAAAGGCGGGTGTCCGGACCCGGCGCAAGTTTCGTGATGGCGCCCTTCGTGCATTGCTCGACCTTGCGGCCCGGGCGGTTTTCCGATGGCAGCTACGGCATCTACTATGCCGGCGACAGCGAGGAGGTGGCGCTGGCCGAAACCATCCACCACCACCAGAATTTTATGCGCGCCACCAAGGAGGAGCCGGGCTGGACCGCGGATTTCCGCGTGCTGATCGGCAGCGTCGATCGCGACCTCGATGACGTCAACGCGGTGCCCGGCGCGCTCGACCCGGACGACTACACCGCCTCGCAGGCCGAAGGCCGCGCCTTGCGTGCGGCCGGCAGCGACGGGCTGGTGTGGAACAGCGTGCGCATGCCAAGCGGGCAGTGCATCGGCATCTTCTGGCCGGATGCAATCACCGTCCCCGTCCAGGGGAGGCACTACAGCTACCACTGGGACGGCCGCCACGTGGATTTCGTGCGCCAGCACGATACGGGCAAGGTGCTGGCGGTCACTTGAGGCGGCGGCGCCGGTCAGTGCCGCAGGATCTTGCTCAGGAATGCGCGGCTGCGATCGGTCCTGGGGTGCGAAAAGAACTCGTCGGGCGTGCTGCTTTCGACGATGGCGCCAGCATCCATGAACACCACGCGCCGGGCGACCTTGCGGGCAAAGCCCATCTCATGCGTCACCACCATCATGGTCATGCCTTCCTCGGCAACCGCGACCATGACGTCGAGCACTTCCGAAATCATCTCGGGGTCGAGGGCGGAGGTCGGCTCGTCGAACAGCATGATCTTGGGGCGCATGCCGAGGCAGCGGGCGATCGCCACACGCTGTTGCTGGCCGCCTGAAAGCTGCGCAGGATAGGCGTTGACCTTGTCGGCAAGCCCGACCTTGGCCAGCAGTTCGCGGCCGGCCTGCTCGGCCTCGGCGCGCGGGATCTTGCGGACATGGATCGGCGCCAGCGTGACGTTTTCGAGCGCGGTCTTGTGCGGGTAGAGGTTGAAGGACTGGAAGACGAAGCCGATCTCGGTGCGCAGCTTCGTCATGTTGGTGGCGGGGTCGCCGAGCCGCTGGCCGTCGACGACAAGGTCGCCGTCCTTGATCGTCTCCAGCCCGTTGATGCAGCGGATAAGCGTGCTCTTGCCCGACCCGCTCGGGCCGCAGACGACGACCACTTCGCGCGGCTCGACGCTGAGCGTGATGTCCCTCAGCACGTTGAGCGTGCCGAACCATTTGTTGACGCCGCGAAAATCGATCATGCCCGTTTTGGTCATGTGGTCGGAACCTTTGGGTTCGATGTCATATCTGCACCTCGCCATGGGCGGCACCGATGCGCCGCTCGAGCCGGCGGGCGAGCATGATCAGCGGATAGCAGACGATGAAATAGCCGACGCCGACGAGGAAGAACACCAGCAGGCCGTTCGGCACGCGCTGCACCACCAGCCAGCCGACGCGGGTGAGATCGGTCAGGCCAATCGCAGAGACGACCGAAGAGTCCTTGATCAGCAGCACATATTGCCCGATCAGCGGCGGCAGCACGATGCGCATCGCCTGCGGCAGCACCACCTGGCGCATGCGCTGCCAGCGCGACAGGCCGGACGCCAGTGCCGCCTCGACCTGGCCCGTCGGAACCGAACGGATGCCGGCGGCGACGATCTCGCAGATGAAGCAAGCGGCGAGGTTGGTCAGCGCGATGATGCCGGCGGTGAAGGCGTCGAGCTCGATGCCCAGCTCCGGCAAGATGAAGAAGATCAGGAATATCTGCACCAGGAACGGGGTGCCCCGGATGAGGTCTACCCAGGCACCGATCACGCCGGAGATCAACCGGTTGTCGCCGGTCCGCAAGATGCCGAGGCCGAAGCCGAGCAGGGTGCCCAGCACCAGGCTGATCAGCGACAGCACCACGGTCATGCCGAGGCCGCGCAGCGCCAGCGGATAGCTGCCAGCAAGGCTTTGCAACTGTTGCCAGATCATGTGCGCGCTCCCGCCGAACCGAGCCAGCGGCCGGAGAGAACCGCCAGCCCTTTGAGGCCGTAATAGAGCAGGAGGTAGAAGGCGGCGATGGTGAGAAATCCTTCCGCCGGCATGAAACGGTCGGAGGCGAGCAACTGGCCGGCGCGCGTCAGCTCGGCAACGGAGATCAGCGACAGGAGCGCCGAATCCTTGACCAGCACGATCGCTTGTCCCAGCAGCGGCGGGATCGTCACCTTGAACGCCTGCGGCAGGACCACCAGGCGCATGCGCTGGACATAGGTCATGCCCGAAGCAACACTGGCCTCAACCTGGCCGCGCGGGATCGACAGGATGCCGGCCCGAATGATTTCAGCGACATAGGCGCCGCTGTTCAGTGACAACGCGAGGATGCCGACGACGAGTTCGGGCAGCACGAAACCGAGGCGCGGCAGGCCGAAATAGAGAAAATAGAGCTGCGCCAGCAAGGGCGTGGCGCGTACGGCGTCGATATAGGCCTTGGCCGGCACCCGAAACAGCCAGCCGCGCTGCAGGTTCATCGCGCACAGCAGGATGCCGACTGCGAGCGCGCCGAAAAAGGACAGCGCCGACAGCCACACGGTCGTGACCAGGCCCTGCCCGAACAGGGGCAGGTATTCGACGATGGTGCGGAAGCTGAAATTCTCGAGCATGGGCGTGAATGGTGATTAGGGAGTAGTGAGTAGTGAGTAGTGAGTAGTGAGGCGGATCCGGAATTCCCTATTCACTACTCACTAATTCGCTACTCACTAATCCCTAATTCCCTAATCCCCAATCAGTGATCTTTCTTCCAGTCTTCCGAATTGACCCAGTAGTCGAGGTTCTTCTGCAGGCGGCCGTCGATGGTGACCTGGTTGAGGAACAGGTTCATCCAGATCAGGAGATCCGGCTCGTCATAGCGGGTGGCGAAGGCAAGCGGCTCCTTCGAGAGGAGGTCCGGCATGATTGTGAAGGTCCCGGCCGGATAGGCCGTCGACTGGCCCTTGACCGCCGAGACGTCGTTGACGCCGCAATCGGCCTGGCCGTTGTTGACGGCGTCGAGCAGCAGCGGACCGCCGCCCTTGTAGCTCTTGATGTCGGCATCGGGGAAGGCTGCCTTGGCTTCCTTCTCGCCGGTGGCGCCGAGCAGCACGGCGATCTTGGTGCCCTTGGCCTTGCAGTCGTCGGCGGTCTTGAACTTGCCGTCGGCCTTGGTGAAGACGGTGCTGCCCGTATACATGTAAGGCGTGGTGAAGGCGACCTTCATGCCGCGTGCCAGCGTCGGCGTCATGTCGGCGACCAGAAGGTCGGCCTTGCCCGAAAGCAGCGCCGGGATCAGGCCGTCCCAGTCGAAGTCGAGGAAGGTGATCTTGACGCCCATTTCCTTGGCCATCAGTTCGGCCAATTCCACCGAGCTGCCGGTGCGTTCGCCATTGGCGCCGACCAGCGAGAAGGGCGGTCCCTGCGTCTGCACGGCGACACGCAGTTCGCCGCGCTTGGTGATGTCGTCGAGCGATCCGGCGCTGGCGGCGGCGGTGAGGCCGGCCAGTGCGAGGCCGGCGATGAAAAGCTTGGCAATGTTCATTGGTTTCATTGGGCATTCCTCCTTTTGTCGTCTTGTTGTCCACCCTACAGGGTGCTTTTTGAGCGGCGGCGCCGTTGCCGGCGGCGGCCACCGTTCGAAAATCCGTTTCCTCAGTGCCGGGCCGCCGTTTCGGCGACCGCGATGCCGCGCCTGGGCAACGCGCCGAAGAAAGGCGCGTCCGGCACATGCAGCAGCGGGTTGAGCAGGCCGAGGCCTCCGAGAACCGCTATCCTCATGCCGGCTCCTTGCGAATGCTGTCGTCCGACCAGCAGCCTTCCGGCAGGCTGACCCATTTGTTGCAGGACGCCATGACGACGAAGGTCTCGCTGCGCACGACCTCGCCCGGCTCGCCGGCGCCCGGGATCAACTCGCTGGTGACGCGGTAGAGATCGGCGACGTCGCCGGCCACCGTCACGTCGACGATGATGTCGAAGCGCCCGGTGACGACCGAGGCCGAGTTGACGAAGGGCAGTTCGGAAATGCGCTGCGCCAACTCGCGGGCGCGGCCGCGCCCTTGCGCGTTGATGCCGACGATGGCCGAGATCAGTTCGGGCCGCTCCGTCAGGTTCAAGAGCCCGACGATCTTGAGCAGGTTGCGGTCGAGCAGGTTGCGCAGCCGCGTGCGCACCGTCGGCACCGAGATCGCCAGAATCTCGGCGAGGCGGTTGATGCCCGGCTGTGCGTCCTGCGACAGCTGTTTGACCAGCCGCCGATCGGTCAGATCGAGATGTTCCCGCAAGTCCCCCGTCTTTCATAAAACGAAAAAAGCTAGGCGATTTTTTTGCCTATGTGCAAACAAGCTATTTCATGGATTCCTTAAAGGCAAGGCATGATTCCACGCGAATTCAGCATGTGGCGGCGGCTTCACACCAGCGCGGCCACCAGCAGCTTGGCTTGCGGCGTCAACGTGTCGAAGCGGCGGGCGCAGAGATTGAGCTGGCGGGTTCCCCAGTCGTCCGTCAGCCGCAGGCTGCGCAGGCTGGGCGCCGAGCGGCGCACGATGCTTTCCGGCACGATGGCGACGCCCGCGCCCTGGGCCACCAGCCTGCAGACATTATCGAGGCCGGGCACGCGGATGCGAAAATGCAGATGACCGCCAAGGCGCGCGGCCTGGCGGGAGATGTGCTCCTGCAAGGGATGGCCGGCGCTCAGGCCGACAAAGGTTTCACCGAGAATGTCGGCGAGGCCGGTCGCGCGGCCTTCGAGGCCGGGGCGGTTGCGCGCGGCGATCACCACCAGCCTATCGACGAAGAACGATTTCTGCTCGAGATGCGAAAGGCCGGCCCAGGTCGCAGCAATGCCAAGATCGGCGGCGCCGCTGGCCACCGCCTCGGCGATCTCGTGGCTGGGGCGCTCATCGAGCTCTATGTCGATGCCGGGATGCGCGACCAGAAAGGCCGGCAGCTTGTCGCGCAGAAGCTCGCTGGTGGCGGCCGTGTTGGCGAGCAGGCGGACCCGCGCGCGCAGTCCGGTGGCATAGGCGCCGAGCTCGCCGGCCATCGCCTCGAGCTGGTTCTGCACCGCGCGCGCGTGGTGCAGCAGTGCCTGGCCGGCGGCGGTCGGCACCACGCCGCGCCGGCGGCGCTCCAGCAGCGGCGCGCCGAGCCTGTCCTCCATGCCCTTGATGCGGGCGCTGGCCGAGGCCAGCGCGAGGCCCGCGAGCTCGGCGCCATGGGTGATGCTGCCGCGCTCGGCAACCAGCAGGAACAGTCGGAGATCGACGAGGTCGAAGTGCATTTTTTTCCTCCCGCAAGACAGCCCGGGCGATGGCCGCTATCACGCGATCGATGGCGCAGCGGGCCGACCGGCTTGCGGCGCCAGCCTTCGCCTCAGCCGAAGGCTGGTGCCGCGATTTCCACATTGTGGGTGACGGCGAATTTCGTCAAACAGTTTCGGTGGAGGTCCATGATGAGAAAACCAGCATCGAACCGGCAAGGGCTCGGCATCGCTGAAAGCGCGGCGATGCTGCTGGCGGTTGCCGTCGCCCTTCTGGCCGTGGCGCGCTTGGATTCCGGCATGCCAGGATGCGCCATGACATCCGCCCCTGTCAGCAGCGCCGCCGCCGGACCGGGGCCGGCAGCGGGGATCGACGCCGCCGACATGCTGCTCCATGATTGAGCCGCTGAGCGCCGCCGCCGTTGCCTGGATCTGCGCCGTCTTCCTTGCCGCCGGCTTCGTCAAGGGCGTGGTCGGGATGGGCCTGCCGACAGTGGCGATGGGCCTGCTGGCGGTGACCATGGCGCCGGCCGAAGCGGCCACGCTTCTGCTGATCCCGTCGCTGGTTACCAACCTGTGGCAATTGTCCACCGGTCCTTCGTTCGGCGGGCTCGTCAGGCGGCTATGGACGATGATGGCCGGCGTGGTGATCGGCACCGTTGCCGGCGCCGGCCTGCTCACCGGCGCGCATACGGCGGCCGCGTCCGGCGCGCTCGGCGTGGCACTGATGCTCTATGCCGTTCTCGGTCTCGCCAAGGCCGGCTTTTCGACGCCGCCACGCCACGAGGCCTTGCTATCGCCGCTGGTCGGGGTGGCAACTGGCCTGGTCACCGGCGCCACCGGCGTCTTCGTCATTCCGGCGGTGCCCTACCTGCAATCGCTGCGGCTGGGCAGGGAAGAGCTGATCCAGGCGCTCGGCCTGTCCTTCACCGTGTCGACGGCGGCGCTGGCCATCGGGCTGTTCAGGGCCGGCGCCCTGGCCTCGCCGACGGCCGGGCTGGCGGGTTCGGTCGCGGTGCTGGCGCCTGCGCTCGCCGGCATGGCTGTCGGCCAGGTGCTGCGCCAGCGCATGAGCGTCGAGACTTTTCGCAAAGTGTTCTTCGCCGGGCTCTTGGCGCTGGGATTTTATCTGGTGGCCGAAGCGGCGTTTTGAGCACCGCTTGCCGAACGCCGACTGGCCGGACCGGCCTACCGCACCACCAGGACCGGGATTTCGCTGTAGGACACGACTTCCGCCGTCTGGCTTCCCAGAAGCAGCCTGCCCAATCCGCGGCGGCCGTGCGAGGCCATGACGATCAGGTCGCAGCGTTCGGTCTGCGACAGCTCCAGGATCGCCTCGGCGGGCCTTCTGTCCTCGATGTGCACGACCTTGGCCGACACGCCCAGCCCCTCGGCGGAAGCCTTGCATTTGTCGAGCACCTCCTTGCCGTATTTGCGGGCTTCTTCCTGATAGGCGGCCAGCCCATCGCCCACGGCGTAGCCGGCCATGGCGCCGCCCCAGGCGAAGATCGGGAATTGTTCCGAGACGGTGACGAAGGTCACGGCGGCGCCGAGGCCCTTTGCCAGCCCGAGGCCGTGGGTAACGCCCTTGTCGGCCAGTTCCGACCCGTCGGTGCCGATGAGCAGATGTTTGTACATGATGATCGTGACCTATCGTGCTTGGTGAACTATGGACCACACATAGTTATGCCCGGCGCCCAGTCATTGTGCCAATGCGGCGGGGATCAGGGCCAGGGAATGTGGTGGGCATCGCGTGGACCGCACCCAAACGAGCGTTCCACCCCCGGACTTTCGCGCCAGCCGGATTCCCCTTCGCCGCATCGTCCTCTAAGGTGCGGCAACTTCGAAAGGCCCATCATGAGCAGCGCGTTTCCTCAAATCCATCTGGTCCGGCATGGCGAGACGGCGTGGAGCCTTTCGGGCCAGCACACCGGCCGCACCGACATGCCGCTGACGGCGGCCGGCGAGGCGGCCGCGCGGGGTGTGGCGGATCGGCTGAAAGGCCTGCCGTTTTCGGCCGTGTGGTCGAGCCCTTCGCAGCGCGCCTACAACACCAGCGTGCTTGCCGGATTCGGGGCGCAAAGCATCAAGATGGACGACCTGCAGGAATGGGACTACGGCGCCTATGAAGGGAGAACCACCAGGGAGATCCTGGCCGAACGACCGGGCTGGAACGTCTTTCGCGACGGCTGCCCGCAAGGCGAAACGGCGGCCGATGTGGGCGCCCGCGCCGACAGGATCATCGATCGCCTGCGCGAGGCAAATGCCGACACGCTGATCTTTTCCAGCGCGCACTTCCTGCGCGTGCTCACCGCCCGCTGGCTCGGCTTGCCGCCGCAGGACGGCGCGCTGTTCGTGCTTGATACGGCCAGCATCAGCGTGCTCGGCTACGAGCATGACCTCGGCGAGCCGGTGGTGCGCAAATGGAACGGGAAGTAGGACGGCCTAGCTGTCGAACTTCCGGATCGCCTCGGCGGTTACAGGCGTGAAGAAATTCACCAGATTGCAGTCCGGGTCGCGGAACAGCAGCGAGCGGTCGCCCCAAGGCATGGTGGCAGGCTCCTGGACAATTGCGCCCTTGATGGTTTCCGCCAGCCTGGCAAATTCTGCATCGACGTCGCCGACTCGGAATTCGATTATGGCCGTGCGGTTGTCGGCTGGGCGGGCGATGTCGCTGCCGAACAGCATCAGGGTGCGCGTGCTGCCGATCCCCAACGTGCAGGCCGGCGTCGCCAGTTCGGCGAAGTCCTCCGTGTACATCGTCACCGGCATGCCGGTGATCTCGCCATAGAAGCGCACGAGGCGCTGGACATCGGACGTGATGATGCGGACAGAGACGAAATTCATCGCATTGGCTCCTTGATCGTCGAAGCCGCGGCTGGGCTCCCGGCCTTCTATAGGCCGGGGCTCCTGACAGCTTTCCGTCAGGAGACGGAAGTGCCGGCGCGATTTTCAGATATGCCGAACGACAGTGCCAACCCTGCGCCTATTCACCCCGCCAGCAGCGCCAATTCATCGGGCGTCAAATGCCTTGCCGTACCCTTGGCGAGATCGCCGAGCGGCAAGCGGCCAATGGCCACGCGGATCAGGCGCTTGACCTCGATGCCGTGGGCGGCGAGCAGGCGCCGGATGTGGCGATTGCGGCCCTCGTCGAGCACGATCTCCAGCCAGGCGGTGCGGCCGCCGCTGCGCAGCAGCTCGATCGAGTTGGCGCTCAAGGTCTCGCCGTCGATACGCGCGCCGGCGCGCAGCGCTTCCAGCACCGCCGCGTCGGGCACCGTGGCGATCTGAACATGATAGGTCTTGGGCAGGTGCGAGGCCGGGTCCATCAGCCGGTTGGCAAAGCGCGTGTCGTTGGTCATCAGCAGCAGGCCTTCGCTCGCCTTGTCCAGCCGGCCGACCGGCGAGACGAAAGGCAGGTCAAGCCCTTCAAGACAGGCATAGACGGTGTCGCGCTCGAGCGGGTCGTCGCGGGTCGTGACCAGCCCGCGCGGCTTGTTGAGCATGAGATAGACCTTGCGCTCGGCAACGATTTTTTCGCCGTCGACGGCGATGCGGTCGCGATTCATATCGACGCGCAGGGAAGCATCGCGCGCGACCTTGCCACCGACGCGCACGCGGCCCTCGGCGATCAGCCGCTCGGCCTGCGTGCGCGAGCACAGGCCGAGCTTCGACAGCGCGCGGTTGAGGCTGACGCCGGGTCGTGGTGGTCGTGGAGCCATGCTGCTTCGGATCGATCCGTTGTACCGGACCAGATGCCATGGCCGGCGACGGTTGCGCAAGCCGCCGCCGAGGTCGGGATCTTGCCGGACAGCGGTGCCGCCCGGCAAGCGCTAGTCGCGCCGGCTTAGGCTGCTTGCTCGGTCTCGTCCGCGATCCCGTTCAGCACGGAAAGCGCGTCGGCTGGCAGCTCCAGCTCCGCCGCCGCGATGTTTTGCCTGAGATGCGCAATGGACGAGGTGCCGGGGATGAGCAGGATGTTGGGCGCGCGACGCAGGAGCCAAGCGAGCGCCACCTGCATGGGCGTGGCGCCGAGTTTTTGCGCGACATCGGCCAGCGTGCTGGATTGCAGCGGCGTGAAGCCGCCGAGCGGGAAGAACGGCACATAGGCGATGCCGGCCGCGGCAAGCTCGTCGATCAGTGCGTCATCCTCGCGATGCGCGATGTTGTACTGGTTCTGCACGCAAACGATGTCGACGATGCCGCGCCCCTGCGCGATCTGGGTTGATGTGACATTGCTCAAGCCGATATGGCGCACCAGACCCTGACGCTGCAGTTCGGCGAGCGTATTCAGTTGGGGTTCGAGCGAGCCTTCGGCCGGGCCGTGTATGCCGTGCATGGAGCGCAGGTTGACGACCTCCATCGTGTCCAGTCCCAGATTGCGGAGATTGTCGTGCACGGCCTGCGTCAGTTCCTGCGGCGACATTGCGGGGATCCACGATGCATCGGCGCCGCGCCGGGCACTGACCTTGGTGACGATGGTGAGATTGGCGGGATAGGGGTGCAGCGCCTCGCGGATGATCAGGTTGGTGACGTGCGGACCGTAGAAATCGCTGGTGTCGATATGGTCGATACCGCTCGCCACCGCCTCGCGCAGCACGGCGAGTGCACCGTCATGGTCTTTCGGCGGGCCGAACACGCCGGGTCCGGCCAATTGCATGGCGCCGTAGCCCATGCGCTTCACGATGCGGTCGCCAAGCTTGAATGTTCCGGCCTTGCTGATGTCAGTCATGGTCTCAATCTCCTGTGGATCGGCCCAGATATAGACAATGCCCGCTTGCGCGATAATATGGCGCAATCGGCACAGGCTGTGCGGAAAGGCGAACAATGGCGGATCTGGGCGACCTCCAGGCATTCATGGCGGTGGCGCGCGCCGGCGGCTTTCGCGAGGCGGCCAGGGTCAGCGGCGTCAGCGCCTCCAGCCTCAGCGAAACGGTGCGGCGGCTGGAGGCCGGGCTCGGCGTGCGGCTCCTCAACCGCACCACGCGCAGCGTCGCACCGACCGAGGCCGGCGCACGCCTGCTGGAGCGGCTGGGCCCCGCGCTCGGCGAGGTCGAGGCAGCACTCGATGTCGTCAACGGCTTTCGCGGCCGCCCGGCCGGCACGCTGCGGCTCAACGTGCCTGTCGTGGCGGCGAAACTGGTTCTGCCGCGCCTTCTGCCGCCCTTCCTTGCCGCCTATCCCGACATAAGACTGGAGGTGACCGCCGAGGACAGTTTCGTCGACATACTGGCGAGCGGCTGCGATGCCGGCATTCGCTATGACGAGCGGCTGGAGCAGGACATGATCGCCGTACCGATCGGCCCGCGCCGGCAGCGCTTCGCCACCGCTGCCGCAACGGTCTATCTCGACCGGCGTGGCCGGCCCGACCATCCGCGCGACCTCCTCGATCACGCATGCCTGCGCGGCCGCTTCGCCAGCGGCCTGACGCCGCCCTGGGAGTTCGAGCGCGACGGCGAGATAGTGAGCGTCGAGCCGACCGGGCCGCTGCTGGTCAGCACCGGCACCGCTATGGCGCTTGCGCTCGATGTGGCGGTCGCCGGCGGCGGCATCGTCTCGCTGTTCGAGGACTGGCTGCGCCCCTATTTCGACGATGGCCGGCTCGAACCGGTACTGGAGCCCTGGTGGCAGGAGTTTTCCGGCCCGTTCCTCTATTACCCGGGCCGCCGGCTCATCCCGGCGCCGCTGCGGGCATTCATCGACTTTGTCGGCGGGATGCGGTGGTAAGGCGCCCCGATGACGGTTTCATGGGACGCATGGCAGGACGCAACCCGCTGCGCATTTCTGGAATGTTCCAGGAACGAGCGGGGATCATCGCGGCGGGTCCAATGACACCTTGGCGCGCTTCGCCAGCTCGCGAATCCGCTCCGCGACCGCGCTGTCGACCGGATTGTAGACGGTCAGGCTCAGATCCGGGCGGCCGTCGACCGCGAATCCCGAATATTCCAGCTCGATGTCGCCGAGCACCGGGTGCTTCAGTCGCTTGGTTCCGTCGCCATGGCTGAGCACGTCGTTCTCGCGCCACAGGGCGGCGAATTCGGGGCTGGCGCTGCACAGTTCGTCGACGAGTTCGCGTACCTCGGACACCGCGCCGGCACGCGCCGCGTCGGCGCGGAAGGCGCCCACCACGAAACGGGCGAGGTTTTCCCAGTCGTGCTGCTTTTCGCGGATGGCCGGGCTGCGGAACATGAAGCGCAAAATGTTGCGCTGGTCTGCGGGCAGGGCGCTGTAATCGGTCAGCACGACCTGGGCGGCGCGGTTCCAGGCAACGACATCCCAGGTAGCGGTCCTGACCAAGGCGGGGCTCGATTCAAGCGTGTCGAGGAGGCGCTGCAGCCGGGGGCTGATGCCTTCCGCGCCGATATAGCGGACCTCGGGCGGGCGTCCGAGCCCGAGCATGAAAAGGTGCTCGCGCTCGGCCTCGGTCAGCATCAGCCCCTTGGCGATGCGGTTCAGCACATCGGCCGAAGGCGCGCCGCCACGACCCTGCTCCAGCCATGTGTACCAGGTCGGGCTGATGTTGGCGCGCTGGGCCACTTCCTCCCGGCGCAGCCCCGGCGTGCGCCGGCGCCCTGAAAATCCGAACGAGGCCGGATCGAGCCGGGTGCGCCGGTCTCTCAGAAACGCCGCGAGCGAACCGGCGGAATTGGTGGGCATCCTGTTAGCCATTATACCACGATAAGATCACTACTTTAATGGAATAATAGACCGGCGATACTGCGCAGGCAATCGTGCAGGAGAATTCGCATGCGTATCTTTTTGACCGGCGCGACCGGTTTCATCGGCTCGGCGCTCGTTGCCGAGCTCATCAAGGCGGGCCATCAGGTGGTCGGCGTCACTCGCTCCGAAGCGGGGGCCGAAGCGCTGGCGGCGGCGGGCGCCGAAGTGCATCGGGGAACGCTCGAGGATCCAGAGGGCCTGCGCGACGGCGCGGCGAAGGCGGAAGCGGTGATCCACACGGCGTTCGACCATGATTTTTCGCGGTTTGCCGAGAATTGCGAGAAGGATAGCCGGGTCATCGCGGCACTTGGCCAGGCATTGGCCGGATCCGACCGGCCGCTGGTGATCACCTCCGGCGTCGGCGTGGGCAGCCCCGGACATGGCGAGCTTGCCAGCGAGGACGTCTTCAACGCCAGCCATCCCAATCCGCGCATCGCCTCGGAGCTCGCCGGCAATGCCTTGCTGGAAGCCGGCGTCAACGTCTCGGTGGTGCGGCTGCCGCAGGTTCACAACCCGGTCAAGCAAGGGCTCATCACGCCGCTCATCGAAATCGTGCGCCAGAAAGGCGTTTCGGCCTATGTCGGCGAGGGCCGCAACCGCTATGCGGCGGGCCATCTCCTGGACGCGGCGCGCCTCTACCGGCTGGCGGTGGAAAAGCGGCAGCCCGGCGCGCGCTATCACGCGGTCGGCGAAGAAGGCGTCGAAGTGCGCGCGATCGCCGAGGTGATCGGGCGGGGCCTCAACGTGCCGGTCGTTTCGATCGCTCCGGAACAGGCGGCGGAGCATTTCGGCTGGATGGCGATGTTCGCACCGATGGATCTGCCGGCCTCCAGCGCGCTGACCCGGGCGCGGCTCGGCTGGCAGCCGACCGGCCCGACGCTGATCGCCGATCTCGAGGCCATGCGGTACGACGCATGACCCGCCGATAAAGCGTCGTCAGCCGACGGCGTAGCGCAAATGGACGAGCCCGTGGGCGAGGGCTTCGCAGCTTTTGAGCGACAGTTGCATCTTGCCCGCGAGGCCGGTTTCGCCGAATTCGACGAAACCCTGGTTCGCCGCCCGCCCATCAAGAGCGGGAGCGACGAGAAGGCTGAGCTCATCGACAAGGCCGTCCGCGAAGAAGGAGCCGTTGATGCCGGCGCCGCCCTCGAGCAGCAGCCGGCGAATGGCGAATTCGCGGTTGAGAACTTCGAGCATCCGGCCGAGATCCATGTCGGCCGTCTCCGCCATGATATAGGACACGCCGTCGGCGGCGAGCTCGGCCAGGTGGCTGTCGGCGACATCGTGCCCAAGCAGCACCACGACATGGTCGCCGCCAATGTCGGGCTTGGAAAAGTGGAGCTTGCCCGATGGATCGAGCGCCACCGCGTAGCTTCCGGTACCGGTTTGCGCGACATGATAGGGTCGGTCGACCTTGCCCGCATCGGCCGGCGGGTGCGCGCCGGCCTTGCTCATCTCGGCCATGGTGACGCGGCCGACGATCCAGCCGTCGCCCGCAAAATCATTATGGATATGCTCGTAGAGGCTCGACCATTCGGCCCGGGTTCCGTCCGGGCTGGCCGTGTAGCGGCTCGGGTGGAGACTGCCGTCCAGCGACGCGATCATATGGCAGATGATGTGCGGTTTCATGCGGGTGTCTCCAGGGAATGGGCTCAGGCGCGGTTCAAACTAGGGCCAGCGCCGGAGAATGGAAGCTGGGCACCCGGCTCATCCAAATTCCGACCATTGCCGTCTGGCCCTGTTATATCGATGTTGCACAAATGGTTGAGCCTGGGCTAGCATCCGTTTGCTGGTGCCGACGGGAGGCAGTTTTTGCAACGGCGATCAGCTGGAGCGGCATGCGTTAGCAAGCGCAAGGAGGATGCTCCAACACTTTGAACCGACGCATGATCCTTCCTGAAACCGTCCCGGTTTCCGGGGCCGTGCGTTCTTGTGGAGGAGGATCCCATGAACAGACGTGAATTCCTGATGACGTCCGTGGCCGCGGGCGCCATGGTGCTTGCCGCGCCCTCGGCATTTGCGCAGGACAAGCTCACCATTCTCGGCTCGGTGCCCAGTCTCGGCTTTCCGTTCTTCGTGCACATGCTGAACGAGATCAAGGCGGAAGCCGCCACGCAAGGCGTCAACCTGACCGAGAGCGATGGCCAGAACTCGGCCACCAAGCAGACCGCCGACATCGAGGCGGCCCTGGTGCAGAAGGTCAACGCCATCGTGATCTCGCCGCTCGACGTCAACGCGCTGGCGCCGGCCATCGAGGAAGCGGTCAAGGCGGGCGTTCCCGTGGTGACGATCGACCGCCGCGTCGACGGCGTCGAGGGCATCCTCGCCCATGTCGGCGCCGACAACGTCAAGGGCGGCGAGGCGGAAGCGCAGGCCGTGGTGGCGGCGTTCCCCAACGGCGCGAAACTGTTCCACCTCCAGGGCCAACCCGGCGCCGGGCCGGCGATCGACCGCAACAAGGGCGTGCACAATGTGCTCGATCCCTTGAAGGACAAGTACCAGATCGTCTTCGAGCAGACCGCCAATTTCGCCCGCGCCGAGGCGCTGTCGGTGACGGAAGCCGGCCTTGCCGCCAACGGCAAGCCGGACGCGATCGTCTGTGCCAATGACGACATGGCGCTGGGCGCGCTCGAAGCCTGCGCGGCGCGCAACTTCACCGACGTCAAGATCTACGGCTTCGATGCGCTGCCGGAAGCGCTGGTCGCGGTCCGCGACGGCAAGCTCGCCGGCACGGTCGAACAGTTCCCCGGCCAGCAGTCGCGCACCGCCGTGCAGATCGCGGTCGCCTACGCCAGGGACAAGAAGGAGCCGAAGGAGAAGCTGGTGCTGTTGACGCCGATCGTCATCGGCAAGGACAATCTCGACAAGGCCGAGAGGTTGAACGAGACGAAGTGAGCGCATGGAGAGGTCGGCGGGGCAGCACCCCCCTCTGGCCTGCCGGCGATCTCCCCCGCAAGGCGGGGGAGATCGGCAGCGTCGATGTCCGCATTCTCATTGCGGCGTTGAGAATTGGCGAATGCGGAACAGACAGCCAATCTCCCCCCTTGCGGGGGAGATGTCCGGCAGGACAGAGGGGGGTGTTCACGCGCCGACGGGTCCGGAAACTGCATCGAGGGAAGCACCCATTCCATGGCTGAAGCCGCACCCGTCCTGCTCGCCGTCGAGGGCGTCACCAAGCGTTTCGCCGGCGTCACCGCGCTGAACGATGTCTCGCTCGACGTCAGGCCCGGCGAAATCCTCGGCCTGCTCGGCGAAAACGGCGCCGGCAAATCGACGCTGCTGAAAATCCTGTCGGGCGTCATACCGCCTTCCAGCGGCCATATCATTTTCGACGGCGCCGACTACCGGCCGTCGAGCCCGCAGGATGCCAAGCGGCTAGGTATCGTCACCATCTACCAGGAGCTCAGCCTGATCCCGACGCTGACGGTGGCGGAGAACATCTTCATCGGCCGCGCCCCGGCCGGTCCGCTCGGCCTCGTCTCCTGGCGCAAGATGGAGCAGGACTCCCGCACCATCATCGCCCGCGTCGGCCTCACGATCGATCCGATGACGCCGGTCTCGGCGCTTTCGGTGGCCGAGCAGCAGCTCGTCGAGATTGCACGGGCGCTGTCGCTGAAGAGCCGGCTGATCATCATGGACGAGCCGACATCAGCGCTGACCGAGACAGAGGTGCAGCGGCTGCTGTCGATCATGGACAGGCTGCGCAAGGACCATGTCGCCATCATGTTCGTCACCCATCGGCTGGAGGAGGCCGCCGCCATCTGCGACCGCATGACGGTGCTCCGGGACGGCAGGTTGGCCGGCAATCTCGACCGCGAAGGCGGGCCGATCCGATTGCCGCGCATCATCGAGAAAATGGTCGGCCGCGCGGCGTCCGAGCTCTATGCGCGGCCGGCGCAGCGCACGGTGGCCGGCGACGTCGTGCTGTCGGTGCGCGGGTTGCGCACGGTGCGCGATCCCGAAGCGCCGCACGCCATCGTGCTCGACGGCGTCGATATCGACCTCAAGGCCGGCGAGATCCTGGGTGTCGCCGGCCTCGTCGGCTCGGGTCGCACGGAGCTGGCGCGCGCCATCTTCGGCGCCGACCGGATCGCGGGCGGCACGATCACGCTCGACGGCAGGCCCATCGCGCCGGCCTCGCCGGCGGATGCCATAGCGCTCGGCATCGGCCTTGTGCCTGAGGATCGCAAGCATCAGGCGATCTTCGCCGCGCTCGGCATCCTGCCGAATTTCTCCGTCGCCTCGCTCGGGCGGTTCAGCAATGGCTTCGGCTTCATGGCCGAGCGGCGAGAGCGCGATGCGCTGGCGGGGTTCCGGAAAATGCTGTCGATCCGCATGGCGTCGGCCGAGCAGGCGATCGAGGGCCTGTCGGGCGGCAACCAGCAGAAGGTGATCCTGGCGCGCTGGCTGGCGCGCGACCCCAAGGTGCTGATCGTCGACGAGCCGACGCGCGGCGTCGATGTCGGCGCCAAGGCCGAGGTGCACCAGATCCTGGTGCAATTGGCAGCGCGCGGCATAGCGGTGATGATGATTTCGTCCGAGCTGCCCGAAGTGCTGGCTGTGTCGGACCGGATCGTGACCATGCGCAAGGGACGCATCACCGGGCAGATGCCGGGCATCGAGGCAAGCGAGGAAAAACTGATGGAACTGATGGCGCTCGACCAGCCGGGAGCGGTTGAGGAGGAGGCACGATGAGCGTGGCCGAGGAGCAGAGCCGGCGTGGCGGCATCAGCATTGCGCGGCTCTTGATGAATTTCGGGCCGCTGCTGTTCCTGGCGGCGCTGGTGGTCGTCTTCACCGTGCTGAAGCCGAGCTTCATCGATCCGATCAATCTGTTCAACATCACCCGCCAGATATCGATCACCGGGTTGATCGCGCTCGGCATGACCTTCGTCATCCTTACCGCCGGCATCGATCTCTCGGTCGGCTCGCTGCTCGCCTTCTGCGGCATGGTGGCGGCCGTGGTCGCCAAGGGCGGTACTGCCAACACGCTGTCGCTGTCGACGTCGGGAACGCAGGGCTATGGCTGGTTCGCGGCGCTGCTCGCTGCCGTGGTGGTGGGGGCGGTGGCCGGCGGTGTTCAGGGCTTTGCCATCACCAGGCTGAAAGTGCCGCCCTTCGTCGTCACGCTTGGCGGGCTCACCGTGTTTCGCGGCCTGACGCTGACCATCTCCAATGGCGGCCCGATCTCGGGCTTCGACGCTTCTATGCGCTGGTTCGGCACCGGGCTGATCGGCCCCGTGCCGGTGCCGGCGATAATCTTCGCGGCGGCCGCCATCCTGTGCCACATCGTGCTGCGCTACACGCGCTATGGACGCGCCGTCTACGCCGTCGGCGGCAATGCCGAGGCCGCACGGCTGTCGGGCTTGCGCGTCGACCGCATCCTGGTCTCGGTCTATGTCATCGTCGGCTTCTTCGCCGGGCTCGCCGCCTTCGTGCTGTCGGCCAGGCTGAATTCGTCCGAAGCGGTGGCCGGCATCGGCTACGAGCTGACGGTCATTTCGGCCGTCGTCATCGGCGGTACCTCGCTGTTCGGCGGCATCGGCTCGGTGGGCGGCACCGTGGTGGGCGCCGCCCTGATCGGCGTGCTACAGAACGGGCTCCAGTTCAACAACGTCTCGTCCTACACGCAAAGCATCGTCATCGGCCTAATCCTGATCCTGGCGGTGGCGTTCGATCGCTGGCTGAAGTCGCGGGTGAGGCGCTAATTCTTTCTCCCTTGTCGTCGGAGAAGGGGAAATCGCCGCTCTGCCATAGGCAGGAGAGCTCGCTACCTTTCTTGCAAAACAACCCCCCTTTGCTAGAAGGATTTCGGGCGGGTGGCATTCTGAGAGAACCTCATGTTTGCCGATATCATCAGACCGATCAGCTTGAGTTTTTCGCTGCTGCGGCGGTTCTGGCCGCAGCTCGTCGTGCTGGTGCTGGCCGGTGTTCTGGCCGGCGATCTCTTGCTGCAACTGGCGGCCAAGGTGGCGCTGGCAAATCATTTCGCCGGGCTCGCCATGCTGACGCTGGTGGCACTGGCGCAACTGGTGGTGACGGTGGCGATGTTCCATGTGCTGCGTCCCGGCTTGCCCCATGTGCTGGCCGCGCAGCGTGGCGCGGAAAAGGCCACGGTCGCCGAGGGGCAGGGAACCGCGGACCGGCGCGGTTCGCGGCTGGTGCGCATGATCACCATCGCGCTGTTACCCTTCTTCGCCTACTACGCGGCCTGGGGGTTCCTCGGCGACATCGTGCGGCAATATTCGCGCGAAACGCTCGACCAGGCCGGCTTCGGCCAGAGCGCCAATGTTCTGGACGTGCTGGATTCGCGCTGGCTGCTGGTCTCGGTGGCGGTGTCCTGGCTGGTGCGCCGGCTGGCCAAGTTCATGCAGGCGAAAACGGGCGCCGCCTCGTTCTGGCAGATCGTGGTGGTGATCTGCGAGACCAACTGGATCTTCGTCGGCCTCTACGTCATCAGCCGCTGGAAGGACAGCGCGCTGCAATGGCTGATGAGCCGCAATTTCTGGTCGGTTCTGCAGGCGTCGGCCGACGGGCTGGCGAGCCCGGTGCCGACGGCGACGGCCGCGCCGATGGTGCCGGTCGAGATCACCTCGATCGCGCCCTCGACGATCGCCGTCAACCTGTTCTTCTACATGCTCTTGCCGCTGATCTGGCTGGTGATGGCGGCGCTGATCTATGGCTATGATGTGCGCGACGATACGGCACTGATGCGCGTGCACGGCCGGCTGGAACGCGTCGGCAAGCGCTATGCCGGCCTGCCGAAATTCCTGCGCGATTTCGTCGAGCATTTCGTCGCCGGCTACCGCTCGCGCTATCTGCCGATCGCCAATGGCGTGCGGCTGACGGTGAGTTCCAGCCTCGTATTGCTGTGTACGCTGATCGTC
This sequence comes from Mesorhizobium sp. B2-4-7, assembly GCF_006442685.1. Lineage (NCBI taxonomy): Bacteria > Pseudomonadati > Pseudomonadota > Alphaproteobacteria > Hyphomicrobiales > Phyllobacteriaceae > Mesorhizobium > Mesorhizobium sp. B2-4-7. The sequence goes on from NZ_VFVH01000005.1 coordinate 331,736, forward strand.
GGCTATCGCCTGCTCGACTGGGGCGCGGCCTGGCTGTGGCTCGGCGCGACGCGGCTGATCGGCCCGCACGAGCTCGACGTCTGGCAGATCCTGTCGCATGGCGTGACGCTGTTGTTCGGCAGCCCGTTCCAGGATTCCTCCACCGGCATCCTCATCGAGCCGCTGCGCATCTGCTTCCTCGCCGCCGTCCTGGAGACGGCGTTCTCGCTTTCCAAGGGGACGGGTGAGACGGGCGGTCGTTCCCGGTAGCGACGGGAACGGCCGTAGCGTATCCTTGCCGCGCCTTGCCATGTACGTGCGATGGGGCGAAAGTGCGATCTTTCCTGGTCTCGTAAACAGACCGCCTGTTTGCACTCGCAAGATCGAAGAGAATGGCATGACTTACTTCTTCCGCCGTCGAAGTGAGGCAATGACCTTCGGCCTGCCTGTGGTCTGCTGCGCGCTGGCGTTATTGCAATCGAACATAGAGCCGATCGAAGATCGGACGGCGATTGTGGTGATCGTTGCCGGCATATCGATCATCCTTACCTTGGCAACCGTCTTTGCCGTGGTGCGACATGCGGAGGCGATAGCCCGACGTGTTGGACAGCCGTACGGCACCCTGGTCCTTACCTTGGCCGTAACGACGATCGAAGTGTCGATCATCGTCTCGATGATGCGACATGGCGCCAACAATCCGACCCTGGCGCGAGAATCCGTGTTCTCCACGGTCATGATCGTTTGCACCGGCATCGTGGGGCTGTGCCTGACACTTGGCGGGTGGCGGCACCGCCACCAGGACATCCGAAGGCAAGGCACAAGTTCCTTTCTTTCGGTGCTGACCGCGATCACGGTGCTGACGATGGTGCTCCCGAACTATACGCTTGCCACCAGCCCCGGGACATTTTCTCCCACGCAACTGGCTTTCGTCGCGCTGCTGTCGCTCTTGCTCTACGGCAGTTTCGTTTTCGCCCAGAGCTACAGCCAGAAAGAGGACTTCCTGGAGGTGCAGCTGCGTGAAAGCGCTCCGGAAAGCCATTCTCCGCAGGTCCACGGCGTGCCAACGCATTTCGTCTTCCTGCTTCTGGGACTGGTCGGGATCGTCCTGCTGACGGAACGGGTCGCGGCTGGCGTTGAAGATGGCCTTACCTACCTGCAGATCCCGCAATCGGATGCGATCGTCGGCGCGATGATTGCGTTTGTCGTGCTGCTCCCCGAGGCGATCTCCGCCATCAAGGCATCGTGGGGGAATGAGCTCCAGCGCGCATTGAACGTCGCTTTGGGCTCGGCGTGCGCGACCATCGGACTGACGATCCCGGCAGTGGCGGCGGCCAGCCTCATCACCGGAAAGTCGCTCAACCTCGGTCTCGGTCCGAGCGACGTGATTTTGCTGGTTCTGGCCCTTGCGGTGAGTGTCGTAAGTTTCAGTACCGGACGCACGACGGTTCTCACCGGACTTGCTCACCTCGTCGTCTTTGTTGCCTACGTCCTGTTGATCGCCGTGCCGTGACTCCGGACTGCCGGCGCTGTCGCTACTTCGGCGGCCGTTGAAACCGCAGGTACCACGGCCGCCCGCTTCCCAGCCCAATGGCGGGACGGATGGTCTTGATGGCATCCTCCGGCACGATGAAGGTGTCGCCGATGGTGATGACGTCGCCTGTCTTGGCGCCGGAGAAGATCGCCGAGGTGCAGTTCATCACGCCGTCCGGCAGTCTGACGCCCGAAATCATGTCGGGGAGCCAGCGGCGGCCGGCGGCATCGGTCAGCATCAGCCTGCAGCCCAGCCATTGCTTCTGCAAGTCGGGATCGCCGACGGTGACGGAGAAGGTGGCGATGACGGCGAAGGCCTGATCGGGCAAGCGGCCGGCCTTGCCGCCGCGCAGGTCCGCCAGCTTCCAGTCGCTGCCGCCGAAGTGCGCGGACTGGCCAAACTCGACATCCCTGGCGATGAGGTCTTCGCCGCCCAGCCATTCGCGCAAGCTGTCATGGCTGGTTTCTGCCAGCGCCAGCGGCAGCAGGATGACAAGCGCCGCCAGGCTGCGCCTGCGCCATTTTTTCTCGACCTGCCGCTCGGCGGCCGGCCCCATGTCGGTCGCGACGGCGCTCATGGCTTGCCCTGCGGTGTCTGGCCCGGAGAAGTCTGGCCCGGTGGTGCATCCAGATCGTATTGCGGCAGGATGCCGGCCGGTTCTCCATCGGCGCCGGCAGACAACCCGTCGAAGCTGATGCGGGCCTGCGCGTCGAGCGCGCCGAATTGGCGTTCCGAGACCAGCAGCCTGGCGCCGCCGATCTGGTCGGGCGGTACTTCGAAGACGAACAGGCCGCGTTTTTGCAAGCCGGGATCGACGCCGTGCGGCGGCATGTCCTGGCGATAGCCCAGCCGCTCCGTCTGGCGGTAGCGCAGACCGGTCGGACCTTGCCAGGTGCCGTCCGCGACCGTGATGGAGGCGTCGGTCGCGGTGAGGCTGGTCGTCACCACCGCCCACACGCCGCTCGTCGTCAAAAGCTTTTGCTGCCCGAACTGGTTGGTCTTCAGCGCGCGGGCAAAGACAACCTCGTCAAGCCGCACGTCAAAGCTGCGTGCCCGCACCGTGTCGTGCATGGCGCCGTCGACCGGGATGGGCGCGGTGAGGTCGGCATAATGCGGCTTGGAAAGCTGCATACCGTAGCTCAGCGCCACGGTGGCGGCGAGAATCGCGAGATTGCCGAGGACCCGCATCCTCATGAGCCGGCTCCCGGCGTGTCCGTTGCCGGCATATCGGCGAGCGGCAAGGTCACGGTGCCGAGACGGTAGGGATTGTACCAGCCGGGCGTGCCGTAGAGATTGTCGCGCGGCTTGAAGATCTCCGCGGTGACGCCGAAGGCGAGCGTCGGCGGCACGGCGGCGTCGCCGGCCAGCGGCCAGACATAGGCCAGGCGCTCGGTCATGCCGGGGTGCAGTTCCGGCGCCAGGGTCGAATCGCGTATCAGGGCGATCATCGGCATCGAGTCCGGCAGGGTGATTCCCTCCGGCTTGAAGACAGCGAAGTAGGCCTTGTTGGATTCGGCCGTGCGGTTGGTCATGTCGGCCTCCAGCACCAGTGCCTTCTGGCCCGGTTTCAGCGGCACGCCATGGATGTCGGCATGGCTGACATAGGCACGCACCGGTTTGATGCGCCAGCGGCCGGCATCGATGGCGGCATCGGACGGCAGTTGCGGCGGAGGGTGAGCGGGCAGGGCGCCAAAGGCGCCCATGAGGCCGGCCGCCAACAGCGCGGCGATGGTTCCCGCGCCTGCCGTCATCCAGGCCTGGACTCTTGAACGGGCAGTCTTGAACATTCCCTGATATGCACGTCGAACGATCAGCCACCCGCAGGCAATCTAGGAAGAAAACGCGCGGATGGGAACCCGCAAATGGCGGCATTGCCCAGTCCTTCTCGTGGCTGCGTCTCTCTCGTGGCGCAGTGTGGTCGCCGACGGCTTAGCGAGCCCGCCTATGCCGCCTGCAAGGCCCAAATGCGGTGGCCGTAGCGGCGAAAGAAGCGCGCCAGCAGGCGTTGTTGCCTCGCCCTGGCGAGGTCCGCCAGGCGCCGTTCCTGGCGCCAGCGCGGCATGTTGCGCCAGAAGGAGATGAAGCGGGCGGCGTCCTCGATGGCTTCCTGTGCCGATAGCGCCGGGCCGATCGCCGCCAGGAAAAGTGCTTCCGATTGTTTCAGCGCGTCGACGACCGCCTTGCGCCTGAAATGGCCGAGGCGCGCCTGGCGGATGCCGTGTTCGCGGATTCTCGCGAAAGCCTCGATGAGGGCGTGACTGTCGCCGTCATAGCCGCAGGCATGAGCGAAATCGGCGGCAAGGGCGTCCATCGTCTCTCCCGGGGTGCTGCACGCGCGCCGACTCGGCTTTGCAAGTCATATAGAAGCATAACTCAAAAATTGGCGAAAGAGAAACTTTTGCGGAGCCCTGAAAGATGCGACTCGACTCTCGTTTCAAAACACAGGAATATGCGAACAAACAAGGAACAAAAAGGCGAGCCGCGATGGCATTGACGGGCAAGGGATCAGTGATTGCGGATGTCGTTTCGATATCGGTCGAATGCGCCGATTGCGGCCGCAACAGGTGGTGGAAGCCCGATCAGCTGCGGCGCTTCGGCGTGACTGGCAATACGCCGCTGGCAGCGCTTTCGGGCCGGCTGGTCTGCTCGGCCTGCCGCGCCGACGGGCTGCCGGGCACGGCGATCCAGATCCGGGCGGCGTTTATCAACGAGCGCCAGCGCGTGCGCAGCGAGGCGCTGATGCTGAGCGAGCGCGAGATGCCGCTGGAGGGATCGGGGCGGGCGTGAGGTGGCATCGACGCTGGGTTTTGCCTGCTCTCCTTGTGGGAGGAAGAATTGCCCCGTCGCCCTCAATAGCCCAGCAATTCCTTCAACGGAATGACCCGCCAGACCTGCTTGATGGCGTAGCGGTTGAAGGTCAACGTCTTCGGCGGATTGTACTGTTCGACCACCAGTTCGACGGCGGTGCGCTTGACCAATTTCTTGATGAAGGCCTTGCCGTTGCGTTCGTTCTCTTCCGGGAAGGTTTCGATCACCACGTGATCGCCCGGGACGGCATCGCGGCCGCCGCAATAGATCAGGTCTCCGGGCTCGTAACGGGGTACCATGGAATCCGAGAGTACATGCAGCGCGAACACCTTGGCCAGGTTGCGGATGCCGGGTGGGCGCTGGACGTAGCCGGCGGGCTCGCCGTTGAAGGTGAAATCGCCGTCGTCGCCGCCAACGGCGGCGCCCAGCACCTGGATGTCCATCGGCCCGGCGGGGGGCGGCCCGGCGTCGGTGACGATCTCGGCGTCGTTGACCGGTCCGGCATCGTCGAGGAAAACCACCTCGCCCTTGCCGAGCGCCACCGGGTCGACACGCAGAAAGGCGGCAGTCTTCAGGAGGTTTTCCGTCTTGGGCAGGTTGCGACCGGTTTCCCAATTGCCGACGGCGGCGACGTCGGTGTCGTTGTGCTCGGCGATGTGGCGCATGACCAGGCCGCGCTGCTTGCGCGCCTGGCGGATTGCCGCCCCGACCTTGATCGACAGTTGCGTTTTCACCATGGCGCCCATGTGACCAACAAGCGCTGCTTTCGTCCATGAAAGAATGGCTTGCATAAGTTTTTGAGTTATGCTTATATCCGTTCATGCAAAAGCTCAACCCCTTCCGAGTCGAAAGCGCCCTCAGGCCAGCTTCACGCGAGCCGGCCAGCGCTCATTCCCTTTCGCCCCGGCTGTCCTCCTCCCCGGCCAGGGCGAAGCGTGAGGCTGATTGCCCCGATGCATCAGCCGCACGTCCGGTCCGCCCGTCACCGGCGGCCGGAACGGCCGGAGCCGCCGCTCCCCGCGGCTCCGGCCCCCAATTCAGCGCGGTGCGGATCCGCTCCCTGATCCGGACCGAGGACGGCACCGTGATCCTGCTCGACAGGCTGACGGGCAGGGCGGTTTTCGCACCCGACCGGGTGACGGCAGAGGCGCGGCTGGCGCGCCTCGCCGCGCTGGGCGGCCGGCCGGGCTGAGGCCGCCAATCCAACGGCCGACAGGCCGGATCCAACCCAACAATGCCCACCGCCTGCGGCGGGCCGACACCGATACTCGCCGGCGGCGTCGCGCGCTGCCGCGGCCGCGCAATGGACGGAGACCAGATATGGCACTTTACGGCGACAAGGAATTGCAGGCGATCGCCGGCTGGCTGACGGACGGACTTTCCGCCTCGCGCATCGCGGCTCGGTTCAGCGCGTCGCGAGGCAGCCCGGTGTCGCGCGACGCCATCATCGGCATCGTTCACCGTAACGCCATGCTGAGTTCGATCGGTTTTGCCAACAGCAAGCGCATCGCGGCAGCCGAGAGGGCGAATGACAAGGCCGCCGACCGCGCCGCCAAGGCCGGACGCAAGCGCGTGCCGAAGGGTGAAGGTGCGGAACGCCTCGCAGCACGCGAGGCCGGCGTGCTGATGGCGGACGGGCAAGCCTACCGCCTGGAGGTGCCGGTGCCGCAGCGAAGCCCGATCGGCCGCCAGCCGCATGGCGTGGCAATGCGCTTCGTCGACTGCCTGTTCGGCCGCTGCCGCGCTCCGCTCGACCTGGCGCTGGAGCAAAATCCGGAAAACGACGCGCCCGGCGGCCGGCCGGGCGTCCACATGCTGTGCTGCGGCATGCGCACAAGGGCGATGAAAAGCTACTGCACCTATCATCAGGCGCGCTTCCGCCGGCGTGTCTGCGAGGCGGGGTGAGCTTCCTCCCGTTCTGGAGAGAAGCTAACGGCAGGCGGGCGGCGCCGGGTGCAGGATTGGGAACGGCATGAATTCGGGAGGGAGATTGGGTCAGATGCAAGGTATCGAAGCGGTGGCACCGCCCCTCATTGCCCTGCCGGGCATTTCTCCCCGTAAAACGGGGAGAAAGAGACTAGCTGCAACGCTGGCTTTTCTTTTGCAGTGTTGGCGATCTGGCGAGAACGGCGGCCACGCAACGCTTTTATTTTGGCAGATCGTGGCCCTGCTTTGGTATCCGCACGCTTATTGCATCAGGCATCGCTGGCCGGCCGTCATCGCCGGCCAATATACGGGTAACCCGGGCGAAGCCGGTGAACGCTTTCATCGCGTCGGCGTGCGAAATCTGCGCCGCGATGGCTGCGCTGCACGCGTTGAGCGCACTGCGGTAGACATGACCACGCCGTTCAATCGGCCAGCGCTGCAGGAAGTCGGCTGCCTCAGCGACGCCGTCGATCACCTCGACATGCCCGTCCAGGCATACTTTGAGCGGAGATCCTGTTTTCATGGTACCCACGGCGGTTACCTTGGCGTTGCGCGCGGCTCGGAAGCCAGCCCCTATCAACGTGCAAGGCGGCGGCGCGGTTGCATCACGTTTTCAGCCACCTCACGGGCCCGCGGCGGCGTCGAGCCATTCATGGGCGCGGCTACGCGGCTTAGCCACCAGCAGCCCCTGCTGCCCGGCCGCCTTGGTGAAAGCCTCGAAGGCGACGCGCTGGCGGCAGCTGCCGTCGATGGCGAGCCTGACCAGCCTTGCCGCATCCAGATAGGCGGTGGCCGTCTTGTCAGGCCATTGCCGGCGAAGCGCGGTCGCCGCCTGGGCGATGGAGCCCACCAGCATGGTCTTGTTGTCGCAGAAGCGCAAGGTCACCGGCATGAAGGCGGTCATGGGCATACCTCCTGTTGGTTTGGTGCGGCACAACGCCCAGCCTCGCCGCTGGTTCCGGCGCACGCAGCCAATTTCGCCAGGGATCGCTGCCGCGCCAGCCAGCACCTCAATCCACTCCCCACAAGGACGCAGCCATGAGCAAGAAAGCCGCCAGATCAGCCAAACCGCAGACGCCGAAGCTGCCGAAGGGCGAGGCCGAGCAGGTGCGCATCCGCCGCGAGGTCGGCCATGATTTCGCGTTGCGGGACGATGAGTTCGGCCGCAAGCGGCTCGCAACCGGGACATCGGAGGCGCGGCGCGTCTATGAGGTGTCCAATGACGGCCATACCTCCACCGGTGGTATCGTGCGGGTGCGCAGCATCGATCCGCTGCTGGGCATCACCTCGCTGTCGCGCCAGCAGCGCGAAGCCGGTCTGCGCTACCGCGAGGATTTCCGCGCCAGCCAGCAGGCTGATATCAAGCCGATGCGCTGGAGCGAACGCGTCGACGGCGACAGGACAAGCGGCGGCATCACCGACAGCGTGCTCAATGCCGGACGGTCGCACGCCGCCGCGACCCGCGCGCTCGGCCATTGGGAGGTGGTCGACGTGGTCCGGAAGATCGTGTGCCTGGAGCAGTCGGTCAGAGGCGTGGCGGGAGAGATGAGCGAGGGCAGGGACGTGGCGGCAAAGCTGTTGAGAATCGGGCTCGATCTGCTGGCGATGCACTACGGGATGATGATGCGACGATAGGGTTGGGCCCCGAGGAGTTGCGGCGCGCACGACAAGTGCTCCGCTCCAGGGCATGGCGCTGTGCATGACATCCGGCCGGCGCGATGCCGGCCGGATTGGTTGTCAGGTCAACGCCTGCAGACGCGGACTCTCTCGATGACCCGATGGTGATGACGCCAGTGCTTGATCACCTCGGTGTGGCAGCGACGATGACCGTAATAACGCGGACGGTAGCTCTCGTCATACATGCTGTAGCGGCGATAGTAGCCGTCATCGTCGGAATAATCGCGATAGTGGTGACGATATCTGGGAACATAATAATCGTCGTCATAGCCGTTGCCGATGCCAAGCGTGATGCTGGCGGCATTTGCCGGGGCGATCACGGCCACCGCCGAAGCGACGGCAATCACGGATGCGAGCAAGAGTTTCTTCATGGCAACCTCCTCTTTAAGGCTCATCTAATAAACGCTGCCCTCGCGGCCCTGTTCCCATAAAGCCGGTAAACCAATGTTTCGTGCCCGCGCGCGCTGTGAGGGGGCGGCGCCTTGGCAGCGCGCCTTTGAAGAAGGGACGTTAACCCCTTCTAAAACAGCGCCTTCTCCAGCGGCTTCTCCAGCGTCTCGGCGAAAGCGGTCGCCAGATGGTGGCGGTCGCGGAAGGCGATCTTGCCGCCGATGAAGACATGGCAGGTGGTCTGGTTGCAGAACTGGTCGGTCATATCGACATAGCGGGCGTTCGGAATGCTGCGCACGACGTCGCGCTCCACCGCGGCCATGGCGTCGTTGGCGGCATAGGCGCGCGTCTGATCACAGAGCGAGGGCGTGTCGCCGCGCCACAGCGCACGCGCCACGCAGGTGTCGACCTGCTCGTCGTTGAAGGGCACGTCGCGGATGAAGGCGACTTTCAGCCCGGCCTTGCTGAACGTCTCCAGCGTCGAACGCAGGCCAGCCTTCCACTCCGCGTCCTGACTGTCGGGCTCATCCTTGCCGGCGGCCATCTTGCGCGAACTGGTCAGGGCGATTTCCGAGATCACCACCAGGGCCGGCCTCAGCGCCAGGATCTCCTTGATCGACTGCTCGCGCCACTGGTCGCATTCGGCGTAGTCGCGCTTCAGCTTGCTCGACCATGTCGACAGCCGGGACGCCCGGCACGAGGATTTGAGCCAGGTAACCACCCGGTAATCGCGCTTTTCGGCCGCCTGGATCAGCGGCGTCGACCAGTGGTCGGCATGTGAATCGCCAAACAAGGCGATCGTGCCTTTCACATTCTTGGCGCCAAACACGCAGGGCTTCGGGGTGATGGTCTCGTAGTCGAGCACGCAGCCGCCCCTGGCGCGCGCGGTGGATGGACGCGCCGCACTTTGGGCGATGACGCGCTGCTCCGGATCGAGTTCGTGAACGGCAAACTTGGCATTGGCGTAGGCCGCGACCACGCCGGCGCCGGTCAGCAGCGCCGCGGGCACGAGCGCGCGGGCGGCGCTTGCCATCAGCCAGCCGTTGCGGCGCACGGGGTTTTCGATGACGTGATAGGTGAAGATGGAGAGCATCAGCGTCAGTGCCAGGCAGGCAAACCTGTCCAGCCCGGAAAGCTCCGCGGTGACCATTCCCGCATAGACGATGACCGGCCAGTGCCAGAGATAGAGCGAGTAGGAGAGCTTGCCGATCCATTGCATGGGCGGCAGCGACAGGAGAGCCGCGGGGCCGCCGGCCAGCTTGCCATCCGCTTGGCGCTCGCCTGCCCCGCTGACCAGCAGCAGCACCGTGCCGACGACCGGCAGCAGCGCCAGCAGGCCGGGGAAGGGCAGCGCCTCGTCCAGCAGCAGATAGGCGGGCACGATCAGCGCCAGGCCGAGCCAGCCTTGCGCGGCGCGCAGCCGCGGGTGGCACCGGAGAAAACTTGCCGGCACCATCGTGGCAAGCCCGCCGGCGGCGAACTCCCAGGCCCTCAGCGGCGAGAAATAGAAAGCCCAGGGCGGCGAAACGCTGGTCAGCCAGGCGCAGGCCACGAACGACACCAGGCCGGTGACACCGATGACCACGATGGCCGCGCGCCGTCCCGGCCGCAGCCATGCGGCGAGAACAAGCAGCGCCGGCCATGCGAGGTAGAACTGCTCCTCCACCGATAGCGACCAGAAATGGATGAACGGGTTGTTGGCGGCGTCTGAAGCGAAATAGTCGAACGACCAGCGGATCAGCCACAGGTTGATTATATAGGCCGAGGCAAACATCGCCCCCTTCGAATAGAGCGCCTGTTCCTCCGGCGACAGGATGAAGGCGCCGGCCAGCAGCGTGGCCAGGATGACGAACAGCGAGGCCGGCAGCAACCGCCGGGCGCGGCGGGCATAGAAGCGCCACAGGTTCAGCCGGCCGCTCTCGCCGATCTCCTGCAAAAGGTGTCTTGTGATCAGATAGCCGGAGATGACGAAGAAGATGTCGACGCCGGCAAAGCCGCCGGGCAGGGCTGTGAGGCCGAAATGATAGGCGACGACACCGGCTACCGCCAGTGCGCGCATTCCCTCGATATCGGGTCGGAACGATGCTGCCACGACAAATCCTTCGTGCAAGCCCAACCCGCGGCCATTGTCGGCCGGGGCGGATCGTATCGCAATGCAACAAATCTTTCGCAACGCAACATGGCAGGAAAAAGGAAAAACGGCACAAACGGGCCTGGGCATGGATAGCGCCTGCACCGGAACCATCACAACTTGCGTTTCCGTAAATTTGCATCCGCCCTATTTACGACTAACATGTTAGCGTGATAGCACTACCTGCGCACTGCTCTTTGGGAGACTCGCTGGTGACATCGCGTTTTGGTCTTTCGGTTGCCCTGGCCACGCCTTTCGATGCGTCGGGGCAAATCCTCATTCCACCCATGGTGACGTTGGCCCGGAGCTGCCTGGCACAGGGCTGCACCAGCGTGACGCTTTTCGGCACCACCGGGGAGGGCGCTTCGGTCGGCACCGGGGAGCGGCGGGCCGTCACCGAGGCGATGCTGGCGGCCGGCATCGCGCCGCATCAGCTTGTCGCAGGCGTGCTGGTCGATGCGGCCGAGGATGCAGCCGAGCAGGCTCGCCATGCCTTGCAGCGCGGCGCCCGCAACATCCTCCTTGCCCCTCCCAGCTATTTCAAGAATATCGGCGACGATGGCCTTTTCGGCTGGTTTTCCGCTGTCTTTGCCGCTCTCGGTCCGCTGGCCCGCGGCGTGCTGCTCTACAACATCCCCTCGGTCACCACGGTGCAGCTTTCGCTGGGGCTGATCGGCCGGCTGCGCCAGGCGTTTCCGGACGTGGTCGCCGGCGTCAAGGATTCCGGCGGCGACTGGGCCTATAGCGAGGCGCTGCTCGGCGCCCATGGCGATCTGGTGATCCTGATCGGCGACGAGCGGCATCTGGCGCGGGCGGTCAGGATCGGTGGCCAGGGCGCGATTTCGGGCATGGCCAATTTCGCCGCTGGCGAGGTCCTCGCCATGGCCGAGAAAGGGCACGACGACGTGCGCGTCGAGCGTTTCGTGCTCGAGTTGCTCAAGCACCCGGTCCTTCCGGCGGTCAAGGTGATGGTGGCGCGCAAGACCGGCGACGAGCGCTGGCTGGCGGTGCGGCCGCCGCTCGAGCCGATCGCGGCGCCGGAGCGCCAGCAGCTTGGCGCTGCCTACGACACTCTTTTCGCGGCCGCGGCGGCCTGACGGGGAAGGAAGCACTGAAATGGCCAATGGCGGCGACCAGACAAATCTGCGGGAGCAGGCCTATGCCAGCTTCACGCGGCATTTGCTGGCCCGCGACCTCAAGCCGGGCCAGTTCGTGTCGCAGCGCGAACTCGTCGCGTTCACCGGCCTGCCGCTCGGCGCCATCCGCGAGATCGTGCCGCGCCTGGAAGCCGAGGGGTTGTTGACGACGATCCCGCAGCGCGGCATGCAGATTGCGCATATCGACATCAGCCTGATCCGCGAGGCCTTCCAGTTCCGCCTGTTCATGGAGCGCGAGGCGGTGGCGCTGTTCACCGTCAGCGCCTCCGACGACGAACTCGCGCGCTTGCGCCGCGAGCATGAGGACATGCTGGCGCAGGCGCTGGCGCAGACCCCGACGCCGGAGATGGAGGCCAGGGCTCAGACCATCGACTGGGCCATGCACGATACTTTCATCGATGCGCTCGGCAACGAGATCATTGCCAAGGCCTATCTGGTCAATTCGGTGAAGATCCGCCTGATCCACCAGGAACGGTTCCGCATCGACGGGCGCGTGGTGCCGGTGATGCGCGAGCATCTGAGCGTGATCGAAGCCCTCGAAAGCCGCAATCCACAAAAGGCGGTCGAGGCGATCAGCCAGCATATCGACAATGCGCGCCGGCTGGCGCTCCATATCTGAGGAAGCAGGCCGCGCCGTGCCTGTCGCGGCGCAATCGACAACGACAGCAACCGGGAGGAAGAAATGCCGTCCAATCCATTCAACCCAACCAGAAGGCAGCTCCTTGCGGGCGCCGCCATGCTCGCCGGCGCCGGCTTTGCCGGTATCCGCCCGAGCCTTGCCGCCGGCGTCGAGTGGAAGCGCTTCGCGGGCACGACGCTCGATGTCAATCTGGTGAAAAGCCCGCGCAGCGACACGCTGATCAAATATCTCGCCGAGTTCGAGGATCTGACGGGCATCAAGGTCAATGCCGAGGCGACGCCCGAGCAGCAGCAGCGCCAGAAGACGGTGATCGAGCTCAGCTCCGGCAAACCCAGCTTCGACGTCGTGCATCTGAGCTACCATGTGCAGAAGCGGCAGTTCGAGAAGGGCGGCTGGCTGGCCGACATATCGGGCTACCTTGCCGACCCGACGCTGACCGATCCGAGCCTGGTCGAAAAGGACTTTGCCGATGCCGGCATGCTGTTCGCCAAGGACGGCCAGGGCGTGCTGCGCTCGCTGCCGTTCTCGGTCGACTACTGGATAATCTACTGGAACAAGGAGCTGTTCGAGGCCAAGGGCCTCAAATACCCCGAAACCTTCGATCAGCTCGTTTCAGCCGCGGAGGCTCTGACCGACCCGTCGACCAACACCTACGGTTTCGTCGCGCGCGGCCTCAAGAACGCCAACACGCCGGTCTGGACCTCGCTGATGCTCGGCTACGACATGACGCCGCTCGACGACAAGGGCAAGCTGCGCACCACCGCGCCCGAGGCGGTGGAGGCGGCCGCCCTCTACCAGCGGCTGATGACCAAATCCGCGCCGCCCGGCGTCACCGGCTTCAACTGGGCCGAAGCGCAATCCGCCTTCCTGCAAGGCAAGATCGGCATGTGGTTCGACGGCGTCGGTTTCGCGCCGCCGATGGAAAATCCGGAGAAGTCGAGGGTGGTCGGCAAGGTCGGCTACGGCGTCATGCCCAAGGGCCCCAAGGCGCATGCCTCGGGTACGTTCGGCGACGGGCTCGGCGTGACAACGGCCAGCGAGAAGAAGGAAGCCGCCTATCTCTTTTGCCAATGGGCGGTGTCGGCCGGCATGGGCGCGCGGCTGCTGCAGGCAGGTGCCGGCGTGCCGTTCCGCAAATCGGTGCTGGAAGACCCCAAGGTGCGCGAAGGCGTGACCATGCCGGCGAGTTGGCTCGATGCCGTGGTCGGCTCCGGCAATGTCAGCCGGCTGGCGCTGCCGGTCATCATCCCGGTCACCGAATTCCGCGACATCTATGGCGTGGCGCTCAGCAACCTGCTCGCCGGGGCCGACCCGGCGGAGGAACTGAAGAAGGCGACGGAACAGTTCCAGCCGGTCCTCGACAGGAGCGAGCAAGGCTGATGTCCGCAACTGCCCCAGAGCGCGCCGAGGCGACGACGAGTCGCGCCGGGGCGACGACGGATCGCGCCGGGGCGACGACGGATCGTACCGGGGTGATGAAACAGGCAAGCGAAGGGGGCCGGCCCGTCAAGCTGGCTCCCAGCTACTGGCCCTTCGTCGTCCCCGCGCTGGTCGTCGTCGGCGCCGTCATCGTCTTTCCCTGGGCCTTCACGCTGTGGATGAGCGTCAACCGCTGGACGCTTGGCCAGTCGCGAAGCTTCGCGGGGATGGAGAACTATCTGCGACTGGTCGGCGATGGGCGGTTCTGGGAATCGCTCGCGCACACTTTGTCCTACACTTTCCTCTCGGTGGCCGCGCCGATGCTGCTCGGCACGGTCGCGGCGCTGATCTTCGATGCCCGGTTCCCGCTGCGCGGCGTGCTGCGCGGCATTTTCGTGATGCCGATGATGGCCACGCCCGTCGCCGTGGCGCTGGTCTGGACGATGATGTTCCATCCGCAACTCGGCGTGCTCAACTACCTTCTGTCGCTGGTCGGCATTCCGGCGCAGGAATGGATATTCAATGCCAGGACGGTCATCCCCTCGCTGGTTGCGGTCGAGACCTGGCAGTGGACGCCGCTGGTGATGCTGATCGTGCTGGGCGGGCTGGCCTCGGTGCCGCGCGAACCCTTCGAGAGCGCCGAGATCGACGGCGCCAATGCCTGGCAGCAGTTCCGTTACCTGACCTTGCCGATGATCGCGCCGTTCCTGATGATCGCGGTGATCATCCGCACGATCGACGCACTGAAGAGCTTCGACATCATCTATGCGATGACGCAGGGTGGGCCGGGCACGGCCTCCGAGACCATCAACATCTATCTCTACAACATCGCCTTCTCTTATTACGACGTCGGCTACGGCTCGGCCATGGCGGTGGTGTTCTTCGTTCTTATCGTAGCGCTGTCCTTCGTCCTGCTGATGCTGCGCCAGCGCAGCCGCTGGACCGACGCGGAGGGCAAATAGATGCGTTCGCGACTGCTCAACCGGATCGGCCTGTTCTTCGCCGCCCTGGTCTTCGTCTCGCCGGCGATCCTGTTTTTCCTCTGGATGCTCTCGCTGTCCCTGAAATTCGAGATCGACAACGGCGCCTCGCCGCCGGTCTTCATCCCCGAGCACGTGGCCTGGTCGAACTATGCCAAGGTGTTCGAGGAGAACAATTTCCTGCTCTACTTCTGGAACTCGGTGCTGGTGACCGGCACGGCGACGCTCTTGGCGCTGCTGATCGGCGTGCCTGCCGGCTACGGCATAGCGCGGCTCAAGGCCGAACGGTCGGCGGTCGTCATCATGATCGCGCGCATGACGCCGGGGCTGTCCTATCTCATCCCGCTGTTCCTGCTGTTCCAGTGGGCGGGCATATTGGGCACGCTGTGGCCGCAGATCATCATCCATCTCGTGGTCACGGTGCCGATCGTGGTCTGGGTGATGATCGGCTATTTCGAAACCACGCCGATGGAGCTGGAGGAGGCCGCCAGCATGGACGGCGCCTCCTCATGGCAGGTGTTCCGGCTGGTCGCGTTGCCCATCGCCAGGCCAGGCATCGTGGTGGCCTTCATCCTGTCCATCATCTTCTCCTGGAACAATTTCGTCTTTGGCGTGGTGCTGGCCAGCCGCGAGACGCGGACCTTGCCGGTCGCGGTCTACAACATGCTCTCCTACGAGCAGGTGAGCTGGGGGCCGCTGGCCGCCGCCGCACTGGTGGTGACGCTGCCGGTGCTGGTGCTGACCATGTTCGCGCAAAGGCAGATCGTCGCCGGGCTGACCGCCGGCGCGGTCAAGGGCGGCTGAAGCCGACGACACTCTTTCCAGGTGAGGACATGAAATGGCAGCGGTGACCATCAACAATGTGCAGAAGGCATTCGGAGCGACCAGGATCATTCACGACGTCAGCGTCGACATCGCCGATGGCGAGTTCGTGATCCTGGTCGGACCTTCGGGCTGCGGAAAGTCGACGCTGCTGCGCATGATCGCGGGGCTGGAGACGATCTCGGCCGGCAGGATCGCCATCGGCGAGCGGGTCGTCAACGATCTCAGGGCGCGAGACCGCAACATCGCCATGGTGTTCCAGAACTACGCGCTCTACCCGCATATGACGGTGGCCGACAATATGGGTTTCGCGCTCAAGATCAAGAAAGCCGATCCGGCCGATACCGCCGGCCGCGTCAACAGGGCGGCGAGTATCCTCGGCCTGGAAAAGCTGCTCGACCGCTTCCCGCGCCAGCTTTCGGGCGGCCAGCGCCAGCGTGTCGCCATGGGGCGCGCCATCGTGCGCGACCCGCAAGTCTTCTTGTTCGACGAACCGCTCTCCAACCTGGACGCCAAGCTGCGCGTGCAGATGCGAGGCGAGATCAAGGCGCTGCACCAGCGGCTGGGCACCACCACCATCTATGTCACGCATGACCAGATCGAGGCCATGACCATGGCCGACAAGATCGTGGTGCTGCATGACGGCCTGGTCGAGCAGGTCGGCGCGCCGCTCGACCTCTACGACCAGCCGGCCAATCTCTTCGTCGCCGGCTTCATCGGTTCGCCCGCCATGAATTTCATTCGCGGCCGCATCGAGGAAGGCGTCTTCCGCAGCGCAGGCGGGCTGACCTTGCCGCTGCCGGCGCCGCTTCATCCGGCACAGGTCCCGGGCGGAGAGCTGGTCTACGGCATCCGCCCCGAACACATCCGCGCCAGCAGCCAAGGCATACCCGGCGGCGTCACGCTGCTGGAAGCCACCGGTTCGGAGATCTTCGCCAAGGTCGACTGCGGCGGCGAGGAGATAGACTGCCTTTTCCGCGAGCGGCTGGCGCTCAAGCAGGGCCAGCCGGTGCGCATCGAGGTCGACCGCGCCTGCGCGCATCTGTTCGACGCCGAAACCGGCCGGCGCGTCGGCGAATGACAACAGCCCCGCGAGACGGGGCTGTCTTCAGGGTGCGGGCTACAAAGCCTGCTCTTGGCCGGTCTATTTGCTGCCGCCATTCGCCTTGACGCTGCTGCAGAACTCCGGATGGCTGTTGGCGGCGTTGGCGTCCTTGGCCTCATCGTCGCAGGCCGTCATCATCATCTTCTGGTCTTCCGGAGTGAGCGCTTTCCACGCTTTCGTGAACTCGTCGCTGCTGCGCATCTTCTTCATGCTGGAGTCGGTGTAGAAGGGCTGCATCTTGGCCGGGTCGTCGAGTGCCGACGTGCCCTTGTTCGCGGCGGCGAGGGCCGAGCCCGCGAGCATCGAAAGCGTCATCGCGCCGACGCAGATCATCTTGATGTTCATGATAGGATCCTTCCCTGTTGCTCTTCGACCGTCGAAGCAACGATCTTCAAAGAAACGGAAGGTTTGGAGGAAAGTTCCGGTTCGCCATGTCAGCTGAGGCCCGGTCTGAACAAATATATTGTTCAACGGCGGCGAAACTTTCCGCTTTTTTCTTCGTTTGGCTGCATCGTTAGATTTGCAGCGGGGGCACATCGCACGGGATAGCGCCTTCCTCTTCACCCTAGCGCGGCTGGACCAGAGTCCGCGCCGCCTCCGCTCCCGCCGTCAGCATGCGATCGGACAATTCAGTTCCCTCCACCGCGCGGGACAGTTGAAGGGCACCGATGAGAGCCGCGAAAACGCCCAATGCAACGCCCTCCGGATCACGGGTTGCAGGCGGCAATTGCGCCGATAGCTGGCGCACCAGCGTCATTAATCGTTCGGTGTAGAGCGCGCGGGTCTCGGATGGCTGACGCGCGATTTCGGGCAACAGCGCCGCCGAAGCACAGCCGGTCTCCGGATGATCCCGGTGCTCGGGCGACAGATACATCGCGAGGGCCAACTCCAACCCTCCCGAGGCCAACGCCTCCTGCAATTGCTGCGACTGAGCCTCCAGTGCCGCAACCATGCTCTCGCGGACGAGTTCGGCCTTGGATTGAAAGTGTGGATAGAAGGCGCCGTTCGTCATGCCGGCGTCGCTCATGATGCTTGCCAGTCCGGACGCGGCGATGCCGTCACCGCGAAACCGTTCGGCGGCGACCTCCATGATCCGGCTCCGTGATGCGTCCTTCCGGCCTTTTTCGTAGCGCATGGCGCTCCTTCCGCTTCCCTATTGCATTACACTCGTAATGTGATATTACGATCATAATTCAATCATCGCCGAGAGGCAAGACCTCTCGAGTTCGGAGTCACCAGATGAACCGGAATTCAGGAAAGACGGCGATCGTGACCGGCGCCTCCTCGGGCATCGGCCGCGCCAGCGCGGAGGCTTTGGCGCGGGCGGGTTTCACCGTCTTTGGCACCAGCCGCAAAATATCAGGCCAGGGTTCGAGCGAAATATCGATGCTGGTTTGTGACGTGACCGATGACGCATCGGTCGCCTCTGTGGTTTCGGATGTCGTCGCCAAGACCGGCCGGATAGACCTTCTGGTCAACAATGCCGGCATCGGGCTGCTGGGAGGCGCGGAGGAATCCTCGGTTTCCCAGTCCAAGGCCCTGTTCGATGTCAATCTGTTCGGCGTCATGCGGATGATCAACGCGGTGCTGCCGTCGATGCGGCGGCGCGGCGAGGGGCGCATCGTCAATATCGGCTCGATCCTGGGATTGGTCCCCGCGCCGTATTCGGCCCACTATTCCGCCGTCAAGCACGCGCTCGAAGGCTATTCGGAATCGCTCGACCACGAGCTTCGCGCTTTCAACATCCGGGTTTCGGTCATCGAACCTGCCTTCGTGCGCACCGTGTTCGACCAGAACGGGCTCGAGCCCGATTCCGTCATGAAGGAATACGATCAGGCCCGCGCCGGTATCGACGCATTGCTTCGCGACGTGATGCCGAAAGCAGACCCTCCGGAAGCGGTGGCGAATGTGGTACTCAGGGCCGCCACCGAGAAGCGTCAGCGCCGACGCTACACCGCCGGCAAGACAGCCCGGCTGGTCAGCACGCTGCGGCGGTTCGCGCCCGCCGCGACGTTCGACAAGACCTTGCGCAAGCAGTTCCGCCTGCCTGCCTGAACGGAGCGTACCAAGTCGGTGCCCGCACAAGCAGTTTCGCTGCCCCGAAAGCCCAGCCTGTCCGATATCGGGATTCATTTCAAGAAAGCGAATATGATGAAAGCCTTTGTCGTCGACAAATATCAGAAGACGGGCGCCCTGCGGCTTGCAGAGATGCCTGAGCCGGAACCGCGCGACAACGACGTCTTGATCGAGGTCCACGCCGCTGGCGTAAACCTTCTCGATTCCAAACTCCGGGACGGGGAGTTCAAACTCATATTGCCTTACCGCCCGCCATTCATCCTTGGCCATGACGTGGCTGGCATCGTCATTCGCGTCGGGTCGAAAGTACGCAAATTCAAGACCGGCGACGAAGTCTATGCGCGGGCGCGCGACGGACGGATCGGGACATTCGCCGAATTCATCGCCGTCGAAGAAGCCGACGTGGCCTTGAAGCCCGACAGTCTCAGCATGGAGGAGGCGGCCTCCATTCCGCTGGTCGGCCTGACCGCCTGGCAGGTGCTCGTCGACAGGGCAGGGCTGAAGAAAGGGCAGAAGGTGTTCATCCAGGCCGGCTCCGGCGGTGTGGGGACATTCGCCATCCAACTGGCAAAACATCTCGGCGCCACGGTTGCGACGACGGCCAGCGTCGCGAGCGCCGATCTGGTGAGACGTCTCGGAGCCGATGTCGTCATCGACTACAAGAAGGAGGACTTCGAGAAGGTCCTGCATGGCTACGACGTCGTCCTGAACAGCCAGGACGCCAAGACGCTCGAGAAATCCCTGCATGTGCTGAAGCCGGGCGGAAAGCTCATCTCCATCTCCGGTCCACCGGATCCCGAATTTGCCAGGGCCAAAGGCCTCAACATTGTCCTGAAACTGGTCCTGCGCCTGCTGAGCCGCGGCATACGCGGCAGGGCCAGACGCGCCGGGGTCGGATATTCGTTCCTGTTCATGTGGGCGCAGGGCGATCAGCTGAACAGGATCACGTCACTTATCCGATCCGGCGTCATACACCCTGTCATGGATCAGGTATTCCCATTCGAAAAGACCAACGAGGCGCTGGCCTATGTCGAGACGGGGCGCGCCAAGGGCAAGGTGGTCGTGAAGGTGAGATAGAAGGCGCCGGCGCCGCTCGGCCTGTTGTCAGTCTTGCGCCTTTTAGCCAGGGCGGTCTCAGCCGCTCTCGATCTCCTGGAGATAGAACGCCTTGCTGGGCTGCAAATGGTCGACGCAGAGCTGCGCCAGCACCCAATTGTCCCGGCGCTTCAGCGCCTCGATCATCATCGCGTGGTGCTGGCGCGAGATGTCGAGCTTTTCCCTGTCGGCCAGCGAGTTAGCCCGCACCGGCAGGCTGAGGCGCATGTAATGCTCGATCGAGGCCACCAGATAGGCATTGCCGCAGGCCGAGAACATGGTGAGATGGAAACGATCATTGGCCTCGTGGATGCCGCGCAGGTAGCCGCTCTCGACATGGTCGTTATAGATGCGGAGGATCTGCGTCAGCTCTTCGATCAGCGCATCGCTCGCCGGCAGGCGGATCATCAGCGCCGCCTGGCGCTGCAGCATCTCGCGCACCTCGTAGATCTGCCGTACCTCGTCGGGCGACAGCCGCCGCACCATGGCGCCCTTGTTGCGCTCGCGCGTGACGACGCCTAGCCTTTCGAGCTGATAGAGCGCCTGTCGAATGGTATGGCGCGACACCGGGAAGCGGGCGAGCAGCACGTCCTCGACTAGGCGCGCGCCGGGCGCCAGCCTGCCGAAGATGATGTCTTCCTCCAGCGCGTGGACGATATCGGCTTCCTTGCCGCCATAATCGATCGTGTTGAGCATCGCGCTCCGTCGCGTTTTCGACAGCCTCATGGCGAAGGCCGCTCTTGCCGCCTTGCCATGGCGAAAAAAGAGAACCGGACCGCTTGGCCGGCCGGACCGATTGGCCTTGAGCCCGCCAGCTGCGCCATTACCGCCGACGGTCCCTGCCGCTTGCCGAGCCCCCAGATGGGCCGGGCGAGGGTCGTCGCTGGCCATGCTTTTGTCAAGCGACGCGAGGGACGTCGCCGCCCTGTCAGTTCCTGTCCACCGGCTTTGAGCGCATGCGCGAGACCGTTTCGCGCTCGGCGCGCTTGGAGCGCAGCGGCGGCAGGCCGCGGTCGATCAGGTCCATCTCCTCCAGCACCATGTCGCCCATGCGCTTGAAGGCGATGTCGAGCGCCCCGGCGCGGTGGGCCGAGCGCAGGAAGCCGGGCAAGGCGCGCACCGGGTGGTCCCGCGCCAGCGGCTCCTCGGGGAAGACGTCGCTGGCGGCGAGGATGTGGCCGCCCTTCACCGCCGCCATCAAAGCGGGAAAGTCGACCACGCCGGCGCGGCTGAGCAGGATGAAGGCCGCGCCTTTGCGCATCCTGGCAAAGGCGTCGGCGCCGAGGAAGCCCTGGTTCTCGCTGGTCACCGAGGCGACGACGAAGACGAAGTCGCTGACGGATAGCACCTCGTCCATCGAGGCCGGCTCGACGCCATTGTCGATCAGGATCGACGGCGGCAGCCAGGGATCGAAGACTTTTGTCCTGGTGCGGAAACCCGACAGCAGCCGGTTCAGCGCGCGGCCGAGATCGCCGAAGCCGATGATGCCGACATCGGCGCCTGACAACAGCCGCGCCGTCCGGTTGCCGTCGCCGCCCCACAATTCCTCGCCCTTGCGGAAGGCAAGGTCGGCATCGACGATGCCGCGGGCGAGGTTGAGCGCCATGGCAAGGCCGAGCTCGGCCACCGGCTCGGCGAAGACCAGGCCCGTTGTGACGACATGGATGCCGCGCGCGAACAGCGTTTCATAGGGCATGTTGTCGATGAGGTTGCTCTCGACATTGAAGACGCAGCGCAGCGCCTTCATCTTCTCCAGCGTCTCGGCCGCGATCGGCGGCTGGCCGACGATGTAGCGGGCCTCGGCCAGCACATCGGCCGGCAGTTTCGCCACGCCGTCCGGCGTCGTCTCGACGATGCGATATTTCGCCTTGAAGCGCGCCAGCTGCGGCGGCGTGAAGATGAGGTCGAGCGTGCGCGGTTCGGGCGCGCTGATGACCAGCGGCAGGGCGCTGTCGGACATGGCGAATTCCTCCCGGCGCGATCGTTTTGGCGCCCTTCTGGATCCAATCTATCCCGGATTAAACGACTTACAACATGCATACGGAGGAGGAAAATTTCGCGACAAGAAAGGCGGGATTGCGGCTGGGGCGAGGGGCCGTTCTTGCACAAGGGCCCAAAAAAGGGAAAGGGAATGCGCTTCTGGCGCCGCAACCAACCACCGCTCCATACGTTGATCCATGCCGGACCGATTCCGGCTTACTCCAGAGCCTCACCCCGCCGGCCATGACTGGCGGGGGCTTTTTGCCGGAGGGCCGTATCGACCTTATGCGCAGGCCGTCGTCAGCGCCCGCCGCTCGTTTGCTTCCAGCGCGGCGCGATCGCGGAACCGTCGATGAATTCAAGGCCGCCCGCCTCGTTGAGCGTGTGCAGCTTGCGCCCGCTCCATAACGCGCCAGGCGTCAAGATGGTCTCGACAACCTGGCTCATGCCGTCCAAGTCCAGGTGAACAATGCGTGCGATGCCGAGCGCCGCGCCATAGCTCCTGCGGCAGTCCTGCACGGGGCGCAGCAATTGGCCCTCCCGTTCTACCATGCGGCCCGCCGGTCGCGCCGAGGCGATGTCGATCAGGACGGGGTTTTTGGGGTGCGGCGTCCACGGTCCGCGAAAGTCCGGCGCCGACCACAGATGCAGCGCGTCGGAAAAGGCGCCGCCGCCGTCCCTGACGGTGGCGAACAGCCACCATCGTCCGCCATGCTCGACCAAGGTGGCATCGCTGGCGACCATGTCTGACAGCAGCGTCGCTTCCTTGACCCAGCCGCCAGGGAAGGCGGTGGCGCGGTAGAGGTCGACCGTGCGGTTGGCGCAGCTCTCCGGCACCATCCAGACTTCGCCGTCGCGCTCGAAGACGAACGGATAGGACAGGTGATAGGGCAGGTCGAGCACCGGTTCCGGGCGGCCGATCGGCCCCGACGGGCCGAACGGCACGGCGGAGATGATGGCCCGGCCCAAACAGTGGATATAGTCCTCGACGAACAGGGTCACCTTGCCCTGATACAGGATCGGGAATGGGTCGGCGTAGAAGCGGCTGCCGTCGTCGGGAAGCACCTGCCAGCCCGTTGCCGGATGCGCCCGCAGGTCGAGCAGGTCCTGCCCCTGCGTTTGCCGCCAGCCGACCTTCCAGTGCGGGGCGTTGTAGCAGAGATGGTAGATCTTCTGGACGACGCGCCGCGCCAGCGCCTTGCCGGCCCTGACGCCAAGCGTGGCGGCGGACGGCATGGCGGGCGCGGCATTGCCGTGCGCCGGCTCCGGCAGGACGGGGAGAGCGTGCCGCGCGGCGCCGGTCATCGCCGCCAGGATCAGGCTCGCGGTGCGCGCCAGCATATCCTGGAACGAGGCAAGCGCGATGCCGCCATATTCGGTGCCCAAGCGGCCTTCGGCGAGGTACGTACCGTTTTCCTCTATACGGCCAATCGGCGTTCGCCCATCGAGGATCAGCGCCAGCAGGGCTGCTTCGCCCGCGGCGCCATCATAGGTCACGCGCCAGACGCGGGTTCCTTCGCGCTGCACGTCGCCGCAGAGGTCGATCACCAGATCGGGCGCTGCCGGCGGCCGCGCTTGATAGGGCGCCAGCGCCGAAAGCGGCAGGCGTTTCGCCAGTCCGTTCGCGGACAGGCCATGGATGGCCGTTTCCAGCTGAAACAGCGCCGCGGCGCTGGGTGGTATGCCGCCCTCGGCCGGCCTGAGATCGACGGAGACCTCGACATGCGCCAGCGCCGCCAGGCGCTCCAGCAGCGTCAGGTGAAAGGCACGCGGGCATTCGCTGTCCAGGCGCAGGCTCACCTGCATGTCGCATCCTCATCGTTGTGATGTTCGGTATTGGGCTGGTGTTTGGACGCGGGAAACGGCCGGACGGATGAAGTGTTGCCCCATTCCATGTCATTCCCCCGTTGCCCGCGCCGTATCAACACTCGCGCCTCTTCTAGGCAAACTCCGTGCCAAAATTCACAAGAGCTCTCAATATAATTAACAGTGTTTTAACAGTTGGAAGCATAGCTAAGACAAAGCCGCAATTTGATCTTTGCAGGCGCATGGAGTGTTGTCGGAGCGACCCTTGCAATCATCCCTGCTCTCGTTGCCGCAACAATACGCTCCGGAGGCGATGCAATACGCGCCCGAAGCGGTGCCGTTGGCGCCATCCTACCCGGCCTCGACCGTCGAGCTGGGCGACGTGAAGCGCATATTGGTGCGCCGCCGTTCCCTCATCTTTGCCATCACCGCGCTGCTGACCCTCGGCGCCCTGCTCTATGGGCTTTTGACGCCGGCGCTCTACAGCTCGGCGGCGGAAATCATCATCGATCCGCAAGACCTGCAGGTGGTCAGCAACGACGTCAATCCGAGCCAGGTGCCGCCCGACGGCGGCATAACCCGTGTGGAAAGCCAGGTCAGCGTCGTCCAGTCGACGGGGGTGCTGCTCAGGGCCATCAAGGCGACCAACCTGACTGAGGATCCTGAATTCAACGGGCAGGGCATGCTGGGACGCTTACTCGGCGGATTGCTGGGTTCGGGGTCGGGCGAAGCCGACAAGACGGCCAAGACACTCGATGCGTTGCGCGCACGCCTGGCGGTGCGGCGAGCGGACAAAGTGCTGGTCATCGAGGTGATCATCACCACCAGGAACGCCGAGAAGTCGGCGATGCTGGCCAATGCGATCGCGCAGGCCTATCTGGCGGATCAGGCGAGCTCACGCGCGCGGATGGCCAAGGACGCTTCGGACGCCATCGCCGCGCGACTGGATGAGCAGCGCAAGCGCGTCCAGCAGGCCGAGAATGCCGTCGAGGCCTACAGGTCCGCCAACAACATGGTGATGGCGGCAGGCAATCTGGTCAGCGACCAGGAACTGACCGAGCTGAATACGCAGCTTTCGGCAGCGCAAAGCCGCACCGCGGCGCTGAAGGCGCAGGTCGACCAGTTGCGCAGGTCGGGCGGGGCGCCGGACGCGACCTCGGAAGCGATGCGCTCCTCGGTGATTTCGAGCCTCAGGGCGCAGGAGGCGACGCTTGTCGACAAGGTATCGCAGTTCGGCACGGAACTTGGGCCACGCCATCCCTCGATGATCGCGGCGCAGCAGCAACTGCGCGATACGCGTGCACTGATCGGGCGAGAGCTCGGCCGCATCGGGGCGGCTGCCGAGACCGACTACGAGCGGGCGCTGGCCAACCAGCAGGCGCTGGAGGCCAAGGTCGCCGGCATGAAGACCAAGTCGCTCGATACGGACCAGGCTTCGGTCAAGCTGCGGGAGTTGCAGCGCGATCTCGAGGCCGTTCGCTCCGTCTACGCCAACTATCTGCAGCGTGTGCAGGAGACGCGCGAGCAGATCAACGTCGACAGCACCAATGCGCGGATCATCTCCAGCGCCATGCCGGCCCTGAAGAAGAGCTGGCCGCCGCTGTCGCTGCTTGTCCTGGGCGCGCTCTTCGGCGGCCTGGGGCTCGGCACCGGCCTGGCGCTGATCGCGGAATATTCCTCGCCGACAGTGCTTTCCAGCGCGCAGATGCAATCGGCCATCGACGCGCCGGTGCTTGGCGTGGTGCCGGCAAAATCGGGCAACACCCGCCGCTGGTGGCCTTTCGGCGGCACCGCCGCCGCGGCCAGCCAGAAGACGGACGCGGTTGTGGGGCTGGCGCTGAGGCGCATGTTCTCGTCGGGCCGGCGTCCGCCGGACTGGCCGCTGGTGCCGTCCATACTGGTGACGTCGCCGCCCGAGGACGCCGCGCATCGCGGCAGGGTGGCGCGCTTGCTGGCCAATGCCGCGGCCGCCCGGGGCGGCCGTATCCTGTTCATCGATACCAATGCCGGCGGCGGCCAGAAAGATCAGCAGCCGGGCGTACTCGACGTGCTGCGCGGCGAATACGGCATCGAGGCGTTGAGCCAGTATACGCCCGGCAGCAATGTCGCGCTTTTGGGGAGGGGCCGGTCAAAGGCCGTCTTCCAGGAAGCGCAGGGCGTCTATTTTGCCCAGCAGATGTTGGTCCAGGCGGGCCGCCACTTCGAACTCGTCGTCATCGATGGCGGTGCGCTGGCCGACAATCTCAATGCCTCGCCGCTGGTAGCGATGGCCGACGAAATCCTGCTCGTCGCCACGCTGAACTCGACGCCGATGCGCGATGTCACGGCGGCCTCGCAGGCCATTTCCGTCATGGGGCGGTTGCCGACCGGCGCGTTGCTGGTCGACGAGGCGGCCTGACATGGCCGCCGTCCGGCCCGCCAGCCCGGCAGCCGGCCGGGCCGCGCCGGGTCAAGCCGCCGCCGCATCCCGCGCCGGCAATTCCATCGACTGGGTGACCCGCTTCGGCCTGGTCGTCACGGTGGCGGTGCTGTTCGCCGTTTCCGGCGGCATGCTATGGCTGGTGGGCTACAATTACGACGGCCTGCTCGGCAGTCCGGCCACCAAGATCCATCCGTCGACCTATCTCCTGGTGCTGGTGTTTGCCTGGCGTTCATGCACGTTCGGCAATCCGGTCGGCTATATGGCTGCCGTTGCCGACCGGCGGCCGGCCAGCGCGCTGATGGCGGTCATCTCGGTCGTGCTCCTGGTGGTGGTCGTCGTCAGGCATCGCCCGGGCATGGCGGGCATGGTCGATACGTTCGTGACGGCGGCGCTGCTGGTGCTGATGCTGGCCGAGGACGACGACCGGACCTTCGCGCGGCTGCAGACGGTCGTTCACGCGGTGATGTCGGCGAATGCGGTGCTGGCGCTGTTCGAGTTCGCGACCAAGACGCTGGTGTTTCCCTACCGGCTCGACGGCGAGGTGTTCACGGACCTGCGCTCGACCGCGCTTCAGGGCCATCCGCTGGCCAATGCCACGATCACCGCGGTCTATGTGCTGGCGCTGCTCTCCGGCTCACGGTCGCTGTCGATGCCGCTGCGGCTTTCGCTGATCGGCCTGCAAACCGCGGCGCTGGTCGCGTTCGGCGGACGTTCGGCGATGGTGATCACGCTCGCGCTCGGCGGCATCTATCTGCTTTTCAGGGGCGTGGCCTATCTGCGGCATGGACGCGTCAGCCTGCTGGGCGCGGCCCTTGCGGTCCTGCTCGCCACGCTGCTGCCGGTGGCGGTCGCCCTTCTCTTTTCCTACGGCTTCTTCGACGCGCTGCTGGAACGCTTCGTGTCCGACAGCGGCAGCGCCAATGCCCGCGTCGAAATGTTCGACCTCTTCAAGAATCTGGGGCTGGGCGACCTGATCGTGGGGCCTGATATCGATCTGATCGAAAGCATGCGCCGCATCAACGGCCTGGAACAAGGCATCGAGAACCCGATCATACGCATGGTGCTCTATCAGGGCGCTTTCTTTACCCTGCTGATGCTGTTCGGCTTCGTGCTGTTCATGCATGAGGTGGCACGCCGCTGCCATCCCGGCATCTGGCTGCCCATGCTGGGTTGGCTGATCCTGCTCAACACCTCCGAGACCCTCGCCTCCAAGACGACGCTGTTGACCAAATTCGTGGTGCTGGCGCTGGTGCTGTACCGGCCGGCGCGGGCGGTGGCGCGGCAAAAGACGCAAGCAGCGCGCGTAACTGGAGACGACCCCCGAAGAGGGCTGCCTCTCCACCGCTAGCGGCAGGTTCCCCCGCGTTTCGCCAAGACGTCGGCATGTGACATGGGGCTCAGCCAGGACGCCGGGAAAGTGCTTCAAGGCTTTCCACGCCCGAAAGCGGGTGCGGTCGTCACCTGCCAATATAGGCGGCCAGTTCGTCGGGCGTCCCGTTCGGGAAGGCCTGTTTTAGAAAGTCCATGAACGCCGACACTCGCGCGCTGAGTAGCCGTCGAGAGGGGTAGAGCGTCCATAGAGCGATCTCGGGGCCGTCGATCTCCCCCCAACTTACCAGTGTCCCGTCAGCCAGGTCGTGGCTGACCAACGAAATGGGAAGATGTGCCGCACCGACGCCGGCCCGCACCGCGTCCCGGACCATGATGAGCGTCGACAAGGCGACGACCGGCTCGATCCTGATCGTTGACCGGCCGCCTTGTGTCTTCACGTGCAATGTCTGCAGATCGCCTGCCCCGCGCGCAACGCCAGGAGCGGCGAGTCCACCGGTCGGGCGAGGAAGGTCGGGGCGAGCCACCACGACCAGGCGATCGCGCAGAAACGCCCGTCCGACCAGGCTTTCGTCGGGATCCGGATTGACCCGGATCACAAGGTCATAGCCTTCCTCGATCATGTCCACGGCCCGGTCCTCGGTCGTGACCTCCAGCCTCACCTCCGGATATTTGAGGGCGAAACCCGCAGCGATCCTTCCCATCGCGGTCTGAGAAAAATGCAAAGGCGCGCTGATCCGCAGCTTCCCCTTCGGTCTCTGACCGCCCGAGGCAATCGCCGAAGCGGTCTCGTCGAGTTCGGCGAGCAACGCTCCCGTCCGCTCGAAGAGCGCCCGTCCTTCTTCGGTGAGCTTGAGGTTACGCGCGCCCCGTTCAAACAGGCGCAGATCAAGACTGCTTTCCAGTTCGCCAACGCGCCGGGACAGGGTTGCCTTGGGCCGGCCGGTGGCCCTTGCCGCTTTGCCGAAGCCGCCATGACGGGCAACGAGATTGAAATCGGCGAGGGCAAGGAGGTCCATGTGTGTTCCACCAGCGAGACGACGTGTCTAAAATTTCCGCCTGTTGGGCTATTAGTGAGCCACACATATTGGAGCTGTCAAGCAATCCAACAGGAGAAATTTCATGACCATTCTCGTTACCGGCGCCACGGGCAATATTGGGCGCCAAGTCGTCGAACATCTCGTCAAGCGCGACGCCGATGTGCGTGCTCTCGTCCGCGATCCGTCGAAAGCCAACTTCCCGGCAGGTGTCTCCGTCGTGCAAGGCGATTTTCTCGATGTCGATTCGCTGCGGAAAGCCATGTCCGGAATCTCCACTCTGTTCCTCTTGAACGCCGTGGTACCGGACGAATTCACCCAAGCTTTGGTCGCGCTCAACGTCGCCCGATCTGCCGGCATCGAGCGGATCGTCTATCTGTCTGTGGTCCACGCTGACGTCTATGTGAACGTACCCCATTTCGCGGGCAAGTTCGGCGTCGAGCGGATGATCGAGGAGATGGACTTCAAGGCTACGATCTTGCGCCCGGCCTACTTCATCCAGAACGATCTGATGATCGAAGACGTCATCACCGGCTACGGCACCTACCCAATGCCGATCGGCGCCAAAGGGCTCGCCATGATCGACGTGCGTGATATCGCCGAGATCGCCGCCCTCGAGCTGCTGCGCCGCGAACAGTCTGCGGAGCCGCTTGTGCTCGACCGGATCAACCTCGTCGGCCCGGAGACACTGACCGGGACGGATATCGCCGCAATCTGGTCAGAGGTGCTTGGCCGCCCGATCAACTACGGCGGCGACAATACCGAAGGCTTCGAGCAAAATCTCAAGCAACTCTTGCCCGCCTGGATGGCCTACGACATGCGCCTGATGGGCGAGCGGTTCTTGACCAACGGGATGCTGCCTGAGGCCGGCGACGTCGAGCGCCTGACTGCCTTGCTCGGACGCCCACTGCGCCCATATCGCGACTTCGCCTCGGCGATCGCTGCCTCCGCTTGACGGAAGCAAGGACAAGCAACGGGGATAGGCCGTCTAGCCCGGCATCTCCAGCCCAAGCGCCTCGATCATCGCCGGGTCCAGGGCGCGCGTGGTGTCGTCCATCATGCCCATGCCGTCGAAGAGGGCCCAGAAGGCCCAGGCAAAGCCGAACGACTCTGCGCTTTGCCTGACGTCGGCGATGTAGCGGGCGCGGTCGGGATCGGGCGCGGCGACATAGCGGGCGTCGGTGCGCAGCGCGCCGAACTCGCCCATGATGATGCGTTCGGGCGCGATGTCATGGCTATCCGCCCAATCGCGCGCCTGGCTAAGGTATTTGTCGATGAACCAGCGGCCGGGCTGGGCGTCAAAATAGACCTTCAGCACGCGCTCGGTTTCCGCGTAGGCGGCTTTCTTGTCCGCTTCGGAGATTTCGGCGCCCTCGGCCATGCGCGCCCGCACCGAAGCCAGCGTCGCCTCGAGCGAACCGGCCGAGGCGGGCCACGGCACGTTGTTGAGCGAACGGTAGACGGGTTCGCTCATCCACGGCGCGCCCTGGTGGCTGAACAGGTAGGGCTCGTAGAAGTGGAAGGTGAACAGGATCGGTTCGAAGGGCGAGAGCGGCGCCGGATCGAGCGCGGTCAGCCCGCTCACCATGGAGCCGCAGCCACCGGTCACGACCAGCGGCAGGGTAACGGACGATGCCCTGGCTTCGGTCAGGAGCGCGAACTGGACCTGCGACCAGACGTTGGACTCGCAGGATTGCTGCGGCTCGTTGACCGGCTCCAGCGCGACCTTGCCCGATGGAAACCGCGCCAGCCGGCCGGCAAGCTCGCCGATCAGCGTCCGATAGAGATCGAAGGCGGGCGCGGCAGTGCTGGAGACCATGCGGTCCGGATTCCAATAGTGGGTCGCGCTATTGGCCTGCACGTTGACGATGATGCCGAGGTCGGCGTCGAGGGCGGCGGTGACGGCCCGATCGAGCATCGCCAGCAAACGGCCGCGCGTGCCGGCATCGCCGGCCAGGAACGGGCCGGGATCGACCGGCAGGCGGATGAAATCGAGACCCGTCGCGCGCAGCCTGCGCAGATCGGCCGCCGTCGGGACCGGCCGCTGCTGGAATGGAGGCCAGTCGTAGTCGGTACGGGGTGCGGGGAATTCGCGCGTCAGCGAAAACCAGGGGAAGGCGTTGACGCCGCGCCGGAAGCGCCATTCGCCGGTGGCGGCCAGGCTGGACGACACGGGAGAAAGCGGCGCGAACAACGCCGCCGTGGACAGCGCCGCTCCGAGAACCCGCCGGCGCGACCACGTCGTCATGCGTGCGAGGGATGGTCGACCGGAACGGCCTCGCCGGCGACGACGCCGAGCAGCCGGAAGGCTTCATTCTCATAGGCCAGCAGCACGTCTTCCCAGCGGAAGGCTTCGCGGGCGCGCGCCCTGGCGGCCTCACCGCAACTCTCGACCAGGGCGTCGTCTTCGATGGCCCGATCGATCCGGCCGGCGCAAGTGCCGGTATCGGTGAAATAGAGGGCGGCGGCGCCCGCGGTCCACCTGTTGTAGGGATTGTCGTGGGCGATCACCATGTTGCCGGCCGCCAGCGCCTCGACCAATGACGGGTTAGTGCCGCCGACCGTGTGGCCATGCATATAGGCGCGCGCGTGGTACCGCAGCGCCTTCACGGTCGCCTGGTCATAGATGGCCCCGGGCAGGACCACCGAGCCGTTCGCGGCCTTGCGGATGGCGGCGTGATAGGGGATTTCATCCGAGAGCGTTCCAAGCACCACCAGCTTCATGTCGCGCTTTTTGCTGCAAAAGGCTTCGACGATCGGCAGGATGTTGTTGTCGGGCTCGATGCGTGCGATCGAGATCAGGTACTTTCCAGGTTCGAGCCCGAGCGCCCTGACCGGTGCCTCCGGCGCCGTCGTCACCGGATCGCCGCCATAGGGGATGGTGACGATCGCGCTGCGCGGCCGGCGTGTCGCCAAATGATCGGCGATGACAGGATGATCGGCGACGAGGCGATGCGAGGTCCAGGCGCCGATCCATTCGTTGAGCCAGAACCAGCTTCGCGCCGCCAGGCCCCATTTGGGGCGGCGCCATTCGATGCCGTCCATGTTGGTCATGATCTTGCGCCGCATCAGCCTGAGCCAGGTCAGGAAAAGCGCGCCATTGTAACCCAGCACGAGGCACACGCCGGGCCGCCGCACGGCATCGCGCACGCATTGCCAGTCGAATTCCAGCGTCGCGCGCGGACCTTTCGAGGCGACCTGGATGTGGATGAGTTCGATGCCGCGCCAGGTTTCGCTGCGCGCCCTGTGCTCGACACGCTCGACTTCGTCCTGGCAGTAAACGCCGACCCTCCAGCCGCGTCCGGCGAGGAAAAGCGCCAGCTTCTCGGCGAAGGTTTCAAAACCGCCATGGGCCGCGGGTATGCCGCGCGTTCCCAGGATCAGGATGGAGGGCTTTGATGTCATGGCCGACGGGACTTTCCGGAATGTTCATTGCACCAGAACCCACCCTGCGACTTCCAGCCGGGCAAGAGTGGGAGCAACTGTCGCAGAACGTCGTAAAAAATTCTTACCAAACGCCGGAGTTGTTTCATTATCGGTCAACTTTCCGGGCGTATCTGTATCGAAACGAGGCGTTGCCGGGGTTCCTCGGCCTAACCGTCTGGGAAAGCGGACCGGGCATGATCCTTGCTCCTGGACTTCGGCAGCCATCCGCCTCGCGCGATGCTGGATGGGGTATGAACCTGGCGGGATATTAAGATGCGGATTGCCTGCGTTCATCAGG
Organism: Mesorhizobium sp. B2-4-7; assembly: GCF_006442685.1. Taxonomy (NCBI): domain Bacteria; kingdom Pseudomonadati; phylum Pseudomonadota; class Alphaproteobacteria; order Hyphomicrobiales; family Phyllobacteriaceae; genus Mesorhizobium; species Mesorhizobium sp. B2-4-7. Next base: position 363,770 of record NZ_VFVH01000005.1, read on the forward strand.
GCTACGAACTCTATGGCTCCGACCGAAGCTTCGCGGAAAGCGTCGCAGCCCTGCGCGCCGCGTTTCCGTCCGCCGACATCGAAGTCGTGCTGCCGCGCAGCGGGCCGATCGTGCAGATCCTCGAACCGCATGCCAGCCGGATCGTCTTCGAGCCGCTCTGGGTGTTGCGGCGCCAAGCCATCCTGCGCCTCGCGACCGTCGAGATGGCGCGCCTGCCGCTGGCCTTATGGCGGGCATGGCGACGTTTGAGGCAATGCGATCTGGTCTATGTCAACACCTCGATCGTGGCCGACTATGCGCTGGCCGCCCGCCTGCTGCCTCACAAGGCTGTCCTGCATATCCACGAGATCCCCGAAGGTTTCATGCGCACGATCCTGGTCGCCTTGATGCGCTGGAGCCATGCCGACCTGATCTTCAATTCACGCGCCACGCGCGCCGCTTTCGGCATTGCCGGACGTTCACGCACGCATGTGGTCTATAATGGCGTTGCCGGCCCGCCTGCGGTCGAGCCGATGCACTATGACGGCAGCCGGCCGTTGCGGGTGCTGCTGCTCGGCCGCATCAACAGGATCAAGGGCCAGGAGGTGCTGCTCGAGGCGGTCGCCTCGATGCCGCCGGAATTGCGCTCGCGCATAGAAGTGCGGCTGGTGGGCGGCGCTTTCGAAAGCACCGAGCGCGAACTGGCCTTGGCCGAGCTGGTGAACACCATGGGATTGGCCGATCGCGTCAGCGTGCTGCCGTTCATATCGGACCCCTCGCAACACTACCGCTGGGCCGACATCGTCACCGTTCCGTCGCGGCGCCCGGAATCGCTGGGCCGCGTCGCCATCGAGGCGATGGCCTATGGTCGGCCGCCACTGGTATCGGCGATCGGCGGGCTGGTCGAGGTGGTCAGCGACGGGGAGACCGGCTGGCATGTTCCGCCGAACAACGCCGCCGCCCTTGCCGCGAAATTGCAGGCGATCATCCTGCGGCCCGAGGCCTGGCGCGGTTTTATTGCCGCCGGCCGTGCGCGCTACGAGACAGTCTTCAGCGAACCGGTCGCAGCGGCCGCGATCGCGGCGATCGCCGCCGACAAGCTGAAAGTGACGATGGCGAGGCCGGGCAGGCCGGCAACCGCCCGCCAGGCGGAGACCCGGCCGTGAAATTCCCGGTCCATCTGCTGCGACGCCTCGTGCTGATGGTCGGCGGCGAGGCGATGCAGAGCGGCTTTCACTTTGCCCTCAACATCGCGCTGCTGCACATACTGTCGGCGCAAGGTTACGGTCTCTTCGCCATCGGCATGGTGATGGGCGGCGTCGGCCTGTCGTACATCCGCTCGCTCACTGCCGTCCCCGCCTCGATATGGATGGGCAAGAGCACCAACAGTGCCGGCGTCGATGCCCATGACGTGGCCTTCGGAACAGCGGCTTTGGTAGTGTCGCTGCTGATGGCGGTCGGCACGGCGATCCTGATGCATCTGCTGGGCGATCCGAGCGGCATCGCCGCGGGCTGCTTCGTCGGCGCATGGTCGCTGCGCAGCCACATGCGCACGGCATTGTTCGCTCGGCGCCAGCAGGTGATCGTCTCCATCAGCGACGCCGCTTTCACGATCACCGGCATCATCCTGACCGGACTGACCATGTGGTTGGCGAAGGACGCGCTGCAAACCGTGTTCTATGCGCTTGCGGCCGCAAATCTACTCGGTATCGTCGTCCTGGTTCGGCTGGCGCGCCGCACACCTCGCATCAGCTTCCGCATGCCGACGCGCCGCCGCTATACAAGGCTCTGGCCGCAGCTGCGCTGGTCGGCGTTCAGCGCGACCACCACGAACATCCAGGGTCAATGCCTGGCCCTGCTGGTCGCGGGCATTGCCGGACCCGCCGCTTACGCGCCGCTGGCGGCGGTCCTCGTGCTGTTTGCCCCACTGCGCATCATCAGCCTTGCTCTCTTCAACATGACGCAGCCGGAGCTGGCGAAGCTGATGCGCAATAACGAAACAAGCCGTGTCTGGGCGCAAGCGAAGATCTGGTCGCTGGTCATGGGGATCGGTGGCCTCGTCTATGGATGTGCCATCCTATTCGTCCTGCCGATGATAAAATCCCAGGCCCTCCAGGATGCCTCGGTCGGATTCATCGGACTTTTCGTGATCGCGAATTTCATCCCGGTCATGCTTTATGTCATGCCTCGCATCATCCTTGAGATCCTCGGCGATTTCCGGACCGTCGCCTTCATCACGACCGGTGGCGCAGTCGTCGGGCTGGCGCTGATCGCAATCCTGCTGGCAATCGCGCCTCCGCCGTGGTCGCTGTTGGGTTCCGCGGTCTCCGAAATCTTCGTCCTTGCGGCATCATGGTATTTCGCGCGTCACCGCATATGGAACATCGAGCACCCGGACCAACAGCGCGACAGATGGTTGGGCGGGTGGCGGCGGTCGGTCCCGTTCGCCCCGGTAAAACGGTAGCAGAGACCGGTGGCAGGCGAGGCAGTGAGGATGTAACGGACGCACGGCGGGAAGGCCCCTGTTTGTCGTCGGCGTGGTCTCACGAATGGCCCCGACGTGGCACGACCGATCGGTGCAATTTCTGAGTGTCCATCAACGCACCGTTCATGCTTTGATGCTAGCGATCGACCTGAGCGCAAGTGCCCAACGTCTCACCGGGCCTCATGGCAGGTCGACGAGCTGGGCACGCGGGCAAAGGTTCGACTAGTTCGGCCATCGGCCGGTAGGCGAAAGCAACGAACATAATGGGCGCCAAAGGTCTGGTCCTGACCGAACTTTGCCGTGGTTTACGATGCGGGGGTATCGCAAGCGCTGCCATTGGTCCGCAACCATGGCTTTCGTGCGCTCCAACACACGGCTGCCCGAGGCGGTCCTGAGTTGGCGGGATTTACACTGCTTGCGTGGACGATGTTTATGGCCGGCCGGGAGGACAGGAGAAGCATGTGGCAAGCCACGGGAACGGCTCCCAACACGGATCTATCCGACGGGCTATTGTCCCCGACTGCCGCCAGCGCCGGTACAGCCGCGCGCTTCAAAGCCCGGCTGCACACCAGCCTCGACACTGTAAAGCCGCTCTGGCTGCGATTTCAGGCCGATGGCGTGTGCACCGCGCATCAGCATTATGCGTGGGTCGAGGGGATCGCCAAACGGCTGATGCCCAAAGGCGCGGAACTGCTTGTCGTCGAGGTCAACGACGCCGCCACGGGCGCGCCGGTCATGCTTTTGCCGCTGATGCGGCGCCGGGCGCTGGGCCACTCCGTGATCGAATGGCTGAGCTGCGGCGTCTGCGATTATTCGGCACCGCTGCTGGCGGATGACAGGGCATGGACCAGGCAAGGCGCCGACGCCGCATGGGCGGCAGTCCGCGCCGTGCTGCCACCGGCGGATCGCATCCATATCTTGGGAATCCCGCAACAGATCCAACGAGTCGCCAATCCTCTGGCGCTGCTTTCGGCGGCGCACGATTCCCTCCAGATCACCTCCGGCCTTGTCCTGCACGGCGAACCGGAAACGCTTATCAAGCGCATCTGCAGGCCCTCCTTCGCCAAGAGCTTTCACAAGCATTGCCGCCGCCTCGAAAAGCTCGGCGGCCTGAGCCTGGTCGAGGCCGACACGCCGGCGCTTACGGAAACGCTCTTTGACACGCTCCTTGAACTGCGACTGAAGCGGTTTCGCGAGCTCGGCCGTTTCGACCTTTTGACGCAGGAACCCGTCGTCGACTTCTACCGAGATGCCGCGCTGCATGGCCTGGCCGACGGCTCGGTGCGCATCTTCGGATTGCGCGGAGGGGAAGCCTGGCTCGCCGTCATCTATGTGCTGGTCAGGAAAGGCACGCTGCATACCCTGTTGCTCGGGATCGACCAGAATGCCGTTGCCCCGCCGGGACTGACGACATTTGGCAAGCTAATGATG